>NZ_CP025394.1:2485000-3727500 GCF_002943525.1 Kitasatospora sp. MMS16-BH015 | reverse complement strand
TTGGTGATGTCGCTGATCGGCCAGGGTATGAAGGAGCCGGTCACCACCAGCGCGGCCGCCAGCACCTTCTGCCAGGTCGGCCGGGCCGAGCGGGCCACCGTGTAGACCGCGACCATGGCCGCGATCAGCGCCCGGCCGGCGTACAGGCCGGGCAGGGTGGCGAGCAGCACGCAGAGCGGCAGCCGCCGGCGCAGCAGCAGCACGCCGGCCGCCGCGAGCGAGGCCCAGAAGCTCCAGTCGCGGGGCGGCGGGTAGTTGAGGGCGGCGTCCAGCCCGGCGGGGAGCACCAGCAGCAGGTCCACCGCGCGCTGGTGCCAGCGGGAGTTCGGCCGCCAGAGGATCCGGCCGAGGAGGCGGAGGAAGCGGACCTGCGGGGCGGCCGGGGGCACAGCCGTCATGGGACATCCCGGGGTCTTGGCGCGGGGCTCGGCCGTCGGAGTGCGGAGCCCGGCCGTCGGAAGGGGAACTCACGGGACGGTACATCAGTCCGATTCGCCCGGAAAGCCCCGAGTTCCGTAGCCGGGCGGCTGCACCCCGTCAGCATCCGGCCCTCACTCCCCGGCCCGGACCAGCCCCGCCTCGTAGGCGAGCACCACGGCCTGGACGCGGTCGCGCAGCCCGAGCTTGGCCAGGATCCGGCCGACGTGGGTCTTCACAGTGGCCTCGGAGAGGGTGAGCCGGGCGGCGATCTCGCCGTTGGAGAGGCCCTGGGCCACCAGCAGGAAGACCTCCCGCTCGCGCTCGGTGAGCGGGGCCAGGGTGGCGGCGCCGGGCGTCTCGCGGGAGGTGGGCAGCACCTGGGCGAAGCGGTCGATCATCCGGCGGGTGGTGGTCGGGGCGACCACGGCGTCCCCGCCGTGCACGGCCCGGATGGCCGCGACCAGCTCGGTGGGCGGCACGTCCTTGAGCAGGAAGCCGCTGGCCCCGGCCTTGAGCGCGGCGAAGGCGTACTCGTCCAGGTCGAAGGTGGTCAGGATGAGCACGTGCGGGGCCCCCTCGCGGGGCAGGCCGTCCTCGGTGAGGCAGATCCGGCGGGTGGCCTGGACGCCGTCCAGCCGGGGCATCCGGACGTCCATCAGGATCACGTCCACCTCGGCGCGCTCCAGGACGGCGAGCGCCTCCTGCCCGTCGCCGGCCTCGGCGGCGATCTCGATGTCCCCCTGGGACTGGAGCACCATCCGGAAGCCGGTGCGGAGCAGTTCCTGGTCGTCGACGAGCATGACGCGGATGGTCAATTGGGGCTCCTGGATAGTGCAAGCGGATCGAGGCTTTTCAGCTGCGGCGACGTGCGGGGTGGGCCGCGCAGTTCCCCGCGCCCCTGGCGATGGCGCTCATTTGCCGGATTTGAGGGGCATCACGGCGCGGATGCGGAAGCCGCCGCCGGGGCGTTGGCCCACGTCGAGGCTGCCGCTGACCATGCCGACCCGCTCGCGCATGCCGATCAGGCCGTGGCCGAGGCCGTCCGTGCCGCCCGCGGCGAGCTGCTCCGCGGTGGAGCCGCGGCCGTCGTCCTCGATCAGCACCTCCAGCTCGCGGTCGCGGAAGTCGACGGCCACGTTGGCCCGCACGTCGGGGCCGCCGTGCTTGCGCACGTTGGTGAGCGCCTCCTGGACGATCCGGTAGACCGTCAGCTCCACGCCGCGCGGCAGGTCGCGGGCCTCGCCGGTGGTGGAGAAGGAGACCGGCAGACCGGCCGTGCGGACCTGCTCCAGCAGGTCGGGCAGCTCCTCGACGCCGGGCTGCGGCACGTACTCGTCGGCGGTGTCGGCGGTGCGCAGCACGCCCAGCAGGCGGCGCATCTCGACCAGCGCCTGGCGCCCGGTGGCGGCGATGGTGCCCAGCGCTTCCTTGGCCTGCTGGGGCGAGTTGTCCATCACGTACGCGGCGCCGTCGGCCTGGACGATCATCACCGAGACGTTGTGCGCGACCACGTCGTGCAGCTCGCGGGCGATCCGGGCCCGCTCGGCGGCCACGGCCACCTTGGCCTGGGCGTCCCGCTCGCGCTCCAGCCGGGCCGCGCGGTCCTCCAGCTCCACCAGGTAGGCCCGGCGGACGCGGGTCAGCCGGCCCCAGGCCCAGCAGAGCACGAAGGGGGTGGAGAGCAGGGCCGCGAGGAAGGCCGACTGGGCCAGTCCGTGCGGGCTGCTGCCCGCCGGGTCCTCCTCGACGTAGAAGAACCGCCAGACCGTCAGCGGCCCGGCCGTCAGCCCGACGCCGAGCGCGATCCGGGAGGCCCAGGGGGCGCCGAAGGCGGCGGCGGTGTACGCGAAGACCAGGTAGGCGATGCTGGAGGCGCCCGGGATGATGTTGAAGGCGATCTGGGAGAGGCCGAGCGCCACCCCGACGGCGGTGGTCAGGTTCGGGTACTTGCGGCGCACCACCATCAGGGCGGCCACGGCGAGCGAGACCAGCAGGCCGGCCCCGAGCTGCCAGGAGCCGCCCTGGTCGATGTCGGAGAGCGCCCCGAAGAAGAGCACGAGCAAGGCCCAGGCGGAGTCGACCACCATGGGGTGACGGCGGAGCCAGGCGTTGAGTCGATGCACAGTACAAGCGTAGGCAGCGCGGGGGGGCTTCCAGGTCCGCCGCGAGGGCGATCCGGCCTACTCCCCAAGGTGGAGAGGGCGGTACCGTCCGGGCATGAGCTGGCAGCGGTGGCAGACCGCGATGGAACAGGCCCTGTACGCGCCCGACAGCGGCTTCTACCGCAGGCCGGAGGGCCCGGTGGGCCACTTCCGCACCTCCGTGCACGCCTCCCCGCACTACGCCGGGGCGGTCGCCCGCCTCCTGCGCGAGGTGGACCGGGAGCTCGGCCGACCCGAGGTGATCACCCTGGTCGACGTGGGGGCCGGGCGGGGCGAGCTGCTCACCGGGGTGCTGGCGGCGGTCGGCGGCCTGGACGACCGGGGCGACCTGGGCGGCCGGCTGCGGCCGGTGGCTGTCGAGGTGGCCGAGCGGCCGGCCGGGGTGCCGGCCGAGGTGGAGTGGACGGACCGGGTGCCCACCGGCTTCGCCGGGCTGCTCTTCGCCAACGAGTGGCTGGACAACGTGCCGCTGGACATCGCCGAGGTGGACGAGGACGGGGTGCTCCGGCTGGTGGAGGTGACCCCCGCCGGGGAGGAGCGGCTGGCCGCGCCGGTGGCCGGGGCGGACGCCGAGTGGGCCGCCCGCTGGTGGCCCGCCGAGGAGCCCGGCGCCCGGGTCGAGCTCGGCCGCAGCCGGGACGCCGCCTGGCGCGGCGCTGTGGCCGGGCTTGAGCGCGGCCTGGCCGTGGCCGTGGACTACGCGCACACCCGGGCCGACCGTCCGCTCTTCGGCACCCTGGCCGGCTTCCGCGCGGGCCGCGAGGTGGAGCCCGTGCCGGACGGCTCCTGCGACGTGACGGCGCACGTGGCACTGGACTCGGCGGCGGCGCCCGGTCTCCACAGCCTGTGGACGACGCAGCGTGCGGCGCTGCGGGCGCTCGGCGTGGACGGCGGGCGCCCGCCGCTCGAGCTGGCCTCCACCGACCCGGTGGCGTACCTGCGCGCGCTCGGCGGCGCGGGGGAGTCGGCCGAGCTGACCGATCCGGCCGGGCTCGGCGGCTTCCGGTGGTTGACACAGACGGTCCGAATGCCGGTACCGGAAGCCCTGCGGGGGCTCGATGGGTGGCAGACTCTCCCCTCATGAGCCTCATCAGGGAGACCACGGTCGGCATCGGCGCCGGGGCCGACAACGTGACGGGCGAGCTGGGCACCACCGACATGGTGCTCAACATCGGCCCGCAGCACCCGTCCACCCACGGTGTGCTGCGGCTCAAGCTGGTGCTGGACGGCGAGCGGATCCTCGCGGCCGAGCCCGTGATCGGGTACATGCACCGGGGCGCCGAGAAGCTCTTCGAGGCCCGGGACTACCGGCAGATCATCATGCTGGCCAACCGGCACGACTGGCTCTCCGCCTTCGCCAACGAGCTGGGCGTGGTGCTCTCGGTCGAGCGGATGCTCGGCATGGAGGTGCCCGAGCGGGCGGTCTGGATCCGCACCATGCTGGCCGAGCTCAACCGGGTGCTCAACCACCTGATGTTCCTCGGCTCCTACCCGCTGGAGCTCGGCGGGATCACCCCGGTCTTCCACGCCTTCAACGGCCGCGAGGAGCTCCAGCACGTGCTGGAGGAGGCCTCCGGCGGCCGGATGCACTACATGTTCAACCGGGTCGGCGGCCTCAAGGAGGACGTCCCGGCCGGCTGGCTGGCCCGCGTCCGGGCCGCCGTGGCCACCGTCCGCGCCCAGCTGCCGGTCTTCGAGGACCTGGTGCTCGGCAACGAGATCTTCCGCGGCCGCACCGCCGGGGTCGGCGTGCTCTCCGCCGCGCACGTGCACGCGTACGGGGTCAGCGGCCCGATCGCCCGCGCCAGCGGGGTCGACTTCGACCTGCGGCGGGACGAGCCCTACCTCGCGTACGGCTCGCCGGAGCTGCGCGAGGTGCTCACCGTGGTCACCCGCGAGGAGGGCGACTGCCTGGCCCGCTTCGAGTGCCTGATCGAGCAGACCGCCAACTCCCTCGACCTGGCCGACGCCTGCCTCGACAAGCTCGCCACCCTCGCCCCCGGCCCGGTCAACCTCCGCCTCCCCAAGGTGCTCAAGGCCCCCGAGGGCGCCACCTACGCCTGGACCGAGAACCCCCTCGGCATCAACGGCTACTACCTCGTCTCCCGCGGCGAGAAGACCCCCTGGCGCCTCAAGCTCCGCTCGGCCTCCTACAACAACATCCAGGCCCTGACCGAGCTGCTCCCCGGCACCCTGGTCGCCGACATGGTCGCCATCCTCGGCTCGATGTTCTTCGTGGTCGGCGACATCGACAAGTAGGCCCCGGGCCGGCCCCCCGCCGGCCGGGTCAGGCGTCGAAGCCGTCGGCCGGGTGGGGGGCGTGGGTGCGGTCGCTGCCCGAGGCCATGCGCTGGGCGCAGAGGTCGGCGAGGACGGCGTAGCCCTCGGGGCCCATGAGTTCGGTGAGCTCGGGGCGGTAGGAGACGTAGACCGGGTCGGGGCCGTTGTGGGCCTCGGGGGAGCTGGTGCACCACCAGTGGAGGTCGTGGCCGCCGGGGCCCCAGCCTCGGCGGTCGTACTCGCCGATGGTGACCTGGAGGTAGCGGGTGTCGTCGGGGCGGTCGATCCAGTCGTAGGTGCGGCGGACCGGGAGCTGCCAGCAGACGTCGGGCTTGGTCTCCAGGGGCTCCTTGCCCTCGCGCAGGGCGAGCGAGTGCAGGGCGCAGCCGGCGCCGCCGGCGAAGCCGGGGCGGTTGAGGAAGAGGCAGGCGCCGTCGACCCGGCGGGTCTGGCGGTCGCCGTCCTCGTCGAACATGGTGATGCCGCCGTCGAGCTTGATCCGGCCCTTGGCGTCGGTGCCGTGCTCGAAGAGCTCCCAGTCGGCCGGGGTGAGGCGGGCCGCGTGGGAGGCCACCCGCTGCTCGTCCTCCTCGTCCGAGTAGTGCGCGCCGAGCGTGCAGCACCCGTCCGACTCGCCGCGCCCGGGCCGGATCCCGTGGCAGCCCTTGCCGAAGATGCAGCCCCAGCGCGAGGTCAGCCAGGTCAGGTCGCAGCGGAAGACCTGCTCCTCGTCGGCCGGGTCGGCGAACTCCACCCAGGCCCGGGCGAAGTCGAGCCCGACCTCGGGGAGCGGGGCCGGCATGCCCAGGTCGACCGGGTTCTTCTGCTTCTTGGGAGCCTTGGTGCCCTTGGCGCCGGTGGTGCTCTTGCTGTTCTTGCCGCTGTTGGACTTCTTCAGGGGCTTCGGGGTCTCTGCTGCCACCCGGTAAGGGTATGGCCTGTGGGTGGCGGTCGGGCGGTGCCCGTCGGGGCAGGTCGTGAAGCTGCCGTGAGAAAGAGGCGCCACCCCTGCGGCGCCCCCGGGGGCGGGGCCTAGGATGGCGCCGCCGGACGGACGATGACGGGGGAGTGCACGGATGGCGGCGAACGCGGTGGGCGGGGGCGGCGGATTCCTCCTCAAGCCCTGGGAACTGCACGGTGAGGGCAAGGAGTTCGAGTCCATCTCGAACGATTTCAACCGGGCCGCGATGACCCTGGAGCAGGGCTTCGCGGACCTCGGCACGCCCTGGGGCACGGACGCCCCGGGCCACGGCTTCGGCGCGGCCTGGCAGGAGGCGCAGCCCCAGCTGGTGGCCGGGTTGAACGGACTGGCGGACCAGCTCCGCGTGGTCGGTTCCGGCCTGCATGCGATGGCCGACAGCACCAGCGGCACCGAGGACGAGATCACCGCGGGCCTGACCCGCTGACCCCGCCCCACCCCGACCACCGGGGCGGCGCGCTGCAACTGCCCCCGCGCCTGGCGCGTCTCGGCTGATGCCCGAGGCCCGCGTTCGGCGTGGCCGCCGGAGCGCGGCGCCGCCCCTCGTACCAACCGTCGAACCCGAAGGGGGACTCACGTGTCCCGGAGTTTGCCCGAGGACCTCGTCCCGGTGATGGCGAAGACCAGCCACAAGTGGCCCGAGGCGGACGAGGACGGGCTGCGCCGGGCCGCCGCCCTCTGGCGCGACTTCGGCGCCGAGGCCGAGCGGCTCGGCCGCCGCGGCCAGGATTCGGCCCAGCGCGTCACCTCCGAGAACTCCGGCAGCTCGGTGGACGCCTTCGCCGACCACTGGCGGGCCTTCGCCGACGGCGGCCGGGGCCACCTGGACGACGCCCGGGCGGCGGCCGAGCTGCTGGCCAAGGCCTTCGACGACGCCGCCGTGGCGGTGGACGAGTGCAAGGCCGGCATCGTCGCCGCGCTGCACTCGCTGGCCGACCAGCTCAAGGCCACCGACTCGCTGGGTGACAAGGCCAAGCAGGCGCTCGGCGGCGGGGTGCTCGGCAGCGTGGCCAAGGCCGTCACCGGCGTGGTCGCCGACGTGGGCGAGGCGGCCGAGACCGAGGTGGCCAAGCTGCACGTCGGCGCGCTGCTGGACGGGCTGGCCGACCGGCTGGAGCACGAGCTGCGGGCCGCCCTCAAGGAGCCCGCCGTCATCGCCCTGGAGCGGCTCGGCACGGGGCAGTTGAAGGTGGACGCCCGGGCCGGCGACCTGCCGGCCAAGAGCGTGTTGACCACCGGGGTCAAGAGCGGCGCCCTCGGGGTGGCCGGGATGCAGACCCTGCACGTGGCGCTGCGCCGCGACGGCACCGTGCGCACCGACGCCCAGGGCCAGCCGGTCTTCCTGGACCAGAACGGCACGGCCGTGCCCGGCGTGGCCGGGATCACCGTGGCGGTCGGGCAGAACGGCAAGCCCGTGCTCGACTCCTCGGGCCAGATAGAACTGACCGACCGCCAGGGCAACCCGGTGGCCGGGGTCGCGCTGGACACCACCGGTAAGCCGCTGACCGGCCCGGACGGCAAGCCCGTGCTGGTCGGCACCGACGGCGCGGTGGGCGGCACCGGCCTCACCCTCGACCTCGACGCCCAGGGCAAGCCGCTGCTCGGCAAGGACGGCAAGCCGCAGCTCTTCGACGCCACCGGCAAGCCCGTCAGCGGCACCGACCCGTACGGCATCGGCCCCACCGGCACCGGCCCGACCAACCCCACCCCGCCCGGGCTCGCCGGCAAGCCCCGGTTCGACCAGCAGGGCAACCAGCTGCCGCTGACCGACCCGAACGGCACCCCGCCGGTCGACCCCCTGACCGACCTGACCACCAAGAGCACCACCACCCCCACCGGCCCCACCGGCCTGTCGACCAAGCCCGGCAACGGCCTGCACCTGGGCCTCGGCCCCGCCCAGGTCGACCTCACCACCACCCCGGCCCCGACCCTGGACACCACCCCCACGCCCACCGTGGCCACCAGCGGCGGCGGTGGCGGAGGCGGCGGCTCGTACGGCGGCGGCCACCGCGGTGGCGGCGACTACGGCGGCGGCTACGGCGCGGGCGGCGTGGGCGGTGGCGGTGGTGGCGGCTACCAGGGCCCGAGCCACCCGCTGCCCGACCCGCCGGCCCCGGCCGGCCCGCCGAGCGTGCACACCGACTCGCTCGGGACGGCCCCGCTGCCGCCCGCGCCCAGCGCGCCGCCGGCCGCCGGCGACCCGTGGAGCTCGGTGGACGCCTCCGGCCCGGCCGGCGGCGGCTACCGGCCCGACCCGGGCGGCAGCCAGTCGGGCGGCGTCTCGCTCGGCGGCGGCCCGGTCGGCGGCGGTCTGCCGGTCTCCGGAGGCCCGGTCGGTACGCCCGTCACCGGCGGCCCGCTGAGCGCGCCGATCGCCACCGGCCCGGTGGCCGGCGTCGGGGCCGGCCCGGTCGCCGGCGCTCCGGTGACCGGCGCGCCCGTGGCCGGCGGCCCGGTCACCCCCGGTGCGCCCCCGGCCGGTGCGCCGGGTGCCGCCGGTGCCCCCGGCGCTGCTGGCGCCCCGGGCAGCAGCGGCGCGGGCAGCAGCGGTGCGGTGCCACTCGGCCCGGTCGCGGGCAGCGCGGGCAGCGCGGGCGGCACCGGCACCCCGGGTGCCACCAGCACCACCGGCGCCGTGGTCGGCCTCCCGGTGCAGGACGCCCGCCCGGGCGTGGCCAGGCCGGTCGCCGCCCCGGGCCTGGGCACCTCGGCGCCCGGCCCGCTCCGGGGCTACGCCGACCAGCCGCTGCCGGGGCGTCGGCCCGACGCCCCGGCCGGCGCCTGGAGCGCCCCGGTGGAGCCCGGGCAGGTCTCGGCCGCGTACCTGGTGGTGCAGGCGTACACCCGCCCGGCCCCGCCGCCGCCCGTGGAGAAGCGCGAGCGGAGCACGGACAGCCGTCCGTACGGCCTGCCCGGCGGGCTCGGGCCGGTCGACCCGGCGCACCAGCGCGAGGTGGAGCGGCGGGTGCCGCGTGCGGCCGACGGCTCCTACGCCGTACACCCGGACCCGCGCGCGGGCGACTGGGCCGAGGCGATCAACGGTGGCGGCCCGCGCGAGAGCGGCCGCGCCAACACCTGCGTGGACCTGGCGCTCTCCGGCCTGCGGACCTTCGCCGGCCTGCCGACCTGCGCCGCTCCCCGGCTGCCCGACGGCCCGTGGGGCGAGCGCGGCGGCCGGGACCGGATCGAGCGCGAGCTCGGCACCCGGTTCCGCGACCTGGGCGACGGCACGGGCGCCTTCGAGCAGCTCGCGCTGGCGCTGCACCGCTCCGGGCCCGGTGCCCAGGCGGTGCTGCTCACCCTGGACGAGTACGGCCGCTCGCACACCTGGAACGCCGTGCTGCACGGCAAGGCGCTGACCTACCTCGACCACCTGTCGGGCCGTCAGGCACCGAGCCCGCTGCACCCGGCCGACCACGGCCTCTGGGCGATCGCGCTGGACGCGGCCTCCCGGCCGCTGGACCTCACCGAGCTGTCGGCCGCCGTCCCGGCCCCGGCGACCGCCTCGGCCCCGGTCGAGCAGCCGGCCCCCGCTGCCGCCGCCCCCGCCGTCGCCCCGCCGCGCTCGCGGCTGACCGCCCACCGCACCAGGAGCAAGACCCGATGATCACCCGCGAGCAGGCCCTGGACATCGCGCACCGCTGGTTCAACGGCGAGTTGCCGCAGGAGGCGGCGCGCGCGGTCCGCAGCCACGAGTTCGAGCTCGGCTGGGTGGTCTGGCCCGAGCCCGCCCCCGTGCAGGTCGACCCGCTGACCGGCGGGCGGCGGGCCCCCGAGGAGCTCGGCGCGGCCGGGGCCGTGGTCGACCGGGCCACCGGCGAGCTGACGGTCTGGCCCTCCTGCCCGGTGCCGGAGATCGTCGGCCTCTACCGGGCCAAGCTCGGCGCCGACCGGTACGACCCGGCGCTGCCGCCGGTCACCGGCCCCGGCGACCGGGCCGAGCTGAGCTGGCTGGACGGCCAGGGCGAGCGGCAGGTGCTGGAGCTGCGCTCGGCCCCGGGCCGCCCGCACCCGGCGCTGCGCGCCTGGTGGCAGCTGAAGGAGCAGGGGGTCAAGGCCGAGCAGGTGATCGGGGTGCGGACCGACCTGCGGCTGGCCATGCTGCCCGGCAACTACACCGTGCTCGACCTGGCCGCCGAGCTGCCGCAGGCCCAGCTGAGCCACCGGCTGATGTACGGACCGCGGTTCGACCAGCGGGCCGCCGCTGTCCGGCAGCTGCTGCCGGGCGCCGACCCGAAGCCCAACCGGGTGCCCTTCCCGCTCGCCGTGCCGCCCGCCCAGCCGGAGGGCGAGCCGCAGCTGGCCGCCCGGCTCGGCGCGCTGTTCGGCGCCGAGGGGCTGCGCCGGTTCGGCGCGGGCGAGGTGCTGGCGGCGGGGCTGCCGGAGCCGACCGCCGGGGTGCTCACCCGGATCGGCCTGCCGGCCGAGGTGCCGGGGTACTTCGCGGTGCACCACCCGCAGGCCGACGGGGTGCTGGACGGCAGCCGGGTCGGCCCGGTGCTGCCCGAGGTCAGCGCGCACCTGGCCGAGGGCGGCGGGGGCGGCCGGGCCACCCAGGCGGCCTGGGCCGCGCTGGCCGGCCAGTACGTGATCGGCTCCGACGGCTGGGCCGTGGTCACCGTGGACGCGGCCGACGGCAAGGTCCGCACCCTCGACCCGCACAGCGCGGTGGCCCGCTACTGCAACGCCGACCTGACCGCCTTCGTCCGCTGCCTGGCCCTGTTCGCCGAGC
Organism: Kitasatospora sp. MMS16-BH015; assembly: GCF_002943525.1. Taxonomy (NCBI): domain Bacteria; kingdom Bacillati; phylum Actinomycetota; class Actinomycetes; order Kitasatosporales; family Streptomycetaceae; genus Kitasatospora; species Kitasatospora sp. MMS16-BH015. Next base: position 3,716,927 of record NZ_CP025394.1, on the reverse strand, counting down.
GGCTGCCCCGGCTGGCCGGGCTGCACCCGTACGCGGCCGGCCCGGCGGTGGCCGAGCTCCAGTGGGGCCTGGCCGCGCTGGACCGCACCGTCTTCGGCGACCCGGAGAACTGGTGGGCCGTCATCGTCGAGCAGCTCTGGGACGGGCTGATCTGAGCCGGGCTCAGCGCAGGGCGTGGGTGAGGCCGGTGGCCTTGGCCTCCTCCTGCTCGTTGTAGCCGAAGAACCAGCGGCCGGCGCTGAGGGCCAGCCAGGAGCCGTCCGCGAAGGCCAGGTCGACCCGCTTGGTGAACCAGGAGTCCGGGGTGCCCGGCCGCAGGCCGTAGCTGCCCCGGGGCAGCTCGAGGACCGGCCGGGTGCCGTACAGCGCCAGCAGGCGCCGGTCGGTCAGCACCAAGGTGAAGCGCTTGTGGTCGACCTGCAGATTTATCGGAGAGGTTCGCACCGCCAGCCAGAACCGGCCGGCGGTGGACTCCCGCCCGCCGTGCCAGGAGCCGCCGTGCAGCGGGCGCCGGATCGCCCGGTAGAGCCGGGTCATCGGGTAGAGGCCGTACCGGCGCTGGTAGCGGGTGTCCAGGCTGAGCAGTTCGCGCAGCACCGGCGGGGCGAGCATGGCCATCGAGGCCCGGAAGCCGTCCCAGAGGTAGCGGAAAGGCATGGCGAGGGCCGCGCCGGCGAACCGGCTGGGGTCGAAGTAGAGCGGGAGCAGCGGGTCCAGTTCGAGGTCGAACGAGCCGAGCACCGTCTCACCGGGGTGGAGGGGCGCGGGAGCGCTGCTCTGCTGGGTGGGGTACGGGTTCACGGCTGGGTCTCCTCGGTCCGGTGGGCCCGAACAACCCTAGTGCTAGGGCTGGTGTTCGTCAGCCAGTACGATGGGCTGCTTTGATCGCCGGAACGAGGGAGCAACGGCCATGGGGGGACAGGGTTTTCGGGTGCAGCCCGAGGCTTTGGGTAGGTACGCGTCGGTCGTCGGGGAACAGAACGGACAACTCGGGCAGGCCCGCTCGGCCGTGGCCGGCATAGCCCTCTCGGGCAGCGCCTTCGGTCACCTGCCGAACGCCGCCCACCTGCACCAGATGTACAACCAGCACGCCGAGGCCAACGGGCAGAACCTGGCCGACCTGATCGAGGCGCTGGGCATGACGGCGGAGGGCCTGAACGCCACCGTCGACAGCTACGCCCAGCACGACCAGGAGCTCGCCGCGGGCCTGGGCGGTGGCCAGTGAACGGTCAGGTGCTCGTCTCCCCGGTGGACCTCGGCCCGAGCCAGGCCTACGCCTGGACCGAGGCCGTCCCGGCCCCGCCCTCCGCGCCGCTCACCCCGGCCCACAAGCCCGAGAAGGGCGGCCTGACCGGCTGGCTGGACGGCAAGGTCGAAGCCGCGCTCGAGGCCAGCGGCCTGATGCACTACCTGGAGAAGGTCACCGGCGACCTGAACGGCCTGAACGCCGCCGCCGAGGAGTGGCAGGCCCAGGCCCGGGCCGTCCGGAGCGTGGCCGAGCAGCTGCGCTCGGAGTGCCGCCCGCTCGCCCAGCAGTGGGTGGGCGTCGCCTCCGACGCCTTCGGTCGGCACATGGGCGAGGTGGTCGAGGCGCTCGACTCCACCGCCGAGGGCATGGACCAGACCGCCCAGATCATCAACCAGGCCGCCACCATGTGCGCGCTGGCCGAGGGCATGGTGATCGAGATCATCACCGAGGCGATCGAGGCGCTGGCCGCCTCGCTGGCCGCCGAGGCCGTGATCACCGTGCTCACCTTCGGCATCGGCGCGATCGCCGGCGCGATGCTGGACGCGGTGGAGATCTCCGCCTTCATCGCCCGCGTCGCCCGGGTCTCCGAGGAGCTCGCCACCAACCTGGAGAAGCTGGTCGAGGCGCTCAAGGAGCTGAGCACCGCCGTCAAGGCCGTCCGCAGCCTGCGGGACGCCAAGGAGGCGCTGAGCGCCGTCAAGGACGTGCGGACGGCCCTCAACGCGGTGCGCGGCATGGAGAAGGGCGGCGAGGGGGTCGGCAAGATCCTCAAGGACGCCAAGGAGGCCGGCTCGATGGAGGGCGTGGCCGGCAAGCTCGGCGAGTACGCCGCGCGCAAGGCCGCCGGCAGGGCCGACAAGTGGGTCGGCAACCAGATCGACAACGCCTTCAAGGACGCGGTCTTCGGTGACCACACCGTCAACGACCGCGGCCGCCTGCACCGGGGCCCGCAGCAGGAGCCGCCCGCAGAGGGCGAGGAGGGCAGGAGCGGCCCGCACGTGCCGATCGGCCTGGGCGGCGCGGTCAAGGGCTCGGTGCTCGGCGCGGTCAAGGGCGCGGCCAAGGACGAGACCTTCCGCACCGCCGTCGAGGGTGAGATCGGCTACCGCCTCCAGGGCACCAAGTACGCCGACGTCCCGGGCGACGTGCACGGCACGCTCGGCGACAGCGAGATCGGCCAGTGGGCGGCCGGCAAGGTCACCGGCAACAAGGACGTCCAGGGCGTGGAGGCCGGCACCGAGAACCCGGAGCCGTACCGGGTCGACAGGTCCCGGATCGAGCAGGCGTTCGGCTGATGTCCGGCGGTGAGGAGAAGAAGAAGCTGACCTGGAAGGCCAAGCTGGTGCTCGGCGTGCTGCTGCTCGGCCTGCCGGGCGCGCTGCTGGCCTTCGCCCTCTGGTCCACCTTCTTCCACGGCGGCAGCGGCCCGCTGACCGGCAACTGCGTGCAGTACGAGGCGGGCGCCTCGAAGGCGCCCAAGGTGGTGAAGTGCTCCGCGTCCACCGCGAACGCGGTGGTGCTCAAGCGGTACAACGTGCTGCCCACCACCCGCAGCTGCCAGGACGTGCCGGGCACCATCGGCTCGTACCAGGGCTCGTACACCTCCGGTAACTCCCAGAAGACCTATCTGATCTGCCTCGGGCCCAACCCGCCCCACTAGCGCCGACCCTCGCGGAGCGGCTGGCCCGGCCGGTGCCACAATCGGTGGGCTGGTCGCAACGCGAGGGTGGTTGGTGGGAGTGAACGGGACCTTTCCCCCGGAGTGGACGCTCGGCCGGGTGTTCACCGAGTGGCAGTTCGAGCCGGCTGTCACGGTGCTGGTGCTGCTCGGGCTGGCCGGGTACCTGGCCGGGCTCGGGCGGCTGCGGCGGCGCGGCGAGGCCTGGCCGCCGGGGCGGACCACCGCCTTCCTGCTGGGGCTGGCGCTCTGGCTGTTCACCGTGAGCTCCGGGCTCGGGGTGTACGAGAAGCTGTTCTTCACCGACCGGGCCGTGCAGGCCGTGGTGCTGCTCATGGTGGTGCCGCTGCTGCTCGCGATGGGCGCGCCGGTGACGGTGCTGGCCGAGCTGGCGGGGGAGGGTGGCCGGGAGCGGCTGCTCGGGGCGCTGCGCGGGCGGGTCTCCAAGGTGCTGATGTTCCCGCTGGTCTCCACCGTGCTGCTGGTGGTGCCGCCCTGGCTGCTCTACTTCACCGACTGGTACCGGCTCTCGCTCACCACGAGCCTGTGGAACACCGTCTTCCACGTCTCCTTCGTGCTGCTCGGCCTGGCCTACTTCTGGCCCCGGCTCCAGCTCGACCCGGTCGGGCGGCACTACCACCCGATGGTCGGGGTGGTGATCACCGTGGTCGAGGTGATCTTCGACGCGGCGCTCGGCTTCGTGCTGGTCTTCGGCTCCCACCTGCTCGTCCCCGACTACTGGGCCCAGCTGGCCCGCCCCTGGGGCATGGGCCCGCAGCTGGACCAGCAGTGGGGCGGGGCCGTGCTCTGGGGTCTCGGCGACATCGCCGGCCTGCCGTTCATGGTGGCCCTGATCGTGCGGGTGATCCGGGAGGAGCGGGCCCGGACCGTGCAGGTGGACCGGGAGCTGGACGCAGCGGAAGCGGCTGCGGCCGCCGTTCCGGTGCGGCAGGTGGAGGCGGAGGAGAGTGACAGGCCGTGGTGGGAGACCGATCCGCGGTTCGCCGGGCGGTACGGGGCGCAGTGAGGACGTTCGGGGAGCGGGGCGGGGGCTGAGGGGGTGCGTGCGGCGAGGTGGGGGGCTGGGCGCGCAGTTCCTCGCGCCCCTGGTAGTCGTCAGTTGACGCAGGGGATGCCGCCGGCCTTGACCGCCGGGCCCTGCATCGGGAGGGCCTCGGCGGGCTGGGAGGTCTCCGGGGTCGGGGCGGCGGTGGCCGGGGCGGTGTAGTCGGCGCCCAGGGTGACGGTGAGGTGGCCCGGCTGGGCCGTCGTCCCGAGGGTGGCGGTGGTGCGGTAGCGGGCCGCGACGGCCTCGGCGGCGGCCTTGGCGCCCGGGCCGTAGGTCACCGTGGTGGTCCTCGGGCGGGTGGTGGCGGTGCCGATCCTGCCCTCGGTCAGGCCCAGGGCGGTCAGCGCCTTGGACTCGGTCGCGGCCGCGTGCGCCACCGAGGAGCCGTTGTACACGTCCACCGTGCCGGTCAGCCGGGCCGCGCTCTCGGCGGCCGAGGGGGCTGCCGAGGGGTCGGCGGTCGGTGGGGCCGAGCTGGGCGTGGCCGCGGGCGGGGCGGCCTGGGCGGCGCCGTCGTGGCCGGTGAGCTGGCGGACGATCCGCTTGATCAGGTCCGGGTCGACCACGTTGACGTCCTGGCCGTTGATGGTCTTGAAGCCGGCGATCGGCAGGGTGTTGAACTCGACGTTGCCCCCGGTGAGGTTGGGCGCCTGCTGGGCGAAGTCGAGGATGTTCCAGGCGCTGTCGGTCACCACGTCCTTCTTGACCACGTCGAACAGCGCCTGCAGCTTGCCGAGGTCGCCGAAGATCCCCTGCTGCTTGAGCTTGTACTCGACGGAGGAGATGAAGGCCTGCTGCCGGTGGGTGCGGTCCAGGTCGCCGCCGGGCAGGTTGTGCCGCTGGCGGACGAAGGAGAGCGCGTCCGAGGCGTTCAGGCTGGAGACCCCGGCGGGCAGCTTGAGGCCGGTGCCGCCGCCCTCGTGGGTCGCGGTGCGGGCCACGATCGGGTCGCTCACCGCGTGGTTGAGGCAGACCTGGATCGGCTCCAGCGCCTTGGCGATGTCGTAGAAGCCGATCAGGTTGACCTCGGCGAAGTGGTCGATCGGGATGCCCAGGAACTGCTGCACGGTGGCCAGCGTGGCGGCCCGGCCGGCCTCCCGGCTCTGCCGCTCCAGCTCGGCCTTGGAGAGCCCCTTGCCCCCGAGCTTCGCCTCGGCGCGGGCCTTGGCGATGTCGTAGGCCTCCTTGATCTTGTGCATCTTCCCGTCGGCCCCGACGGTCTGCACCCAGTCGTCGCGCGGGATGGAGAGCGCGGTGACCTTGCCGCCGTCGGCCGGGATGTGCAGCACCATCAGGGTGTTGGTGTTGTAGCCGCCGATGTCGCTGGAGGAGCCGGCGTGCAGCTCCTCGGAGACCACCTGCGAGGGCAGGTCGTTGCCGTCCATGTCCTTGCGGCTGTCCAGGCCGATCAGCAGCAGGTTGACCGAGTTGTCCAGGCGCGGGGGCGCGCCCTGGCGGACGGTGCGCAGCGCGTCGGACTTGATCAGGCCGTCGTCCAGGGCGTGGTACTCGTACCAGGTCAGGCCGCTGGCGGCGAGCACGGTGAGGGAGAAGGCGCAGAGCGCTGTGCGGCCGAGCAGCAGGCCCGGGGAGCGGCGGTCAGCCACGGCGGGCCCCCTCCGCGCGGCGGTCGGCGGACCGCCGGACGGCCGCCCGGCGCAGCCGCACCAGGGCGACCAGCAGGGCGGTGGCCAGCGCCGCGAGCATCACCGGGAAGCCCCGGACGGCCCAGCCCACGGCACCCGCGCCGAGGGCCTTGGCGTCCTGGTACTTCTCTCCGTCGCCCAGCACCTCGGCCAGCGCGCTGAGCCCCAGCACCAGCGGCGGTACGGCGGGCACCACCCACCACCAGCCCGCCCGGCTGACCAGGGCGGTGGCCGCCCCCGTGCCGAGCACGGTGGTCACCGCGAAGACCCCGCCCACCCCGGGCCCGGAGGCCTCGTCCACCGTCGCCCCGAGCAGCGGCAGCCCGACCAGCAGCAGTGCGGCCAGCGCCCCGGCCCGCCGCCGGCCGGCCTTGCCGGGGTGTTTGTGCGAGGAGGGCCCGTTCCGGGGGCCGGGCCGGTGCCGGGGGTCGGGCTCGGCCTCGGCCTCGGGGGAGCGCCGGGGCCCGGTCGGGCCGGTCCGGTCCGCGTCCGGGCGGCGGCTGCGGGCCGGGGCGGGCACCGGCCGTCCGTGGCGGAGCGCGGGCTCCGGAGCCGTCCGGCCCCTCCACTGGTCACTCACGTGCTCACCCCTTACCGGTCGGCCCACGGGCACGGCGACAGTCCTCGGCCCGGCCGTCCGGCCCGGGGCCGGACGCGCCTGCCGCACGTGTCTAACGACCCCGGACACGGTAGGTATCAGAACCGGCTCGTCGGCCCACCGCCAGCGCGGCTCGCCGGGACCGGACCCGGACGGCGGAGCACCGGGTGGGCGCGGGTGAGCGCCGGGTGGGGTCAGCTGCGCAGGAAGGCCTCCAGGGAGGTCGCGAAGGCCACCGGGACCTCGTGCATCGGGTAGTGGCCCGAGTTCGGCAGCACCTCCAGCTCGGCGGCGGGGTAGTGGGCCAGCCAGGTGGCCGCCATCAGCTCGGGGGTGAGGGCCAGGTCGTGCTCGCCGACGTAGACCTTGACCGGCAGCGGGGAGCCGGCGATCCGGTCGGCGAAGTCCTGGGTGGACCAGTCGGTCAGGTAGGCGCCGAAGGCCTCCGGGCGGGAGCCGGCCACCGAGCGGGCGGTCAGCGCGTCCAGCCAGGTGCCGGTGGCCCGCTGCCCGGTGACCAGGTCGAGGATCGCCCTGCGGTTGCCCGGCTCGGCCGCCGCGCCGTGGAAGAGCTCGTACGCCTCCCCCTCCAGCGGGTAGGCGGAGGCCGGCACCGGCGTCACGCCGACCAGCTTGCGGACCCGGCCAGGGGCCTCGGCCAGCACGCGCTGGGCGGCCTTGCCGCCCATGCTGTGGCCGATCAGGGAGAACTGCTCCCAGCCGAGCTGGTCGGCCAGCGCGAGGGTGTCGGCGGCGATCTCGGCCAGGGTGAACTCGCCGGGCACGTCGGCCCGTTCGCCGTAGCCGCGGTAGTCGAGGAAGGCGTAGCCGAAGCTCTCGCCGTCCAGGTGGTCGAGGAAGGGGCCCCAACCGGCGGCGGTGCCGAACCAGTCGTGCAGGGCGATCACCTTGTGCGGGCCGGTGCCGACGGCGAGGTGGCTGATCGTCATGGCGTGACTCCTGAGGGTCGTGGTGCGGGACGGCAGGCAGCTACCCAGCTCGGGCCGCCCGCAACCGGCTCAAATGCCCTGGGCGGGACGCCGGTTGACGGGGCCCCGGAACACAGGTGGGACACGGAGGGGGCTGGTGACGGGGGAGATCGCGTAGCGTGGAGCGTTATGCGACTCGGTGTGCTCGACGTAGGTTCCAACACCGTCCACTTCCTCGTGGTGGACGCCCACCCCGGTGCTGCCCCGCTGCCCGCGTACTCGCACAAGGCCGAGCTGCGGCTCGCCGAGCTGCTGGACGGGGACGGCGCGATCACCGAGACCGGGGTGACCAAGCTGGTCGGGATGGTGGCCTCCTCGATCCGGGTAGCCGAGGACAAGGGCGTGGTCGACCTGCTGCCCTTCGCCACCTCCGCCGTCCGCGAGGCCGCCAACGGCGAGGCCGTGCTGCGCCGGGTGGCCGAGGAGACCGGGGTCGAGCTGCGGGTGCTCTCCGGCCAGGACGAGGCCCGGCTGACCTTCCTGGCCGTCCGCCGCTGGTTCGGCTGGTCCTCCGGCCGGCTGCTCAACCTGGACATCGGCGGCGGCTCGCTGGAGATCGCCTGCGGGATCGACGAGCAGCCGGACGTGGCCTGCTCCCTGCCGCTGGGCGCCGGCCGGCTCACCGCCCGGCTGCCCGGGGACGTGGCGGACCCGGACGACGTCCGGGAGCTGCGGCGCTACATCCGGGCCGAGATCGCCCAGGTCGCGGGCGAGTTCGCCCGGCTCGGCACGCCCGACCACGCCGTGGCCACCTCCAAGACCTTCAAGCAGCTGGCCCGGATGACCGGCGCCGCCAGCGCGGAGGCGGGCCCCTTGGTCCCGCGCCGGCTCAGCCGCACCGGCCTGGGCGCCTGGGTGCCGAGGCTGGCCGCCATGACGGTGGCCGAGCGGTCCCGCATCCCCGGCGTCTCCGAGGGCCGGGCCAGACAGCTGCTGGCCGGAGCTCTCGTCGCCGACGCGGCGATGGACCTCTTCGGCCTGGAGGAGCTCACCATCTGTCCGTGGGCCCTCCGGGAGGGGATCATCCTGCGGCGCTTGGATGCTCTGGACGGCTCCGCCGAACGCCGGCCTGCACTTGCAATCTCCGGGGGCGCGGGGAACGGCGCGGCCGACCATGCACTGGGCCGCAGTCTTACGAGCTGAGCCGGTTGCACTATCCGTTGACGGTGCAACTGGCTGAGTGGGTGAGATGGCGACTCCGCTTCTTCCGCACTCGCGCAGTTCCCCGCGCCCCTGGTGGTTCCCCGCGCCCCTGGTACACCGCTTACGCTGTTTTCCGTGGACGACGAGGAGAGGACCCGCACCCGCCGGGCGGCCAAGGCCGCCCGGGTGGTCACGTCTTCCCAGGCGGTGCAGGCCGTCAAGGCGGTGAAGAAGGCCCGGGCCGGCAAGGCGGCCACGGCGGCGCCGCTGCTGCGGACCACCGACCGGCTGGTGCTGCCGCCGCATCCCGAGCTGCACGTGCCGGACACCAAGGTGCTGCTCTCCACGGCCTCGGTCTACCCGGAGAACACCGTGACGGCCTTCGAGCTGGCCGCCCGGCTCGGGTACGACGGGGTCGAGGTGATGGTCTGGAACGACCCGGTCAGCCAGGACATCGAGGCGCTCCGCCGCCTGGCGGACGCGCACCGGATGCCCATCCACGCCGTGCACGCCCCCTGCCTGCTGATCACCCAGCGGGTCTGGACCACCGACCCGTGGACCAAGCTGGTCCGGGCCCGGGCCGCCGCCGAGAAGCTGGGCGCGGACACCGTGGTCGTCCACCCGCCGTTCCGCTGGCAGCGGCAGTACGCCCGCGAGTTCGTCGAGGGCATCGCGCGGATGGCGGGCGAGACGGAGGTCCGCTTCGCCGTGGAGAACATGTACCCGTGGCGCTACCGGGACCGGGAGGTGCTCGCCTACGCCCCCGGCTGGGACGTCACCGAGGAGGAGTACCGGCACTTCACCATCGACCTCTCGCACGCGGCCACCTCGCGGGTGGACGCGCTCGGGATGGTCGACCGGATGGGGGAGCGGCTGGCCCACATCCACCTGGCCGACGGCCTCGGCTCCGGCAAGGACGAGCACCTGATCCCCGGCCGGGGCAAGCAGCCCTGCGCCGAGCTGCTGGAGCGGCTGGCCCGGACCGGCTTCGGCGGCCACGTCGTGCTGGAGGTCAACACCCGCCGCGCCACCTCCCCCGCCGAACGCGAGGCCGATCTGGCCGAGGCGCTGGCCTTCACCCGGCTGCACCTGGCCACCCCCGCCCGCCGCCCCTGAGCGCCGGTGCTTGGATGGGTGGCAGCACACCGGACGGATGGGGGAGCCATGACGGACACGGACGACAGGGACCTGACGGAGGTTCACCAGCGGCACGCCGCCTCCTTCGGAGCGGTCGCCGCCGAGTACGACGCGGGCCGGCCCTCGTACCCTGGCGAGCTGTTCGAGGAGATCGAGCGCCTGACCGGCCGTCCGCTCAAGGACGCCGACGTGCTGGACGTGGGCGCGGGCACCGGCATCGCCACCCGGCTGCTGACCGCCCGGGGCGCCCGGGTGATCGCCGTCGAGCCCAGCCAGGGCATGGCCGACCAGCTGCGCGCCGTCACCCCCGGCTTCCCGGTGGTCAAGGCGGGCGGCGACGAGCTGCCTTTCCACGACGACTCCGCCGACCTGGTCACCTACGCCCAGGCCTTCCACTGGACCGACCCGGCCAGGTCGATCCCGGAGGCGATCCGGGTGCTGCGCCCGGGCGGCTCGCTCGCGCTCTGGTGGAACATCAAGGACCAGTCGGTGCCGTGGCTGGACGAGCAGGAGCGGCGGCTGGCCGCCAAGCTCTCCTCGCACCACTACTACGGCACCCGCAACGGCGTGACCGAGCCGCTCGCCGACCACGACCTGCGGCTGAGCACGGTGACCCTGCGCTGGGAGCGCACCCTGCCCGTGGACAGCGTGATCACCGACCTGCGCTCCAAGTCGTACTTCGCGGTGGAGCAGCCCGAGGTGCGCGAGCGGGTGCTGGCCGAGGAGCGGGCGGCGCTGCTGGCCGCATTCCCCGACGGCCTGGTGACCGAGCCGTACCGGCTGGAGCTCACGGTGGCCACCACCGCTGCGGGCTGACCGCATCGCGGACGGTGCGTCCGCCGGGTGGACGGCGGGCGTAGGCTCGGTGGCCTAGAACTCCGTCCCGCCCCTCGAAGGAGTGGAGCACAGTGCCCGAGCTGAAGTCCCGTACGGTCACCCACGGTCGCAACATGGCAGGCGCCCGGGCGCTTCTCCGGGCGGCCGGCGTAGCCCGCGAGGACTTCGGGAAGCCGATCATCGCGGTGGCGAACTCCTTCACCGAGTTCGTGCCCGGCCACACCCACCTCCAGCCGGTGGGCCGGATCGTCTCCGAGGCGATCAAGGAGGCGGGCGGCATCCCCCGCGAGTTCAACACCATCGCGGTGGACGACGGCATCGCCATGGGCCACCACGGCATGCTCTACTCGCTGCCCAGCCGCGACCTGATCGCCGACTCGGTCGAGTACATGGTCAACGCGCACTGCGCCGACGCGCTGATCTGCATCTCCAACTGCGACAAGATCACCCCCGGCATGCTGATGGCCGCGCTGCGCCTCAACATCCCGGTGGTCTTCGTCTCCGGCGGCCCGATGGAGGCCGGCAAGGCCACCCTGGTGGACGGCACCGTCCGCAAGCTCGACCTGGTCAACGCGATCTCCGACGCGGTGAACGAGTCCGTCTCGGACGCCGACATCGCGATCATCGAGGAGAACGCCTGCCCGACCTGCGGCTCCTGCTCGGGCATGTTCACCGCGAACTCGATGAACTGCCTGGCCGAGGCGATCGGCCTGGCCCTGCCCGGCAACGGCTCGGTGCTCGCCACCCACACCGCCCGCAAGGCCCTCTACGAGGACGCCGGCCGCACCGTCGTGGAGATCACCAAGCGGTACTACCACCAGGACGACGCGTCGGTGCTGCCGCGCGCCATCGCCTCCCGGGCCGCGTTCGAGAACGCGATGGCCCTGGACATCGCGATGGGCGGCTCGACCAACACCATCCTGCACCTGCTCGCCGCCGCCCAGGAGGCCGAGCTGGACTTCGACATGCGCGACATCGACGCCATCTCGCGCCGCGTGCCCTGCCTCTCCAAGGTCGCCCCCAACGGCAACTACTACATGGAGGACGTGCACCGGGCCGGCGGCATCCCCGCCATCCTCGGCGAGCTGCACCGCGGCGGCCTGCTCAACAAGGACGTGCACACCGTGCACTCCGCCTCGCTGGAGCAGTGGCTGGCCGACTGGGACATCCGCGGCGGCGCCGCCACCGAGGTGGCCGTCGAGCTCTTCCACGCCGCCCCCGGCTGCGTCCGCTCCGCCACCGCCTTCTCGCAGTCCGAGCGCTGGGAGTCGCTGGACACGGACGCGGCCGGCGGCTGCATCCGCTCGGTGGAGCACGCGTACTCGGTGGAGGGCGGGCTCGCGGTGCTCTACGGCAACCTCGCCGAGGACGGCTGCATCGTGAAGACCGCCGGGGTCGACGAGTCGATCTGGACCTTCAGCGGGCCGGCCGTGGTGCTGGAGTCCCAGGAGGACGCGGTGGACGCGATCCTCACCAAGCGGGTCAAGGAGGGCGACGTGGTGGTCATCCGCTACGAGGGCCCCAAGGGCGGCCCGGGCATGCAGGAGATGCTCTACCCGACCTCCTTCCTCAAGGGCCGCGGCCTGGGCAAGGCCTGCGCCCTGATCACCGACGGCCGCTTCTCCGGCGGCACCTCCGGCCTCTCCATCGGCCACGCCTCCCCGGAGGCCGCCTCCGGCGGCACCATCGCCCTGGTCGAGGACGGCGACGTCATCTCGATCGACATCCCGAACCGCTCGGTCGAGCTCAAGGTCTCCTTCGAGGAGCTCCACGAGCGCCGGATCAAGCTGGAGGCCGAGGGCGGCTACCGCCCGAAGGACCGGGTCCGCCCGGTCTCGGCCGCGCTGCGTGCTTACGCGGCGATGGCTACTTCGGCGGACAAGGGTGCAGTCCGCGACGTGAGCAAGCTCGGCTGAGAGAAACCACAGCAGGGGCGCGGGGAACTGCGCGCGCAACCGTGCACGGAGGTGCATGGCCGGTCGCGCACGCAGTCGAACAGGCGGAGCCCCGCGCCCTCGGTGGTGCCGGTCGGGTCATAATCGGAGGCGTGAGCGAGCCCCGGAAAGCCCCCGTCCGTCCGTCGTCCACTGCGCCCGAGCCGGAGCCGATCCGGTGGTTCGGTACGAGTTGGGTGGAGCGCGGTGGTGACTACCGGCTGCGGCGGGTGCTGGTGCCGCTCGGGGCGCTGCTGGCCGCCGTGGCGGCGGCCCTCGTGCTGAAGTTCGGCCTCAGCGGGGTGCGGCTCTCCGATGCGGGGGGCTTCGTCTACGTGCTGCTGGTCGCCGCCATCGCCGTCTGCTCCTGCCTGGCGGCGCTGCGGATGTGGAAGCTGCTCGCCGAGGGCCGCGACAACCTGACCGGCTGGATGGCCGAGGAGAAGTCGCTCGGCGCCCTGTTCGCGATCGGCTGCGTCGGCTCGCTGCTCGCGTACTTCCTGCGCAGCCTGGTCGAGGCTCCCGGCGAGTCGGTCAAGCGGGCCCGCTACGAGCAGGCCCTGGCCGCCCACCAGCGCCGGCAGTCGAGCCGCACCGGGCGGCCCGACCGCAAGCGCAAGGGCTGACGGTCGGCTCCGCGGGGTGCGGTGGCACGTCCCGTCCGGTGAAGTCGTGCTCAGATCAGCTTCGGGGCGCTCGGGCTCGGGGACGGGGAGGCCGTGCCGTCGGCGGGGGAGCTCGGGGTGGTGACCACCTGGGTGGGGGCCGGGCTCGGGGCGGGGGCCGGCTTGCCGGAGTCGCCGAGGCGTAGGCCGAGTGCGGCCATGCCGATCACGCAGAGCACGATCAGTACCGTCTGCCAGCGCTGACCGACCCGGCCGCGGAGCCGGCGCATTCGGCCGGCCTCGGGGGCGGGGGGCGCCGGGTGGCCGTGCGGGGGCGTGACGGCCGGAGCCTCGCGCTGCCAGCGGGCGGCGAGCATCCGGGCCCGGCCGGACTGCTCCTTGACGGGGGCGGCCCGGACGAAGTCCTCGTCGAGGACGAGCCCCTCGAAGGGGTCGTTCTCGGGCTCCTCGGCGGAGCGCGCGTCTGGGTCTTCGGCGATCGGCACGCGGTCAGTATGCAGACCCGAGGTGGTGCGGCGGGAGGCCGGAGCGATTTCTCCCTCCGGCCATCTGGTCGGTACGTCCCGTTTTCAGCCGTTACATCCGCTTGTCGTACTCAAGGATTCTTTCGCGCCCGCTTGACCGAACCGACCACCCCGGCGACCACCAGCAGCAGACCGGCCGGCAGCAGCGAGGTGAACAGCGCCCCGAACAGCCCCCAGCTGCCCAGCAGCGTCAACGACAGCGTGTTGAGCACCAGCAGCGCCCCGGCGGCCGGCAGCGCCGACTCCCAGGGGTGCTGCTCGGCCCAGCGGTGCAGCCGTCGGTCGCCGTGCTCGCGCACCTTGCCGCCGACGGTGCCGACCAGGAAGAAGAAGAACAGTGCCAGCCCGACCGGCCCGGCCAGGATGTCGGTCGACCAGTGCCCGGTGATCAGATCCACCCCGAGCGCCGCCGCCCCCACCACCGCCCCGACCCTGGCCGCCGTCTTCCAGGGCCCCAGCGTCGCCGACGCTACGGCGAGCTGCCTGCCCTCACTCCGCGACAAATCTCCGTGTCCCATGCCTCCACGGTGCTCCGCCCGGCCCCCGGAAGCCATAGGGGCCGACCCTGAGTTTCCCCGGGGCCGACCCTGGCTCGCCCCGGGGTCAGCGGCGGTAGTCGAGGGTGAGGGTGGCGTGGGTGCCGCGCTGGAGGAAGAGGTAGGCGGTGCTGGTCAGGGGGTGGTCGAACTCCAGGCGGAGTTGGAGGGGGGTGCCCGGGGTGACGGTGGGGGTGAAGGTGGTGGAGGTGCGGGTGCCGGTGGTGAAGGGGGCGAGGGTGGCGGCGGCCGGGGTGGTGGGGGTGGCCTGCCAGTCGTCCGGGGCGGTGGCGCAGCTGTTGCCGAAGCAGCCGGTGCGGGAGTCGACGACCAGGTCGGCGCCGGCGAAGGGGTTGCCGCTGCCGCTCGCCCAGCTGACGGTCAGTCGGGCGCCGGTGACGGTGGCGCCGGCGGGGAGGGTGGAGGTGTCGAAGGAGAGCAGGGCCCGGTTCTGCTGGCCGTCGGTGCCCCGGCCCACGGCGAGGCCGAGGTAGTCGGCCAGGGTGCCGACGCTGGGGGAGCTGCCGTCGGCGGCGGCCTTCACGTAGCCGTCGTGGGTGGTGTCGTCGGTGAGGGTGATCGAACCGGTGGTGGGGGAGGGGGTGGGTGTGGGAGTGGGTGAGGGAGTGGGAGTGGGGGAAGTGCCGTCCAGGCCCCAGAACTTGGCGATCCAGTAGGAGGCGCAGATGTTGGCGTCGAGCAGGTACGCGCCGGCGGTGCCGCACTGGGTGGGGCCGCTGCCCGGGTCGATCGGCTGGCCGTGGTCCATCCCGGTGATCGACCAAGTCTCCACCCGGGGCTGGCCGTCGGGGTCGGCGTAGACCTGGTGGGGGTAGCCGCCGACGGTCTCGGAGAGGGCCGGGGTCTGGCCGGTGCCGTCCGCGTCCGTCCACTGCTTGGTCAGCTCGCCGAGATTGCCCGGGTTGACCACCGAATCCGAACTGCCCTGCCAGAGCGAGACCTTGGGCCATGGGCCGGTCCAGCCGGGGTCGGCGGCGCGGACCAGGTCGCCCCACTGGGCCGGGGTCTGGGTGCGGCCGGTGGTCATGCAGGTGACGCTGGCCTCGACCTGGGTGGTGGCGCAGTGGTACGGCAGGCCCGCGACGATGCCGCCGCCCGCGAACACGTCCGGGTAGTCGGCGAGCAGGGCGGCCGTCATCGCCCCGCCGGCCGAGAGGCCGGTGACGTAGACCCGGCCGGCGTCGCTGCCGTAGTCGGTCTTCATCCGGTCGACCATCTGCTTCACCGAGAGCGCCTCGCCCTGGTCGCGGGAGAAGTCGGCGGGGGTGTACCAGTCGAAGCAGGAGTTCGGGTTGTTGCTGCTGGTCTGCTGCGGCAGCAGCAGGGCGAAGCCCCACGGCCGGGCCCACTGGGTCCAGCCGGAGGCGTCGTCGTAGGCCGCGGCCGACTGGGTGCAGCCGTGCAGCGCGACCACCAGCGGGCGGCCGGCGGGCAGGCCGTCCGGCACGTAGCGGAACATCCGCAGCGCGCCCGGGTTCGAGCCGAAGCCGGTGACCTCGGTGAGGGTGGCCGCCTGGGCCCGGCCGGGCACCAGGGCCAGCAGGCCGGCGAGCAGCCCGAACAGGGCCGTCACGGCCCAGCCGTACCGCGTACTTCTCCTGTACCGCATGGCAGTTGCTCCTTCGTGGGGGTGCCGCGACGGTACGGCGGCCCGGTGCGGCCGGGGACGGTACGGGCGGACACCCGGCGGGGCGACGCGGTGTCGGCCCAGCACGTGGACGTACCCGCACCAAGGGCCGTGCCGGTGCGAGGATGGCGGCACGTACCAAGACGTGAGGAGCAGGTCATGGCCAGCGGCAGCGGACAGAAGATCGCCTTCCTGGGCACCGGCAAGATCGGCGAGGCGCTGCTCTCCGGGCTGCTGCGGGCGGGCACCGACCCGGCCGACGTGCTGGTGACCACCCGGCGGCCGGAGCGGGCGGCCGAGCTGACCGAGCGGTACGGCGTGACCGTGGTGGGCAACACCGAGGCGGCGAAGCTGGCCGACACCCTGATCCTCGCGGTCAAGCCGCAGGACATGGGCACCCTGCTGGACGAGCTCGGCCCGCACATCGGCGCCGAGAAGCTGGTCATCTCGGCGGCGGCGGGCATCCCGACCGCCTGGTTCGAGGAGCGGCTCGCGGCCGGCACCCCGGTGGTCCGGGTGATGCCCAACACGCCGGTGCTGGTGGACGAGGGGATGAGCGTCATCTCCGGCGGCTCGCACGCCACGGAGCTGCACCTGGCCCGGACGGAGGAGATCTTCCGCTCGGTGGGCAAGGCGCTGCGGCTGCCCGAATCCCAGCAGGACGCGGCCACCGCGCTCTCCGGCTCCGGCCCGGCCTACTTCTACTTCCTGGTCGAGGCGATGACCGACGCCGGCATCCTGCTGGGCCTGCCCCGGCACGTGGCCCACGACCTGATCGTGCAGTCCGCGATCGGCGCCTCGATCATGCTCCGCGACTCCGGCGAGCACCCGGTCAAGCTCCGCGAGGCCGTCACCTCCCCGGCCGGCACCACCATCGCCGCCATCCGCGAGCTGGAGAACCACGGTGTCCGGGCCGCCCTGCTCGGCGCCCTGGAGGCGGCCCGGGACCGGTCGCGGGAGTTGGCCTCCGGCGGCAAGTGATCACTAGGCTCGGGGCCATGCGCTACGACCTGGTGATCTTCGACAACGACGGCGTGCTCGTGGACAGCGAGCCGATCTCCAACCGGGTGCTCGCCGAGTACCTGACCGAGCTGGGGTACCCGACCACCGTCGAGGACTCGTACCGGGACTTCATGGGCTGCGCCGCGCACACCGTGCACGACGTGGTCGGCGAGCGGTACGGGGCGGCGCTGCCGGAGGGGTTCGACGAGCTGTTCCACGGGCGGGTGTTCGCGGCCTTCGGGCGCGAGCTCGCGCCCGTGCGCGGGGCGGGGGAGCTGCTCAAGGCGCTCCAGCGGGACGGGGTCGAGTACTGCCTGGCCTCCTCCGCGCACCACGAGTGGATCCGCACCGCCCTCGACCTGACCGGCCTGCGCGAGCACCACCGCGAGGAGCGGATCTTCAGCGCCCAGGACGTGGGCGTGGGCAAGCCCGCCCCGGACCTCTTCCTGCACGCCGCCCGCACCCTGGGCGTCGACCCGGCCCGCTGCCTGGTGATCGAGGACAGCCGCAACGGCGTGCTCGCCGCCCGGGCGGCCGGGATGGACGTGTACGGCTACGCGGCGCTCACCGACCCGGCCAAGCTCACCGGCGCCGGGGCCACCGGGCTGATCACCGATCTGGGCGAGGTGCTCGGCCTGCTGGGCCCGCTCGGCTGAGGCTGGCGCGGAAAGGCTGCCCGTTTTATCTCTCCCGCAAAAACGTTCCAGCCCCTACGCTCTCGCCAACATCGACATACCGGCGAGTAGCGAGGTGCGGCATGCCCGAGGAGATCACCCCGAGGCTCCGGCAGGCGAGGGCGGCGCTCGCGGTCAGCTTCCTGCTCCAGGGCACCACCTTCGCCCTGCTGGTCACCTGCATCCCGGAGATCCAGAAGCAGTACGGCCTCAGCGACGGCCTGCTGCCGGTCTTCCTGGCCGCCGTGCCGATCCTGGCCGGGGTGGGGTCGATCAGCTCGGAGCAGCTGGTGCGGCGCAGCAGCGCCCGGGCCGTGCTGCGGGTGGTGCAGCCGCTGCTCTGCCTGACCCTGGCCGGGGCCGGGCTCGGCTCCGCGCTCTGGCAACTGGGCATCGCGCTGGGCGCCTTCGGCCTGCTGGTCGGCGCGCTGGACGCCTCGATGAACATGCTCGGGGTGGGCCTGCAGCGCCGGTACGGGCGCAGCATCATGCTCGGCTTCCACGCCGCGTTCAGCGCCGGCGGCATCCTCGGTGCGGCGCTGGCCGGCCTCGGCTCGCACTACGACCTGGGTCTGGACGAGCTGTTCGGGGTCAGCGCGGCCGTGCTGATCCCGCTCTCGCTGCTGGTCGGCACCCGCTTCGCCGGCCGGGCCGAGCTGGGCGACGCTGTGCGGGAGGCCGCCGAGGCCGCCGCCCGGTCGATCCCCTGGCGCCCGCTGCTGCCGCTCTGCGCGGTGATGGCCTTCGCCTACATCGCCGACGCCTCCGTCTCCAACTACAGCGTCAAGTACCTCACCGACGGCCTGGGCAGCCCCGACGACCTGGCCAAACTCTCCTACCTCGGCTACATGGTGGCCCTGCTGGCCGGCCGCACGGTGGGCGACCGGGCCGTCCAGCGGTTCGGCGCGGGCGCGGTGGTCCGGGCCGGTGCGGGTGTCGCCGCGCTCGGCTTCGCGGTGGCCGCCGCCGCCCCCTCGCCGTGGACGGGCATCGCCGGCTTCACCCTGCTCGGCCTCGGCATCTGCGCGATCATCCCCCAGGTCTTCGCGGCCGGCGGCCGCCGCTTCCCGGCCGATTCCGACGCCGCCGTGGCCCGGCTCAACCTCTTCAACTACGTGGGCTTCCTGGTGGGTTCGCCGCTGGTGGGGGCGCTGGCCGACGCCGCTTCCTACCGGCTGGCCCTGCTGGCGCCCATGGTGCTGGTGCTGGCGATCCTCTTCTTCGCAAGGGAGTTCGGCATCGCCACCCCCGGACACATGGCTCTGGAGAAGGCAACTGGGCGCAACCAGTAGGTTGGAGCCATGCACGACTCCTGCGGTCTCCACCTGTACTGGGACGAAGCCGTCACCACGTACGACTTCGGCCCCGGACATCCGATGGACCCCCGGCGGCTGGCCCTGACCATGCGGCTGGTCGAGGAGTTCGGCCTCACCGGCGCGCCCGGCGTGCAGGTCAAGGCGGCCCCGCCGGCCGGGGATTCGACGCTGCGGCTGGTGCACTCCGCGGCGTACGTGGAGGCGGTGAAACGTGTCGCCGCCGACCCCTCGCTGACCGACCAGCGGCACGGGCTCGGCACCGAGGACAACTGGGCCTTCCCCACCCTGCACAGCGCCTCCGCGCTGATCGCGGGGCAGTCGGTGGCGGCGGCCGAGGCGGTCTGGTCGGGGGCGGCCGGCCACGCTGTCAACTTCGCGGGCGGGCTGCACCACGCGATGCCGGACCGGGCCGCCGGCTTCTGCGTGTACAACGACGCCGCGCTGGCGGTGGCCCGGCTGCTCGAGCTGGGGGCGGAGCGGGTCGCGTACGTGGACCTGGACGTGCACCACGGGGACGGGGTGCAGCAGGCCTTCTGGGACGACCCCCGGGTGCTGACCATCTCGCTGCACGAGACCCCGGCCACGCTCTTCCCGGAGACCGGCTGGTCGACCGAGACCGGCGGGGACGGCGCGCCCGGCTCGGCGGCCAACCTGCCGCTGCCGGCCGGGACGGGCGACGCGGCCTGGCTGCGGGCCTTCCACGCGCTGGTGCCGGGCCTGCTGGCGGCCTTCCGGCCGCAGGCGGTGGTGAGCCAGCACGGGGCCGACACCCACCTGGACGATCCGCTCGCCCATCTGGCGGTCAGCCTGGACGCCCAGCGGGAGGCCGCCGGTGCGATGCACGAGCTGGCCCACCGGTACGCGGACGGCCGCTGGGTGGCGCTCGGCGGGGGCGGGTACGCGGTGGTGGAGGTCGTACCGAGGGCGTGGACGCATCTGGTCGCAACCGCCGCCGGCCACCCGCTCGACCCGGCCGCCGAAACCCCGGAGGCCTGGCGCGCGGAGGTGCTGCGCACCACCGGCCAGACCGCGCCCACCCGGATGACGGACGGCGTGACGCCCTACTGGCGCGACTTCGACGACGCCGGCTACGACCCCGGGGACCGGCTTGACCAGGCCATTCTGGCCGCCCGCCGGGCCGTCTTCCCCCACCACGGCCTGCTGCCCTGACCGCCCGGCTCGCGCCGCGGGGTGAGGGCGCGCACGCCAGGCGCCCGCGCCGGTGGACGGCGGTGCGTACCCGGATCGCACCCAACCGTCGAGTGACTACGTACTGCAACAGACGCATCTCGCACCGTACAGAGACTGGGCTTCTCCCTCTTCCCACTGGTACCACCCATAACTACTCTGGGGATACACGTGTGCCGGTGGAGTCACCGGAGGGGAAGCCGGTGCCTTGCACACGGGTTAAGGGTCGGGTGAGGGTCATGAGTTCCGGCGAACGCCCCCTTCAGGAGGTCGTCTTCCTGACCGTGGCCGAGGTCGCCTCGGTCATGCGGGTGTCCAAGATGACGGTGTACCGCCTGGTGCACAGCGGAGAGCTCCCGGCGATCCGGGTGGGTCGCTCGTTCCGGGTGCCCGAGCAGGCGGTCCACGACTACTTGAAGGAGTCCTACGTGCGGCTCGAGAGCGCGTAGGAGTCGCGTAGTCCACCACCGGTTTCCCACTCGTTGGGGACACGATTACGGTGCTGGGCGCACGGAAGGTAGGCTAGGCCCTCCGTCAGTCGTATGGACTCCGTCTCTCACGGGCGCGAGTCTCAGTGAGCGAGGGTTGTTCCGTGGGCTCTGTCATCAAGAAGCGTCGCAAGCGTATGGCCAAGAAGAAGCACCGCAAGCTTCTGAAGCGGACTCGCGTTCAGCGTCGCAACAAGAAGTAATACTGCGGTAGACGCTTCTTCTGCCCGCCTCGGCACCAGCCGGGGCGGGCAGTGCTGTACCCGGACGCCGTCCGGACTTCAGACATCCGGGCCCGCGTTAGCGGCGCTCAATCGCCGGCGCGGTACGGTGCTGCTGGGGAGCGTTCGAGGAGGGTGCAGCAGGTGGGCAAGGTGGTGCTCGTCACAGGAGTCGCCCGGCGCCTCGGCGATCGTTTCGCGGCGGAGCTGAGCCGCAGCCCCGGGGTGGACCGGGTGATCGGGGTGGATTCGCGCGAACCCGCCGCCGAGCCCTCGTACGCCTTCCGCCGGCTCGACCTGCGGCGGCCCACGGTGGCCCGGGTGATCGCCGAGCACGAGGTGGACACCGTGGTGCACCTGGACGTCAGCGCGATCGGCCCCGGCAGCCGGGCCACCGTCAAGGAACGCAACGTCATCGGCACCATGCAGCTGCTCGGCGCCTGCCAGAAGGCCCCCGGGCTGCGCCGACTGGTGGTGAAGTCCACCACCGGGGTCTACGGCTCCGCCCCGCGCGACCCGGCCGTCTTCGGCGAGCGGATGCAGCCCAAGAACCTGCCCAGGGGCGGCTTCGCCAAGGACGCCACCGAGGCCGAGGGCTACGTGCGCGGCTTCGCCCGCCGCCGCCCCGACTGCGCCGTCACCGTGCTGCGCTTCGCCAACATCCTCGGCCCGGCCGGCGACACCCCGCTGGCCGAGTACTTCGCCCTGCCCGTGCTGCCCACCGTGCTCGGTCACGACCCGCGCCTGCAGTTCGTCCACGAGGACGACGTGATCGAGGTGCTCCGGCTCGCCGCCGGACCCGAGCCCCGGCCCGGCACCTTCAACGTGGCCGGGGAGGGCGTGCTGCTGCTCTCCCAGTGCGCCCGCCGGCTCGGGCGGCCGACCGTGCCGCTGCTCGCCCCCGCCCTCGGCCTGGTCGCCGCGCTGGCCCGGCAGACCAGGATCGCCGACGTCTCGCCCGAGCAGCTCCAGCTGCTCACCCACGGCCGGGTGGTGGACACCACCCACCTGCGCGAGACCTTCGGCTACCAGCCGCGCTTCGCCACCGCGGAGGCCTTCGCCGAGTTCGCCGCGGCGCAGCGCTCCGGCCTGCTGCCGCCCGAACGGCTGGCCGCCGTCACCGACCGGCTCGGCCGCCTGCTCGGCGCCGAGCGGACCCCGACCCTGCCGAGGAGCTGAGGCAGCGATGACCGCCGCGAGTGAGCGGGCCGCCGAGGCCCGGGTGATCCCGATCGAATCCGCCCCCAGCTACCAGGCCGCCGACCAGGCCCCCGCCGGCCTGGCCGACCGGATCGCCGGCGCCGTCGGCGGAGCCCTGGCCGGCCCGCTGGGCGCCGCCGCCGAGCGGGCCCTCGGCAAGGGCTGGGAGGGCCGGGCCGCCAACGGCCTGTCCTTCCTGCGGCGCCGGCTGACCGGCGACTACGAGGTGGACGAGTTCGGCTTCGACCGGGAGCTCACCGAGGAGGTCGTGCTCTCGGTGCTCCGCCCGATCGCCGAGAAGTACTTCCGGGTCGAGGTCCGCGGCATCGAGAACATCCCGGCCGAGGGCGGGGTGCTGATCGTCTCCAACCACTCCGGCACCATCCCGCTGGACGCCGTGATGACCCAGGTGGCCATACACGACCACCACCCGCACCGGCGCCACCTGCGGATGCTCGCCGCCGACCTGGTCTTCGTGCTCCCCGGCATCGGCGAGCTGGCCCGCAAGGCCGGCCACACCCTGGCCTGCAACGAGGACGCCCAGGCCCTCCTGGAGCGCGGCGAGGTGGTCGGCGTCTGGCCGGAGGGCTTCAAGGGCATCGGCAAGCCCTTCAGTGAGCGGTACAAGCTCCAGCGCTTCGGCCGGGGCGGGTTCGTGGCCTCGGCGATCAAGGCCCAGGTGCCGATCGTGCCCTGCTCGATCGTCGGCGCCGAGGAGACCTACCCGATGATCGGCAACCTCAAGCCGCTGGCCCGCCTGCTCGGCCTCCCGTACCTCCCGATCACCCCCACCTTCCCCTGGCTCGGCCCGCTCGGCGCCCTCCCGCTGCCCACCAAGTGGACCATCCAGTTCGGCGAGCCGATCCCCACCGACAGCCTGCCCCGCGAGGCCGCGGACGACCCGATGCTGGTCTTCGACCTCACCGACGAGGTCCGCGAAACAATTCAGCACACGCTCTACAAGCTGCTGATGCAGCGCCGATCGGTATTCTTCTGAGCCTCTCTCTGGTCACCTCTGTGGGGGCGTTCGGCTCATGAGCAACGAGATCTACTTCAGCAACAACTACCGTGACCTGTGCGAGCAGTACGGCACCGGGTCGGGCTTCCAGTTCGAGTTCCACTGCTCGCGGTGCTCGGACACCTGGCGGTCGCCCTTCGAGTCCTTCACCACCGGCCGGGCCGCCAGCTGGGTCAGCAAGGGCGTCTCCGCCGCGTGGAGCGTCCTCGGCGGCAACGGCGGCACCATCAGCAACGCCGCCGACGGCCTGGCCGGCGCGACTTGGGGTAGCTCCCGGGACGCCGCCTTCCAACGCGCCATCACCCAGGCCCAGGGCCACTTCGACCGCTGCGCGAGGTGTACTTCGTACGTCTGCGGGCGGTGCTTCTCGGGTTCGGTCGGGCTCTGCCACGGCTGCGCCCCCGACACGGCCGCCGAGGCCGAGGCAGCGCGGCAGCGCGGCATGAACGCGATGGTCGAGCAGCGCGCCTGGGACGCCGGCCAGCAGGCCGGCCAGTCCTACGACGTCTCCGCCCCGCGCCAGTTGGTCTGCCCCCAGTGCAACCACGAGACGCACGGCTCGGCCTTCTGCGGCGCCTGTGGCTACCGCCTGGCCCAGCCGAGCACCTGCACGTCCTGCCAGGCGACGGTGCCGGACGGTTCGGCTTTCTGCCCCACTTGTGGAACGCGAAGGTAGGGGCGCGAGGAACTGCGCGAGGTCGGGAGAAGCGGACCGATCTTCGATCCCTTGAGTCAGTGGCACAGACCCAGGGGCGCGAGGAACTGCGCGCTGCGGGAGGCGACAGGTGGTCGTCTTCCGAGCTCGCGCAGTTCCTCGCGCCCCTATGGGTTAAAGCCCTAGTCCGGGGAGCAATCCCGGCAGCAAGGGCGGGATGGTCAGGCCCTGGGGGGTGCCCTCCGGGGTGGTCTGGGCTGCCGAAGGGGCCGGGGTGGGGGCCGACTTGGGGGCGGTGCCGGGGGTGGCGTTGCCCGTGGGGGCGGTGCCGTTGCCGGTGGTGCCGGTGAGGGGGTCGGTGAGGGAGTGGACCAGGCCGCCCACGCCGGACTGCGGTTGGGGCTGCCGGCTGGCCGGGCCGCCGTTCGCCGCGGAGCCGCCGGAGGCCGCTTTGCTGGGCTCGGGGGCGTCCTCGGGGGCGGAGCTGCCGGAGGCCGGTGCGGCGGGGGCCACGCCGGTGGCGGGCTTGGCCGGGGGCTGCTCCAGGTGGAGCGGGGCCACGTCCTCGTTCACGTCGCCGAAGAAGCGGTCGACCCGGCCGGCCTCGGTGGTGAGCTGCGGGGGCAACTGCCCCTGGATCGCGGCCCACCGGCCGTCCTCCCCGTCCGCGAAGGTCGCGAGCTTCCGCATCGGGGCGAGCGAGCCGTTGCTCCGGTAGACCGAGCGCAGCAGCTCCCGGCCGCGGACGGCCTCCGCGTGCATGTCGTCCAGGGCCCGACGGACCTGGTCGACGGCGGCCGGGCTCAGCCCGTCCTCGCGGCCGGCCCGCCCGAGCAGGTTCTGCGCCTCCTCCAGCCGGGTGGAGGCCTGGTCGAGCAGCAGTGCGCCGCGCTCGCTGTCGGAGCCCGCCAGGTCGAGCCGCAGGCCCTCCAGGCCGCGCTTCATGCCGTAGAGCGCGTCCCCCGGAAGGGCGTTGGAGCTCGCGAAGGCGGCGCCGGTGAAGCCGCCGACGGCAACTCCCGCCACCAGCCCGCCGATGGCCAGCCGACGGCCCCAACGGCCGCGCCGGGCGGCCCGGATGCCCCGGTGCCTGCGCTGCTGCGGGACGCGGGCGGTCTGGCCACCGGCCCACTCCTGCTCGAACGCGGCCATCAGCTGGGCGCGTTGGACGGACCTGGCCTCGCCGGTCAGCGAAGGCCCGGGCAGCCCGCCCAGGTCGTCCGCCACGGACAGCAGCTCCGCGAACGCGCCGGTGGGCGAACTCGCTTCAGGCGTACCGGTGTTCGGTACGGCCTCCCTCTGGTGGGCCTCCAGCGCCTCGGCGAAGGCCTTCGCCCGCCGGTGCTCCAGCACGTTTGCCGTCACGGGCCACACCTCCCTTCGTCGTTGTCGACACCCCGGCCCACCGGACGGTTGCTCCGGCAAGCCATAACCACACCATCGGGTGACAGTCCTTGACCTTGCTTGACCGTTGGGCCGGTGGGGGTTTGCATGCTGGCCAACGAGCGGCGCCCGCCGCTGGTTACGCACGGCTGATCATGTGACCGCTCATTCACCCGCACGTGTCGCCCGACCTGCGCCGATGACGGCCGGGCCACACGGAGGGCTATCGCAGGGGTCACCGGGCGTCGGGGGGCAGCAGCCGGGCGAGGGTGCGGACGGCACGGTACTGGAGGGTCTTGATGGCCCCCTCGTTCTTGCCCATGATCCGGGCCGTCTCGGCCACCGAAAGCCCTTGCAGGAAGCGGAGGGTGACGCACTCCTGCTGCTGCGGGTTGAGCCGTCGGACGGCGTCGAGCAGGGCCGCGTTGGAGAGGGATTCGAGGACCGACTCCTCCGGGCTGCGCTCGCACTCGTTGGAGTCGAGCATCTCGCCGGTGGTGACCTCCAGCCGGAAGCGGCTGGACTTGAAGTGATCGGCGACCAGGTTGCGCGCGATGGTCACCAGCCAGGCGCCGAAGTCCCGGCCCTGCCAGGTGAAGGTGCCGATCCGGCGCAGCGCGCGCAGGAACGTCTCACTGGTGAGGTCCTCGGCGGTGGCCCGGCTGCCCACCCGGTAGTAGATGTACCGGTAGACGGTGTCGGCGTAGTGGTCGTAGAGCCGGCCGAAGGCCTCGCTCTCGCCGGCCTGGGCCCGCTCGACCAGCTCCATGATCGGGTTGTGCTCGGTCTCGAAGCCGGGGCTGGGCGTGGTGCGGGCCCGGCTGCGGCCGCCGCCGAGGGTGGTGCCGCGGCTGCGGGTGCCGGTGGTGCCGCTGGTCGTGGTCGAGCGCAGCAGGGCGCCCGGCGGCGCTCCGCCGAACGTGCCGCCGGCCAGGGCGGGTTGGGGCACCACCTGGGGCACGTACAGCTCGAACTCGCGGATCGCGGCCCACAGGCGGTCGACGCGCGTACCGGAGCGCATGGGGGCGGCCGACGGGCGGGAGGTGGCAGGCGCGTCGTTCCGGACGGGTGGGTACACGGGACTCCCAGAGGCAGAACTGTGGACGGATCACCTCCGCCTGCGCGGAGAGCACACTTCCTGACCCCCCGTCACACGGGACGCGTGGGTGGCGTGCATCCAGGAGAGAATAACGCTTTGTGCAATGACAGCTACACCCTGTGGCCGAAGTGGTCGTTTGAGATCCGCTTCGCGTGCATATTCAGCTGGAACTGACCGACCCTGACCCCGACTGCTCCGCTGCAAGTGACCATCCGTGCACTCCAAGTGACAGATTTGGCAGGTGGGGCGGCGGTTTCCCCGTCCTGGGGCCCGGCAACCGCCGAGTTTGGCGAGGAGTCGAACGATCGGAATCGGTCAGGCCCGAAGCGGATCGGAGCGCGCCGGATTTTTCGCCCGTAGGTGTGACAGGGCGTCACCGGGTCGGGCCTGGATTCAGCGGCGCTTGCGGCGCTCCGCGAGGGTGACGGCGGCGAGCCCGGCGAGGATGCCGAGGCCCGCGGCTGCGGGCAGGCCGATCCGGGCGGCCTTGCGGCCGGTGCGGAAGTCGCGGACCCGCCAGCCCATCCGTCGGGCGTGGCGACGGAGCGTGGCGTCCGGGTTCACCACGTAGGGGTGTCCGACCAGGGCCAGCATCGGGATGTCGTTGGCGGAGTCGCTGAAGGCGGCGCAGTGGGTGAGGTCGAGCTGCTCGCGGCGGGCCAGCGCGGCCACCGCGGCGGCCTTGGCCTCGCCGTGCAGCAGGCCGCCGACCAGGCGGCCGGTGTAGACGCCGTCCACCGCCTCGGCCACGGTGCCGAGCGCGCCGGTCATGCCGAGCCGGCGGGCGATGATCCGGGCCACCTCCAGCGGGGCGGCGGTGACCAGCCAGACCCGCTGGCCGGCGTCCAGGTGCATCTGCACCAGGGCCCGGGTGCCGGGCCAGATCTTCTCGGCGATGACCTGCTCGAAGATCTCCTCGCAGATCTGCTCCAGCTCGGCCGTCCGCTTGCCCGCGACCAGGCCGAGCGCGGTGTCCTGGGCGTCGGCGATGTGCGCCGGGTCCTCCGAGCCGAGCAACCGGAAGGAGGCCTGCTGCCAGGCGAACCGGGCCACGTCCCAGCGGCTGAAGAAGCGGCGGCGGTAGAGGCCGATGCCCAGGTAGAAGATGGCGGCGCCGCGCAGGATGGTGTTGTCGCAGTCGAAGAAGGCGGCGGCCCGCGGGTCGTCGGGGGTGGGGGTGTGGTTGCCCTCGGGCGCCTTGGGTGCACGCTTCGGGGTGGCGACCAGGGCGGCCTCGGCCGCCTCGGCGGCGGCCTCGCCCGCGAGGGCGGTCCGCTCGGTCGGGGTACGCCTCGCCTGGGTGAGCCTTCGCAACGCGGCCATGCGTCGAGCATAGTCAGCTCCGCTTGTGAGACCCATGGCCGCGGCATGCCGCCGTCGTTAACAACCCGCATCCGGCGCGTGGCCCACAATGGGCCGGTGAGCCCACTGCTGCGACGCGACACCAAGAAGAAGCCGGCCGAGCGCACCGTCACGCTGGTCGGCAAGCCCGGCTGCCACCTCTGCGACGAGGCCCGCGAGGTGATCCTCAAGGTGACCGGCGAGCTCGGCGCCGCCTTCGAGGAGAAGGACATCACCCAGGACGAGGAGCTGTACCGCACTTACTGGGAGCAGATCCCGGTGACCCTGATCGACGGCGAGCAGCACGACTTCTGGCGCGTGGACGAGCGCCGCCTCCGGGCCGGCCTGGGCGCCTGAGCTCGGCCTCCCACCCCCGCCGGACGGCGGGGGTGGGAGGCCGAATCGTTGCCAGGGCGTGCCTGAAAGGCTTTTCTTCTCCTGCATTGGTCGGCTTACGATCTAATCGTTTTGGTCGCCGGGGGCTGTAGACGGAGGAGGGCTCCCATGCGCGGCTACGCCGTGGTCGACGTCGAGGCCACCGGTCGCAGCCCGTGGCGCCACCGGGTGGTGGAGGTCGCGGTGGTGCTGCTGGACGAGCAGCTGCGGCCCGAGGGCGAGTTCTCCACGCTGCTCGACCCGGCCGGGCCGGTCGGACCCACCCATGTGCACCGGATCGCCCAGGAGGACGTGGTCGGCGCCCCGCGCTTCCGCGAGGTCGCACCGCACCTGCTGGAGCGGCTGGCCGGCCGGGTGCTGGTCGGCCACCACGTCAGCTGCGACCGGGCCTTCCTGGAGCGGGAGTTCGCCCGGATCGGGATACCCCTGCCGCCCGTCCCGCTGCTCTGCACGATGAGCCTCGCCCGGGGCCGCCTGGCCGGGGCCGGCGGCTACGGCCTGGCCGCCTGCGTGGCGGCGGCCGGGCTCGGTTGGTATCCCGCGCACACCGCGCTGGGCGACGCCCGGGCCACCGCCGACCTGCTGCGGCACTGCGTACACACCCTGAAGTGCCCGCCGGTGGACTGGGCCGAGCCGCTGACCGCGGCCGCCCGGGTGCCCTGGCCGCGCCTGGGCCGGGCCGCCCTCCGGCCGGCCGGTGCGCTGATCCGGCGCGATGCCCCGTACGGGCCGTGGCCGCAGGGCGGCGAGCGTCCGGGCCTGGTGCTGACCGCACTGGGTGGCGAGTGATGCGCATCACTGTGCGGGGACAAAACGGACACCATCTTTGTGCACACGTTCACAAACGCATAGCCTGGCTGCCAAAGCCCAGCTTCACCCACAGGAGCACCGTGGCAATCGGCCGATCACCACAGAGCAGTTCGCAGGGGCCCGACCAGGGCGCCTCGCGCCGACCCTCGCGTGCCCGGGGCATCCCGGAGGCGACCGTCGCCCGGCTCCCGCTCTACCTGCGGGCGCTGACCGCGCTCTCCGAGCGCTCCGTCCCGACCGTCTCCTCCGAGGAGCTGGCCGCCGCCGCCGGGGTGAACTCGGCCAAGCTGCGCAAGGACTTCTCCTACCTCGGCTCGTACGGCACCCGCGGTGTCGGCTACGACGTCGAGTACCTCGTCTACCAGATCTCCCGCGAGCTGGGCCTGACCCAGGACTGGCCGGTCGTCATCGTCGGCATCGGGAACCTGGGGCACGCGCTGGCCAACTACGGCGGCTTCGCCTCCCGTGGCTTCCGGGTGGCCGCGCTGCTGGACGCCGACCCGTCCGTGGTCGGCGGCAGCGCCGCCGGGCTGCCGGTGCGGCACATGGACGAGCTGGAGGAGATCGTCGCCAGCCAGCACGTCTCGATCGGTGTGATCACCACCCCGCCCGGGGCCGCCCAGCAGGTCTGCGACCGGCTGGTGGAGGCCGGCGTGACCAGCATCCTGAACTTCGCGCCGACGGTGCTCAACGTGCCGGACGGCGTGGACGTCCGCAAGGTCGACCTCTCGATAGAGCTCCAGATCCTGGCCTTCCACGAGCAGCGCAAGGCCGGCGAGGAGCCGGACCGCGGTGACTCGGTGCTCGACCGGGCCCCCGGCCCGGTCCGCGCCGCCGCCGCCAAGCTGCGCCGGGCTGCCGGCGGCCAGGCCAAGCCGGAGCCGGGCAAGGGCGGCAAGCCCGGCCCCGAGGGTGACCTGTCCGCGGTGATGCCCGCGTGAACGGCCACCGGGACCAGAAGCGCCGCGGCGGTAGGAGCCACCGCGGCTGTACGGACAAGGGGCGGGCATGAGTCTTCTCGTCGTTGGGCTGAGCCACCGCACGACCCCCGTCGGCGTGCTGGAGCGTGCCGCGCTGACCGGTGAGACCCCGGCCCTGCTGCTGCGCGACGCCGCCGCCAACGAGACGGTCGGCGAGGTCGCGCTGGTCAACACCTGCAACCGGATCGAGCTCTACGCCGACGTGGAGAAGTTCCACGCGGGCGTGGCCGAGCTCTCCCTGCTGCTCTCGCACCACAGCGGCGTCGGCCTGGAGGAGCTCACCTCCCACCTCTACGTGCACTACGAGGACCGCGCCGTCCACCACATCTTCTCGGTGGCCTGCGGCCTGGACTCGATGGTGGTCGGCGAGGGCCAGATCCTCGGCCAGCTGCGCGACGCGCTGGCCCGGGCGCAGGAGGAGCACACCGCCGGGCGCGGACTGAACGAGCTGTTCCAGACCGCGCTGCGGGTCGGCAAGCGGGCGCACAGCGAGACCGGCATCGACAAGGCCGGCCAGTCGCTGGTCACCTTCGGGCTGGACCAGATCGCCAAGGGCGCCGGGGAGATCGCCGGCAAGCGGGCCCTGGTGGTCGGGGCCGGCTCGATGAGCTCGCTGGCCGCCGCCACGCTGGTCCGGGCCGGGGTGTCCGAACTGCTGATCTCCAACCGCACGCCCGAGCGGGCCGAGCGGCTGGCCGCCAACCTGGGCGGGGCCGCCCAGGCGGTGGCCGTCCAGGTGGTGGACTGGGCCAAGACCGCCGAGGCGATGGCCGAGGTCGACCTGGTGATCTCCTGCACCGGCGCGGCCGGCGTGGTGATCACCGCCGGGCAGGTGGCCGCCGCCGTCGAGCGCCGGACGGCCGACACCCCGCTCGCCTTCCTCGACCTGGCGATGCCGCGCGACGTGGACCACGCGGTGCACGAGCTGCCCGGCGCGCTGCTGGTCGACCTGGAGAGCCTCTCCGAGGCCGACGCCGCCACGCCCGGCGCGGGCGACGTGGACGCCGTCACCGGCATCGTCGCCGACGAGGTGACCGCCTTCGGCGCGGCCCAGCGGGCCGCCCGGATCGCGCCCACCGTGGTCGCGCTGCGCGCGATGGCCTCCGAGGTGGTGCTGAGCGAGCTCGGCCGCCTCAACACCCGGCTGCCCGGCCTGGACGAGCGGATCCGGGCCGAGGTCTCGCAGACCGTCAAGCGGGTCGTCGACAAGCTGCTGCACGCCCCCACCGTGCGGGTCAAGCAGCTGGCCGCCGAGCCGGGCGGCGCCGGGTACGCCGACGCCCTGCGCGAACTGTTCGACCTGGACCTCGCGGCGGTGCAGGCTGTGTCCGGCACCCCGATCGGTGCCCAGGCCGGGCCCAGCAGTACCGCCACCCCCGCGGGAGGCACCAGATGAACCACCCGACAGACCCCCACGAGCACGACCGGGACGATCACCTGATGAATGGTCAAGAGTCAGCCGCGCCACTGCGCCTCGGCACCCGCCGCAGCGCCCTCGCGATGGCGCAGTCGGGCATGGTCGCCCGCGAGGTCTCCCGGGTGACCGGGCGGCCCGTCGAGCTGGTGGAGATCACCACCTACGGCGACACCTCGCGCGAGGCCCTGGCCCAGATCGGCGGCACCGGCGTCTTCGTCTCCGCACTGCGCGACGCGCTGCTCGCGGGCGAGATCGACCTGGCCGTGCACTCCCTCAAGGACCTGCCCACCGCCGCCCCCGCGGGCCTGATCCTGGCCGCCGTGCCGGAGCGCGAGGACTCGCGCGACGCGCTGGTGGCCCGGGACGGGCTGACCCTGGAGGAGCTGGTCGAGAAGCTGGCCGGGCACACCGCCCGGATCGGCACCGGCTCCCCGCGCCGGATGGCCCAGCTCAACGCCTGGGCCGCCGCGCGCGGCGCCGCCCTCGAGACGGTGGCGATCCGCGGCAACGTGGACACCCGGATCGGCTACGTCACCAAGGGCGAGCTGGACGCCGTGGTGCTCGCCACCGCCGGCCTCAACCGGCTCGGCCGCAGCGCCGACCTCACCGAGCACCTTGACCCCGAGCTGATGCTCCCGGCGCCCGGCCAGGGTGCGCTCGCCGTCGAGTGCCTCGCCCCGGACCTGGCCCGCGAGCTCGCCGCCCTCGACCACGCCCCCACCCGGGCCGCCGTCACCGCCGAGCGCGCCCTGCTGGCCGCGCTGGAGGCGGGCTGCTCCGCCCCCGTGGCCGCGCTCGCGGCCTGGGAGGGCACCGAACTGCGGCTGGAGGGCGTGGTCGGCACCGTCGACGGCGCCACCCTGCTGAAGATGACCGCCACTGGCCCGCTTGTCCTCGACGAGACGGCCGAACGGCAGGCGACGGCCCTCGGCCACGCGCTCGCCGCCCGGCTGCTCGAAGCGGGCGCGGCCACTCTGATGGGGGAGCGAGCCCGATGAGCCCCACCGCCGCCACCAGCCCGACCAGCACGCCGGCCACCCCGGCCGGTCGCTGCACCTTCCTCGGAGCCGGCCCCGGTGACCCCGGGCTGCTCACCCTGCGCGCGGTCGAGGTGCTCGCCTCCGCCGACATCCTGATCGCCGACCCGCTCACCGCCGCCGCCGTGCGCACCCACTGCCCCAGCGGCGTCCAGGTGCACACCCCGTGCGACGAGGACGGCCTGGACGTGGCCAAGCTGGTCGCCGAGGCGGTCCGCGCGGGCCGCCACGTCGTCCGCACCGTCGACGGCGACCCGGGCCTGGACGGCTGCGCGGCCGAGGAGATGCTCCGCTGCGCCCAGGCCGAGATCGCCTTCGAGGTCGTCCCCGGCGTGGCCCAGTCCGTCGGCGTCCCGGCCTACGCCGGCGTGCCGCTGCGCGGCAGCCAGGGCGCGGACGTGCGCTTCGTGGACGGCGCGGCGCTGCTCGCGGGCGCCCTGGTCGACCTCGGCGCGCCGGAGACCACCCTGGTCGTCCGCACCACGCTCGGCCAGCTGCCCGCCACCGCCAACGCGCTGGTCGCCCAGGGCCGCAAGCCCGACGCCGCGCTCTGCGCGACGCTCTCCGGCACCACCACCCGCCAGCGCACCTTCACCGCGACGCTCGCGACCATCGCCGCCGACCTGAAGGCAGCCCGCGTGCTGCCCTCCCCGGTCTCGGCCCCGGTCGACCCCGCCACCTCGGTCATAGCCGTGGTCGGCGAGCAGGTCGCACACCGGTCCTCGTACTCCTGGTTCGAGACCAAGCCGCTGTTCGGCTGGAACGTCCTGGTGCCCCGCACCAAGGAGCAGGCCCACGGCCTCTCCGACCAGCTCCGGGGCTACGGCGCCGTGCCGCAGGAGGTGCCGACCATCGCGGTCGAGCCGCCGCGCACCCCGCAGCAGATGGAGCGGGCGATCAAGGGCCTGGTGACCGGCCGCTACGAGTGGATCGCCTTCACCTCGGTCAACGCCGTGCGGGCCGTCCGCGAGAAGTTCGAGGAGTACGGCCTCGACGCCCGCGCCTTCGCCGGCATCAAGGTCGCCGCCGTCGGCGAGACCACCGCCCAGGCCCTGGTCGACTTCGGCGTGAAGCCCGACCTCGTCCCGAGCGGCGAGCAGTCGGCCGCCGGCCTGCTGGAGGACTGGCCGCCGTACGACCCGGTCTTCGACCCGATCGACCGCGTGCTGCTGCCGCGCGCCGACATCGCCACCGAGACCCTGGTGGCCGGCCTGGTCGAGCTCGGCTGGGAGGTGGACGACGTGACGGCCTACCGCACCGTCCGCGCCTCGCCCCCGCCGGCCGAGACCCGCGAGGCGATCAAGGGCGGCGGCTTCGACGCCGTGCTCTTCACTTCGTCCTCGACGGTCCGCAACCTCGTGGGCATCGCCGGCAAGCCGCACAACGTCACGATCATCGCCTGCATCGGCCCGGCCACGGCGAAGACCGCCGAGGAGCACGGCCTGCGGGTGGACGTGATGGCGCCGGCGCCCAGCGCTGCCGCTCTGGCGCAGGCGCTGGCCGAGTTCGGCGCCGGACGGCGGGATACTGCTGTGGCGGCCGGTGAGCCGGTCTACCGTCCGAGCGAGCGGCGCCCGGGTTCCCGGAGGAAGGCGCGCTAGACGTTACGCCCGGGGGCGCGGGGAACTGCGCGACCAGCCCTCTACGGAGGTGCACGGTTGCGCGCGCAGTTCCCCGCGCCCCTGAAGTGGTTTCTGTAAGCGGAGAAAGTGAGACGTTGTGCCTGCTCAGTTCCCTTACGTTCGCCCGCGTCGGCTCCGGCAGAGCCCGGCCATGCGGCGGCTGGTCGCCGAGACCAGGCTGCATCCGGCCGAGCTGATCCTGCCCGCTTTCGTCCGGGAGGGGATCACGGAGCCGAAGCCGATCGGCTCGATGCCGGGCGTCGTCCAGCACACCCGGGACACCCTGCGCCGCGCCGCCGTGGAGGCTGCGGAGGCCGGGCTGGGCGGGATCATGCTGTTCGGGGTGCCCGAGGTGCAGGATGCGATCGGGAGCGAGGGGACCAACCCGGAGGGGATCCTGCAGCTGGCGATCCGGGACGTGGTCTCGGAGGTCGGTGACGCCCTCGTCGTCATGTCGGACCTCTGCCTGGACGAGTACACCGACCACGGGCACTGCGGGGTGCTGGCCGAGGACGGCAGCGTGGACAACGACGCCACCCTCAAGCGGTACGAGGAGATGGCGCTGGTGCAGGCCGAGGCCGGGGTGCACCTGGTCGGGCCGTCCGGGATGATGGACGGTCAGATCGGCGTGATCCGGCGGGCGTTGGACGAGGCAGGCTACCAGGACACCGGGATCCTGGCCTACACGGCCAAGTACGCCTCGGCCTTCTTCGGGCCGTTCCGGGAGGCCGTGGGCTCCTCGCTCAAGGGCGACCGCAAGTCGTACCAGCAGGACCCGGCCAACGCGCGGGAGTCGCTGCGCGAGCTGGAGCAGGACGTGGCCGAGGGCGCCGACCTGGTGATGGTGAAGCCGGCCATGGCCTACCTGGACATCCTGCGGCAGGTGGCCGACGCCTCGCCGGTGCCGGTGGCCGCGTACCAGGTCTCCGGCGAGTACGCGATGGTCGAGGCGGCCGCCGCGAACGGCTGGGTGGACCGGGAGCGCATGATCATGGAGACGCTCACCTCGATCCGCCGCGCGGGCGCCGAGCAGATCCTCACCTACTGGGCGGTCGAGGCCGCCCGGATGCTCTGACCCACCGGACGAGAACGGGCCGGAGGCCGGGCTCCCCACAGCGGGGCCCGGCCTCCGGTGCTCTCGGGGTGAGCGCTACTCGATGACGGCGATGCCGTCCTCGCCGCCGCCGAGCGCGTGGCTGTTGGCCCAGCCGTGCTGCTCGTACGCGGCGAAGATGTGGTCCGTCGCGGCCCACCCGTGCTGCTCGCCGGCGAGGAACGGGCAGTCGGCGGTGGCGAAGAACTCGCCGCCGCCACCGGCGGCCACGTGGGCGTAGGCGGGGGCCGAGACACCGGCCAGGACCAGCGCGCCGGCGGTGACGAGCAGGGCCTTGCCCAGCTTGCTCTTCATGGTCTGTCCTCTCTCGTGCAGCTCGGCGGCAGGTGCCGTGAGCTGCGGTGATAGGGCTGAGTGGTCAGGCTGTCACACGAGGTGACCGCCCGTGGGGCGCCGCGCCGGGCCGCAGGGGTGACAGCGGCCCGGCCCGGACGGCGAAAGGCCGCAGGGCCCGGGGGGACGCTCCCCCGGGCCCTGCGGTCGATGCTTCGGCAGATCAGCCGATCAGGTGGCTGACGCCACCGTCGCCCGAGCCGATGGTGTTCTGGCCGACGACGCACTGCTGGGTCGGCTTGTTGTTGAGGACCGGGACCTCGACCGGGATCGCCAGGCCGATGGCCGCGCCGACCGCGATGTTGTGAACCTCGGGCAGGCAGAGGTTCGGGTTGTCGAGGGTGTGGAAGTTCGGGCTGTGGTTGCCCTGGGTGCCGGTCGCGTTGGTGCCGCCGTTGCCCTGGAGGGAGGTGGCGGAGCCGTCCGAGTCGCCGATGGCCATCGCGGGGGCGGCGGCCATGGCCAGACCGGCAGCGGCAACGCCCAGGGTGGCGAACGCCTTCTTGATCATTGTTCTGATTCCTTTACGGATCTGATGGTGAGTGGAGCGGGAGTGGAAGAGGGGTGAGTCGGCGGCACTGGAGGTGCCGCCGATCCAGTGGTGCGGTGAGGTCAGCCGACCAGGTGGGAGACGCCGCCATCGCCGCTGCCGGCGGTGCTCTGGCCGACCACGCAGGTCTGCTTCGGCTGGTTGTTCAGGGCCTGGACCTCGACCGGCACCGCGACGCCGAGCACCGCGACACCGACGTTGTGGATCTCGGGGAAGCAGATGTTCGGGTTGTCGAGGAAGTGGAAGTTCGGGCTGTGGTTGCCCCAGGTGCCGGTCGCGTTGGTGCCGCCGTTGCCCTCGATCGAGGCCGCCGAGCCGTCGGCGTTGCCGATCGCGTTGGCGGGCACGGCCGCGGCGGCCACCGCAGCCGCGACCAGACCGGCGGTCGCGAAAGTCTTCTTGAGCATGGGGAGAACCTCTCTGAATTTCCGGCGAACCGAGGGGCGGATTTCCCGACCCCGCCGCCGCCGTGGCTGCGACATCTGAATCAAAGAATGACGACGGGGAAAGTTACGCGAAATCCTCGAGAAGTCTTTTTCGATCACGGCCGGGGGCGCTCTGCGGTCTGACTATTAGTCCGAACCGGTTAACCCTCGCAATCCACCCGTGGCTGTCTCGTTGAGCGATTGATTGCGGCTCTCGCAGATCCTCGGCTCCGGACAGAACAGGTGAATCGAATGAAGCTCTCCAAGCGGGCGGGCGCCCTGCTGCTCGCGGCAGGTGCCGGTGTGGTGGCCGCCCCCGGGGTGGCCACCGCCACGGCCATGACGCCCGGCCAGGTCGCCGCCGTCGAGCACGAGCTCTCCGGCAGGGAGGTGCCCTTCGAGATCCCGCTCGGCGGCGCGACCGACAAGCTGGGGGTGCTGCCCGAGGGCGGCAAGATCTCCGGCGGGGTGCCCACCTCGCTGGTGATGCCGCCGGTGCCCGAGGAGCACGCCAAGCACCAGCTGATCCCGGACCACGTGGTGCCCGCCGTCAACGCCGGCCGGGTCGGCCCCTCGCTCCAGGCCGCGGTGCCGCTGCCGGCCGCCGACCGCTCCACCGAGCTCGGCAACCTGCTGCTGGACGCGCCTGCCGCCCCGCTGCACACCGCCGGCCCGGCCCTGACCATGGGCCAGCCGCTCTCCCTGGTGGACGGCCCCGACGGCCGCCCGCAGGATCAGGACGTGGCCTTCGGCGAGCTCGAGCCGCAGCTGATCGCCGCCCCGGTGCAGGCCATCCCGGGCGCCAAGGCGACCCTGGGCGGCCCGGAGAAGCACCTCTCGGTGACCGGCGCGGCCAAGGACCTCACCGACACCACCACCGGCACCGTGACCGAGGTGCTCAACTCCTCGGACTGAGCCGACCGTACGGGCCGCCCGTACGACTGAGGGGCCCGGCACCGGGGAGACGGTGCCGGGCCCCACGCGCGTGCGCCGGGCGCTCGCGCGCGCCGCGTGCTCGCGCGTGCTCAGCCGGGCAGCAGGCCGAGCGCCGGGCCGACCCCGACCAGGTCCTTCGCGCCCCCGCCGTTGCTCAGCGGGCCGGTCAGTGTCTGGGTGGTGACCGGGCGCAGGCCCTGGTCCGGCTTGACCGCGAGCTCGTTGTCGAGCAGGTCGGCGGAGGACTGGGCGAAGGGGTCGAGCCGGAGCGACTTGGCGGGCGCGAAGGCGTAGCCGAGGGCGCTCGTGGTGGCGTGCACCGCCGGGCCGACCTCCGTCTTGGAGAGGTGGGCGGAGGGCGTGGGGAGCTCGGGTGCGCCCTGCTCGGCGGCCTGGGCGGCCGGGGCGGCGGCGGAGCCGAGCAGCAGGGCCGCGCCGACGGCGGCCAGGCCGAGCCCGCTGGTCCTACGGGTCATCAGAAGTCCTTTGCTGGCGAGGGGGCAGGAAGCCGAACTGCCCCCCGGCCTGGGCGGCCGGGGGGCAGGGGATGTGCGGCGGACGCCGATCAGGGAGTGATCAGCAGTCCTCGTCGCCGGCGTCCACGTTGGCGCAGGAGTTGCCGAACGCCGGGTTGAGCAGGCCGATCACGTTCACGCTGTTGCCGCACAGGTTGACCGGGATGTGCACCGGCACCTGGATGCTGTTGCCCGAGGCGACACCGGGGGAGTTGGCGGTGACGCCCTCCGCCTCGGAGGAGGCCAGCGCCGAGCCGGCACCGGCCAGCACCAGGCCCGCGGCGGCGGCGGAGAGGACGGCGGCCTTCTTCACGTTCTGCATGGGGGTCGATCTCCTAGATCAGTACAGGGGAGTGGCTGAGTCAGCCGACGTTGGCGCAGGAGTTGCCGAACGCCGGGTTGAGCAGGCCGATCACGTCGACGCTGTTGCCGCAGACGTTGACCGGGATGTGCACCGGCACCTGGATGCTGTTGCCGGAGATCACGCCGGGGGAGCCGGCGGTGACGCCCTCGGCCTCGGAGGAGGCGATGGCGGAGCCGGCACCGGCCAGCACCAGGCCGGCGGCGGCGAGGGAGAGGACGGCGGTCTTCTTGAGGTCACGCATGGTGTTCGTTCCTTCGTTCGTTCTGCCCGACGGGTTCTGGTCGGGGGCCGGGTGCGGGGTGAACCGCACCCGATGCTGCGGGGGTGTCCGCTCGGTCGGCCCGGCGTTCGCCCGACCGGTTCGGCCGGCCTCGGTCAGGAGACGTTGGCGCAGGAGTTGCCGAACGCCGGGTTCAGCGCGCCGATCACGCTGACCGTGTTGCCGCAGAGGTTGACCGGGATGTGCACCGGCACCTGGACGGTGTTGCCGGCGATGACACCGGGGGAGTTCACCGTGGCGGCCTCGGCCGACGCGCCGTGGGCGTGGTGGGCCGAAGCGGCAGCGGCGCCGCCGAGCAGCAGGGCCGCGGTGGCCGCGGAGCCGAACGCGCCGTAGGCGAGCTTGCGCATGATGCGATCTCATTTCTGGGTCGAGCCGAGCGGGGTGGAGCGGTGAAGCCTGTATCGCCAGGAAGAACGACGGAGCGGCCGCGGGGAAACGGGTGCCTTCGGTGATCACCCGAATGCCGTTGATTGGTGCGAGTGGGTGATTGTTCGGTGCGGAGCACAACCGCGGGGGGAGCGGGCCGTTGAGGATGGCACCTGCTCCAATCCCGAACACTCAATGAGGAGACTCGAATGAGCATCAAGAAGGCTGCCGCCGTCGGCGCCGCTGTCGCCGGTCTGGTCGCGGCCGGTGCCGGCTCGGCCATGGCGAGCTCCGAGGCGGAGGGCGTCACCGCCGGCTCCCCCGGTGTCATCTCCGGCAACAGCATCCAGGTCCCGGTTCACGTTCCGGTCAACCTGTGCGGCAACACCGTCAGCGTCATCGGCGCCCTGAACCCGGCGTTCGGCAACTCCTGCGCCAACGTCGGCTGAATCTGACGCCACTCCGAAGGCCGCCGCCCCTCCTGTGAGGGGTGGCGGCCTTTGCGCGT
Organism: Kitasatospora sp. MMS16-BH015; assembly: GCF_002943525.1. NCBI lineage: Bacteria > Bacillati > Actinomycetota > Actinomycetes > Kitasatosporales > Streptomycetaceae > Kitasatospora > Kitasatospora sp. MMS16-BH015. Next base: position 3,678,072 of record NZ_CP025394.1, on the reverse strand, counting down.
GTCAAAAACCTTGTTGCGTTACTTGTCAGTACCTAGCATGTGAGCCCGGCTCATCTTCTGTAGGTCCCCCCACCCGCAAGGAGTCAGGCGTGAACAGGTCCAAACCCCGTGCGCTGCTCACCGCGGCCGGTCTGACAGCCGCCTTCGCCCTCGCCGCCTTCCCGAACGCGGTTGCCGCCCAGGCGAGTTCGTCCTCCGTCCGGACCGACCGACCGGCTGCGATCGTCGCGCTCGGCGACAGCGCGATATCCGGCGAGGGCGCCGGTACGGACACGAGCGACGCGTACCAGACCGGCACCGACACCCCCACCAACTACTGTCACCGGCACGACAAGTCGGAGATCTACGTGACCGGCATCGCCGGGGTCGCCCCGATCGACCTGGCCTGTTCCGGGGCCCAGACCGGCGACCTGGTCAGCGACCCCGAGCTGGCCAAGGTGACCGGCGGCGGCAGCGGCGACTTCGGCGAGCCCAAGCAGGACGTCAAGCTCGCCCAGACCGCGGCCCAGTACAACGTGAAGATGGTGGTCGTCACCATCGGCGCCAACGACGACTTCGACTTCAGCGGCATCATGCTCAGCTGCCTGGCCCAGTACTTCCCGATCCCGCAGTCCCAGGGCTGCCGGGACACCATCGGCAGCGACTCGATCCGCCAGCGCGCCGTCAGGGTGATCCCCAAGGTGGTCGCCGCCCTCACCGACGTGCGCAACACCATGCGCACCGCCGGGTACGACGACTCCTCGTACCAGCTGGTCTTCCAGTCCTACTTCACCCCGATCACCCCGGACATCCGGCGCAACGACTACGTCGGCAAGGTCGCCGACGGCTGCCCGGCCTTCCCCGAGGACCTGGCCTGGGGGCACAACTGGGTGGTGCCGCAGCTGAGCGACGCGCTGCGGACGGCCGCCTCCCAGGTGCCCGGGGTGCGCTACCTCGACCAGCGCCGGGTCAGCTACGGCCACGAGGTCTGCGCGGAGTGGACCAGCTCGCCGTACGAGTACACCAACGGCGACGTGATCGACACCTCGGAGAAGACCCGGAACGGCTGCGACTCCCCGATCTCCATCCCGGGCGTCTGCATGAACATGGTGCGGCAGTCGTACCACCTGCGGGTCGCCGGCTACCGCGGTGAGGGCGCCTGCCTGGCGCAGTTCTACCAACAGCCCGGCCAGCAGGAGGCGTTCTGCACGCTGAACCAGCAGGACGGCACCTCGATCGAACCGCTCACCCCCGGCCTGCCCTTCCCGGACAAGCCCGAGGACGGCGCCTGGTACCAGCTCACCAACCTGGCCACCGGCAAGGTGCTCGACCTCTCCGGCGGCGGCACCTACGGGGACAGCACCAACGGGCGGGCCGCGATCGTCTACCCGGCCGCCGGCAGCCTGAACCAGTCCTTCGTCTTCGAGGCCAAGGCCGGCGGCAGCTACGAGCTGGACTTCAGCGGCAACCGCAACATGTGCCTGGACGCCACCGGCGGGTCCACCGCCCCCGGCACCAAGCTCGAGCAGTGGGGCTGCAACGGCGGCGGCAACCAGCACTGGGTGTTCAAGCAGACCGCCACCGGGGTCTACGAACTCGCCGACTCCCAGGACCAGTCCAAGGTGGCCACGGCCGGCCCGGCCACCGACGGCCAGGGCAACCCGCTGGTCGCGCTGGCCGCCGACACCGGCTCCACCGCGCAGCAGTGGCAGCTGACCAAGCTCGGCATCGTCTACCTGCACGGCTAGCCGTCTACTCGCTGGTCGTCAACTCGGGGCCGGCGGCTGGTGGTTCAGCCGTCGGCCCCGATCCGCACGGCCAGCTGCGCGGGCAGCGGGTAGGGCCGCTCGGCCGGCAGCAACTCCGGGCGGCGCTCCACCCGGACCTGCTCGGCGAGCGCGCTGACGTCCTCGATGCCGGTGATCCACTCCTCCGCGTACCGCCGCACCGCCTCGCCGCGCAGGCCGAGTTGGAGCGAACGGTGGCGCTGCGGCTGCATCGCCAGATTGCGCTCCGGATCCCACTGCACCCGCACCTCGGAGCGCCGCACGGCCCGCCGCCACTCCTCCCGCGAGCGGTGCACCGAGGCGTCGTACCCGCTCAACTCCGCCTGCCCGAGCGCCCATTCGAACCCGTCCCGGTGGATGGTGACGGCCAGCACGCGCTGCTGGCCGCTGCTGCGGCCCCAATCGCTGCGGTGCATCATCCAGAGGAAGGAGGGCTTGATCCAGGTCATCCGCTCCCGGCTGAACTCCGCCGGGAAGCGCCCGGTCTCCGCCGCCGGCCCGGCGATCTCGGGGCAGAACGCCTGGTAGACCGTGATCGTCCGGGCGTCGTGGGCGGCTCTGATCTGGCGTACGGGGGTGGGCATGACTCCCATCCTGCCGCAGCGGAGCCGGCGGCTCCGCTGATTTCGGCACTGAGACGGTGATCATCCGGCTGGTGGACAGTTCGGCGGACACCCGGCCCGGTCTTGCAGGATCGGCCCGAGGGGCGGCCGGAGACGGACGGCCGCCGAACTGAGCGGGGCGGATCATGAGCGGTGCGGACGGCTTTGCGCGTGGCGGCTTCCCGGGAGACCTGGACGGCGCGCGGCTGGCCGGGCTGGCCGAGCGGTACGCGACGCCCGCCTGGGTCTACGACGCCGGGGTGATCCGGGCCCAGATCGAGCGGCTGCGCGGCTTCGACGTGATCCGGTTCGCGCAGAAGGCCTGCTCCAACGTGCACCTGCTGCGGCTGATGCGCGAGCAGGGCGTGGCGGTGGACGCCGTCTCGCTGGGCGAGATCGAGCGGGCCCTGCTGGCCGGCTACCGGCCCGGCGGCGCGGACGAGCCGGTGGTCTTCACCGCCGACCTGCTCGACCGGGCCACCCTGCGCCGGGTGGTCGAGCTCGGCATACCCGTCAACGCGGGCTCCCCGCAGATGCTCGACCAGCTCGGCCGGGTCGCCCCCGGCCACCCGGTCTGGATCCGGATCAACCCCGGCTTCGGGCACGGCCACAGCCGCAAGACCAACACCGGCGGCGAGCAGAGCAAGCACGGCATCTGGCACGAACACCTGGCCGGGGCCCTCGCCCTGGTCGCCGAGCACCGGCTCGACCTGGTCGGCCTGCACATGCACATCGGCTCGGGCGTGGACTACGGCCACCTGGAGGCCGTCTGCGAGACGATGCTCAAGCAGGCCCGGCTCACCGGCCACGACCTGCGGGCGATCTCGGCCGGCGGCGGGCTCTCGGTGCCGTACGCGCCCGGGCAGCCCGAGGTGGACACCGAGCGGTACTTCCGGATCTGGGACGCGGCCCGCCGCGAGCTGGCGGCCGAACTCGGCCACCCGGTACGGCTGGAGATCGAGCCGGGCCGCTTCCTGGTGGCCGGCTCGGGCGTGCTGCTGACCGAGGTGCGGGCCCAGAAGCCGGTCGGCAGCAACCACTTCGTGCTGGTCGACGCCGGGTTCAACGACCTGATGCGGCCCGCGATGTACGGCAGCCACCACCGGGTCTCACTGCTCGACCCGGCCGGCGCGCCGCTCACCGCCCCGCTGCGCGACACCGTGCTGGCCGGCCCGCTCTGCGAATCCGGAGACGTCTTCACCCAGGTCGAGGGCGGCGAGGTGGAGCCGGTGCCGCTGCCGGTCTGCGAGGTCGGTGATCTGGCCGTCTTCCACGACACCGGCGCCTACGGCGCCTCGATGTCCTCGACCTACAACTCCCGCCCGCTCATCCCGGAGATCCTGGTGGACGGCGCCGAGACACGGCTGATCCGCCGTCGGCAGACGGTGGCGGAGCTGCTCGCGCTGGAGACCGGCTGCTGAGGCCGCCTGCCGGGAGCGGTGTGGTACCTATGGTCGGTGCGATTCGATCTGGTGCCCAAGCCCCCGGCCGTGGCGGAGCGTCCGCAGGACGGGCGCGGCTACCCCGTGCCCGCCATCACGCCCTGGGAGGACGGCGAACCGCAGTTCGCCCGGACCGACTACGGCCGCAGTGCCGACTGCGCGAACGGGCGGCTCTGCTCGGTCTGCGACCAGCTGATGCCGCCCGGGCCGGTCTGGCGGGTGGTCGGCGCGGGTGAGAGCGCCGCGATCGGCGAGGCGCTGGCGGCCGGGCGGCCGTACCGCAACCTCGCCCCCACCCTGGAGGCCCCCGGCCACCGGGCCTGCATGCTCTACGCCTCGATGGTCTGCCCGTACCTGGCCCGCCCCAACGCCCGCCGCTCGCTGACCGCCGACCAGCCGGACGAGCTGACCGCGCACCTGGTGCGCGGCACCGCCCGGGGCGAGCTCGGCGCGGTGGTCGGCTTCGCCGACTACGAGTACGCGGTGACGCCCGCTCAGGTGCTGTTCCGCTTCCTCGACGTGGTCGAGTACCTGCCGCACGACACCGCCGACGCCCACCTCGACGCCCTCCGGGCCGAGTTGGACCGGAGGGCGTGAGGTTCGCTGATCAGGCCTGCGGACGGTAGCTCGGCAGACCGTGGTAGCCGGAGACCAGCTTCGGCGCGGCGGAGCCGTCGGCGGGGAGGGTGACGATGCCGTCCGCCGTGCGGGCCGCGATGGTGCGGCCGTCGGGGGAGTAGGTCGGCTCGGTGTAGTCGGTGGTGGCGTTCGGGGTCAGGTCGACCACGGTGGGCTGGCCCTGGCGGCCGGAGCGGTACGCGAACAGGTGGTCGTGGCCGTGCGAGGCGCGGACGAAGACGATGTCCCGGGAGTCCGGCGAGATGGTGGGCTCGGAGCCCTTGGTGACCGAGCCGCCCTGCTGGCGCAGGTTGTCGTCGCGGTAGTAGACCTCGCCGTTCTCGCTGTTGGCGTAGGCGGTGGCGCCGTAGCTGGTGCCACCGGACACCCAGGTGTTGCCGGTCTCCGGGTTGGGCGAGAAGTTCTCCTCGGAGTAGCTGCCCAGGCGGAGCGGCTGCGGGGTGCCGCCGGTGGCGACCACCGTCTCCAGACGGGTGGTGCCGCCCGTGGTGACCACGAACTGGAGGTTGTTCTTGGCGCGGATCGTGCCGTCCGCGAGGGCCGGGGCGACCTGCCAGGCCGGGTGCGACCAGGTCTCGCCCGCGCCGTGCTTGGCGACGGTGATCCGGCCGGTGCCGTCCGGGGCGGCCACCGCGAGGTCGCCGTTGCCGTCCACGAAGGCGGCCTTGCGGCCGTCGGGGGACCAGGCCAGGTCACGGACGGCGGTGCCGAAGTCGACGGTGGTGCCGTTCATGACCACGTAGCGGGTGCCGTTGCTGATGGTCAGGCCGTTGTGGGCGGTGCCGTTGAGCGGGGCGGCCGGCTCGGCGGCCTGCGGGGCGGCGCTCGCCGCGCGGGACGGCGTGGTGTCGGCGGCCGGCTGGACGGCGGCGGCCGGGGCGCTCGGGGCGGTGCTGGGCGCGGCGCTCTGGGCGGCGGCACCGGCGGCCACCGGGGCGGCGGCGATCGGGGCCTGCGCGGCGGCGTCGGTCTTGGTGGAGCCGGTGGAGCCGGCCGACGGGTCGCAGGCGGTGAGCAGCAGGGTGGCGCCGGTGGTGATCGCGACGGTGAGGGCGACGGCGGAGGAGCGGCGGCGGGCGCGAGCGGACATGGTGGTTCCCCCCAGGAACGGTGAGTGTGACGGGCTGTGGATTTCTCGCCAGAGCCCTGCTCCCCCCTGTGGGCTGTGGGCCCGTCCGGTAGCTTTCGGCGCTCTCTGTGCGACACGAGAAGCATGCCGGACGGGCCGTCCGCGAAGGGTCCGTCTCCTGTCACAGGCGTGCAACTGACATCCGACGGCCCGTCAGGTGTTCGGTCGGTCGATCCGGGGTCAGATCCGGACCTCGTAGGTGCCCTGCTCGAAGCGGGTGCCGCAGCGGTTCTCGGGGGCGTCGGCGTGTTCGGTGATGTGGACGAGCACGGTCTGGTCGGTGTCGTTGGTGTAGAGCCGGAAGGCGCCGCCGGCGCCGTACATCTCGCCCCAGCCGATCTGCACCCGTTGGTCGCCCTCGCCGGAGTACGCGGTGAAGATGGTCGGCCCGGCGGTCTCGGCGCCGACCCAGAGGTAGGCACCCGGCGGCACGGGCATGGCCGGGCCGCACTCCAGCTCCCCGGAGTAGGGCTCCTCGCAGGCCCAGGGCTTGGTCTCCAGCAGGGTGTCGGCCCAGGCCGGGGCCACTCCGGCGAAGCCGGCGAGGGCGGCCAAGGTCGCCGCGGTCGTCACTCTCAGTGTCATTCGCATGCATACCGTATTCCCGGTGTCAGGGTTGATCGGACCATCGCTCACCCGTTCGGCTGGACCCGAGGGATCGTCAACCGATGGTTGACGGTGCCGAGGGTGTCAACCTATGGTTGACGCATGGCGAACCAGATTCAGCTCACGAACGTGCGGCTCGACGACCTGATCGATGCCATCAAGAAGGTCCACACGGATGCGTTGGAGCAGCTCTCCGACGCCGTCATCGCGGCCGACCACCTCGGCGAGGTGGCGGACCACCTGATCGGCCACTTCGTCGACCAGGCCCGGCGGTCCGGGGCTTCCTGGACCGACATCGGACGCAGCATGGGTGTCACCCGGCAGGCGGCCCAGAAGCGCTTCGTCCCCAAGGGCGAGCCCAGCGAGCTCGACCTGAGCCAGGGCTTCGCCCGGTTCACGCCCCGGGCCCGCAGTGCAGTGGCGGCCTCGCACAACGAGGCGAAGGCCGCGGGCAGCGTGGAGATCGGGCCCGCGCACCTGGCCCTCGGCCTGCTCAGTCAGCCCGAGGGGCTGGCCGTCCGGGCGATCGAGGCCCGGGGCGTCACCCCGGAGGCCCTCCGTACGGCGGCCACCGCCGTGCTGCCGCCGGCCGCCGAGGACGTCCCGGCGCTCATCCCGTACGACGCCCGGGCCGTCAAGGTGCTCGAACTGACCATGCGTGAGGCGCTCCGCCTCGGCCACAACTACGTCGGCACCGAGCACCTGCTGCTCGCCCTGCTCGAACACGAGGCCGGGGAGGGTCCGTTGACCGCTCTCGGCCTCGACAAGCCCGCCGTGGAGGCGTACCTGGTCGAGGTGCTGGCCGCCCTCCAGGCCGAGCAGACCGAGCAGGCTGAGCAGGCCGAGCCGTCGGGGCGGGAGCGGCAGGAGTAGCAGGAGTGGCAGGGGGCCTGATCGGCGAGGCTCCTGCTGCTGCGTGTCGCGCATAATGACCACCGACCCGGGCTGCCTTGTGGCGGCCCGGGTCCTGAGCGTTCGTCGACGGCACGTCAGGGGGAGCAGATGGAGCACTTCGTCCGGCCCGAGGGGGCCCCGCCGGTCAACGGCTACAGCCACGCGGTGGTCTTCGGCGGGCCGATGGTCGCCGTCTCCGGCCAGGTGCCGGCCGATGCCGCCGGGCAGCCGGTCGGCGTGGGTGACGCCGAGGCGCAGCTGCGCCAGGTGTACGCCAACCTGGCGCTCGCGCTGGCCGCGGCCGGTACCGACCTCGACCACGTGGTGAAGCTGACGGTCTACCTGACCGACCTGGCCGATCTGCCGGCCTTCCGCAAGGTCCGCGACGAGCACCAGCGGGCCGACCGGGCCCCGGCCTGCTCGCTGGTCAAGGTGGCCGGCCTGGTGCACCCGGACTTCCGGGTGGAGATCGACGCGCTGGCCGTCCTGCCGGAACCTCGCTGACCCGGGAGGACGGCCGGCGGGCTCAGGCCGCCGCCGGGTAGCCGTGGATGCGGTAGGCGAGCAGGGTGAGTTGGACCTGGCCGGTGGCGCCGGTCTTGGCGCGGATCCGGCGCAGATAGGTGTCGACGGTGTGCGGGCTGAGCCGCAGGTCGCGGGCGATGGCGGCGTAGGTGGCGCCCTGGGCGAGCAGGGCGAGCACCTCCGACTCGCGGCGGCTGAGGGCTGGTTCGGTCCTGGATGCAGAGGGGCCGGCGGCGCTGGGGGTCACGGTCGGGCTCCTTCGGGTTCGGGCGGCCAGGGTGGGTCGGGTCGGTCGGTGGGGTCGGTCCGTGGGGTCGGTCGGCCCGCACGGCGGGGGTTCGGGAGGCGGCCGGGCAGACAGGTGACGACCTCGCGGGCATCCTCGGGTGCGGTCGTTGGCGTGTCCCTAGCATGGAGAGTCGGTGGCCTGGGCACCATCGGCCGGTCACCTCACCAACTGCCGTGGCAGCAAGCTGAGCAGGGGACGGAGCGGACATGTCGGTACAGCCACCGCCCCTCGCCACCCCCGATCCGGTCGATGCCGCCGCCTACGCCTGGGTGCTGGAGCACGGCCGGCTCGACCCCGGAGCCCTGGCCGGCCACCTGGCCGCCCTCGGGCTCGACCCGGCCGCCGCCGCCCCCGCGTTGGCCCGGCTGGCCGGCTGGGGCCTCGTCCACTCCGACCCGCAGGATCCGGCCCGGGGCCGCGCGGTCGGCCCCTCGGCCGCCGTGGACGTGCTGACCGGCCCGATCGAGGCCCAGATCGCCCACTGCCAGCAGCAGTTGGCCGAGGGGCGGGCCCGGCTGGCCGGCTTCCTCCCGTACTACCTGGACGGCGGCCGCCCGCCCGTCGGGGACGGCCTCCGGGTCATTGCCACCCTGCCCGAAGTCCGGGCCGCGCTCGACCGCGCCTCCGCCGAGTGCCGCCGCGAGGTGCTGGCCAGTCAGCCCGGCGGCGGGGCCCGGGTGCCCGAGGCCATGCAGGAGGCGCTCCGCCGCGACCGCGCGCTGCTGGCCCGGGGAGTCAGGATGCGCACCCTCTACCACCACACCGCCCGCTTCAACGGCCCCAGCCAGGCCTACGTGGAGGCCGCCGCCGGGCTCGGCGCCGAGTACCGCACCCTGCACGAACTCTTCGGCCGCCTGATCGTCTTCGATCGCAGCCGGGCCTTCGTGCCGCTCAGCGACGGTTCCACGGGCGCGGTGGTGGTCACCGAGGAGTCGCTGGTGGCGTACCTCTGCGAGATCTTCGATCAGGCCTGGGCGGTGGCCCGCCCGTTCGCCTCGGCCGCGGAGGAGGGCCTCGGGCAGGTGGCGCAGGAGATCGACCGCACCATCCTGCGGCTGCTCGCCGGCGGCCTCAAGGACGAGACGATCGCCCGCCGGGTCGGCCTCTCGCTGCGCACGGCCCGGCGCCACATCGCCGACATCATGGCGCAGTTGGGCGCTGAGAGCCGCTTCCAGGCCGGCGTGGCCGCCGCCCGCGCGGGCCTGCTCGACGACTGACACCCGCCCGGCACCGCCCCCATACCCGCTGGTCGGCCGCCCGTGCCCGCTGGTCGGTCGTCCGTGCCCGTCCCGGCGGGGCTGAACCCGTTCCCCGGTCCAGGGATTCCTGAACCGGAAGCCCGTGACTTTCCCGAGTCCGCCGCTCGGCCGCAGCATTGAGCCATCGCCGAAGGGGCGAGCGGCCCGGCCGGTCCGATCGGGGACCGGGCCGGGCAGCAGCTCTCGGCACATCGCCAACTCACCTCGCCAGCAGGGCAGTTCGACCTGCCCTCGCACCAGAAGGAGCTCACCATGAAGTTCGAGTCCCCGGCCAAGTTCGCGGCGCTCACCCGTCAGGCGGCGCTCTCCGTCGCGGTCGCCGCGGCGATCGGTGGCGCGGTGTTCGCGCCGTCCGCCCAGGCCATGGCGGCCACCCCGACGGCCGTCACCGCCGGTCACGTCACCCCGGACCGCTGCGAGGGCTGCCACCCGGACGTCATCTGACCGTCCCCCCGGCGTGGGCTCCGGCGGGTGTGCCGCCGGAGCCCACGTTCCCCACCGACCGAGCTTCTTCCGAGAGGAGTCGAGGCGCCATGGACTGGCTCGCCCGCTGCATCCCCGACCTGGAGGACTTCCTCCGGCACCAGTGGCGCCAGGGCCCGGCCCTGCTGCGCCCGGCCGACCCGCCGGTCGAGCTGCTGGCTCCGGCCGACCTGGAGGCGCTGCTCGACAGCGGCACCCTCCGCACCCCGTACGCGGGCCTGTTCACCCTGGACGGCAGCGTGGCGGAGGAGCGGTACTGCACCCCGCGCACCGTGGCCGGCCTGCCGGTGTACGGCTACCCCGACGCGGCCAAGGTGCGGGAGCTGATCCGGGCGGAGTCCGCCACCCTCCAACTGCGCTACCTCAACCACTGGCACCCCGGCGTGCGCTCGCTGACCGAGGGCCTGGGCGAGCAACTCGGCCGCCTCACCGAGGCGTTCCTCTTCCACTCGCAGCCCGGACGGCGCGGCCCGGTGCACCGTGACGACGGCGACATCCTGGTGCTCCAGCTCTCCGGGGCCAAGCACTGGGAGGTCTACCCGGGCCCCGCCGACGCCTCCTGGCAGCCCGTCCGCGAGGAGCGGCCCGGCACGCCCCTCTTCGAGGGCGTGGTGCGGGCCGGCGAGGTGCTCTACGTGCCCAACGGCTACGCCCACCGGGCCTGGGCCACCGATGACGGCCCCTCCCTGCACCTGACCGTGGTGCTCCGCGAGGCCGGCGCCGGCCACCTCCGCGCCCAGCTCAAGTCCCGGCTCGCCGAGGGCCTGACCCTCCCGGCCCGCCCGCTGGACGACGCCGACCTGACCAAGGCCGCCGCCGAGCTGCTGGACCACCTGCGGGCCCGCCTCGACGAGCTCACCCCCGCCGAACTGGTCTCCGCCGCCCGCCGCAACGCCCACAGCAGCCGTCCCACCGCCTGAGCCGCCTGAGCCCCTCGCAGGAGAGTGACCCACCATGACCGCCACCTGGCTGCGCCGCTGCGTCGAGGACGAGCACCACTTCCTGACCGAGCTCTGGCGCACCCGCCCCGCCGTCCTGCGCCCCACCGACCCGCCGGTCGGGGCCGTCACCTACGCCGAGATCGAACAGCGCCTGGAGGACGGCCTGTTGAAGGTCCCGTACATCGGCCTGGTGCAGCGGGACGCGCACCTGCCGACCGAGCGCTTCTGCCGCCCCCGGGTGGTGCTCGGCGAGGTGCTCACCGACTACGCCGACGCGTTCCAGGTCCGGGCCCTGATCCGGGACGAGGACGCCACCGTGCTGCTCCGGTACGTGGACCAGTGGCACCAGGGGGCACGGGAGTTGGCGCGCGGTCTGGGCGCGGAGCTGGGCCGGCAGGTGGAGGCGTTCTTCTTCCGCACCCCGCCGGGCACCCAGGGCCGGCCCGTGCACCGGGACGACGCCGACGTGCTCGCCGTCCAACTGACCGGCAGCAAGCGCTGGCTGGTGCACGGCGGCCCGGCGGACGGCCACTGGGTGCCGGACCGGGAGGACGGTGACCCGGGTGAGGTGCTGCTGGACACCGTGCTCCAGCCGGGCGAAGTCCTCTACGTCCCACGGGGGTTCGCGCACAGCGCGATCGCCGTCGGTGACGGGCCCTCCACCCACCTCTCGCTGACCATCCGCGAGGCCGCCACCGCCAACCTCTACGCCTTCGCCCAGGCCGTCCTCGCCGACACCTCCTACCTGCCGGGCCGCCCGCTCGACGACCCGGCCCTGCAGGCAGCCGCCGCCGACCTGCTCACCCACGCCCGCCTGACCCTCGACTCGCTCACCCCGGAAGACCTGGTTGCCTGCACCCGGGAGGCGATGCGGCAGAGCGCCTGACGAGGCTCTGCCCGGCCCGGGTGCTCAGAGCCACTCGGGTGCGTCCGCGCCCATCGGCCCCACCGAGCGAGCCCAGTCGGCCGGGCCGCCCTCGATGCGGACCGGCGAGAGCGCGTAGCGGAGCCTGCCGAAGGCCGTCTCCCGCTCCGCCGTCTCCTGCGCCGCCGTCCAGTCGCTCGCCGCCGGCTCCTTGGGCGGCTGCTCGGCCGCGATCGGCTGGCGGAGCAGCCAGGCGGCGGTCTGGGCCAGGGCGAGTTCGGCCCGCCAGCCGCCGCCCTCGGTGGTGCGGCGGGTGACGGCGCGGAGGACGGCGGCGGCCATCAGGTAGCCGGTCGAGTGGTCGAGGGCCTGGACGGGCATCGCGCCCGGGGTGCCGTCCGGGCCGCTCTCGATCTCGGCGATCCCGACGGCGGCCTGCACCACGCTGTCGAAGGCCCGGCGGTGCTGCCAGGGGCCGGTGCGGCCCCAGGCGCAGAGCGAGGCCGTGACCAGCGAGGGGCGGCGGGCGAGCAGGGCGGCGGAGTCCAGCCCGAAGCGGTCCAGGGCGCCCGGACGGTAGCCGGTCACCACCACGTCGGCGGTGCTCAGCAGCCGTTCGAAGGCCGCCCGGTCGGCGGGGCGGTCCAGATCGAGCAGGCAGGACCGCTTGCCGGTGTCCAGGTCCAGGTGCTGGGCGTGGATCTCGGGCAGCCGGGGGCTGTCGATCCGCAGCACGTCCGCGCCGAGCAGCGCGAGCGTGCGGGTGGCCACCGGCCCGGCGATCACCCGGGTGAGGTCGAGCACCCGCAGCCCGGCGGCGGGCCGCAGCGGCCCGTCCGGGCAGGGGGCCAGCGGGACGGCCGGGGCCGCACCGACCCGCTCCAGGCTCAGCAGCGGCAGACCGGCCACCGCCGCCCCCTGCTCGTGCGCGGCCCACGCGCCCGGGCTCCGGACGGCCACGGCCAGGCCGCCGCGCGCGGTCACCTCCGCCGCGACCCGGTCGGCCGTCCGAGTGCCGACGGCCCGTTCGACCGCCGCCGTGGTCTCCGGCGTGTCCGCCGACTCCGGGTCGAGGCCCAGCCCCTCGAGTAGCCGCCGCCGGTGGTGGTCGTAGTTGGCGTGGGTGCGCACCCAGCCGTCCGAGCAGCGCCAGAACCGCGAGAGCGCCGCCCAACTGGTCAGTTCGACCCCGTCCAGCCGCATCACCCGGTCACTGGCGTACGCCGCCGCGACGGCCCCGCTGTCCACCAGCACCCCGGGCGCCGCACCGTCACGGGGTGCCGTGCCGCCGCCGCGGACCGCCGCCAACTCGGCCGCCGCCAGCCCGGCCACCGCCACGCTCGCCTCCGCGAGCGTCCGCACCGCCAGCCGCGAACCCAGCACGCCGTCCGGCCCGCTCCACCGCACGCCGTCGAGAGCCTGGGCCGCCCCACCGAGCAGCCCCCAGGCCTCCGCCACCATGTCCTGCCGCACTGCCGACACCACACCCACCCGGCCTCTCGCCCCACCTCGCCCCACCCCCGAGCAGGGCAGGCACCACGACGTACTGGATCACCACCAGTACACCGCCACGCCCGCCCCGACCTTCGGCCGGGTGGCGGGTGGCGGGTGGCGGGTGACGGGTGACGGGTGACGGGTGAGGGCCTGCCTGCCGCCGGAGCCGAACGGGCCGACCATGCGGGCGAAGGGCCCGACGGCTCAGGGCGGCGCGAGCAGTGCGGCCGGGGCTCTGGCCGCCTGCAGGGCCGCTCTGGCGCGGGCCGCCCCGCTGCGGGCGACGGCTGCTCCGGCTCCGGCCGGTCCTCGGCGTCGAAGACCACCAGCAGCTCGCCCTTGGCCAGCAGCAGGCCCAGGTTGATCGCCCGGGGTTTCGTCTGCGGCGGCCCCGGCGGGAGCAGCACCACCCGGAGGAACGGCGGCGGGTCGGCCGCCAGCACCTCCCGGAGGGTGTCCGGGTCGTGCCGCTCCAGCAGGACCAGCACCTCCAGCCGGTCCGCCGGATAGTCGAGCCGGGCCAGCTGCCGGACCAGGTCGCCGATCACCTCGGCCTCCCGGTACGCGGCCACCAGCACGGTGTACGTCGGCAGTTCCTCGTCCGCCGGCGGGTGGTCGGCCTCGGGGCGGGCTCCCCGCATCCCGGCCACCGCGATCACGGCGTGCAGCAGGCTGTACGCCGCCGACAGTGCGGTGAACGCCATGAGGGCCACCAGCGGCGCGAGCGCCAGCACCCCCAGGGCGACGACCCCGACCACCGCCGCCGCCACCAACTGCCACCGGGCGAACCCGCTCTTCGCGGCCAACTCCGGATGGGCTCGGGCGAACCCGTCGGCCATCAGCTCGGCCGCCTCCGCCGACCGCTCGACCAGCAGTCGGTCCTGCACCTCGGCCGCCGCGTGCCGCAGTGCCTCGACCGTCTCAATTCTCTCTATGTCGACAAAATCCGCCATGACCCGCCCCCGGTGACTCATCGTCGAATACCAGCTCGACGATTGTCCCGGGCGGGCCGGACGGGGCAGGCGGTCCGCGCTGTGCGCGGTGGTCCGTACCGCACTCCGTACTTCGTCAGAAGAGGTGCTCGTCACAACCCTGGCCCCGGGTGCGACGGTGGATGGGGTGAGAATGGCAAGGGGGCGCGTTTTCGCAGGTCAGAACAGGTGTAAGCGGCCGGGGTGGCTCGGCGGGCAGAGCGGGGCCGGATGAGTAGTCGGGGTGCCGGCGGCGGGAGTTCCCGGCCGGGGCGGGTGACCTGCGTCACGCCGTGGAGGTGGTCGGGAAGTTCCGACGGCGGGGGGCCGGGCGGTGTGAAGGATGCGACGATGAGCCGGCCATGGAGTCAGGACGAGTCGTACGGGTGGGGCGGGCTGCGGTGTTCGCGGCCGCCTGCGTGTTGCTCGCGGCCTTCGGCCATGTGCTGATGTCCGGCGTGCCGGTGCCCGGCTGGGCGCTGGCCGCCGCGTTCGGCGGCACCGGGGTGATCGCCTGGCTGACGGCCCGCCGCGAGCGCGGCCCGCTCCTGGTCACCGGGCTGACCGTCGGGATCCAGGCGGCCCTGCACGCGGTGTTCTCGCTCGGCCAGGCCGGCTCCGCCGCGCCCGACTCGGGCGGGCTCGCCACCCGGTGGGCGCAGCTGCTGCTCTGCAACGCGGGGCCGCTGACCGAGGAGCAGGCCGCGAGCCTGGCCGCTGCGGCGGGCCTGGACCCGGCGAGACCTCCGGGCAGCGGCCTGAGCGTCGTGCCCGTCGACCTGTCCGCCGGCCTGCCCGACGCCTCCGTGATGGCCGACATGCCGCGCATGGCGATGGCCGGTACTGTGCTGCCGCACCACGCGATGGCCATGGTGGGCCACCAGCACGCAGGCGGCATGTCCGGCATGCTCGTCGCCCACCTGCTGGCCGCGCTGCTGCTCGGGCTCTGGCTGGCGGCGGGCGAACGCGCCGTCCACCGGCTGGCCGGCACGGTCGCCGCCTGGCTGTTCGCCCCCGTGCTCCTGCTGCTGGGCACGGTCGGGCCCGTCGGGCCGCCGCGGCTGCGGCGCAGCGGCACCACCACCCGCCGGCCGCGCAGCCGGCTGCTCGTCCACACCCTCACCACTCGGGGACCACCGGTCCGGACCGCCGTCCTCTGACGGCCCGTCCCACCGGGGCCTCTCCGGCCGACGCCGTGCCCGCCCGGGCAGCGGCGCCGCCGCCGTGCGCCCCGGATCCGGCCCTGCGGCCGTCGCGGCCGCTCCCGTCTTCCGAGTTAAGGACACCCGGAGATGCCTCCTGCCATCCCGACCCCACGCCCCGCCACCCTTGCGTCCGTACGGACCGCCCCCGGGCAATCCGCCACCACACGGACCGCCACCACACGGACCGTCACTGGGCGGGTCCGTGCCGACGACCCGACCGTGACCGCCTGGGCGCTCGCCGCCCGCTCCGGTGACCCGGCCGCGGTGGAGCGGTTCGTCCGGGCCACCCGTGCCGACGTCCGGCGGTTCGTCGCCCACCTCAGCGGCGAGCCGCAGGCCGCCGACGACCTCACCCAGGACACCTACCTGCGGGCGCTGCGCAGCCTGCCGCGGTTCGAGGGCCGTTCCTCGGCCCGCACCTGGCTGCTCTCGATCGCCCGGCGCGTGGTCGTCGACCGGTACCGCTTCGCGGCGGCCCGGCCCCGGCTGCTCGACACCGAGGACTGGCAGGGCGCCGCCGAGCGGGCCCAGCCCTGCGCGCTGCCGGGCTTCGAGGAGGGCGTCGCGCTGGGCGAGCTGCTCGACGCGCTGCCCCGCGAACGGCGGGACGCCTTCGTGCTCACCGCCTTGGTGGGCCTGCCCTACGAGGAGGTGGCCGAGCTGACCGGCTGCCCGATCGGCACCGTCCGCTCCCGGGTGAGCCGGGCCCGCGGCGTCCTGATCCGACAACTGGCCGCCGCCGAGCAGGCCGACCACCCCACGGTCGCCTGCGCGGCCTGAGGGCCTGCGGCCCAGGAGGGAGGGCCGGGCGTGGTGGGCGGGAACCCGGGGGTGGTGCGGTCCGACTGCTCGGGTGTGAACACCTCCAAGCCGGCTCTCCGGCCGCCCGTGCTGCTGGCGGGCTTCGTCCTGCTGCTCGCCCTCGTCTTCGCCGTCTCCTGGGCCCTCGGCCGGGCGGTCGGCCCGGTCGGTCCGGTCGGGCCGGCCGGTCCGGTCGGGCCGGCCGCGCCCGGGGTGCGGCCGGCCACCGATGGGACGGCCCCCGGGCACGGGCACGGCGGCATGGACGGTATGGACGGCATGTCGGACACGGACGGCGGCCGGTGAGCGGCGCCGCGCCGAGCCGGGTCACCGACCTGGCCGTCGGCGGGATGACCTGCGCCGCCTGTGTCGGCCGGGTGGAGAAGCGCCTGGCCCGGCTCGCGGGCGTCACCGTCGCCGTCAACCTCGCCACCGGCCGGGCCCGGGTGCTGCACCCCGCCGACCTGCCGCCCGCCGAGCTGATCGCCGAGGTCGAGCGGGCCGGCTACACCGCCGCACCGGTCACCGCCGACTGCTCTGAGGATGAGCCGGGGGAGGGCGGGGCCGAGGTGCGGCGGCTGGTGGTGACGGGCGCGCTGGCCCTGCCCGTGCTGGTGCTCTCGATGGTGCCGGGGTGGCAGTTCGCCGGCTGGCAGTGGCTCTGCGCCGCGCTCGCCCTGCCGGTGGTGACCTGGAGCTCGGCGGGCTTCCACCGGCGGGCAGGGCGGGGGCTGCGGCATGCCACCGCCACCATGGACACCCTGGTCAGCCTCGGTGTCCTCGCCGCATTCGGTTGGTCCGGCTACGCGCTGCTGTTCGTCGGCGCGGGGGCGGTGGGCATGCGGATGCCGATGTCGCTCTCCGCCGCCGGAGGCGGGACGCACCTCTATCTGGAGGCGGCGGTCGGCGTGCCGCTGTTCGTACTGGGCGGGCGGCTGCTCGAGGGCCGGGCCCGGCGGCGGGGCGGGCAGGCGCTGCGGGCGCTCGCCGCGCTCGGCAGCCGCGAGGTGACGGTGCGCCAGGACGGCGCGGAGCGGACCGTACCGGTGGAGTGGCTGCTGCCGGGGCAGGAGTTCACCGTCCGGCCCGGCGAGCGGATCGCCACCGACGGCCTGGTGGTGGACGGCGGCTCCGCCGTGGACCTCGGCATCCTGACCGGGGAGAGCGCGCCGGTCGAGGTCGGCCCGGGCGACCGGGTCACCGGGGCCACCCTGAACCTCGGCGGCTCGCTGCTCGTCCGGGCCACCGCCGTCGGCGCCGACACCCAGCTGGCCCGGATCACCGCCCTGGTGACGGAGGCCCAGGCGGGGAAGGCCAAGGCCCAGCGGCTCGCCGACGCGGTGGCCGCCGTGTTCGTCCCGGTGGTGCTCGGCCTCGCGGCGGCCGTCCTGGGCTACTGGCTCGGTGCGGGTGCCGGGGCCCAGGCGGCGGTGACCGCCGCCGTGGCCGTGCTGGTGGTGGCCTGCCCGTGCGCGCTCGGCCTGGCCACCCCGACCGCGCTGCTCGCCGCCACCGGGCGCGGCGCCGAACTCGGCGTGCTGGTGCGCGGGCCCGAGGTGCTGGAGAGCCTGCGCCGGATCGACACCGTGCTGCTCGACAAGACCGGCACCCTCACCACCGGTCGGACGGAGCTGCTGCGCACCACGCCGGCCGCAGGCGTGGACCCCGCCGAGGCGCTGCGGCTGGCCGCGGCGGTGGAGCACCGTTCCGAGCACCCGATCGCCCGCGCCGTCACGACGGCCGCCCGCCGCACCGGCGAGCCGCTGCCCGCCGTCACCGGCTTCGCCGCCACCGCGGGGGCCGGGGTGCGGGCCGCCGTCGAGGGCCGGGCGGTACGGGTCGGCCGGCCCGGTGCCGTACCGGAGGACCCGGCGCTGCGCGCGGCCCTCGACGCCGCCGAGGCCGACGGACGCACCGCCGTCCTGGTCGAGCTGGACGGCCTTCCGGCCGCCGTGCTGACGGTCGGCGACACCCTGCGGGCCGGCAGTTGGCGGGCCGTCCGGCAGCTGCGGGCGCTCGGCGCGGAGGTGGTGCTGCTGACCGGCGACCGCCCCGGCCCGGCCCGCGCGGTGGCCGCCGAGCTCGGCATCACCACCGTGCACGCCGAGGCGGGGCCCGAGCGCAAGGCCGCCCTGGTGGCCGAACTCCGCGCCGCCGGGCGGACGGTGGCGATGGTCGGCGACGGCGTCAACGACGCCGCCGCGCTCGCCGCCGCCGACCTGGGCATCGCGATGGGCTCGGGCACCGATGCCGCGATCGGCGCGGCCGGGCTCACCCTGGTCCGCGGCGACATCGACTCCCTGGTCACCGCGGCCCGGCTGGCCCGCCGCACGCTGACCACCGTCCGCACCAACCTGGCCTGGGCGTTCGGCTACAACGCGGTGCTGCTGCCGCTCGCCGCGCTCGGCCTGCTCAACCCGGCGCTGGCCGCCCTCGCGATGTCCGCCAGCTCGGTGCTGGTGGTCGGCAACAGCCTGCGGCTGAGGCTCTGGCAGCCCACGCCGGTGCACCGGGAACTCGGGAGGCGGCCGGCCCGACCAGTACAGCGAGCCCGCACGCGCGAGCCACAGTGACAGAGCTTCAGGAGAGTGACTCATGCGAATTCGCGGTGTGTGCGGCCTGGTGGCCGCGGTGGCCCTGCTCGCCGCCGGGTGCGCGAGCGGGCCCGCCGGTCCGGGCGGCGACGCGAAGGCGGCCGCAGGCGATGCGAACGCGGCTGCAGGCGGTGCGAAGGCGGCCGCCGTCGACGCCACGGCGGGCGCGGCCTACCCCGTCCGGGTCGCGGACTGCGCGGGCAAGCAGACCGTCTTCGAGGCGGCCCCGAAGCGGATCGTCACCAGCAACGCCTCGGCGCTGGAGCTACTGCTCGAACTCGGTGCGGGCGAACGGCTGATCGGCACCGGCTTCCCGCCCGGCGCCGGCTACCTGCCCGCCGAGCTCGCGGCCCGGGGCGCGAAGGTGCCGGTGCTCGGCGATATGGTGATCGCCAAGGAGAAGCTGCTCGGCTCCGGCGCCGACCTGTACATCGACACCTTCGGCGCGATGTCGATGGGCGGTGGGATGGGCGGGCCGCCCAGCGAGCAGGAGTTCACCGCGGCCGGGATCAAGCACCTGTACCTGCTCTCCACCGCCTGCCCGGCGGGCGGCAAGGCGGCCAGGACCGACCTCGCCGAGGTCGAGCAGGACGTCAAGCGGCTCGGCGCCGTCACCGGCACCCTGGCCCGGGCCGACGAACTGGTGGCCGCCATGACGGCGAAGACCGACCGGGTGACCGCCGCCCTGGCCGGGCTGGGCGCCGACCGGCGGCCCGGCTACTTCTTCTTCGACTTCGACGCCGGCACCAAGCAGCCGATGGCCGTCTGCGGCGGGCAGGTCGCCAACGCGGTGGTCACGCTGGCCGGCGCCCGCAACGTCTTCGCCGGCTGCGAGGGCGACTTCAAGCCGGTGAGCTGGGAGGACGTGGTCGCCGCCGACCCCGACTGGATCCAGCTCGGGGTCCGCAACCGGGGCAGCGCGGAGGCCACCGCCAGGGCCTTCGACGAGGCCGAGCAGTTCCTGCGCACCAACCCCGCCACCAGGGAGCTGGCCGCCGTCAGGCAGGGCCGCTTCCTGCGGATCGGCTCCGAGGTCACCACCATCGCGGGCCTGCGCAACGCCGACACCGTGCAGCAGATCGCCCACACCCTCCACCCCGACCTGGTCAAGGACGGCCGGTAGATGCCGGCCTCTCCGGCCCCGGCCGAAGCGCCCTCCCCGGCGCCCGCCACGGCTGTCCGGTCCAAGGTCTCCCGAGCCCGCGGGCTCTCGCTCCGCTCGCGGCCCGGCGCGCTCGCCGCAGTGCTCCTGCTCGCGCTGCTGCTCGCCCTCACCCTGGCCGTCTCGCTCGGCAGCGTGGACGTGCCCGCCGGCGAGGTGTGGAGCGTCGTCGGCCGCCACCTGACCGGTGCCCGGCCGGTGCCCGGCACCCGCGACCTGATCGTCTGGCAGCTCCGGGTGCCCCGGGCGCTGCTCGCCGCCCTGGTCGGCGCCGGGCTCGGCCTGGTCGGCACCGCCGTGCAGGCCCTGGTCCGCAACCCGCTGGCCGACCCCTACCTGCTCGGGGTCTCCTCCGGCGCCTCGCTGGGGGCGATCGGGGCGATCGTGCTCGGCCTCGGAGCCGGCGGCGCGCTCGGCGTCTCGGCCGCCGCCTTCGCCGGTGCGCTCGGCTCGCTCGCGCTGGTCTGGCTGGCGGCCCGGCGCGGCGGCGGCTTCTCCCCGCTGCGCCTGGTGCTCTCCGGCATCGCCGTCGGCCAGTTCCTCAGCGGGCTCTGCAGCTACCTGGTGCTCCAGGCCGGGGACGAGCAGCAGACCCGGGGGGTGCTGTTCTGGCTGATGGGCAGCCTCGGTGGCGCCACCTGGAGCCAACTCGCCCTCCCCGCAGGGGCCGTGGTGCTGGGGGCGCTCGCCCTCCAGGCCCGCGCCCGCGCCCTGAACGCACTCGTGCTCGGCGACGAGACCGCCGCCGGGGTCGGTATCGACCCCGACCGGCTGCGCCGCGAGCTCTTCCTGGTCACCAGCCTGCTCACCGGCGTGCTGGTCGCCGTCTCCGGCGCGATCGGCTTCGTCGGCCTGCTGGTGCCGCACCTGTGCCGGCTGGTCGCGGGCGGCGACCACCGCCGGCTGCTGCCGCTCTCCGCGCTGACCGGGGCCGTGCTGCTCACCGCCGTCGACACCCTGGCCCGGACCGCCCTGGACAGCCAGGAGCTGCCGATCGGCGTGGTCACCGCACTGCTCGGCGCCCCCGCCCTGCTCTACCTGCTCGACCGCCGCCAGGAGGCCCGGTGAGACTCGCCCTCGACGACCTGCACGTCGCCCTCGCCGGCCGGGACGTGGTGGCCGGGGTCCACCTGGTGGCCGAGGAGGGCGAGATCGCCGGGTTGATCGGGCCCAACGGCAGCGGCAAGTCCACCCTGCTGCGGGCCGTCTACCGCCACCTCGCGCCCCGGGCCGGCCGGGTGCTGCTCGACGGCCGGGACCTCGCCGCCCTGCCCCGGGCCGCCACTGCCCGCCACCTCGCCGCCCTGCCCCAGGAGCGCGGCGAGACCTTCGAGCTGACGGTCGGCCAGATGGTCGGCCTCGGCCGGATCCCGTACCAGCGGGCCTTCGCGGCCGACAGTGCGGAGGACCGGGCGCAGGTCGCGCTGGCCCTGGAGCGGGTCGGCATGGGTGGCCACGCCGGGCACCGCTTCGCCGAACTCTCCGGCGGTGAGCGCCAACGCGTGCTGCTGGCACGCGCGTTGGCCCAGCAGCCGGAGGTGCTGGTGCTGGACGAGCCGACCAACCACCTCGACATCCGCCACCAGGTCGAGCTGCTCGCCCTGCTGCGGGCCGAGCGGGCCACCACCCTGGTCGCGCTGCACGACCTGAATGCCGCTGCTGCCGTCTGCGACCGCCTCCACGTGCTGCGGAGCGGCACCCTGGTGGCCTCCGGGAAGCCCCGCGAGGTGCTCACCCCGGAGCTGCTCGCCGAGGTGTTCGGCGTCCGGGCCGCCGTCACCGAACACCCGCTGACCGGTGACCCGTTGATCGCCTTCGACCACCGGGGCGGCACCCTCGACTGACCCTCCGTCGGCCTCGGGCCCGGCACCCCGCACGAGGGGCCGGGCCCGAGGCCGGCTCAGGTGGCCTCGTAGTGGCTGGGCCGGCCCGCCCGGAGCACCAGCCGGCCCCTCGCCTCGGCCTCGGCCCGGCGGACCAGCTCGAACCGGCCGTCGGCCCGGCGCAGCGGAGTGGCGTGCCAGGGGGTGGTCCAGGCGTCGGCCGCCGCCAGCAGGCGGATGCCGAACTTGGCCGCGCCGCGCGGCTGCGGGTGGATCGAGAGCCGCACCGAGCGGGGGTGGTGCTCGGCGATCAGCTCGCCCCAGGCCCGACTGCGCTGGATCACGCCGTAGGCGCGCCGTCTGCACTCGCGCTGGAGCGCGGAGCGGGTGCCGGTGAAGTCCACGGTGTCCTCGGTGAGGAAGCGGGTGATGCCGCAGTAGAGGGCGCGGGACTGCTCGTCCGTGCGGAGCTCGGCCCGCAACTGCTCGACCGTGGGTGCGTAACGGGCGTGCACCAGCGCCCGCTTGGTCTCGTGCGGCAGCTCGCCGAGCACGTCGCGCAGGTCGAAGACGGACAGCCGCCGCAGCCCCTCGTGCTCGATCATCGCCTTCAGCGCGTCGGAGTAGGCGTCGATGTGTTCGTCCGGCACCCGGATCAGGTCACCGAACACGTGCCCGTCGGAGCAGACCACCAGCCGGGCGCCGGGCGGGTGGACGGCCCGGACGGAGGCGCAGAGTTCGTCGAGGAAGGCCAGTGCGCGGCGCTCGCCCTCGTCGGGAAGGTGGCCGAGCACCTTGTCGGGGCTGGGCGACTTGCAGGGGAAGCCGGGCAGGGTGAAGACGACCTCCTCCTGGGTGGCCGTGAAGGCGTCCAGCTGGCGCAGCTGCTCGGGGAAGTCGGCGGGCCGGCAGGGGAGTTCCGAGGCGCCGCCGCGTCGGTGGGGCAGCAGCAGGTCGAGGATGGCGGCGGAGATCGCGGTCGGGGTGGCAGTGGAAGGCATCAGGGGCTCCGTCGGGGCACGGCTGGTGGCGGTCCGGCGGGCTCGGGGCCGGACCGCTCTGCGGTGGGGAGGGTCTGCGGCGAGGTGGGTCAGTGGCGGCGGTCGTAGGCCACGGGCAGGCTGTCGACCCCGCGGGCCAGGACGGCGGGGATCCAGGTCAGCTCGTCCAGGTCGCCGGCCGGGCGCAGGCCGGGCAGGCGGCGGATCAAGGTGCCCAGGGCGATCCGGAGTTCGGCCCGGGCGAGGGCGGCGCCGGGGCAGAGGTGGCTGCCGTGGCCGAAGGCCAGGTGGGTGCCGCGGGGGCGGTCGAAGTCGAGGGCGTCGGCGTCGGGGTACTGGTCGGGGTCACGGTTGGCGGCACAGAGCGAGACGATGATCGAGTCACCGGCCGGGACACGGGTGCCGTGCAGCTCGGCGTCCTCGGCCAGGAACCGCCAGGTGGTGAGCTCGAACGCGCTGTCGTGGCGCAGGAGTTCCTCGACCGCCCGGGGCAGCAGCCCGGGCTCCTCGCGCAGTCGGGCCAGCTGGTCCGGGTGGCGCAGCAGGGTGACCAGCATGGTGCTGATCTGGTTGGTGACCGGCTCCTGGCCCGCCACCAGCAGCTGGAAGACCATCGAGTCGAGCTCCTCGCGGGTGAGTTCGCCCTCGTCCCGGGCCAGTACCAGCCGGCGCAGCAGGGTGGGTGCGGTGTGTGCCCGCTGGGCGGCGACCACCTCGGCGATGTACCCCTGGAGGGCGCGCAACCGGCCCTCGTACGCGGGTCGGCCCGGGTCCTGCGGACCGACCGGCTGGACGACCTTGCCCCAGTCGCGGTCGAACCGGGCGGCCAGTGCGGGGGAGAGGCCGATCACCTCGGCGAGCACCCGGAAGGGGTAGTGCGCGGCGAAGCCGGCCACCAGGTCGGCCCCGCCCTGTGCGGGCAGTTCGTCCACCAGCTCGTCGGCCAACTCCTGGAAGCGGCAGCTCAGTTCCTCCACCCGGCGGGCGGTGAAGGCCTCGGTGATCAGGCGGCGCATCGCGGTGTGCCGGGGCGCGTCCTGGTGCAGCAGGTGCACCTGGAGCTGGGAGTGCTGCGGCTCCGGCATGATCGAGGCCAGGCGGCGCCAGTTCTCGTTGCCCAGCGCGTGGTCCTTGCCCAGCCGGGGGTCGTTCAGGGTGGCGTGCGCGGCGGCGTAGCCCGTCACCAACCAGGCGTGGATGCCGGACGGGAAGCGGACCTTGTGCACCGGCCCGGCCGCCCGCATCCGGCGGTACAGCTCGTAGGGGTCGCGCTTGTACGCCGCGCCGAGCAGCGGGATCGGCTCGCCGGCCGCCTGCCCGGTGACCGGGCAGCGGGCGGCGGGTGAGGCGGGGAGGGCGGTGGGGTGGTCGAGGTCGGTCACGGGGGGTCCTTCCGGTCAGAGGGCGAGGGTGGGGCGGTGGTGCTCCAGCCAGAGCGCGAGGTCGAGCACCCGCTCCAACCGCAGGCGGCGGCCCCAGGCGAGCTGCTCGGCGGGGGTGTCGAGGTCGGTCTTGAGGGCCCGCTCGTCGGCCAGGTCGCGCACCCCGGGCACCGTCAGCGCCTCGGCGGCGAGCCGCTGCAGGCCGCGGTTGTACTCGGCGTGGTGGGTGGCCGGGTAGTGGTTCTTGGGGCGGGCGAGCACCGAGGCCGGGGCGAGGCCGCGGGCCACCTCGCGCAGCAGGCTCTTCTCCCGGCCGTCGTGGCTCTGCAGCGCCCACGGGGTGGTGAAGGCGTATTCGACCAGCCGGTGGTCGCAGTACGGGACGCGCACCTCCAGGCCCTGGGCCATCGACAACCTGTCCTTGCGGTGCAGCAGTTGGCGCAGCCAGCGGGTCAGCGACAGGTGCTGCAGCTCGCGCTGGCGGTGTTCGACCGGGCTCTCGCCGTCGAGGTGCGGCACGGCGGCGAGCGCGTCCCGGTAGGTGTCGGCGCGGTACTCGCCGATCCGCAGCAGCGGCGCCAGCCCGGGGTGCAGCGGCATCGCGGCCTCGTCGCCGGTGACCAGCAGCCAGGGGAAGGTGGCGGCGGCCCGCGCCTTGGGGTCGTGGAACCACGGGTACCCGCCGAACACCTCGTCGGCGGCCTCGCCGGAGAGCGCCACCGTCGAGTGCTCGCGGATCCGGCCGAAGAGCAGGTACAGCGAGGTGTCCATGTCGCCGACGCCGATCGGCGAATCCCGGGCGGCGACCACGGCCCGGCGGTGCTCCAGATCCAGCAGTCGGGCCGGGTCGAGCACCACGGTGGCGTGCTCGGTGCCGATGAACGCACCGGCCTCGGCGGCGAACGGCGTGTCGTGCCCGGTGCGCAGCACGTCGCCGGTGAACCGCTCGGCCTGGTCGCTGTAGTCCACCGCGTACGAGCGCAGCCGGGCCTGCGGGCCCTCGGCCAGCCGCAGTTCGTCGGCCACCAGCGCGGTGACCACCGTGGAGTCCAGCCCGCCGGAGAGCAGACTGCAGAGCGGGACGTCCGCCTCCAGCTGCGCCCGGGCCGCCCGGTTGACCAGCGAGCGGACCCGCTCGACCGTGCCGGGCAGGTCGTCGGTGTGCTCACGGGCCGTCAGCTCCCAGTAGCGGCGCTCGCGGCGGCCGGCGCGGTCGAGCACCAGCACCCCGCCCGGCTCGACCTCGCGCACCCCGGCCCAGAGTGTCGGCCCGGTGTCGAACAGCAGCCCGTACGCGTGCCGCAGCCCGTCGGCGTCCACCACGGGCGAGAGCTCGGGATGGGCGAACAGCGCCTTCGGCTCGGACCCGAAGGCCAGCCCGCCCTCGATCTGCGCCCAGTACAGCGGCTTGACCCCCAGCCGGTCGCGCACCAGCAGCAGCCGTTCGCGCCGCTCGTCCCAGACCGCGAGGGCGTACATCCCCTCCAGTCGGTCGGCCAGCCCCTCGCCCCACTCCAGGTACCCGCGCAGCACCACCTCGGTGTCGCTGCGAGTGCGGAACTCGTGGCCCAGCCGGCGCAGTTCGGCCCGCAGCTGGTGATGGTTGTACACCTCACCGCTGTACGACAGCACGGCCGTCGGCCCGGCCGCGCGGTCGACCATCGGCTGCGTGCCACCGGCCAGGTCGAGCACGGACAGGCGGCGGTGGCCCAGCGCGGCGTGCGCGCCGGCCCAGACGCCGCCGGCGTCCGGGCCCCGCCGGGCCAGGGTGGCCGTCATGGCCTCGATGACGGGGGTGGGCTCGCGGGTGTCGTCGGTGAACGACACCCATCCGGTGATGCCGCACATGCGGGTGCACTCCTCGGTGGGTAAGCGTTGATGGGGGCGACTGGTCAGGCGCGGTCGAGCGGTGCGTCCGCCGGCCGGCGGGGGTCGGGGCTCGGGACGGCGCGCGGCTGCCGGGCCGGGACGGCGAGCAGGCCGGCCGCCAGGGCGGTGGCCAGGAAGGCGGCGAACAGTGCCGGGTGCGGGCCCCAGTGGCTCCACAGGGCGACCGCCGGTGCTGGGCCGAGCGTGAAGCCCAGGCTGCGGGCCAGCTGCACGGCCGCCCCGGCGGTCGCGGCCCGGCCCGGCGGCGCCGCCGCCATCACCAGCGCCTGCACCGGGCCGCCGTACAGGCCCGTGCCGGCCCCGGCCAGGGCGAGCCGCCAGGCGATCGACGGCAGCGACCAACCCGCTTCCAGCGGTACCAGGGAGAGGAGGCCGAGCGCCGTCAGGGCGCCACCGGCGGCCGCCACCCTGCGCGGGGTGAACCGGTCGGCCAGCCGCCCGCCCAGCGGGCCGAACACCCCCATCGCCAGGGGGAAGCAGAGCAGCACCAGGCCGGTGGCGGTGGCGCTGTGCCGACCGTCCCGCTGCAACTGCAGCGCCAGGACGAGGTGCGTGGCCGCGAAGCCCGCACCGAGCGCCAGCACCGCCCCGTGCACACCGGCGGTGCGGCCCGCCCGCAGCACCTCCCGCACCGCCCGCCCACCCGGCCGGCGCAACCACCCCACCGCAGGCGGGATCCCGGCGAGCACCAGCAACGCCCAGCCCGGCGCACCGGCGGCGAAGGTCAGCCCCAGCAGCACCGCCGCCACCGCCCCGGCCACCAGCCCGGCCTCGCCGAACGCGGCCCGTGCCGGGCGGTGCGGCGGTGTGACCGTGGCGGCTGCCGGTGCGGCCGCGCCGAGCGCGGCTCGCCCCGGCCGGGGCGGTGGTGGTGTGGACGGGAGGGCCCGGCGGGCCGTCAGCCAGGCGGCCAGGCAGACCGGCGGGACGACCAGGAAGACGGCCCGCCAGCCGAGGTGGTCCAGCAGCAGGCCGCCGATCGCCGGCCCGGCGACCGCGCCGAGCGGCCCGAGAGTCGCGGGCACGCTCATCGCCCGCCCGCGCAACTCCGGCCGGACGGCGCCCGCGGCCAGCACCGGCATCAGCACGAACAGCACCGAGCCGCAGGCCCCCTGCATCAGCCGGGCGGCGATCAGCCAGCCGATCGAGGGGGCGAGGGCCGCCGCCCCGCAGCCGAGGGCGAAGCCGGCGAGCGCCGCCCCGAGCGCCGGGCGGACCGCCGCCCGGTCGAGCCACCGTCCGACCGGCAGGAGCAGGGCGACCAGCGGGAGTTGGTATCCGAGGACGGCCCACTGCGCGGTGGCCGCCGGGACTCGCAGCTCCCGGGCGAGGTCGCCCACCGCGATGGTCACCACGTTCATGTCGAGCATCGCGGTGAACGACAGCAGGCCCGCCACCGCCACCAGGCTCCACCGGTCGCCCGCGCGGGCAGCCGGCTCTATCCGGCTCAACGGGGGAGTCCCGAGCACGGTCTGCCGGGTGCGCGCATGGGGAGGCCCTTCAGCTCTTGGCGCGACACCGGGCGGTGCCGTCCCCAGAGCTGTCGGCTGCCTAGGCCGAGGAGTTCCCGGGCGATCCGATTGTCATCACGGCGACTGCCGGGGTGCCGGGTATCCGGTCAGTGCGTCGTCGGCGACCTCCCAGCAGCCGCCGTCGGCGGTCACGCCGCGCAGGCCCTCCAGGGTGCCGGGGCCCGCGAGGGTGAGGAGGTCTGCCTGGGCGAGGGAGGCGAAGCCGTAGGTGCGGGCCGGTTCCCAGTCGGTGCTCTGGCGCAGCCGGCGGGCCAGTTGGGCCCAGCCGAGCGGCGCCGCCGCGATCACCCAGGCGTCCGGCTGGCCGGCGGCCAGCCGCCGGGCGGGCCGCAGCCAGGAGGCCGCCTGCTCGGGCCAGTCCACGACGGCCGACACCAGCCGGCCCGGCAGGGCGCCCCAGGCCTCGGCGAACGCCAGCGCGGCGGCCCGGGAGGCCTCGTCCCGGCTGTGCCCGACGCAGACCGTCCGCGCCCGCGCCGCAGTGAGCCGGCCGACCAGCGCGGCCAACTCGCCCTCGCCGTGCGGCCGGGGAGCGGCGAGCGGGCCGTGCACGGCGAGCTCCGCCGGCCCGACCAGCGGGGACCCGGGCCGGGCCGGGCGCGGCGCGAAGGCCCCCGCCGGCCCGACCGGCGAGGCCCCCGCCGCCCCGGCCTGCGAGGACCCCGGCCGAGCCGGGCGCAGGCTGTGGCCGGTGGGCCCGGTCGGCCTGACCAGCGGTGCGGCCGGCCGGGCAGCGGGCTCGGCGGCTCCGGCCGACGGGGACCAGGGCCGGCCCGGGCGCGGGCCGTCGGAGGCGAGCCCCGCCGGCCCGGCCGGCAGCGGACCCCGTCGGAGGACGGGCTCGGCCGATCCGGCCCGCGGGGAGCGGGAGTCGGCGGGCTTCGGGGTGCGGGTCATCGTCGGTCCTCTCGTCCGGCCGCCCAGCGGCGGTACTCGACCGGGAGGCAGGTGGCGCACGGCCGGTAGCCGGCGGCGACCGCGGTGGCCTCGTCGGCGAAGAAGACCCGGTGCTTGACGTAGCCGCCGGCGGCTATCGCGCGCAGGGCGGAGGAGCAGTCCAGCCGGCCGTACAGCCGGCCCCGGCGGTGGCCGCCCAAGGCGCCGGGGCTGCTGCTGCGGTAGGGCCGGCCGTCGGCTCCCAGCAGGGTGTAGCCGGGCCGCCGGGCCGGGTGCTCGCCCCGGGCGGCCGACGGCCGGTCAGGCGTCATGGAACACCAGGCCCAGCGCGTGCCGCCGGCCGGAGCGGACGGTGCTGACTCCGTGCCGGACCGGGCTCGCGGACCAGCCGCGGGCCGAGCGGACCGGGCGGTCGCGGGTGGTGAAGACCAGGCCGTGGCCCTGCCGCAGCACGGTGGTGGTGCCCCGGGACTGGGCGCGCGGCCGCTGCTCGACCAGCAGGAACTCGCCGCCGGTGTAGTCGGTGCCGTGCTCGTCGAGGCCGATCACCACCTGGAGCGGGAAGACCAGGTCGCCGAAGAGGTCGCGGTGC
Source organism: Kitasatospora sp. MMS16-BH015 (assembly GCF_002943525.1). Classification (NCBI taxonomy): domain Bacteria; kingdom Bacillati; phylum Actinomycetota; class Actinomycetes; order Kitasatosporales; family Streptomycetaceae; genus Kitasatospora; species Kitasatospora sp. MMS16-BH015. The sequence continues at coordinate 3,649,288 of NZ_CP025394.1, read as the reverse complement.
AGGGCGTTCCAGTCCCCGGCCTCGTAACGGAGCAGGATCTGCGAGGACTTGGCCTGCCCGCCCCGGTGGCACTCCTCCAGCCAGCGGTCGAACTCGGCCGGCCAGGGCGCCGGCCGGCCCAGGAGCTCCGCCCAGCGGGTGCCGATCGTGCGCAGGTGCGGGTAGAACGCCTCGCGCAGCCCGCGCACGGGCTCGGGCAGGTCATGGGTGAAGTATCGGTACTGGCCGGAGCCGAAGCGGTGCCGGGCCATGTCCACGGTGGTGCGGAAGAGCTCCGGCCGGTCGTAGTACGCGATGATCTCCCGGCACTCGGCCGGGGTGAGCAGCTGCGGGGTGGCCGCGCAGCCGTGGGCGTCCAACTCCTCGCCCAGGGCCGCCCAGTCGGCCGCCGCGACCCGGTCGGCGAACGAGTCGGGCAGCATCCCGGGCAGCGCGGCTGCGGGTTCGGTGATCACGGGTGTCTCCCTCACGCGGCCGTGCGGACGCCCTCGAGGGCGAGCAGGTGCTGCTTGGCCGGGAGGCCGCCCGCGTAGCCGGTGAGCGAGCCGTTGGCGCCGATCACCCGGTGGCAGGGGCGGACGATCAGCAGCGGGTTGGCGCCGATGGCCGCGCCGACGGCCCGCACGGCGGCGGGGGAGCCGGCCTGCTCGGCGATCTGCCGGTAGGTGGTGACGGTGCCGTACGGGATGGCCTCCAGGGCGGCCCAGACCCGGCGCTGGAAGTCGGTGCCGCGGACGGTGGTCTCCAGGGCGAAGCCGGCCGGCTCGCCGGCGAAGTACTTCTCCAGCTGCGCGACCGGCTCGGCGAAGGCCGCGTCGTCCCGCTGCCAGCCGTCCTGCACCTGGGCCCCGCCCTTCTGGCCGGGCAGGGAGAGGGAGGCGAGGGCGATCCCGCCCGGGGCGGTGGCCGACTCCTCGCCCACCAGCAGCAGCTGGCCCAGCGGGCTGTCGACGGTGGTGTAAACGGTGGTGTAGACGGTGGTGGAAAGCGTCATGGTCTCTCTGGCTCTCTGCTCGAGTGGTTCGGTGTCAGACGGCGTCGGTGTCAGCCGGCGTCGGTTTCGGACGGCGTCGGTGTCAGACGGCGTTGTGGAAGATGACGCCCAGCACGCGCCGCCGGCCGGTGGTCACGGTGTTGGTGCCGTGCCGCATCGGGTGGCGCTGGAAGCCGTGCGGGCCGCGGACCGGGCGGTGGCGGACCGGGAAGACCAGGCCCTGGCCCTGGCCGGGGCGCCGGACGATCGCGCGGGACTGCGATCGGGGGCGCTGCTCGACGAAGACGCTCTCGCCCCCGGTGAAGTCCTGGTCCGGGCGGTCGAGCAGGATGGCGATCTGGAGCGGGAAGACCAGCTCGCCGTAGACGTCCTGGTGCAGGCAGGCGTGGTCGCCCGCGCCGTACCGCAGCAGCAGCGGGGTGGGCCGGTGCTGGCCGTGGGCGGCGCACTCGGCCGTCAACTCGCCCAGGGTGCCGGGGAAGGAGCGTTCGCCCAGCTGGGCCGCCCAGTGGTTGGCCAGCCGGGCCAGTGGTGGGTAGAGGCTCTCGCGCAGGGCCCGGACGAGGGGCACGGCATCGAGGTCGGCGTAGTACTTGTAGGTGCCGCGGCCGAAGCCGTGCCGCTCCATCACCACGGTGGAGCGGAACAGCCCCGGGCGGTCGAAGGTGTCGGCGAGCTCGGCGCACTGCTCGGCGGTCAGCAGCGGTGGGGTGACCGCGACCCCCTCCCGGTCCAACTCCTCGTACAGGGCGGGCCAGTCGAGCCCGGCCAGGGCCGGCAGGGCCGCCGAGTGGGGCGCGGCCGCCGGCTGCGGCAGGGTCGGTACGTCGGCGGGCACAGACGGCAGGTCGAAGAGCGGGAGGGGCGTGGCGGTGCTGTCCATGCTTCCGATGATGGCCCGCTCCGGGCGGGGAGGCTGGCACTTTTCGGACATCACCCTCAGAAAACCGATATGACGTAGTCCGGCGCCGACAATGGCCGGTCGGGGCGATTACCGAAGGGACATCCTCCGGACGCGTCAGAAAAATGCCGACAAAGCCCCTCCGGCGAGTGACCGGGGCCACTCCGGATCGAAATTCCGCTCGCATGTAGCCCCTGTCGGGATCAAGCAATCCTGACCTTCCTTGTCAGGTCATTTCCCGCTGTGCTCTACTCGATCGCAGAGGGGCCCGGTCGGATCGGAACTCCGCCAGAGAAAACTCCTCTTCTTCCCACGCTGGGTCAGCTGCCCGTCCCTGTCCCCGTTTGCTACGCCACCTACCTCTCGTTTGGGGGAGACCGTGCAAGGCAAGGTCGTCGATTTTCCCGGTACCGCAGAAATCATCCGAGAGTTAGCCGACTCCCCGGTCGGTGACCGCGCCCTGAGCGGGCCCGGCAGGCTCCTGCTGGCCTCGCTCCAGGCCAGTGCCGCCGAGATCGCCCGGATCTCGGCGAACATCAACGAGACGGTGGCCGCCGTCGTCGACGCCACCACCCCGACCTCGCAGTTGGTCGGCAACCTCGCCCGGGACCTCATCCCGCGCTGGCACTTCGCGATGCTCAACGACATCGAGCGCAACGGGGCCCTGGCCACCGCGGTCGAGCGCCAGGTGAAGCCGGGCGACCACGTGCTCGACATCGGCGCCGGCACCGGCCTGCTGGCGATGATGGCGGCCAACGCCGGTGCCGCCAAGGTGATCAGCTGCGAGGCCAACCCGCTGATGGCCGAGATCGCCACCCAGGTGGTCGCCGCGCACGGGCTGTCCGACGTGATCACGGTGGTCGCGAAGCGGTCCGACGAGCTGGTGGTCGGCCGTGACCTGGAGCGGCCGGTGGACGTGATCGTCTCCGAGATCGTCGACTGCGGCCTGATCGGCGAGGGCATCATGCCGACCATGCGGCACGCCCGGGAGCACCTGCTGGCCCCCGGCGGGATCCTGATGCCGCCCAGCGCCCGGATCCACGGCGCCCTGCTCCAGTCGCCCGTGATCGCCGGCCTCAACGAGGTGCACAACGCCTGCGGCTTCGACATCGGCGTCCTCAACACGCTCTCCACCGTGGGCCACTTCCCGGTCCGGCTGCACACCTGGCCGCACACCCTGCTCTCCGAGGCCACCGAGCTGGTGACGTTCGACTTCGTCCACGGCTCGCTGGACGACGGCAGCACCCCGGTGGCGCTGACCGCCACCGCCGACGGCACCGTGCACGGCGTGGTCGCCTGGTTCGACATGGACCTGGGCGCCGGCGTGGTCCTGCGCAACGCGCCGGACAACAAGAGTTCGCACTGGATGCAGGCGATGATCCCGCTCGCCGAGCCGATCGAGGTCGTGGCCGGCCAGCCGGTCAAGTTCGATTTCGTCTGGGAGAGCGGCCGCCTCTCCGTCTCCTCGGTCTCCTGACCGGATCCGCGTCGCCGAGTCGGTGATCCCCGTCTCCGAGCCGGCATTCCCCGCCTCCGAGTAGGCGCTCTCCACCCCCGAGTCCGCAGAGCCATCCCACCACTTGGAAAAGGTCGAGAATGAGCCACGCACTTCCCCCGCACAAGCCGTTCGAGCTGACACCCGAGCAGCTCAAGGAATACGTCGTGCAGTTCGCGACGAACCCGGTTTACCTCGACAACGAGGAATGGGAGAACGACGACAACCCGTATCGTCGCCAGCTCCGGCCGCAGGTGCTCCCGTACCTCGATTTCGCCCGCGTCCTGCCGCGCAGCGAGGTGCTCCACTACGAGGGCCTGGCCGCGCAGCGCATCCTCACCGCGATCTACGAGACCGATCTGATGTTCCTGCCCAAGGGCGGGTTCAAGGACAAGTGGGCCGACTTCAAGCAGTACTACAGCCCGAGCAACCGCGCGCTCGGTGAGATCATCCGCCCGTCGATGGAGAAGTTCGCGTTCGGCTTCCTGGAGCAGGAGGTCGAGGTCTCCGGCAAGTGGACGAAGGCCGAACTCGAGACGTACCTCCGGGCGTTGGAGGAGCGTGACCTGACCAAGCCCACGCTCTCCGAGATAGCCATCGAGAAGTCGGCCGACCCGGTCCGGGCCGCCAAGACCTGGCTCATCCAGTTCGCCCCGGACTTCCTCTCCGAGGCCTCGCCCATGCTGCGCAACGTGCTCGGCTACTACGGCCCGGCGCAGTCCGAGTGGTTCAAGATCATCATCGACGAGTACGGCTACGGCGTCCACAAGACGAAGCACAGCCACCTCTTCGAGCGCACCCTGGAGTCCGTCGGCCTGCGCTCGGACGTGCACCACTACTGGCAGTACTACCTGAACAGCAGCCTGATGGTGAACAACTACTTCCACTACCTGGGGAAGAACCACGAGCTGTTCTTCCGGTACATCGGTGCGCTGTACTACACCGAGACCGCCCTGGTGGACTTCTGCCGCCGCGCCGCCGAGCTGCTGACCAAGGTCTTCGGCCCCGGCGTGGACGTCGAGTACTTCACCGAGCACATCGGCATCGACGTGCACCACGGCAAGATGGCGCTGGAGAAGCTGATCCTGCCGCTGGTCGAGGAGCACGGCGAGGTGATCATCCCCGAGATCGTGCGCGGCTTCGAGGAGTTCCAGCTCATCTCGGACATCGCCGACCGCGACTTCGCCGAGCAGATCGCCTGGGTGGACGCCGGCCAGACCAACCGGGAGCTGCACGCCCCGGTCTGGGAGGCCATCTCCTCCGGCAAAGTCACCCCGCCGGTGGCGAACATCGTCGAGCCCTACCGCGAGCTGTCCAACACCCACTGCCACGACGGCGACGAGCTGTGCCACATCGTCTCCGGCACCATGAAGTTCGTCGCGGGCTTCGAGTCGCACCAGATCCTGGAGGCCGGCGAGGGCACGGTGATCCAGCGCAACCGGCTCCACGGAGCCATCATCGAATCCGAGGAGTGCGTCTACGAGATCCACTCGGTGGGGGATTACCGCGCATGCCTGTCGTGAACTTCGCGGTCGAGGGCCGCGACAACTGCGTGACGATCGGCGACTCCGCCTACGTCTACGCCCGGACCGAGCACGGTTCCTTCGTCCTCTCGGCCAACTGCCCGCACCGCGGCGGCCCGCTCAACCTGGCCGAGTTCGAGCCCGGCCGCACCCGGCTGGTCTGCCCCTGGCACGACCGGGCCACCTCGGTCACCAAGGCCATCAAGGCCGGGCTGCCCTCCGTCCGGCGCGGGGACAGGGTGACCGCCGTCCTGCCGGACCCGGAAGGCCTCGGCTACACCCTCCAGCACCGCCCGCTGTCGACCGGCCTGACGGGCTGCTGAGAGCCCGCACCGAGGATCCACCCCTCCGATGACGATCCGTCGGCCGGCAGGCCGGGCCCCGCGCCCGGCCTGCCGGCCCGCCCACCGCAACACCGGGAGAGACCGATGACCGACCCGCTGAGCCCGGGTGACTCCACCGAGAAGCCGCTGATCATCCTGGTCAGCAGCGGCTACCACCTCTACCGCGAATACCTGCTCGACCTGGTGGCCGGTGCCGCGCAGGTCTGGCTCTTCCTGACGCAGGAACCGACCTGGGAGAAGCGCTACATCGCGGGCTTCACCGTGGTCGACACCCTGGACGTGCCCGCCATGCTGGCCGCCGCCCGGGAGCTCTCCACCGACCGCACCGTCTCCGGCGTGCTCTGCTGGGACGAGGTCCGGATGGTGCAGACCGCCGAGCTGCAGCAGGCGCTCGGCCTGCCCGGCACCCCGCCGGAGGCCGTCGGCCGCTGCCGCGACAAGCACCAGACCCGGGCCGCGCTGGCCGCCGCCGGAGTGCCGCAGGCCACCTCCGTGCTGGTCTCCTCGCTCGAGGAGGCCGCCGCTGCCGCCGCCGGGATCGGCTACCCGGTGATCCTCAAGCCCCGTGCCCTGGGCGCGAGCTTCGGGGTCAACGCGGTGGCCGACGCCGAGGGCCTGGCGGCCGGCTACGCCGAGGCCAGGGGCGCCGAGGAGGACGGCGTGCCGTACTTCGACGCCGGCGTGCTGGTCGAGGAGTACCTGACCGGCGAGGAGATCAGCGTGGACGCCGCGCTGGTCGACGGCGAGCTGCTGCCGCTCTTCGTGGCCCGCAAGATCAGCGGCTTCGACCCGTACTTCGAGGAGATCGGCCACACCGTCGACGCCGGCGACCCGCTGCTCACCGACCCGCGGCTGCTGGACGTGCTGACCCGGGCCCACCGGGCCACCGGCTACCACACCGGCATCACCCACACGGAGCTGCGCCTCACCGCGGACGGCCCCGAGGTGATCGAGATCAACGCCCGGCTCGGCGGCGACCTGATCCCGTACGTGGGCTCGGTGGCCACCGGGGTCGACCCCGGCCGGGTCGCGGTCGAGGTGGCCACCGGGCGGCGCCCGGACACCGCGCAGACCCGCGACAAGGTGGCCGCGATCCACTTCCTCTACCCGGAGGCGGACGGCACGGTGGCCGAGGTGCTGGCCGACGAGGCCGCCCTCGCCGAGGTGGTCACCGCCCACGGGGTGCTCGCCGGGCCCGGCCAGGAGCTGCTGCTGCCGCCCGCCGGCCACGTCACCAGCCGGTACGGCTACCTGGTCGTCGAGGGCGACACCGCGGCCGACTGCGAGCGCGCGGCCGAGGCCGCCCGCCGCGCCGTCACCGTACGGATGCGCTGAACCAGCCCACAAGGCGCCTGAGTTGAGAACCGCCGGCCGGGCACCCCCGGCCGGGCACGTCATCGGATTGAGGAGAGAGACACACATGGAGACGTCTTCGGTCGAATGCCCGGCGGCGGCCTCGTGACCGCCGCCAACGAGACGGAGCAGCAGGTCGCGGCGGCCGAGGCCGTCGCCGAGCCCGCCAACGCGCCGACGGCGCGCCGGGACTTCGGGTTGCTCTGGGCCGGGCAGTCGGTGAGCCTGTTCGGTGACCAGTTCATGACCCTGGCCCTGCCGCTGCTCGCGGTCACGGCGCTCGGCGCCTCGCCGGCCCAGGCCGCCCTGCTCAAGTTCGCGCTCTTCCTGCCGTTCCTGCTGCTCGGCCTCCAGGCCGGCGCGATCGTGGACCGGCTGCCCCGGCTGGCCACCATGATCGGCGCGAACGCGCTGCAGATGGTCGCCTTCGGCGCCATCTGGCTGCTGGCCGCCGCCCACTCGCTGTCCTTCGTCACGCTGCTGGTGCTGATCACGATCAGCGGCTGTGCCGTGGTGTTCTTCCAGGTCGCGTACACCTCGTACCTGCCCAACCTGTACACCAACCCCAAGGACCTGCACCGGGGCAACGCCCGGCTGGCCCTCTCGGAGTCCACCTCCCAGGCGCTCGGCCCGATGGCGGCCGGCCCGGTCATCGCCCTGCTGGGCGTGGTGCTCGGGATCGCGGCCGACACGCTCGGCTTCGCGGTCTCGGTGATCACCCTGCTGCTGATCAAGCACCGGGAGCCGCCCCGGGTGCCCACTCCGCGCGAGCGCGGCTGGATGCGCAAGAGCGTCGGCGAGGGCCTGAAGTTCGTCAAGGCCCACCCCGTCCTGCAGCCGATCCTGGCCTGCGGCGCCACCTACACCTTCTTCCTCACCATGGTGATGACCAGCCTGGTGCTCTACTGCCGCAACGTGCTCGGCCTCTCGCCGTCCTGGATCGGCATCGTGGTGGGCGCCGCCGCGGCCGGCTACCCGATCGGCAACGTGATCTCCGCGAAGCTCGGCGAGCGGATCGGCTACGAGAAGGCGCTGGCCATCTCGGCCGCCATGTCGGTGCTCGGCATCGTGGCCATGCCCGCCCTCGGCTCGATCGGCGGGATCGCCGGGGTCTGCGGTCTGATCTTCGGCTCCATCTTCCACTGCATCGGTGAGGGGTCCTACTCACCGACCTCCCTGACGCTCCGTCAGCTCATTGCCCCGCCGGAGATGTTGGCCCGGGTGGGTTCGGTCCAGCGCTTCCTGATCTGGGGCATGATCTCGCTCGGCAGCCTCGCCGCCTCCGGTGCCACCGCCCTGGTGGGCCTGACCGGCGCCATGTGGATCGGTGCCATCGGCACCGTGCTCTGCCTCCCGGCGCTGCTCCGCAGGGGCATGCGCACCGCAGTCTTCAGCCCCGTATCGAAGGAGAACCATGCCGTACGCGCCGGGAATTGAGGAGTTCGTCTCCCGCAGCAACAAGGCGATGCCGCCGGACTTCTACCTGCGCCCGGTGGCCGAGCAGCGGGAGCTCTACCTCGGCCTCGGCCGGGAGTTCCCCTACGAGCTGCCCGCCGGGGTCGACATCAAGGACGACTCGGTCGAGCACGAGGGCCGCACCATCCCGCTCCGGGTCTACCGCCCCGCCGACCGCAAGGGCCGCGGCGTGCTGCTCTACATCCGCGGCGGCGGCTTCGTGGTCGGCTCGCTGGAGACGCACAACACCGTGGCCGCCGAGCTGGCCGCCAACTCCGGCCTCACCACCATCGCGGTGGACTTCCGGATGTCCCCCGAGCACCCCTTCCCGGCCTGTCTGGAGGACTGCTACGGCGCGCTCTCCGGGGTGGTCGCCGAGGCCGACCGCTTCGACATCGACCCCGAGCGGGTGGTGGTCTGCGGCGACAGCTCCGGCGGCAACATGTCCGTGGTGCTCTGCATGATGTCCCGCGACCGCCAGGGCCCGAAGATCGCCGGCCAGGCCCCGATCAGCCCGGTGCTGGACTTCTCCCGCTGGCGCGACGGCGGCGAGGACGCGCCGCTGCTCACCGGTGGCGAGATGGAGTACTACACCGCCTGCTACTGCCCGGACGCCAAGGACGTGCTCGACCCGTACGTCTCGCCGCTGGTGCGCGGTGAGTTCCACCAGCTGCCGCCCGCGTACATCATGGGCGCCGAACTCGACTCGCTGGTGGTGGACTCCACCACCTACGCCGAGCAGCTGCGCAAGCACGGCACCGAGGTCGAGCTGGTGGTCGAGCCCGGCCTGGTGCACGCCGCCGTCCGGGCCCGCCAGCTCTCGCCGAACGTGATGGACGCCTGGCTGCGCTACTGCACCGCCGCGGCCCGCCTGGCGGGGGTGGCGCAGTGACCCTCGCCGACCCCGCGGGCCCCGCGGTCATCGTCGACCCGTTCTCCTCCGGGGGCATGTACGCCCCGGCCTTCAAGGAGGCCGGCGTGCCGGTGGTCGCGGTGCTCTCCAGCCCCGACATGCCGGAGGTCTACCGGGCCTCCTTCCACCCCGAGGACTTCCCCGAGGTGATCACCTACGACGGCGACCTGGACGCCGTGGTGGCGCGGCTGCGCGAGCTCGGCCCGCGCTGCGTGCTGCCCGGCGCCGAATCCGGCGTCGAGCTGGCCGACCTGCTCGCCGAGCAGGTCACCGAGGACAGGGCCAACGTGCCCGCCACCCGGGCCGCCCGCCGGCACAAGTGGGAGATGGCCGAGGCGGCCCGCCTGGCCGGCCTGCCGGTGATCCGGCAGATCTGCACCGATGACCCCGACGAGGTCGCCGCCTGGATCGAGCGCGAGGGCCTGCAGGGCCGCGACCTGGTGGTCAAGCCGCCGAAGAGCGCCAGCACCGACGGCGTCACCCGGGTCCGCGAGGACTGGCGCGAGGTCTTCGAGGCCCAGCTCGGCCGGCCCAACCAGTGGCGGATCGTCAACGACCGGATGCTCGTCCAGGAGTTCGTCACCGGCGTCGAGTACGTGGTGGACGTGTTCAGCCACGACGGCGTCCACACGGTGACCGACCTCTGCCGGTACTCCAAGGTGGACAACGGCGAGCACATGGCCGTCTACGACGCCATGGAGTGGGTCGCCCCGGACGAGCCGGCGGTGCCCGAACTGGTCGCGTACGTCCGCGCCTTCCTCGACGCGGTCGGCTTCCGGTACGGCGCCGCGCACGTCGAGGTGATGCTCACCGAGGACGGCCCGCGCCTGATCGAGCTCAACGCCCGCCCGCACGGCGGCGGCCAGCCCCGGTTCTGCCGGGTCGCCACCGGCGACAGCCAGATCGACCGCGCCGTCCGGTACTTCACCGGGGCCGGCGAGCTGCCCGAGCACTACGAGCTGCAGAACGCCACCCTGGTGGTCTTCCTGATCAGCCGGGCCGCCGGCATCGTGCGCAACGCCGAGTGCCTGGAGGAGATCGGCAAGCTGGCCACCCACCACGCCCACGTGGTCGGGGTCGCCAACGGCGACCGGCTGGAGGTCACCAAGGACCTGCTGAACACCCTGAGCCTCGGCTTCGCGGTGCTCGCCGGCCCCGACCGGGAGCAGACCTGGTCCGACTACCAGGAGGTCCGCCGGATCGAGGCCGGGCTCATCGTCACCGAGGAGCCGGCCCCATGACCGACAGAGTCACGGAGCGCTACCTGGCCGAGAGCCTGGCGGACGGCAGCCGGCTGCGCACCGCGATGGCCGAGGTCGACCTGCCGCCGCTGCTCTCCGCCTCCTCGGGCCAACGGCTCTTCCCCCGGCCGCTGTTCGTCGGGGAGCGGGAGGTGCGGTCGTTCGCCGAGGACGTCATCGGGGTCTTCGACCTGCTCACCACCCTGCCCGAGCGGCTGTTCGACGGCGACCTGGCCCGCTACTGCGCGGCGCTGGCGATCAACGAGCGGCGCACCCGGCTGATCACCCGCTTCGGCGGGGCCAAGCCGCCGCAGTACGGCCGGGCCGACATGTACCACGACGGCACCGCCTTCCGGCTGCTGGAGTTCAACGTGGCCAGCGAGCTGGGCGGGGTGGAGCGCTCCGGCGAGCTGCCCCGGCTGCTGCTCGGCGTCGACTCCTTCGCGCGGTTCGCGAAGGAGCACGACCTGAAGTACACCGACACCGGCCGCCTGATCGCCGAGACCCTGCGGACGGCCGGGGCTCAGGTCGCCCCCGGCCGCGAGCCGGTGGTGGCCCTGCTGGAGGCCCCCGGCGGCCTGGCCGGCTACGGGGACGCCTGGCGGGCCTTCGAGGAGCTGATGCTCGGCTTCGGCCTGGACTTCATGATCGGCGAGATCAGTGACGTCAAGGCCGAGGGCGACAGGGTGCTGCTCAACGGCCGGAAGCTGGACGTGGTGCTGCGCTGCTACTCGGCCGACGAGATCCTGGAGGCCCCGGACGGCGAGGCCCTGGCCGAGCCGGTCTTCCGGGCCCACGAGGCGGGCACCCTGGTGCTCTGGACCCCGATGGAGTCCAACCTCTACAACAACAAGGCCTGCCTGGCGATGCTCTCCGACCCGCGGGCCCGGAGCAGCTTCGACGCCGCCGAACAGGCCGTCATCGACCGGGTGGTGCCCTGGACCAGGGCGATCGGCGGGGCCTTCGCCCTGCCCTCCGCCGCCCTGGTCGAGGAGTGCATGGACCGCCGCACCGAACTGATCCTCAAGCCCAATGCCCGCTACGGCGGTTCGGGCATCGTGGCCGGCTGGGAGGTCGAGGAGCAGGCCTGGCGCCTGGCCCTGGAGTCGGTGGACGCCGCCGGGGCCATCGTGCAGCAGCGCGTGGTGCCCCGCGCCGAGCCGGTGGTCTCCCCGGAGACCGGCGCGGTGGAGGAATGGCAGGCCGCCTGGGGGTTGTTCGTCACTCCGCAGGGCTACGCCGGCAGCTACGCCCGCGCGTTGCCCGCGAACGAGAGCGCCGTGATCGGCATCGGCGCCCATGCGATGACCCGCACCGCCGGGGTCTTCACGTACCAGGACGGAGAAGGACTCTGATGACCAGTCAGCAGAGCGACAGCACCATCCACCACCCGGAGGGGCGGCACTACGAGGTGCGCGGCCGGCGGCTCTGGGTGGAGACGGAGGGCAGCGGCGACCCGGTCCTGCTGCTCTCCGGCCTCGGCCCGGCCGGCTCGCACCTGGTCTTCCACCCGTTCTTCTCCGCCCTGGCCGAGGACCACCAGGTCATCTACGTGGACCTGTACGGCCGCGGCCGCTCCGACCACCCGGCCTCGCTCGCCGAGATCACCTTCGAGAGCGATGTGGCCGATCTGGCCGCGCTGATCGAGGAGTTGGACCTCGGGCCGGTGCACGTCTACGGGTTCTCCTACGGCGGCCTGCTGGGCCAGGCGCTCGCCCTGGACCACGGCCACCTGGTCCGCTCGCTGATCCTGGCCAACAGCCTGCACAGCCCGGAGATGTGGCAGCTCAACCACGCCAACATCAACCGGGAGCTGGCCAACCAGGCCCCCGAGGTCTGGGCCCGGATCCAGGAGCTGCGGGCCCAGGGCTTCGTCTCCACCGATCTGGAGCTGCGCGAGCAGTTCGCCGCCGCCACCAAGCTGGTCCGGTTCTTCGACCCGGACAACGCCGCCCTCCTGCTCAACGAGCCGGGCGCCCGCAACATCGAGCTCTACCCCGTCTTCGTCGGCGCCGACGTGGACTTCATCATCGGCGGCGAGGTCGCCCGGCTCCCCGACTTCCGCCCCCGCCTCAAGGAGATCACCGCCCCGACCCTGGTGCTGGCCGGCCGCTTCGACCGCGCCCTCTACCCGGCCCTGCAGCGTGACTTCGTCGTGCACGCGCCCCAGTTCCGCTTCGAGATCCTGGAGCGCAGCGGCTCCTTCGGCCACGTCGAGGAGCCGGAGGCCGTCTTCGCCCTCCTGCGCGAGTTCTGGAAGGCCGGCTGACCCCGGCCGCGCACCCCTGGCGGGCAGCCGGCGCCGGTCCACCGGCCCCGGCTGCCCGCCGCTTCTCTCCCGTCCCCACCAGGAAGTCCGACGAATGCTCACTCCATCGTGATCAGCACCGCCTTCCTGCTCAGCTCGCTGGTGGTCATCATCGCGCCGGGGCCGGACGCCGCCCTGATCCTGCGCCTGGCCTTCGGCTCGCGGGGCCGCGCCGCCCCGCTCGCGGCCGCCGCCGGCATGATCACCGCGGGCGCCCTGCAGGCCACCGTCTCCGTGCTCGGCGTCTCCCTCCTGCTCACCGCCGACAGCGGGCTCTTCCGCGCCCTCCAGTGGGTCGGCGCCGCCCTGCTCTGCTACTGGGGCGTACGGGCGGCGGTCGGCGCCCTGCGCCACCCCCCGGCCGGCCCCGCCGCCCGGGCCGCCGCCCCCGAGCCCGCCGACCGCCGCCGCGCCTACCTCAAGGGCCTGGCCTGCACCGGCACCAACCCCAAGGTCGGCCTCTTCCTGCTGGCCTTCCTCCCCCAGTTCATCCCGCCCGGCCAGCCCCCGGTCCGCTCCCTCGCCGTCCTCTGCGCGGTCTACCTGACCCTCGGCACCCTCTGGCTGGTCGCCCTCACCGAGGCCACCACCCGCCTGGCCACCCTCCTCGAGCGCCGCGCCCCGGCCACCCGCCGCCCGCTCCTGCGCTGGCTCGACCTCGGCCTCGGCCTGGCCTTCATCGCCTTCGGCATCCGCCTGGCCCTGGGCAGCTGACCCAGCGGCGCCCCGGCCGGCCCGGCCGATGATCGGTTGGAGATCGGCTGTTGATCGCCCTCGAATAGCTTCCGGTCTGGCAACCGGTGAGCGGCTTCCGCCACGCAACAGCGCAGGTCGGAAGCGGGACGGTCGACGAAGTGGAGCTGGCGATGGGGATGCCCGGGGCGGCGCAGGTGGAAGCGGATCACGTACCGGTGGTGCGGGTGCCGCTGCAGTCGATCCGGGAGGGGGACTCCCCTCGGGTGGCGGGAGCCAACGCGGACCACGTCCGGGCGCTCGCGGAGCAGGACGGTGAACTGCCGCCGATCACGGTGCACCGCCCGACGATGCGGGTGATCGACGGCACCCACCGGCTGCTGGCGGCGAGGCTGCGCGGGGAGCCCGACATCCTGGTGCGGTTCTTCGACGGGGATGCCGACGCGGCCTTCGTGCTCGCGGTGCGGCGCAACGTCAAGCACGGGCTGCCGCTGACGCTCGCGGAGCGGACGGCGGCGGCGGAGCGGATCGTGCGGATGCATCCGGAGTGGTCGGACCGCACGATCGCCTCGGTGGCGGCGATCTCGGCGAAGCTGGTGGTCTCCGTGCGGCGGCGCACCGAGCTGCCCGACGCGCCGGCGGTGCGGGTGGGCAGGGACGGCCGGGTGCGGCCGGTGGACGTGACGCCGGGCCGGCGTCGGGCCGGCGAGCTGATGCGGGCGAATCCGGGGATGGCGCTGCGCGAGGTGAGCAAGCTGGCGGGGATCTCCCTGGGGACGGCCAGCGACGTACGCCAGCGCCTCAACCGCGGTGAGGACCCGGCGCCGCCGCCCCGCCGGGCCGGTGCCACCGCGGCCCCGCGGATCGCGGCCCCCGCCCCGCCGGAGCGGCTGCCGGAGCCGACCGTGGTGCTGGAGAACCTGCGCCGCGACCCGTCGCTGCGGCTGACCGAGATCGGCCGGCTGCTGCTGCGCGTACTCAACACCAACACCATCACCCCCGCCCACTGGGAGACGTTCGTCGAGACCGTCCCCTCGCACCGCCGGGACGTGGTGGCGCAGCTCGCCGGCCAGTGCGCGTCCCAGTGGCAGCAGTTCGCCACGCTGCTCCAGCAGCGCCACCAAGCCGATTCCTGACCGCCTTCACCGCTCACCGCTCACCTACGACAGCCTGTGCCTCGGCGCCAGGCCGGGAGCCCTCATGACCACCGCACTGCGCTTCCTCGCGCCCCCGCTCGCGACCGACCCTCCGGCGCTGTTCTCGCCGCTGCCCGGCGGGCCCGCGGCACGCCCGGAGTTCCCGGTCCTGCCGCCGGTGCGGCAGCCGGTCACCGGGGCGGCAGCCGGTCTCGACCCCGGGCCGGACGAGCGGTGGCTGGAGGTGTACCGACGGGCGGCCGACCCCGGCGACCCCAAGCAGCTGCGCGACCTGTACCTCGGCCGGGTCGAGGCCGAGGTCGGCGAGCCGGGGCACCGGACCGGGGCGGCCGGGCTCTGGCGCGCCTCCACCCCCCGGCGGGAGGTCACCGTGGAGGAGGTGCTCTCCTCACGGGCGACCTCGGGGCTGGTCAAGGAGCTCTTCAACTCCTACTTCCGCGACGACCTCTACGGCGACCTGCGCCCGAGCGCGGACGTCATCCTCTCCGGGGGCGCGGTCGACGAGGAGCACTGGGGCCTGCCCCAGGTGCTCAAGGACTGCATGTCCTACGCCCTGGTCCGCGACTGGTACGGCTACTCGGACTCCCGCGGCCGCACCAGCGCCCGCGAGGCCGTCGCGGGCTACGAGAGCGCGCGGCTGCCCGGGTCGGCCTACGGGCCGGAGAACGTGGCCCTGACCATGGGCGCGACCTCCGCGATCAGCGGTCTGGCCGATCTCGTGCTGCGCGGCGCCACCGCACCCGCCATCTGCGCGATCCCCAACTACCCGCCCCTGGTCGAGTCCGTCGCCCGCCGCGGCCAGATCCGGCTGGTGCCGCTCTCCTCGGCCGACGGGACGGTCTCCGCCCAGCCGCTGATCGACGCCCTGCGCCCGGACACGCCCCTGGTGCTGCTGCAGACCGCGGCCAACCCGACCGGCACCCTGCTGCCCGAGTCCGAACTCACCCGCCTCGTCGAGGCGGCCTCCCCCTCCACGATCATCCTGCTCGACGAGTGCCACGAATGGCTCGGCGAGGCGTACCCGTTGTCCCCGGCCCGGGCCGCCCGCAACGTCGTCAGGGTCAGCAGCCTGTCGAAGAACTGGTCCGCCCCCGGCCTCAAGATCGGCTGGCTGCTCGCGGACGAGTCCTTCATCGACGAGTACTACGAGTACGCCTCCACCACCTCGGGCGGTCCGCCCTCGGTCTTCTACACCCTGGTCGAGGTGCTCGCCCGGATGGAACGCTGGTCGCACCACGGCCTGGACGAGCTCGGCCCCGCGCAGGTCGCGGAGTTCGAATCCGGCTACGGCATCAGGACCGCCGCCCTGCAACGCGCCTACGACGGCTACCGCGCCGAGCGCCGGGGCCGCGAGCGGTCCCTGCGGGAGCAGCGCGACTCCTTCACGGCGGGCCTCGCCCTGCCCGGGGTGTCGGTGATACCCGCCCGCTTCTCCATCAACCTGGCCGCCCGCTTCGACGGCTTCGCCGACTCGTACACCTGCTTCCGGACGCTGCTGCGCGAGACCGGGGTGTCGGTCTTCCCCGGCGCGCTCACCTTCTGCCTCGGCGGTCCCTACGTCCGCCTCACCACCGCCCAGCCCTGGGACCGGCTCACCACGGCGCTGGACCGGCTGGCCGAGCGTCAGTACCGGGAGGTCGCCCGGTGACCGCCGACTGGGAGACCGCCACCGACCCCGGCGAGGTCCACGACCTGCTCCTCGCCTCCGACCTGCACGTGGCCGCCTCGTACGGGCTGCCCGTGCCGCAGCGCAACCCGCACAGCACCGAACTGCTGGTCGGCGAGGGCCGGGTGCACCTGCTCCGGGTGGACGGCGCCGCGGCGGCGATGTTCGCCCTGACCAGCACGCCGGCCTTCGAGGTCGACCTCGGGATCTTCCCGCCCGCCGTCCGTCCCGCGTACCTGCGGCGGCTGGCCGTGCGGCCGGAGCGACTCGCCGACGGCGAGCTGTACGGGCCGATGTGCGTGCGCCGGGCCACCGAGGAGGCCGCCCGGTCCGGCGCCGGGGCGCTCCGGGCCGAGACCAATCCCGACCTCGCCGGGATCGTCCGCCTCCTGGAGGCGTTCGGGTTCCGCCGGTACGGCCCCGTCCGCACCGAGGGGTGGATGCGCCGGGTCTACCTGGCCTGCGATCTCGGCTCGTTCACCCGCTGACGGCCCGGTCCGCGTGCCGCACGTAGAGCGCGGCGGCGCGGACGCAGGGCAGCCCCTCGTGCTCGGCCTCCGCCTCGACGTAGACCTTCCGGCCGTCCACGGCACAGATCCGGACGGTGAGCCGCAGCTCGGCCCCGGCCGGCACCGGCAGCAGGTAGTCCACCTCCAGCCGGGCCGTGGCGTACCGGCCGCCCAGCGACCAGACCAGGCGGCCCATCGCCTCGTCGGCGAGCGCCGAGAGCACCCCGCCGTGGGCCGTGCCCGCGGCGCCCTGCTGCCCGGCCCCGATCCGCGCGGTCATGGTGACCACCGGCGCGCTCACGCCGTCCCAGTGCACCCCGAGCCCGCCCGGCAGCGCCGGGTCGCAGCCGTGGCAGCCCGCCTGCTCGGGCAGGTGCGGATTGTCCGGGGACGGCCCGGCGAAGACCGGCGGCCCGGCCTGCGGTGACGGGGTGAGCAGGGCCGAGGCGGCCGGGCGCGGTGCGTGTGCCATGACGCCAAGGTATCTCCGGCGTCATCTCCCGGCTCCGCGAGCCCGGTTGTACACCCGGATCGCGCACTAGGGTCGGCGCTCGACCACCCACCCGTACGAAAAGTGAGGAGCCGTCCGCCATGGACGAACTGACCGCCACGGTCGACCGCATGGTCACCGACCTCGTCGGCACCCCAGGGGTGTCGGGGGCCGATGCGATGGATCTGCCGCTCGCCGACCGTGGCGTCGATTCGATGGGCGTGGTCATGCTGATCGCCCGGCTGGAACAGGAGTTGGGGGTCCGCTTCCCGGCCGGGACGATGAACCGGCAGACCTTCGCCACGGTGCGGACCGTCGTCGAGGCGCTCCGCGGCCTGCTCGACCCGGCGGCCGGGGCATGACCCCGGACGCGGAGGCCGTCCACCGCTACCGGGGCATCGGTGACGAGCGGGATCTCGGCCGGTACCCGACGATGCCGGCCGCGCTGGCCGAGCAGGCGCGCCTGCGTCCCGACGCGCCGTACCTGACCGCCGTGTCCGCCGACGGCGAGGAGTCGACGCTGAGGTACGGCGAGCTCGACGCGGCGAGTGCGGCCTGCGCCCACTGGCTGCGGACCGAACTCGGGGTGCGGCCCGGCGACGTGGTCGCCCTCGTCCCGCTCAACGACCTGTGGTCCGTGGTCGCGCTGTTCGGCGTGCTGCGGGCCGGCGCGTCCTGCCAGATGCTGGGGCCCGCCGACCCGGCCGACCGGATGCGGAGCCAGGCGCGTTCGCAGGGAGCCGTGCTCGTGCTGCGGTCCCCCGCCGTCGACTGCCCGCTGGGCGAGGCCGTGGCGGTCCCGGACTTCACGCGGGCCCCGGCCGCGCCCGCCCCCGGCGGCCCGGTGACGGCCCTCGACCCGGCGTCCGCGGCGGTGCTGTTCGCGACCTCGGGCTCCACCGCGGCGTCGAAGATCGTCGTGCAGTCCCACCGCAACGCCGCCACCAACGCGGAGGCGTTCTGCCGGCACCACCGCCTGCGCCCGGGCGACCGGGTGCTCGGCTTCCTGCCGATCCACCACGCCAACGGCGTGCACACCACGCTCTTCGCCCCCCTCAACGCGGGGGCGCACGTCGTGCTGGCCGCGCGGTTCGACCCGTTCGGCTACCCGGAGCTGCTGCGCCGGTACCGGCCGAGGATCGCGAGCGCCGTGCCGAGCGTGCTGGAGGCGCTGCTCGAGACCTGGCGGGATCCGCAACTCCCGCCGGGGTTCGACTACTTCCTGACGGCAGCCGCGCCGCTGGGGGTCTCCACCGCCCGCCGGGTCGCGAGCACGCTCGGTGCGCGGGTGGTCCAGGGCTACGGTCTGACGGAGACGACGAACTTCTCCACCACGCTTCCGACCGACCTCGGCGCGGGGGAGTACCGGCGGGTGATGCTGGAGACGGACGTCCCGCCGGTCGGCGCTGCGGTGTTCGGCTGCGAGATCGCCGTGTTCGCCGAGGACGGGACGCCGTGCCCGCCGGGCGGCACCGGCGAGATCCGGATGCGCGGCCACAGCGTGATGGCGGGCTACGGCGGCAACCCCGAGGCCACCGCCGCGGCGTTCCAGGGCGGCTGGTTCCGCTCGGGCGACCTCGGGCACCTGGTCGAGCGCGGCGGGGCCGACCCGCTGTTGGTCATCACCGGCCGGGCCAAGAACATCGCCAAGGTGCGGGGCGAGGCCGTCTCCCTGGAGGAGATGGAGCGCGCGCTGTGCGCGCTGGACTTCGTCCGTGACGCCGCGTGCGTGCCGGTGCCGCACCGCTTCGACGGGGAGCGGATCACGGCGGCCGTGGTCACCGCGGCGGAGCGCGACGCCGAGATCGCGGCGCACCTGCGGACCCTGTTCCCGGCCGCCGCGCTGCCGCACCGGATCGTGCGGGTGCCGGTGGTGCCGCGCACCGCGACCGGCAAGATCCTGCGCCCCGAGCTGCGCGGCACGCTCGGGCTCTGACGGCGGGCCGGCCCGCCGTCAGAGCCGGCCGGCCGTTCGAGCGCGGCCCGGCAGCGGTCGAACGGCCGACAGCCAGCGGGGGAACCCGGCCAGGGACGGCAGCACGGTGTCCGCCTCGGCCAGCGCCGCCGCGTCGTGGCGGCCGGTGGTGACGCCGACCGCCGCCGCGCCGGCCGAGCGGGCCGCGGCGATGTCGGCGGGATGGTCCCCGACGTAGGCGAACGCGCCGTGCGCGCGCAGCACATCGGCCTTGGCCGGCCCCCACACCGATCCGACGACCGCGTCGACCTCGAGGCCCGCGTGCGCGAGGTGCGCCCTCGCCGTGCGCTCGCTCTGCCCCGTCACCACCACGACCCCGCCGCGGTGCCGGCGCACCGCCCCGATCGCCTCGTGCGCACCGGGGAGCGTCCCGGCGTGCCGGGGCCCCTCCAAGGCGTACCGGTCGCGGTAGGCGCGGGCGAGCCGGCCCGCGGCCGCGGGCGGCAGTTGCGCGCCCAGCAGGTCCTCCAGCGCCGGACCGAGGCCCGCCACCACCGAGGCGACGTCGACGTCCAGGCCGAGGGCCAGTGCGGTGGAGCGCAGCACGGCGGCGACCGCCGGGGTGCTGTCCACCAGCGTGAGATCCAGATCGAAGCAGACCAGGGGAGCGCGCACCCGGCCAAGCTAGTACGGGCCCCGGCGTTCAAGCCGGTGATTGCCGGGCGCGCGGGCGCTGCCCATACTCGGGCTGGCCGTCGAACGGAGGTATCCCGACCATGTTCGGTACGTTTACGCCGCGGCCGGACCACCCGCACCCGGGCCTGCGGACACGACTGCTGGAGTCCGGCCACGAGCTGGCGGAGCCGGCGGCGCACCCCGCCCCGGCCGGGCTCTCCCGGCTGGTCCCGTGGGTGCGCGAACAGGTCCGGGACACCGGCCTGGCGCTCGCCCGGCTGGACGAGCCACTGGACGCGGCGGAGTTCCTCGCGCTCGGCACCGAGCTGGGCGAGATCGGCGAGGAGACCGATCCGGCGGTGCGGCCGTACGTGGAACGGGGCCGCATCCTCAACCTGGTCAGTGAGCAGGCGCGCACCGAGGACATCTCGCTCCAGCCCTTCTCCACCGGGCCGCTGACCCTGCACAGCGAGGGCAGCGGACGGCCGCTGACCGCCCAGCCGCGGTACATCGTCCTGATGTGCCGGGACCCGGGCGACGACGGTACGGCCGCCCGTACCGTCCTGGTGCCGATGGACACCGTGGCGAGCCGGCTGAGCCCGCACCACCTGCGGGCCCTGCACGGCACCAGCTACCGCGACGCCCCCGGCGTGCCGCCCGTGGCACGCGCCCTCGGCGACCGGACGGCCTTCTCCTTCCGCGACTTCGACCGGCAGCCCCTGCACTGGCGGACCACCGGCCAGGCCCCGTCCGGCCCGGACCCGGCGCAGGCGGTCAACGGCGCGATCGCGGCCCTGCTCGCCGCGATGTACCAGCCGGAGGCGGCGCTCGGCGTCCGCTGGCGGCGCGGCACCCTCGCGGTCATCGACAACACCCGCTTCTTCCACGGCCGGACGGCCGGCCGCTTCGGCGCCGGGGCCCGCCGCCACCTCCAGCGCCTGCGCGTCACGGCGCGCTGACCCGTACCGACCCCCGGAGGCACCGCCTTGCCCCTCCACGTACCGCGACTGCGCCTGCACGACACCGCCGGCGCGGCGACGAGTCCGCTGCCGCACGGCGACGGCGAGCTGAGCGTCTTCGGCTGTGCGCCGCTGCCGGACACCGCGCCGCACATCGGCCATCTGACCCAGTTCGTCGGCACCGACGTGCTGCGCCGCACCCTGCACTGGCTGGGTACCCCCACCCGGTTCCTGCTGGCCGTGCCGGACATCGCCGCGCCTGCGCCGGCGCCCACCCCGACGGGCGGCGTCCCGTGGGCCGCGACCGCGCAGGCGGGAGCCGTCCGGTCGCGGACCGAGCAGAACTCCGCGGCGCTGCACGCCGACCTGCTCGCCGTGGGCGTGCTGCCACCGGAGCAGCGGCCGACGAGTACCTCCGTCGGCCCCGTCATCGACCTCGTCCGGTCGCTGGAGCAGGCGGGGTTCACCTACCGCCTCGCCACCGGTGTCTACTTCGACACCGGGCGGCTGTCCGAGTTCGAGGTCTTCGGCGACCCGGGCCCCGAGCTGCGCGCGCTGCGGGCCGGAGCCGAACCCGATCCCCGGCGCCGCCACCCCGACGACTTCGCGCTGTGGCACCTGGAGGACTGGCGTGACCTGCACGCCAAGCGCTGGGCGTCACCGTGGGGGCCCGGCCGCCCCGGCTGGCACGTCGGCTGCTCGGCCGTCGCGGCGACCCTCGGGCCGACCGTCGGCGTGCACGTGGGCAGCGAGAGCCAGCGCCACCACCATCACCTCGCCGAGATCGCGCAGAGCGAGGCCGTGCTGCCCCGGGGCACCCGATGGGTGGGGCACTGGATGCACCACGCGCTGCTGCCCACCGACTCCGGCGCCTTGAGCCGCTACCGGGGCGCGCCCTCGCTCGCGAGCCTGCGCCGCTCGGGCTTCCACCCGCTGGCCTTCCGGCTCCTGCTCCTGCGCAGCCACTACCGCGCGCGCCCCTCCTTCACCGTCGAGGCCCTCTCCCGGGCCCAGGGCACCCTGGTCCGGCTGGCCGCGCTGGCCCGGTCCGCCCGGCTCCCCGCCCCGCCCGGCTGGGCCGAGGCCCGGGAGCGCACCGGTGAGGGGCCGGCCGCCGAGCTGCTGCGGCGGTTCACCGAGGCCCTGACCGACGACCTCGACACCGCGACGGCCCTCGCCGTGCTGGAAGAGGCGCTGCACGAGCCGCACCGCGATCCCGGCGGGTTCGTCGCCTCGGCCGCCGACCAGGTGCTCGGCCTCCAACTGTCCACCGCGGACGCCCTGGTGCCGACCCCGGGCTGACGGCCGAGCCGGCCTTTTGCGAGCCTATTCCCAGAGCACCGCGCCCTTATGTGGGTGCGGTGCTCCTTCGCTTTTCCGGGCTTTCAACCGAGGCCGATCCGCAGTCGAACACCGCTTGTTCGCAGGGCAGTTGATGAACAGTCGGGCGGAATCTAAATTTCTACTCATCCCCAGTCGCTCCGAAGAAAAGGAGGAGGTGAATACCAATGATTCTCACGTCTCAGCAGGTGAAGCGCATGACCGCCGCCGCTGGTGCCACCGCTGCCGTCACCGTCGCCCTCGCCGGCGTCGCCTCGGCCGCCCCGGCCCAGACCGCGACCAAGTCGGCCGCCGTGACGCCGAACGCGTGCAAGCTGACCAGCAGCCCGACCCAGATGTGCTGGTAATCGCGCACCCCCCAGAACCGGGCGGTCCCCCCTCCAGGGGTGGGCCGCCCGGTCCATCTGGCCGGACGCACCAACGGATGACGACACCTCGGAGCAGGCATGAACCTCACAGTCGCCGGACTGCCCGGCGGAGCCGCCGCCGCGAAGGTGTTCGCCGCGGCCAGGGGACGGGAAGCGACCATCGTCGCGGGCGTCCCGGAGCTACTGGCGGAGCTGACCCGCGCGCCCGGCGCCGTGGTGCTGTCCCTCGGCCCCGACGTCGACTTCCGCACGCTGGCCGAGATCGTGCGGACCGCCCACCACGCCGGTGTGGCCATCGGTCTGATCGACGGTTGGCGCGGCACCGCCGCCGCGGAGGACCACGCCCGCGAGCTGGCCGACTGGACCGGAGCCGGGCGCCCCGGCGTCGCGGCCTGGTTGGAGGAGTCGCCGCTGGTCGCGCTGCACGGCACGTACGGGTCCCTCGACCTGCTCGACGTCGCCGCCGCGGACCCGGCCCCGCTGCTGGGCTCCACCCGCCGCGTCACCGGCCTCACCAGCCACAGCAACGGCATCGACTCGCCGCTCGGCCGCGCCCTGCTGTGCGGACTGCGCGAGGCCGAGGGCGACGCCCTCACCCGCTACCTGCCCTGCGCCGCAGGCGGTCCGTGCCGTGGCGCCAAGCCCGGCCCCGACGGCACGCTGGAGCGGCCGCGGCTGATCGCGCCACGCGAACTCCCCGGCGACGTCCTGATGTTGGGCATCTGCGACGGCGTGCTGCCGGCGCACGCCCGGTTCGACCAGCGGGGCGGCATCCTGCGCGGCCTGCTGCGGCCCGGCGCCGTCCGGCAGGTGGTCACCACCTACAAGCACTGGCCGCTCGACGAGGCGGCCTTCCTCGCCGCCTGCCTGCTGGCCGACCGCGGCACGCCGCTGGGCGAGGTGGTCCTGATGCTCAACGCCGCCTACCTGGCCGACCCCGCCACCAACGACGACCCGCCGTGGGTGCTGGTCGGCGACCCGACCGTCGCCCTGGACGGCGGTGACCCGGAGCCGGCCGCCGCACTGAGCGGGCCGGCCGGGCTGCTGCGCACCCCCGGCGCCGGCCCGGACCGCGCCATCCTGGTCGGTGACCGCGACGCGGACCCGCTCTGGGTCGCCCCCGTGCCCGGCAGCGCGCTCGGCGTCTGGCTGCACGACACCGCGCAGCGGCACGAACACCCGGTGCAGGTGGTCTCCCGGCACACCGACGAGGACCACCGCGCCGTCCACCGGGTCTGGACCTCCGGGACCAGGCTGGCCTTCACCGACCGCGTGTTCCAGGACGCCGCCGAGGCGATGCCCGGCCGGTTCGCGTACCCGGCCGCCCTCGCCGAGCACGTCGGTGCGACCGTGGCCCGCCTGCGCGAGTCGGCGCCGATGGTGGCGGCCGGGATCGGTCTGTCGGGCTGGAACGACGACCTCACCGCCCTCGCCGCCGCCGAGTCCTCCGGCTGGGCGGCGCTGCACGAAGTGGTGCACGAGGCGTTCGTGCGGCTCTCGCTCGACGCCACCCCTGACCTGGAGCGCGTCTACGGCGCGACCGCGGTCGCCGGGCCGCCGACCGAGGTCAGCTGCCCCTACTGCGGCTCCCGCGCCTCGCTGACGCGGCGCGAGGTGTCGGCCACCGGCGCCCACCGGACGATGCTGCACTGCGACCGCTGCGCCAATGTCAGCGACACCGACGCGGAGCTGGAGCTGGCCTGGCTGGACGGGCCCGACACGGTGACACCGGGTGAGCCGGTCGAGTACCGGGTCAGGCTCGGGCGCTGGCCCGAGCACGGGGTCGGCGCCATGACCGGCCAGATCACCCTGCGGCAGCTCGCACCCACGCTGTACGACCTCGGCCCGCGGGCGCTGCTGCTGGACGCCAGGGTCCGGCGGGACCTGGTGCTGCGCTGGACCCCGCCGCCCACGCTCGCCCCGGGGTTCTACAACCTGGGCGCGCCGGTCGTCGTCGACGGGGCGCTCTGCACCTTGCGCCGGCCGCTGACCGTACGAGGAGCCGAGACCCCGTGAGCACCCTGCGCCCGTTGCGGCTGTTCAACTCGCTCGGCCGGCAGTGGTCCGACTTCCAGGCGGACGGCACCGTCCGCATCTTCAGCTGCGGACCGCTGGTGTTCGCCCACCCGCACCTCGGCGTCCTGCGCGGTGCGGCCGGGTTCGACGTGCTGCGCCGCACCCTGCGGTGGAAGGGGCACCGGACGCGGCACGTCTTCATGGTGACCGACGTGGACCGCGGCCGGGACGGCTCACCGCTGGAGGTCCCACCCGGCCTGGGCGACCCGGCCGACCCGGTGGAGGCCGTGGCCGCCCACTACACCCGGGTCTTCCGGCAGGACCTCGCCAGGCTGAACTTCCTGCGCGCCGACGAGTACCCGCGGGCCTCGCACTTCGTCCCGGAGATGATCGCCTTCGCGCAGGAGCTCCAGCGCAAGGGCTTCGCCTACGCGACCGACACCGGGCTCTACTTCGACACCGCGCGGCTGCCCCGCTACGGCGAGCTGGCCGGGCTGGACCTCGACGCCCAGCGCGAGGGCGTCCGGGGCGTCCGGCCGCCGGGCCTGCGCAACGCCGCGGACTTCGCGCTGTGGCGCTGCGCGGCGCCGTCGGCGGTGCCCCGGGGCTGGGAGTCGCCGTGGGGCTGGGGCCTGCCCGGTGGCCACCTCGGCTGCTCCACCATCGCCACCGCGCTGCTGGGGGAGCACTTCGAGATCCACACCGGCGGCAAGCACCACCGGGAGCTGCACCACGTCAACGAGATCGCCCAGAGCGAGGCGTACCACGGGGACGGCCGGGCGTGGGTGGGGCACTGGATGCACCACGACATGCTCACCTTCGGCGACCAGCCGATGGTGCGCGGCGCCGCCTCGATGCGGCTCGGCGACATCGTGGCGGCGGGCACCCACCCGATGGCGGTGCGGCTGTTCCTGCTCAGCGGGCACTACCGCGGCAAGCAGACGGTGACCGCCGACTCCCTCGACACCGCGGCCAGGACGCTGCGCCGGCTGGCCGCCCGCCTGGAGTCGGCCGTGCCCGCGCGCGAGGTGTCCACCCACGAGGAGGCCCTGGCCCGCGTACCGGCCGAGGACACCGAGGCGTTCGCGCTGCTCGACCGCCTCGACGCGGCCGTCTGCGCGGACCTGAACTCCTCGCAGGCGCTCGCCGTCCTCCAGGAGATCGCCAACTCGACGGAGCTGACCGAGGTGGGGCGCCGGGTCCTCGTCGGTGCCGCCGACGCGCTGCTGGGCCTGGGCCTGGGCACCCTCACCCGCGGCGAACTGGAGGCCGGGCCCGCGCGGCAGGCCGACCAGGACGCCGTCCACGGCCTCGTCGCGGCCCGCGCCGCGGCCCGGCGCGCCCGGGACTGGGCGCTCGCCGACAGACTCCGCGCCGATCTGCTGCAGCTCGGGGTGGAGGTCAACGACCACGCACTCAGCCGTACCTGACGGCGAAGGAGAGACCAGTGCCCATCGTGCACACCGGTTCGTACGGCGGGATCGACTCCGCCCGCGCGCTGGCAGAGCTGGGGGTCGGGCCCGGGATGCCCGGCGCGGACGTCCTCGAACGCCTGGACGAGGACGGCTACGCCTTCCTCCCCGGGGTGTTCACCCCGCCGATGCTGGCGGCGTTCCGCGCCCGCCTCGGCCGGCTGACCGAGGCGGAGGGCGCCCGCGGCGGCAGCGAAGTCGGCCAGGAGGCCGGCACCATGCGGCTGTCCGACCTGGTGAACAAGGGCCCGGAGTTCGACGCGTGCTTCACCAGCCCCGTGCTGCTCGCCGGGGTGGCGCACCTGCTCGGCGAGTTCAAGCTCTCCTCGGTGAGCAGCCGCGCCGCGCTGCCCGGCGAGGGGCACCAGGCGCTGCACACGGACTGGCCCGGCGGGCCGCTCGCCCCGGGCGAGTACCAGGCCTGCAACTCGATGTGGATCCTGGACGACTTCACCGAGGAGAACGGCGCCACCCGCGTCGTCCCCGGCTCGCACCGCTGGGGCCGGGCACCGCAGGAGGCGCTCGAGGACCCGTTCGCGCCGCACCCGGACGAACGGCTGGTGCTGGCACCGGCCGGCTCGCTGCTGCTCTTCAACGGGCACCTGTGGCACGGCGGCACGCTCAACCGCAGCGGCGCCCCGCGCCGCGCCCTGCACGGGTACTTCACCCGCCGGGGCAACCCGCAGCAGCTCGACCAGGCGCGCTACGCCCGCCCGGAGACGCTCGCCCGGCTGAGCCCGGCGGCCCGCTTCCTGCTGGACGTCTGACATGCCGATCCGCTGCCGCCCGGTCGGCACCACGGCGGGTACCGCCGGCCAGGGCCCGCGCCGGGTCGACGCCTACGAACTGGACGGCGGTGGCGGCCTGCGGGCCGTGGTCTGGACGTACGGCGCCACCCTGGCCGAGCTCTGGGTGCCGGACGGGGCCGGCGGCAGCGTCAACGTCGCCGTCGGCTTCCCCGACCTGGCCGGCTACGAGAGCTTGAAGAACCCCTACCTCGGCGCGACGCTCGGCCGCTTCTCGCGCAACGTCGGGCACGGCCGGTTCCGGCTCGACGGAGTCGAGTACCAGCTCGACCTCAACGACCGCGGGCACCACATGCACGGCGGCCGGGAGGGGTTCTCCCGCCTGGTGTGGGAGGCCGAGCCCGACCCGGCGACGATGTCGCTGACCCTGCGGCTGGTCAGCCCGGACGGCGACCAGGGCTACCCGGGCGAGCTGAGCGCGGAGACCGTGTACCGGCTGGGCGAGCACGGCATCGAGTTCGAGCACCGGGCCACCACCACCGCGCCCACCGTGGTCGACCTGACCAACCACACGTACTGGAACCTCGCGGGCGGGGGCACCATCGACGGGCACACGCTCCGCATCGGGGGCACGCGCGCGATCCGGTTCGGCGAGCGGATGGTGCCCGTCCCCGGGCCGCCCGAGCCGCTGCGCGGCACCGAGCACGACTTCACCCGCCCCCGGCCGCTGCGCGGCACCGCGATCGACCGCTTCTTCGTCCTGGACGGCCCGGTCGGGACGGTCGAGCTGGCCCACCCGGCCAGCGGGCGGGCGATGCGGGTGACGACCGACGCGCCCGGCACCGGCGTCTACACCGCGGACCGCTTCGCCCGTCCGCGCAGCGGGATCTGCCTGCAGACCAGCGCGCTGCCCGACGCGCCGAACCGGCCGGACTTCCCGTCGGTGCGACTGGACCCCGGGCAGGTCTACCGCAGTCGCACCGTGCACGAGTTCACGGCGGGCTGACCGCCGCACAGATCAGGAGGAACGATGAGACTCGGTGTTCAGATCAGGGACTTCACCTGGTCGGGCGGGCCCGCGCGGCTGGGGCCGCGGCTGGGCCGGGTGGCCGCCGAGGCGGACGCGGCGGGGTTCGCGTACATCTCGGTGGCCGACCACCTGTTCCAGGTCAGCTCCGTCGGCCCGCCGGAGGGCGAGATGCTGGAGGCGTACACCACGCTGGGCTTCCTGGCCGCCCACACCTCGCGGGCGAAGCTGATGACCCTGGTCACCGCCGTCACCCACCGGCACCCCGGCCTGCTCGCGAAGATCGTCAGCACCCTCGACGTGCTCTCCGGCGGCCGGGCCGTGCTCGGCATCGGCGCCGGCTGGAACGCCGAGGAGAACCACGGCCTGGGCCTGCCGTTCCCCCCGGTCGCGGAGCGGTTCGAGCGGCTGGAGGACACCCTGCGGCTGTGCCTGCGGATGTGGGGCGAGGGCGAGGAGCCGTTCGAGGGCACCCATGTGCACGCCGCCCGTACCCTCAACTCGCCGCAGCCGCTGAGCCGTCCGCACCCGCCGATCATGGTCGGCGGCATGGGCGAGCGGAAGACGCTGCGCCTGGTCGCCAAGTACGCCCAGGCGTGCAACCTCTTCCCCGGCCCGGACCTGCCGCGCAAGCTGGCCGTGCTGCGCGAGCACTGCGAACGCGAGGGCCGCGACTACGACACCATCGAGAAGAGCGCGTACTACGTGCTCGACCCGGGCCCGGACGGCCGTAACGTGCCCCGGATCCTCGACGAGCTGGGCGCCCTCGCGGAGCTCGGCATCGAGACGGCGATCGGCGGTGTGCCCGGCATCGAGAACCTCGAACCGCTGGCCCTGCT
Source organism: Kitasatospora sp. MMS16-BH015 (assembly GCF_002943525.1). Classification (NCBI taxonomy): domain Bacteria; kingdom Bacillati; phylum Actinomycetota; class Actinomycetes; order Kitasatosporales; family Streptomycetaceae; genus Kitasatospora; species Kitasatospora sp. MMS16-BH015. The sequence continues at coordinate 3,620,888 of NZ_CP025394.1, read as the reverse complement.
CGGTGAGCAGGTCGTGCCGGCCGTCAAGGGGATCTGACGTGGACGACCTCCGCTTCGGCGTCCACTCCGGGCAGCTGCACGGCAGCTTCGAGGCCTGCCTGAGGCTCTGGGAGCAGGCCGAGGACCTCGGCTACGACTGGATCTCGCTCTTCGACTTCCTGCGGCCGTGGGCGTTCGCCCCCGACTCGCCGTGCTTCGAGGGCAACACCCTGCTCGCCGCCCTGGCCGCCCGGACCCACCGGATCCGGTGCGCCATGCTGGTCTCGCCCGTCACCTGGCGCCACCCGGCGCTCACCGCCAACATCGCCGCCACGCTCGACCACGTGTCCGGCGGCCGGCTGGAGTTCGGCGTCGGCGCGGGCGGCACCGACCGCGGCTACGAGCAGTACGGCATCCCGTTCCCGGCGGCGCGCGAGCGCCTGGACATGCTGGACGAGGCCTGCACGGTCCTGCGCCGGCTGTGGACGGAGGACGAGACCTCCTTCGCCGGCCGGCACTTCCGGCTCGACCGGGCCTGTCTGGCGCCCAAGCCGCTCCAGCCGCACCTGCCGCTGATCGTCGGCGGGGACGGGGTGCGGCGCACTGTCGCCATCGCCGCCCGCCACGCCGACATCTGGAACGCGCTGCCGTTCTCCCCGGAGCTGTACCAGCGCAAGGCGGACGCCTTCGACGCCGCCTGCGCCACGATCGGCCGCGACCCCGGCGAGGTCCGCAAGTCCATCACCTTCCGCGCGGTGGTCACCCGCGACGAGGCCGAGACGGCCCGCCGGGCGGCGGCGGAGCTGGCGGACACGCCGGAGGCGCTGCGCGCCCAGTACATCAGCTTCGGGACGGTGGAGGAGTGCGTCGAGGCCCTGCGGCCGTATGTGCGGATGGGCGTGCGGGACTTCCTGCTGGCCGTCAAGGCACCGGTGGACTGGCAGACGCTCGAACTCGTCGCGACCCAGGTCGCGCCGGCGGTGCGGTCGCTGGCGCGGGCCGCCGCGCGGCGGTAGACCGCGACCAGGGCCTCCACGGACGGAGTGGTTCCGCCGTGGAGGCCCTGACTCGTCCGCGCCTGCCCTCAGGCCGTCTCGACCCGGTAGGTGGCGGCCAACTCCTCGACGACGTCCAGCAGTTCCGCCTCGGAATCGGCGCCGACGACCAGCAGAGCGCACCAGGCGGACGGGTGCGAGACCTCCACCGTGTCGCCCGCCCGGCGGTACACGGCGGCGTCGACCACGTTCGGATGGGCGAGCAGCTCCTCGCGGCTCGCGATGGCGGTGATGGTGCCGGAGCGGTCCGGCACCAGGCACAGGCAGCCGACCGACGCGAACGCGCCCTCGGTGAAGGCCAGGCCCGTGAGGTCGCCGTCCAGCAGTTCGTGCAGCGCCACCACGCCGCCGTGCACCCCGCCCCGCGCCGCCACCACCTCGGACACGTTGGCCCCGCCCACCCGCGAGGCGATCTCCGACACGACCAGCCGGCCGGACTCGTGCTCCCGGAACACCTCCAGGTGGGTCGCGCCGCGCTCCAGGCCGATCGCCTCGTTCAGCTGGACGTGCAACTTCCGCACCTGGTCGTACAGTTCATGGTGGTCCTGCTCCGCCAGCATGACCGAGCCGTGCGGCGTGTGCCCGACCCAGGCGCGCAGCCGCGGCGAGAAGTACCGGCTGATGTGGAAGATCCAGGGCGCACCCTCGCGCCACACGGCGTCCACGTGGAACTCCTCGCCGTCGATGAACTCCTCCGCGACCGCCTGCCGCGACACGAGCTCGGCCTCGGTCGAGTAGCCGGCCAGGATCTCCGCCAGCTCCTCCCGGTCGTGGACCTTGACCGTGGAGAGCGTGCCCCAGCCGCCGGCGGGCTTGAGGACGAGCGGGAAGCCGACGGCCTCCTCGATCGCGGCCGGGTCGGGCCGGTCGGTGACGTCGGGGATCGAGTACCACCGGGCGACCGGGAGCCCGGCCCGGGCGGCCAGCGCCTTGGTCACCCGCTTGTCGCGGGTGGCGAGTGCGAGGGCGGGGGAGAAGTGCTCCAGCCCGAGGAGGTGCGCCAGGTAGCCGGCGGCGTACTGGGTGAACTCGGCGAAGCTGACCACGCGGTCGATGCCCGTGCCACGGGTCAGCAGATCGCCCGCCACCGCGCTCAGCTCCTCCAGCGAGTCGTAGGAGGAGATCCGGTACACGCCCGCGAAGCGTTCCAGCGTCTTTGGCGGCAGCGCGCGGCAGCCCGCGGAGTCGTCCAGCACGGCGTACACCTCGTCGGCGTGCTCCAGCACCAGCTGGTGCAGGTTGTGGCGCAGCATGAGGACCTTCATCGGCCCGTCCCTTCCTCGGTCTTGTGGCAGTGGATGTCCAACTCGTGGCGCGCCGCCGGGTACCCGTGCAGTGCGGCGGTGACCTCGGCCGCGACCGCGACCCGCAGCCGCTCCGGCGTCAATCCGGCCAGGGCGGCGTCGATCTCGACGTCCCGCCACTCCGTCAGCGCCCGCAGATAGGGCACGACGAGCCGGTGCGCGATCGCCCGGACGCGGGTGAACACCTCGGGTGCGGAAGCCGACAGCGGCACGTGGTTGCCACGGGAGGCGCTCATCAGCGCGCCGCCGTCGACGCCCTCGACCAGGGGGGTGGTCAGCGTGATCTCCGGGTCGAGCCCCTCGGCCGCCATGACGTGGCGGCAGACGGCCATCGCGTCGGTCAGGTACCTGCCGCCGACCTCCAGGTCGGCCCCGACCTCGATCGAGTCCATCGCCTTCGCCGTCGCGTGCAGCAGCTGTGCCACCGTCGCGGGCTCCTCGTGCGACCACAGCGACAGCGGGACTCGGGCGGCCACCGCGAGCAGGCGCGGCAGGCGCAGGTCCGCGAGCCAGTCCGCGTTGTGCCGCACCCGGACGGAGCCGAAGTCGACGAAGGGGGCCACCTGTGCGCGGTACGCGGCGAAGTTCCGGTGGATCAGGTCGTCCGTCAGCCGCGGGACGCCGGCGACGGCCCCCGAAGCGTCGCCGGCCTTCGCCGTCACGTCGCCCAGGACGATGACCACCTCGTGTCCCATCCGGCGCAGCCGGTCCAGCACCAGCAGCGGTACCACGTTCCCGAGGTGGAACTCCGCACCGAACGGCTCCACGGTGAACTTGGCCACCAGCGGCCGGCCGGCGGTGGCGGCGGAGGCGATCCGCGCGGCCAGGGCGTCCGCCGACGGCTGGACCACGTCCGCGCGCTCGGCCAGCAGTGCCGCCTGCGCGTCGGGCGTCAGATCGGAGAGGCTCAGACCACGGCGGGCCGTGGTCAACGCGAGCAGCTCCCGCAGGTCCCCACCGCCGCGCAGCAGCGCGAGCACCTCCGCCACGGACCGGTCCAGTTCGGCCATCGTCCCTCCCCTTGGTCGCCGCATTCAAGCACCGGCGGAGCGACCGCGACCATCCGTTCGACCGCCTCCCGGAAGCAGTCGAACACCGTGTTCACCGGGCCTTTTGCCACCGTGGACACTGCCGGAGCCCGCCACGCATAGTGAGCCGCGAACGCCGGGGCCACACCCCGGCCTGCGGATTCCGACGGAGGTGGAGAGCGTGGAGCAGACCAAGGCCATCGGGGCCGGTGCACCCGCTGAGCTGGCCGGGCTGCCCCGGTGGTCGCGCGTCGTCGTGCGCTGTCCCAACGGCCCCCGACTCGCCGCGATCCTGACCGCGTGCTTCGACCTCTCCCTGGTGGCCGTACCGCTGCACCCCCGGACCCCGGACGCGGACCTCGCCGAGGCCGCGCGCCGCACGTCCGCCTCGCTCGTGATCGACGCCGCCGCCGGCGGTGACCCGCACGTGCGCGAGCTCGACGGCGACCCCGGCCACCCCGAGGCCGACGGACTCGCGTTCGTCATCTTCACCTCCGGCTCCACCGGCCGCCCCAAGGGCGTGCGGCTCTCCCGCGAGGCCGTGCTGGGCAACGCCCGCAAGGTCGCCGCGCTGCACCGCTTCGGCCCGGACCGCCCGCACGGCACCTGCCTGCCGCTCTTCCACGTCAACGCGCTGATGATGTCGCTGATGGGCACGCGCCTCGCCGACGCGCCGCTGATCCTCAGCGAGCGCTTCCACCCGCGCGAGTACTTCGCCCGACTCGCCGACGGCGGCGCCCGGACGGCGTCGATCGTGCCGGCGATGCTGCCGGAGCTGCTGGCGGACCCGCCGCCGTGGCCCGAGTCCCTGGACTACCTGATCACCGCCGCCGCGCCGCTCACCAGCGACCTCGCGGCCCGGTTCGCCCGCACCTACGGGCCCCGGCTGCGCCAGGGCTACGGCCTGAGCGAAGCGGTGAACTTCAGCTTCGTCACGCCCCTGCTGGACCCTTCGGAGTTCGCCCGCGAGTACGTCGAGGCCACACCCCCGGTCGGGCTGCCGCTCGCCGGCACCGAACTCTCCCTCAGGGACGGGGAGGTGTGGATCCGCACGGCGGACCGGATGTCCGGCTACTGGGAGGACCCGGCCGCGACGGCCGAGACGATCACGCCGGACGGCTGGCTGCGCACGGGCGACCTCGGCGAGCTGCGGCGCGGCCTGCTCGTGCTGCGCGGCCGGCGCAAGGAGGTCGTCAACCGGGGCGGCGAGAAGCACCACCCGGTGGACATCGAGCGGCAGTGGCGGGAGGCGGGCGTGCCCGGCACCTTCGCCGCCGTCCCGGTCGCACAGGACCCGCTGGGGCAGGAGATCGGCGCCGTGCTCGACGGCGCCACCCTCGACCAGCTCCTGCGCCTGGACGCCGTCCCGGCCCTGCGCCCCGCCGTCGTCGCGTCGGAGGGCTACCGCGCGACCTCCACCGGCAAGCCGCAGCGGCTCGCCATGGGCCGGGCGCTGGTGGCGGGCTATGAGAGCACGCACCGCTACGCCGCGCTGCTCGGCTACGCCCGCGAAGCCGCGCTCGCGCTCCTGGCCAGTCCGCACCGCCCGACCTGCGCCCGGGCCGGGCACATCCTCGCCCAGGCACGCGCCGTCGCCGCGCTGCCGCCGGTCGCCACGGACGGCCCCCGCAGCGTCGCCCACGACGCCCTCGACGCCTTTGTGGCGGCCTGGCCCGGACTCGCCGACGGCAGCGTGGACGGCTCGGCCCTGATGCGCAGTCACCCGGGTCTGTGGAAGCGGCTCATGACCGAGTGGCCGATGGGCGCCTACGCCGAACTGACCGCCCGAACGCTGCGGCAGGGCGGCCTGCTCGACGGACGGGTGCTCGAGGTCGGCACCGGCGTCGGCAACACCACCGCGCTGATCGCGGGCGAGGTGACGGGGGAGTTCTTCTGGTCCGACCGCGAACCGGCCCTGGTGGCCCGCGGGCAGTGGCCCGGCACCGGCCTGGTCTTCGACTTCGACCACGAGCCCCCCGCGGCACTGACCGGTCGCTTCGACACCGTCTTCGCCACCAACGCCGTGCACTGCGCCGCCGACAAGCCCGCGGCACTGCGGCACCTGCACTCACTGCTGGCCCCCGGCGGGAGGCTGGTCCTGGGTGAGGGCTCCAGCCCGGTGGCGGGTGCCCCCTGGGCGCTCGATTTCCTGTTCTGCGCGCTCGACGGGTGGTGGGACCGCGGCGGGTTCCTCACCCGAGCCGAATGGCTCCGCCTGCTCGCCGAGGCCGGCTTCACCGCGCTGGGCTTCTCCGCCCTGCGCGCGGGGCGGCACGACCTCGGCGGCGTGGTCTGGGGCCGCACCGAATCCCCGAACGACACAAGGAGGCCTGCCCAGTGAACGTCGCGACTGACGGCACCGGAGCCATGAAGTACCAGCCGGACGACGAGAACGAGGTGCACGACGTCGTCGGCTTCCGCGATCCGTCCCGGAACCGGGTGACCCCGGTCGTGCGGTTCCCGCCGGCCGTGGCGCTCGCCGTGGTCGAGGCACTGGCCGGGGTGGTGCGGCAGGCCCACCGGACGCCCGAGGCGACCACGGCCGACGCGGACGGCATAGTCCGCGCCCAGACCTTCGAGGAGGGCGACGTCTACATGCTCGCTCCTCCGTTCGACGGCTACTTCGCCGACCGCTACCTGATGGACTTCTTCGACGTCGAGGAACGGGACATCTGCTCCCGGATGCACCTGCACACCGGCCTCCGGTTCGTCCGGATGATGACCGGCCCGGGCACCCGGATCCGGGTCTCCAGCCTCTCGCCCTTCGTCATCGGCGAGGTCCCCGGCGTCACCCCGTTCACACCCCCCATGTTCGAGGACGACCTGCCCGGGACCCCGCCCGGCGTGACCCGGCGCCGCTACAACCTCGTCGTGCCGGAGAACTCGTGGGTGGACATGCAGGTCCCGCGCGGCACCTCGCACCAGTTCAACGCCATCGGCCCGCACGCGGTGATCGACTCGGTCCACCCGGAGGAGTCCGTCGAGACCTTCCGGGAGAGCATGAGCCGCTACCGCATGATGGCGCAGACGATCTTCCTGGCGGACGAGAAGTCGGACGCCTCCAGCTGCGTCGACCTGCCCGACACCGCCGTCCCGGCCGGCCCCACGGCCTGAACCACCCCACGGCCCGGGCCACTTCGCGTCGCCGTTCCGCCGCGTCGCCGTTCCGCCGTGTCGCGGTTCCGCTGTTCCGACGTGTCGCCGTTCCGTCCTGCCGCCGGGAGCGCGTGACCGCCTTCCGTCCCGAACCGCTCTCCCCCCCAAGCAACCTGACTATACGTCAGATGAAGGATGATCCGATGATCCGTCGGCACAGACCGCCGAGGGCGGCGGCCACGCTCGCCGTCGCCGCCGCCATGGCAGTGGCCCCCGGGGCCACTGCCTGGAGCGCACCGACCCTCCCCGCGCCCTCGACCGCCGCGACCGCCGACGGCGGCGCACCGGCCCCGGTCATCGTGATCCTCGGTGACCAGCTCCCGGGCACACCGGCCGACGCCGCCCACCTGAACACGCGCAGGCAGCAGGCCGTCTCCGCACAGGCCCCGCTGCTGGCCGCGGTCAAGGCCGCGGGCGGCACCGACGTCAAGAGCTTCGTGGTCGGCAACGCGTTCTCGGCGACGGTGAGCCCGGCGCTGCGTGCCCGGCTCGCCGCGAACCCGGCGGTCGCCTCGGTGGTCCCCGACCTGCCGGTCACGGTGACCCCGACGGCCCCCGCCGCGCCGAAGACCCCGACGGCCCCGGCCGCGACCGGGCGCACCGGGTTGCCGAAGGTCCTGTCCGCCCCGGTCCCGTCCGCCCCGGCTGCGGCCGCCGCGGACAGCGGGCCGTACGGCGGCGCGATCTGCCCGAGCGACCCGTCCCAGCCGCTCCTGGAGCCCGAGGCGCTCTACCTGACCCACACCGCGAGCACCTCGGACGCCCCCGGCGCGGACCGGATCGCGACCGGCAAGGGCGTCAAGGTCGCCTACATCGCGGACGGCCTCGACCCCGACCACCCGGACTTCATCCGGCCCGACGGCTCGCACGCGATCGTCGACCACCAGGACTTCTCGGGCGAGGGATGGGACGCGCCGAGCGGTGCGCTCGAAGCCTTCGGCGACGCCTCGGCGATGGTCGCGCAGGGCCGGGGGAGCTACGACCTGTCGAAGTTCGTCAACCCGGCCCACCCGCTGCCGGCCGGCTGCACCATCCGGATCCAGGGCGTGTCGCCGGACGCCTCGCTGGTCGCCCTGAAGGCCGCCGGCGCCGGCTCCTTCTCCAACTCGGCGATCCTCCAGGCGATCGACTACGCGGTCTCGGTGGCGCACGTGGACGTGCTGAACGAGTCGTTCGGCAGCAGCGTGACCCCGGACAGCGGCGCGCACGACACCATCTCGCTGTTCAACGCCCAGGCCGCCGCGGCCGGAGTGACCGTCACGGTCGCCAGCGGTGACTCCGGAGCCAACGGGACCATCGCCACGCCGGCCGCCGGCCCCGGGGTGATCACGGTCGGTGCCTCCACCGACGACCAGTCGTACCAGCAGACCGGCTTCGCGGCCGCGCCGTTCTCCAACGGGACCTGGGCGAACAACCGGATCTCGTCGATCTCCTCGGGCGGCTTCACCCAGGGCGGCCGGACCGTCGACCTGGTGGCCCCGGGGGAGACCGACTGGGCGCTGTGCAGCACCGACACCGACAAGTACGCCGGCTGCTTCGACTACAAGGGCGAGGCCAGTCCGATCCAGGCGTTCAGCGGCACCAGCCAGTCCGCGCCGCTGACCGCCGGTGCGGCGGCCGACGTGATCCAGGCCTACCGCGAGGGCCACCACGGCGCCTCGCCGGCCCCGGCCCTGGTCAAGGCGCTGCTCACCGGTACCGCCACCGACCTCGGCCTGCCCGCCCACGAGCAGGGCGCCGGTCTGCTGAACGTCCGGGCCGCCGTCGAGGCCGCCCGCGGCTACCAGGCCCCGGCCCGGATCGGCTCCACCGTCGTCGTCACCAGCGGCCAGGTGGACATCACCGGCGCCCCGGGCTCGACCCACACCGCGGACGTCACGGTGGCCAACACCGGCACCGGTCCGCAGACCGTCCGCGCGGCCACCCGTACCTTCGTCCCGGTGTCGGAGGAGCGGCAGACCGTGCCGCTGAACTCGGCCACCGACCCGGCCTTCACCTACGCCACCACGGGCGCCACCTGGGTGCACCACGACGTGACCATCACCGTCCCGCCCGGCGTGGACCGGCTGGCGACGTCGATAGCCTGGGCCGGAGGGGTGTACAGCCCCGGGAAGGTCACGCCGGTCGTCCGGATGACGCTGCTGGATCCGGCCGGACGCCTGGAGAACGCCACCCGACCGCAGGGCGGGCGGCTCTCGCCCAACTACGGCGCCGTGGACGTCCCGCACCCGGTCGCCGGCCAGTGGAAGGCGATCCTCTACACCCCGGCCGGCGACCGGGGCTTGACCGGCCCGGTCCAGCTGGCCACCTCGTTCGAGCGCGCGGTTGCGGCGGGCACCGTCACCCCGCAGGCCACCACGCTGGCGCCGGGGCAGACCAAGACCCTGCACGTGCGGCTGACCACGCCGACCACCAGCGGTGACAGCTCCGAGTCGGTCACCGTCACCGACTCGAACGGCCGCACCACCAGCGTGCCGGTCATCCTGCGCACCCTGGTCCCGGTCTCCGGCAGCACCGGGAGCTTCACCGGCACCGTCACCGGCGGCAACGGCCGCCCGGGCGCGCCGGCACAGAGCTTCACCTACGCCTTCGACGTGCCGAAGGGCCGCAAGGACCTCCGGGTCGGCCTGACGCTCGGCCAGGACCAGAAGGTCCTGCTGCAAGGCGTCCTGATCAGCCCGAACGGCACCCCGGTCGACGTCGAGAGCAACGCGCTGCTCGACGCGAAGAACACGTTCACCGGCACGGCGGCCGGCCTCTCGACCACCGCGATCACCCCGGCGGCCGGCCGCTGGCGCTTCGTGGTGCTGGTCGTCAACCCGGTCACCGGCGCCGAGCCGAGCCAGACCTTCAACGGCACCATCGGCCTGGACCAGGACCTCGCCGCGGCCCCCGGTCTGCCGAACAGCGGCACGGCCAAGCTGCCGGCCGGCCAGGCGACCACGGTGACGGTGACCTACACCAACAACACCGCGGCCGCCCAGCAGGTCCAGGCCGACGGCCGGCTGACCGGCAGGGTCGACCTGCCGCTGGTGCCGCAGGGCGGTTCCGGGGCGGTCGCACTGCCGCTGACCCCCGACACCCAGGCCCCCGGCTTCCTGATCCCGCCGGGCACCGACCGGCTGACGGCAGTCGCCGCCTCGAGCACCCCGGCCCAGCTGGAGATCACCGGCCCCACCGGCTCGCCCGACCTCTTCGGCAACCTCAAGCAGGCCCAGAAGGGCTCGACCACCTCGACCGCACAGAGCACGGGCTCGGCCGCCCAGCCGGTCGTCCCTGGCTTCTGGACCACCTACCTGGCCCAGATCGGCCCGTTCCCGACCACGGGCGCACCGGCCGGCACCTCCACCATCACCGCGACCGCGCACACCCTGGCCTTCGACCCGGCGCTGACCTCCAACACCGGCGACCCGTACGCCGCAGCCTTCAACGCCACCGCCCCGGCCACCACCCCGGTGACCGTCCAGCCCGGAGCCACCGGCTCGCTCCAGATCACCATCACCCCGACCGCCGCCAAGGGCACCACCGTCTCCGGCACCCTCTACCTGGTCACCGCCCCGGCAACCGCCTCCACCGGCAGCAGCCTGATCAGCACGACCGGCTCGGTCCTGGCAGCCATCCCCTACCGCTACAACATCACCTGACCTACCATCACCCCCAACCCCACCGAGGCTGCCCCTGATCACGCGGCCAAACCTCCAGTGCGCATGCCGTCAGAGCCCGAGAATCGAAGCTCGGTGGTGGTGCGCCGGTTCGCTGAGGGGCACTCGGTTTGGGAGCGCATGAGGCACTGATCGACACCTCGGCTCAAGCTGTCGAGCTGGTCAGTTGGTACCGCCGACGTGGATTGGCCATTCACGAGTCAGACTCGTGAATGGTTACGAGATCCCGTCCGATCCCTGTGATCGGGCGGGATCTTTGCGTTGCGGAGGCTTGTTCGAGGCGGCGCGCGAACCCGGTGGGCCTTCGCGGCTGAAATCCGGTGGCTCAGGCGGCGGTTCGGGGAGGTCAGGTGCCCGCGAGAGTTGGCGTCCCCACGGGGAGTGGAGTTCCGGCAAGACGCCCTTGGCCGACGTGGTGCTCCCCTCGGTCCCCTCCAACAGCAGCCCCAGAGCAAAAGCCCATCCGCAACTCACGCGCTCGGTCGGTGGTCAGGGCCCCGGCACTGCACCGTTCCGATCGGTCGGCGGCACAAGGGAATCGGCGGAGCGGGGCCGCTGACTCAGCCGCCGTTCGTCCCGAGAAGACTCTGGCGTGCCCTGGTCAACTGCCGTGCGCCTTTGTTAGGTTGAGCCGGAACCGACCATCGGCCACCCCCCGTCCGGCCGTAGCGGTCATCTCTCTGATCCGCTTACACCGTTTGGGAGAGTCATGCGCAAATTCGGAGTGCGGCGCGCCGCGATCGCGGGCGTCGTCGCCCTTGCCGCCGCTGCGGCGCCCGGTGTCGCGTTCGGCGTTCAGGAGCAGCCCTCGTCGACGGCTGCCGGGGGCGACGCGTTCTACACCTACGACGGCAGCAAGCCGCTGTCCTCGTACATGCCCGGGGACGTGCTCAAGGTCCGGACGCTGCCGTACCACGTCCTGGGTATCGTGACACCCCTCCAGGCGACGCAGCTGCTCTACCGCACCACCGACGAGCAGGGCCACCCGTCCGCAGGCGTGACCTCCGTGCTGCGCAGCCCTGGCGGCGACGGCCACCGAGTCGTGTCGTACCAGTCGTTCTACGACTCGCTCGACCCCGAAGACGGTCCGTCCCGGGCGGTCGCGGGCAACGTCAAGCTGCCCGGCGGCTTGATCGCGAACGGAGAGTCCACGCTCGTGGCGTCGCTCCTGCTGTCAGGCTACGAGGTCGTCCTCCCTGACACCGAGGGGCAGGCCGCCCACCTCACGGCCTCCCGCGAGTACGGGTACAACACGCTGGACTCCCTGCGTGCCGCTTCCAGCGCGGCGTCGAGGACCGGCATCAGCCCCGACGCGCGCTTCGGCCTCATGGGCTACTCCGGCGGCGCCGTCGCGACCAACTGGGCCGCCTCCCTCGCCCCCCAGTACGCTCCCGACATCAACAAGCGCCTGGTGGGATACGCCGAGGGCGGGCTGCTCGTGAAGCCCTCGCACATCCTCAGGTACATCCAAGGCAGTCAGGTGTGGTCCGGGCTCATCCCGGAGTTGCTCATCGGGCAAGCGCGTTCGTACGACCTCGACCTCGAGAAGTACCTGAACGACTACGGCAAGCAGCTGGTCGACGAGCTTCAGCACTCCTCGATCGCCGACGCGCTGGGCCACTACCCCGGTCTGACGTGGAAGCAGATGGCGAAGCCGGAGTACGCGAACCCAGATTCCGTACCCGAGCTCGTCGAGGCGGTCAACAAGACCAATCTCGGCCTGGCACCGACCCCGACCGTCCCCGGCTACATCGGCCAGGGCAACGCCGGCTTTCTCGAGGGAACCACGGGCAACATCGCGGGCATCGGTTCTGGCGACGGCGTCGCGGTCGCCGGGGACACACGGGCGCTGGCGCGGAAGTACTGCGCCGAGGGCGGCGCCGCGGTCTGGTACCAGCAGTACGACGCCCTCAGCCACTTGACCGCACCCATGGCCACGGTGCCCACCGCGCTCGCCTGGCTGCGCGCCCGGTTCGCCGGCGAGGAGGCCCCGTCCTCCTGCGGCAGCATCGCCGAGGGCAACTCACTTGCGGCTGACGAGACGGTCCCCGCCGGATGAGGACCTGACGGTGGCCGCAGCGGACTTCGCCAAGACTGTCTAGAGGCCACCTCTGGCACCGGACCCGGAATACGGGAAACGATCACCAGGGACACGGGAGGCGACCTTCGAAGGCTCGCGACGGCACAGGTCAACCCCAGTCGTGAACACCCGAGTCAGATGGGGATTCGGGCCTACCGGCTGAGAGCGTGGGCCGCGTCCCGGCGAGCGATGTCGATTGCCTCGTCGAGGCATTCCGGGGCACGTCCGCCGGCGCTGGCGACCGAGCCCTTGCCGTCAGTGCCGCCGCCGACCAAGCGGGCAGCGGTGGTGAGGATCGGACTGGCTTGGGCGCCGGTGTTGTGGAGGCCCTGGGTGATGGCAGCAGCGAGGAGGGCCTTGCCGTCGTGCTCGGTGCCGAGGACGACGACGGCGTGCTCGCCGTTGAGGAGGTCGGCGGTGTTGGCCGCCAGGGTGCGGAGTTCGCTGGGGTCGAGGTCGGTCAACGCCGAGGGGAGTGGGAGGCCTGGGCCTTCGCCAACTGGTACCCCGGCGCGTTCCGCTACCCCTCGTTCTGGGAACTCATGGTCGACCTGCTCAAGTCCGATCACCCGGACGCGGACTGGGGCCGATTGGGCCTGTGACCGAGCTCTGCCCGGTCTGGCTGCGTGTGGGGCCGGTGTCGGTCGGGGTGGGGCTGAACCGGTGTCAGTGCAGGTCGGCGGTGAACGGGTGCGTGTGGTCGGTCGGGCAGGTGAAGATCCGCAGGTCGCCCCAGCGGCCGACGACGAGATCCGTCACGTCGTCACTGGCGATCGTGAGGAGGAGGGTCGTCTGGTCCCCGCAGGTCCGGCACGCGGGCGTGCCGGGTGAGCTGAGGTGCCAGGTCGGCCAGCCGCCGAGCTTCCAGCCGGCGACCCGGGTGATCACGTCCTTGCCCTCGGGGTCGGTGTCCCGCACCAGTTGCTGGAGGGCGGGTCGTAGCTCGGGCGGCAGCTCCTCGCGGTAGGGGAAGTCGGTGAGGCGCTCCACCGAGAAGACGCACGGCTCCGGCAGGTACTCCTCCTCGTAGCGCTCCGACGGCTCCGGTGGGCCGGCCACCGCCACGCCGAGGAGCTCGGCGCTGCGCCGCCAGCGCAGTTCGACCACCGGGCTCACGTCGGCCTGGCCGGCCGGAGGGTCCCAGTGCTCGACGGGGCACCAGAGCACCTGCAGCAGATCCACCCCGTCCGGCCACCAGGGCCCGGGCACGTCACGGGCGTGGACCTGGGCCAGCGGCACCATCGCGGGGTACCCGTCCGGTCCTCCGTCCTCCTGGACCGGACACCTGGGCCACGGCTCGTCGGCCGGCCACCGCAGTGGGCCGCCGATCGAACTGTCACCGACCCCGGGCTCGCCGCGCTCGGGGCGCAGCCGGGCAGCCTCGCGGCCGTACGGCGCGAGCTCCGGCAGGCGCGCCAGGATCTCCTCTACGGAGGGGCGCTGATGATCCACCGTCGAACCTCCGAGTCCCGGGCCGCGGGCGAGCCGTGCACACGCTGTCGCCCGCTGCCGACCGCAGACTCAGGGCCAGACCAGGCAGTACAGCTGGTGCCCGGCGTCGTGCAGCCGGTTCGCGAAGTCCTGCCACTCGTGGAGCATCGTGTAGATGACGAAGGCGTCCCGGGGGCCGCGGCGGTCGGGGACGGTGGACCAGATGAAGGCGGCGGCGCCGAGTTCGGTTTCGTCGGCCTTGCGGAGGGGCTCGACCACGGTGTGGGGGAGCTGGACGACCGCGTAGTCGGGGTGGAGGACGACGAGCTCCAGGGGCGGGACCTGGTGGAGGGGGACGCCGGTGATGCCGGTGAGGACCATGGCGCTCATGGTCTCCGGTTTGATCTTGGTGGAGAGGTGGCCGTTGCCGGAGCCGCTGGTCTCCATCAGGTCGCCCAGGCGACCGAGGGTGCCGAGCTCGCCCGCGTCGAGGCCGAGGCCGCCGGGGCCGAGCGCGGTGGGGACTCTCGCGGCGGTGGCCCGGTCGGGTGCGCCGAAGTACTTGTAGGTCACCCCCACGCGTCCTTCACCCCGCCTTCCCCTGCCCGCACCAGCACCCCCGCCAGCAGCCCCGGTGGGCCGACGGGAAGTACCCGCGGCCTCCTCGAAGCCGTCCTGCGCCTCGGACACTCGGACCATCCTCACCGGAATTCGCCGGAATCGACAGACCCCCGCACGCTCGGTGTCCCTCCGAACGTGCCCATTACCCCGTCTCGTGCAGGTGTAACACGCCAAGGTGGCACACCTGCCCGGCCACCGTGCCGCCACCACGCACCGCAACCGCCCACGGACAGTCTGACTGATCCGTCAAGCGGATGAGAACAAGCCGTGGGGAAGGCGAGCGCAAGCAGCGGGCGGGCAGCACGACAGTACTCGGATCATCGTTCCAGATGTTCGGGTCCGACATGCGGAGGTCAAGGACACGATTTGAGACCATGTGCGGGTGACGAACCCCAAGAGCTACCCGTACGAGGCCCCGCAGTCCCAGTCGCTGTTCGACCGAGCCTCGGTCGTGACCCCCGGCGGCGTGAACTCCCCGGTGCGCGCCTTCCGCGCCGTCGGCGGCACCCCCCGCTTCATGGTCTCCGGCAACGGCCCCTACCTGACCGACGCCGACGGCCGGGAGTACGTCGACCTGGTGTGCTCCTGGGGCCCGATGCTGCTGGGCCACGCCCACCCGGCCGTGATCGAGGCCGTCCAGCAGGCCGTCTCCCGCGGCACCTCCTTCGGCACGCCCGGCCAGGGCGAGGTCGAGCTGGCCGAGGAGATCGTGGCCCGGATCGCCCCGGTCGAGCAGGTGCGACTGGTCTCCAGCGGCACCGAGGCCACCATGTCGGCGATCCGGCTGGCCCGCGGCTTCACCGGCCGGGCCAAGATCGTGAAGTTCGCCGGCTGCTACCACGGCCACGTGGACGCCCTGCTGGCCGCCGCCGGCTCCGGCGTGGCCACCTTCGGCCTGCCCGACACCCCGGGCGTGACCGGCGCCCAGGCCGGCGACACCATCGTGCTGCCGTACAACGACCTCAACGCCGTCCGCGAGGCGTTCGCGGCGCACCCCGGCCAGATCGCCTGTGTGATCACCGAGGCGAGCCCCGGCAACATGGGCGTCGTCCCGCCGCTGCCCGGCTTCAACAAGGGCCTGGCCGAGCTCTGCAAGGCCGACGGCGCGCTGTTCATCAGCGACGAGGTGATGACCGGCTTCCGCGTCTCCAAGGCCGGCTGGTACGGCCTGGAGGCCGCGCACGAGGGCTGGGCCCCCGACCTGCTCACCTTCGGCAAGGTGATGGGCGGCGGCTTTCCGGCCGCGGCCTTCGGCGGGCGGGCCGACGTGATGGGCCACCTCGCCCCGGCCGGCCCGGTCTACCAGGCGGGCACCCTCTCCGGTAACCCGATCGCCACCGCCGCCGGCCTCGCCCAGCTGCGCCACTGCACCGACGAGGCGTACGCCACCGTCGACCGCGTCTCGGCCGAGATCTCCGGCCTGGTCACCGCCGCGCTGACCAAGGAGGGCGTGACCCACCGCCTGCAGACCGCGGGCAACATGTTCTCGGTCTTCTTCACCGAGGCGCCCGTCACCAACTACGACGAGGCCCGCACCCAGGAGGGGTTCCGCTTCAACGCCTTCTTCCACAGCCTGCTCAGCCAGGGCGTCTACCTGCCGCCCTCCGCCTTCGAGTCCTGGTTCGTCTCGGCCGCGCACGACGAGCGCGCGATCGAGTGGATCGCCGCCGCCCTGCCCGCCGCCGCCCAGGCCGCCGCCCAGGCCACCGACCTGCCCAAGGGGGAGTCCAAGTGAGCGAGACCACCGTCGTCCACCTGATGCGGCACGGCGAGGTGCACAACCCGGAGGGCATCCTCTACGGGCGCCTGCCGGGCTACCACCTCTCCGAGCTCGGCCGGGAGATGGCCGACCGGGTCGCCGACCACCTGGCCGGGCGCGACATCACGTATGTGGTCGCCTCCCCGCTGGAGCGCGCCCAGGAGACGGCCGCGCCGATCGGCAAGAGCCACGGCCT
Source organism: Kitasatospora sp. MMS16-BH015 (assembly GCF_002943525.1). Classification (NCBI taxonomy): domain Bacteria; kingdom Bacillati; phylum Actinomycetota; class Actinomycetes; order Kitasatosporales; family Streptomycetaceae; genus Kitasatospora; species Kitasatospora sp. MMS16-BH015. The sequence continues at coordinate 3,604,617 of NZ_CP025394.1, read as the reverse complement.
GGAGATCGCCGCCGACGAGCGGCTGATCGAGGCCGACAACATCTTCCAGGGCAAGACCTTCGGCGTCGGCGACGGCTCGCTGAAGAACCCGGGGTACTGGCGCTACCTCACCAACCCGTTCAAGCCCTCCTGGGGCGAGCCGTACCTCGAGCAGGCGGTGCGGATGATGGCCGCGCTCGCGGCGGCGCGCGACGCGGCCCGGGGGCACGAGGCGGTCTGCGTGAGCCACCAGCTGCCGATCTGGACGGTGCGCTCCTTCGCCGAGAAGCGCCGGCTCTGGCACGACCCGCGCAACCGGCAGTGCTCGCTGGCCTCCCTCACCAGCTTCACCTACGAGGGCGACAAGCTCGTCTCGGTCGGCTACTCCGAGCCCGCCCGCGACCTGCTGCCGGCCCACCTGATCGGCAAGGGCAAGAAGGGCGACAAGCCGGTCGGCAAGAGCTTCGGGGCGTAACGGCGGCCCCGCCGGGACCCTACGGGACATAAACGGATCATAAGTACGATCGCCGCAGGTCAGAGGGGGTCCGACCGACAAGGCCGGACCCCCCTCCGAGGGCCTGAAGTCCCATGCGAAACTTTTCACATGTCTGGGACCAATCGCCGCCGCACCGCCCTGCTCGCCGTGGTCGCGGCCACCGCCGCGCTGACCCTCGGTGCCTGTTCCTCGGGCGCCTCCGGCGGTGGCGGGCAGACCGGTTTCATCACCGGCAAGGGCGGCCTCGACACCACCACGGCCGGCCACCGGCAGGACGCTCCGGAGATCGGCGGCGCCACCCTGGACGGCGGCAAGGCGGCCCTGGCCGACTACAAGGGCAAGGTCGTGGTGCTCAACGTCTGGGGCTCCTGGTGCGGCCCGTGCCGGGCCGAGGCCAAGGGTCTGGAAGAGGTCGCGCAGAAGTACCAGGGCCAGGGCGTGCAGTTCCTCGGCATCAACACCCGGGACACCGACCCGGGCAACGCGATCGCCTTCGAGAAGAACTTCGGCATCACCTACCCGAGCCTGTACGACCCGGACGGCACCCAGATCCTCAAGTTCCCCAAGGGCAGCCTCAACCCGCAGGCCATCCCCTCCACCATCGTGGTCGACCGGGACGGCAAGCTGGCCGCCCGTTCGCTCCGGGCGCTCTCCTCGGAGGACCTGGAGAACCTGCTCAAGCCGATCGTCGCCGAGAAGCAGCAGTGAGCGGCGCACTCCTCGCCGGCCAGGCCGCCTCCCTGGCAGACGGTGCGAGCGTCGTCAGCAGCGGGGCGATCCTGCTGGCCGTCCCGGTGGCGCTGGCCGCCGGGCTGGTCTCCTTCTTCTCGCCCTGCGTGCTGCCGCTGGTGCCCGGCTACCTGAGCTACATCACCGGCTTCTCCGCCGCCGACCTCGCCGACGCCAAGGGCGCCAAGCGCGGGCGGATGCTGCTCGGCTCGGTGCTGTTCATGCTCGGCTTCACCGCCGTCTTCGTCTCCGGCGGCGCGCTCTTCGGCTACTTCGGCATGACCCTGCAGGAGCACAAGCAGGTCATCAGCGTGGTCCTCGGGCTGCTCACCATCCTGCTGGGCCTGGCCTTCATGGGCCTGGTGCCCGGCCTGAGCATGCGTGAGTTCCGCACCCACCGGCGCCCCACCGTGGGCCTGGCCGGGGCGCCGCTGCTCGGCATCGTCTTCGGCGTGGGCTGGACCCCGTGCATGGGCCCGACCCTCGGGGCGATCCAGGGGCTGGCCTGGAACCAGGCCGACCCGGCGCGCGGCGCGCTGCTGATGGTCTTCTACTGCCTCGGGCTCGGCGTACCGTTCATCCTGGCCGCGCTCGCGTTCCGCCGTGCGCTCGGCGCGTTCGGCTGGATCAAGCAGCACTACCAGTGGGTGATGCGGATCGGGGGCGGCATGCTGGTCGCCGTCGGCCTGCTGCTCGTCACGGGGGCCTGGGACGCGATGATCAGCCAGCTGCAGAGCACCTTCGCCTCCACCTCGATCGGAATCTGACCGTGAGCGACACCCGCACCCGCCCCCCGGAGGACGCGCCGGACGCCGAACCCGGCGCCCGCCCGGCGGCTGACGAGCTCTCGGCCGAGCGGCTGAGCAGCGCGCCGGTGGAGAGCGACGGCCCCGCCGGGATAGGCGTGCTCGGCTGGCTCCGCTGGATCTGGCGGCAGCTCACCTCGATGCGGGTCGCGCTGATCCTGCTGTTCATGCTCTCGCTGGCCGCCATCCCCGGCTCGCTGATCCCGCAGAACAGCCAGAACAGCTTCAAGGTCGACACCTGGAAGCAGGCCCACAAGGGCATCACCCCGCTCTACGAGAAGCTCCAGCTGTTCGACGTCTACAGCTCGGTCTGGTTCTCGGCGATCTACCTGCTGCTCTTCATCTCGCTGGCGGGCTGCATCGTCCCGCGCACCTGGCAGTTCGTCGGCGTGCTGCGGGCCCAGCCCCCGGCCGCCCCCGGCACCCTGACCCGGATGCCGGTCTACGCAGCCTGGCACACCGGCGCCGATGCCAAGGCGGTCAACACCGCCGCGTACCAGCACCTGAAGAAGCGCGGCTTCCGCAGCCACCTGGGCGGGGGCGCCGTCTCGGCCGAGAAGGGCTACCTGCGCGAGGTCGGCAACCTGCTCTTCCACTTCTCGCTGTTCGCCCTGGTGGCCGGCTTCGGCTGGGCCGCCCTGGCCAGCGGCCAGGGCGGCAAGCTGGTGATCGAGGGCCAGGGCTACTCGAACACCATGACCCAGCTGGACGACTTCACCGGCTCGGCCTTCTACACCCCCGAGGACCTGGACGCCTTCGGCTTCAAGCTGGACGGCTTCACCGCCAGGTACCAGACCACCGGCGACCAGATCGGCAGCGCCCGGCAGTTCACCGCGCACATCCGTTACTGGACGGGCGACGACAGCTCGAAGACCACCAAGGGCGACATCGAGGTCAACCACCCGTTGGAGATCGGCGGCAGCAAGGTCTTCCTGATCGGCCACGGCTACGCCCCGGTCGTCACGGTCAAGAACGCGGCCGGCCAGAAGGTGTACACCGGCCCGACGGCCTTCCTGCCGCAGGACGCCAACCTCACCTCGACCGGCGTGATCAAGGTCAACGACTACGGTGAGAAGGACGGCAAGAAGACCCAGCTGGCGCTGAACGGCTACTTCCTGCCCACCGCCCCGGCCAGCTTCGACAAGACCGGCCCGATCTCGCTCTTCCCGGACGCGGCCGACCCCGCGCTGGTGCTCCGGGCCTTCGCCGGTGACCTGCGCACCGACTCGGGTCTGCCGCAGAACGTCTACCAGCTCGACCCCAAGGGCGTCACCCAGCTCACGGTCAACGGCCAGCCCGCGATCGTGAAGCTCAAGCCGGGCCAGGGCTGGACCCTGCCGGACGGCTACGGCTCGGTGACCTTCGAGGGGTACCAGCAGTGGGCCAGCTTCACCGTCTCGCACCGCCCGGGCAACGCGGTGGCGCTCACCGGCGCCGTCTGCGCGATCCTCGGCCTGATCGGCTCGCTCTTCGTGCAGCGCCGCCGGATCTGGATCCGGGCCACCGCCACGCCGGACGGCCGCACCCTGGTCGAGGTGGCCGGCCTGGCCCGCAGCGAGTCGGCGAAGATCGCCGAGGAGCTGGCCGAGATCGCCGTCGACCTCCAGGCGGAGGCGCCGGCGCTCGACGAGGACAGCTCGGCAGACAGCCCCGCAGCACCCACCGCAACTGACCCTGCCCGCCCCGCTGACCAGCAAGCCAAGGAGTAGACGGTGCCTCTCGCCGCCGCCGGGGTCGACCTGCAACTGGCCGACCTGTCCAACAAGCTGATCTACGCGGCGATGGCCGTGTACCTGCTCGCCATGTTCGCCCACATCTTCGAGTGGACCTTCGGCAGCAAGGGCGCCATCGCCGTCCGCTCCACCGAACAGGCCACCCTGGCCGAGACGGTGGCCGCCGCCCAGGCCTCCGAAGGCGCTCGCAAGGTGACCGTCACGGTCGCCGCGGCCGGTGGCGGCACCACCACGCTGACCCGCACGGCGCTGGCCGACGCGGGCGCCACCGTGGTCACCAGCGGCCGCGGTGAGGACGATCGGCCCGACGGCCCGGGCGCGGCGGGCGACAGCGAGAAGGGTGACCTCGCGGGGCGGATCGCCATCTCGCTGACCGTCCTGGGCGCGCTGCTGCACCTGGGCGGCGTGGTCACCCGCGGCCTGTCGGTCAACCGGCCGCCGTGGGGCAACATGTACGAGTTCTCCTGCGCCTTCGGCCTCACGATGGTGCTGGTGTACCTCGGCCTGCTGCTCGCCAAGAAGAACGTCCGCTGGCTCGGCCTGCCGGTCACCGTCGCCGTGGTGCTGACCCTCGGCCTCGCGGTCAGCGTGCTCTACACCGCCTCCGAGCAGCTCGTGCCCGCCCTGCACTCGTACTGGCTGGCCATCCACGTCTCCGCCGCGATCATCTGCGGTGGCGCGCTCTACGCCGGCTTCGTCGCCACCGTGCTCTACCTGGGCAAGGACTCCTACGACCGCCGGATCGCGGCGGGCCTGACCACCGGTCCGCTCGGCACCTCGGCCTCGATCTGGCAGCGGCTGCCTGCCGCCTCCTCGCTGGACAAGCTCTCGTACCGGATCAACGCGGTGGTCTTCCCGCTCTGGACCTTCACCATCATCGCGGGCGCGATCTGGGCCGAGGCGGCCTGGGGCAAGTACTGGGAGTGGGACCCGAAGGAGACCTGGTCCTTCATCACCTGGGTGGTCTACGCCGCCTACCTGCACGCCCGTGCCACCGCCGGGTGGAAGGGCCGCAAGGCCGCGTACCTGGTCCTGCTGGCCTTCGCCTGCTACCTGTTCAACTACTACGGCGTCAACATCTTCGTCACCGGCAAGCACTCGTACGCGGGTGTCGGCTGAGGGCCGACCTGACGAAAGACCGGCTCCAGTCGGCGTAGTCCCGAGGCGCGAGGTTTCGGGACACGCCCGGCGGAGCACCTGTGCCGATGGTGGAGAAGCCGCGAAAGCCGCGAGGAAGGGCCGCGCGATGGAGTGCGACGAGGTCATGCTGACCGTCCGGATCACCGCGGGTGAGCGGGCGCTGCTGCGCAGGCTGGCGCAGGGTCACCGCAGCGACGTCTCGGAGGTGGTCGCCGACGGCCTCCTGGACGTGCTGCCGACGGTGGCCAGCACTGCCGACGCCTACCGCTTCCTGGCGGCCCTCACGCCGCCGGCCCCCTGCGCCCAGACCGTCTGGCTCCCGGCGGCCCTCTCCGACCTCCTGGTCCTGGCCGCCGCCCGGGTCGCCCAGGCCACCGGCGTCCGCCTCGGCTCGGCCAGCGCCGTCCTCGGCGCCGCCGTCCGCCTCTGGCTCAGCCAGGACCCGCAGCGGCTGGCCGCCAACCTCCACACCATGCACGAGGGCCGCTCGGCAGCCCTGACGGCGGCTTAGCGGCGCCTGGCGGACACCGGAAGGGCCCCTGGAGACCGGACGGTCTCCAGGGGCCCTTCGGGTGCTGCCTACTTGGTGAAGTAGCCGAAGAGGTCGGCGATCACCTGGGTGCTGCCGTTGAAGTTGTAGACGTCGAAGGCGCCGTTCGCGCCGAGCGGGGTGGTGACGTGGTTCGGCACGGTCTGGCCGGCCAGGAAGTTGAGGTTGCTGGTGGCCGGGCGCGTGGCCTTGTCGGCGAAGACGGTCAGGTAGCCGGGAGTGGTGGGCGCGGTGGCCGTCACGTTGAGCACGGCCCCGGTCGAGCCGGTGGGCACACCGGTCGGGACGGCGAGGGTGGCGCCGGGCCCGACCGGGGTGCCCTTGCCGGTGCGGGTGTCGACCAGGCGCTTGGGGGTGGTCGCGGTGAACTGCGCCCCGGCGCCGTGGCCGTAGTAGCCGAAGAGGTCGGCGATCACCTGGGTGCTGCCGCTGTGGTTGTAGACCCGGACCTTGCCGTCCTTGCCGATCGGCACGATCGCCTGGTTGGCGACGGTCTGGCCGGCGGTGAAGTTGAGGTTCGAGGTGCCGGGGCGGTCGGTGCCGCTCGGGTAGGCGGTGAGGTAGCTCGGTGCGTCGGAGCCGGTGGTGGTCACGTTCAGCACGGCGGCGGTGGCGTCGGCCGGCACGCCGTTGACCCCGGCCACCTGGATCGCCACCTCGCCGTCCGGCCCGACCCGGTGGCTCGTGCGGGTGTCCAGGAGGCGGGTGGGGGCCTGGGCGGTGAAGTAGTCGCCCCGGTACGCGTAGACGCCGAACTCGTCCACCACGACGTCGGCCGAACCGGCCTTGTTGTAGACGGTCACGCTGCCGTCGGCGCTGACCGGGACGGTGACCAGGTTCGGCACCACCTGCTTCGGCCCGAAGTTGACGTTCGAGGTGGCCGGTCGCGGGCTGCCGGCCGGGTAGGCCGTCAGGAAGCTGGCGCCGTTGTTGTCCACGGCGGTGACGTTGAGCACCACGGCGGTCGGCCGGATCGGGGTCGTCGCGGTCGGGACCGACGGCACCTTGAAGGTGACGGTCTGGTCGGCGCCGAGCGCGTGGTGGCCGGCCTGCCGGGTGTCGAGCAGCCGGCTCGGCGGCACGGGCGTGTAGGTCGTCGGGCGGTAGGAGGCAGGGATGACCTGGGAGTAGTGCCCGGTGTGGCCGTCCTTGTCCGTGGCGGTGAAGGTGACGGTGTAGTTGCCCTCGCTGGTGTAGGCGTGGGTGGCCGAGTGCTGGTCGGTGACGTCCAGCACGGTGCCGTCGCCGAAGTCGAGGGTCTTCTTGACGATCGGCGACGGGCTGGTGGCGTCGAATCCGACGCCGTATTCGAGCGGCCCGTCGGTGCTGCCTATCCCCATGGAGGCGAAGACGGGGTCTGCCTCGGCGGAGGCCGCCACGGCGGCGGGGAGCGGCAGGCCGATCCCGAGGGTGATGACGGTGGCGGTCGCGAGACCGGCCAGGTGGCGCAGGCGCACGGTTGGGATCCCCTGGTGACGAAGTGAGTGGACGGTACTTCGTCCCGTCAGACCGCCTTGATTGCGGGAAGGTTGTACGGCCTCCGCATCGAAACGCCGAACGGCCACCCCCTGGGGAGGGGGTGGCCGTTCGGGTGCCGCCGGGCGGCAGGGGCGTTACGCCGCCTGCTGCCAGCTGACGGGGGAGTAGTAGGCCGGGCGGCGCTCCAGGCGCTGCCAGCGGGCGATGGGCTCGATCACGGTGGCCGCGGCGGCGGCCTGGCCGGCGGCGGCGCGGGCCAGCAGGACGGCGGTGAGGGCGGCCAGCTCCTCGTCGTTCAGCGAGCCGCGGGTGATCTTGATGTCAGCGGTCATGGTGTGGGTTTCTCCCCCGGTGCGAGATGGATTCGGCTGGCAGGAGCCTGGTGCTGGGTGGAGACCTGACTACATCGGCGGGTTGCCGTGCTTGCGGCTGGGCAGGTCGGCGTGCTTGGTGCGGAGCATGGCGAGCGAGGAGGCGAGCACGGCGCGGGTCTCGGCCGGGTCGATCACGTCGTCCACGAGGCCGCGCTCGGCCGCGTAGTACGGGTGCATCAGCTCGCTCTTGTACTCCTTGATCTTCTGCGCCCGGGTGGCCTCCGGGTCCTCGGAGCCGGCGATGTCCCGGCGGAAGATCACGTTGGCGGCGCCCTCGGCGCCCATCACCGCGATCTCGTTGGTGGGCCAGGCGAAGGACAGGTCCGCGCCGATGGAGCGCGAGTCCATCACGATGTACGCGCCGCCGTAGGCCTTGCGCAGGATCAGCTGGATCCGCGGCACGGTGGCGTTGCAGTACGCGTAGAGCAGCTTGGCGCCGTGGCGGATGATGCCGTCGTGCTCCTGGTCGACGCCGGGCAGGAAGCCGGGCACGTCGAGCATGGTGACCAGCGGGATGTTGAAGGCGTCGCACATCTGCACGAAGCGCGCGGCCTTCTCGGAGGCGTTGATGTCCAGCACGCCGGCCAGCGACTGGGGCTGGTTGGCGATGATGCCGGTGACGTGGCCGTCGATCCGGGCCAGCACGCACAGCACGTTGGTGGCCCAGCGCTCGTGGACCTCGAGGTACTCGCCGTGGTCGACGATCTCCTCGATGACCTTGCGCATGTCGTAGGGGCGGTTGCCGTCGGCCGGCACCAGGTCGAGCAGCGAGTCGTTGCGGCGCTCGACCGGGTCGTCGGTGGGGACGGCCGGGGGCATCTCGCGGTTGTTCTGCGGGAGCAGGGAGAGGAGGTAGCGGACCTCCTCGATGCAGGACTGCTCGTCGTCGTAGGCGAAGTGGGAGACGCCGGAGACGCCGGAGTGGACGTCGGCGCCGCCGAGGCCGTTCTGGGTGATCTTCTCGCCGGTGACGGCCTGGACGACGTCGGGGCCGGTGATGAACATCTGTGAGGTCTCGCGGACCATGAAGATGAAGTCGGTGAGCGCCGGGGAGTAGGCGGCGCCGCCGGCGCAGGGGCCGAGCATGACGGAGATCTGGGGGATGACGCCGGAGGCGCGGGTGTTGCGCTGGAAGATGCCGCCGTAGCCGGCCAGCGCGGTGACGCCCTCCTGGATGCGGGCGCCGGCGCCGTCGTTCAGCGACACCAGGGGTGCGCCGGCGGCGATGGCCATGTCCATGATCTTGTGGATCTTCTGGGCGTGGGCCTCGCCGAGGGCGCCGCCGAAGATCCGGAAGTCGTGGGCGTAGGTGAAGACGGTGCGGCCGTGGACGGTGCCCCAGCCGACGATGACGCCGTCGGTGTGGGGCTTCTTGGCCTCCAGGCCGAAGCCGGTGGCGCGGTGGCGGCGCAGCGGCTCGATCTCGTGGAAGGAGCCTTCGTCGAGGAGGAGCTCGATCCGCTCGCGGGCGGTGAGCTTGCCCTTGGCGTGCTGGGCTTCGGTGGCCTTCTCGCTGGGGCCGCGCCGGACCTTGTCCCGAAGGTCCCGCAGCTCGGCGACCCGCCCGTGCGCGTCGGCCGGGATCTCGGGGATCTCGTCGCCGACCTGCGCCTCGTGCAGAACCGTCATGTCGAACCACTCCAAGTCTGTGGGAACTGTCCGGCGGCCGACCTGCTGGGGCGGTGGCTGCTGCAGCGAACACTTCTTCACTTACGACACTACGAGGGAGCACACCCCGATTTCGGCGTCGATTTCGTACAAGGTCGAGCCCCAGAACATGTAAGGGCCTGACAGAAGGCGTACGGGCACGAGCCGCGATCGGGGCGTGATCGGCCCTCAGCACACCGCGCTTCAGGCGCGCCGGGGGTTTCGCTGTAGTCGCAGGTCAGACGGGTGGCGCGGCGGCGTGTCGAGGGCGCGCCGCCGTGGCGCGCGCCGGGGGCGACGGGCCGTCCGGGGTGAACGGCACGTGACGGGTTTGAGGCGCGGACTCGTAGGGATGCGCCAAACGCCCGGCTCGGCGGCGCGGCCGGGGCGGCGGCGGCCCGCTCGGGGCGGCCGGGGCCCGCCGGGGGTCAGGGCTTCTCGGGGTCGTCCTGCTCGCGCAGCCTGTGGTCGAGGGAGGCGAGGAACTCGGGGTTGTCGTCCGGGGCCACCATCGGCCCGGCCGCGGCCCTGGGCCGACGGCGGCGGCCGGCCACCACCCAGGCCACCGAACCGACCAGCGGGAAGAGCAGCACCACGATCACCCAGACCACCTTCGGCAGGTGCCGGACCTCGCGCTCGGGGGTGGTCACGCAGTCGATGAAGGCCCAGATCCAGAGGGCGATGACGAGCAGCGACGGCAGGATCCTCAGCACGGCGACGGTCTCCCCGGAGTGGACGGTGCGGGCGGGCCCCAGGCTAGCCGTTCGAGCCCCCCGAGCGTGCCCCGCGTGCGTGCTCCGGGCCGCGCGTATCGGATACTGACACGCATGGCATACGACGATCTCCGCTCATTCCTCCGGGCCCTCGAGCGTGAGGGCGACCTCAGGCGGATCAAGGCCGAGGTCGACCCCTATCTGGAGATCGGCGAGATCGTCGACCGCGTCCAGAAGGCCAAGGGACCGGCGCTGCTCTTCGAGAACGTCAAGGGCTGCTCCGTCCCGCTGGCGATGAACGTGTTCGGCACCGAGCGCCGGCTGGCCAAGGCGCTCGGCCTCAAGTCGCCGGACGACATCGCGGAGAAGATCGCCGGTCTGCTCAAGCCGGAGCTGCCGCAGGGCTTCACCGGCTTCCGGGACGCCTTCGGCAAGCTCTCCTCGATGGCGCACGTGCCGCCGAAGAACGTGAAGTCCGGCGACGCGCCCGTCCAGGAGGTCGTGCTCACCGGTGAGGACGTCGACCTGGACGACCTGCCGGCCCTCTTCACCTGGCCGCTGGACGGCGGGTCCTTCTTCAACCTGGGCCTGACCCACACCAAGGACCCGGACACCGGCATCCGCAACCTCGGTCTGTACCGCCTGCAGCGGCACGACAGGCGGACCATCGGCATGCACTGGCAGATCCACAAGGACAGCCGCAACCACTACGCGGTGGCCGCCAAGCGCGGCGAGAAGCTCCCGGTCGCGATCGCCTTCGGCTGCCCGCCGGCCGTCACCTACGCGGCCACCGCGCCGCTGCCGGGCGACATCGACGAGTACCTGTTCGCCGGGTTCGTCGCGGGCGAGCGGGTGCGGATGGTGGACTGCAAGACCGTGCCGCTCCAGGTGCCCGCCGACGCCGAGGTGGTGCTGGAGGGCTGGCTGGAGCCGGGCGAGATGCTGCCGGAGGGGCCGTTCGGCGACCACACCGGCTTCTACACCCCGCAGGAGCCCTTCCCGGCGCTGACCATCGACTGCGTCACCATGCGCAAGCGGCCCCTGCTCCAGTCGATCGTGGTCGGCCGCCCGCCGACCGAGGACGGCCCGCTGGGCAAGTTCACCGAGCGGTTCTTCCTGCCGCTGCTGAAGATCATCATCCCGGACATCGTCGACTACGACCTGCCCGAGGCCGGCGGCTTCCACAACTGCGTGATCGTCTCGATCGACAAGAAGTACCCCAAGCACGCCCAGAAGGTGATGCACGCCATCTGGGGCGCCCACATGATGTCGCTGACCAAGCTGATCATCGTGGTGGACGCGGACTGCGACGTCCACGACTACCAGGAGGTCGCCTGGCGGGCGCTGGGCAACACCGACTACAGCCGCGACCTCACCGTGGTCGAGGGCCCGGTCGACCACCTCGACCACGCCTCCTACCAGCAGTTCTGGGGCGGCAAGGCGGGCATCGACGCCACCCGCAAGCTCCCCGAGGAGGGCTACACCCGGGACGGCGGCTGGCCCGAGATGGTCTCCTCCGACCCGGCCACCGCCACCCTCGTCGACCGCCGCTGGAAGGAGTACGGACTGTGAGCACCGCTGCCGCCGTCACCCCGGGCCCGGCCAAGGCCTTCCTCAGACTCGTCATGATCGAGCACTCGGTCTTCGCCCTCCCCTTCGCGTACATCGCCGCGCTGACCGCGATGTACCTGGACGACAAGCGGGTGCACTGGGCCCAGCTGCTGATCGTCACCGTCTGCATGGTCGGCCTGCGCACCTTCGCGATGGCCGCCAACCGGATCATCGACCGCGAGATCGACGCCCGGAACCCGCGCACCGCCGGCCGCGAGCTGGTCACCGGCGCGGTCTCGCTGCGCACCGCGTACGTCGGCTCGGCGATCGCCCTGCTGGTCTTCCTCGGGGCCGCCGCGCTGCTCAACCCGCTCTGCCTGGCGCTGGCGCCGGTCGCGGTGGTGCCGATGGTGGTCTACCCGTACGGCAAGCGCTTCACCGACTTCCCGCACGCGATCCTGGGCGTGGCCCAGGCGATGGGCCCGATCGGGGCCTGGCTGGCCGTCACCGGCAGCTGGTCCTGGGAGGCCGTGGTGCTCGGTCTGGCGGTCGGCGTCTGGATCGGCGGCTTCGACCTGATCTTCGGCTGCCAGGACGTGGCGGCCGACCGCGCCGAGGGCGTCCGCTCGGTGCCGGCCCGGTTCGGCATCGCCGGGGCGCTGTACGGCGCCCGGGTCTGCCACGTGATCACCACCGGGCTGCTGGTCTGGTACGGCGTCCTCACCGGGGCCGGTGCGGCCTTCTGGGTGGGCATCGCCGTGGTGGTCGGGGCCTTCCTCTACGAGCACTCGATCGTCAAGCCCGGCGACCTCTCCCGGCTCAACCGGGCCTTCTTCACCACCAACGGCTTCGTCGGGGTCTCGCTCTTCCTCTGCACGCTGCTCGACCTGGTGATCCGCGGCCTGGGAGTCTGACACCCGGTCAGGCCGTCCGTATAAGGAGATCCTAGGATCGCGGACGGACCTGGCCGGCCTCCCACCACCCGTCGGCCGGGCCGTCGACGTGGGGGAGACACGTGCACACCGCTGAGGCCGTCCGCCTGCCAGCCGCCGGACCGACGGCGGGGCCGGCCCGGCCGGGACGGCGGCTCGATTCGCTGACCGGGCTCCGGATGTTCGCCGCCGGGCTGATCTTCGTCTACCACTTCGCGAACGAGGACACCTTCTTCGGCACCCGGGAGAGCCGGGACACGGTCTGGCAGCTCACCTACGGCGGGGTCTCGGCCGTCTCGTTCTTCTACCTGCTCTCCGGCTTCGTGCTCGCCTGGTCGGCCCGGCCGGGCGAGCGCAAGGGCCGGTTCTGGTGGCGGCGGTTCGCCAAGATATACCCGAGCCACCTGGCCACCTTCCTGCTCGCGCTGGCCTTCTACCTCTGGGTGGGCGGGCAGCTGCGGCTGCCGGTGGCCCTCGCCAACCTGACGCTCACCCAGGCCTGGGTGCCGAACTCCCGCGAGTACTGGTTCGGCTTCAACGGGGTCTCCTGGTCGCTCAGCTGCGAGGCGTTCTTCTACCTCTGCTTCCCGTTCGCCCTCGCGCTGGTCCGCCGGCTCTCGCCCCGGGGCCGCTGGGGCGTGGTGCTGGGCGGCAACGCCTTCGTCCTGCTCCTCCCGCCGGTGCTGGGGTGGCTCGACCTGATGCCGGCGGTCAAGCCCAGCTACCCCGTCTACATGCTCCCGGCCACCCGGCTGGTCGAGTTCACGATCGGCGTGGCGCTGGCCCTGCTGGTCAAGGAGGGCCACTGGCGCGGCCCCGGCCTCACGGTCAGCTCCGCCCTCGCGCTGGTCGCCCTGCTCTGGGGCGTGCACCACCTGCCCGAGCCGATGCACTACGCGGCCGCCACGATCGTCCCGTACACGCTGCTGGTCGCCGCCGCCGGGCGGGCCGACTCGCGCGGCACCCGCTCGGTCTTCCGCCAACGCCACCTGGTCTACCTCGGCGAGGCCTCCTTCGCCTTCTACCTGGTGCACGAGCTGGTGATGGTCACCGGCAACGAGGTCTTCCGGCACCACCCGCCGATCGCCACCGTGCCGAACCTGGTCGCGGTCTTCTCGGTCTCCCTGGTCGGGGCCTTCGCGCTGCACGAGTTCGTCGAGAAGCCCTGCCAGCGGCTGCTCACCCGCCGCCGCGGTGCCCGACCGGCGGCCCCGGGCGTGTGAGGGCCCTCCGGCGGGCTGCGCTGCCTATCCTGGAAGGGTGATCGGCAGACTGCAGTGCGTGGTTCTCGACTGTCACTACCCGGCGGGGCTGGCGCACTTCTACGCCGCCCTGCTCGGGGGCGAGGTGGACCGGCCCGACCCGCGCTGGTCGCTGGACACCGAATGGTCCACGGTGCACGCGCCCGGCGGCCTGGTGCTCGGCTTCCAGCGGGTCGAGGACTTCCGCCCGCCGCGCTGGCCCGACCCGGCGCACCCGCAGCAGCTCCACCTCGACCTGGAGGTGGACGACCTGGACGCGGCGGAGGCGCGGGTACTGGAGCTCGGGGCCGTCCGCAAGGACGCGGAGACCGACTTCCGGGTCTACGTGGACCCGGCGGGCCACCCGTTCTGCCTGGTCAGGGCCCGGTAGGCCGGGTCGGCGGAAAGTTTTCCGGATTTCTTCGGCGGAGCTGTCGATCCGGCCCGTCCCCGTTCGACACACAGGTGAGAGCGGGGGCAGGCCCCGCTCCCCGACCGAGGAGTCACCATGCCGCGCTTCCTTTCGATGATCCGGATCGACGAGAGCCAGCTGCCCCCGAAGGACTTCCCCGCCGACTTCGAGCAGAAGATGGGCGCCCTCCTGGAGGAGATCACCAAGGCCGGCGTCATGCTCGACACGGCCGGTCTCACCCCCACCGCCCAGGCCACCCGGATCACCTGGTCCGAGGGCAGGCTCGCCTACACCGACGGCCCCTTCACCGAGACCAAGGAGGTCGTCGGCGGGTACGCCATCATGCAGTGCAAGGACAAGGCCGAGGCCCTGGAGTGGACCAACCGCTTCCTCGCCATCCACCCGGCCGAGTGGACGGTGGCCGCCGAGCTCCGCGAGATCGCCGAAGGCTGAGCTTCGCAGCGCACGCCTGAAGGCCCGCTGATGACATCAGCGGGCCTTCAGGCGCGATCATGGGTCAGGCTCAGGGCTTCTCCTGGCCGGGATCCCGGCGCGAACCGCGGGAGTTCCACGTCTCCAGCCGGGAGGAGCGCCCTCGCCTGCCGGAGTTGTAAATCCCCCTGATGACTTGATCGACGCCTTCGGTCACCTTGCAGCCCATGGCGTCGCGCAGCCCGCGTCCCTTGCCGAGGATGCTGGACGGTCCACCGCCGTGGGCCGCCAGCTTCCGGATCAGGGTGGCGTGGTCGATCTCCGCCTCCGTCTCGCCGTTCAGGACCGATGCCAGCCCGAGCAGCAAGTGTGCGTTCACCCCCTCAGGGGAGTACCCCCAGGACTCCGACACGATCCTGAGGACATCTCGTAGGGTCGTGCCCGGGGTTTCGGCGCTTGACCGGTAGACGGTCGAGAGGGCGGCGACGGCGTGAATGGCATTGGGGGCCCCACCGTCGGAGATCGTCCACCCCTGGTCGGTCGCGATGCCGACGATCTCCACCGCCTCCGGCCGGCCTGCGGTGTACTCGGCCATGAACCGGTAGATGGGCGCGACGCGCCGGTTGTCGTTGAGGCCCAGGAATAACTCGGCTTCCTGCTCCAGGCTCAAGCCGCGGAACACTTTCATGTTGACGGCTTTTTCGTCATGCCCTGCGGCTCGGCAGAGAGCGCCACGGTTCTGGCCGTCCAACCAGACGTAGGTGCCGTCCAGGCGTGCCGAGACACTCGGGACTCCGATCCGCTCCGGATCGAATCCCTCCCGGAGCTTCCGGGCGACCCAGGAGCGGTCGACCGGTCTGGTGTTCACCCTCCCGTCGGTCTTGACCATGTTCGGCGGGATCAGCTCGAAGGCCGTTGTACGTCCGGAATCCGCTGGCACCGGGTATGACTCGTCAGGCAATCTCTGCTCCCTTGATCAGCTCATCGAGCTTCAGCAGGACGTGTCGTGCGTCCCGGATCTCGCGCCGTAGGTAGGTGCGTTCGGTCTTGGACAGTGGTCCGATCTCGGTGAAGCGGGCGATTCCGACACAGGCGCCGGAGATCGTGTCCACTGCCCGCCTGATCTCGGCCGCCGACCGCCTTGTGGAGGTGGCGCCGGAAGAGCCGGCCTGCCGCTCACGTGGGAGCGTCGGCAGGTAGGGCGCAGCCTTCTTGACCTTGACGGCAATATGGTCGAGCGAGATGGGGATGTCGCCACCGTGAAGCAAGATGTTGTGCAGATCCTCGATCATCTTGGCCGACGATCGGCCGGCGAAATCGAAGTCGACGGCGTCCAGCATCAGATCGAGCACCTGCTGCGCGCGCTGGCTCTCCCCGGTCGGGTCGGAGTCGCCCAGGCGGGTCTTGAAGAAGGTCGACCGAATTCTCCAGTACGAGCGGGAGGGCATTCCCACTGCGGGGCCCGTGTAGGCGTCGTACGAGAAATCCTTTTGCGGGATGTCCGCCGGTCGTGGCAACGCGTGCAGCCTGATGGCCAATCGCAGGCGTTCCATGACTGTCATCGGGACGATGCATTCGGCGGTCGTTGCGAGCGTGTGCTCCTGTAGCACGGCTGATGCCTCGACGACATCCTCGGCTCTCAAGCAGGGGACGGACTCCAGGCCCAGTGCCGCACATGCCGCCCGGCGCCGGTGGCCGCTCAGGATCGTCATGTCCGCATCCACCAGGATGGGCTCCTTGATGCCTTTCTTTAAGATCGATGCTGAAAGTGGCTCCAGGTCATCCAGTGAATCCCGCGCCGACCCGGCCGTTCCCAGGTCGGCGACCAGAATATTCATATGGATCAATGATGCACCCCCTTGTCGTCAACGAACTCCCCCGTCGTCACTCACAAGGGGGACATTATCCGAGGCTCATGCTGGCGCACAAATGAACCAGTTGATCAGTCGCATGGGCAGACACAACTGTTCGGTTTTCCCCTGCATCGCGCGTCTGGTCGTCAAACTTGACTGAAAGTGTCATTTTTTGAACGATTTAATGCGTCATGATTCGGCGCGGCGGGGCGATGACGCCAGGTGTTGACACAGTCCAGCCGGACAATGGTGGGCGTGACGGAGCCAAGCGCAGCAGTCGAAGCCGTGTTCAGGATCGAGTCGCCGAAGATCATCGCGGTGGTCACCCGGACCGTCCGGGATGTCGGGATCGCCGAGGAGCTGGCGCAGGACGCGCTGGTCGCGGCCCTGGAGCAGTGGCCGCGCGACGGGGTGCCGGCCAACCCGGCCGGCTGGCTGATGAGCACGGCCAAGCACCGGGCCGTCGACCTGGTCCGCCGCAAGGAGACCTACGCCCGCAAGCTGGCCGAGGTCGGCCGCACCCTCGTCGAGGCGGTGCCGCCCCCGGAGCCCGCCGACCCCGAGTCCATCGACGACGACCTGCTCCGGCTGATCTTCACGGCCTGCCACCCGGTGCTCTCCACCGAGGGCCGGATCGCCCTGACGCTCCGGCTGCTCGGCGGCCTGACCACCGAGGAGATCGCCCGGGCCTGCCTGGCCGCCGAGCCGACGGTGGCCCAGCGGATCGTCCGGGCCAAGCGGGCCCTGGCCAAGGCCGACGTGCCGTACGAGGTGCCGTACGGGGCCGACCGGGCGGCCCGGCTCTCCTCCGTCCTGGAGGTCATCTACCTGATCTTCAACGAGGGGTACTCGGCCACCGCCGGGGACGACTGGCTGCGGCCCGCGCTCTGCGAGGACGCGCTGCGGCTGGCCCGGGTGCTGGCCGGCCTGATGCCGGCCGAGGCCGAGGTGCACGGCCTGGCCGCCCTGCTCGAGATCCAGGCGTCCAGGGCCTCGGCCCGCACCGGCCCCGACGGCGAGCCGGTGCTGCTCGCCGACCAGGACCGCACCCGCTGGGACCGCCTGCTCGTCCACCGCGGCTACGCCGCCCTGGCCCGCGCCACCGCCCTCGGCGCGCCGCTCGGCCCGTACGGGCTGCAGGCCGCCATCGCCGCCTGCCACGCCCGGGCCGTCACCTACCAGGACACCGACTGGCCCACCATCCTCGCGCTCTACGACCGCCTCGCGGCCCTCACCCCGTCCCCCGTGGTCGCCCTCAACCGCGCCGTGGCCGTCTCGATGACCGAGGGCCCGGCCGCCGCCCTCGCTCTGGTCGACGCCCTGGCCCCGGCCCTGGCGGGCTACCACCTGCTGCCGAGCCTGCGCGCCGACCTCCTCACCCGGCTCGACCGCCCCGCCGAGGCCCGCGTCGAACTCGAACGCGCCGCGGCCCTGGCCGGCAACGCCCGCGAGCGGCAGTTGCTGCTGCGGCGGGCGGCGGAGCTGGGGTCAGACCAGGCGTAGCTCGTCGCCGACCGAGAGGCGGCCGGGGTGGGTGACCTCGGCCAGGGCGTCGAGGCGGTTGTCGTGGTGGGTGGCGATGGTGCGGAGGATCTCGGGGGCGTGCGGGAGGCCGGGCTGGGGGGCGCCGGTCATGGCGCAGCGTTCGCTGGCGCGGAGGAAGTGCAGGGTGAGGCCGGTGCGGGTGGTGGCGGGGTGGCCGCACCAGGTGTCTTCGGTGAAGGGCGGGGTGCCGGGCGGGGTGCGGAGCAGGAGGTTGGGGCGGAAGCGGCGTTCGTCGATGACGGTGGCGGGCAGGACGCTGCGGAGCCAGCCGAGGGTGGCGGTGGTGAGGACGGAGACCGGGAGCTGGTCGAAGTGGGAGACGGCGTCCTCGCGGGCCAGCTCGACGTCCTCCCGGCCGAGGTAGGCGCGGAGGAAGGCGGTCGGATCGGCGACCGGGCTGCCGAGGGGGTCGAGCAGGACGGGGGCGTCCAGGCGGTGGCCGAGGCGGGCGGAGAGGCGGAGCAGGCCGTCCATCCGGCGGAAGCGGCGGGTGGTCTTGCCGGAGCCGAACCTGCCCTCGCCGTCGCGGACGGCGTACAGCCGGTCGCCGGCCAGGCCGCGCGGGTCGACCTCCACGGAGTCGAGCCGTTCGCCGCCGGTGGATTTGACCGGGTAGCGCCAGATCCGCTCGACCACCCCGATGATCTCTCCCATGGAGCGAGGGTAGCGGCGGCCCCAGACTTGGTCTAGACCTATGCCCGTCGCGGCAGCTGAGGCCCGGTCAGCCGGCCACGCGGGCCCGGCCGGTCGGCCCCGGACGCGGGTCGGTCGGCCGCGCGAGCCGTTCGGTCGGCCGCAGGCGTGGGTCGGTCGGCCCCGGACGCGGGTCGGTCGGCCGCAGGCCGGGGTCAGTCGGCCGCGAGGGTGGCCACGGCTCGGACCGGGGCGCCGTCGGCCGCCACCAGGCGGAGCGGGAAGAGCGAGACGGAGACGCCCCGGCCGGCGGCCTGGGCGTCGAGCAGTGGGGTCAGGTCGGTGAGGTTCTCCGCGACCACCGCGCCGCCCGGCGCGCCGAGCAGGGCCCGGTGGGCGGCCAGCGAGAACGGCTCGGCGGCGGCCGGGTCGTGTTCGTCGGTCAGGTCGGCCAGCAGGGCCGCCACCCCGGGGTCGGCCGGGCCCGGGTCGGGGGTGCGGTCGATGTTGAGGGCGTCCATGCCGACGGTGCGCACGCCCGCCGCCGCGATGGCGGCGGCCGCCTCGGGGGAGAGGTAGGGGTGGGCGAGGTAGTGGTCGGTGCCCCAGTGCCGGGCCCAGCCGGTGGCGAGCAGCAGCACCGCCCCCGGGGTGAGCAGGTCCAGGGCCGGAGCCAGCTGATCGGGGGTCACCGCCGTCCGCGGCGCCAGGCCGCGCAGGTCGGCGAGCACGGCCGGCCCGGTGAAGAGCGAGAGCGGCAGCCCGTCCAGGGTCGGCCAGGTGACGTCCACGTGGTACGGCGCATCCACGTGGGTGCCGGACTGCGAGCCCAGGTGCAGCGCCAGCACGTTGACCCCGGCGGTGGCCGTGGTGAGGGCGGGTTCGAGCAGCACTTCGGGGTCGCCCGGGTAGACGGGCATGCCGGAGGTCACGGGGTGCGTGAGGTCGAGCAGCGTCGGCGCCATGGGCCCATCCTGCCGCGCGGCACCCGCTCCGCGACAGCCGCCGAGCCCAGCCCGGGCCCCGCCGCAGGCCCGGGCCCGCTCTGCGGCAGCCGCCGAGCCCGGCACGAACCCCGCCGCAGGCCCAGTACGGGCCCCGCCGCAGGCCCGGCCCGCCGCGCCGGAGCGGGCCGCACCCGGTCTCCGGGTGAAGATGGACCGCATGGACAGCGAACAGACCACACCCCCACACCCCCGCCGGCCCTGGGTGGTCGGGGTCTCCGGGGCGTCGGGGACCCCGTACGCGGCCTCGGTCATCCGTGCCCTGCTGGCGGCGGGGGAGGCGGTGGACCTGGTGGTCAGCCGGGCCGCGCGGCTGACCATCCTGGACGAGACCGGGATCTCCTTCCGGGACGGGCACTGGGAGCAGGACCTCCGGGAGTGGATCGGGGCCACCGACCTGAGCGGCGTCCGCTACTGGCCGGCCGGCGACTTCGCGGCCGGCCCCTCCAGCGGCTCGTACCCGGCGAAGGGGATGCTGATCGTGCCGGCCAGCACCGGCTCGGTGGCCGGGGTGGCGCTGGGCCTGAGCAAGGACCTGCTGCAGCGGGTGGCCAGCGTCACGCTCAAGGAGCGGCGCCCGCTGGTGGTGTGCGTCCGCGAGACCCCCCTCAATGGGGTGACGTTGAAGCACCTGGTCGAGCTGGACGCGCAGGGCGCGGTGGTGCTCCCGGCCTCGCCCGGGTTCTACGCGGGGGGCTCGACCGCCCGCGAGCTGGTGGACTTCGTGGCCGGGCGGGTGCTGGACGCGGTCGGGGTGCCGCACGCTCTGTACCGGCGCTGGGAGGGCGAGTTGGGCGCGGGAGGCAAGGTCGCGTAAGCCGGGCCGTTACGGGAGAGTATGTTCTCTGTGATATCCGGGTCGATCCGCGCATGACGCCTTCGAATCCGGATACTGATCTGTGGGTCTGGTGAGGTTCGGAAGGACGCGGGCGGATATATGGACACGGTGGACAGGCAGCTCATCCAGGCGCTGAGGGAGAACGGGCGCGCGTCGTACGCCGAACTCGGCCGCCTCGTCGGGTTGTCGGGCCCCAGCGTCACGGACCGGATCAACCGGTTGGAGCAGGCCGGGGTGATCACCGGCTACCGCGCGACGGTCAACCCGGCCACGCTCGGCTTCGGCGTCACCGCCCTGATCGGCCTTCAGCTGACCGACGCGGCCGACCACGAGGACGTCGCGCACCGGCTCAAGGAGCTCGGGGAGGTCGAGGATTGCTGGTTCATCGCGGGCGACGACTCGTACATGCTCAAGGTGCGGGTCTCCAACGTCGAGGGCCTGGAGTCGGTGGTCAAGCGGCTCTCCGGCACCAAGGGCGTGGCCCGCACCCGCACCACGGTCGTCCTCTCCACCAAGTGGGAGAACCGAGTGAGCGACCTTCCGACGGCCGAAGGGGAGTGACGCGTTGGCACTGATCGGTGTCGAGGAACTGCGCGCGGCCCAGCGGCGGATCGCCGGGGTCGCGGTACGGACGCCGCTGCTGCCCTGCCCCTGGGCGGCGGACGGCAAGCGGCGGCTCTGGCTCAAGCCGGAGAGCCTGCAACCGACCGGGGCCTTCAAACTGCGCGGCGCCTACAACCGGCTGGCCGCGCTGAGCGAGGCCGAGCGGGCCCGGGGCGTGGTGGCGCAGTCCAGCGGCAACCACGCCCAGGCGGTGGCATACGCCGCCGGGCTGCTCGGCATCAAGGCCGTGATCGTGATGCCGAGCACCTCCCCGGCGACGAAGGTCGAGGCCACCCGGGCCTACGGCGCCGAGGTGATCCTGGTGCCCCCGGCCGAGCGGGACGTGCTGCCGGCCCAGCTGGCCGCCGAGCAGGGGTACGTCTGGGTGCCGCCCTACGACGACCCGTACGTGATCGCCGGTCAGGGCACCGTCGGCCTGGAGATCGGCGAGGACGCGCCGGACGAGCTGGACACCGTGCTGGTGCCGGTCAGCGGCGGCGGGCTGATCTCCGGCACGGCCGCCGCGCTCAAGCTGACCTGCCCGGGCGTGCGGGTGATCGGGGTCGAGCCCGAGCTGGCCGCCGACGCCCGGGCCAGCCTGCGGGCCGGCGAGCGGATCAGCTGGCCGGTGGCCGACACCTACCGGACCATCGCCGACGGGCTGCGCACCACCTCGGTGGGCGAGCTGCCCTTCCAGCACCTGCTGGCCTACGTGGACGACATCGTCACCGTCTCCGAGCAGGAGATCCGCGACACCGTCGCCGTGCTGGCCCGGCGCGGGCGGCTGGTGGCCGAGCCCTCCGGGGCGGTGGCCACGGCCGCGTACCTGCACCGGGGCGAGGAGCTGGACGGCCGCTGCTTCGCCGCGGTGGTCAGCGGCGGCAACCTGGCGCCGGAGCTGCTGGCGGAGCTGCTCGCCGGGTAGGCGTAGGCTCGGTGCGGTCAGACGGCACGGTGAAATCGGCATGGTGAATGAGGAGGCGGGCAACCGCATGGACGCAGGGCTGAAGCGCGAGCTCGAGGCGAAGGTCCACTCGGGTGAGCGGCTGACCCGCGAGGACGGCATCGCCCTCTACGAGAGCGACGACCTGGCCTGGCTGGGCGGCCTGGCGCACCTCGTGCGGACGCGGAAGAACGGCGACGTCGTCCACTTCAACGTCAACCGCCACCTCAACATGACCAACGTCTGCGCGGCCTCCTGCGCGTACTGCTCGTTCCAGCGCAAGCCGGGCGAGAAGGACGCGTACACCATGCGGATCGAGGAGGCCGTCCGCCTGGCCAAGACGATGGAGAGCGAGTCGCTCACCGAGCTGCACATCGTCAACGGCCTGCACCCGACGCTGCCCTGGCGCTACTACCCGCGCTCCCTGCGCGAGCTCAAGGCCGCCCTGCCGAACGTCTCGCTCAAGGCCTTCACCGCCACCGAGATCCACTGGTTCGAGAAGATCAGCGGGCTGAGCGCCGGCGAGATCCTGGACGAGCTGATCGACGCCGGCCTGGAGTCGCTGACCGGCGGCGGCGCCGAGATCTTCGACTGGGAGGTGCGCCAGCACATCGTCGACCACGAGACCCACTGGGAGGACTGGTCGCGGATCCACCGCCTGGCGCACGAGAAGGGGCTCAAGACCCCCTGCACCATGCTCTACGGCCACATCGAGGAGCCCCGCCACCGGGTCGACCACGTGCTGCGGCTGCGCGAGCTCCAGGACGAGACCGGCGGCTTCCAGGTCTTCATCCCGCTGCGCTACCAGCACGACTTCCACGACTCCAAGGACGGCATCGTCCGCAACAAGCTGATGGCCCGCACCGAGATGGCCACCGGCGCCGAGGCGCTGAAGACCTTCGCGGTCTCCCGGCTGCTCTTCGACAACGTGCCGCACGTCAAGGTCTTCTGGGTCATGCACGGCGTCACCACCGCCCAGCTGGCGCTCAGCCACGGCGCCGACGACATGGACGGCTCGGTGGTCGAGTACAAGATCACCCACGACGCCGACAACTTCGGCACCCCGAACAAGCTCGGCCGCGACGACCTGCTCGGCCTGATCCGCGACGCGGGCTTCCGCCCGGTGGAGCGGAACACCCGCTACGAGATCATCCGCGAGTACGAGGGCCCGGACCTGAACCGCCGGGAGACCCCGCAGGCCATGCGCCTCTGACGGCAGGTACGCCGCAGGTACGAGAGAGGCCCCCGGACGCCGTCCGGGGGCCTCTCCGCCGTTCACGGCACCGATCGGAACCGGACGATCCCCGGCACCCCGGTACCCGGCGGTAGCTGACCGGCCGTCGCACCCCCGCTGTGGGCGGGCCCACACAACCGCGGGGCCGCCCACCTGCGTCCTTCCTGGTGGTCGGCGTTCATGTGACGGAACGCGTATGCTCACAGGCTCACCACACGCCACGGGTTCCGCAGGGGCCGGTGGTTTTGGAAGGATCGTCGGTATGTCCGGTACTCGCCGTGCCCCAAGCCAGCGTCGCCGTCAGGCTGCCCCGGAGACCGCCGCCCCCGCCGGGCACCGAGGACGCCGCCGCAAGCCGCCGAAGCGGCGGGCCGGCAAGGTGATGGGCAGCACGGCGCTGCTGCTGGCCGCCGCCGCGAGCTGGTTCACCGTCGGCCCGGGCCGGGGCACCACCTCCGCCGTGACCGCCGCCGGCGTACCGGACCAGCCGGCCCCGAGCGGGTCGGCCACGCCGGACCAGCCGAGCCACACCGACCCGCCGGCCGCCGACCGTTCGGCCCGCACCCCCGCCGCCCTCAACGCGATACCCGGCCTCGGCCCGGCCTTCGCCGCCAAGATCCCGGCCGGCACCAACCAGGTGCTGCTCGCCTCCGGCCACGGCAAGGACTCCTCGGACGCCACCGTGACCCTGTGGACCCGCAACGGCTCCGGCTGGACGGCCGGCACCAGCTGGCCGGCCCACAACGCGTACAAGGGCTGGACGGAGGACCACGCCTCCGGCGACCTGCGCAGCCCGATCGGCGTCTTCGCGCTCACCGACGCCGGCGGCCGCAAGCCCGACCCGGGCAGCCGACTGCCCTACAGCCAGGACGACGCCTTCGTGATGGGCGGCACCGGCTTCAACAACGAGCCGCTGGCCGGCTCCTTCGACTACGTGGTCGCGATCAACTACAACCGGGTGCCCGGCAACTCCCCGCTGGACTCCCGGCAGCCCGAGGGCGCGGCCAAGGGCGGCGGCATCTGGCTGCACGTGGACCACGGCGGCCCCACCCACGGCTGCGTCTCGCTGACCGAGGACCACATGGCCGAGCTGATCAGGCAGCTCGACCCGGCCGCCCACCCCGTGATAGCCATGGGTGACGCCGCCTCGCTGGCCACCTGACACCCAGCGGTTTCCCCCGGACCATACAGCCGGCGCCCCTTGGGGCACACGGGCCGTTGTCCGCCTCCTACAGCTTCCGGGCCCGGACCTTGTGCCAGGGCGTCACCAGCCGACTCGCCGGTAACCGGGTTGAGTGGCTGTATGACCGCCTCCCGCATCGTGGCGCTCGGCCACTACCAGCCGCCCAAGGTCCTCACCAATGACGACCTGGCGAAGCTGGTCGACACCGACGACGAGTGGATCCGCAGTCGGGTCGGCATCCGCACCCGGCACATCGCGGTCGACGAGACCCTGGTCGACCTCGCCACCGAGGCCGCGCAGAAAGCGCTGGCCCACAGCGGCCGCCACGCCCAGGAGATCGACCTGGTCGTGGTCGCCACCTGCACCGCGATCGAGCGCAGCCCGAACACCGCGGCCGCCGTGGCGGCCCGGCTCGGGGTGCCCAGCCCGGCCGCGTACGACATCAACACCGTCTGCTCCGGCTTCTCCTACGCGCTGGCCTCGGCCGACCACGCGATCCGCGCGGGCGCGGCGACCCGGGCCCTGGTGATCGGCGCCGAGCGGATGTCCGACACCCTGGACTGGACCGACCGCACCACCTGCGTGATCTTCGGCGACGGCGCCGGGGCGGCGGTGGTGGAGGCGGTGCCGGACGACCAGGCCGGGATCGGCCCGGTGGTCTGGGGTTCCGAGCCGGAGAAGGGCGACGCCGTGGTGATCACGGGCTGGGACCCGACGATCAGCCAGGCCGGCCAGACCGTGTTCCGCTGGGCCACCACCAAGATCGCCCCACTGGCCCGGGAGACCTGCCACAAGGCCGGGATCGACCCCAGCGAGCTCAAGGGCTTCGTGCCGCACCAGGCCAACCTGCGGATCATCGACGCGATCGCCAACAAGCTCGGCGCCCCGAACGCGGTGATCGCCCGCGACGTGGTCGAATCCGGCAACACCTCGGCCGCCTCCATCCCGCTCGCGCTCAGCAAGCTGGTCGAGCGCGGCGAGCTCGAATCCGGTGACCCGGTGCTGCTCTTCGGCTTCGGCGGCGGGCTCGCCTACGCCGGCCAGGTCATCCGCTGCCCGTAGTCCTCCGCGGGGAAGGGCCTCCGCGGGGGAAGTCCTCCCCGGGGGAAACGCAGTCAGCCAGTTGCGCGTGGGCGCAACTGGCTGGTGGCGTCGGCGGACCTCCCCCGAGGCACGGCCGATGCCGCTGCGGGCTTGGCAGGTGAGGTCTGGTTACTTGGGCGGCTTCTTTCCGGTGACACCCAGGTAGACCTGGAGCGCCAGGTTGGGCTTGAGGTCCTTGACCTTCACGCCCCAGGAGGTGAACGCCTTCGAGTGCTCGGCGGCGGAGGCCAGCAACGAGACCAGCGAACCGGCGATGGCGGCCGGCTCCACGGTCTTGTCGGTCTTGCCCTGGTTGCCCCGCACCGCTTCGGTGAGCGGGGCCACGACCGAGTTGAGGACCTTCATGCGGATCTTGAAGAACCGCTTGTCCCCTTCGGCCGCACCGAGAGTGACCACTCGGAGAATGGCGTCGTTCTTGCGCCAGAAGGCGAGGAATCCGTCCACCAGTTCTTCCGAAGTGGCGAAGCCGGTCTTTCCCGCCCAGGACTTTCCATCGACGAGCTCTTTGAGCCCGCCGCTGTCCTCGGCCATTTCCTCGGCGATCTCAAGGACGGCGCCCTCGACATCGGGGAAGTACTGGTAGAAGGTCGCGGGGGAGGTACCCGCCATACGGGCGACGTCGATGACCTTGACGTCCCGGTACGGCGACGTGCTGAGCATCTCGCGGAGGCAGTCGAGCAGCTTCTGCCGCGTCTCCTGTCCGCGTCGCCCGGCGACGCGACCGTCGACGGTGCGAACTTGTCCTGTCATGCCGTCAGCTTACCGTGGCACGATCTTGCCGCGATTCGGTGATGCGACTATTACTCCGCCCGGGGGTGCTAAGGGAGCGTGTGCCCGGATATTCACGGCGCGTCCACAACCGGTTTCGGAGCCCCCCCGTGTGCTGATGAACCCACAGCGTGACGAAGGGTCGGCTGAGGGGGGCTCGGGTCGCGCAGAGTGACCGTCAGACCGCAGCGCGCAGGTGGCCGGGTCCTTGTCACCTTCCTGCCGCCGGAGGCGGAACTCGGGCCCGGGGCGGGGGAGAAACAGCGCGGGCGGCGGGGGAGATTGGCTCCGGCGGGGCGGGCATTGGAGAATCGGGGCGGCCCACCCGCCTGAGGGTGGCGCACCCGCCCGGCAGACCGTCCGGTCCGGGGCGGTGGGGCGACGGGGAGGTGGCAGCGGAGTGGACCAGCTGACGGCGCACGATCCGCGCAGGATCGGGCCCTTCGAGGTGCTGGGGCGGCTCGGCGCGGGCGGGATGGGGCTGGTCTACCTGGCGAGGTCGGCCTCCGGCCGCCGGGTGGCGATCAAGACGGTGCGGGGGGAGCTGGCCGAGGACGAGCTGTTCCGGGTGCGCTTCGCCCGGGAGATCGCCGCGGCCAAGACGGTCGGCGGCTTCTACACCGCCGCCGTGGTCGACGCGGACGCGGACGCCCGGGTGCCCTGGCTGGCCACCGCCTACGTGCCGGCCCCCTCGCTGGAGGACCTGGTCACCGAGTGCGGCCCGCTGCCGGTGGACGCCGCCCGCTGGCTGATCGCCGGGATCGCCGAGGCGCTGCAGTCCATCCACGCCGCCGGTCTGGTGCACCGTGACCTCAAGCCCTCCAACGTGCTGGTGGTCGAGGACGGCCCCCGGGTGATCGACTTCGGCATCGCCGCCGGGGTCTCCAGCTCCCGGCTGACCATGACCAACGTGGCCGTCGGCACCCCCGCCTACATGTCGCCCGAGCAGGCCCGGGACAGCCGCAGCGTCACCGGCGCCAGCGACGTGTTCTCGCTGGGCTCGCTCCTCGTCTTCTGCGCCACCGGCCACGCGCCGTACCACGGGGCCAACCCGGTCGAGACGGTCTTCCAACTGCTCCGCGACCAGCCCGACCTCTCCGGCCTGCCGGTGGACCTGGTCGACCTGGTCCGGGCCTGCATGCGCCCGGCCCCCGAGCACCGGCCGACTCCGGCTCAGATCCAGTCCGAGCTGGCCCCGCACCTCTTCTCCCGGGACGACGCGGCCGGGGACGCGGGCGACTGGCTGCCGCCCGCCGCGCTCGACCTGATCGAGCGTCGGCGCGGTCGGCGCAACGTACCCCCGCAGCGTCCGCTCGCCCCGCCGCCCCCGGCCGGGCCGCCGCCGGTGCCCCGTCCGGTGCAGCCCCGCCCGGTGCAGCCGAGCGCCGTGCTGGACGCCGACGCGGCCACCGAGAAGCTGGCCGGGCGCAGCAGACGGAGCAGCGAGCCGAGCGCGGTGGAGGTGCAGCTGCCCGGCGACGTCCGGATAGGGCCCGGCCCCCGCGTCGAGCACCCGGACGGCACGGCGGCGGCGCCGCCGGCCACCGACTGGGTCCGCCGGGCGGCCCCGCCGGCCCGCTGGCGGCCCTGGCGGTTCCGGATGTCCAACGACGTCTGGGGCACCCCGGTGGTCGCCGACGGCACCCTCTTCGTCTCCAGCTTCGAGGTGCACGCCCTGGACATCGGCTCCGGGCAGCGCCGCTACAAGACCCGGGACGTGGCCTGGGCGCTGGCCGTGGACGCCGGCCGGGTGCACGCCGCCGACGGCCCGCACCTCTACACCGTGGACGTGGCCGACGGCACCGAGCGCTGGCGCAGCTCGCTGGACGGCTGGGTCTACGCCCTGGACGCCGCCGACGGGGTGCTCTGCTGCGGCACCCGGGGCGGCGGGGTGCACCTGCGCTCGGCCGCCAGCGGCGCCGAGCTCTGGCGGGCCGAGGACGCCCAGCAGGACTACGAGAACCCGCAGTCCGGCCCGGCCCTGGTGGCCGGGGCGGTCTACTACTACGGCGGCGGCCGACTGCGCTGCGTGGACCCGCGCGGCGGCGGGCTGCGCTGGTCCTTCCCGGTCGGCGGGGACGTGCCCTCGCGCCCGGTGGAGCAGGGCGGCGTGCTGTACGTCACGGCGGGCCACCGGGTGCACGCGCTGGACGCGGCCACCGGGGCCGAGCGCTGGCGGTTCGAGGCGGCGGTGGTGCTCTTCACCCCGCCCGCGCTGGACGGCGCGGCGGTCTACGTGGCCGACTACCTCGGCACCGTCTACGCCCTGGACGCCGCCACCGGACGGGACCGCTGGCGCGGTCGGACGGGCGGCCGGCAGGGCGCCGAGCCGGTGGTGCTCTCGGCGGGCACCGCGCTGGTCTCGGCGGGCGACACCCTGCACGCCTTCGACACCACCTCCGGCCGGGAGCGCTGGCGCTACCGGGCCCGGGGCGAGATCGTCGGCACCCCGGCGGTGGGCGACGGCCTGGTGCACGTGGGCAGCCGCGACCACTCGCTGCACACCCTGGACCTGACCACCGGTCGGCTCCGCTGGGAGCTGGGCACCAAGGGCGAGCTCACCGGCTCGCCGGTGGCCGTCGGCGGCCGGGTCTTCGTGGGCAGCAAGGACCGCTGCGTCTACGCGCTGGACGCGTTCTACGGCACGGCCGTGCCCTCCTGAGGTCGGATGAGGGCAAGGGGGGAGAAAGCTGGGGGTTCAGGGGGAGAACCGGGGAACCCCTGGGGCGAGGTGGGGTGAAGGCCGGACAATCGGACAGGCGGGGCGAACGGTGGTAATCGGGCACTCGGCGCGTACCGTCCGGTACGATCACAGACGGCTTGCGGGGCCTCCAGGCGTGCCGCACACCCGATGAGGGCGCACGGAATGAGGGGCGAAGTCGCGGATGACCGGCAGGAGCCCCGGCGAAACACCGCAGGTCAGCGTGGTGGTGATCGTGTACAACGACGCCGCGCTGATCGAGCAGGCGGTGCGCTCGGCGCTCGACCAGGGCCCCTGTGTGGCCGAGGTCATCGTGGTCGACGACGCCTCCACCGACGCCACCCCGGACCGGCTCGCCCGGTTGGCCGCCGCCGAATCCCGCGTCCGGGTGATCACCCGCACCGAGAACAGCGGCGGCTGCGGCACCCCGCGCAACGAGGGCCTGGCCGCCGCCCGCACCCCGTACGTGATGCTGCTCGACAGTGACGACGTGCTCGCCCCCGAGGCCGCCCGCACCCTGCTGGCCACGGCGCTGGCCGAGCGGGCCGAGGTGGTCGCCGGGGTCTGCGTCCGGCGCGAACTGCCGGCCGGCACCGACACCCCCTGGCAGCGCGACCTCTTCCCGGCCGTCGGCGCCCCGCCCCGGCGCTACGAGGGCATCCGCTCGCACCCGGCCTTCCTGCGCGACACCCTCTGCGTCAACAAGCTCTACGACCGGGCCTTCCTGGAGCGGCACGGCGTGCGCTTCGCCGAGGGCGCGGTGCACTACGAGGACTTCGCCTTCACCGCCCGGCTCTACGCGGCCTCGCCCCGGCTGGTCGCGGTCGGCGAGACGGTCTACCTCTGGCACGTGCGGCGGGAGGCCGGGCGGCAGTCGATCTCGCTGCGGCGGGACGAGATCCGCAACTGGCAGGACCGGGTGGACGCGCACGCCGAGGTGGTCCGACTGCTCGCCGAGGCCGGCGAGCCCGGGCTGGCCACCGCCGCGCAGACCAAGTTCGTCGACCACGACCTGCGGATGTACGTCCGTGAGCTGCGGCACAAGCCCGCCGACTACCGGGCCGCCTGGTGGCCCGTGGCCCGGGCCCACCTGGAGACCTTCGAGCCCGCCGCGCTGGCCGCCGCCACCCCCGCCGGGCGCTGGGTGGCCGCGCTGCTGCTGGCCCGCCCCGAGCCCGTCCGCGGCACCGAGCTGGCCCGCCTCGGCGAGCTCGCCGCCAACCCGGCCCGGCTCGCCCCGCCCTACCTGGCCGACCCGGACGGCACCCCGCTGCTCGCCGAGGGCGTCCCGCTCACCGGCCTCACCAAGCTGCCCCCGGCCCGGCTGCCGCTCGCGGTGGACGGCACCGCCCGGCTCGCCCGCGCCACCGAACTGACGCTGCGCCTGCACGACCCGTACGGCCTGGTCTCGGCCGCCCACCCGACCGGCGCCGAACTCGAACTCCGCACCCGGGTCGGCCCGCCGTTCGCCCTCCGCCGCACACTCACCCTGGCCGACCACCCGGCCGGCGGCTGGACGGCCGGCGCGGTGGTGGACGCCTTCGAGCTGCGCGACGTGGGCGAGATGACCTCCTGGGCGCTGCGGCTGACGCTGCGCTATGCCGACGGCTCGGCGGCCACGACGGCGGTGCGGCCGGGCGGGGGGAAGCAGCACGCGGTGGTGTACCGGCCGCTGGCGCGGATCGCTCTCGTGCAGTCGTACGAGACCAACAACGGGGAGCTGGGGCTTCGGGTCGCCGACGGCGTCCGCGGTGGGTGGGAAGTCGTCAGGGCCAGGCTGCGGCGGGCCTTGGCGCGCTGAGTACACGCCCCTGGGGATGCCCGCGCCGTTCCCCGCGCCCCTGGGAGGTGGGGCCGCAGCCTTGCACGAAAGTGGCAGAATCAGTGGAATTGCCCGCATACAGCAAGGACCGTTGCATGCCCTCCAGCCAACCGGACCCGCTGGTCAGTGTCGTCGTCATCGTCTACAACGACGCCGTCCGGCTGCCCCGGGCCGTCCGCTCCGCCCTGACGCAGTCGCTGCGCGGGGTCGAGGTGCTGATCGTCGACGACCGCAGCACGGACGACAGCTTCGCGGTGGCCGAACGGCTCGCTGAAGGGGACGCCCGGGTGCGGGCCTTCCGGCTGGCGGAGAACAGCGGTGGGTGCGGCGCGCCGCGCAACCGGGGTGTGGCCGAGGCGCGCGGCCGGTACGTGATGTTCCTGGACAGCGACGACGAGCTCGACCCGCACGCCTGCCGCAACCTCTACGAGGCGGGCGAGCGCACCGGGGCCGAGCTGGTCTCGGGGCTGAGCGTGCGCCGCTTCCTGGGCAGCCGGCACGGCAAGACCGACGCCTGGTACCCGTGGATCTACCGGCGCACCCGCACCCTGGACTCGATCACCGAGCTGCCCGACCTGCTGGTCTGGGACACCCTCTCGACCAACAAGGCGTACCGCCGGGAGTTCCTGCTCCGGGCCGGCCTGGAGTTCCCGGTCGGGATCCTCTACGAGGACCTGCTCTTCTCGGCCCAGGCGTACCTGGCCGCCGAGCGGATCACGCTGATCCCCAACCGGGTCTACTGGTGGGACGTGGCCGCCCCGGCCAAGGGCAGTGAGCGTTCGCTCTCCAACCGGCGGCACGAGATCCGCAACTTCACCGACCGGCTGGAGATCCACCGCCGGATCGACGCGATGCTGGCCGACCGGGGCATGGTCGAGCTCAAGTACCGCAAGGACGTGAAGTTCCTCAAGCACGACCTGGTGCTGCACCTGCGCGACCTGCCGTTCCTCCCGGAGAGCTTCCGGGCGGAGTTCGCCGAGCACGCCCGGGCCTACCTGGCTGGGCTCGACCCGGAGGCGGTGGCCGAGACCCCGGCCATCCAGCGGATCTGCGCGTACCTGCTCGCCCGGGACGACTGGGCCGAGCTGCTGCCCGCGATCGACACCCTGATCAACCGGGACAAGCTCTCCAGCCCGCTGGCCGAGCGGGACGGCCGGGTCTACTGGACGGGCCGTCACCTGGACGACCCCGAGGGCCGCCGGGTGCTCGACGTGACCGAGGCCGGCTACCACGCGGCGCCGCTCGGCACCCTCTTCCTGCGCAACCAGCTGACCCGGTACGCGCTCGGCCCGTACGGGGTGGAGCTGGCCGGACGGGTGGTCAACCCGCTCGGACGGATCCCGGCCGGGGCCAGGCTCGCGGCCAGGCTGGAGTTCACCGCCCGCCGGGGCGGGCTGCAGACCTTCGCCTTCCCGGTGGCCGAGGTGCGGCACGAGGGCGAGGGCATCCACTGGCGCGGCCGGGCCGACCTGGCCAAGCGGCTGCGCCCGCTCGGCGTGGTGGACGGGGTCTGGGACGTGCGGCTGGTGCTCACCGTCGACGGCGAACGGACCGTCAGCCGGATCACCGTCGGCAGCTACGACCTGGCCGGGGCCGAGGCCTCCCGGGTGCGGCCCCGGCTGACCAGGCTCACCGGCGACCGGCTGCGGCCCGAGCGCTCCGACCGCGACCACCTGACCTTCGAGCTCGCCGCCGAATCGGCCCCGGCCCGCCGGGCCACCGACCTGCTCGACCGGGCGGTGCGCGGCGAGGCCGGCGCGCTGGCCAACGCCGCCGCCGAACGGGCCCGCCGCACGGTGCGCGGCGGCCTCAAGCTCAAGCGCAAGCTCGCCGACGGGGACACCAAGCTCAAGGTCTACCACCAGGTGCTGCAGAAGCTGCCGGTGGTCAAGGGCCAGGTGGTCTTCGAGAGCCACCAGGGCAAGCAGTACAGCGACAACCCGCGCGCGGTGTACGAGGAGCTGGCGCGGCGCGGTGCGCCGATGACGGCCGTCTGGTCCTACGCGCGCAGCGCCGAGGGCTTCCCCTCGGGGGCCAAGCTGGTCCGCCGCTGGTCCTGGGAGTACCTGCGGGCGCTGGCCCAGGCCGAGTACTGGGTGGACAACCAGGGGTACCCGTACCGGCTGCGCAAGCGGCCCGAGACCACCTATATCCAGACCTGGCACGGCTCGGCGCTCAAGAAGATGGGCTACGACCTGGCCTCGCTCAAGCGCCAGAGCCCGGCCCGCCAGGCCGAGTACCAGGCCGGCCTGGACCGCTTCGACCACTTCGTGGTCCGCTCCGAGCACGACGTGCGCACCCTCGCCCCGGCCTACCGGATCACCGAGCGGCAGCTGCTGCGCACCGGCTACCCGCGCAACGACGCGCTGGTGCGCGAGGGCGCGGCGAAGGACCGTCAGCTCGCGGGGGAGCTGGGCATCGACCTCTCCCGCCCGGTGGTGCTCTACGCCCCCACCTTCCGCTCGGACGGCGCCGGGGTGGCCCGCCCGTTCGAGTTGCCCTTCGACGTGGAGCGGTTCGCCGAGCGCTTCGGCGACCGGCTGACCCTGCTGGTGCGCTGCCACTACCTCGACAAGGTGGTGCTGCCGCCCTCGGTGCGCGGCCGGGTGATCGACGTCTCGCAGGTCCAGGAGGTCACCCCGCTCTACCTGCTCTCCGACGCGCTGATCACGGACTACTCCTCCCTGATGTTCGACTACGCCCTGCTCGACCGGCCGATGCTCTTCTTCGCCTATGACTGGGAGGAGTACGCCGAATCCACCCGCGGCACCTACTTCGACCTGCTGCGCGAGGCCCCGGGCCCGGTGCTGCGGGACGCCGAGCGGCTCTTCGAGGCGCTGGAGGAGCTGGACGCGGTGGAAAAGGAGTACGCGGAGGAGCGGCGGCGGTTCGTCGCCGAGTACGGCGAGTACGACCGGGGGGACGCGGCGGCCCGGATCGCCGACCTGATGTTCCCGCGCACCGGCAGGACGGAGGAGGGCCGATGAGCCGCGACATCTTCATCGTCAGCAACAGCGTGGACGAGCTGGGCGGGGTCTCCAGCTGGTCGCACCGGATGGCCGGGCTGCTCACCGGGCGCGGGCACCGGGTGCAGCTGATCGGGATCACCCCGGCGGTGCTGCACCAGGACTTCGGTGACGACCTCCCGTACGGGATGACCACCCTCTACGCCGAGCACCCGGCGCCGGCCTGGGCGCCCAAGCTGCCCTGGCAGCGCCTGGACGCCCGGGCCCGCCGCCGCGAGGCGGAGCGGGCAGCGGGGGTGCGGGCCGCTGCGGAGCGGATGAGCGCGATGTTCCGGGCCGCCGGGCCGGGGGCGGTGGTGATCGTCACCCAGGTCTGGGCGATGGAGTGGGTGGCCCGGGCCGACCTCAAGGGGCTCCAGGTGATCGGGATGAGCCACGAGTCCTTCGAGACCTGCAAGGCCTCCTCCCGCTTCGGCCGGGTCAAGCGGCACTACGCCGACGTGGACCGGTTGGTGGTGCTCACCGACGAGGACGCCGACGCCTGGATCCGCGAGGGCATGAACTCCACCTGCGGCATCCCCAACCCGCTGCCCTTCGACGTCCGGCCCGCCGCTGCCGAACCGGCCGAACGGGTGGTGGTCAGCATCGGCCGGCTGGCCCAGGAGAAGGGCTACGACCTGCTCCTCGAGGCCTGGGCCACGGCGGTGGACCGACGGCCCGGCTGGCGGCTGCGGATCTTCGGCCTCGGCGAGGAGGAGGCGGCGCTCAAGGCGCAGTGCACGGCGCTCGGCCTGGACGAGTCGGTGGAGTTCGCCGGCCGCACCGACGACGTGCCGGGCGCCCTGGCGGGGGCGGCGATGTTCGCGCTCTCCTCGCGGGGCGAGGGCTTCCCGCTGTCGCTGATGGAGGCGATGGCCTGCGGCGTGCCCTGCGTGGCCTTCGACTGCGCCCCGGGCGTGCACGAGATCATCCGGGACGGCGAGGACGGCCTGCTCGCCCCGACCGGCAACACCTCGGTGCTGGCCCAGCGGCTCGGCCGGCTGATGGACGACCAGGAACTGCGCGAGGCGATGGGCGAACGGGCCCGGCAGGCGATCGGGCGGTACTCGCCCGAGCACGTGACGGCCCGTTGGGAGGAGCTCTTCGCGCTGCTGGAGTCCTGAGGGGCAGGCGGTGGCGCCGCGGCGCCACCGGTGCGCGTGGTGCGGGTGGCGGAATCCCGGGCGCGTCGGGCTGCGGAAACGGACATAACGGTGAAATGCTGACAAAGTCCGGCCGTCTGCTTCGAATTGAGGCGCCATCCCCTCGGGCCGGTCCTGCGTACGGAACCGGAGGCAGCCCAGGTGCACCGCAAGAAGGAACCCACCACCCGCCCGCTCCCGGCCGGCCCCCGGCCGACCGGCCCCCGGCTGCTGCTGACCGGCGCGGCGCTGGCCCTGGCCGGGTTGGTGGTGACGGGCTGCACCAGCAGCTCCTCCTCGTCCTCCTCGGCGGCCAGTGCCTCCTCCTCGGGCTCGGGCTCGGCTTCCGCCTCGGCCTCGGCCTCGGCCAGCACGGCGGCGCCGAACACCAGCAACCAGCTCCAGGACGACTACTAGCGGGTGATCGGCGCGGTGCTGCCCTCGGTGGTCCAGATCACCACGGCCTCCGGGCTCGGCTCGGGCATCGTGTACGACACCAAGGGCGACATCGTCACCAACGCCCACGTGGTCGGCAGCGCCACCACCTTCACGGTGACGCTGGCCAACAGCACCAAGGGCCTGGACGCCACCCTGGTGGCCAGCTACCCGGACTCCGACCTGGCGGTGATCAAGCTCAGCAGCCCGCCCAGCGGCCTCAAGCCGGCCACCTTCGCGGACAGCAGCAAGGTGGCCGTCGGCCAGATCACCCTCGCGATGGGCAGCCCGCTGGGGCTCTCCTCCTCGGTGACCCAGGGCATCGTCTCCGCCACCGGCCGGACCGTCTCCGAACCCCGCTCGACGGACTCGCCCGGGGCGACCATCGGCAACATGGTGCAGACCTCGGCCGCGATCAACCCCGGCAACAGCGGCGGCGCCCTGGTCAACCTGGCCAGCCAGGTGATCGGCATCAACACCCTGGCCGCCGTCGACCAGGAGATGAACGGCAGCGCCGCCCCCGGGATCGGCTTTGCCATCCCCGCCGCCACCATCACCAGCATCGCCGACCAGCTGATCAAGGACGGCAAGGTCGGCAACTCCGGCCGGGCGGCGCTGGGCATCACCGCGCGCACTTACTTCAGCAGTGACTTCAAGCCCTCCGGTGCGGTGATCGTCACCGTCGCCTCGGGCGGCGCGGCGGCCGGGGCCGGCCTCCAGCCGGGTGACGTGATCACCAAGCTGGGCGACACCCCGGTCACCACGCTCAGCTCGCTCACCACGGCGCTGGCCGCCCTCCAGCCGGGGGCGAAGGTCACCGTGACCTACCAGCGGGACGGCCAGACCAAGACCGCCGACGCCACACTCGGCAGCCTCTGACCGCTCCCGCCTCCCGCTCCACACCCGCCAGGCCCCGGGCCCGGTGGCCGCCTACCGCGCAAGGGTCGGGCGCCCACCGGGCCCGGTCATGCGCGGGGTGGGGGAGAGGCAGGGGGAGAGGGGCGGGACCGGCTGGTGTCGGCCGGCGTCGGGAACGCCGCCGGTGGGTGGAGCGGCCCTGGGTGAGGGTGCTACCGGCGGGTGGCCCGGGTGTGCCAGGGGAGCTCGATGGTGACCGTGGTCGGGCCGCCCTCGGGGCTGTCGACCAGGAGGACGCCGTCCACCGCGCCGACCCGCTCGGTGAGGCCGGCCAGGCCGCTGCCCGGGTAGGCGGCGGCGCCGCCCCGGCCGTCGTCGCGGACCTGGACCATCAGGCGGTCGGCCTGGCGCCAGGCCTCGACCGAGGCGCTGCGCGCCCGGGCGTGCTTGGAGACGTTGGTCAGCAGCTCGCTGACGGTGAAGTAGGCGATGCCCTCCACCGCCGAATCGGGCCGCTCCACCGTGCCGTCGGGCCCCTTGAGCTCGACCTGCACCTGCACCCCGCCGGGCACGGTGCACCGGGCCGCCACCGCGGAGAGGGCCGGGCCGAGGCCGCGGTCGGTCAGGACCGCCGGGTGGATGCCCCGGGCCAGATCGCGCAGCTCCTGCAGGGCCAGCTTGACCTCGCCGTGCGCGGCGCCCACCATCTTGGCCGCCACCGCCACGCTCTCGGGGGACTCGGCCTCGGCCAGCCGCTCCTTGGCCAGGCCCAAGTCCATCGAGAGCGCCACCAGCCGGGCCTGGGCGCCGTCGTGCAGATCGCGCTCGATCCGCCGGAGGTCGGCGGCGGCGGTGTCGACCACCGCACCCCGGTCGTCCTCCAGCTCGCGGACCCGCATCGACAGGGCCGTCGGGCAGAGCAGGCTGCCGATGAGTATCCGGTCGACCGCCGCCAGGCCGCCGATCGCCCAGGGCAGCACCGGCCAGCCGACCACCAGCAGGGTGAGCGTCAACGCGAAGCTGAGCACGCCCCAGGGCAGCAGCAGGAAGCTGTACAGCGCGGACCGCCAGCTGAGCCCGTCCGTCAGACTCGCCGTCACCCAGCCCGCCACCCCCGGCCGGCTGGTGACCAGTGGGGCCGGCTCGGCCACCTCCACGCCGAGCCCGAGCCTGGCCCGCCGCCGCGCCAGCGCCCCGAGCGCCCGGGCCCCGGCCAGCCCGGCGGCGAGCAGCGGAAGCCCGACCACCGTCACCGCGAGGCCCAACCCGGTGGACAACATGACAACGGTGAAGACGAACCCTATGAGGCCCAGGGGGAAGTTGAGGAGCAGGTGCTGCACCTGACCCCAGAGCTTCGCGCCGTACAGCGGGGGTTTGCCGGGCCGCACCCCCTTCTCACCCACACCGACTCCCGCCATCGCCCGTACTCTCCTCTCCTCCATGGGCCGACCGGACCGCCGCACCCCTACTGAACAGCTCGCGAGCGGCCCCTCGGTGACCGCCGTGGGCACCAGCATCCCCGCCGGCCCGTCCCCGCGACCATGGTGGTGGTACGTGTCTTCGGGCGGGGGTTATCCCCACCCCGGTGTGGGCACTGTGGCGAGGGCGGCACCCGGAACGCGCTGTCCACGGAGTGTCTTGCGGGCCGAGCAGGGTGCAGGGGGACTTCAGCGCTGCACTTAGACTCACGCCTAGCCATGGTTATGGATATGTAAAGAACCGCACGGAACCCCAGGGAATCCGCCCGGCCGGGCGGGTCCGGACCGTCCGACGTACCGCGATGTGGAGGCGAGGGCATGAACGGGCAGTTGGCCGCTGCCGACCCCGCAGTGGGCAGTGGTTACTTCGACGCGTACGCGGCGGTGGGCCTGCTGCTCGTCGTAGGCGTGCTCTTCATCACGGTGTCCTTCACCGCGAACCGCCTGCTCCGCCCGGTGGTCTACTCGCCGGAGAAGCTCCTCAGCTACGAGTGCGGCGTCGATCCGGTGGGCGAGGGCTGGGCGCACACCCAGATCCGCTACTACGTCTACGCGTTCCTCTACGTCATCTTCGCGGTCGACGCGATCTACCTCTTCCCGTGGGCGACGGTCTTCGCCGCCGCCGGCTTCGGGATGGCCACGCTGGTGGAGATGTTCGTCTTCATCGGCTTCCTCGCGGTCGGGCTGCTCTACGCCTGGAAGAAGGGCGTTCTGGAATGGACGTGACACACTCGCACGGCTCCGGCGGCACGATCCCGCTCGGGATGCCGACCGTCGGCGCGCCCGGCTCCGAGGTCGAGACCCGCCGGATCGGCCCGCTCGCCCGGCTCACCCCCGACCCGGTGAAGATCGTGCTCAACTGGGGGCGCCGCTACAGCCTCTGGTGCTTCAACTTCGGCCTCGCCTGCTGCGCGATCGAGTTCATCGCCGCGTCGATGGCCAAGCACGACTTCATCCGGATGGGCGTCATCCCGTTCGCGCCCGGCCCCCGCCAGGCCGACCTGATGATCGTCTCGGGCACCGTCACGGACAAGATGGCCCCTGCGGTCAAGCGGCTCTACGAGCAGATGCCCGAGCCCAAGTACGTGATCTCCTTCGGCGCCTGCTCCAACTCCGGCGGCCCGTACTGGGACTCCTACGCCGTGACCAAGGGCGTCGACCAGATCATCCCGGTGGACGTCTACGTGCCCGGCTGCCCGCCCCGCCCCGAGGCGCTGCTGCAGGGCATCCTCAAGCTCCAGGAGAAGATCGCGGCCGAGTCGCTGCCCGCCCGGTACGCGGCCCCCGCGTCCGCGCTGCGCAGGCCGCTCGTCGCCGGGCCGGAAGGTGAGCGGTGAACGACGTACTGACGCCGGAGCAGACCGCCGCCGCGATCGGCGAGTGGGCCACCGCCGCCGAGGCGTACGAGCTGCTCACCGTCGACGTGCCCGCCGAGCACTGGATCGAGGCGCTCACCAGCGCCCGGGACGGGCTCGGCCTGAGCTACTTCGACTGGCTGAGCGCCGTGGACGAGCTCGCCGACGGCTTCTCCGTCCTGGTGCACCTGGCTGAGGTGCGGGGGCCGGGCGTCCGGCACCTGGTGCTGCGGACGCGGGTGCCGCGCGACAAGGCCGCGCTGCCGACCGCCGTGGGCGTCTACGCCGGGGCCGGCTGGCACGAACGCGAGACCCACGAGATGTTCGGCATCGACTTCACCGGGCACCCGCACCTGATCACCCTGCTGCTGCCGGACGGCTTCGAGGGGCACCCGCTCCGCAAGGAGTTCGTCCTGGCCGCCCGGGTCGCCAAGGACTGGCCGGGCGCCAAGGAGCCGGGCGAGAGCCACGACGGCGGTGGCCCGGCCCGGCGCAAGATGCAGCCCGCCGGCGTCCCCGACCCGAACGAGTGGGGCCCGCTCAAGGGCACCCTCCCCCCGGTCGCCGAACGCCCGGCCCGCGCCGCCCGCACCCCCCGCGCAGCAGCCGGCGCCGCCGGCGCGGCTGCCGGAGCCGGGGCCGCAGCCGCGGCCGGTGCCGCCGAGGGCGCCGCACCGCGTCCGCGCCGCACCCGCAGCATCGAGGACGGTTCGGTCAGCCAGGCCGCCCCCGCCGGGACCCCCGCCCCCGCCCCCGGCGAGGCCCCGGCCACCGAGGGGACCTCCGCCGCCCCGCCGCTGCGCGCCGACCGCCCGCGCCGCACCCGCAGCATCGCCGACGGCTCGGTCAGCCAGACCCCGGCCGCAGAGCCGACGGCGGCGCCGCAGCCCGGCGCGCCGACCGAGTCCGCCGAGTCCGCCGAGCCTGCGGCAACGGGGGCCGGCCCCACCGAGCCCCGCCGTCCGGCCCCGGCCCGCACCCAGTCCGCGGACGCCCCCTGGCACACCCCGACCCCGGCCCACGCCGAGGCCGAGCCCGCCGCGGAGCCCGCCGCCGCCCCGGCTGCCGAGCCCCCGGCCCCGTCGGAGCCCGCGAACGACAGCAACAGCGGCGACGCCAATACCAACGGCGATGCCAATAGCAACGGCAACGGCAACGGCAACGGCAACGGCAACGGCAACGACGGCGAGAACGGAGCCGGCGCGTGAACCTGCTGGACACACTGCTGCGCTGCCTCGGCGCGCTGGTCGTCTTCCTCACCTTCCCGCTGATCATCGGTCAGACCGAGCACAAGGTGATGGCCCACATGCAGGGCCGCCTCGGCCCGATGTACGCCGGTGGGTTCCACGGGTGGGCGCAGCTGGTCGCCGACGGCGTGAAGTTCGTGCAGAAGGAGGAGATCGTCCCGACGGGCGCGGACCGGCGGGTGTTCCGGATCGCGCCGGTGGTGGCGCTGCTGCCGTACCTGGTGGTGCTGATCGCCATCCCGGTCGGGCCGAACGGGTTCGTCGGCCAGGCGGTCGACGCGGGCATCTTCTTCGTGCTGGCGGTCATGGGCATCGGGGTGCTCGGCAGCCTGATGGCCGGCTGGGCCTCCGCCAACAAGTTCTCGCTGCTGGGCGGCCTCCGTACCGCCGCCCAGCTGATGAGCTACGAGCTGCCGATGCTGCTCGCGGCCGCCTCGGTGGCGATGGCCGCCGGGACGGTCTCGCTGGGCGGGATCGTGGACGGGTTCCACTGGTGGTGGATCCCGTGGCAGGCGATCGGGGCGTTCGTGTTCTTCACGGCCGGCCTGGCCGAGCTGCAGCGGCCGCCGTTCGACATGCCGATCGCCGACTCGGAGATCATCTTCGGCGCGTACACCGAGTACAGCGGGCTGCGCTTCGCGTTCTTCCTGCTCTCGGAGTACGCGGGCATCCTGGTGGTCTCGGCGCTGACCTCGGTGCTCTTCCTGGGTGGTTGGCACGGGCCGTTCCACGACCAGCTGGGCTGGCTGTGGACGATCCTCAAGACCTTCGCCCTGGCCTTCGTGGTGATCTGGCTCCGGGTCACCTACCCCCGCCTGCGCGAGGACCAGCTGATGCGGTTCGCGTGGACGGTGCTGATCCCGCTCGCCCTCGTCCAGCTGGCCCTCACCGGCATCGTCAAGGTGGCGATCTCCTAATGGCTCCCCTCAACCTCCCCGGTGCCGGTCTGGCCAAGGGCCTCGCCGTCACCCTGCGGACGATGGTGAAGAAGACCGTCACCGAGCAGTACCCGGACGTGCAGCCCCAGCTCCCCCCGCGCACCCGTGGCGTGATCGGGCTGCTCGAGGAGAACTGCACCGTCTGCATGCTCTGCGCCCGCGAGTGCCCGGACTGGTGCATCTACATCGACTCCCACAAGGAGACGCTGCCCGCCGCCGACCCGAACGCCCGCGCCCGCACCCGCAACGTGCTGGACCGGTTCGCCATCGACTTCTCGCTCTGCATGTACTGCGGGATCTGCATCGAGGTGTGCCCGTTCGACGCGCTGTTCTGGTCGCCGGAGTTCGAGTACGCGGAGACCGACATCCTGGAGCTGACCCACGAGCGGGACAAGCTCCGCGAGTGGATGTGGACGGTGCCCGCGCCGCCCGCGCTCGACCCGGCGGCCGAGGAGCCCAAGGAGATCGCCACCGCCCGCAAGGCGGCCGAGAAGGCCATCGCGGCAGCGGCCCAGGCCGCGAACGAGGAGGAGGCGAAGTGAACGCTCACCTTCAGCTCGCCGCCGGCAGCCTGGCCCCCGCCGCCCGTGGCTTCCTCTCCCCGACCGGGGCGGAGATCGTCTTCGTGCTGGTCGGCCTGGCCGTGCTCGGCGCGGCCCTGGTCTCGGTGACCACCAAGCAGCTGGTGCACGCCGCGCTCTGGCTGGTCGTGGCGCTGGGCGGGCTGGCGATCGAGTTCCTGCTGCTCACCGCCGAGTTCATCGCCTGGGTGCAGGTGCTGATCTACCTCGGCTCGGTGGTCGTGCTGGTGCTGTTCGGGCTGATGCTCACCAGGGCGCCGATCGGCCGCTCCCCGGACGCGGACTCGGGCAACCGCTGGGTCGCGCTCGGGGTGGCCGTGGCCGCCGCCGCGACCCTGGTGACCCTGGTGGTGGACGCCTTCCGCACCAGCTGGATCGACCTCGGCGCCGGCGGTGGCAGCACCGAGGTGACGGGTCAGTACCTGTTCCGGCACTGGGTGCTGCCGTTCGAGGCGCTCTCGGTGCTGCTGCTCGCCGCCCTGGTCGGCGCGATCGTGCTCTCCCGCACCAAGGGCGAGCGCCCCGCCAAGCCCCGCCCGGGCAAGCTCCGCGTCGGCAAGCCGGTCGGCAACGCCAAGCCGGTCGGCAGCACCAAGCCGGTCGGCACCGCGAACCCGGTCGGCGACTCGACGGTCCGGACCGTCCCGACCCCGCCGCAGGAGAGCTGATGCACCTCGCCTATCCAGCCGTCCTGGCCGCGCTGCTCTTCTGCGTCGGCGTCTACGGCGTGCTCGCCCGCCGCAACGTGGTCCTGGTGCTGATGTCCGTCGAGCTGATGCTCAACGCCGTCAACCTCAACCTGGTCGCCTTCGACGCCTGGCTGCGTGACTCGCTGCACGCCGGCCAGGCGCTCACCCTCTTCACCATCACCGTCGCCGCCGCCGAGATCGGCCTCGGCCTGGCCATCGTGCTGCTGGTCTTCCGCACCCGCGGCACGGCCGACGTCGACCGCCTCACCGCCCTCGGCGACAAGGCCGAGGCCGCCGAGGCCGGCGTTGCAGCCGCCGAAGAGACGACGGAGGCCGTCGCATGAACCTCGCCCTCCCCGCCCTCGTCCCCGCCCTGCCCGCGCTCGGCGCGGCGGCCACCCTGGCCACCGGGAAGAAGGCCCCGGGCCTGGCCCGGCCGCTGGCGATCCTGCCGGTGCTGGCCTCGGCGGTGCTGGCCCTGGTGGTCGCGCTCCAGCTCGGCACCGGCCAGAGCCTGGACGCCGCCACCCGGCTCGCCCCGACCGGCGGCCCGGACATCGCGCTCGCCCTCCACCTGGACGGCTTCAGCTCGCTGATCTCGGTGCTGGTCGGTCTGGTCGCCACCTGCGTGCAGGTCTACTCCACCGCGTACCTGAAGGACGACCCGCGCTACCCGTCCTACGCGGCGCTGGTCTCCCTCTTCACCGCCGCGATGTTCCTGGTGGTCTACTCGGGCGACCTGATCGTGCTGCTGG
The DNA here is from genome assembly GCF_002943525.1 of Kitasatospora sp. MMS16-BH015. Lineage (NCBI taxonomy): Bacteria > Bacillati > Actinomycetota > Actinomycetes > Kitasatosporales > Streptomycetaceae > Kitasatospora > Kitasatospora sp. MMS16-BH015. The sequence goes on along the minus strand of NZ_CP025394.1, from coordinate 3,561,689 downwards.
TCGGCTGGGAGATCATGGGCATCTGCTCGTACTTCCTGATCGGCCACCACTGGGAGACCGCCGACGCGCGCTCCGCCTCGCTCAAGGCCTTCCTGGTCACCAAGCTCGGCGACGTGCCGTTCCTGTTCGGCATCTTCCTGCTCGGCGCCGACGCCAAGAGCTTCCGGATCCCGGACGTGCTGGCGGCCGCCGCCGACGGCCGGCTCGGCCACCCCACGCTGATCGCGCTGCTGCTGCTCGCCGGCGTGGCCGGCAAGAGCGCGCAGTTCCCGCTGCACACCTGGCTCCCGGACGCGATGGCCGGCCCGACGCCGGTCTCCGCGCTGATCCACGCCGCCACCATGGTCGCGGCCGGCATCTACCTGGTGGCCCGGCTGCTGCCGGTCTTCCTGCTCTCCGGCGCCGCCCTGGTGGTGCTGGCCGTGATGGCCGCCGTCACCATGGTCGGCTCGGCGCTCTGCGCGCTGGCCCAGGACGACCTCAAGCGGGTGCTCGCCTACTCCACCGTCGGCCAGCTCGGCTACATGGCCGGGGCGCTGGCCGCCGGCGACCGCCAGGCGGCCGTCTTCCACCTGGTCAGCCACGGTGCGTTCAAGGCGCTGCTCTTCCTCACCGCCGGTGTGGTGATCCACGCCGCGCACACCAACTCCATCTCCGCGATGTCCCGGCTGCAGGGCCTGCGCGAGCGGGTGCCGGACGCCTACTGGACGATGGGCATCGGCCTCTGGGCCCTGGTCGGGCTGCCGCCGTTCTCCGGCTTCTTCAGCAAGGAGGCGGTGCTCACCGCCGCCGAGCACGCCGCCACCGGCGAGGCGATCACCAACGGCCTGGGCCCGGCCTCGGCCGTGCCGAGCGCCGCCGGGTGGATCGTGCTGGTCGCGGCCCTGGTCACCGCGCTGCTCACCGCCGCGTACGCGGCCCGGCTCTGGCTGGTCACCTTCCACGGCGGCCCCGCCCGGGCGGTGGCCGCGGCCGAGGACGCGCCGTACTCGCCCGAGATCGACGAGGCCGACCCGGGCCACGCCGAGCCCGGCGCGATGCGCTGGCCGCTCTGGGTGCTGGCCGTGCCCACCATGGCCTTCGGCGTGGCGGGCCTGCGCAGCGACTGGCTGCCCGCCCTGCTGGACGGCGGCTCGCTGCGGCCCTCCACCGGCACCGCGATCATCGGCACCGGCCTGGCGGTGGCCGGCCTGCTGATCGGCTGGGCCGCCTGGCGCTCGGTCGCCACCCGCGGCACGGCCCGCCCCGCCGCCGGCCCGGTGCCCGGCCAGGCCGGTGCGCCCGAGGCGGAGCGGCTCCCGGTCGACCCGGGCCGGGTGCTGCTCGGCCCGCTCTACCGGCCCGCCCAGCACGGCTTCCACGTCGACCGGCTGTACAGCGCGCTGTTCGTCCGGCCGGTGGCCGGGGCCGCGCAGCTGGTCCGCTTCCTCGACCGCGAGGTGGTCGAGACGTACGTGCGGGGCAGCGGCAACGGCGCCCAGCTGCTCGGCTGGGTCGTCCGCAAGGCCCAGAGCGGCAACGCCCAGACCTACCTGAGCGCCCTGCTGGCCGGGGTCGTCCTGCTCACCGTCCTGGTGGCGGTCGGCTCATGAACCACGACCTGTCCGCCACCTCTGCGGCCCCCACTTGGAGTCACCGATGAACGCGGTCCTCATCGCCCTCCTGCTGCTGCCGCTGGCCGGCGCCGCCCTGACCCTGCTGCCGGGCGTGCTCGGCACCGACCGGGCGGCGCTGCGGTTCGGCACCGGCCTCACCGGCCTGGTGCTGCTGCTGACCATCGCGCTGGCGGCCGGCTTCGACCACGACCGGCCCGGCCGGATGCAGGCCGTCACCGACGTCGGCTGGATCCCGGCCCTCGGGGTGCGGCTGCACCTCGGCGTGGACGGCATCTCGCTGCCGCTGCTGGTGCTGACCGCGCTGCTCACCTTCCTCTGCGCGGTCTACTCGACCAAGCGGCTGCCGGAGGGCGAGGGGGTGCCGAGCGCCCGCTCCTTCACCGGCCTGCTGCTGCTGCTCGAGGTCGGCATGCTCTCCACCTTCGTGGTGCTCGACCTGCTGCTCTTCTTCCTGTCCTTCGAGATCGTGCTGATCCCGATGTACTTCCTGATCGCGCGCTGGGGCAGCGGCCGCAAGGTGCCCGCCGCCAACCGCTTCATCCTGTACACCCTGCTCGGCTCCGCCGTGATGCTGCTCGGCTTCCTGCTGATCGGCCTGAACGCCGGCACCTTCGACATGACCAAGCTGGCCGCCGCGCACGGCAGCGGGCTCAGCCACACCACCCAGGTGCTGGCCGCGCTGGCCATCCTGATCGGCCTCGCCGTCAAGGCCCCCGCCTGGCCGCTGCACTCCTGGCTGCCGGACGCGCACACGGCCGCCCCGACCGTCGGCTCGGTGCTGCTGGCCGGCGTGCTGCTCAAGATGGGCACGTACGGCCTGGTCCGCGTCCTGCTGCCGATCGTGCCGGACGGCACGGCCACCTTCGCCCCGTACCTGGGCGCGCTCGCGGCCGTCGGCATCCTCTACGGTTCGCTGGCCTGCCTGGCGCTGGCCCGGCCGGGCGCCAAGGGCGACCTCAAGCGCCTGATCGCGTACTCCTCGGTCGGCCACATGGGCTTCGTGCTGCTCGGCATCGCCTCGCTCACCCCGGTGGGCGTCAACGGCGCGCTGTTCGCCAACATCGGGCACGGCCTGATCACCGGCCTGCTCTTCTTCCTGGTCGGCGCGCTCAAGGACCGGTACGGCACCGCCGAGCTGGACACCCTCGCGGGGGCCACCGGTGCGGCGCTGTACGGCCGGGCGCCGCGGATCGGCGCGCTGCTGGCCTTCGCCGCGGCCGCCAGCCTCGGGCTGCCCGGCCTGGCCGGCTTCTGGGGCGAGCTGCTGGCGATGTTCGGCGCCTTCGACCCGGCCGCCGGGCTCTCCCGGCCGGCCTTCCTGACGTACATGGTGCTGGCAGGCCTCGGCACCCTGCTGACCGCCGCCTACCTGCTGGTGGTGGTCAAGCGGGTCTGCATGGGCGATCCGAAGCAGCCCGCGCCGGTGGCCGAGCTGCCGGACCTGCGCCGGTACGAGGCCGTCAGCTGGACCCCGCTGGCCGCGCTCACCCTGCTCGCCGGGCTCTGGCCGGCCCTGCTGCTCGGGCTCTCCGACCCGGCCGTCAAGCACCTCCTCGGGGGTGGCTGAACCGTGCACAGCTCCGCCATCGGTCCGTTCGAGCTCCTGGGGCAGCCCGCCATGACACCGCACTCCGCCGCTCAGCTGGCCGTCGCCGACCCGGGCGGCCTGATCCAGCACATCGACTGGGGGGCCATCGCCCCGCCGCTGATCGCCGCGGTGGCCGCCATCCTGGTGCTGCTCGCCGACCTCTTCCTGCCGGCCGGCCGGAAGAAGGCGCTCGGCTGGGTCACCGCCGCCGCCCTCGCGCTGGCCGTGGTCGCGCTGATCCCGCCCGCCACCCACCCGACCCGCGCCACCTTCTGCCTGCGCGGCGGGAGCGGGGCGTGCAGCTACGTGGCCGACCACTTCACCCTGGTCTTCCAGCTGCTCGCCCTCGGCGGCGCGCTGATCGCGGCGCTGCTCTCGATCCACACCGTGGACGAGGAGGAGCTGCCGCGCGGCGAGTACTGGTTCCTGCTGCTGAGCAGCGCCGCCGGCGCCGCCCTGCTGCCCGCCGCCCGCGACCTCGCCACGCTGATCATCGCGCTGGAGGTGGCCTCGTTGCCCGCCTTCGCGCTGGTCGCGCTGCGCCGGGACGGCCGGGGCGCCGAGGCCGCGCTGAAGTTCTTCCTCTCCTCCGTCACGGCCACCGCCGTGATGCTGCTCGGCGTCAGCTTCGTCTACGCCGCGAGCGGCAGCCTGCACCTGGCCGACATCGCCGAGGGCCTCGCGCACGCCCCCGGCCGGCTCAAGCCGCTGGCCGAGGCGGGCGCCGCGCTCACCCTGGTCGGCTTCGCCTTCAAGCTGGCCGCCGTCCCGTTCCACTTCTGGGTGCCGGACACCTACATCGGCGCGCCGCTGCCGGTGGCGGGCTACCTCTCGGTGGTCGGCAAGGCGGCCGGCCTCTCCGGCCTCGCCCTGGTCACCACCATCGCCTTCCGCCCGTACGGCCACACCTGGGGCCTGGCGCTGGCCGTGCTGGCCGCCCTCACCATGACGGCGGGCAACGTGGCCGCGCTGCGCCAGCGGCCCGGCACCAGGCACAGCGCCGTCCGGCTGCTGGCCTGGTCCTCGGTCGGCCAGGCGGGTTACCTGCTGGTCCCGATCGCGGCCGCCGGGTACGCGGGCAACGGCAACCCTTCCCCAGCCTCCGGCCAGGGAGGCCCCATTGGCGCCACCGTCGCCTACGCGCTGATCTACGGCGTGGTCAACCTCGGCGCCTTCGGCGTGGTGGCGGCCGTGGCCCGTACGCAGCCCTCGGCCCGGCTCTCGGACTTCCGCGGCCTCTTCGCCCGGCGCCGCGGGGCGGCCCTGGCGCTGGCCTTCTTCCTGCTCTGCCTGGCCGGCCTGCCGCCGGGCGTGATCGGGCTGTTCGGCAAGGTGGTGGTCTTCCGGGCGGCGGTGGACGCCGGTCTCGGCTGGCTGGCCGTGGTGATGGCGGTCAACGTGGTGATCGCACTGTCCTACTACCTGACCTGGACGGCCCGCCTCTTCGCCCCGGCACCGGCGGCCGCTTCCGAGACCTCCGGCCGGCTGCCGGCGGCCCTCAGCGCGACTCTCGGCCTCACCGCCGGGGTGGCCGTGGTGCTCTCGGTGGCGCCGCAGCTGGTGCTCCAGGTGGTCAGCGGCACACTGTTCTGAGCCGCCCGGGCGGTGCGCGAGGGAACGAACTTGGCTCGTCCCGCCGTTGATCTCGGCAGAGGGACGAAGCAGAGAGGCTTCCCACCGCACCACTTGGAGGGCCTGCCGTGCGTCACCAGCACAACGGGTTGAGGACGGCCGCGCTGCTCGGCGGCCTGTCGGCGCTGATCCTGGTGATCGGCAGCTTCTTCGGCCGGGTCGGTTTCGTGCTGGCCCTGCTGGTCGCGCTCGGCACCAACGCGTACGCGTACTGGAACAGCGACAAGCTGGCCCTGCGCGCGATGCGGGCCCGGCCGGTGAGCGAGATCGAGGCACCCGCGCTGTACCGGATCGTCCGTGAGCTCTCGACGGCGGCCCGCCAGCCGATGCCCCGGCTCTACATCTCGCCCACCCAGGCGCCGAACGCCTTCGCCACCGGGCGAAACCCGCGGAACGCCGCGGTCTGCTGCACCGACGGCATCCTGCGGCTGCTGGACGAGCGGGAGCTGCGCGGGGTGCTCGGCCACGAGCTGAGCCACGTCTACAACCGCGACATCCTGATCAGCTCGGTGGCCGGGGCGCTGGCCTCGGTGATCATGTTCCTGGTCAACTTCGCCTGGCTGGTCCCGTTCGGCCGCAGCGACGACGAGGACGGGCCGGGCCTGGTCGGGGTGCTGGCGATCATGATCCTCGGCCCGCTCGCCGCGAGCCTGATCCAGCTGGCCGTCAGCCGCTCCCGCGAGTACCAGGCCGACGCCGACGGCGCCCGGATCACCGGCGACCCGCTGGCCCTGGCCAGCGCCCTGCGCAAGCTGGAGACCGGCACCCGGCAGCTCCCGCTCCCGCCCGAGCCCCAGCTCCAGACCGCCAGCCACATGATGATCGCCAGCCCCTTCCGCCCCGGTGAGGCCGGCGCCCGGCTCTTCTCCACCCACCCCCCGATGGCCGAGCGCATCGCCCGCCTGGAGCGGATGGCCGGCCACCGGAGCTGACCGGGTTACACGGGGTCGCGGTAGGTGCAGAGGGCCCAGACCACGAACGCGTCCAGCGCGATCACCACCAGCGACCAGATCGGGTAGTAGGGCAGGAAGAGGAAGTTGAGCATCAGGCTCACCGAGACCACCGCGATGCCCAGCACCCGGCCCCAGGCCGCCCCGCTCACCACCCCGAAGCCGACCAGCGCCACGGCCGCGCCCACCGCGATGTGGATCCACCCCCACGAGGTCAGGTCGAACTGGAAGGCGTAGCGCGGAGTGGCGACGTACACGTCGTCCTCGGCCACCGCGACGATCCCCTGGAACACCCCCAGCAGCCCGTCCACCAGCATCATCACCCCGGCGAACAGCACCAGTCCGGTGACGGCCCCGGAGTTCCCCCGGCCACCGCCCCCGGGTGCGGGCACCGGCCCGGACGGGTCGTAGTACGGACCTGACGCCTGCGCCATGGCGGCCTCCCAGCCTCCGCCGCCCGAATCCGGCGCGGCGGCCGACCCGGCCGGATTCGAACATCTGACGGTCGTTCCGACGTCTGCAGCCTCAGCCACCCCTCGGGCCCCCGCAACCCGGCCGGGGCGTCCGGGGGCTCGCCAGAGCGGGTATGGCTTTCGGCAGGGTGTCGCGTGGGAGGGTGGGGCCATGAAGGTGATCGATTTCGTACTCAACGTGCTCTGGCTGCTGTTCTGCGGGCTCTGGATGGCGATCGGCTACGCGGTGGCGGGCATCGTCTGCTGCATCCTGATTGTGACGATTCCGTTCGGCGTGGCCTCGTTCCGCCTGGCCGGCTACATCCTCTGGCCGTTCGGGCGGACGACGGTGGAGAAGCCCGGGGCCGGGGCGCCGTCCTGCGTCGGCAACGTGATCTGGCTGGTGTTCGCCGGATGGTGGCTGGCGATCGGCCACCTGGTCACCAGCATCCCGCTGTTCCTGTCGATCATCGGGATCCCCTTCGGCTGGGCGAACCTGAAGATGATCCCGATCTCGCTGATGCCGCTCGGCCGCGAGGTCGTGCCCAGCGACCAGGGCTTCGGCGGCCGCTGAGCCCTCAGGCGAAGACCAGGGTGAGGGCGGCGGGGGCCAGGTACATCAGCGGGAAGGCGACGTGCCCGTAGCTGCGGGCACGGAGCACGGTGACGGCGGCCCCGGCGAAGTAGAGGACCAGGCCGATCGCGGCCAGTGCGCCGAGGTAGGGGACGAACAGGCCGAGCACCAGGCCCACCGCCCCGGCGGCCTTGGCCAGCCCGAGCGGAGTCCACCAGCTCTGCGGGACGCGGTACTCGACGAGCGGGCCGACGACGAACTCGGCGCGCAGCAGCAGGGCCCCGGCGGAGAAGGCGGCCATGAACGCGGCGATCCCGGTGACGACGAGGTGGCTGGTCGACATGGTGGTGCTCCCATCTGGCGGGGGCCGGTGCGGAGTTCGCACCGGCCTGCTTCGGTGTCCTTCACCCCCATGACCCGCCGGGTCCCGGGAGTGTGACAGCCCGCCGGAAAAGACTTTTCCGCCCCCCGCGACTCAGTCGAGCAGCCGCCGGTCCGCGGCGGTGATCGCCAGGTCGTTGATGCTCGCGTAGCGCCGGGCCATCAGCCCGTCCGGGGCGAACTCCCACTGCTCGTTGCCGTAGCTGCGCCACCACTGGCCGGCCGCGTCGTGCCACTCGTACTCGAACCGGACCGAGATCCGGTGCTCCGTCCAGGCCCACAGCTCCTTGCGCAGCCGGTACTCCAACTCCCTTGCCCACTTGGCGCGCAGGAACTCGACGATCTCGGCCCGGCCGCGCAGGAAGACGTCGCGATTGCGCCATTCGGAGTCCTCGGTGTACGCGAGCGCCACCCGCTCCGGGTCACGGCTGTTCCAGGCCTCCTCGGCGGCCCGGACCTTGGCCAGGGCGGTCTCGGCGGTGAACGGGGGCAGCGGCGGGCGCAGGCTCATGGTGCTTCTCCGTACGGTGCGTGAGCGGTTCGTGCTCCTGCGACTCTGGCAGAGCGGCCGGGGCCGCCGCCACGGCCGGCCCGCCGCACGGTCGGATTCACGCCGGGTCGCCGACCTGCACGATCATCTTGCCGAGGTTCTCGCCGCGCAGCATGCCCAGGAACGCGTCCACCACCCGGTCGAAGCCGACCACCATGGTCTCGTCCGCGACCACCTCGCCGGAGCGCAGTCGGGGCACCAGGAAGTCCTCCAACTCGCGCTGAGCGTCACGGTAGTTGCGCACCAGGAAGCCCTCCAGTCGCAGGCTCTTGTGCACCACCTCGTAGAGGTTGCGCGGCGCGGCGGGCGGGGTGGCCGCGTTGTACTGGGAGACCGCCCCGCACCAGGCCACCCGCCCGTGCTCGCGCAGCACGTCCAGCGCCCCGGCCAGATGCTCGCCGCCGACGTTGTCGAAGTACACGTCGATGCCCTCGGGGGCCGCGCGCCGCAGCAACTCGCCCACCGGGCCGTCGTGGTAGTCGAACGCGGCGTGGTAGCCCAGCCGTTCGGTGGCGTGCCGCACCTTGGCCGCCGAGCCGGCGCTGCCGATCACCCGCTCGGCGCCGAGCAGGCGGGCGATCTGCCCGGCCGCGCTGCCCACCCCGCCGGCCGCGGCCGAGATGAACACGCTCTCCCCGGGCCGGACTCGGGCGATCTTGGTCAGCCCGACGTACGCGGTGAGCCCGGTGCCGCCGAGCACGCTCAGGTGCGCGCTCAGCGGCACCCCCTCGTACCGGGGCAGCACCCGGGCCTCCTCGGGCCGCACCAGCGCGTGCGTGCGCCACCCCTGGCGGTGGAACACCAGGTCACCCGTACGGAGTTGGGGCGTGGCCGAGCTGATCACCCGCCCGATCGAGCGACCCTCCATCGGCGTGTGCAGTTCGCCGACGCCCTCGTCCATCACCTCGCGCATGTACGGGTCGACCGAGAGGTAGACGTTCTCGACCAGCGCGGTGCCGGGCTCGAGGGTGGGCAGCGGGCCCTCCAGGAAGGTGAAGTCGGTCGGACGCGGGGCGCCCTGCGGGCGGGCGATCTGCTGGACATAACGGGCGGTACTGGGCATGGCGCTGCTCCTGTCGGGAGGGGGCGGGTGGCTGTGGCGCCACCGTATCCGCAGGTCAGGGGCGAGTGGCAGGGGTTGGCGTCGATGGTTGGCGGGCCTTCCATGCACGGCTTTTATGGATCTCGCGCCGTCCCTCGGCTAGGTTGCGGTTCATGACCGATCTCGCCCCGCACGAACTGCGGATCCTGGTGGCCGTCGAGCGCGAGCGCAGCTTCACGGCCGCCGCCACCGCGCTCGGGCTCTCCCAGCCCGCCGTCTCGCACGCCGTGCGCGGCTGCGAGCGCAAGATCGGGGCGGTGCTCTTCGACCGCGGCCGGGCCGGCGCCCGGCCGACCCCGGCGGGGGAGCGGGCGGTGCTGCACGCCCGGCAGGTGCTGCGGCTGCTCGACCTGCTCGGCACCGAGGCCCGTGCCGCCGAAAGCGGCGCCGTGGAAGGAGAGTTGAGGATCGCGGCGTTCCGCAGCGTGGCCGTCCACCTGCTGCCCGGCGCCCTGGCTCGGCTCACCGAGCGGCACCCCGGGCTGCGGCCGCAGGTGCGGATCGTCCGGGAGGTCGGCCGCGGTACGGCCGGCGAGGTGGCGGAGGGCCGCGCCGACCTCGGGCTGGCCACCCTGGACGCCCAGGTCGAGCCGGCTCCCGGCCTGCTCGCCGGGCGGCTCTTCGAGGAGACCTACGCCCTGGTCGCCCCGGCCGGCCACGCCCGCCCGCACAGCCTCCCGCTGGTCGACTGGGACGAGAACTGCGGCTCCTACACCCGGGATTGGTGGTCGCAGCAGAGCTGGATCCCGCCCGCCCGGATGAACGTCGAGGACGACCTCGCCACCCTCGCCATGGTCGCCCAGGGCGTCGGCATGTCGATCGTCCCCCGCCTCACCCTGCTCGGCGCCCCGCCCGGCCTCGCCGTCACCGAACTCGGCCCGCGTCCGCCGACCCGCACCGTCGGCTACGTCACCACCCCCGAGCTGGCCCGCTCGACCGCCGTCCGCGAGCTGATCCGCGAGCTGCGCTCGGCCCCGCTCCCGCCCGGCACCAGCCGCACCAACTAGGTTGTTTCATCGGCAAGTTGACCATCCACCGCCTCGCGTAGCCGCCGGAACTCCGCGGCGATCGCGTCCAGCGAGTAGTGCGCGTTGAGGCCGCTCGGATTGGGCAGCACCCAGACCTCCGTCCCGCCGATCCCCTCCGGCTGGCGGCCGACCACGGCCTTGGGCCGGCCGAAGCCGGTCCGGTACGCGCCGATGCCGAGCACGGCGAGCGCCCGGGGCTTCAGCCGGGTGACCCGCTCGACCAGGGCGGCGCCACCCGCGCGGTACTCCTCGGCGGTCAGCTCGTCGGCCTTGGCGGTGGTCCGCCCGACCACGTTGGTGATGCCCAACCCCAGTGCGAGCAGCTCCAGTTGCTCCTCCGGCCGGAGCTGTCGCGGGGTGAAGCCGGACCGGTGCAGGGCCGGCCAGAAGCGATTGCCAGGCCGGGCGAAGTGGTGGCCGGTGGCCCCGGACCAGAGGCCGGGGTTGATGCCGCAGAACAGCACCCGCAGACCGGGCGCGGCCACGTCCGGGATGAGGGCGTCCTGCGCGGCGGCCAGTTCGGCGGGGGTGGGGCGCTTGGTCGTGATCACCACCCCAGTCTGCCCGCATCCCGGACCGGCCACCCCGCCCGCCGCCCCCGTCCTGTCACTCCATGTCCCGTCGCGCCACACCGGATTGCGGCCGAAAATGCATAGTCAGTTCGAATATTCTGGTGACTTGACTCCCGGCGGTGCACCAGAATGACTGAATGTCATACGAACTGAGGGCCATGATCACCGCCGTCGACCTGGCGAAGGTGGTGGCGGCCGAGGTCCCGACGGCCCGGGTGATCGGGTTGGCTCAGGGGCTGGCGCTCATCCCGATGACGGACCAGCTGTACGACACCGTGGCCGACCCGGAGCGCCCGGCGCTGCCCGGCTTCACCCACTTCCCCGGTGGCTTCGGCCACCGCCTCGGTGCCTGGTCGCAGGCGGGCCCGATCGCGTACGTCGAGGCGGAGTACTTCGGCGGGGTGGGCTCGCAGTGCGCGGCGGTCTGGCTTGACGGGAAGATCGACTTCGGTCCGATCGGCACCGGCGAACCGAGCCGGGCCCCGCTGATCGACACCCCGATCTCGCAGGCACTGCGCCGGTTGGGCGCTCAGAAGGCCGACCGGGGCGACGAGTTCGACGCCGTCGGCCTGCTGCGGCACCGTCACCTGACGGACTGGCTGGTCGGCTGACCGGCCCCGATCGCGACACGCCGACCGAGCCCGGGCCCAGCCCGGAGCGGGACCCGTTCGGCGCACGCACCAGTGGCCGTGGTGCCCCGGGTGGCTCAACGTGAAGTCGAGGCGAATGCCTGAACTTTCACTGAGAGGAAACGCAAGTCATGCGTGCCACCTGGACGGCCGCAGTGCTGACTGCCGCACTCGGTTTCACCACAGTCGCCACCGCGTCCGTCAACGTCGCCGACGCCGCCGACGCCGCCACCGCGACCACCGTCTCGGCCCACCACTCCGTGGCCGACCTCCCGCCCACCGCCGGGCACCACCCGGTCCTCACCCACCTTCCCGCCGCCGGAACCCCCACCGTCCCGTCTGTGCCGAGCACCCCCTCGGTGCCAGCCGTGCCCGCCGTGCCGGCCGTACCCGACCCGAGCAAGGCCCTCGACGCGCTCGGTGCCCTCGGCGGCCTGCTCAAGACCGTCACCGACCTGGTCTCCTCGGCGACTTCGGCCACCCCGGACGCCTCCCTGCTGCAGAAACTCCTGGCCGGGCTCCAGTCCGCCATCCAGGACCTGCTCGGCAAGCTCCCCACCCCGCCGTCCCTCCCGGCGACCCCGTCCCTGCCCTCGACTCCGGCCCTGCCCGGTGTGCCGCCGGCGCCACCGCTCCCGCTGGGCGCCGTCGACCGCTCCGTCCCGGCGGACCTCCCCGTCCCGGTCCCGGCGCCGGTGCCGGCCCTCCCCGCTCCGGCCCTCCCCGCTCCGGCCCTCCCCGCTCCGACCCCGGCGCTGCCCGTCTCCGGTGCGCCCACCCCGTCCCTCCCGGTGCCCGCAGCGGTGAACCCGGCCGACGCCCTCGCCAAACTCCAGAAGGACGCCGCCGCCCTGGTCACCGCCGCCACCGCCACCAAACCCGACCCGGCCTCGGTCAAGAACCTGGTCTCCCCGCTCTCCGTGGACGCGGTGAGCGCCACCACGGCCACCGCCACCACGCTGATCACCCCGTGACGCCCCGCTGACCCCTCTCCCGGGGCCCGGACCGACCCCCTCGGCCCGGGCCCCGGCCCTGCTGCCCGCTCAGGGCTTCCCCAGCGCCGCCAGGCAGGTGGTGCAGCGCCGGACGGCCCGCCGATCGGTGTTCCCCCCCCGGTCGCCCGCACCGGCTCCCCGAGGCCGATCGCCTCCCACAACTCCGGTGTCGGCTCGGTGATCCAGCCCCAGGCCGGCGCACTCACCTCGCCCGCCACCACGTGGTCGCAGGCCCCCGGCCGGTGCGCGATCCGACGCGGCGAGATCAGGATCGACCCGGCCCGGAACCCCGCCCCGACCCGCCGTCCTCGGGTTGCGGCACCGCCGGCTCGGGGCTCCGCCGCCCGGCCTCCGCGATCGCCGCCGCCAACCGGTCGTACCCGACCGGCGGCCCGCAGATCCGCCGCACGGTGGCCAGCCCGAGGCTGGCCCGGCCCGAACTCGCCACCGCCGCAAGGTCGGTGACGTGGAACTGCCAGAGCCCGACGTCCAGCGGATCGTAGTCGGCGTGGTCGAGAGCGGTGTGCAGCGCGAACACGTACACGTCCGCGTTGTACGTGGGCCCGTCGGAGGAGCCCTCCTCCGGGCTCCAGGTGCGCCCGCGCAGCCGGGAGAAGGTGATCCTCGAATGCCGCGCCTGCCCCCAGGACTGCAGGTACGCACTGGTCTTCACCTCGATCCGCAGCCCGTCCGGGCTCAGCACGTCGAAGCTCGCCCACTCCTCGTTCCGCGCCCGCGCCCCGACCGCCCGGTGCACCAGGTACTCCGCGAGCAGCCCCCGGGTGGTGTTGGTCCGCAGATCCGGCAGCGCGTACCGCCAGAAGTCCAGCACCGTCCCGCCGCCGGTCCCGCCCAGCTCCTCCCCACCCGTCAACACCACCGGCCCGCCCGGCACGTGCGCGAACCCCGCCCGCCCCGCTCCTGCCGTCCCGCTCTCCGTTCCCATCCCCTCATCCCATCCACTCAGCCTGCCCCGAAGCCCCGCGAAATCGCCGAGGGCGCGACGAGAGCCCGTCCACGGGGTCCACACCCCGCCGACCTGCTCTCGCCGCGCCCTCGATGACCACCTGCACCCGCGCGCCGCCTGCGCGCAGGCCGGGACCGGCGACTAGCGGTAGTTCACGAACTGGACCGCGAAGTCCAGGTCCTTGCCCTTGATCAGGGCCTGCACGGCCTGGAGGTCGTCGCGGCTCTTGGAGGTGACGCGGAGCTCGTCGCCCTGCACCTGCGCCTTGACGCCCTTCGGGCCCTCGTCCCGGATGATCTTGGCGACCTTCTTGGCATCGTCCTGGGTGATGCCTTCCTTGATGTCCGCGAAGATCTTGTACTCCTTGCCGGACAGCTGCGGCTCCGCCGCGTCCAGCGCCTTCAGGGACAGGCCGCGCTTGATGAACTTGTCCTTCAGCACGTCCAGGATCGCCTTGACGCGCTCCTCGCCGTTGGCCTTCATCTCGATCTTCTCGCCCGAGCGCTTGATCTCGCCGCCGACGTTCTTGAAGTCGAAGCGGGTGGCGATCTCGCGGGAGGTCTGGTTGATCGCGTTGTCGACCTCCTGCCACTCGACCTTCGAGACGATGTCGAAACTGGAGTCGGCCATGGTGTGTTGGTCTCCTTGATGCTCTGGCTTCACTGGCAGCCCCCACCCCCTCGAAGGCAGGAGCGGCCCCAGCCTATCCAGCACACCCCCGCCCCGCCCCCGACGCCCACGCCGCCACCTTGATCCCCACGTGACCAACCGAGTGGCGAAGCACCCCCATCCATCAGGTAAGGTTTACCCAGTCGAACGGGGCGAGCCCCGAGAGACACAATCCCTGGCTGGTTGCCCGAGCGGCCAAAGGGAGCAGACTGTAAATCTGTCGCGCAAGCTACGCAGGTTCGAACCCTGCACCAGCCACCGGATAGAAGAAGCGGTCCCTGACGTGCGGAAACGCAGGTCGGGGGCCGCTTTTTTCGTTTGCCGACGGGCAGCGGTGCCGGGGGCCGACAGGGGTAGTTCTCGGGGTGCACCGGGAAGAGGTGGCCGTCGGATCGGGGGCTCGCGATGATGGCCGGCATGAGGCTCACCGGCGTACCGGCCACCGCACCCAGGATGCTGCTGCTCGACCACGTCCGCTTCGAGCCCGGGTGCGCGGTGTACGTGTTCGACCGTCCCCTCTTTCTGCTGCCGGGGGACCGGATCTGGGCGGAGCAGGACTCGGTTGCCGTTCGGCGCTTCGGCTCCGGGCGGGTCGAGTGGCCGGCGGGCGGTGCGGCTACCGGGCGATGGGGGTAGTGGCGCTCGGTCGTCAGGGCTCCGCACGGATCGGGGCTGTGGCTATCAGGGGGTTGTCAACGGCGCGGGGGCAGGGGCGGGGTGGCTGGTCGACTGGTGGAGTTGGTCGGCTGGGTGGGGGTGGAGATGGGCGGCGGCGGCGGGCGGGTCGTGGTCGGGGTCGGGGGGTCGTTGGGGAGTCTGGCGGCGCTGCACCGGGCCGTGGGGGTGGCACGGGGGAGTGGGGGCGAGGTGGTGGCGGTGTTGACGTGGGTGCCGCCCGGGGGTGAGCACGGGTACCGGCGGTCGCCGTGTCCGCCGCTGTTGGCGGCGGTGCGGGCGGCGGCCGAGGAGCGGTTGCGGACGGCGCTGGCGGAGGCGTTCGGGGGCGGCGGGGCCGGGGTGCCGATGAGGTCGGTGCTGGTGCGCGGGGAGGCCGGGCCGGCGTTGGTGGCGATGGCGTACCGGGCGGAGGACGTGCTGGTGGTGGGGGCCGGGCGGGGGAGGTGGTGGCGGCCCTCGGTGGCGCGGTACGCGCTGCGGCACGCCACCTGCCCGGTGCTCGCCGTCCCGAGGCCGGCCCTCCAGCGCGAGCTGGAGTCGTACCACCGCCGCTCGCTGCTCCACCTGCCGCACGAGCCCCTCCCGCAGTAGAGGGGGCGTCAGGGAGGCGTCAGGGCCCGGCCATCGCGCGTATGGATCGCGTACGGGCCGGAGGCCGGGCCACCCGTCGGGATCGAGGATCGAGCCGCACCCGACAGGAAGCAGGCGGAGATGATGGGCACCACCCGGCAGCAGAGCGCACCGCGCACCGAGGAACCCCCGGATACCGACGGCCCCGGGGAGGCCGGTAGCCCCGGCGAGAGCCGGGACCGCCTCAGCGTGCTCGGCGGCCTCGCCGCCCTCTCCCTCGACGCGATGGCCTCCGTCGCGTACGGCCCGGAGTCGATCGTGCTGGTGCTGGCGGCGGCCGGCAGCTACGGGTTGGGGTTCACGCTGCCGGTCACGGTGGCGATCGCGGTGCTGCTGGCGGTGCTGGTGGCCAGCTACCGGCAGGTGGTGGCGGCCTTCCCGGACGGCGGCGGCTCGTACGCGGTGGCCAAGGCGCACCTGGGCCGCCGCACGGCGCTCACCGCCGCCGCCTCGCTGGTGGTCGACTACGTGCTGAACGTGGCGGTCTCGGTGACCGCCGGCGTCGCGGCGCTGACCTCCGCGGTGCCGGGGCTGTACGACCAGCGGGTCTGGCTCTGCCTGGGGGTACTCGCGCTGGTCACGGCGGTGAACCTGCGCGGGATCGCCGAATCGGCCCGGTGGTTCATGGTGCCCACGGCGGTGTTCGTGCTGGCGATCCTGACGGTGATCGTGGTCGGCCTGTTCCGCACCGAGCCGGCCGCTACGGCGACCGCGGCCGCAGCCGGCCAGGCGACGGCGCTGAGCGGCGACGCGACGAGCGTCGGCGTCCTGCTGCTGCTCAAGGCCTTCGCCTCGGGCTGTTCGGCGCTGACCGGCGTGGAGGCGGTGGCCAACGCCGTGCCCTCCTTC
Source organism: Kitasatospora sp. MMS16-BH015 (assembly GCF_002943525.1). NCBI lineage: Bacteria > Bacillati > Actinomycetota > Actinomycetes > Kitasatosporales > Streptomycetaceae > Kitasatospora > Kitasatospora sp. MMS16-BH015. The sequence continues at coordinate 3,545,827 of NZ_CP025394.1, read as the reverse complement.
CGGGCGCCGCGGGTGCGGCGGGCGCAGCGGACGGAGGTGGCGCTCGGGGCGCTGCTCGGCGTGATGCTGATCGGGCTGGCCGTGCTGATCGGCCGTTTCCACCTCCAGCCGGTGGCGGGGGTCACCGTGCTGGCCCAGCTGACGGACGCCTCGCTCGGCCACGGGTTCGGCTTCTACCTGGTGCAGTTCGCCACCGTGGTGCTGCTCGCGCTGGCCGCGAACACCTCCTTCGGCGGCCTGCCGGTGCTGCTGCGCCTGCTGGCCCGCGACAACCACCTGCCGCACGTCTTCGCGCTGCGCGCCGACCACCAGGTGCACCGGCACGGCGTGCTCTTCCTCGCGCTGGTCTCGGCCGGGCTGCTGGTCGGTTCGGGCGGGGACGTGAACAGCCTGGTGCCGCTCTTCGCGATCGGGGTGTTCGTCGGCTTCACGATCTGTCAGGTCGGGATGGTGCGGCACTGGTTCGGGCAGCGCGGCCCGGGCTGGCGCGGCAAGGCGCTGCTGAACGGCGCCGGCGCCCTGCTCACCGGCACCGCGACGGTGGTGGTCACCGGCACGAAGTTCACCGAGGGCGCCTGGGGCATCTGCCTCGCGCTGCCGCTGCTGGTGCTGCTCTTCGAACTGGTCCACCGCAGCTACGCCAGGATCGGCGAACGCCTCGAACTCGGCCGGGTGCCCGGCGCCGTCACCCGGCAGCGCTCGCTGGTGATCGTGCCGGTGCACACCATCACCCGGCTGACCCGGGACGCGCTCTGCGCCGCCGTCTCGCTCGGCGACGAGGTGGTGGCGGTGACCGTGATGCACACCGAGCCGGACGCGGAGGACCGGGCGGCCGCCGAGGCGCTCAAGCGGGACTGGGAGCTGTGGAACCCGGGCGTGCCGCTGGTCGAGGTGCCGGACGCCCACCGCCGCCTTGGCCGCCCGCTGGCCGGCTACGCCAACGAACTGGCCGCCGCCCGCGCCTACGACCGGATCACCGTGCTGATCCCCGAGGTCGAACCGGCCCGGCTCTGGCAGCGCGCCCTGCAGAACCAGCGCGGCGCGGTGATCGACCGCGCGCTGCGCCGCCACACCGACGCCGTGGTCTGCCGCCTCCGGCTCCGGATGTGAGGCACGCCGCAGGCCCGGAGGTCAGCCGCTCCGCAGGCCCGAAAGCCGGCCGCTCCGCAGCCCCGAAGGCCGGCCGCTCCGCAGGCCCGAAAGCCGGCCGCTCCGCAGCCCCGAAGGCTGGCCGCTCCGCAGCCCCGAAGGCTGGCCGCTCCGTAGACCCGAAGGCCGGCCACTCCGCGGGCCCGGAGGTCAGCCGCTCCGCGGGCCCGAAGGTGAGGCACCCCAGGAGCCGCCCGCAGCACATCCTAAGAATCGAAGGTGAGATAACGATGAAGCCTGCGGAACTGCTACCAAACGGCTAGAAACCCCGGCGCTCCACTCCGTCTCGGCCCATGGCGGAGCGGAGCGACCGGCCTACGCTCGCCTCCGTGTTCAACGTGCCCCAGGCGCTCAAGCGCCTCGTGATCGGTAAGGCCATGCGCAGCGAGGAGCTGGGCGAGACGCTGCTGCCCAAGCGGCTGGCGCTGCCGATCTTCGCCTCGGACCCGCTCTCCTCCGTCGCGTACGCGACCCAGGAGATCCTGCTGGTGCTCACCGTCGGCGGCACCGCCTTCCTCTACCTGACGCCCTGGGTGGCGGCGGGCGTGGTCGCGCTGATGGCCGTGGTGGTGATGTCGTACCGGCAGGTGGTGCACGCCTACCCGAGCGGGGGCGGCTCGTACGAGGTGGTCTCGCGCAACCTGGGGGCCGGCGCCGGCCTGGTGGTGGCCGCCTCGCTGCTGGTCGACTACGTGATGACGGTGGCCGTCTCGGTGGCCTCCGGGGTGGACAACATCATCTCGGCCTTCCCCTCGCTGGCCGGGCACCGGGTGGCCCTGGCGGTCGGCTTCGTCGCCCTGCTGACGGCGGTGAACCTGCGCGGGGTGCGCGAATCCGGCAAGGCCTTCGCCGCGCCGACCTACCTCTTCATCGGCGGCATCCTGCTCCTGGTGGTGACCGGGGTGCTCAAGGCGGCCTTCGGACACCCGCCGGTGGCCTCCAGCGCCGGGGCGGGCATCCTGCCGGTGGACGGCAAGGACACCCTGGCCGGGCTCGGCCTGCTGATGCTCGGTCTTCGGGCCTTCGCCTCCGGCTGCACCGCGCTGACCGGCGTGGAGGCGATCTCCAACGGCGTGCCCGCCTTCCGGGCCCCGAAGTCCAAGAACGCGGCGGGCACCATGGCCGTGATGGGCGTGACCGCCGTGGTGATGTTCGTCGGCATCACCAGCCTCGCGCTGATCGCCAAGGTGCACTACGTCGAGGACCCCTGCCGGCTCACCCAGGCGGCCGGCGACTGCGCGAACGCCGCCCAGCCCACCGTGATCGCCCAGCTCGCGGCGGCCGTCTTCGGCGGCTCCGACACCGTGCTCTTCTACGGCATCCAGGCCGTCACCGCCCTGGTGCTGATCCTGGCCGCCAACACCGCCTTCAACGGCTTCCCGCTGCTCGCCTCGATCCTGGCCGAGCACCGCTACCTGCCCCGCCAGATGCACACCCGCGGCGACCGGCTGGCCTTCTCCAACGGCATCATCGCGCTGGCCGTGGTGGCCGGCGGCCTGCTCTGGCTGTACGACGCGGACGTCACCAGCCTGATCCACCTCTACATCCTGGGCGTCTTCACCTCCTTCACGCTCTCCCAGTTCGGCATGGTCCGGCACTGGAACCGCGCGCTGACCACCGAGACCGACCCGGCCGCCCGGGCCGCCGCCCAGCGCTCCCGGCTGATCAACGGCGCCGGGGCGCTGGTCACCGCGCTGGTGCTGGTGATCGTGCTGATCACCAAGTTCACCCAGGGCGCCTGGCTGGCCGTGGTGGCCGCCGCCGTGCTCTGGGTGATGATGCGCGGCATCCGCCGCCACTACGACACCGTCGCCGCCGAGCTCACCCCGGCGGTCACCCCCGAGCAGCCGGCCGTCCGGCCGGCCAAGGTGCACGGCCTGGTGCTGGTCTCCAAGCTGCACAAGCCGACCCTGCGCGCGCTCCGCTACGCCGAGGCCTTCGGGCCGGACGAGCTGGAGGCCGTCACCGTCGCGGTCGAGCCGGAGAGCACCGAGGCGCTGGCGGGGCAGTGGGCCGAGCACGGGATCGAGGTGCCGCTGCGGGTGCTGGACTCGCCGTACCGCGAGATCACCAAGCCCGTGGTCGAGTACGTGCGCCAGGTGCGGCAGGCCGGGCCGGGGGACGCGGTGGCCGTGTTCATCCCCGAGTACGTGGTCGGGCGCTGGTGGGAGCACCTGCTGCACAACCAGTCCGCCCTCTGGCTGAAGAGCCGGCTGCTCTTCACCCCGGGCGTGATGGTGATCAGCGTGCCCTGGCAGCTCTCCTCGGCCGGCCGGGCCGACCACCCCTCCCGCCGCGCCCCGGGCTCGGTCCGCCGCGGCGAGCCCGCCCCGCGCCGCGAACCCGCGCGACGGTGACGACCGCCCGGCGCTAAGGGCGCGTCAAGATCGGCCCGGGCGGCGTCAAGGGCGCGTCAGCGGGGCGTGCGACCGAGCACCGCACGCCTAGCGTCTGCCCCGGGTGCGCCGGACTCCCGCGCACCCGGGGGAGGGGAACGCCATGGCGGCGGTCGCACTGCAACCGGGTCACCGACCCGCCGTACTGACCCGGGGCTGGTGGCACACCCCACGGCTGCTCCGCGCCCTCACCGCCCTCGCGGTCACCACGCTGCTCGCCGCCGGCGCCGTTACCGCGACCCTGCTCGGCGGCGCCCGCACCGGCCTGGACGCGATCGGCCACCGGGAAGCCCCGCAGGCCGTCCGCTCGGCCGACCTGTACTTCGCGCTCAACGACATGGACGCCCAGGTCGCCAACCTGCTGCTGGTGGGCGGGGATTCGGACTTCACCAAGACCCGCACCGGCGCCCTGGCCACCTACGAGCAGCGCCGCGCGCAGGCCGACGCCGACCTCCAGGCCGCCGCCCAGGCCGCCACCGACCCGGACGGACAGCGGGCGGTGCAGACCGTGCTCGGCCAACTCGGCGCGTACGAAGCCCTGGTGGCCCGGGCCGAGCTCCAGGAGGACCAGGCCGCCGCCCCCGCCGGGCAGCCCGCTCCGGCGGCGCTGGCCGACTACCGGCGGGCCACTGATCTGCTGCGCACCACCCTGCTGCCCGCCGCCGACGCCGTCACCGACGCCAACGACCATGCGGTCGCGCAGAGTTACGCCACTCAGCGGGGTGATCTCCAGGCCGGCCGCTGGTGGCTGCTGCTGGTCGGTGCCACCGCGCTCGGCGCCCTGCTGCTGCTCCAGCTCCAGCTGACCGCCCGCTTCCACCGCCGGATCAGCCCGCCCCTGGCCGCGGCCATCCTGCTCGCGGCCGGGGCCCTGCTGGCTGCGGCCGCCCTGACCGACGCCACCGCCACCCATCTGGACACGGCCAAGCGCAGCGCCTACGACTCGGTGATCGCCCTCAGCCGGGCCCGCGCGGTGGCCTACGACATGAACGCCGACGAGAGCCGCTACCTCACCGACCCGAGCCGGGCGGCCGCCTACGAGCAGAGCTTCCGGGCGGAGGCGAAGCAGGCCGAGGACGAGCTGGCCGCCGAGCTCAGGAACGTCACCTTCCCCGGCGAACAGCAGGCGGCCACCGACGAGTTGGCGGCCTATCGGACCTACCAGGCCGACGACCGTGAGCTGCGCGGGCTGCGCGAGGCCGGGCAGGTGCGGGAGGCGGTGGCCTACGACACCGGCACCGCCGGCGGCCAGTCCAACGGCGACTTCGACCGCTTCGCCGAGGCGGTCGGCGACACCCTGGCGCTCAACCAGCGCGCCTTCGACCACGAACTCACCGCTGCCGAAGGTGCGTTGGGAGTCGGGGCGCGGATCGCGGGCGGCCTGGTGCTCGGGTCGGTGGTGGGCCTGGTGCTGCTCGCCGTCCGCCCCCGCCTGCGCGAGTTCCGCTGAAGTCCGGGGGCTACCCCGGCGAGCCCTGCCGGGGCAGGGCCAGGGCGACGGTGTCGGCGAACTCGCGGACGGCGCTGGTGCGGCTCACGATCCGGCCGCTGTGCACCACCAGGCGGCTGTGCCCGCCGGCCAGCGCGCCGGGCAGGCTGTCGCCCCGGACGGCGAGCAGTTCGGCGGGGAAGCCGGCGTCCACCCGGACCAGCGGCAGGCCGAGTGCGGCCCGGGCCTGGTTGGAGACGGCCTCGTAGGCCGCGTCCGGGCCGAGCGCCCCGGAGGCGGCCAGCAGGTAGGCGGCTTCCAGCGGGTCGGGGCGGCCGGCCGGGTTGGAGAGGTCGCGCAGGGCGCCGCTGCCGGCCGCGAGGGGCACCCGGGCCTCGGTCAACTCCCTTACCAGGGAAGGGCGCAGACCCGGCGCGAGCCCTTCCAGGCCGATACAGGAGCCGTTCTGCGGCAGGCAGACCAGCCGCATGCCGGCGGTGGCCAGCACGGTGGCGCCGCCCGGCGGGAGGGCCGAGCAGGGGCTGAGGGTGACCCGGGGGCGCAGCGGGGCGAGCGCCGCGGTGAGCCGGGCCAGCGCGACCGGGTCGGCGGCGGCGGTGTGCAGGTCGACCGGGCAGTCGGCCTCCCGGGCGGCCTCGAGCAGCACCTGCACGTACCCGACTGGATCCGGGTCGAGGTCGGGGCAGCCGCCGGCGGCGGTGGCGCCGAGCTTGAGCGCGTCCCGCAGCTGGGCCCGGCCGTCGGCCCCGGCCAGGCCGGTGAGCAGCCGGGGCATCGCGACGGCCTGGAGGTCGGCCAGGCCGCGCAGCGCCTGCCGGGCGGTGAGCACGGCCTCCAGGCGGCCGAGCCCGTGCACGTCGCCGATCCGAACGTGGGTGCGCTGGGCGGTGGCGCCGTAGCCGAGGGAGGTGAGTGCGGCCTCGGTGATCCGGCGGACGAGATCGGCCCGGGTCTCCGGGGGCGGGCTGGGCAGGGTGGCGGAGAAGGCGGAGTCGTAGTGGGCGTGCGGTTCGGCGGGGGCGGGCAGCAGGAGGTAGCCGCTGAGGTCGATCCGGGCGCCGGTGGTGGTGGTCGGGCCCCCGGGCAGGGCGGGCAGCGGTCCGAGGCTGCCGGAGGTGCCGACGGCCTGGATCCGGTCGCCGCTGATCCGCACGTCGACCACCCGGCCGTCGGCCAGCCGCGCTCCGGCGAGCAGCAGCACCGGCCCGTGGCCGAGCGGGTTGGGGGCGGGGCCCTGGTGCGGGCCGGGTGCACGGTCTGCGGTCATCGCCGGGCTCCTCGCTCTCCGGCGGACCCCGGGGGTGCCCCGGCGCCCGGACGGTCCCTTGGACCGACCGGTCGAGCCTAGGGGGATCCCGGGCGGGCCGCTCGGAAGGCGGCGGCGCGTCGCGCGAGGGGGATGCCGTCGCTTCGCAGGTCAGGTCGAACGACTGTCCTCGATCGGCTTGTCCGTTCGGGGGGCTGGCCTGCGATCTTCCGCGTCGGATACGGATTTCACCTCTGGCTCGGAACCGTGTAATGTCTTCCTCGTTCGCCCCTATAGCTCAGTCGGTAGAGCGTCTCCATGGTAAGGAGAAGGTCTGCGGTTCGATTCCGCATGGGGGCTCTGGTGAGCGGGTCTCGTCGCCTCGGCGGCGGGTGTCGATCATCTAAGCGGTGTAGCTCAGTTGGTAGAGCAAGCGGCTCATAATCGCTGTGTCACCGGTTCAAGTCCGGTCACCGCTACCCCGCGTAGTCGATCGGGAGGGGTTTCTCCCGATCGGCTACTCTTGTCGTGTTCTTATTCATTTGTCCAGGAAGGCACTCCCGTGGCTGCCACCGACGTCCGCCCGAAGATCACGCTGGCCTGCGTGGAGTGCAAGGAGCGGAACTACATCACCAAGAAGAACCGGCGTAACGACCCGGACCGTCTTGAGATGAAGAAGCACTGCCCGCGCTGCAACTCGCACACCGCGCACCGCGAGACCCGCTGACCCTCCAAGGGCTTCAACGGGCCTGTGTGACAAGGCCTTAAGCTCCAGCCCGCACCCCTTCACCGGGGAGCGGGCTGGAGCTTTTTTCGTATCCGAGGGAGTTGTTCATGCCGCTCGACCAGTCGTTCGTCGGCCGTACCTACCCACCCACCGCGCCGTACGAGGTGGGCCGCGAGAAGATCCGCGAGTTCGCCGTCGCGATCGGTGACGCCAACCCCGCGTACACCGACCAGGAGGCCGCCAAGGCGCTCGGCCACCCGGACGTGATCGCCCCGCCGACCTTCCCGTTCGTGATCACCTATCAGGCCGCCGCCCAGGTGGTGAACGACCCCGAGCTCGGCCTGGACTTCACCCGGGTCGTGCACGGCGACCAGAAGTTCGCCTACACCCGGGCCGTCCGGGCCGGCGACCGGCTGACCGTCAGCGTGACGATCGACTCGATCAAGTCGCTGGCCGGCAACGACGTGCTCTCCGTCCGCGGCGAGGTGCACGACGAGAGCGGCGAGCACGTGGTGACGTCCGTCATGACGCTGGTGGCCCGGGCCGCCGACCAGGCAGGGGAGTAGAACGATGGCGATCAGCTACGACGAGGTCGAGGTCGGCACCGAGCTGCCCGCGCAGAGCTTCCCCGTGACGCGCGCCACGCTGGTCCGCTACGCCGGTGCCTCCGGTGACTTCAACCCGATCCACTGGAACGAGCAGTTCGCGCTCGAGGTCGGTCTGCCGAACGTCATCGCGCACGGCATGTTCACCATGGCCGAGGCCGCCCGCGTGGTCACCGACTGGGTCGGCGACCCGTCCGCCGTGGTCGAGTACGGCGTCCGCTTCACCCGCCCGGTGACGGTGCCCAACGACGCGACCGGCTCGGTGATCGAGGTCACCGGCAAGGTCGCCGCCAAGCTGGACGACCAGAAGGTCCGGGTCGACCTGACCGCCACCTTCGAGGGCCAGAAGGTGCTCGGCATGTCCCGCGCGGTGGTCAGGCTCGGCTGACCGGCGAGCGGTGCGGGGGCGGGGCCACGGTGCCGCCCCCGTACGCTGGAGCGCGTGCATGTAGAACACGACGCCCCGCTGGCCCAGCTGACCACCCTCCGGCTCGGTGGGCCGGCCCGCCGTCTGGTGACGGCGGTGACGGACGAAGAGATCATCGCCACCGTGGCCGAGGCCGATGCGGCGGGCGAGCCGCTGCTGGTGATCGGCGGCGGCTCCAACCTGGTGATCGGCGACGCCGGGTTCGACGGCACCGTGCTGCGGGTGGCCACCACCGGCTTCGCGCTGGCGGGCACCCGGCTGGAGCTGGCGGCCGGCGAGGTCTGGGCGAGCGCCGTGGAGCGCACCGTCGAGGCCGGCCTGGCCGGGATCGAGTTCCTGGCGGGCATCCCCGGCTCGGCCGGGGCCACCCCGGTGCAGAACGTCGGCGCGTACGGCCAGGAGGTGGCGAGCACGGTCACCGAGGTGGTCGCCTACGACCGCCGCGAGCGGCAGACCGTGACGCTGAGCGGGGCCGAGTGCGAGTTCTCCTACCGGCACAGCCGGTTCAAGGCGGAGCCCGAGCGGTACGTGGTGCTGCGGGTGCGGTTCGCGCTGGAGGACGCGGGCGGGCTCTCCTCGCCGGTCAAGTACGCGGAGGTCGCGCGCACGCTCGGCGTCGAGGCCGAGGGCCGGGTCGACCTGCGGCAGGCGTACGACACGGTGCTGAAGCTGCGGGCGGGCAAGGGCATGGTGCTCGACCCGGCGGACCACGACACCTGGTCCGCCGGATCCTTCTTCACCAACCCGGTGCTCGACCCCGAGCAGTACGCGGCCTTCGCGGCCCGCCTCGACGGCCGCACCGCCCCGCTCTACCCGGCGCCCGACGGCCGCACCAAGACCTCCGCCGCCTGGCTGATCGACCAGGCCGGCTTCACCAAGGGCTACGGCACTGGCCCGGCCACCCTCTCCACCAAGCACACCCTCGCCCTCACCAACCGCGGCACCGCCACCACGGCCGACCTGCTGGCCCTGGCCCGCGAGATCCGCGAGGGCGTCCGCGAGGCTTTCGGCGTGGAGCTGGTGAACGAGCCGGTCACCGTTGGTGTAGAGCTGTAGTTGCACCTCCCAGGGGCGCGGGGAACTGCTTGGGTTCTAGGAGTCGTTGCAACACCCCAGTTCAGGGGATGCGATGGACTTCGAGATCCGTGGCAACCGCAGACCGCAGGGTCGGCGGAAGCTGCTGCGGGAGCGGGCGGCATACTCCCGGCTCGTGCAGCAGGGCGTGAGCAACACCGAGGCATGCCGGATCGTCGGCGTCGACCGCAGGACCGGCCAGAAGTGGCGTAACGGGCGCAAGCCGACCGGCACCCAGCGCACGGCGCCGGCTCCCCTCGACCTCGACGGGAAGCCGGCGCCGCCGACCGGGCCGGCAGGGCGGTCACGGTTCCTGACCGAGGCGGAACGGATCCACATCGCCGACCGGCTGCGGGAGAAGGCCACCGTCCGGGCAATCGCCGCGGAACTCGGCCGCAGCCCGTCCACCGTCAGCCGGGAGATCACCCGCAACGCCCACCCGGTCAGCGGCGCCTACCGCCCGCACGCGGCCCAGGCCCGCGCGAACGCCCGCCGGCCCCGCCCCAAACCGCGCAAGATCGGGCAGACTCCCGAGCTGCGGGACTTCATCCAGCACCTCCTGGACCTGAGGTGGAGCCCGGAGCAGATCTGCCAGGCTCTACGGGAAACCTTCCCCGACCGGCCGGAGATGCACGTGGCTGTCGAAACCGTCTACCAGACCCTCTACCTCCAGGGCCGGGGCGAGTTGCGCCGCGAGGTCGCCGCCGCCCTGCGCACCGGCCGGGCCCGGCGGATCCCGCACCGGCAGGCCGCCACCCGCCGCCCCCGCTTCGCCCACCCCATGGTCATGATCAGCGAACGCCCCGCGGAGGCGGACGACCGGGCCGTCCCCGGCCACTGGGAGGGCGACCTGATCATCGGCAAGGACGGCGCCTCGGCGATCGGCACCCTGGTCGAGCGCGCCACCCGCTACGTCATGCTCCTGCACCTCCCGGCCGGCCGCGGCGCCGAACAGGTCCGCGACGCCCTCGTGGCGACCGTCCAGACCCTGCCCGCCCACCTCAGGCGGTCCCTGGCCTGGGACCAGGGCGCCGAGATGGCCCGGCACGCCGACTTCACGATCGCCACCGACGTCCCGGTCTACTTCTGCGACCCCGCCAGCCCCTGGCAGCGCGGCTCCAACGAGAACACCAACGGCCTGCTCCGCCAGTACTTCCCCAAGGGCACCGACCTGTCCGTCCACAGCCCCGAACACCTGGCCGCCGTCGCCGCCCAACTCAACGGCCGCCCACGCAAAACGCTCGACTGGGACACCCCAGCCGAGCGCCTGCATAAACTCCACACGGCCTAGACAACCAACCACGTGTTGCAACGACCGCTAGAAACCACCCTGCGCGACCAGGGCCCTACGAAGGTGCACGGTTGCGCGCGCCGTTCCCCGCGCCCCTGAAGTGGTTGCCCTGAGCGGTCAGGCCAGCCATGCGTCGATGTCCGCCAGCATGGCCTTCCGCACGTCCTCCGGCGCCCGCGTCGCCCGGACGGACTGCCGGGCCAGCTCGGCGAGCTCGGCGTCGCTGAAGCCGTGCACCTCGCGCGCCAGCGTGTACTGGGCGGCCAGGCGGGAGCCGAACAGCAGGGGGTCGTCGGCGCCGAGTGCGATCGGGACGCCGGCCTCGAAGAGGCGGCGCAGCGGGACGTCCTGGGCGCGCTCGTAGACGCCCAGGGAGACGTTCGAGGAGGGGCAGACCTCGCAGGTGACCTGGCGGTCGGCCAGGCGCTGCATCAGGCGGTCGTCCTCGGCGGCCCGGACGCCGTGGCCGATCCGGCCGGCGCCGAGGTCGTCCAGGCAGTCGCGGACGGAGTCGGGGCCGGCCAGTTCGCCGCCGTGCGGGGCGGCCAGCAGGCCGCCGCGGCGGGCGATGGCGAAGGCGCGGTCGAAGTCGCGGGCCAGGCCGCGGCGTTCGTCGTTGGAGAGGCCGAAGCCGATCACGCCCTGGTCGGCGTAGCGGACGGCCAGCCGGGCCAGCGTGCGGGCGTCCATCTCGGATTTCATCCGGTTCGCGGCGACCAGCACCCGGATGCCGACCCCGGTGGCCTCGGAGGCCACCTTGACGGCGTCCAGGACGAGCTCGAGGGCGGGGATGAGCCCGCCGAGCCGGGGGGCGTAGGAGGTCGGGTCGACCTGGATCTCCAGCCAGCGGGAGCCGTCGGCGGCCTCGTCCTCGGCCGTCTCCAGGACCAGCCGGCGGATGTCGGACTCGTCGCGCAGCACCGACCGGGCGGTGTCGTAGAGCCGCTGGAAGCGGAACCAGCCGCGTTCGTCGGTGGCGTCCAGCTGCTGGGGCTGACCGGAGGCCAGCGCCTCGGGCAGGCGGACGCGGTGCTTCGCCGCCAGTTCGAGCAGGGTGGTGGGCCGCATCGAGCCGGTGAAGTGCAGGTGCAGATGGGCCTTCGGGAGGGCGCGGACATCGCGAAGCAGTTCCATTGACCGATCCTGCCGCATCCGGACGGCAAATGAGAACCGCCCCTGTCAGGTCCCTCGTAAGGGTGACAGGGGCGGCCGGGTCGAGGAGCCGTCAGTCGCGGGCCTCGGCCAGCAGCTTCTGCATCCGGCCGACGCCCTCGGCGAGGTCGGCGTCGCCCAGCGCGTAGGAGAGGCGCAGGTAGCCCGGGGTGCCGAAGGCCTCACCGGGGACGACCGCGACCTCGGCCTCGTCCAGGATCAGGGCGGCGAGCTCGGCCGAGGTCTGCGGGCGCTTGCCGCGGATCTCCTTGCCCAGCAGGCCCTTGACCGAGGGGTAGGCGTAGAACGCGCCCTGCGGCTCGGGGCAGAAGACGCCCTCGATCTCGTTGAGCATCCGCACGATGGTCCGGCGGCGGCGGTCGAAGGCGGTCTTCATCTCCTCGACGGCCGAGAGGTCACCGGAGACGGCAGCCAGCGCGGCGGCCTGGGCCACGTTGGAGACGTTGGAGGTGGCGTGCGACTGGAGGTTGGCGGCCGCGGCCACCACGTCCTTGGGGCCGATCATCCAGCCCACCCGCCAGCCGGTCATCGCGTAGGTCTTGGCCACGCCGTTGACCACGATGCACTTGTCGGCCAGCTCGGGCAGCAGGGCCGGCAGCGAGGTGAAGGTGGCGTCGCCGTAGACCAGGTGCTCGTAGATCTCGTCGGTGAGCACCCAGAGGCCGTGCTCCAGGGCCCAGCGGCCGATCGCCTCGGCCTCGGCCTCGGTGTAGACCGCGCCGGTCGGGTTCGAGGGGGAGACGAAGAGGACGACCTTGGTGTTCTCGGTGCGGGCGGCCTCCAGCTGCTCCACCGAGACCTTGTAGCCGGTGGTCTCGTCGGCGACCACCTCGACCGGCACACCGCCCGCGAGCTGGATCGACTCGGGGTAGGTGGTCCAGTACGGGGCCGGGACGATGACCTCGTCGCCCGGGTCGAGGATCGCGGCGAAGGCGTTGTAGATCGCCTGCTTGCCGCCGTTGGTGACCAGCACCTGGGAGGCGTCCACCTGGTAGCCCGAGTCGCGCAGCGTCTTGGCGGCGATGGCGGCCTTCAGCTCCGGCAGGCCGCCGGCCGGGGTGTAGCGGTGGTACTTCGGGTCCTGGCAGGCGGCCACGGCGGCGTCGACGATGTAGCCCGGGGTCGGGAAGTCGGGCTCGCCGGCGCCGAAGCCGATCACGGGGCGACCGGCCGCCTTGAGGGCCTTGGCCTTGGCGTCCACCGCGAGGGTGGCGGATTCGGCGATCGCACCGATCCGGGCCGAGACACGACGGTCGGAAGGACGGGGGGCGGGGGTGGAAGCGCTCATACCTGCATCGTCCCAGAGAGCACGCGCGGCCAGCACCGGGGTTTCAGGATGTGGTTCGACCAAACCCCGGAGAATCCCGTACACTCACTGCTCGATGGCTCCCGAAGTGCGGCTCCACCCGACGCGTACATCACGCCGAGGCCCGGATGCTGTAGGTTGGTGGTCATCTCCGGAGCCGCAAAGCTCCGTAGGGCAATAGCTCAATTGGTAGAGCACCGGTCTCCAAAACCGGCGGTTGGGGGTTCAAGTCCCTCTTGCCCTGCTGCTTGATCCGTACCGAGCCCGTTCGCTCCACAGAGCGAGCGGGCTTGATGCGGAGAGGGCCAAAAACCGCACTGCTTTCGCCGGAGCGCTCGTGCCCCCACAGGTACGTAGGCGACGCCTCGGCAGGACCCGGATTCAGGTGAGGACGAGTGACGGAGACCACGGGCTCCACCGCAACGCCTGAGAGCGGCAACTCCGCCGCAGGCGTGAACGACGCGGTCCCTGCCGACGCCGAGGAGAACCTCTCCCGCCGCGACCGCAAGCGGGCCAACAGGGCCGCCGGCGGCGACGGCGCGAAGGGCGGCAAGCGCGCCAAGAAGAGCGTCTTCGCTCGGGCCGCGCTGTTCTACCGCCAGATCATCGCCGAGCTCCGCAAGGTCGTCTGGCCGACGCGCAGCGAGCTCGTCCAGTACTCCAGTGTGGTCGTGACCTTCGTCGTCGTGATCATGGCCATCGTGGCCGGCATGGACTACGGACTCTCCAAGCTCAGCCTGCTGATCTTCGGCTGAGCCGGGCCCCCTCGTCGGGCCCCTCGCATCAAGCTTTCACCCTCGACCCGGGTTGCCACCAGACACCTTCTGGCGGAGCCCGGGTCGAGCTGTCTGCGCGGACCGGATGAGGCCAGTACCGTTGACTCGGTACTGTTGAGTCAACCGAGTCGCGTCCGCGCGTGCCCCCCAGCTCGCCGGCGGCCCGGGGCCGTTCCATCTACATCCCAGGAAAGAAGCAGCCACAGTGTCTGAGTCCCCCCTGTACGACGCCGACGAGACCGTCCGCGAGGCGGATGTCGCCGCCGAGCTGGACGCGGCTGAGGCTGCTGACGCCGAGGCGGCCGAGCAGATCATCGACGGCGCGGACGCCGATGAGGACGAGATCGAGGCTGCGGACGAGGCGTTCGAGCCGGCCGAGGAGGCCGCGCTGCACGTCGAGGACGAGACCGAGGACGTCGAGGACGAGGACGTCGCCGCCGACGAGACCGAGGAGGAGGCAGCCGAGTCCGAGGACGAGGCCGCCGCCGAGGTCGAGACCGTCGAGGAGCCCGAGGTCGAGGTCGACCCGGTCGCCGAGTTCCGCGAGAAGCTGCGCACCGCGCCGGGCGAGTGGTACGTCATCCACACCTACGCGGGCTACGAGAACCGGGTCAAGCAGAACCTGGAGCAGCGCGCGATCTCCCTCGACGTCGAGGACCGCATCTTCCAGGCCGAGGTGCCGCAGGAGGAGGTCGTCCAGATCAAGAACGGCGACCGCAAGACGATCCGCCAGAACAAGCTGCCCGGCTACGTGCTGGTCCGCCTCGACCTGGACGCCGAGTCCTGGGGCGTCGTCCGCAACACCCCGGGTGTCACCGGCTTCGTGGGCAACGCCTACGACCCGTACCCGCTGACCCTGGACGAGGTCGTCAAGATGCTCGCCCCGGACGTGGAGCGCCAGGCCGCCCGCGAGGCCGGCAAGGCCAACCCGGTCCGCCCGGTCGAGGTCCAGGTGCTCGACTTCGAGGTCGGCGACTCGGTCACCGTCACCGATGGTCCGTTCGCCACCCTGCAGGCGACCATCAACGAGATCAACCCGGACTCGAAGAAGGTCAAGGGCCTGGTCGAGATCTTCGGCCGCGAGACCCCGGTCGAGCTCTCCTTCGACCAGATCCAGAAGAACTAGCCCGAGCTAGTACAAGGCTTCGGATCGAGGGTGGGGCGATGGCCCCACCCTCAATCCGTTTTGGTCCAGCGGCGCATCCGCGTTAGCCTGGGCGGATGTGTGCCGTACGACCGGGTGTCGCTCCGGTCCGGTACGCATCAACACCCACCTCTCAGAAGGACCCGGAGAGAGCATGCCTCCCAAGAAGAAGAAGGTCACTGGGCTTATCAAGCTCCAGATCAAGGCTGGTGCGGCCAACCCCGCTCCGCCGGTCGGCCCCGCGCTCGGTCAGCACGGCGTCAACATCATGGAGTTCTGCAAGGCCTACAACGCCGCGACCGAGTCGCAGCGCGGCATGATCGTGCCGGTGGAGATCACGGTCTACGACGACCGTTCCTTCACCTTCATCACGAAGACGCCGCCGGCCGCGCGCCTCATCCTGAAGGCCGCGGGCATCGAGAAGGGCTCCTCCGAGCCGCACAAGACCAAGGTGGCCAAGCTCAGCGCCGCCCAGGTCCGTGAGATCGCCGAGCTCAAGATGCCCGACCTGAACGCCAACGACGTGGCCGCCGCCGAGAAGATCATCGCCGGCACCGCCCGTTCCATGGGCATCACCGTCGAGGGCTGACAGCCTCCCGTCATCACCCCCGTGGGAGGGCCGAGCGCCGGCCCACACCACAACTCCATTCACCTTCAGGAGAAGCAGTGAAGCGCAGCAAGGCTCTGAAGGCCGCGGACGTCAAGGTCGACCGCAGCCGCACCTACGCTCCCCTCGAGGCCATCCGCCTCGCCAAGGAGACCTCCACCACCAAGTTCGACGGCACCGTCGAGGTCGCCATGCGTCTGGGCGTCGACCCGCGCAAGGCCGACCAGATGGTCCGCAGCACCGTGATCCTCCCGCACGGCACCGGTAAGACCGCTCGGGTCCTGGTCTTCGCGACCGGCGAGCGTGCCGAGGCCGCGCGTGCTGCGGGCGCCGACATCGTCGGCTCCGACGAGCTCATCGACGAGGTCGCCAAGGGCCGTCTGGACTTCGACGCCGTCGTCGCCACCCCGGAGCTCATGGGCAAGGTCGGCCGCCTCGGCCGCGTGCTCGGCCCCCGTGGCATGATGCCGAACCCGAAGACCGGCACCGTGACCCCGGACACCGCCAAGGCGGTCAACGAGATCAAGGGCGGCAAGATCGAGTTCCGCGTCGACAAGCACTCGAACCTGCACTTCATCATCGGGAAGACCTCCTTCTCCGACGAGCAGCTGGTCGAGAACTACGCCGCCGCGCTCGACGAGGTCCTCCGGGCCAAGCCGGCCGCCGCCAAGGGCCGCTACATCAAGAAGACCGCCGTCTCCACCACGATGGGCCCCGGCATCCAGGTCGACCCGAACCGCACCCGCAACCTCCTGGTCGAGGAGGACCCGGCCGCCCTCTGAGCCTGAGGCTCGGATTCGGTAGTCGAGTCCCGCGACCGACGGGCCCGTACCCCCTCCATCGGGGGTACGGGCCCGTCGGCGTTCCCGGGTAGAGTCCGCAGCCAGTGGCCGAACAGCGGGTGTGGGGGTCTGTGGTGCGTACGGTGCGAGTGGTGTCGGCCCTGCTGGCCGCGGGGCTGCTGGCGGCCTGCGGCAGCGGCGGCGGGTCGACGGCGGCGAAGGGCGACCAGGCGGCCGGCGGGGCGAGCCCCTCGGTGCGGGCCGGTGCCACGACCGGCGGAGCCCCGACCGGCGCGGCGCCCGCCACCGGGTCGGGCGCCCCCGGTACGGCACCCGCCACGGCCCCCGGTTCGACCGCCGCGCCGATCCCGGGGCTGGCGGAGAAGGCGCCCAAGGAGCTGCTGCTGGCCTCGGCCACCGTGATGCAGCAGGCGGGCAGCGCCAAGCTCACCATGACCGGCACCAGCGCGGAGGCGGGCGGCACCGGCGCGTACAGCTGGAAGGCGCCCGCCGCCTTCGAGCTGAGCCTCAACACGCCGGAGGGGCCCGGCAAGCTGCTGGTCACCGCCGACCAGCTCTACCTGGGCGTGGACGAGGAGACGGCGGCCGGCTTCGGCGGCAAGCACTGGCTCAAGCTGGACACCAAGTCGGCCGGCCAGGGCGCCCCGGGCGGTGAGGACGCCGGCTCGCTCACCGCGATGCTGCAGACCCTCAACCCGGCCGTGCAGCTCACCGCCAACGCGCTCGGCGGCAAGCTCAGCAAGGTCGGCAGCGAGCAGGTCGGCGGGGCGAGCACCGTGCACCTGCGCAGCGAGCTGCCGGTGGAGGCGCTGGTCGCCGGCATGCCGGGCCTGAGCGACCAGCTCAAGCAGCTGGTCACCGCGACCCTGAAGAAGAACCGCCCGAGCGTGACCACCGACTTCTGGATCAACGGCGGGGGCGAGCTGGTCCAGCAGAGCAGCGACAACGTGGGCAACGGCAGCAAGGAGCCGGTGACGGTCGGCTACACCGCGCTCGGCAGCGCGCCGCAGGTGACGGCCCCGGCCGCCGGCGACGTGATGGACTTCGCCGACATGCTCAAGTAGCCGCAGCCGCAGCCGCAGCCGCAGCCGCAGCCGCAGCCGCAGCCGCAGCCGTAGCCGCAGCCGTAGCCGCAGCCGCCACCGGACCGGCCCCCGCTTCGGCCCTGCCGCGCGGGCGTGGCAGGGTGGTGCTCCGGAGCGAGGAGGCGCGTGTGGTGCGGCGGCAGGTACGGGCGGGCGCCTGGGTGGCCCTGGTGGCGGCGGTGGCGACGGCCTGCTCCAGCGCCGCCGACCCCAAGCCCGGCGCCGAGCGGCGGCCCTCGGCCACGGCCGGTTTGAGCACCGCCTCCCCGGAAGCCACCCCAACCGACCGCTCCCCGCACGGGGTGCTGCTCTCGGCCGAGCTGGCCGCGCACACCGACCGCCGGGCCCGCTACAGCTGCCTGCTCGGCGGCACCGCGGCCACCGGCATGCTGTTCTGGGCGCCCAAGACCGTGCTCCAGTTCCAGCGCACCGGCTCCACCGAGCAGGCCGTGGTGCTCGACACCACCGCCTACCTCGGCGGCGACCAGGCCACCGCCGCCCGGCTGGGCGGCCGGCACTGGGAGCGGTTCTCCGCCCCGGCGGGCCCGGACGGTCAGCGCGAGGTGCCGTACGCGGGCCTGGTCGACCGGCTCAACCCGGTGGTCGCGCTCGCCGCCGCCACCGCGGTGGAGGCCCCCGAGCTGCTGGGGGAGGAGAAGCTGGGCGAGACCACCGCCCACCACTACCGGGTCGCCACCACCGTCACGGCGTACGTGGCGGCGCAGACCCAGCTCCCCGCGCCCCGCCGGGAGGCCCTGCGCGCCGCCCTGTCGGCCGGAGGGGTGAGCAGGCTGACCCTCGACCTCTGGCTGGGCGACAAGGACGAGCTGCTCCAGCTCCGCCGCACCGGCAGCGGCCCCACCGGCAAGCTGGACGACACCGTCCGCTACAGCGAGTACGCCGGTGCCACCCTCTCGGTGCTGGCCCCGGCCGAGGCCGACACCACGGACGGCGGCGGCCGGCCCCTGCCGGACCTGCTCGGCAGGGGCTGATTTGGTGCGACGGTACCCGTCGGGTACGGTAGTCGAAGCCAAAGACCGCTGGTTGTCGCGCTGTCCCGCAAGGGCTGGCCGACCGAAGGATCTGCGCTTCGTCGCAGGCAGCCCGCGCAGGAGTGTTTGGAGCTTGGACTTCCGGTCCGCACGGTTCTGCCGTGAGGCCGTCGAGGTCACTTAGAGCCCCGTGCGCCTGCGCACCGGGGCTCTCACTGTTTTGCAGGGGCTTCCTTCGCCTGGTGTGTCCGAGGTGGGAATGGTCGACACTCGCGGTCGGCCCGACTTCTACATCACGGAAGGAGGCGTACGCCTATGGCTAGGCCCGACAAGGCTGCAGACGTTGCGCAGATCACGGACAAGTTCCGTGCGTCCAGCGCGGCCGTGCTGACCGAGTACCGCGGTCTGACGGTGAAGCAGCTCAAGACGCTTCGCCGCTCGCTCGGTGAGAACGCCGAGTACGCCGTGGTGAAGAACACGCTGACCAAGATTGCGGCCAACGAGGCCGGGATCGACACGCTGGACGACCTGTTCGCCGGTCCGACGGCTGTCGCCTTCGTCACCGGTGACCCGGTGGAGTCGGCCAAGGCTCTGCGTGACTTCGCCAAGGAGAACCCCGCTCTCGTCATCAAGGGCGGTGTCCTTGACGGCAAGGCGCTGTCCGCCGACGAGATCAAGAAGCTCGCGGACCTCGAGTCCCGCGAGGTTCTGCTCGCCAAGCTGGCGGGTGCCCTGAAGGCCAAGCCCTCGCAGGCTGCCGCGGTCTTCCAGGCCCTGCCGTCGAAGCTCGTCCGCACCGTGGACGCGCTGCGCGACAAGGTCGAGCAGGGCGGTGCCGGTACGCCGGCTCCCGCCGCCGAGGACGCCGCGGCCGAGTAATTCGGCCGAGGCTCACCCCTCGCAGCGGGCCTGCGCCCGCCAACCCCATACCTACCGGCACCACCTGCCGATTTAGTGGAAGGACGCCATCATGGCGAAGCTCACCCAGGACGAGCTGCTCGAGCAGTTCGAGGGCATGACCCTCATCGAGCTCTCCGAGTTCGTCAAGGCCTTCGAGGAGAAGTTCGACGTCACCGCGGCTGCCCCGGTTGCCGTTGCCGCCGCCGGTGGCGCTGCTGTCGCCGCCGAGGCCGTTGAGGAGCAGGACGAGTTCGACGTCATCCTCGATGGCGCCGGTGACAAGAAGATCCAGGTCATCAAGGAGGTGCGCGCCCTCACCTCCCTCGGCCTGAAGGAGGCCAAGGACCTCGTCGACACCGCTGGTGCCAAGGTTCTCGAGAAGGTCGCCAAGGACGTTGCCGAGAAGGCCAAGGCCCAGCTCGAGGGCGCCGGCGCCAAGGTCACCGTCAAGTGACTTCCTGCCCCCTCTGAGGGGGCTTGAGGTTCTCCTCGCGAGTTCCTCGTGGCCGGGTCGGCCACCCTTCGGGGTGGCCGGCCCGGCCTTTTTGCGTTCCCCGGCCCGGGCCCCTCCGGGTGCCCCGGTCCGGGTACCGACCGGGCCGGGCGGCGGATCCGGACTTTGTCAGTCCGGGCGGCTCGGTGCTCGGCCGCTGTCGGTACGGCCGGGTATGGTGATCGCTGTCGCCACGGTGGCTCCCACCACGGGTTCTGTAACGCGGAGGGGGCCGGCGGCGATGTACGGAGCGAGGTCCACGGTTCGGCCGGGCCTTGACGAACGACCTGGGGAGCGCGATTCTCAAAGCGCGCGCCCCACGTCTCGGTGGCCTTCCGGTCGGTGCGGCCCTGGATGCATATTCAGGGCCCCGACAGGGAAGTGACACCTCGTGAGGTTGCGGCGGCCCGGGCTCGGCCCGGGTCGACGGTTGTGCGAGGAAGGGGTGTCCGATTCGGTCTCCGAATCAGGGCTTGTCAGCAGTGTGCCTTTTGGCTACACTGTCCCTTTGCGCTGCCTGTTAACTGCTCCGTGACTCGTCGCCCGGAGTGGTCGCTGCCCTGACCTGGTGTTTTCCCTCCGGAGATCCCCTCGGCAAGGCCCGGCCGGTACGCGCGTAGTGAGCTCCGAGCCCTCGGAAGGACCCCCCTCTTGGCCGCGCCGCGCAACGCCTCGAACAACGCCAATTCCACCGCCCCGCTCCGCGTCTCCTTCGCGAAGATCAAGGAGCCCCTCGAGGTCCCGAACCTCCTCGCCCTGCAGACCGAGAGCTTCGACTGGCTGCTCGGCAACGCGGCCTGGAAGTCCCGGGTCGAGGCGGCCCTGGAGAGTGGTCAGGACGTCCCCACCAAGTCCGGTCTGGAGGAGATCTTCGAAGAGATCTCCCCGATCGAGGACTTCAGTGGGTCGATGTCGCTGACCTTCCGCGACCACCGTTTCGAGCCGCCGAAGAACTCCATTGACGAGTGCAAGGACCGCGACTTCACGTACGCGGCCCCGCTCTTCGTCACCGCCGAGTTCACCAACAACGAGACCGGTGAGATCAAGTCTCAGACGGTCTTCATGGGCGATTTCCCGCTCATGACCCACAAGGGCACGTTCGTGATCAACGGCACCGAGCGTGTCGTCGTCTCGCAGCTGGTCCGCTCCCCGGGCGTGTACTTCGACTCCACCCTGGACAAGGTGTCCGACAAGGACATCTACTCCTGCAAGGTCATCCCCTCGCGTGGTGCCTGGCTGGAGATGGAGATCGACAAGCGCGACATGGTCGGTGTCCGCATCGACCGCAAGCGCAAGCAGTCGGTCACCGTCCTGCTCAAGGCCCTCGGCTGGACCAACGAGATGATTCTCGAGGAGTTCGGCGAGTACGAGTCGATGCGCGCCACCCTGGAGAAGGACCACACCCAGGGCCAGGACGACGCGCTCCTGGACATCTACCGCAAGCTGCGCCCCGGCGAGCCGCCGACCCGCGAGGCCGCGCAGACGCTGCTGGAGAACCTGTACTTCAACCCGAAGCGCTACGACCTCGCGAAGGTCGGCCGCTACAAGGTGAACCGCAAGCTGGGCAACGCCGAGTCCCTGGACTCCGGCGTGCTCACCGAGCCGGACATCATCGGCGCGATCAAGTACCTGGTGAAGCTGCACGCCGGCGAGACCGAGTGGCGTGACGGCGAGAGCCGCGACATCGTGGTCGAGGTCGACGACATCGACCACTTCGGCAACCGTCGCCTCCGCAACGTCGGCGAGCTGATCCAGAACCAGGTCCGTACGGGTCTCGCCCGTATGGAGCGCGTCGTTCGCGAGCGCATGACCACCCAGGACGTCGAGGCGATCACGCCGCAGACCCTGATCAACATCCGGCCGGTCGTCGCCTCCATCAAGGAGTTCTTCGGCACCAGCCAGCTGTCGCAGTTCATGGACCAGACCAACCCGCTCTCCGGTCTGACCCACAAGCGTCGTCTCTCCGCCCTCGGCCCCGGTGGTCTCTCCCGTGAGCGCGCCGGCTTCGAGGTCCGAGACGTGCACCCCTCGCACTACGGCCGCATGTGCCCCATCGAGACCCCCGAAGGCCCGAACATCGGTCTGATCGGCTCGCTGGCCTCGTACGGCCGGGTCAACGCGTTCGGTTTCATCGAGACCCCGTACCGCAAGGTGATCGACGGTGTCGTGACCGAGCAGGTCGACTACCTCACCGCCGACGAGGAGGACCGCTACGTCATCGCGCAGGCCAACGCCCCGCTGACGGCTGAGCTGACCTTCGCCGAGCCGCGTGTCCTGGTCCGCCGTCGTGGCGGCGAGATCGACTACATCCCGGGCACCGAGATCGACTACATGGACGTCTCGCCGCGCCAGATGGTGTCGGTCGCGACCGCCATGATCCCCTTCCTCGAGCACGACGACGCCAACCGCGCGCTCATGGGCTCCAACATGATGCGTCAGGCGGTGCCGCTGCTGAAGAGCGAGGCTCCGCTGGTCGGCACCGGCATGGAGTACCGCTGTGCGGTCGACGCCGCCGACGTGATCGTGGCCGAGAAGGCCGGTGTCGTCCAGGAGGTCTCGGCCGACTACGTCACCGTGGCGAACGACGACGGCACGTACACCACGTACCGCGCCGCCAAGTTCACCCGCTCCAACCAGGGCACCGCCTTCAACCAGAAGGTGCTCGTCGACGAGGGCTCCCGCGTCGAGGTCAACCAGGTGCTGGCCGACGGCCCCTGCACCGACGAGGGCGAGATGGCCCTCGGCAAGAACCTCCTCGTGGCGTTCATGTCCTGGGAGGGTCACAACTACGAGGACGCGATCATCCTGTCGCAGCGCCTCGTGCAGGACGACGTCCTCTCCTCGATCCACATCGAGGAGCACGAGGTCGACGCCCGTGACACCAAGCTGGGCCCCGAGGAGATCACCCGGGACATCCCGAACGTCTCCGAGGAGGTCCTCGCCGACCTCGACGAGCGCGGCATCATCCGGATCGGTGCGGACGTCGTCACCGGCGACATCCTGGTCGGCAAGGTCACGCCCAAGGGTGAGACCGAGCTGACCCCGGAGGAGCGCCTGCTCCGCGCGATCTTCGGTGAGAAGGCCCGTGAGGTCCGCGACACCTCGCTGAAGGTGCCGCACGGTGAGTCCGGCAAGGTCATCGGCGTCCGCGTCTTCGACCGCGAAGAGGGCGACGAGCTGCCCCCGGGCGTGAACCAGCTGGTCCGCGTCTACGTGGCCCAGAAGCGCAAGATCACCAACGGTGACAAGCTCGCCGGCCGCCACGGCAACAAGGGTGTCATCTCCAAGATCCTCCCGGTCGAGGACATGCCCTTCCTCGCCGACGGCACCCCGGTCGACATCATCCTCAACCCGCTGGGTGTCCCGTCCCGAATGAACCCGGGACAGGTCCTGGAGATCCACCTCGGGTGGCTCGCCAAGCAGGGTTGGGACGTCTCCGGCCTGGCCGACGAGTGGGCCCAGCGCCTGCAGGCGATCGGCGCCGACAACGTCACCGGCGGCACCAACCTCGCCACCCCCGTCTTCGACGGTGCGCGCGAGGACGAGATCACCGGCCTGCTGGACAACACCACCCTCACCCGTGACGGTGAGCGCCTGGTGAACTCCACCGGCAAGGCCCGCCTGTTCGACGGCCGCTCCGGCGAGCCGTTCCCGATGCCGGTCTCGGTCGGCTACATGTACATCCTCAAGCTGCACCACCTGGTCGACGACAAGCTGCACGCCCGTTCGACCGGTCCGTACTCGATGATCACCCAGCAGCCGCTCGGTGGTAAGGCGCAGTTCGGTGGTCAGCGATTCGGTGAGATGGAGGTGTGGGCCCTCGAGGCGTACGGCGCTGCCTACGCCCTGCAGGAGCTGCTCACCATCAAGTCCGATGACGTCCTCGGCCGCGTGAAGGTCTACGAGGCCATCGTCAAGGGCGAGAACATCCCCGAGCCCGGCATTCCCGAGTCCTTCAAGGTGCTCATCAAGGAAATGCAGTCGCTCTGCCTCAACGTGGAGGTGCTGTCCTCGGACGGCTCGTCCATCGAGATGCGGGACTCCGACGAGGACGTGTTCCGCGCGGCCGAGGAGCTCGGCATTGACCTGTCCCGGCGCGAGCCGAGCAGCGTCGAAGAGGTCTGACGGAGGCCGGGCCGGCTCTCACCCTTGAGAGCCGGCCCAGCCCCCAGGCCCCCCTCAGACCAACAGACAGACTCTCGATTCACGAAAGAGGGCTTGACGACCAGTGCTTGACGTCAACTTCTTCGACGAGCTCCGCATCGGCCTGGCCACCGCCGACGACATCCGCCAGTGGTCCCACGGCGAGGTCAAGAAGCCGGAGACCATCAACTACCGCACCCTGAAGCCGGAAAAGGACGGGCTCTTCTGCGAGAAGATCTTCGGCCCCACCCGGGACTGGGAGTGCTACTGCGGTAAGTACAAGCGCGTCCGCTTCAAGGGCATCATCTGCGAGCGCTGCGGCGTCGAGGTCACTCGCGCCAAGGTCCGCCGCGAGCGGATGGGCCACATCGAGCTGGCCGCCCCGGTCACCCACATCTGGTACTTCAAGGGTGTCCCGTCGCGTCTGGGTTACCTCCTCGACCTTGCTCCCAAGGACCTCGAGAAGGTCATCTACTTCGCCGCCTACATGATCACCTGGGTGGACGACGAGCGTCGCCAGCGCGACCTCCCGTCCCTGGAGGCGCACGTCTCGGTCGAGCGCCAGCAGATCGAGAACCGTCGCGACTCCGACCTGGAGAACCGCGCCAAGAAGGCCGAGACCGACCTCGCCGAGCTGGAGGCCGAGGGCGCCAAGGCCGACGTGCGCCGCAAGGTGCGCGAGGGTGCCGAGCGCGAGATGAAGCAGCTGCGCGACCGCGCGCAGCGCGAGCTCGACCGCCTCGACGAGGTGTGGGCCCGCTTCAAGAACCTCAAGGTCCAGGACCTCGAGGGCGACGAGCTGCTCTACCGCGAGCTGCGCGACCGCTTCGGCACGTACTTCTCCGGCTCGAT
Organism: Kitasatospora sp. MMS16-BH015; assembly: GCF_002943525.1. Taxonomy (NCBI): domain Bacteria; kingdom Bacillati; phylum Actinomycetota; class Actinomycetes; order Kitasatosporales; family Streptomycetaceae; genus Kitasatospora; species Kitasatospora sp. MMS16-BH015. The sequence continues at coordinate 3,521,188 of NZ_CP025394.1, read as the reverse complement.
GGGTGCCGCGGCCCTCAAGGACCGCCTGGAGACCTTCGACCTGGCCGAGGAGTCCGAGCGCCTGCGCGAGATCATCCGCAGCGGCAAGGGCCAGAAGAAGACCCGTGCGCTCAAGCGCCTCAAGGTCGTCTCCGCGTTCCTGCAGACCACCAACAAGCCCAACGGCATGGTGCTGGACTGCGTCCCGGTCATCCCGCCGGACCTGCGTCCGATGGTGCAGCTGGACGGTGGCCGCTTCGCGACCTCCGACCTGAATGACCTGTACCGCCGCGTGATCAACCGCAACAACCGCCTGAAGCGGCTTCTCGACCTCGGCGCGCCCGAGATCATCGTCAACAACGAGAAGCGCATGCTCCAGGAGGCGGTCGACGCCCTCTTCGACAACGGCCGTCGTGGTCGCCCCGTCACGGGCCCCGGCAACCGTCCGCTGAAGTCCCTCAGCGACATGCTGAAGGGCAAGCAGGGTCGTTTCCGCCAGAACCTGCTCGGCAAGCGAGTCGACTACTCCGCCCGTTCGGTCATCGTCGTCGGCCCGCAGCTCAAGCTGCACCAGTGCGGTCTGCCGAAGGCCATGGCGCTGGAGCTCTTCAAGCCGTTCGTGATGAAGCGCCTGGTCGACCTGAACCACGCGCAGAACATCAAGTCGGCCAAGCGCATGGTCGAGCGCGCCCGCCCGGTCGTGTGGGACGTCCTCGAAGAGGTCATCGCCGAGCACCCGGTGCTGCTGAACCGTGCGCCCACCCTGCACCGCCTCGGCATTCAGGCCTTCGAGCCCCAGCTGGTCGAGGGCAAGGCCATCCAGATCCACCCGCTCGTCTGCACCGCGTTCAACGCGGACTTCGACGGTGACCAGATGGCCGTCCACCTGCCGCTCTCCGCGGAGGCGCAGGCCGAGGCCCGCATCCTGATGCTGTCCTCGAACAACATCCTGAAGCCGGCCGACGGTCGCCCCGTCACCATGCCGACCCAGGACATGGTGCTCGGTCTGTTCTTCCTCACCTCGGACCGCGAGGAGGTGAAGGGCGCCGGCCGCTCCTTCTCCTCCACCGCCGAGGCGATCATGGCCTTCGACGCCCGCGAGCTGGACGTCCAGGCCCCGATCTCGCTCCGCCTGCCGATCGGCACCGTGCCGCCCCGCGGCTGGACCGTGCCGGTGGACGAGGACGGTCAGCCGGCCTGGTTCGAGGGCGAGTCCTTCCGCCTGGACACCACCCTGGGCCGCGCGCTCTTCAACGAGCTGCTGCCCGAGGACTACCCGTTCGTCGACTACGAGGTGGGCAAGAAGCAGCTCTCCGCGATCGTCAACGACCTGGCGGAGCGCTACCCCAAGGTCGTCGTCGCGGCGACCCTGGACAACCTGAAGGCGGCCGGCTTCCACTGGTCGACCCGCTCGGGCGTCACCGTCTCCATCTCGGACGTCGTCGTGCCGCCGAGCAAGCCGCAGATCCTCGAGGGCTACGAGGCCCAGGCCGAGAAGGTGCAGCGCCAGTACGAGCGCGGCCTGATCACCAACGAGGAGCGCAAGAGCGAGCTCATCGGCATCTGGACCCGCGCGACCAACGAGGTCGCCGAGGCGATGAACGCGAACTTCCCGAAGACGAACCCCATCTTCATGATGGTCGACTCGGGTGCTCGTGGAAACATGATGCAGATGCGTCAGATCGCCGGTATGCGTGGTCTGGTGTCCAACGCGAAGAACGAGACCATCCCGCGACCCATCAAGGCGTCGTTCCGTGAGGGTCTCTCCGTGCTGGAGTACTTCATCTCCACCCACGGTGCCCGTAAGGGTCTCGCGGACACCGCCCTCCGTACCGCCGACTCCGGCTACCTCACCCGTCGTCTGGTCGACGTCTCCCAGGACGTCATCATTCGCGAGGAGGACTGCGGCACCGAGCGCGGCCTGAAGCTGGCGATCGGCACCGTCGGTGCCGACGGCGTCCTGCGCAAGACGGACGACGTCGAGACCAGCGTCTACGCCCGCATGCTCGCCGAGGACATCACGGTGGACGGCAAGCTCCTTGCCACCGCCAACACCGACCTCGGTGACGTGCTGATCGACGAGCTGATCCGCCACGGCATCGCCGAGGTCAAGACCCGCTCGATCCTGACCTGTGAGTCGGCCGTCGGCACCTGTGCCTTCTGCTACGGCCGCTCGCTGGCCACCGGCAAGCTGGTCGACATCGGTGAGGCGGTCGGCATCATTGCCGCCCAGTCCATCGGTGAGCCCGGCACCCAGCTGACCATGCGTACCTTCCACACCGGTGGTGTGGCCGGTGACGACATCACCCAGGGTCTGCCCCGTGTCGTCGAGCTCTTCGAGGCCCGCACCCCCAAGGGTGTGGCCCCGATCTCCGAGGCCGACGGCCGCGTGCGGATCGAGGACACCGAGAAGACCCGCAAGATCGTCATCACGCCGGACGACGGCACCGACGAGATCGCCTACCCGGTCTCCAAGCGTGTCAAGCTGCTGGTCTCCGAGGGCGAGGCGGTCGCGGTCGGCCAGAAGCTGACCATGGGTGCGACCAACCCGCACGACGTCCTGCGCATCATGGGCCAGCGTGCCGTCCAGATCCACCTGGTGGCCGAAGTCCAGAAGGTCTACAACTCGCAGGGCGTGTCGATCCACGACAAGCACATCGAGATCATCATCCGGCAGATGCTCCGCCGCGTGACGATCATCGAGTCGGGCGACGCCGAGCTGCTCCCGGGCGAGCTCGTCGAGCGCGGCCGCTTCGAGACCGAGAACCGTCGTGTGGTCTCCGAGGGCGGTCACCCCGCCTCCGGCCGTCCGCAGCTGATGGGTATCACCAAGGCCTCGCTGGCCACCGAGTCCTGGCTGTCGGCCGCCTCCTTCCAGGAGACGACCCGGGTGCTCACCGACGCGGCGATCCACGCCAAGTCGGACCCGCTCCTTGGCCTCAAGGAGAACGTCATCCTCGGTAAGCTCATCCCGGCCGGTACGGGTCTGCCCCGCTACCGCAACATCCGGGTCGAGCCGACCGAGGAGGCCAAGGCCGCGATGTACTCGGCCGTCGGCTACGACGACTACGACCTGTCGCCCTTCGGCACCGGCTCCGGCCAGGCCGTCCCGCTGGACGACTACGACTACGGCCCGTACACCGGCTGAGTCCCTGCTTGATCCGCCAGGGCGGTCACCCCTCACGGGGTGGCCGCCCTGCGGCGTTCCCACCCTTGGCCCGAAAGGGCCGTTCGTGCAGGCGGACCACCGCTTCCCCTCGGCACCCTGACTCCCTCCTGAGGGGGAGGCGGGTAAACCGCCCGGGCGGGGGAGTCGGGGTGAGGGGGGTGGCGGGCAGGATTCTCGGTGTCCGGGGAGGCCGGGCGGAGAACGAGCAGGGGGTACGGGGATGAGCGGGTTCAAGCGGGTGCTGGGTGCGGCGGCGATCACGGGGGCGGTGCTGTTCGGGATGTCGGGGTGCTTCCTGAGCGACGACCGGCAGCACGAGGACGTCAGCTACGGGGTGGGGGAGGCGGTGAAGACGCTGGTGGTGCGGAGCGACACGGGGGACGTGAAGGTCACCGGCGGCGGGACGGCCGTGCAGGTCACCGAGCACCGCAGCTACCGGGACGAGCAGCCGGACGCGACCCACGCCACGGCCGCCGACGGCACGCTGACCCTCGGGTACAGCTGCCCGGACCACGACTGCGCGGTGGGGTACGAGGTGAAGGTGCCGGCGGGCACGGTGGTCCGGGTGGTGGCCGGCACCGGCTCGGTGCAGCTGGCCGGGCTGAAGGCCGAGGTGGACGCCCGCACCGAGACCGGCAGCATCCACGCCGGCGAGCTGGCCGGGGCGAAGGCCAGCCTGAGCAGCCAGACCGGCGACGTCTCGGCGACCTTCACCGGCGATGTCAGCGAGGTGCACGGCAGCACCGAGACCGGCAGCATCCGGCTGAAGCTGCCGACCGCCGCCGCCTACCAGGTGAACGCCAAGGCGCAGACCGGCAACGTCAACGTCGGCGTCCGGCAGGACCCTGCCGCCACCCGGACCGTCACCGCCACCACCCAGACGGGCGACGTCACCGTCACGGGGGCCTGAGGTGCCCGCCGACCTGCGGGTACGGCAGGATCTGCTCCCGGGGGCGGGCCGGCCGCCCGAGCCGGAGGGGGCGGACGTGGACTGGGCGCGGCGATGGGCGAGACCCCGGGGCGTCAGCCCGTACGTGGCGGACGGGCTGCTGGCGCTGCTCTCGGCGGTGGTCTCGGTCTGGGCGGTCTTCCACGACAGCGGCTGGCCCTGGTGGACCTACCTGCTGGCGGTGAGCACCGCCCTGCCGATGCCCTGGCGGCGCCGGGCCCCGGCGCTGGTGCTGCTGCTCTGCGGCCTGCCCGCGCTGGTGCTCTCGGTGGTGGCGCACAACGCGCAGCCGCAGGTCGAGCTCTACATGGTGATCGGCATCTACACCGTGGCCGACCGGGCCGAGGAGTGGCAGCGCTGGAGCACACTGGCCGCCCTGGTGGTGGCGAACGTGCTCGGCACGTACTCGATCAACGGGATGCTGTTCAGCCTGATGATGTCGGTGGGCAGCTTCGTCTTCGGCACCCTGGTGCGGCAGAACCGCCGGCTGGCCGCGCTGGAGCGGGAGCGGGCGCACGAGCTGGGGCTGCGCGCCGCCAGCGACGCGGCCCGGGCGGTGGCCGAGGAGCGCGGGCGGATCGCCCGCGAGATGCACGACATCCTGGCGCACGCCGTCTCGCTGATGGTGATCCAGGCCGAGGCGGGCCCGGTGGTGGTGCGCAGCGACCCGGACCGGGCGGTCCGCGCCTTCGACACCATCGCCGACTCCGGGCGGGACGCCATGGTGCAGCTGCGCCGGGTGCTCGGGGTGCTCAAGACGGAGGACGCGGGCCCGCAGCTGGCGCCGCAGCCGAAGCTGGCCGAGCTGGCGGGGGTGGCCGAGCGGGTGCGCGGGGCCGGGATCGAGGTCGATCTCGATCTTCGACTGGAGGGGCAGCGTACGATGCCCCCGGACGTGGAGACGGCGGCGTACCGGATCGTCCAGGAGGCGCTGACCAACACGGTCAAGCACTCCGGGGCCGGCCGGGTGAGCGTCCGCCTCACCCGTACGGGGGAGGCGCTGGAGGTCGCCGTCGCCGACGACGGCCCGGGCGGTGCCCGGGCCCGTGGCGCCGGGTGGTCCGGCGGGCGCGGGCTGGTCGGCGTCCGGGAACGGGCGGCCGCCTGCGGCGGCCAGGCCTGGGCCGGGCCGCGCGAGGACGGCGAGGGATTCCTGGTGAGCGCGAAGCTGCCACTGGGCTGACACGGGGGTTGGGCATTGATCAGGGTGGTGGTCGCGGACGACCAGGAGCTGGTGCGGGCCGGGTTCGGGATGATCCTGGACGCGCAGCCGGACATCGAGGTGGTGGCCGAGGCCGGCGACGGCGCGCAGGCCGTGGCGGCGGTGGCCGAGCACCGGCCGGACGTGCTGCTGCTTGACGTGCGGATGCCGGTGATGGACGGCCTGGAGGCCGCCAGGCAGGTCTGCGCCGGCCACCCGGAGACCAGGGTGATCATGCTGACCACCTTCGACATCGACGACTACGTCTACGACGCGCTGTACGCGGGGGCCAGCGGCTTCCTGCTCAAGGACGTCCGCCGGGACGACCTGGTGCACGGAGTCCGGATGGTCGCCTCCGGCGAGGCGCTGCTCGCCCCCTCGGTGACCCGCCGCCTGATCGGCGAGTTCGCCGCCCGCCGCCCGGGCGGCCCGGCCGCCGTGCCGCGCTCCCGGCTGCTCGACCAGCTGACCGGGCGGGAGCAGGAGACCCTGCGGCTGCTCGCCCGGGGCCTGTCCAACGCCGAGATCGCGGCCGAGCTGACGGTCAGCGAGCACACCGTGAAGACGCACGTGAGCAACGTGCTGGCCAAGCTGCACCTGCGCGACCGGGTGCACGCGGTGGTCTTCGCGTACGAGGCCGGGGCGGTCGTCGCGGGGGAGTCCTGAGGGCTGCCCGGGGCCCGGGGCCCGGGGCCCGGGACCCGGGGGGGGCCGGCTAGGGCCGTAGTTCGGGCAGCTGGCTGGTGGAGCGGAGCACGGGGGTGCGCTCCACCAGCGTGGTGCCGGTCCCGGCCTCCAGCACGGGGGCGTAGCCGGCCGCCCGCAGCCCGGCCAGGGTCTCGGCGGCGGAGACGGCCGTGAGCAGGACGGTCGGGGCGATCCGGCGCAGCCCCAGCGGCGCGAGGGCCCGGCTGTGCGCGAGCTCCAGGACGAGGGCCTCGTCCGTCGAGCACAGGCAGCAGGCGGTCTCGACCACCCGGATCCGACCGTGGGTGCGGGCCGTGTCGGCGATCAGGTAGGCGAGCGGCTGGGGGAGCCGGTGGCCGCCCTCGGCCACGGCCTCCAGCCCGGCGACCAGCTCCACCGGGTCGGCCCCCGCGTCCAGCGCCCGCCGCACGGAGGCCGGCCCGAACCGCCACACCACCGCCTGGCCCTCCGACTCCCGGTCGGCCACCGCGTCGAGCAGCTCCGCCAGCGCGGGCGCCGGGCGGCCGGCCACCAGGGCCGTCAGGTCGGCCTGGTACCGGGCGGTGCGCTGCGGGGGCGGCAGCTGGCCGGTGAGGGCTTCCCGCAAGCGGCTGACGGCTTCGGCGAGTGCGGGGTGACGGGAGAGGTCGGGGCCCGCGCCGGGGACGGCCGGGAAGTGCCGGGCCGCACCGGCGCGCAGCAGCCCGAGGACGGCGTGGCCGGTCGGAGTGAGGGCGCCCTCGGCGGCCAGGCCGAGCAGGTCGGCCTCGGCGAGGGTGGCGGCCACGGCCGCCGGGTCCGGGGCCGGGAGGAGCGGCTGCTGCCAGGCGAGGGCGTCGCGGACGTGGTGCACGGGGGTCGTCTCGGCGGAGGGTGCGGCCAGGCCTCGGCCCGGGGGAAGGGCGGCCAGGAGCTCCAGCGCGGAGCGGCGGAGCGGGACGGCGGTGGGGTCGTCCGGGGTGGCCAGTGCGCCGCCCTCCGGGGAGCGGGTGAAGACCGCCGGGGTGACGGCCCAGGTGGCGAGCAGCGGCACCAGACGCTCGGCGGGGGTGGCGGCCAGCCAGGCGTCGTACCGCTCGGTGGGGAGCAGCCGGAGGGTGCCGTCGGGCATCCGGTGGGGGGCGAGCAGGGCGGCGTTGGCGGCGAGGTCGATCCAGAGCCGGGTCTCGCGCTCGTCGGTGGCGAGGGCCTTGGCCAGCGCCTTGGCGTCGCGGACGGCCAGGCCGCCGGTGCGGCGCAGGGCCGGCGGCTCGGCGGCCGTGGTGCGCAGCAGCAGCTCGGCCCGGCCGGCCGCCTCGGCGGCCGCGGCCTGGGCCCGGCCCGGCTGACGGCTGGTCAGCGGGTGGGTCGGCGGGGCCGGCGGCGTGGGGGTGAACGGCAGCGGGGTGTCGCCGCGCAGGGCCGCACCGATCTCGTACGGCAGCTCGGCCAGCCCGCCCCCGACCGGCAACAGCAGGCCGCGCGCAGCCAGCCAGTGCTCACCCGGATCGACCGAACTGCCGTCGCTCAGCAGGTACTTGCCGTGGGTGCCCGGATCCGGCGCGAAGCAGCCGACCCGTACCCGGGGCGGCCCGGGCAGCAGGACGTCGAGCAACTCCACGGCCTCCGGCGGCGCTTGCGCCACCAGCCGCCGCAGCCGCTCGGCCTCGCCGAGGGCGGCGATGAGCCGTTCGAGGAGCCGTGCGGTCTGCTGGTCGGCAAGTGGGTCGGAGGCGTCCTGCGGGAGATCGGGCAGCCCGAGGGTGCGGGCGATCCGCCGCAGCTCGGCGGCCCGGTGCGCGGCGGGCAGCAGCTGCGCCAACGGCCTTCCCAGGCCCTGGAGTTCGGCGGCCCTGCGGTGCAGCACGGCCGGCACGGCCAGCTGCTCACCGGCCACCGGCAGCACCAGCGCCTGCGCCACCAGCCGGGCCAGCACCGGCTCGGCCGCCGGGCCCAACTCGGCCAGCAGCAGGGCTCTCGGCACCAGCCGCTCCCCGGGCTCCGGCGCCCGGCCCGCCGGGGCCCGCCGCACCGGGCCCGTGCCGGCGAACCCGACCGGCCCGTGCTGGTCGGTGGCGGCCGGGCCGTGCAGCCGGGCGGCCAGCGCCGCCACCGCGGTGAGGGTCTGGAGCTCCGGACGGTTGAGCGAACTCATCGCGGTGAGAACGGAGTTGGCGCCGAGCAGCTGGGTGGCGAGGTGCTCGGGGGTGGCGGGGGCGGCGCCGGGCACCTGGGGCAGGCCGCGCTGCGCCGCCAGTGCGGCCAGCCGCTCGGGAGTCAGGGAGCCCAGCCAGGCCGTCATCTCGTCCACGCTCCATTCTAGGAAGCGCGGGGCATGGGAAGCGCCGGGCAGTGGATAGGCTCGGCGGCATGGTCGAGTTCATCGCGCGGGTACGGGGTTCGTTGTTGGGCGGGGCGGTCGGGGACGCCCTCGGGTGGCCGGTGGAGTTCCAGGTGCTGGAGCGGATCCGGGACGAGTACGGGCCGGAGGGCATCACCGAGCTGCCCAAGCACGGGCAGGTCACCGACGACACCCAGATGACGCTCTTCACCGCCGAGGGCCTGATCCGTGGGCGGCTGCACGAGACCCGGCCGCCGGTGGCCGCGCTGCACGCCGCGTACCAGCGCTGGCTGCGCACCCAGTACGACGAGGCGCCCACCGCCCCGGACGGCTGGCTGGCCGAGCAGCCCTTCCTCTACGCCCGCCGCGCCCCCGGCAACGCCTGCCTGAGCGGCCTGGAGTACCACCGCGAGTTCACGCCCCCGGCGGCGCTCGGCGAGCCCGGCCCGGTCAACGCCCACTCCAAGGGGTGCGGCACGGTGATGCGGTCGGCCCCCTTCGGGCTGATCGGGCTCGGGCCGGAGGCCTCCTTCGAACTCGCCGCCCAGGCGGCCCAGTTGACCCACGGCCACCCGACCGGCTACCTCGCCGCCGGGGCCTTCGCGGCCCTGACCAGCCGGGTGGCGGCCGGGGCGCAGCTGCCCGAGGCCGTCGCCGCGACGATCGAGCAGACGGCGGCGCACCCCTCGGCCGAGGAGACCGTGGCCGCCCTCCGCCGGGCCGTCGCCATCGCGGCCGAGGGCACGCCGAGCTCCGAGTCGGTGGAGCGGGTCGGCCTCGGCTGGGTCGCCGAGGAGTGCCTGGCCATCGCCGTCTACGCGGCCCTCGCCGGAGCCGACGCCCGCCAGGCCGTGATCCTCGCGGCCAACCACTCGGGCGACAGCGACTCGACCGGAGCGGTCTGCGGCAACCTGGTCGGCGCCGCGTACGGCGAGGCCGGCCTCCCGGCGGAGTGGACCTCGGTGGTCGAGGGCCGCGAGGTGATCCTCCAGGTGGCCGAGGACCTGGTGGCGACGTTCACCACCGGCACCCGGGACGGTCTCGCGGCCCGCTACCCGGCCTGAGGCGGTCCGGCAGGAGCGGTGAGCAGGTAGGTCGGCGGCAGCGGGTCGGTGGGGCGGCTGGCGAGCAAGCGGGAGGCTCGGCCCGTCGGCCCGTCGGCCCGTCGGCCCGTCGGGCAGCTGACCGGTCAGGCAGTCGGTCAGTCGGGCAGCCGACCGGTCAGGCAGTCGGTCAGCCGGTCAGTCCGTCAGCCGGGCAGCCGACCGGTCAGGCCGTCGCCGCAGCCGCCGTCGCCGCCGTCGCCGCAGCCGCCGTCGCCGTCGCCGCCGCAGCCGCAGCCGCAGCCGTCGCCGTCGCCGCCGTCGCCGTCGCCGCCGCAGCCGTCGCCGTCGCCGCCGCAGCCGTCGCCGTCGCCGTCGCCGCAGCCGTCGCCGCCGTCGTCGCCGCCGCCGCCGCCGCCGCAGCGGCGGGAGCGGCGGGAGCGGTGGGAGCGGTGGGAGCGGTGGGGCAGCGGCCGGGGTGGGCGTAAGGGTGCTCATACTGGTGGCCATGACTGCCACGGCCCACCCCACCGTTCTCCGCCGGGCCCTCGCGCTGGTGGCTGCCGCCGGTGCCACGGCCCTGCTGGCGACCGGTTGCTCTTCCGGCGCGGCTGCGCCCGCCGCTACCCTCCGGCCGGCCACCCCGGGGGTGCTCTCGGTGCAGGGGCCGCGGTCGCACCTGGAGCTGACCGGCGCGAAGCTCGCGGGTGGGGCGCTCACGCTGACCGTGCGCAACGAAGGCCAGGTGGCCGAGCACCTGTCGATGGTGAGCACGGCGCCGGACGGCCGGGCCACCCTCGCCGGGAGCCAGGGGCCCGAGCACGCGCTCACCTCGGCCGGGGTGCTGATCAAGCCGGGCGAGACCGCCGAGTTCGGCGGCGCGCAGGGCCCGAGCATCACCTTCCCGCACCCGGCCGCCACCCACCCGGCCACCGTCGACACCATCCTGATCTTCAGCGTCTCCGGCCTGGTCCACCTGGACACCCCGGCGGGCTAGACCTCGACGACGAGCTCGCGCAGGCCCCGGATCACGTACCCGGGCTGCCAGGACGGCTCCCGGACCAGCCGCAGGCCCGGGGCCCGGCGGAGCAGGGCGCCGAAGGACTCGGTGAGTTCGAGCCGGGCCAGCGGGGCGCCGAGGCAGAAGTGGGCGCCGGCACCGAAGGAGATGTGCGGGTTGTCGGCGCGGGCGAGGTCGAGCCGGTCCGGGTCGGTGAAGCGGGCCGGGTCGCGGTTGGCGGAGCCGAAGAGCAGGGCGACCTCGGCGCCGCGCGGGATGGTCACCCCGCCGATCTCGATCTCGTCGAGCACCCAGCGCTCGAAGAGCTGCAGCGGGGTGTCCCAGCGCATCAGCTCCTCCACGGCGGTGGGCAGCAGCCCGTCCACCGCGCCGCGCAGCCGGGCCAACTCGCCGGGGTGGCGGAAGAGCGCCCACCAGCCGTTGCCGGTGGTGTTGACGGTGGCCTCGTGGCCGGCGTTGAGCAGCAGCACGCAGGTGGAGATCAGCTCCTGCTCGGTGAGCGCCTCGCCCTCGTCGTGGGCCTGGACGAGCTCGCTGAGCAGATCCGCCCCGGGGTCGGTGCGGCGCAGCCGGATCAGCCCGCGCAGGTAGTCGGAGAACTCGGTGCTGGCCGCCACCGCGCGGCGGGCCGTCTCCGGCGTCGGGTCGAGCTCGAACATGCCGGTGATCGCGGACGACCAGGGCCGCAGCAGGCCCCGGTCGGCGGCCGGCACGCCGAGCAGCTCGGCGATCACGGCCACCGGCAGCGGCTCGGCCACCTCGGCGATCAGATCGCCGCCGCCGGCCGCCAGCAGGCCGTCGACCAGCTCGCCGGCCAGCGCGGCCACCGTCGGGCGCAGCGCCTCGACCGTCCGCGGGGTGAAGACCTTGGTGACCAGGCGGCGGATCCGGGTGTGGTCGGGGCCCTCCAGGTCGAGCAGGCCGTGGTCGTTCAGGGTGTGGAACGGCTCGTGCGCCGGATCCGGCTCGGGGCGGCCGAACTCGGCGTGGCTGAACCGGTGGGTGTAGCTGCGGCCGAGCCGCCTGTCCCGCAGCAGCGCGTTGACCTCGGCGTACCGCGGGACGAGCCACTGCCCGGTCGGCTCGTACCGCACCACCGGCGCCCGCTCCCGCAGCGCCGCGTACGCCTGGTACGGCTCGGCCACGAACGCCGCCGACCCCGGATCGAACCCCAGCACCTCGACCACACCCCTCTCGTCACGACCGTCACGACACGTCAGAGCGGCGCCATCGTACGCACCGCCCTCAGCCGAACTCCCCGGCCAGCACGCGGCCGACCAGCGCGGGCAGCGCGGTGGAGATCGGCTCGCGGATCACCTCCTCGGCGAGGTGGTCGTACGGGGTCTCCTCGGCGTTGACGATCACCAGCCGGGCGCCGGCCTCGGCGGCGAGGCGGACCAGGCCGGCCACCGGATACACCTGGAGGGTGGAGCCGATCGCCAGGAAGAGCTGGCTGGCCTGGGCCACCGACTCGGCCTTGGCCAGCAGCTCGGTGTCGAGCAGCTCGCCGAACATCACGGTGGCGGGCTTGAGCACTCCGCCGCAGGCCAGGCAGGCCGGGTCGGGCTCGCCGGCCGCGACCCGGGCCAGCGCCTCGGCCATCGGGGTGCGGGCCGCGCAGTCGAGGCAGTCCACCTCCTGGGCGGTGCCGTGCAGCTCGAACACCTTGCGGTCGGGCAGCCCGGCCCGCTGGTGCAGCCCGTCCACGTTCTGGGTCAGCACCCGCAGCGGCACCCCGGCCCGCTCCAGCTCCACCAGCGCGCGGTGGCCCGCGTTCGGCTCGGCGGTCAGCGTCTCCGCCTCCTGACGCAGCAGCCAGGAGCGGCGGCGGATCTCCGGGTCGGCGACGTAGTACTGGTAGGTGACCAGCTTCTCGGCCCCCGGCTCCCGCCGCCAGAGCCCGTTCGGCCCCCGGTAGTCCGGGATCCCGGAGTCGGTGGAGATGCCGGCCCCGGTGAGGGCGGCGATCAGGGGGCGGCGGGGCGCGGCGTCACGGCTCATGCCACCGGACGCTACGGGCCCGCCCGCCCCGGCGCGAGCAATTTCCGTCAGCCGGCCCGGGCCTCAGCGCCGGATGGCGCCCTTGCGGCCGTGCAGGTCGGCCCGGTCGGCGGCGGCCCGCCCGGCCGTCCAGCCCTCGCCGTCGGAGACCCGGACGCGCTGGGCGGTGAGCTTGGGGAACATCCGGGTGATGGTCCGGTCCACGGCGGCCTCCCGGGCGGCCAGCGCGGGCAGCAGCCGGGAGTCCTCGGTGGCCCGGGTGGCCTCCTCGGTGGCGGCCGCCAGGCGCTCGCGGATCCGCGCCGCGTAGGCGACCAGGAAGGACTGGCGGAACGCCTTGGTGCGGGAGGCGCCGTCCAGGTGCTGCCGGCTGCCGGCCCGGTGCATCGCCGACGTCGCCTGCACCAGCAGCGAGGTGTAGAGCAGCTCCACCCCGTCCAGGTCACCGTCGAAGCCGACGATGGTGCAGAAGCCGAACTCCTTCGCCCAGACCACCCGGCAGCGGTTGGCCCCCGCCACCGCGTCCAGCAGCATCGTCTTCGGGCTCTCGTACGGGTTGTCCACACCGATCCGCAGCGCCGCCGGGGTGGCGGCGGTCGGCCGCCCCACGGCCAGCAGGGCCTCGTCGATCGAGTGCTGGGCCATCAGCTGCTGGGCCTTGGCGGTGAGCGCCTCGGCCTCCTCCGGGTACTCGGTGGACTCGGCCTTGGCCAGCAGCGCGCGGATCCGGGAGAGCATCCGGGGCTCGCCCTCCACCGGGCCGACCGGACGGGCCGGGGTGGCGCCCGGCGCCGGGCCGACCGGGGTGATCGGCGGCAGCACGGCCCAGGCCCGGAAGAGCTCCAGCACGGCGGTGGCCAGCGCGAAGCGGTCCAGCCGGTGCCGGGCGGCGAACTCGCCCAGGTACGCCTCGTCCGGGCCCCACCAGACCTCCACGGCGAGCTCGCGCAGCTGCTCCTGCCAGCGCCGGTCCAGCGTGGCGGCGCCGTGGCGGCGGCCCTCGGCGGCGATCAGGTCCACCGCGAGCGCCAGGTGCACCGGGCCGAGCGAGCGCCGCACCACCCGGACCAGATCGGCCGGCCGCCAGCCCACCGTCCAGGCCCGGCCGACGGCCTGCTCGGCGTGCCCGAGCACCGCCCGGCTCACCGCCGGCCACCGCTCGGCCGAGGCCGCGAGCAGCGAGGCCCCGCCGTCCAGCGCCCGGTCCAGGCGCTTGGGCTGCGCGGCGACCACGTCCTGGACGGCCTGCGCCAGCAGCGCCTCCGTCCCGCCTTGCTCGTTCACGCCACGCTCTCCCTCGCTCCGGCCCACCCCGCCAATGATGCCGGGTGCGGCCGCCCGGGCGGCGGGCCGGGCAGACGGGGGCGGGGAACGGAGGGTCGGGACCAGGCGCAGCGGCGCCGATAGGCCGGGCGCGGCGGCCCGCCCGGGCGGTGCAGCCACGGGCACCGGCCTCCGGCCGGCCGGAGCGCCGGGGCACGGTGTCAGCTGCTGCGCTCCACCGCCACCGCGAGGATCTCCGGCAGCCTTTGCAGCAGCCGCTCGGCGGCCGTCCGGACCCCGACCACGGCCAGCAGGGCGCCGTACAGCGGGCCGACCAGCAGCACCGGCCAGGTGGGGGAGTCGGTGCCGGCCAGCACGCCCAGCAGGACGCCGACCGGGGCGGTCAGCACGGCCACCCCGACCATCGAGCCGAAGCTGTTGAGCAGCACCACCCCGCTCTGGCCGGGCGCGGCGTTGCGCATCGGGTTGCTGTCGGCGGGCATGGTGTACGGCGCGAGCACGCTGAGCATCGCGCCCAGGCCGAGGCCCGAGCCGAGGCCGGCCAGGGTGAGGCCGAAGGCGGCGGGCAGCTGCCCCCACTGGCCGGTGGCGGCGGCCAGGACCAGGGCCAGCACCAGCACGCTGGGCACCGCGTACGCGACCACCGCGAGCGCCCGGCCGCGCAGCTCGTCCCGGGCGTCCCGCCGGGTGGCGATGGTCGAGGCGACCATCCAGAACGCCGAGCCGTCCATGCCGAACAGGTTGACCATCTGCAGCCCGAGCATCAGCCCGGCCACCGCGACCACGTACACCGAGCTCCAGCCCTGCACCACCGAGAGCACGCAGAAGACCAGCGTCATGCCGATGCTGGTGAAGACGGCGGCCTTGGCCCGGGGCTCGCGCCAGGCGTACCGCAGGTGCCGCTGCATCGCCGCGCCGGCCCGGCCGGGCGGCAGGATGCCGGTGAGCCGGGAGCGGGAGACCGAGGCGGTGTCGATCTGGGTGGAGGCGTCGGCCGTCACCATCAGCTGCTGGAGCGTGCCGCCCCACCAGCGCAGCAGCAGCGCCAGCAGCGCGGCGGCCAGCGCGAGCTGGGCCACGGCGGTGCCGTAGGCGCCGTCCCCGGCGCTGCGCGCGGCGTCGATCGCGCTGACCGGCGGCACCCAGCGCAGCACGCTCGCCACCGGGTGCAGCCCGGAGAGGTCCAGGGAGCCCTTCCCGCCGAGGACGCTCTGCGAAAGGATGTTGCCGCCCTGGATCAGCAGCGCGAAGAGCAGGCCGCCGAAGATCGCGAAGTCCTTGCCCCGGCGGGAGGAGAGCAGCCGGGCGTTGCCGGCCGCGACGGCCCGGGAGAGCGTGACCAGGGTGACCAGCGCGAGCGGCACCCCGAGCACCGCGAACGGCACGGCCGCCGCGCCGGTGGCGGCGGCGATCACCGCGCCGGTCAGCAGCAGGGTGGTGAGCACCGGGCCGGGCCCGATCAGCGCGCCGAGCAGGGTGCCGCGCAGCATGGCGCGCGGGCGCAGCGGCAGCATGGTGAGCCGGGTCGGGTCGGCGCTCTCGTCGGTGCTGAACAGGAAGAGCGGCAGCGCGGCCCAGGACAGGGTCATCCCGGAGACCAGCAGCGCGGCGGCGTCGGCCGCGCCCGCGTGCCCGTGCAGGAAGGCGAAGGCCGTGGCGATCAGCCCGACGAACAGCAGGCCGATGCCGGTGCCCACCAGGTAGACCGCCCGGCGCTGCGGGCTGCGCCGCAGGCCGTTGGCGAGCAGCCGGAGCTTGAGCCGGACGAGCGTGCGGACGACCTCGCGGTCGGCCGGCAGGGGGTGGCGATCCGCCGGCCGGGCGGCCGGGTCGGCCCCGAGGTCGGTGCGGCTCATCGCTCGCCACCCGCGGGGTCGTGGGCGGCGGCGCCGCCGAGCCAGCCGAGGGCCGCGCCGTCGTCCTCGCGGACGCCGATCAGCTCCAGGAAGACGGAGTGCAGCGAGCGGTCGCCGCGGACGGCGTCCAGTGGACCCTGGGCGATGATCTGACCGGCGTTCACCACGGCCACCCAGTCGCAGAGCTGCTCGACCAGCTCCATCACGTGGCTGGAGAAGACCACGGTGGAGCCGGCCGCGGCGTACCGCTTGAGCACGCCCCGGATGGTCTGGGCCGAGACCGGGTCCACGCCCTCGAACGGCTCGTCGAGGAAGAGCACGTCGGGGTTGTGCAGCAGCGCGGCGGCCAGGCCGATCTTCTTGCGCATGCCGGTGGAGTAGTCGGCCACCAGCTTGTCGGCGGCGCCGAGCAGGTCGAGCACGGTGAGCAGCTCCTCGGCCCGGCGGTCCACCTCGGCGCCCGGCAGGCCGCGCAACCGGCCGTTGTACTGGAGCAGTTCGCGCCCGCTGAGGCGCTCGAACATCCGCAGGCCCTCCGGCAGGATGCCGATCCGGGCCTTGACCGCCACCGGGTCGGCCCAGACGTCGGCGCCGTGCACCAGCACGGTGCCGTGGTCGGGGCGGAGCAGGCCGGTGGCCATCGACAGGGTGGTGGTCTTGCCGGCGCCGTTGGGGCCGACCAGACCGATGAAGGAGCCCGCCGGCAGGTCGAGGGTGAGCCCGGCGACGGCGGTGTGCTCGCCGAAGCGCTTCCACAGGTTGTGGATGCTCACGGCGGCGGTCGGTGGTGTGGTCGCCTGCATGGCGCTGGTCCCCCTGCTTGGTGCCTGGTCCGGACTGGGGTCCGGAGCCTCTTCGCCGACAGCCTCTCACCGCCCGCCGCCGGGCCGGAATCCGCCGGTCGGCCGGTGTGTCGCCGCCGTTCGGGTGGATCCGTGCCCCGTCGGCGCGCCCGGGTTGCAACTAACGCGCGGGCCCGTTCGTCCTGCACCATGACAGTGGGGGCGCACGGGGCGTCCCGTCGCCGTGGGAGGTGCCTGGTGGACGTGCAGCCGTGGGGTCAGCCTCCGCAGCCCCATCCGGGGATGCGTGCCGCGCAGACCGACCGCGACCGGGCGGTGGACGTGCTCAAGGCCGCCTACGCCGAGGGCCGGCTGACCGCCGAGGAGTACTCCCAGCGGTTCGACTGGGCCAGTGCGGCCAAGACCTACGGCGAGCTGGCCCAGCTCACCGCCGACCTCCCGGCCGGCCCGCTGGGCGGTCTCCCGCCGGGTGTGCCGCAGACCTTCTTCCCTGCCGCGCCGCCGAAGGCGCCCACCAACCCGATGGCGGTGGCCTCGCTGGTGCTCGGCGTGCTCTGCCTGCCCACCATGGGCCTGCTGGGCCTGCCCGCGGTGATCACCGGCCACATCGCGTCCCGGCAGCTCAAGCAGCGCCGCCAGGAGGGTGAGGGCCTGGTCACGGCCGCCCTGGTGCTCGGCTGGATCTCGGTCGCCGGCTGGGCGCTGCTGGCCCTGGTCGCCGTGTTCGCGGGCGGCCACTGACCGGTCGCGGGCCGGCTGCCCCGCGGCCCGCCGCGGATCCGGCTCGCCAGGTGGTCCCGGCTCGCCCGGAGCGGCCGTCTGTGGTAAGACGGCAGCTACCCCGTTGCGCCACTCGGGTGTCCCGTCCCCGTCGGCGCCGAGCTGCGGCGTTGCATTTGTTTTGACCGGCGCCGATGCGCTAGGTACGCTCTGACCTTGTGCCTGGGGTGTCCCCGGGTCCTTGTGCGTGCAAGCACACCGGCCGATGCCGCCGGAGTACGCAGTACTCCGGTGTCGCGAGCGCCGTCGCTGTGCACATCAGCTCACGGGATTCCGCGATTCCTCCTCCAAGAGGCTCAACACACCCGACCGCGTGGGTCGGAGAGTTGGGGTCACCGCAGGTTAGTTTTACGCAGCCTTGGCACACAGAAAACGGAGAAACGGTGCCTACGATCCAGCAGCTGGTCCGAAAGGGCCGGCAGGACAAGGTCGAGAAGAACAAGACGCCCGCGCTGAAGGGCTCCCCCCAGCGCCGTGGCGTTTGCACGCGTGTGTACACCACCACCCCGAAGAAGCCGAACTCCGCGCTTCGTAAGGTGGCCCGTGTGCGCCTCACCAGCGGGATCGAGGTCACCGCCTACATTCCGGGCGAGGGCCACAACCTGCAGGAGCACTCCATCGTGCTGGTCCGCGGTGGCCGTGTGAAGGACCTTCCTGGTGTCCGCTACAAGATCATCCGCGGTTCGCTCGACACCCAGGGTGTCAAGAACCGCAAGCAGGCTCGTAGCCGCTACGGCGCCAAGAAGGAGAAGTAAGAATGCCTCGTAAGGGTCCTGCCCCGAAGCGCCCGGTCATCATCGACCCGGTCTACGGCTCGCCGCTCGTCACCTCGCTGGTCAACAAGATCCTGCTGCACGGCAAGCGCTCCACCGCCGAGCGGATCGTGTACGGCGCCCTCGAGGGCGTCCGCGAGAAGACCGGTGCCGACCCCGTGGTCGCCCTCAAGCGCGCGCTCGAGAACGTCAAGCCGACCCTCGAGGTCAAGTCCCGCCGCGTCGGTGGCGCCACCTACCAGGTGCCGGTCGAGGTCCGTCCGGGCCGCGCCAACACCCTGGCGCTCCGCTGGCTCGTCGGTTACTCCCGCGCCCGTCGCGAGAAGACCATGACCGAGCGTCTGCTCAACGAGATCCTCGACGCCAGCAACGGCCTCGGTGCTTCCGTGAAGCGTCGCGAGGACACCCACAAGATGGCCGAGTCCAACAAGGCCTTCGCGCACTACCGCTGGTAGTCCGAACCCCGTCACTAGACAGAGAGAGAACGAGCCACCATGGCTGCAACCTCCCTTGACCTCGCCAAGGTCCGCAACATCGGGATCATGGCGCACATCGACGCGGGCAAGACCACCACCACCGAGCGGATCCTGTTCTACACCGGTGTCTCGTACAAGATCGGTGAGGTCCACGATGGCGCTGCCACCATGGACTGGATGGAGCAGGAGCAGGAGCGCGGCATCACGATCACGTCGGCCGCGACGACCTGTCACTGGACGCTCGATGACAGCGACCACACCATCAACATCATCGACACCCCGGGTCACGTCGACTTCACCGTCGAGGTGGAGCGTTCGCTGCGCGTCCTCGACGGTGGCGTGACGGTGTTCGACGGTGTCGCCGGTGTCGAGCCCCAGTCCGAGACCGTGTGGCGGCAGGCTGACCGCTACGGTGTCCCGCGCATCTGCTTCATCAACAAGCTGGACCGCACGGGCGCCAACTTCTTCTTCTGCGTGCAGACCATCGTGGACCGCCTCGGCGCGACCCCGCTGGTGATGCAGCTCCCGATCGGTGCCGAGTCCGACTTCGTCGGCGTCGTCGACCTGGTGAAGATGAAGGCCCTGGTCTGGTCGCCCGAGGCGACCAAGGGCGAGATGTACGACACCGTCGACATCCCGGCCGACCTGGTCGACCAGGCCGAGGAGTACCGCGAGGCGCTCCTCGACACCGTGTCGAACGTCAGCGACGAGGTGATGGAACTCGCCATGGAGGGCGAGGACATCCCCGAGGAGCTGCTGGTCGCCGCGATCCGCAAGGGCACCCTGGAGTCGGCCTTCACGCCGATCTTCTGCGGCTCCGCCTTCAAGAACAAGGGCGTCCAGCCCCTGCTCGACGCGGTCGTGAAGTACCTGCCGTCGCCGCTCGACATCGAGGGCATCGAGGGCACCAAGCCGGGCAACGACGAAGAGAAGATCGTCCGCCAGGCTTCGGACGACGAGCCGCTCGCCGCGCTTGCGTTCAAGATCATGTCCGACCCGCACCTGGGCAAGCTCACCTTCGTTCGCGTCTACTCCGGGCGTCTCGAGGCCGGCACCGCCGTCCTCAACTCGGTGAAGGGCAAGAAGGAGCGCATCGGCAAGATCTACCGGATGCACGCGAACAAGCGTGAGGAGATCGACTCGGTGGGCGCCGGCGACATCGTCGCCGTCATGGGTCTCAAGCAGACCACCACCGGCGAGACCCTGTCCGACGAGAAGCAGCCGGTCATCCTGGAGTCCATGGACTTCCCGGCCCCGGTCATCCGCGTCGCGATCGAGCCGAAGTCCAAGGGCGACCAGGAGCGGCTCGGTACCGCCATCCAGCGTCTGGCCGAGGAGGACCCGTCCTTCCAGGTCAACACGGATGAGGAGACCGGCCAGACCATCATCGCGGGCATGGGCGAGCTGCACCTCGAGGTGCTGGTCGACCGTATGAAGCGTGAGTTCAAGGTCGAGGCCAACGTCGGCAAGCCGCAGGTCGCCTACCGCGAGACGATCCGCAAGGCCGTCGAGCGTATCGACTACACGCACAAGAAGCAGACCGGTGGTTCGGGTCAGTTCGCGAAGATCCAGATCGCGATCGAGCCGATCGAGGCCGGCGAGGGCTACGAGTTCGTGAACAAGGTCACCGGTGGCCGCGTCCCGAAGGAGTACATCCCTTCGGTCGACGCCGGCTGCCAGGAGGCCATGGAGTTCGGTGTGCTCGCCGGCTACCCGCTGCAGGGCGTCCGCGTGACGCTCCTCGACGGTGCCTCGCACGACGTCGACTCCTCCGAGCTCGCGTTCAAGATCGCTGGCTCCATGGCGTTCAAGGAAGGTGCCAAGAAGGCCTCGCCGGCTCTGCTCGAGCCGATGATGGCCGTCGAGGTCACCACCCCCGAGGACTACATGGGTGACGTGATCGGCGACATCAACTCCCGCCGTGGCCAGATCCAGGCCATGGAGGAGCGTCACGGTGCTCGCGTCGTCAAGGCGCTGGTGCCGCTCTCCGAGATGTTCGGCTACGTCGGTGACCTGCGCAGCAAGACCTCTGGTCGCGCGAGCTACTCGATGCAGTTCGACTCGTACGCCGAGGTTCCGCGGAACGTGGCGGACGACATCATCGCCAAGTCCAAGGGCGAGTGACTCCCGTAATCGGGACGTTTCACAACCTCTAGGCTATTAGGAGGCGAACCGGGGGAATCCACGCGATTCCCCCGGGTCTCCTCCGCCCAAACCGCGGGACGGTGCGGGTCGCCAACCGGTGGCCCGTGCCCAACCCGATCAAAGACCAACTGACGTCAGCACGGCGTACAGAACTGTCCTCAGGAGGACTGCAGTGGCGAAGGCGAAGTTCGAGCGGACGAAGCCCCACGTCAACATCGGCACCATCGGTCACATTGACCACGGTAAGACGACCCTTACCGCGGCCATCACCAAGGTGCTGCACGACGCGTACCCGGACATCAACCCCTTCACGCCGTTCGACCAGATCGACAAGGCGCCGGAGGAGCGGCAGCGCGGTATCACCATCTCGATCGCGCACGTCGAGTACCAGACCGAGGCGCGTCACTACGCCCACGTCGACTGCCCGGGTCACGCGGACTACATCAAGAACATGATCACCGGTGCGGCCCAGATGGACGGCGCCATCCTCGTCGTCGCGGCCACCGACGGTCCGATGCCGCAGACCAAGGAGCACGTCCTCCTGGCCCGCCAGGTCGGCGTCCCCTACATCGTCGTCGCCCTGAACAAGGCCGACATGGTGGACGACGAGGAGATCCTGGAGCTCGTCGAGCTCGAGGTCCGTGAGCTCCTCTCCGAGTACGAGTTCCCGGGCGACGACCTGCCGGTCGTCCGCGTCTCGGCGCTCAAGGCGCTCGAGGGCGACAAGGAGTGGGGCGAGAAGCTCCTCGGCCTCATGCACGCCGTCGACGAGGCCATCCCGACCCCGGCCCGCGCCGTGGACCAGCCGTTCCTGATGCCGATCGAGGACGTCTTCACGATCACCGGTCGTGGCACCGTCGTCACCGGCCGCATCGAGCGTGGTGTCCTCAAGGTCAACGAGACCGTCGACATCATCGGCATCAAGGACACCAAGACCACCACCACGGTCACCGGTATCGAGATGTTCCGCAAGCTCCTCGACGAGGGCCAGGCCGGTGAGAACGTCGGTCTGCTCCTCCGTGGCATCAAGCGCGAGGACGTCGAGCGCGGCCAGGTCATCATCAAGCCCGGTTCGGTCACCCCGCACACCGAGTTCGAGGCCCAGTCGTACATCCTGTCGAAGGACGAGGGTGGCCGTCACACCCCGTTCTTCAACAACTACCGCCCGCAGTTCTACTTCCGTACCACGGACGTGACCGGCGTCGTGACCCTCCCCGAGGGCACCGAGATGGTCATGCCGGGCGACAACACCGGCATGACGGTCGTGCTGATCCAGCCGATCGCCATGGAGGAGGGCCTCAAGTTCGCCATCCGTGAGGGTGGTCGTACCGTGGGCGCCGGCCAGGTCACCAAGATCCTCAAGTAATTTCCTTGAGGTTCTGACTGGCTCCGGCTCAGTCTGACCAACAGAGGGCCCGCTCCTTCCCCGTCCGTCAGGACGGTGGAGGGGGCGGGCCCTCTGGCGTTGTCAGACCTTCAGCGACTCGGTGTACTTCACGCACTCCTCGTAGGAGGGCAGCAGGCCGGCGCTGAGCGCCTCGGCCAGGGTGGGCGCGGCGTCGTCCCGGGCCGAGAGCTGCGGCACCTCGGTGGGCCACTCGATGGCCAGGTCCGGGTCGAGCGGGTGCACCGCGTGCTCGCCGGTGGGGTTGTAGGTCTCGGAGCAGACGTAGTGCAGGGTGGCGTCGTCGGTCAGCGCGCAGAAGCCGTGGCCGAAGCCCTCCGGCACGTACACCGAGCGGCGGTCCACGTCGTCGAGCCGGACGAACTCCCAGCGGCCGAAGGTCGGCGAGCCGACCCGGATGTCCACCACCACGTCGAGCACCGCGCCGCGCACGCAGGAGACGTACTTGGCCTGGCTGGGCGGGGTGTCGGCGAAGTGGATGCCGCGCACCACGTCCTTGGCCGAGACCGAGAGGTTGCCCTGGGCCAGGCGCAGCGGGTGGCCGACCACCTCGGCGAGGCGGTCGTGGCGGTACCACTCCATGAAGAGTCCGCGCGGGTCGCCGTGCTGCTGCGGGGTGATCTCGAAGGCCCCCGGGATGCTCAACTCGCGGAACTTCAACGGACGTTCTCCTCGTTCTGGGCCTTCTCGGCCAGCAGGTCCAGCAGGTAGCGGCCGTAGCCGCTCTTGAGCAGCGGCTCGGCGAGCTCGCGCAGCCGGTCGTCGTCGATCAGGCCGGCCCGCCAGGCGGTCTCCTCCAGGCAGCCGATCTTGAAGCCCTGGCGCTCCTCGATCACCCGGACGAACTCGGAGGCCTGCACCATCGAGACGAAGGTGCCGGTGTCCAGCCAGGCGGTGCCCCGGTCGAGCTTGGTGACGTGCAGCTCGCCCCGGCGCAGGTAGGCGTCGTTGACCGCGGTGATCTCCAACTCGCCCCGGGCGCTGGGCTCCAGGGCCCGGGCGATCTCCACCACGCGGTTGTCGTAGAAGTACAGCCCGGGCACCGCGTACCGGGACTTGGGGCTCTCGGGCTTCTCCTCGATCGAGAGCACGGTGCCCTCGGCGTCGAACTCGACCACCCCGTAGGCGCGCGGGTCGGCCACCGGGTAGGCGAAGACCCGGCCCCCCTTCTCGTCGGTGTGCTCGGCCAGCCGGGTGCCCAGGCCGCTGCCGTGGAAGATGTTGTCGCCCAGGATCAGCGCCACCCCCTCGGTGCCGATGAACTCGGCGCCCAGCACGAAGGCCTGGGCGATGCCCTCGGGCCGCTCCTGCACCGCGTACTCCAGGCGCAGCCCCAACTGCGAGCCGTCGCCGAGGAGCCGGCGGAACTGCTCCTGGTCCTCGGGGGTGGTGATGATCAGGATCTCGCTGATCCCGGCCATCACCAGGGTGGAGAGCGGGTAGTAGATCATCGGCTTGTCGAAGACCGGGAGCAGTTGCTTCGACACCGCGCGGGTCAGCGGCCAGAGCCGCGAGCCGGTCCCACCGGCCAGCAGAATTCCTCGCATGGCGGCAGCCTATCCAGGCGATGACGGCGGGTAGCCGGACGAACCCGGAAATTGGCCGTGCGGCGGTACACTTCGCGAACTATGCGCATCCTTGTGACCGGCGGAGCCGGGTTCATCGGTTCGGAGTTCGTCCGTTCGCTGCTCGGCGCGGACGCCTCCGCTCGCATCACCGTGCTGGACAAACTCACCTATTCGGGGGTCGAGGTCAACCTCGCGCCGGTCGCCGACCACCCCGGGTACTCCTTCGTCCGCGGCGACATCTGCGACCCGGAGGTGGTCGACCAGGTGATGGCCGGCCACGACGTGGTCGTGCACTTCGCCGCCGAATCGCACGTGGACCGCTCGATCGAGGGGGCCGGGCCCTTCGTGCTGACCAACGTGGTCGGCACCCAGGTGCTGCTCGACGCCGCCCGCAAGCACGGGGTCGGCCGCTTCGTCCACGTCTCCACCGATGAGGTCTACGGCTCGATCGCCGAAGGCTCCTGGACGGAGGAGTGGCCGCTCGCGCCCAACTCCCCGTACTCCGCCTCGAAGGCCTCCTCCGACCTGCTGGCGCTGGCCTACCACCGCACGCACGGCATGGACGTGGTGGTCACCCGGTGCTCCAACAACTACGGGTACTACCAGTTCCCCGAGAAGGTCATCCCGCTCTTCACCACCAACCTGATCGACGGCAAGACCGTGCCGCTGTACGGCGACGGCGGCAACATCCGCGACTGGCTGCACGTCTCCGACCACTGCCGGGGCATCGAGCTGGTGATGCGCGGCGGCCGCGCCGGTGAGGTCTACAACATCGGCGGCGGCACCGAGGTCACCAACAAGGAGCTGACCGGCCTGCTGCTCGAGGCCACCGGCACCGGCTGGGAGCGGGTCGAGCACGTCACCGACCGCAAGGGCCACGACCTGCGGTACTCGCTGGACATCACCAAGATCCGCACCGAGCTGGGCTACGAGCCGCAGGTCTCCTTCGCGGACGGCCTGGCCGCCACCGTCGCCTGGTACCGGGACAACCGCGCCTGGTGGGAGCCGCTCAAGGCCAAGGCGGGCCTCAAGTGACCTCCTGGCTGGTGACCGGCGCGGGCGGGATGCTCGGCCGGGACGTGGTCTCGGTGCTCGGCGACGCACCGGTGACGGCGCTGGACCGCGGTGCGCTGGACATCACCGACCCGGCGGCGGTGTGGGCCGCCGTGGCCGGCCATGACGTGGTGGTCAACTGCGCCGCCTGGACGGACGTGGACGGCGCCGAGACGGCCGAGGAGGCGGCAACCGCCGTCAACGGCACGGGAGTTCGCCACCTGGCCGAGGCCTGTGCGCAGACCGGCGCCCGGCTGATCCAGGTCTCCACCGACTACGTGCTGCCGGGCGACGCCGGGCAGCCCTACCCGGAGGACGCCGCCACCGGCCCGCTGAACGCCTACGGGCGCAGCAAGCTGGTGGGGGAGCGGGCGGTGCTCGAACTCCTGCCGGAGCGCGGCTACATCGTGCGGACGGCCTGGCTCTACGGTGAGCACGGCGGCAACTTCGTGGCCACTATGCTCAAACTGGCCGCCCAGCGCCCGAGTTTGGACGTGGTCGACGACCAACTCGGCCAGCCCACCTGGTCGTTGGCCCTCGCTGGACAGCTGGTCGCGCTCGGCCGGGCCGCCGAAGCCCCGGCCGGGATCTACCACGGCACCGCCACCGGCAGCGCCACCTGGTACGAACTCGCCCGCACCGCCTACGAGTTGACCGGGCTCGACCCCGACCGGATCAAGCCCACCAGCTCCGCCGCCTTCCCCCGCCCGGCCACCCGCCCGGGCTACAGCGTGCTCGGCCACGACCGCTGGCAGGCGGCCGGCCTCGCCCCGCTGCCGGCCTGGCGCGACTCGCTGGCCGAGGCGCTCCGGCGCCCGGCCTTCGCCGACCTGCTCGGCTAGAGCTCGTCTTCAGACGCCCCGCAGGCGGGGGTCTGAAGACGAGCCCTAGGGGCTGCGCGGGTGGCGTCACCACGGTGGCGTCACCCGTCCGTGGCGTCACCCCGGGCTGCTCTACGCTGTTGACACCACAGGCACCCACGGGGCCTGGCACCACGAGGACCGCCCGCGCACGGAAGGCGCCACCGGCAGTGCAACTCTCCT
Source organism: Kitasatospora sp. MMS16-BH015 (assembly GCF_002943525.1). Lineage (NCBI taxonomy): Bacteria > Bacillati > Actinomycetota > Actinomycetes > Kitasatosporales > Streptomycetaceae > Kitasatospora > Kitasatospora sp. MMS16-BH015. Next base: position 3,495,632 of record NZ_CP025394.1, on the reverse strand, counting down.
TTCTCACCTCGATCACCGGCATCGTGGTGCTCGCCTACATCCTGGAGCTGCTGCGCAGGCAGCAGCTGCGGGAGAAGTACGCGGCGATCTGGCTGAGCATAGGGCTGGTGATCGCCCCGCTCGGGTTCGTCCCGCACCTGCTGGACTCCACCGCCCGCCGCCTGGGCGTCGCCTCCGGGGTCAGCCTGGTGCTCTTCGCCGGCTTCGTCCTGGTGCTGCTGGTCAGCCTGCACCTGAGCTGGGAGGCCAGCCGGCTGGAGGCCGAGACCAGGACGCTGGCCGAGGACGTCGCCCTGATCCGCGCCCACCTCGCCGAGCAGGGCATGCCGCTGGACGGCGGCCGGCAGCGCAGCTCGGCCGACTCCACCCCGGAGCACAGCTCATGACCGGCGCCCGCCGCATCCTGATCATCCTCCCGGCCTGGAACGAGGCCGACGGCCTGCCCGGCGTGCTCGGCGAGATCAAGCGCCAGCTCCCGTACGTGGACACCCTGGTGGTCGACGACGGCTCCACCGACCGCACCGCCGAGGTGGCGGCCGCGGCCGGCTCCGCCGTGGCCCGGCTGCCGTACAACCTCGGCGTCGGCGGCGCGATGCGGCTGGGCTACCGCTACGCCCAGCTGCACGGCTACGACGTGGCCATCCAGGTGGACGCCGACGGCCAGCACGACCCCTCCTACGTGCCCGCCCTGCTCGAGAAGCTCACCGAGGCCGACCTGGTGATCGGCGCCCGGTTCGCCGGCGAGGGCGAGTACCAGGCCCGCGGCCCGCGCCGCTGGGCGATGCGGCTGCTCTCCGCCGTGCTCTCCCGGATCACCGGCGCCAAGCTCACCGACACCACCTCCGGCTTCCGGGCCTGCAACCGGCCGCTGATCGAGTTCTTCGCCCGCTGGTACCCCGTCGAGTACCTCGGCGACACCGTGGAGAGCCTGGTCGGCGCCGCCCGCTGCGGGTTCACCGTCCGCCAGGTGCCGGTCGCCATGCGCGCCCGCACCACCGGCCGGCCCAGCGCCTCGCCGGTCAAGGCCACCATCTACCTGGTCCGCGCCGGGCTGGTGCTGCTGCTCGCGATGATCCGCCGGATCCCCCGCGACCTGCGCGAGCTCGCCCCCGGCTCCTCGTACTACACCGCCTTCGCCGCCCGCCCGGCCCGCTACGCGGCCGAGTACGCGGCCGAGGCCGAGGTCTGAGCAGATGCACCGCTTCGAGATCACCATGCCGTACTACGGCGACTTCGCCCAGATGCAGGCCGCCGTGCGCAGCGTGCTCGCCCAGAACGGGGCGGACTGGCGGCTGACCGTCGTGGACGACGGCCGCGAGCCGGGCGTGCCCGAGTGGTTCGAGGCGCTGGCCGACCCCCGGGTCCGGTACTTCCGCAACGAGCGCAACCTCGGCGTCACCGGCAACTTCAACCGCTGCCTGGAGCTGGCCGAGGCCGAGTACGTGGTGCTGATGGGCTGCGACGACCTGATGCGCCCGTCCTACCTGGACGTGGTGCGGGCCACCGCCGACCGCGAGCCCGAGGCCGCGATGATCCAGCCCGGCGTCGAGGTGATCGGCAGCGACGGCCTCCCGTACGACACCCTCGCCGACCGCACCAAGCGCAAGCTCTACGCCCCCAAGGGCCCCGGCCGGGCGCTGCTCGGTGGCGAGGAGCTCGCGGTGAGCCTGCTGCGCGGCAACTGGCTCTACTTCCCCTCGATCTGCTGGCGCCTCGACGCCGTCCGCCGGTACGGCTTCCGGGCCGACCTCGGCGTCATCCAGGACCTCGCCCTGGTGATCGACCTGCTGGTCGCGGGGGAGACCCTGGCCACCACCCCCGAGGTCTGCTTCAGCTACCGCCGGCACGCCGAGAGCGAGTCCTCCGCCAAGGCCTACACCGGCCACCGCTTCGAGGAGGCCAAGCGCTTCTTCCTGGAGACGGCCGACCGACTGGAGGCCTTCGGCTGGCCCCAGGCCGCCAAAGTGGCCCGGCTCCACCTCTCCTCCCGCCTGCACGCCCTCACCCTGCTCCCCGGCGCCGCCCGGCACGCGGGCCGCCCCGGCGTCTCCGCGATGCTCCGCCACGCCGCCCGTTAGGGCCTGTCCGCCCTAGACCTTGGACCGACCTATGAAGCCGATAACCCGGCTCGCCGCCGCCCTGCCCCCCGGCACCCAGATGGTCGCCGGGGGCACCGTGGTGCTCGGCGCCGCCTCGTACCTCCACCTGGCGGTGGCCGGGCACAGCCTGACCACCCAGGCCATGGCCGGGGTCTCGGTGCTCTGGACCATCGTGATGTCGGTGGGCATCGGCCTGTTCTTCCCGATCGAGCAGGAGCTCACCCGGATCGTCGCCGCCCGCACCGTGCGGGGCGAGGGCTCGGCGCCGGTGCTGCGGCGGGCCCTGCTGCTCACCGGCGGCATCCTGGCCGTGGTGGTGGGCCTGCTCGCGGTCTTCGCCGGGCCCCTGGCCCGGCTGCTCTTCCACGGCGACCGCCAGCTGGTCGCCGCGCTGGCCGGGGCCTTCGTCACGATGGCCTTCTGCTACCTCAGCCGGGGCCTGCTGGCCGGGCTCGGCCTGTTCACCGCCTACGGCACCCAGCTGGCCGTGGACGGGGTGCTGCGGATCGTGCTGGCCTTCGGCTGCTCGCTGGCCGGCCTGCACTCCGCGCTCGCCTTCAGCCTGATCCTCACCCTCGCCCCGCTGGTCTCGCTGGCCGCCACCCTGCCCGCCGCGCTGCGCGCCGCCGGGCGGCCGGGGCCACCCATCGCCTGGCCCGAACTGGTCGGCGGGCTCGGCCTGTTGATCTGCTCCACGCTGCTCGCGCAGTGGATGGTCAGCGCGGCCGTGCTCTCCATCCAGCTGCTCGAACCCAGCCAGGTCGACCTGGTCGCGGCGCTGCTCAGCGCGCTGGTGCTGGCCCGGGTGCCGATCTTCGTCTTCGGCGCCCTGCAGGCCTCACTGCTCTCCGGCCTGGCCGGCGCGGCGGCGGAGGGCCGGCACGAGGCCTTCCGCCGGATGCTCCGCAAGGCCTGCCTGGCCGTGGCGGCCCTCTCCGCCCTGATCGGCCTGCCGGCCGTGGTGCTCGGCCCCTGGCTGATCCACCTGCTCTTCGCCGCCCCCCGCGTGCTCACCCGCCTCGACTTCCTCTGGCTCGTCCTGGGCACCTTCGGCTACCTGCTCGGCATGGTCCTCGGCCAGGCGCTGATCGTCCGCCACCGCCACCGCGCCCAGCTCCTCAGCTGGGTGCTCGGCAGCGCCGTCCTGGCCGCCGTCACGCTCGCCCCCGGCCCCATCGCCACCCGCGTCTGCCTGGCCTTCGCGGCCGGCCCGGCCGCCACCGCCCTGGCCATGCTCTGGGCGCTGCGCCGCCCGGTCACCCCCGGCCCCGCGGCCGGGGCGCCGGGCACCGCCGCCGAGGCGATCCGCACGTCCTGACCGGGAGCTGCAACGCGGCCCGGGGCCCGGCGCACTGTAGGGGCGAGGCCGGCCGTCGGGTGGCCCGGAACGATGGGGGAGGGATGGAGCGGGACGAGGGAGAGATCCAGGCCTTCGTGGCGGCCCGGCAGCAGGCGCTGTACCGGAGTGCGTACCTGCTGTGCGGGGACCGGCACGAGGCGGAGGACCTGGTGCAGGCCACGCTGGTGAAGGTGATCCTGGGCTGGCGGCGGCTGAAGGGGCTGGACAACGTCGACGCCTACGCGCGGCGGACGATGGTGAACACGTTCATCTCCTCGCGGCGGCGGTTCTGGCGCCGCGAGCAGGCCTTCGCCGAGGTGCCCGAGGTGGTGGCGGCCGAGCACGACGCGGTGGTCGGCTTCGCCGTGCGCGCCGCACTGGCCGCGCTGCCGGTGAAGCAGCGCGCGGTGCTGGTGCTGCGGTACTGGGAGGACCTGAGCGTGGCGACCACCGCCGATCTGCTCAAGATGCCCGAGAGCACGGTGCGCAGCCACGCGGCGCGCGGGATCGCGACGCTGCGCAAGGTACTGCCCCGCGACTCGCACGAGTTCCAGGGGGAGTGGGCATGAGCGGCACCGAGGACATGCTGGAGGCCGCCGAGGTCCACGCCCTGCTGGGCCGGGCGGCGGAGGGCGCCGGCGAGCCGCGGCTGGGCATCGAGGAGGCGTTCGCCGGGGCGGCCCGCATCCGCCGCGGGCGCCGGCGCCTGGCGCTGGCCGGGGCGGCCGTGGCCGCCGTGGCCGCGGTGCTCGCCGTCACCCTGACGCCCACCGCGGGCCCCGCCGGGCCGGCCACCGGGAGCGTCACCGGCGAGAGCCCCAAGCCGGACCGCACGCTGCCCACCCCGAGCCGGGTGAAGCCGGACCCGGGGGTCACCGTGCAGCAGCTGGTGCCGGCCGGCACGGGCGAGCTGAAGCAGCTGGACGACCTGCGCTCGATCGACCCGGACGGCGGGGTGCTGGACGGCACCTACGTGGTGCACAAGGACGGCAGGGCCGGCCTGATCCAGGTGATGGGCTCGCTCGCCATCCCGGACAACCCGGACTGCACCGGCAACGAGGCGAACGCGAGCAACTGCGCCTACCAGGACGTGGGGAGCGGCTGGGGCCTGCGACTGGAGGAGCTCCCGGCGCAGCAGCACCCGCAGCCGTTCGACGGTCGTACGCTCGGCCGCAGCTACGACGCGATCCTGGGCTTCGGCACCGGCAAGGTCCTGCACGTCACGGTGGCGGCGGGCTTCACCGGCCCGGGGGCCGACGGGCCGGCCATGGCCGAGCCGCCGCTCACCATGGACCAGCTCCGCACGTTCGTGCTCCGGCCCGAACTGCTGGCCGGGGGCGACTGGACCAGGCAGTCCCCGCCACCGGGCATGCCGACGGGGCACTGAGCGTGGCCTGTACCACAGCCGGGGTGACCGATTGGCGCCGGGCACTCCGGCTGTGGCAGGATGTTCAAGTTGCTCGGTTGAGTGCCGATGCTGCGCGCCTCCCGCCGGGAGGACTGGAAGCGAGTCCCATGTACTCGTCGTTCCCGTGATGGCCGTTCATATCTCCACGTGCTGTGTGTGGAGGTAGTGGTGTGTAAGCGACACCGCGGCAGCTGCGGGGCGGACGTACGGGAATCTTCCGGGAAGCGTGGGCGGGGCCTCGATCCGGCGCCCGGTGGGTGCAATGCCCACCGACCCCGAAGGAAATCCGCGGAGGGTATGTCCCTCTCGGATTTTTTGCAAGCGCGAGCGCGACACGCCCGAGCGCGGGGGTCGGAAGTACCACCCAGGGACGCCACCGGCACCTTCTGCAATGGGAAGGCGTCGGCAGTAGAGGCAACACGGACAAAAAGGACTACTAGTAGCCATGGCGGGACAGAAGATCCGCATCCGGCTCAAGGCCTACGACCACGAGGTCATCGATTCCTCGGCGAAGAAGATCGTCGAGACGGTGATTCGTACTGGTGCGCAGGTCGCGGGCCCGGTGCCGCTGCCCACTGAGAAGAACGTCTACTGCGTCATCCGCTCGCCGCACAAGTACAAGGACTCGCGCGAGCACTTCGAGATGCGCACCCACAAGCGTCTGATCGACATCCTCGACCCGACCCCGAAGACCGTTGACTCGCTGATGCGCCTCGACCTTCCGGCCGGCGTCGACATCGAGATCAAGCTCTGAGAGGCGCGACGAAGATGGCAAAGCAGATTAAGGGCATCCTGGGCGAGAAGCTCGGCATGACCCAGGTCTGGGACGAGAACAACCGGATCGTTCCGGTGACCGTCGTCAAGGCCGGGCCGAATGTCGTGACCCAGGTCCACACCGCTGACAGTGACGCCGGATACGACTCCGTGCAGATCGGCTTCGGCGAGATCGACCCCCGCAAGGTGAACAAGCCCCTCGCGGGTCACTTCGCCAAGGCCGGTGTCACCCCGCGCCGCCACCTGGTCGAGCTCCGTACCTCGGACGCGTCCGAGTACACCCTCGGCCAGGAGATCACCGCTGAGCTGTTCGAGGCGGGTGTCAAGGTCGACGTGACCGGCACCTCCAAGGGCAAGGGCTTCGCCGGTGTCATGAAGCGCCACAACTTCCGGGGCCTCGGCGCCGGTCACGGTGTGCAGCGCAAGCACCGCTCGCCCGGTTCCATCGGTGGCTGCGCCACCCCGGGCCGCGTGTTCAAGGGCATGAAGATGGCCGGCCGGATGGGCCACGAGCGCGTGACCACCCAGAACCTGACCATCCACGCCGTTGACGCGGAGAAGGGCCTGCTGCTCATCAAGGGCGCAATCCCGGGCCCGAACGGCGGCCTCGTCCTCGTCCGCACCGCGGCGAAGGGGCTGTGAGGATATGAGCACGATTGACATCCTGTCGCCCTCGGGCGACAAGGCCGGCAGCCTCGAGCTGCCCGCCGAGATCTTCGACGCCAAGGTCAGCATCCCGCTGATGCACCAGGTCGTCGTCGCGCAGCTCGCCGCTGCCCGCCAGGGCACGCACAAGGTGAAGTCGCGTGGCGAGGTCCGCGGTGGTGGCAAGAAGCCGTACCGCCAGAAGGGCACCGGCCGCGCCCGCCAGGGCTCGACCCGCGCGCCGCAGTTCGTCGGCGGTGGCGTCGTGCACGGCCCCGTGCCGCGTGACTACTCGCAGCGGACGCCCAAGAAGATGATCGCCGCCGCTCTGCGTGGCGCGCTCACCGACCGGGCCCGCCACAACCGCATCCACGTCATCACCGACGTCGTTGCGGTCGAGGCGCCGTCGACCAAGGCCGCCAAGGGTCTGTTCGGCAAGATCACCGACCGCAAGAACGTCCTCCTGGTCGTCGAGCGCTCGGACGAGCTGGGCCTCAAGTCCGCTCGCAACCTGCCGAACGTCCACATCCTGGACGCCGGTCAGCTGAACACCTACGACGTGCTCGTCTCCGACGACGTGGTCTTCACCCAGGCCGCCTTCGAGCGTTTCGTGGCCGGTCCGGCCGCGTCCGCCAAGGCCGTTGCGGCTGAGGGCGAGCTCGAAGGGAGCGCCGCCTGATGGCTGCAGAGATCACGAGCAAGACGTTCACGGACCCCCGTGACGTCCTGGTGAAGCCGGTCATCTCCGAGAAGAGCTACTCGCTCCTCGACGAGAACAAGTACACGTTCGTCGTGTCGCCGGGCGCCAACAAGACCCAGATCAAGCAGGCCGTCGAGGCGGTCTTCTCGGTCAAGGTGGAGTCGGTCAACACGCTCAACCGTCAGGGCAAGCGCAAGCGCTCCAAGACGGGCTTTGGCAAGCGCAAGGACACCAAGCGCGCCATCGTGACGCTGGCCGAGGGCAACCGCATCGACATCTTCGGTGGTCCGGTCTCCTGACTCAGGAGATCGTGATCGTCGATTAGGACGAGGACGAGAGAGCCAAATGGGCATCCGCAAGTACAAGCCGACTACGCCGGGCCGTCGTGGCTCCAGCGTGGCCGACTTCGTAGAAATCACGCGGTCCACGCCGGAGAAGTCGCTGGTTCGCCCCCTGCACAGCAAGGGCGGCCGTAACAACGCCGGTCGTATCACCGCTCGCCACCAGGGTGGCGGTCACAAGCGCGCCTACCGCGTGATCGACTTCCGTCGTCACGACAAGGACGGCGTGCCGGCCAAGGTCGCGCACATCGAGTACGACCCGAACCGCACCGCGCGCATCGCGCTCCTGCACTACGCGGACGGCGAGAAGCGCTACATCATCGCGCCGCGCGGCATCGCGCAGGGTGACCGGATCGAGAACGGCCCCACGGCCGACATCAAGCCGGGCAACAACCTGCCGCTCCGCAACATCCCGGTCGGTACCACCATCCACGCGGTGGAGCTGCGTCCCGGTGGCGGTGCCAAGATGGCCCGCTCCGCCGGCTCCGGCATCCAGCTGCTGGCGCGTGAGGGCAAGATGGCGCACCTGCGCATGCCCTCCGGCGAGATCCGCCTGGTCGACGCGCGCTGCCGCGCGACCGTCGGCGAGGTCGGCAACGCCGAGCAGTCGAACATCAACTGGGGCAAGGCCGGCCGTATGCGCTGGAAGGGCGTCCGCCCGACCGTGCGTGGTGTGGCCATGAACCCGATCGACCACCCGCACGGTGGTGGTGAGGGTAAGACCTCTGGTGGTCGCCACCCGGTTTCGCCGTGGGGCCAGAAGGAGGGTCGCACTCGTAGCCCGAAGAAGGCTTCGAACGCCCTCATCGTGCGCCGCCGCAAGACCAACAAGAAGCGCTAGGAGCAGGTCAGATGCCGCGCAGTCTCAAGAAGGGCCCCTTCATCGACGGCCACCTTCTGAAGAAGGTGGACGCGCAGAACGAGGCGGGTACCCAGAACGTCATCAAGACCTGGTCCCGTCGTTCCGTGATCTTCCCGGCCATGCTCGGCCACACGATCGCGGTTCACGATGGCCGCAAGCACGTCCCGGTGTTCGTCACCGAGTCGATGGTCGGCCACAAGCTGGGCGAGTTCGCTCCGACCCGTACCTTCCGCGGCCACGTCAAGGACGACCGCAAGTCGAAGCGTCGCTAGTCGCCTGAGCTTCACCGCCAGAACGACTCAATGACTTACTCCATTAAGGGGACAACCATGGAAGCCAGGGCCCAGGCGCGGTACATCCGCGTCACGCCCATGAAGGCCCGCCGCGTGGTGGACCTCATCCGTGGCATGAGTGCCACGGAGGCCCAGGCGGTCCTGCGTTTCGCTCCGCAGGCTGCCACCGTGCCGGTCGGCAAGGTGCTCAACAGCGCCATTGCCAATGCCGCGCACAACTACAACCACTCCAACGTGGACGACCTCGTCATCAGCGAGGCGTACGTTGACGAGGGCCCGACCCTGAAGCGGTTCCGTCCGCGCGCCCAGGGCCGTGCCTACCGGATCCGCAAGCGGACCAGCCACATCACCGTGGTCGTCAGCAGCAAGGAAGGGACCCGGTAATGGGCCAGAAGGTTAACCCGCACGGGTTCCGCCTCGGCATCAGCACGGACTTCAAGTCCCGCTGGTACGCCGACAAGCTGTACAAGGACTACGTCAAGGAAGACGTTGCCATTCGTCGCATGATGACGAAGGGCATGGAGCGCGCCGGCATCTCCAAGGTCGAGATCGAGCGCACCCGCGACCGCGTCCGCGTCGACATCCACACCGCTCGCCCCGGCATCGTCATCGGTCGCCGTGGCACCGAGGCCGACCGCATCCGCGGCGACCTCGAGAAGCTGACCGGCAAGCAGGTCCAGCTGAACATCCTCGAGGTCAAGAACCCCGAGCTGGACGCCCAGCTCGTGGCTCAGGGCGTCGCGGAGCAGCTGTCCTCCCGCGTCTCCTTCCGTCGTGCCATGCGCAAGAGCATGCAGGGCACCATGAAGTCCGGCGCCAAGGGCATCAAGGTCCAGTGCTCCGGTCGTCTCGGCGGCGCCGAGATGAGCCGTTCGGAGTTCTACCGCGAGGGTCGTGTGCCGCTGCACACGCTGCGCGCGAACGTCGACTACGGCTTCTTCGAGGCCAAGACGACCTTCGGCCGCATCGGCGTGAAGGTCTGGATCTACAAGGGCGACGTCAAGAACATCGCCGAGGTCCGCGCTGAGAACGCCGCTGCCCGCTCGGGCAACCGTCCGGCCCGCAACGACGCCCGCCCCGCGCGTGGCGGCGAGCGCGGTGGCCGTGGCGGCGAGCGCGGTGGCGCCCGTGGTGGTCGTCGTCCCGCTGCCGAGGCCCCCGCGGCCGCGGTCGAGGCGCCGGCTGCCGAGAGCACCGGAACGGAGGCCTGACCGTCATGCTGATCCCCCGTCGGGTCAAGCACCGCAAGCAGCACCACCCGAAGCGCCGTGGCGCTTCCAAGGGTGGCACCGAGCTGGCGTTCGGCCAGTTCGGCATCCAGGCCGTCACCCCGGCCTACGTGACGAACCGTCAGATCGAGTCCGCTCGTATCGCGATCACCCGTCACATCCGCCGTGGCGGCAAGGTCTGGATCAACATCTACCCGGACCGCCCGCTCACCAAGAAGCCGGCCGAGACCCGCATGGGTTCCGGTAAGGGTTCGCCGGAGTGGTGGATCGCGAACGTGCACCCGGGTCGGGTCATGTTCGAGCTGTCGTACCCGAACGAGAAGGTGGCTCGCGAGGCGCTCACCCGCGCCGCGCACAAGCTGCCGATGAAGTGCCGCATTGTTCGGCGCGAGGACGGTGAGAGCTGATGTCGGCCGGCACCAAGGCTGCAGAGCTTCGTGAGCTGGACAACGAGGGTCTCGTTGCCAAGCTCCGTGAGGCCAAGGAGGAGCTGTTCAACCTCCGCTTCCAGGCGGCGACCGGGCAGCTCGACAACCACGGACGGCTCAAGCTCGTCCGTAAGGACATCGCGCGGATCTACACCCTGATGCGCGAGCGCGAGCTGGGCATCGAGACGGTGGAGAACGCCTGATGACTGAGAACACCACTGAGACCGAGGCCCGCGGCTTCCGCAAGACCCGCGAGGGTCTGGTCGTCAGCGACAAGATGGACAAGACCGTCGTCGTCGCTGTCGAGGACCGCGTCAAGCACGCGCTCTACGGCAAGGTCATCCGCCGTACGAACAAGCTGAAGGCGCACGACGAGACCAACGCCTGTGGCGTCGGCGACCGGGTCCTGCTTGCGGAGACCCGTCCGCTGTCCGCGACGAAGCGCTGGCGCGTCGTCGAGATCCTCGAGAAGGCCAAGTAACGAAGTTGCTCGGGTACGGCCGTATGTGCACCAGGCCCCGCGTGGGCGCTGGTGTGAGCAGCGGCCGGCCCGTCAGCTCTCGTTGACGATCAGGAGAAAGCTGTGATCCAGCAGGAGTCGCGACTGCGTGTCGCCGACAACACGGGCGCGAAGGAAATCCTTTGCATCCGCGTTCTCGGTGGCTCCGGTCGTCGCTACGCCGGCATCGGGGACGTCATCGTCGCGACCGTCAAGGACGCGATCCCCGGCGGTTCCGTCAAGAAGGGTGACGTCGTCAAGTGCGTCGTCGTCCGCACCGTGAAGTCGCGCCGTCGTCCCGACGGCTCGTACATCCGGTTCGACGAGAACGCCGCTGTCGTCCTCAAGAACACCGATGGTGACCCCCGTGGCACCCGCATCTTCGGCCCGGTGGGCCGCGAGCTGCGCGACAAGAAGTTCATGAAGATCATCTCGCTTGCGCCGGAGGTGCTCTAACTCATGGCGAACAGCATGAAGATCAAGAAGGGTGACCTGGTCCAGGTCATCACCGGCAAGGACAAGGGGAAGCAGGGCAAGGTCATTCAGGCCATGCCCGCGACCAACAAGGTCCTCGTCGAGGGCGTCAACCGGGTGAAGAAGCACACCAAGCCCGGTCCCGGCACCCAGGGTGGCATTGTCACCGTCGAGGCGCCCGTCCACGTCTCCAACGTCCAGCTGGTCGTGGAGAAGGACGGCAAGAAGGTCGTCACCCGCGTCGGTTACCGCTTCGACGACCAGGGCAACAAGATCCGCGTTGCCAAGCGAACCGGTGAGGACATCTGATGTCTGAGACGACGATCGAGAACGTCGAGAAGGTGGCCCCCCGCCTCAAGACGCGCTACAACGCCGAGATCAAGCCCCAGCTCCAGCAGGAGTTCTCGTACGAGAACGTCATGCTGATCCCGGGCCTGGTCAAGGTCGTGGTCAACATGGGTGTGGGCGAGGCCGCCCGCGACTCGAAGCTGATCGAGGGCGCGATCCGCGACCTCACCGCCATCACCGGCCAGAAGCCGGCGGTGACGAAGGCTCGCAAGTCCATCGCGCAGTTCAAGCTGCGCGAGGGCCAGCCGATCGGCACCCACGTCACCCTCCGCGGTGACCGCATGTGGGAGTTCCTGGACCGTCTGGTGTCGCTGGCCCTGCCGCGTATCCGTGACTTCCGTGGTCTCTCCCCGAAGCAGTTCGACGGCCGTGGCAACTACACCTTCGGTCTGACCGAGCAGGTCATGTTCCACGAGATCGACCAGGACAAGGTCGACCGTCAGCGCGGTATGGACATCACCGTCGTGACCACCGCCCAGACCGACGACGAGGGCCGGGCGCTCCTGCGCGCTCTGGGCTTCCCGTTCAAGGAGGCGTAACCACATGGCGAAGAAGTCCCTCATCGCGAAGTCCGAGCGCAAGCCGAAGTTCGCTGTCCGCGGTTACACCCGCTGCCAGCGCTGCGGCCGCCCGCACTCGGTGTACCGCAAGTTCGGCCTGTGCCGTGTGTGCCTCCGTGAGATGGCCCACCGCGGCGAGCTGCCGGGCGTGACCAAGAGCTCCTGGTAACCACCAGCTCGCGGTCGACTCTGCGAAGCAGGGTGCCCGACTCCACACCACCCAGATTTGGGTCACCGTACGGTCTCCCGTAAGGTAGTGGGGTCGGGCCCCTGCCGCAGCATCCCCATGGATGCGGGCGGCTCTTCTTCTGAAGGGCTCGCACCCAGTCTTACTAACGCCGCAGGTCCCCTGCGTCTGTGCCCCCGCCGCACTCTCCGGAGTGCGGCGGGGGGACCTGGCGCGGAGAAACCACGGCGAGAGAGGCCTGAGGCCACCATGACCATGACCGACCCGATCGCAGACATGCTCACTCGTCTGCGGAACGCTAACTCGGCTTACCACGACACCGTGGCCATGCCGGCTAGCAAGATCAAGGCGCACGTCGCCCAGATCCTCCAGCAGGAGGGCTACATCGCCTCCTGGAAGGTTGAGGAGCCCACCGAGGGCGAGGTCGGCAAGAAGCTGACCATCGACCTCAAGTTCGGCCCCAACCGTGAGCGCTCCATCGCCGGCATCAAGCGCATCAGCAAGCCGGGTCTGCGCGTTTACGCAAAGTCCACCAACCTGCCGAAGGTCCTCGGCGGCCTGGGCGTGGCGATCATCTCCACGTCCTCCGGTCTCCTCACGGACAAGCAGGCCGCCAAGAAGGGCGTAGGCGGAGAAGTTCTCGCCTACGTCTGGTAATTCGGGAAACGGAGGTACAGCAATGTCGCGTATTGGACGGCTGCCCATCCCGGTTCCCGCCGGCGTGGACGTCACCATCGATGGCCAGACGGTCGTTGTGAAGGGTGCCAAGGGCTCCCTCACCCACGTCGTCGCCGCGCCGATCGAGATCAGCAAGGACGAGAACGGCACTCTGGTCGTCACTCGCCCCAACGACGAGCGTCAGTCGAAGGCCCTCCACGGCCTGTCGCGCACGCTGGTGGCGAACATGATCACCGGCGTGACCGCGGGCTACCGCAAGTCGCTCGAGATCAGCGGTGTTGGTTACCGTGTCGCAGCGAAGGGCTCCTCCATGGAGTTCCAGCTCGGCTACAGCCACCCGATCCTGATCGAGGCCCCGGAGGGCATCTCCTTCGTGGTCGAGTCGCCCACCAAGTTCCACGTGGACGGGATCGACAAGCAGCTGGTCGGCGAGGTTTCCGCCAAGATCCGCAAGCTGCGCAAGCCCGACCCGTACAAGGCCAAGGGCGTCAAGTACGCAGGCGAGGTCATCCGCCGCAAGGTCGGAAAGAGCGGTAAGTAAGCCATGAGTCTTTCTGTCAAGATCGGCAAGGGCAACGGCTACAAGAACGCTGCCCGCAAGCGTCGCGCGATCCGTGTGCGCAAGCGCGTCACCGGCACCGAGGTTCGTCCTCGCATGGTCGTGACCCGCTCCAACCGCCACATCTTCGCCCAGGTCATCGACGACGCCAAGGGTCACACCCTCGCGTCGGCGTCCACCCTCGACGTGTCCGTCAAGGGCAACGAGGGCGACAAGACCGAGCTGGCCAAGAAGGTCGGGGCCCTCGTCGCCGAGCGCGCCAAGGCCGCCGGCATCGAGACGGTCGTCTTCGACCGCGCGGGCAACCGTTACGCGGGGCGCATCGCCGCCCTGGCGGACGCTGCTCGTGAGGCCGGGCTCGACTTCTAAGCCGCTCGTCGGCTCAGTCGACGGACGTAATCGAGAGAGGTAATTCCAATGGCTGGACCCCAGCGCCGCGGTAGCGGCGCCGGCGGCGGCACCGGCGGTGGCGAGCGGCGTGACCGTAAGCGTGACGACCGGGGCAACGCTCCCGCCGTCGAGAAGACCGCTTACGTTGAGCGCGTGGTCGCGATCAACCGTGTCGCCAAGGTTGTCAAGGGTGGTCGTCGTTTCAGCTTCACCGCGCTGGTCGTGGTGGGCGACGCCGACGGCACCGTAGGTGTCGGCTACGGGAAGGCGAAGGAGGTTCCGGCCGCCATCGCCAAGGGTGTTGAGGAGGCCAAGAAGAACTTCTTCAAGGTCCCCCGTATCCAGGGCACCATCCCGCACCCGATCCAGGGCGAGAAGGCCGCCGGCGTCGTGCTCCTGAAGCCGGCGTCCCCCGGTACCGGTGTTATCGCCGGTGGCCCGGTGCGTGCCGTCCTGGAGTGCGCCGGCGTTCACGACATCCTGTCGAAGTCGCTCGGCTCGGACAACGCGATCAACATCGTGCACGCCACCGTGGCTGCTCTGAAGGGCCTCGTCCGCCCCGAGGAGATCGCCGCCCGCCGTGGCCTGCCCCTGGAGGACGTGGCTCCGGCTGCTCTGCTCCGGGCCCGTGCGGCTGGGGTGAGCGCCTGATGGCTCGCCTGAAGGTCACCCAGACCAAGTCGTACATCGGTAGCAAGCAGAACCACCGTGACACCCTGCGTTCGCTCGGCCTCAAGCGGCTGAACGACACCGTGGTGAAGGAGGACCGCCCGGAGATCCGCGGCATGGTCCACACCGTTCGTCACCTCGTCACGGTTGAGGAGGTGGACTGAAATGGCGGACACCAACCCGCTCAAGCTCCACAACCTGCGTCCCGCCCCGGGTGCCAAGACCGCCAAGACCCGCGTGGGTCGTGGCGAGGCGTCCAAGGGTAAGACCGCTGGTCGTGGTACCAAGGGCACCAAGGCCCGCTACCAGGTTCCGGCGCGCTTCGAGGGCGGGCAGATGCCCCTCCACATGCGCCTGCCGAAGCTGAAGGGCTTCAAGAACCCGGCCCACAAGCAGTTCCAGGTCGTGAACCTGGACAAGCTGGCGGAGCTCTACCCGGCCGGTGGCGAGGTCACCGTGGCCGACCTGATCGCGAAGGGCGCCGTTCGCAAGAACGAGCTCGTCAAGGTCCTCGGCCAGGGCGACATCGCCGTGGCGCTGCAGGTGACGGTCGACGCCGTCTCCGGCTCCGCCGCCGAGAAGATCACCGCCGCCGGCGGTACGGTCACCGAGCTCCTCTGAGCTAGCTGACGCATCCGTCAAGCCCCGTGTCTCCCTTGGGAGGCACGGGGCTTGACGCTTGTCCAGGGGCTCTAGCGGCTGGGCTCTTTGTGTGTCAAATCCGGGCATCCCGTACCTCATCTGTGGGGCGGGGGCCACACACGCTTCTTCCTGGTGGCCACACACTGTTAGAGTCCGTGGAGTTCCCTTGTAGGCTCCGGCCCAGGCTTGCCTGAGCCCGCCCGAGGGGCCCGCAACCCCGGGCCTTCGCCGGCCCGCTCCCCACTCATCAGGACCGACCCTCCCGCCGACGACGTGCGGGGGGCGCAGGAGGCACCGTGCTCAGTGCGTTCGCGCGGGCGTTCAAGACGCCCGACCTGCGCAAGAAGCTGCTCTTCACGCTGGGCATCGTGGCTCTGTACCGGGTCGGTGCGCACATCCCCGTGCCGGGCGTGGACTTCAAGGCCGTCAACACGTGCATCAGCGCGACCAAGAGCAGCGGCCTCTTCGGCCTCGTCAACCTCTTCAGCGGCGGCGCGCTGCTCCAGTTGACGATCTTCGCGCTCGGCATCATGCCGTACATCACGGCCAGCATCATCCTCCAGCTCCTCACCGTGGTGATCCCGCGGCTCGAGGCGCTGAAGAAGGAGGGCCAGGCCGGCACCGCCAAGATCACCCAGTACACCCGCTACCTGACCATCGCGCTCGCCGTGCTCCAGGGCACCGGCATCGTCGCGACGGCCTCCAGCGGCGCGCTGTTCTCGGGCTGCGCGCTCGCCAACGAGATCGTCCCGGACCAGTCGGTCTTCCGGATCGCCGTCATGGTGATCACGATGACCGCCGGTACCACGGTGATCATGTGGCTCGGCGAGCTCGTCACCGACCGCGGCATCGGCAACGGCATGTCCATCCTGATCTTCACCTCGATCGCCGCCGGCTTCCCCGCCTCGATGTGGGGCATCAAGCAGTCCGGCAAGATCGCGGGCGGCTGGGTCGAGTTCTTCAGCGTCATCGCGGTCGGCGTGATCGTGGTGGTCCTGGTCATCTTCGTGGAGCAGGCCCAGCGCCGGATCCCGGTGCAGTACGCGAAGCGGATGATCGGTCGCCGTGCCTTCGGCGGCACCTCGACCTACATCCCGCTGAAGGTCAACCAGGCCGGTGTCATCCCGGTCATCTTCGCCTCTTCACTGCTGTACATCCCCTCGCTGGTGGTGCAGCTGACCAACAGCCAGGCGGGCTGGGCGACCTGGGTCCGGACGAACTTCGTCAAGGGTGACCACCCGATCTACATGGCCACCTACTTCGTGCTGATCGTCTTCTTCGCCTTCTTCTACGTCGCGATCTCCTTCAACCCCGAAGAAGTTGCCGACAATATGAAGAAGTATGGTGGCTTCATCCCGGGCATCCGGGCCGGCCGACCGACTGCCGAGTACCTTAACTACGTGCTTACCCGCATCACGTGGCCTGGTTCGCTGTACCTGGGGCTGATCGCCCTGGTCCCGTTGATCGCCCTGGTGGCCTTCGGCGCGCAGACTAACTTCCCGTTCGGCGGTACCAGCATCCTCATCATCGTCGGTGTCGGACTCGAAACTGTGAAGCAGATCGAGAGCCAGCTCCAGCAGCGTAATTACGAAGGGTTCCTCCGCTGATGCGTATCGTCCTCGTCGGACCTCCCGGGGCCGGGAAGGGTACTCAGGCGCACCTGCTCGCCAAGACCCTGTCCATCCCCCACATCTCCACCGGCGACCTCTTCCGGGCCAACATCGGCCAGGGCACCGAGCTGGGCAAGGCGGCCAAGTCCTACATGGACGCCGGCCAGCTGGTGCCGGACGAGGTGACCATCGGGATGGCCAAGGACCGGATGGCCCAGGCCGACGCGGCCCAGGGCTTCCTCCTGGACGGCTTCCCGCGGAACCTCGCGCAGGCGGAGGCGCTGGACGGCATCCTCGCTGAGTGGGGCATCAAGCTCGACGGGGTGCTGGACCTGGAGGTCCCCGAGGACGAGGTCGTCAAGCGCATCGCCGGCCGCCGGCTGTGCCGCAACGACGGCAGCCACGTCTACCACGTGGACTACAACCCGCCGGCCGTGGACGGTGTCTGCGACGAGTGCGGCGGCGAGCTGTACCAGCGCGCCGACGACAACGAGGACACGGTGCGCAATCGGCTCGACGTCTACCACACGGAGACCGAGCCGATCATCGCCTACTACCAGGCGCAGGGCGTGGTCTCGACCATCTCCGCACTGGGCAAGGTGAACGAGGTCACCGACCGGGCGATCGAAGCGCTCAAGCGCGACAACTGAGTTCCAGACCGGTACGCCGTACGGCCGTGGCACCCCGCTCCGGGGCGCCACGGCCGTACGGCGTCGTACGGTGGTAAGAGTGTGCACGGCCGCCCGGCAAGGACCGGGCGGCGAGGACTTTCGGAAGGCGTGACCAGATGGTGGAGATCAAGACCCCCGAGCAGATCGCGAAGATGCGGGTGGCCGGGCTGGTCGTCGCCGAGGCGCTCAAGGCGTGCCGCGAGGCGGTCGCCCCCGGGGTGACCACCCAGGAGATCAACGACATCGCGGCCAAGGTGATCGCGGACCACGGCGCGACCTCGAACTTCCGGGCCCACCACGGCGGGCTCTGGTTCCCCGGCGTGATCTGCGCCTCGGTCAACAACGAGGTCGTCCACGGCATCCCCGGCGAGCGGGTGCTCCAGGAGGGCGACCTCTTCTCCATCGACTGCGGTGCGATCGTGGACGGCTGGCACGGCGACGCCGCCATCACCGTGGCGGTCGGCGAGGTCCGTCCCGAGGTCGAGATGCTCAGCCGGGTGACCGAGGGCTCGATGTGGGCCGGCATCGCCCAGATGAAGAAGAACAACCGCCTGGTCGACGTCTCCAAGGCGATCGAGGGCTACATCCGCCGCCAGCCGCTGCCGCCCAAGGGCAAGTGGGGCATCACCGAGGGGTACGGCGGCCACGGCATCGGCACCGCGATGCACATGGAGCCGCACGTGCTGAACTACGTCGAGCGCGGCCGGGGCAAGGGCCCGAAGCTGGTGCCCGGCACCGTGCTGGCGATCGAGCCGATGGTCTCGCTCGGCACCCCGCACACCGAGATCCTCGAGGACGACTGGACGGTCGTCACCACCGACGGCACCTGGGCCTCGCACTGGGAGCACTCGGTGGCCGTCACCGAGCAGGGCCCGCTGGTGCTGACCGCCTTCGACGGCGGGAAGGCCCAGCTGGCGGCCCTCGGCGTGACCGCCGCTCCCGACCCGTTGGGCTGAACCGGTATTGTCTGGGGCTTGACCGCAGGCAAAATCGGACAATAGGGGTTATCCAGTGCTCAAGGGCTTCCGCGACTTCATGATGCGCGGCAACGTCGTCGACATGGGCGTCGGCATCGTGATCGGCTCGGCGTTCACGGCGGTGGTGACCGGGTTCGTGAAGGCCTTCCTCACCCCGCTGGTGGGCGTGGTGGTCGGCGCGACCGGTGACTTCAGCCAGTACTCGTTCACCGTGCTGCACGTCACGTTCCCCTACGGCGAGTTCCTGAACGTGTTCATCGCGTTCATGATGACGGCCGCGGTGCTCTACTTCTGCGTGGTGCTCCCGGTCACCAAGGCGACCGCCCGCTACCTGCCGAAGAAGCCCAAGGCCCCCAAGCGCCCCTGCCCCGAGTGCCTCACCGAGATCCCCGAGGCCGCCAACCGCTGCTCCGCCTGCACCGCGGTCGTCGGCAGGGTCGGTGTCCACATCATGTAAGATGGACCGTCGGCTCACTCGTAGCGTGCTTCAGCACGCCCTCTTCCCTCCGGGGTCGGGGTGAACCCAGGTTCGCACGAGCGTGCCGCATACGGTAGCCGTCCCCGGAAGGTGGATCTCGCAGTTCATGGCAAAGAAGCAAGGCGCCATTGAGATCGAGGGCACCGTGATCGAGTCTCTCCCGAACGCCATGTTCAAGGTTGAGCTGCAGAACGGTCACAAGGTCCTCGCGCACATCAGCGGCAAGATGCGTATGCACTACATCCGCATCCTCCCGGATGACCGGGTCGTCGTGGAGCTCAGCCCCTACGACCTGACCCGCGGCCGGATCGTCTACCGCTACAAGTAAGAACGTTCAGATCTAGACCCGGAGAACCTGAATCATGAAGGTCAAGCCGAGCGTCAAGAAGATCTGCGACAAGTGCAAGGTGATCCGCCGTCACGGCCGGGTCATGGTGATCTGCGACAACCTGCGCCACAAGCAGCGCCAGGGCTGATCGCTCCCCAGCATTTCTCGTAGTACTTCGCGCGACGCGCACCACGTCATATGCGGGCTGCCCGATCCGTCTTCACCGACGGACTGCCACCCCCGGTACAGAGGCCGGGGCTCCTTGTCGAGAGACATCGAGTAGGTAGCACGTAAGACCTCTGAAAGAACCACAGGAGCCTTGAATGGCACGCCTCGCCGGCGTTGATCTCCCGCGTGAGAAGCGGATCGAGATCGCCCTCACCTATGTCTACGGCATCGGCCGTACCCGCGCCCAGCAGTCGCTGGCCGAGACCGGTGTGAACCCGGACGTCCGCGTCCGCGACATCTCCGAGGACGACCTCGTCAAGCTCGCGCAGTGGATCGACGCCAACTACACGGTCGAGGGTGACCTCCGCCGTGAGGTGGCCGCCGACATCCGCCGCAAGGTCGAGATCGGCTGCTACGAGGGCCTGCGCCACCGCCGTGGCCTGCCCGTCCGTGGCCAGCGCACCCACACCAACGCGCGTACCCGCAAGGGCCCGCGTCGCGCGATCGCCGGCAAGAAGAAGCCGGGCAAGAAGTAGTCCGTCCCGTAACCGGACATCCCTCCGGCCCGCGGGTCAGCGGACCGACCACCTCAGTAGGAGAACAGACTTATGCCCCCAAGGGTCGTCAGGCTGCCGGCGCGAAGAAGATCCGCCGCAAGGAAAAGAAGAACGTCGCCCACGGGCACGCTCACATCAAGAGCACGTTCAACAACACGATCGTCTCGATCACCGACCCCTCGGGCAACGTGATCTCCTGGGCCTCCGCCGGCCACGTCGGCTTCAAGGGCTCGCGCAAGTCCACCCCGTTCGCCGCGCAGATGGCCGCCGAGGCCGCCGCGCGTCGTGCGCAGGAGCACGGCATGCGCAAGGTCGACGTCTTCGTCAAGGGTCCGGGCTCCGGCCGCGAGACCGCGATCCGCTCCCTCCAGGCCACCGGCCTCGAGGTGGGTTCGATCCAGGACGTCACCCCCACCCCGCACAACGGCTGCCGTCCGCCGAAGCGTCGCCGCGTTTGATCCGGCGCCTTCGGGCTGGTTGGTTGCTTTAAACCTCCGTACGGGGTCCGGTTTCTGGCCGGACCCCGTACGCTGGTTCTGTTCGGCATCAAATAGTGGGTGCCGAGTCCTATCTGTGAGGATCTGAAAACATGCTGATCGCTCAGCGTCCCTCGCTGACCGAAGAGGTCGTCGACGAGTTCCGCTCGCGGTTCGTGATCGAGCCGCTGGAGCCGGGCTTCGGCTACACCCTCGGCAACTCCCTCCGCCGTACCCTCCTCTCCTCGATCCCCGGCGCTGCTGTCACCAGCATCCGGATCGACGGTGTCCTGCACGAGTTCACCACCGTGCCGGGCGTCAAGGAGGACGTGACCGACCTCATCCTCAACATCAAGCAGCTGGTCGTCTCCTCGGAGCACGACGAGCCGGTCGTGATGTACCTGCGCAAGCAGGGCCCGGGTGTGGTCACCGCCGCCGACATCGCGCCCCCGGCCGGTGTCGAGGTGCACAACCCCGAGCTGGTCCTCGCCACGCTGAACGGCAAGGGCAAGCTGGAGATGGAGCTGACCGTCGAGCGCGGTCGCGGCTACGTCTCCGCGGTGCAGAACAAGGCTTCCGGCCAGGAGATCGGCCGCATCCCGGTCGACTCGATCTACAGCCCCGTGCTGAAGGTCACCTACAAGGTCGAGGCCACCCGTGTCGAGCAGCGGACCGACTTCGACAAGCTCATCGTCGACGTCGAGACCAAGCCCGCCATGCGCCCCCGTGACGCCATGGCCTCGGCCGGCAAGACCCTGGTGGAGCTGTTCGGTCTCGCCCGCGAGCTGAACATCGACGCCGAGGGCATCGACATGGGCCCGTCCCCGACGGACGCCGCCCTGGCCGCCGACCTGGCGCTGCCGATCGAGGAGCTCGAGCTCACCGTTCGGTCGTACAACTGCCTCAAGCGCGAGGGCATCCACACCGTGGGTGAGCTCGTCGCCCGCTCCGAGGCCGACCTGCTCGACATCCGCAACTTCGGTGCGAAGTCGATCGACGAGGTCAAGGCGAAGCTGGCCGGCATGGGCCTGGCGCTCAAGGACAGCCCGCCCGGGTTCGACCCGACCGCCGCCGCCGACGCCTTCGGCGCCGACGACCTGGACGACGCGGGTTACGCGGAGACCGAGCAGTACTGAGTTTGGACGGGGGCGGCCCTCGGGTCGCCCCCCGTTCGATGCACACCGGGCCTTCGGGCCCAACCTAAGCCGTCCGGGCAACAGTGCCCGGCCGCCCGTTCCGGTACCTGATCCGGCCGGACACGGAGATTCAAGGAGCTACCATGCCCCGTCCCGCGAAGGGTGCCCGCCTCGGTGGCGGCCCGCACCACGAGCCGCTGCTGCTCGCCGGCCTCTGCCGCGAGCTGTTCCAGTACGGCCGCATCACCACGACCGAGGCCAAGGCCCGTCGGATGCGCCCGCTGGCGGAGAAGCTGATCACCAAGGCCAAGGTCGGCGACATCCACAACCGTCGCATCGTCCGCAAGACGATCACCGACGTCTCCGTGCTGCACACCCTCTTCACCGAGATCGCGCCGCGCTACGAGAACCGCCCCGGTGGTTACACCCGCATCACCAAGATCGGTCCCCGTCGTGGCGACAACGCCCCGATGGCCGTGATCGAGCTGGTCGAGGCCCTGACCGTCGCGCAGAACGCCGTCGGCGAGGCCGAGGCCGCCACCAAGCGTGCCGTCAAGGAGGCCGACGAGGCCGCCGCTGTCGAGACCGCTGAGGTCGAGACCGCCTGACGACACCTCCAGGTGCCGTTGCTTTCGGGCCCGCTCTTCCGCTTCGGCGGGGAGCGGGCCCGTTCCATTTCTGTACGGGAGTAGATGTGGTGAACGACTGCGCGGAGCAGCCGCCGGTGAAGGACGGCCCGGCCTCGGGGTACGTGCGGATCCGGTTGGATCTGGCGTACCACGGGGCGGAGTTCTCCGGGTGGGCGCGGCAGCGTGGTGGGCGGCGGACGGTGCAGGAGGAGATCGAGAGCGCGCTGCAGATCGTGACGCGCTCGAGCGAGCTCCACCCGCTGACGGTGGCCGGGCGCACCGATGCCGGGGTGCACGCGCGGGGGCAGGTGGCGCACGTGGACCTGCCGGTGGCGCTCTGGGCCGAGCACGGGGAGAAGCTGCGGCGGCGCCTGGCCGGGCGGCTGCCGGCGGACGTGCGGATCTTCCGGGTGGGGGAGGCACCGGCCGGGTTCGACGCGCGGTTCTCGGCGATCTGGCGGCGGTACGCGTACCGGGTGGCCGACCACCCGGGCGGGGTGGACCCACTGCTGCGCGGGCACGTGCTCTGGCACGACCGGCCGCTGGACATCGAGAAGATGAACCAGGCGGCGAAGCTGCTGCTGGGGGAGCACGACTTCGCCGCGTACTGCAAGAAGCGCGAGGGCGCGACCACCATCCGCACCCTGCTCGAGCTGCACTGGGACCGGGTGCCGGTGGACGGCTACGCGACCCAGGAGGGCTCGCTCGCGGTGGCCACCGTGCGGGCCGACGCGTTCTGCCACAACATGGTGCGGGCACTGGTCGGGGCGATGCTGCTGGTGGGCGACGGGCACCGGCCGGTGGAGTTCCCCGGGGAGGTGCTGCGGGGCGGGGTGCGCAACAGCGCCGTCAACGTGATCCGGCCGTACGGGCTGACGCTGGAAGAGGTCGGCTACCCGGCCGACGACCAGCTGGCGGAGCGGAACCGGCTGGCCCGGCGGATGCGGACCCTGCCGGGAACGCCGGCGGTGGAGACGGCGCAGGCCGACTGACGCGAGGTCAGTCGGCCTGCGGGGTGGGGCCGGGGCGGGCTCAGTGCTTGGTGGCCGAGGCGCTCGGGCTGACCGAGGCCGAGGGGGAGGGGGAGGGCAGCGGGGCCAGGCCCTCCTTCTGCAGCACGGCCAGCTCGGCCTCGCCGCGGGCGAGCAGCAGGGCGTGCGCGTAGTCGGCCAGGTCGCGGCCGGCCTGGAGCGAGACGGTGTCGCCGGCCACGGCCGCCGAGTTGTTGGTCTGGCCCGCGATGGTGAAGTAGGCGAACCGGCCGAAGGAGTTCTGGCTGGTCAGGCAGGTGACGCCGCGGCAGAAGGCCGGGGTGGTCTTGGCCCCGGAGAGCGAGAGCAGGCTGCCGGTCGCGTTGGCCTTGACCTTGTCGGCCAGGGCGGAGCTGGTGAACTCGGCTATGCCGAGCGTCACGCCCACGTTGCCGTTGAGGTAGGTGGCGCGGTGCAGCTGGATGCACTCGTTGGCCACCAGCACCGTGCCGAGGTCCGGGGTGACGGGCTGGTCGCAGCCGCCGGCCTTGGTGCTCTCGGTGGCGGTGCGGATGTAGTTGTGGCCGTTGATGGTGATGTGGTCGAGCGGGAACAGCTTGGACTCGTCGGTGGAGGAGCCGTCGTACTTGACGTCGCTCAGCACCTCCACGGCCGTCTTCGGGCCGTTGATGGTGGGGGAGGGCGAGGGGGAGGCCGAGGGCAGGGCGACCGGCTTCTTGTCGGGCTTGCCGGAGGTGAGCGCGAAGGTCACGCCGCCGGCGATCAGCGCGGCGACCACCACGCCGACCCCGATGCCGATCCGCAGCTTGCGCTTGCGGGCGGTGGCCTCCGCCTGGTCGGCCATCGACTGCCAGTTGGGCTCGGCCACGGCGGGCCCGGCCGGCGGGTACCCGTAGCCGCTCTGCGGGTGCGGGTAGCCGTAACCGCTCTGCGGGGCCTGGAGGTTGTAGGCGTCCTGGGGCTGCTGCTGGCCGTAACCGTAGCCCGGGAACTGCTGCTGGGGCTGCTGCGGTTGCTGCTGCTGGGCCAGCGGCGGGAAACCGCCGAGCTGCTGCTGGCCGGGGTACGGCTGCTGCACCTGCTGCTGCGGGGGCACCTGCTGCTGCACCTGCTGCTGCGCCGCCTGCTGGTCGTGGTGGGGGAACGCCGGGTCAGCTGCCGCCCCCTGCGGCGGAGTTGCCGGATCGACCGGCTGCCCCTGCTGCTGACCTGCCTCGGGAGTGTCTGCCCAACCATCGCTCATAAGCGCGAATATTAGGGCATGGCCCTGACGGGGCCCCGGGCGAGTGCCCGAATCGGTATGGAAATGCATTTGGGTCCTGAGCCGGTGGCGTAGCAAAATCCGACCTATGGGACACGTCGAGATTTCGCACCTGGAGTACTACCTGCCGGACGGGCGGGTGCTGTTCGACGACGCGTCCTTCCGGGTCGGCGAGGGCGCCGCCGTCGCGCTGGTCGGGGCCAACGGCGCCGGCAAGACCACGCTGCTGCGGATGATCGCGGGCGACACCCAGCCGCACGGCGGCACCGTCACGGTGAGCGGCGGGCTCGGCGTGATGCGCCAGTTCGTCGGCACCACCGGCCGGGAGGACGCCAAGGCGACCCCGGGCGCGCTGCCGGCCGACGCCTCGGTGCGCGACCTGCTGGTCTCGGTCGCCCCCGCGCAGATCGCCACCGCCGCCCGCGCGGTGGACGCCGCCGAGCTGGCGATGATGGCGCAGGAGGACGAGAAGACGCAGATGGCGTACGCCCAGGCGCTCTCCGACTGGGCCGACGTGGGCGGCTACGAGTACGAGACCACCTGGGACGTCTGCACCATGGCGGCCCTGGGCACCCCCTTCGACCGCGCGCAGTTCCGCGGCCTGAACACCCTCTCCGGCGGTGAGCAGAAGCGGCTGGTGCTGGAGGCGCTGCTGCGCGGCCCCGAGGAGGTGCTGCTGCTCGACGAGCCGGACAACTACCTGGACGTGCCGGGCAAGCGCTGGCTGGAGGAGGCCGTCAAGGCCACCTCCAAGACCGTCCTGTTCATCTCGCACGACCGCGAGCTGCTCTCCGCTTGCGCCGACAAGATCATCAGCATCGAGTCGGGCTTCGGTGGCGGCGGCAGCAGCGTCTGGGTGCACGGCGGCGGCTTCGACTCCTTCCACGAGGCCCGCAAGGAGCGCTTCGCCCGCTTCGAGGAGCTCGGCCGCCGCTGGGACGAGGAGCACGCCAAGCTGAAGAAGCTGGTGGTCACCCTCCGCCAGGCCGCCTCCGTCTCGCACGCGCTGGCCACCCGCTACGCCGCGGCGCAGACCAGGCTCAAGAAGTTCGAGGAGGCCGGCCGCCCGGAGGAGCCGCCCCGCGAGCAGAGCATCACCATGCGGCTCAAGGGCGGCCGCACCGGCGTGCGCGCGCTCACCATCGAGCAGCTGGAGCTCACCGGCCTGATGAAGCCCTTCGACCTGGAGGTCTTCTATGGCCAGCGGGTCGCGGTGCTCGGCTCCAACGGCTCCGGCAAGTCGCACTTCCTGCGGCTGCTGGCCGGCGACGACTCGGTCAAGCACTCCGGCGGCTTCCGCCTGGGCGCCCGGGTGGTGCCCGGCCACTTCCGGCAGACCCACGCCCACCCCGAGCTGTTCGGCCGCACCGTGCGCTCGATCATCGAGGAGGAGCACGCGCTCAGCCGCGGCGCCGCGATGGGCGCGCTGCGCCGGTACGAGCTGGACCGGCAGGAGGAGCAGAAGTTCGAGTCGCTCTCCGGCGGCCAGCAGGCCCGCCTGATGATCCTCAAGCTGGAGCTCGACGGGGTGACGGCCCTGCTGCTCGACGAGCCCACCGACAACCTCGACCTGGAGAGCGCCGAGGCGCTGCAGGAGGGTCTGGAGGCGTTCGAGGGCACCGTGCTCTGCGTCACGCACGACCGCTGGTTCGCCAAGACCTTCGACCGCTTCCTGGTGTTCGGTGCAGATGGGAACGTGTACGAGGCGCCCGAGCCGGTCTGGGACGAGCAGCGCGTCAAGCGTGACCGCTGACCGTTTTTGACCCGTACGAGTCCGCCCGGTAGGCTGGGCGCTTGTTGTGCGTATTGGCTCGCTCCATCTCACGTGAGAGGTCGGTACGCCGGAGACACCAAGGCCGATGACCAGCGGCTCCCCCTTGAATTGCGTCCAAGTGGGACCAGGCTGATCTCCCGCCCAGGTGCTCCTGTCAGGACACACTCACTGAAAAGCAGAGGCTACGACCGTGCGTACGTACAGCCCCAAGCCCGGCGACGTCCAGCGTCAGTGGCACGTCATCGACGCGACCGACGTCGTGCTCGGCCGCCTGGCCTCCCAGGCCGCCAACCTCCTCCGGGGCAAGCACAAGGCGATCTACGCGCCGCACGTTGACACTGGTGACTTCGTCATCATCATCAACGCCGACAAGGTGCACCTCTCCGGGAACAAGAAGTCCCAGAAGCTGGCCTACCGCCACAGCGGCTTCCCGGGCGGTCTCCGCTCGGTCCGCTACGACGACCTCCTCGCGAACAACCCGGAGAAGGCCGTCGAGAAGGCCATCAAGGGCATGGTTCCCAAGAACTCCCTGGGTCGTCAGATGCTCTCGAAGCTCAAGGTCTACTCGGGCGACGTGCACCCGCACGCTGCCCAGCAGCCGGTGCCGTTCGAGATCACCCAGGTCGCGCAGTAATTCCGGCCACAAGCCCCCCCATCACTGAAAAGCTGAGGAACACCGTGGCCGAGACTGCCATTGAGACCCCCCTCGAGATCGAGGACGACTTCGACGGTTCCGTCGAGGGCGAGTACACCTCGGAGGAGACCTACACCTCCGAGTCCCTGGCCGGCCGCTTCGGCGAGGCCGTCCCCGGCGCCGGCCTCGGCCGTCGCAAGGAGGCGATCGCCCGCGTGCGCATCGTCCCGGGCACCGGCAAGTGGAAGATCAACGGTCGCACCCTGGAGAACTACTTCCCCAACAAGGTGCACCAGCAGACCGTCAACGAGCCCTTCAAGCTCCTCGAGCTCGACGGCCGTTACGACGTTGTCGCCCGCATCTCGGGTGGCGGCGTCTCCGGTCAGGCCTACGCGCTGCGCCTCGGCGTCGCCCGTGCGCTGAACGAGGCGGACGTGGACAACAACCGCGCCGCGCTCAAGAAGGCCGGCTTCCTCATGCGTGACGCGCGTGCCGTCGAGCGCAAGAAGGCCGGTCTCAAGAAGGCCCGCAAGGCCCCGCAGTACAGCAAGCGCTAATCACCTCCGCCGGGGGGCGTGCCATCGCCGATGGCCCGCACCCTTGGGTGCAGGTGTACGCCCCGGAGCACCCCGTGTGCTCCGGGGCGTCGTGCTTTCTCTCCCCGCGCGCCTGTGCGGAGGCCGGGGAGGCAGAGATGATCCGGGTAGTGGGCATGACGGAAGGCCAGGCAGTGGGACGACTCTTCGGTACGGATGGTGTGCGCGGTGTGGCCAACGAGGGCCTGACCGCAGAGCTGGCGCTCGGCCTCTCGGTGGCCGCCGCGCACGTGCTCGGCGATGCGGGGGCCTTCGACGGCCACCGCCCGGTCGCGGTGGTCGGCCGCGATCCGCGCGCGTCCGGGGAGTTCCTGGAGGCCGCGGTGATCGCCGGCCTGGCCAGCGCGGGCGTGGACGTGCTGCGGGTCGGCGTGCTGCCGACCCCGGCCGTGGCGTACCTCACCGGCGCGCTCGGCGCCGACTTCGGCGTGATGCTCTCCGCGAGCCACAACGCCATGCCGGACAACGGCATCAAGTTCCTGGCCCGCGGCGGCCACAAGCTGGACGACGCGATCGAGGACGCCATCGAGGCGCACTACGACCGCTACGGCGTCGGCGACGAGGACTGGAAGCGCCCGACCGGCGGCGACGTGGGCCGCGTCCGCCAGTACACCGAGGGCTTCGACAAGTACGTCGCCCACCTGGTCGCCGTGCTGCCGAACCGCCTGGACGGCATCAAGGTGGTCATCGACGGCGCCCACGGCGCGGCCGCCCGGGTCGCCCCCGAGGCCTTCGCCCGGGCCGGCGCCGAGGTGGTCTACACCCTCGGTGCCGAGCCGACCGGCCTCAACATCAACGACGGCGTCGGCTCCACCCACCTGGACAAGCTGCGCACCGCGATGCTGGAGCACAAGGCCGACCTCGGCATCGCCCTGGACGGCGACGCCGACCGCTGCCTGGCCGCCGACGCCGAGGGCACCGAGGTGGACGGGGACCAGATCCTCGCCATCCTGGCCGTCGCGATGAAGGAGGCCGGCACCCTGCGGCGCAACACCGCCGTGGCCACCGTGATGTCCAACCTGGGCTTCAAGCTGGCGATGGAGCGCGAGGGCATCGAGCTGGTGCAGACCGCGGTCGGCGACCGCTACGTGCTGGAGGAGATGAAGCAGCACGGCTTCGCGCTGGGCGGCGAGCAGTCCGGCCACGTGATCCTGCTCGACCACGCGACCACCGGCGACGGCACCCTGACCGGCCTGATGCTCGGTGCGCGCCTGGCCGCCACCAAGCAGACCCTGGCCGACCTCGCCTCGGTGATGACCCGCCTGCCGCAGCTGCTGATCAACGTCAAGGGCGTGGACAAGAGCCGGGTGGAGACCTCCGCCGAGCTGGCCGCCGCCGTCAAGGAGGCCGAGGAGGAGCTGGGCTCCACCGGCCGCGTGCTGCTGCGCCCCTCGGGCACCGAGCCGCTGGTGCGGGTCATGGTCGAGGCCGCCGACCAGGTGCAGGCGAAGGCCGTGGCCGAGCGCCTCGCCGAGGCCGTCCGGACGTACCTGGGGTCGTAAGCACCCGTCAGGAAGGCCCGTCAGTCCTGGGACTGACGGGCCTTTTCTCACAGCTTCCGGAGCAGGGCCCGGCGGACCTTGTGGTCGGCGCCCTTCTGCAGGATCAGGTTGGCCCGGCCCCGGTTGGGGAGCACGTTCTCCAGCAGGTTGGGCTTGTTGATGGTGCGCCAGACCTGACGGCCGTACTCCAGGGCCTCCTCCTCCGGGACTTCGGTGAAGCGGCGGAAGTAGGAGCTCGGGTCGAGGAAGGCGGTGTCGCGCAGCTTGCGGAAGCGGTCCAGGTACCAGCGCTCGATGTCGTCGGTCCGGGCGTCCACGTAGATGGAGAAGTCGAAGTAGTCCGACACCGCGAGGCGGGTGCGGCCGTCGGTGCCCGGGAGGGCGGGCTGAAGGACGTTCAGACCCTCGACGATCAGGATGTCCGGGCGCTGAACGACCAGGCGCTCGTCCGGGACGATGTCGTAGACCAGGTGCGAGTAGACCGGCGCGGAGACGCTCTCCTTGCCGGCCTTCACGTCCGCGACGAAGCGCAGCAGGGCCCGGCGGTCGTAGGACTCGGGGAAGCCCTTGCGGGCCATCAGGCCGCGGCGGCGCAGCTCGGCGTTGGGGAGCAGGAAGCCGTCGGTGGTGACCAGCTCGACCCGGGGGTGCTCGGGCCAGCGGGCCAGCAGGGCCTGCAGCAGGCGGGCGGTGGTGGACTTGCCCACCGCGACGGAGCCGGCCACCCCGATCACGAACGGGGTGCGGGTCTGCTCGGTGTCCTGGGTGTCCAGGAAGGTCCCGACGGCGCCGCGCAGCTCGTGGGTGGCGTGGATGTACAGGTTCAGCAGGCGCGAGAGCGGCAGGTAGACGTCCCGTACCTCGTCCAGGTCGAGGGCGGTACCCAGTCCGCGGAGCTTTTCGACCTCCTCGGCGGAGAGCGGGAGCGGGGTGCGCTCGCGCAGGGCGCTCCACTCGGCTCGGCTCAGATCCACGTACGGGGAGGGGGTGGGCGTCTGGACGCCCCGCGTACAGAGTTCGGTCAGCACGTGGTCCATTGTGGGCCGTCCGGTGGGTGCAGGGTGCTGTGGTGTCGGTCACTAGGCGTGGCCACCGGCGTGGTGAGGGTGAAGTCCAGGTCCGCTTATGCTGCTCAGATGTGCGGAATCGTTGGATATGTGGGCTCATCCTCAGCCCTTGACGTAGTGATCACCGGTCTGTCACGGCTCGAGTACCGAGGGTACGACTCGGCCGGCGTGGCGGTGCAGACCCGAGGCGCCGACGGGCAGTGGAGCCTCGCGACCGACAAGAAGGCGGGCAAGCTCGCCAACCTGCAGAAGTCGCTGGCCGAGACCCCTCTCCCAGCGGGCACCACCGGCATCGGCCACACCCGGTGGGCCACCCACGGCGGCCCGACCGACGCCAACGCCCACCCCCACCTGGACGACGACCGTCGGGTGGCCGTGGTGCACAACGGCATCATCGAGAACTTCGCCCAGCTGCGCGCCGAGATCGCCGAGCGCGGTCACACCCTCCGCTCGGAGACCGACACCGAGGTCGTCGCCCACCTGCTGGGCGAGGCGTACGACGGTGACCTGGCCGAGGCGATGCGGGTGGTCTGCCGCCAGCTGGACGGTGCGTTCACCCTGGTCGCGGTGCACGCCGACGCCCCCGACGTGGTGGTCGGCGCCCGCCGCAACTCGCCGCTGGTGGTCGGGCGCGGCGAGGGCGAGAACTTCCTCGCCTCCGACGTGGCCGCCTTCATCGCGTACACCCGCGAGGCCGTCGAGCTGGGTCAGGACCAGGTCGTCGAGCTGCGCCGCGAGGGCGTGACCGTCACCAACTTCGACGGCAGCCCCGCCGAGGTGCGCGAGTACCACGTGGACTGGGACGCCTCGGCCGCCGAGAAGGGCGGCTACGACTACTTCATGCTCAAGGAGATCGCCGAGCAGCCGAAGGCCGTGGCCGACACCCTGCTCGGCCGGATCGGCACCGACGGCCGGCTGACCCTGGACGAGCTGCGGATCGACGACTCCGTGCTTCGCGAGATCGACAAGGTCGTCATCATCGCCTGCGGCACCGCGTACCACGCGGGCATGATCGCCAAGTACGCGATCGAGCACTGGAACCGCATCCCGTGCGAGGTCGAGGTCGCCTCGGAGTTCCGCTACCGCGACCCGATCATGAACGCGCGCACCCTGGTCATCGCGATCTCGCAGTCCGGCGAGACGATGGACACCCTGATGGCGCTGCGGCACGCGCGCGAGCAGGGCGCCAAGGTGCTGGCGATCTGCAACACCAACGGCTCGACCATCCCGCGCGAGTCGGACGCCGTGCTCTACACCCACGCCGGCCCGGAGGTCGCGGTCGCCTCGACCAAGGCGTTCCTGACCCAGCTGGTGGCCTGCTACCTGGTCGCGCTGTACCTGGGCCAGGTCCGTGGCACCAAGTGGGGCGACGAGATCTTCGAGATCATCCGTGAGCTCGGGGACGCGCCGAAGGCGATCGAGCAGGTGCTCGAGACCATGGAGCCGGTGCGGGAGCTGGCGCAGTCGCTGGCCGACGCCAAGTCGGTGCTCTTCCTCGGCCGCCACGTGGGCTTCCCGGTCGCGCTGGAGGGTGCGCTCAAGCTCAAGGAGCTCGCGTACATGCACGCCGAGGGCTTCGCCGCCGGCGAGCTCAAGCACGGCCCGATCGCCCTGATCGAGGAGGGCCTGCCGGTCGTCGTGGTCGTCCCGTCCCCGCGCGGCCGGTCGATCCTGCACGACAAGATCGTCTCTAACATCCAGGAGATCCGCGCTCGCGGCGCCCGCACCATCGTGATCGCCGAGGAGGGCGACGAGACCGTCGTCCCCTACGCGGACCACCTGATCCGCATCCCGGTCACCCCCACCCTGCTCCAGCCCCTGGTCTCGACCGTCCCGCTCCAGGTCTTCGCCTGCGAGCTGGCCACCGCCAAGGGCCACGAGGTCGACCAGCCCCGCAACCTCGCCAAGTCGGTGACGGTGGAGTAGTCGCTGCTCCGCTCCGATCCGGCCCCCTGGCGTGTTCGTTACGCCAGGGGGCCGGTGTCGAGGGTGAACGAGAACGGGGCCGGCAGGTCGAGCGGCTTGCCGAAGGTCACCCGGGTATGAGCCTGGTAGTCGTCACCCTCAGGCGCCCAGTACAAGGTGACCTTGGCTTCGCTGCGGTCGACCAGAAGGTAGAGCGGGATCTCGGCAGCTGCGTAGCCACGGCGTTTCTGCTCGCGGTCCCTGGTGGGGTTGGCGGACGTCACCTCGAAGACCAGGTGGACTCCGGCAGACTCGGCCCATGGCGCTGCGTCCGCGAAGTGGCCGACCGGACTGATGGTGCCGTCCGGGATGAAGCGGCCGGTGGGGACGATCAGGCCCTTGGAAGCCGAGAGATCGAAGTCGGCGGCGGGCTTCTTCATGAATTCCCGGCTGAGGAGCGCGAACGCGCTCTCGTGCGACCCGTCCGGGGGAGGGGTGATGACGATTTCCTCCTCGATGAGTTGGGCCCTGAAGCCCGGCGGGGTGGACAGCCCGAGGAAGGCTTCGAGGAGGTACTCGGCGCTGGTGGTGAGGGGCTCGCTGGGCGGCATGGGGGCACCGTAGGTGGCTGAGCCGTCACTCGGAGGGGATCGAAGCGGTTCTCACTCGAAAGTGTGCCGTAAGGTCCGGGGCGACGGATGGAGGTCAGGGTGATCATCGGGGTCGGGATCGACGTCGCGGAGATCGAGCGGTTCGGGGCTTCGCTGGAGCGGACGCCCGGGATGGCGGAGCGGCTGTTCAACGAGGCGGAGATGACGTTGCCTTCGGGGCAGCGCAGGGGGATCGCCTCGCTGGCCGCGCGGTTCGCGGCGAAGGAGGCGTTGGCGAAGGCGCTCGGGGCGCCGCCGGGGCTGCGGTGGACGGATGCCGAGGTGTGCCAGGAGGCGAGCGGGCAGCCGGTGCTGAAGGTGACCGGGACGGTGGCCGAGCGGGCGGCCGTGCTCGGGGTGAAGTCGTGGCACGTGTCGCTGAGCCATGATGCAGGCGTAGCGTCGGCGGTGGTGATCGCCGAGGGCTGAGGAGCGTGTCGTGAGGCTGGCTTACACCGTCGAGGAGATCCGGGCGGCCGAGGCCGCACTGATGGCGCGGCTGCCCGAGGGCACGCTGATGCAGCGGGCCGCCGCCGGGCTGGCGGCCGTCTGCGTGAAGCTGCTGCCGAAGGTGTACGGCAGCCGGGTGCTGGTGCTCGCGGGGAGCGGGGACAACGGCGGAGACGCGCTGTACGCGGGGGCTCGGCTGGCCCGGCGCGGGGCGTCGGTACGGGCGCTGTTGCTCGCGCCCGGGCGGGCGCATGCGGGCGGGCTGGCCGAGTTGTTGGCGGCCGGGGGGCGGGTGACGGCCGATCAGGGGGAGTTCGGGCGGGCCGACCTGGTGCTGGACGGGATCGTCGGGATCGGGGGGCGGGGCGGGCTGCGGCCCGAGGCGGCTGGGTTCGCCTCGATGGAGCGGCGGGGCCGGGTGGTGGCGGTGGACCTGCCGAGCGGGGTGGACGCCGACACCGGCGAGGTGGCGGGGGCCGTGCTGCGGGCCGATGTGACGGTCTGTTTCGGGGCGTACAAGCCGGGGCTGTTCGTGGACCCAGGGGCCTCGTACGCCGGGGTGGTGCACCTGGTGGAGATCGGTCTCGAGCTCGGCCCGGCGCCGGTGGAGGTGCTCGGGCGCACGGACGTGGCGGCGCTGCTGCCGCGGCCCGGGGCGGAGAGCGACAAGTACCGGCGCGGCGTGGTCGGGATCGCGGCCGGTTCGGCCCGGTACCCCGGGGCGGCCGTGCTGGCCGTGGCCGGGGCGCAGCGGGGTGGGGCCGGGGCCGTGCGGTACGTCGGCTCGGCCGCCGAGGAGGTGGTGCGGCGGCATCCGGAGGTGCTGGTGCAGGCCGGCGGCCCCGCCGGGGCCGGGCGGGTGCAGTCGTGGGTGGTCGGGCCCGGTTCGGGGGAGGGGGCCGGGGCGGTGCTGGACGAGGCGTTGGCGAGTGGAGTGCCGGTGCTGGTCGATGCGGACGCGCTGACGGAGTTGGCGCGGGGCGGGCGGAGGGGGGCGGCCGTGCTCACCCCGCATGCCGGGGAGGCGGCCCGGCTGCTGGCCGGGAGCACCGGGGAGCCGGTGAGCGCCGAGCGGGTGGCGGGGGAGCGGGTCGCCACCGCGCGGCGGCTGGCGGCGGCGTACGGGGCGGTGGTGCTGCTCAAGGGGTCGACGACGGTGGTGGCGGAGCCCGGGGGGCGGGTGCGGGTCAACACGACGGCCACCTCCTGGCTGGCCACGGCGGGCAGCGGCGACGTGCTCGCGGGGCTGGTCGGGTCGCTGCTCGCGGCGGGGCTCGCGCCGTTCGACGCGGCCTCGGCGGGGGCGTACCTGCACGGGCTGGCCGGGCGGCTGGCGGCGGAGCGGGGCGTGCCGATCACGGCGGGGGAGGTGGCGGGGGCCTTGTCGGCCAGCTGGTCGGATGTGGTTGACCACCGGGGGCGCGGGGAACTGCGCGGGAAGGGCTCTACGGAGGTGGGCGGTTGCGCGCGCCGTTCCCCGCGCCCCTGAGGTGGTTGCTCTGCGTTGGAATGGTCCGGGCCGCGCCCCATCGGTGCACGCCCCGGTACGTGGGAGACTGGTGCGCGATGACGACTGCGAACACGACCGGGACGGCCACGCTCACTGAGGGGGTCCGTGCGGAGGCGGCCATTGATCTGGGCGCCCTGCGGGACAACCTGGCGGCGCTGCGCGCCCGTACCGACGGCGCTGCGGTGATGGCCGTGGTGAAGGCGGATGCCTACGGCCACGGCGCGGTGCGGTGCGCCCAGGAGGCGGTGGCCGCCGGGGTGCGGTGGCTCGGGGCGGCCACGCCGGAGGAGGCGCTGGCGCTGCGGGCGGCGGGCATCGGGCCGGAGCGGGCCCGGGTGCTGTGCTGGCTGTGGACGCCGGGCGGGCCGTGGGCCCGGGCACTGCGGGCCGGGATCGACATCTCGGTGAGCGCGCAGTGGGCCCTGGACGAGCTGCTGGCGGCCGTCCGGGAGACCGGCGTGCCCGGGCGGGTGCACCTGAAGGCGGACACCGGGCTGGGGCGCAACGGCTGCCAGCCGCGCGAGTGGCCGGCCCTGGTGGCCGAGGCGCTGCGGGCGCAGGCCGAGGGCCTGATCGAGGTGGTCGGCCTCTGGTCGCACTTCGCGGCGGCCGACGAGCCGGGCCACCCCTCGATCCAGGCCCAGCTGGACGGCTTCGCCGAGGCGGTGGCGCTGGCCGAGCGGGCGGGCGTGCGGCCCGAGGTGCGGCACCTGGCGAACTCGCCGGCCACCCTGACGCTGCCGCAGTCGCACTACGACCTGGTCCGCACCGGCCTGGCCATGTACGGGCTCTCGCCGGTGCCGCAGCTGGGTGCCCCGGCCGAGTACGGGCTGCGCCCGGTGATGTCGCTCACGGCGCGCCTGGCGCTGGTGAAGCACGTGCCCGGCGGGCACGGGGTGAGCTACGGCCACCACTACACGACCCCGCGCGAGACCACTCTCGGCCTGGTGCCGATCGGCTACGCGGACGGCATCCCCCGGCACGCGAGCGGGACCGGCCCGGTGCTGGTGGCCGGGCGCCGGCGGCTGGTGGCCGGGCGGGTCGCGATGGACCAGTTCGTGGTGGACCTGGACGGCGACACCCCCGGGGTCGGCGAGGAGGTGCTGCTCTTCGGCAACGGCGAGCAGGGCGAGCCGACGGCCGAGGACTGGGGGGTGGCCTGCGGGACGCTCTCGTACGAGATCGTGACCCGGATCGGGGCCCGGGTGCCCCGGCGGTACTTCGGCGGCAGCGAGCTGTGAGCGCCGCCCGGCTCCCGGTACGGCACCGTCCCGCGCGGGACCGGGCGTGAGCGAGAACCCCGGCGTGGCCGGGGTGACGGGCGCCGCGGGGGTGAGCCGGGCCGGGCTGATCGGGATCTCGGTCGGCGTGGTCGCCGCCGGGGCGGCGGCGGGCGTGGCGATCGAGCGGCTGACGGTGGGGCGGACCACCCGGCGGCGGGCCCAGGAGGAGCTGGACGCGGCGGCCTCGTACGGCTCGCTGCGCGGCCGGCCGCGGAAGGTCGCGGCGCCGGACGGCACCGAGCTGCTGGTCGAGCTGGACGGCACCGGCTGGCCCGGTCCGGGCGCGGAGCCGGCCGAGGAGGGCGGCGGCCGGCGGGGCTGGTTCGGCCGGCGGCGCGGCGAGGCACCGGTGGACCGGGCCGGGCTGCCCGGCCTGCTGGCCGGCTCGGGGGCGCTGGCCAGGGCGGGCAACCGGCTCGGCTTCGGGAGCGGCGAGGAGAGCTGTGCCCCGCCGCTGACCGTGGTGTTCTGCCACGGCTACTGCCTGAGCCAGGACAGCTGGCACTTCCAGCGGGCCGCCCTGCGGGAGGGCATGCGGCTGGTCTTCTGGGATCAGCGCAGCCACGGCCGCTCCGAGCGCTCCCGCTCCTACCTGGCCGGGGAGCCCGCGAGCATCGACCAGCTGGGCGGTGACCTCAAGGCCGTCATCGACGCGGTGGCCCCCGAGGGGCCGCTGGTGCTGGTCGGGCACTCGATGGGCGGGATGACGGTGATGGCGCTGGCCGACCAGCACCCCGAGCTGTTCCGCCCGATCGCCTCCGGCGGGCGGGTGGCCGGGGTGGCGCTGATCGGCACCCTGGCCGGCGACTGGAACACCGTGACGCTCGGGCTGCCCGCCGCCGGGGCCAAGCTGCTGCGGCGGGTGGCGCCGGGGGTGGTGCGGATGCTCGGCCGCCAGGTGGAGCTGGTCGAGGTGGGCAAGCGGCTGGGCTCGGACGTGCTGGGGCTGTTCTACCGCCGCTTCTCCTTCGGGTCGAAGGACGTGGACCCGGGGGTGGCGCACTTCGCCGAGGAGCTGCTCGACGCGACCCCGATCGACGTGGTGGCCGAGTTCTACCCGGCCTTCGGCGCCCACGAGAAGACGGCCGCCCTGGCCGCGCTCACCGGCGTGCCGACCCTGGTGCTGGCCGGCACCAAGGACCTGCTCACCCCGCCCGAGCACAGCGAGGCCATCGCCCGGGCCCTGCCCGGGGCGGAGCTGGTGCTCGTCCCGGACGCGGGACACCTGGTGATGCTGGAGCGGCCGGAGGTGGTGGACGAGCACCTGGTGGCGCTGCTGCGGCGGGCGGTGGAGTACGGCGGGGCGGCGCCGCTGCCCGATGCACTCTGAGCAACCACAGCAGGGGCGCGGGGAACGGCGCGCGCAACCGTCCACGGAGGTAGTGGGCTGGTCGCGCAGCACCCCGCGCCCCCGGGATGCCCATTACTGCAAGGTGAGCCAACCCGTCAGCTTGGCGTCCGTCGAATCGGCCGTCTGGCGGGCGATGTGCAGGTGGCCGTCGGTGCCGATCACGGCGGCCACAGTGCGGCCGGCGTGGTCGCGGGCCAGGGCGGGGGCGAAGACGGTGGGGCCGGCGGTGTCCGCCCAGGCCGGGGAGTCGCCGGTGGTGGCGGCGGTGAGGGTGCCGTAGCCGTTGCGGTGGAGCACGAGGGGCGCGTCGCTGCCGGTCTTCGCGGGCAGCACGGCGAGTTCGCCGGTGCCCTCGTGGCCGCCGAAGTGGATCGCGCGGGGCTGGGAGTCGCCGGTGCGGGCGGGCAGCGAGACGCCGATGACGTTGCCGGTGCCGCCCTCGCGGTAGTAGACGGCGACCCGGCCGTCGGCGGTCTCGATCGGGGTGACGGCCCCGGCCGGGGCGGGGGCGCCGCTCACCTTCACCTGGCGGAAGCGGCCGCCGGGAGCGTCCTGTTGGAGCCGCTGCAGGCCGTTCGCGTCGGGGAGGAAGACGTGCAGCACGCCGGCCTTGGTGGTGAGCGCGGTGGGGGCGTCCTGGAAGGGGCCCTTGGCGATCGTCTCCCAGTTGCCCCAGCTGCCGTCGGAGCCCTGAGTGGCGTGGCCCAGGCCGTGGTCGTAGGTGCGGGCGAAGACGTGCAGGGTGCCGGCGGCGTCGAGGGTGCCGACCGGGCCGCCGAGCTCGCGGCGGACGCGGTGGTCGGCGTTGCCGGCGTCCGGGCCGCCCAGGGACTCCCAGGCGGCGAACGGGCCGTCCACCTTCTGCTGGGCGGTGTGCACGACCTCCAGGCCGACGGTGCCGCGCTCGCCGGCGGTGCGGCGCAGGCCCAGCAGGTGGATCAGGCCCTTCGGGTCGACCAGCACGTCGAGGTGCGGGAGCATCCAGCCGGTGGTCTTGAGGGTCTCCACCGGGCGCCAGCCGGGGCCGCCGGGGGTCTGCTCCGACCAGTGGGCGACCCTGCCGCCGAGCACGGCGAAGGCGTGCAGGCGGCCGTCCCCGGCGTTGACCAGCCAGTCGGTGGTCGGGGTGTGCCGGTAGGCGGTGGCCACGATGTGGGTGGTCTTGGCCGGGTCGGAGCCGAGCTGGTAGTCGCCGCAGTTGTGCGCCGGGCAGGAGCCGATGTTCAGGCCCGCGTACGGCAGCAGGTACTCGCGCTTCTCCTCGACCGTCTTGGCGCCGATGTTCGGCGGCCAGAACTTGCTGGTGTAGCCCCGGTAGTACTCGACGACCGGCGCGGTGGCGCCGCCGTCGGCGTAGGTCTGCAGGGCGGCGATGGCGAACTGCGCGGCGGCGGTGTGGTCGATGTGGTCGCCGGCGGTGATCGGCGGCTGGCTCGGGTCGTGCTCCGGGTCCGGGTCCATGGTGCGGACGGTGGTCGGGCGGTGCTTCTTGAGCAGCTCGACCAGGCAGCCGATCAGCCGGTCCCGGGTGAACTCCTGGGTCTGGCCGATCGGCGAACCGGTGCCCGGGAGGGTGGATTCGGCGGTGACCTCGCCGGACCAGAGCACCCGCAGGCGGACGAAGGTGCCGTCCTGGGTCTGGTCGATGCCGCGCAGGTTCTGCGCCAGGTTGAAGAAGTAGAGCTGGACGGCCGGCTGCTGGGCCAGCGTGTTGAGCTCGACCAGCGCGCCGTCGGCGAGCTTGACCACCTCGCGCCGCCAGGCGGCGTGCGCGTCGCCGGTGGCCATCAGCGCGTACGCGGCCCGCAGGCCGTTGTGCCGGGCCTCGGTGTAGCCGGGTCGGTCGCTCTCCACGGTGGTGTTGGGCGAGTCGTTCTCCACGTTGCGGCCGTCGGCCTCGGCGGCCGTCAGCACCACGGTGACCACCGGCGCGCCCTTGGCGATCGAGCGCTGGATCGGCGGGTTCATGAAGTACAGGTCGTCGTCCGGGTGGGCGATGATCTGGAGGTACGAGCCGGTCCAGTCCTCGGCGGGCACCGGCGGCGGCGCGGTGCTGGCGCTCGGGCTGGGCGTGGCGGCCACCGGGTGCTCGGCCGAGTCCTCCGGCAGCAGGGAACGGACGGCGGCCACCCCGGTCGCGGCGACGGCGGCGACCCAGGTGCCGATCACCGCGCGTCGGGTGAACCGCTTCCGGTTGCCGGGTGTCCAGGTCCGATCCACGCAGTGCCCCGTCAGTTGTCGCATTGTCGATCTGTCGTACGAATCCGTCGCAGAATACCGGTCCCCGACGGCCGGTCAGACGGGCCGCGGGCTCCTGGCGGCCCCGTACGCTGTTCCCCATGGGTACGCAGATGACCGTCACCGTAGAGACGCCCGAACGGATGAACCGGTTCGGCCGGGCACTGGCCGGTTTGCTGCGGCCCGGTGACCTGGTGCTGCTCTCCGGCGAGCTGGGCGCGGGCAAGACCACGCTCACCCGGGGGCTGGGCGTGGGGCTCGACGTGCGGGGTGCGGTGACCTCGCCGACCTTCGTGATCGCGCGG
Source organism: Kitasatospora sp. MMS16-BH015 (assembly GCF_002943525.1). Taxonomy (NCBI): domain Bacteria; kingdom Bacillati; phylum Actinomycetota; class Actinomycetes; order Kitasatosporales; family Streptomycetaceae; genus Kitasatospora; species Kitasatospora sp. MMS16-BH015. Next base: position 3,455,960 of record NZ_CP025394.1, on the reverse strand, counting down.
GTGCATCCGCCGCTGAGCGGGGGGCCGGCGCTGGTGCACGTGGACGCCTACCGGCTGGGCGGCGGTCTGGACGAGATGGAGGACCTCGACCTCGACGTCTCGCTGCCGGAGTCGGTGGTGGTCGTGGAGTGGGGCGAGGGCAAGGTCGAGCAGCTGAGCGAGGACCGGCTGGAGATCCGGATCGAGCGGGCGCTGGGCGGCGCGGCGGGTGAGGGCGAGGACGATCTGGACCCGCGTCAGGTGACCGTCTCCGGGCTGGGGGCCCGCTGGGACGGGGTGGATCTCACCGGATTGAGTGAGGCTTGAGGCTGACTGGGGTGTTGCGGGGGCCTGCTGCGGCGTGGTGGGATGGTCTCGGAAGTTAGGTATGCCTAACTAGGGAGGCGCCATGACGAGCAGTGGGCCGGGAGTGCGGGCTGTGTTGGACGCCTGTGCGGCAGCTATCGCTGTGTCGACACCACCCACTACCAGGGGCGCGGGGAACTGCGCGAAGGCGGAAGAAGCCGAGTCGCGGGTCGCGCGGGCAGACAGTTGCACTGTCAACGGATAGTGCAAGTGGCGCACTGACGTAAGAGTGCGGCGGGTGCGTGGTTGGCCGCGCCGTTCCCCGCGCCCCTGGCCTCACCTATCCGACAACGGTGACCTTGGTGCCGTTCGTGGCGAAGTCCCAGAGGAGTTGGCCGTCGGCGCGGGTGGGGCGGATGCCGCCGGTCTTCTTGGTGGGGTCCGGCGGAGTCGTCGGGGCGGTGTCGCTCGTTGCGGCGCTGAAGCCGAAGACGGTGCCGGCCTGCTGGGCGAAGCGGACCACGTGCTCGATCGGGCGGTCGTCGGTGCCGGTGCCGGTGGCGGAGCGGCTGTAGACGGTGAAGGTGCCGGGGGTGGGGTCGACGGTGCCGGGGGTGACCCTGAAGGTGGCCTGGATCTGAGGGGTCTTCTTCGGGTCGACCAGCCAGACCTGGTGGGCGGCGGTGGAGTACACGACCCGTCGGCCCGAGCCGGAGGCGGGCGGGAGGGCCGCCAGGGTGGCGGTGGGCGAGGCGGTGGGGGAGGGCGCGGCGGAGCTCGGGGTGGCCGCAGGCTTGGCGGTGGCCGTGCGTTCGGTGCCGTTGGCCTGGACGGCCAGCAGGGTCACCACTGCCAGGGCCAAGGCGGTCAGGCCGCCGACCACCACTCCGGGACGCGTGCTCACGTGGGCTCCCGCCGCTCGATCCGGTCTTCGTCGCCCATCGTGCCAGGTCCACCGTCGCACCACGGACCGCGCCGGAGGCGTGTTCGGAACTCGGACGAAAAGCCGATGGCCGCCGAAGCACTAACCTTGTCCCCGTGCTGCTGCTCGCGTTCGACACCGCTACCCCCGCCGTCACGGCCGCCGTCCACGACGGTACGGCCGTCCTCGCCGAGCTCTACGAGGTGGACGCCAGACGGCACGGGGAGCTCCTGCTGCCCACCGTCGACGAGGTGCTCCGCCGCGCCGGCGTGGACAAGCGCGACCTGACCGACATCGCCGTCGGCGTCGGCCCCGGCCCGTACACCGGCCTGCGGGTCGGCCTGGTCACCGCCGCCGCACTGGGCCACGCGCTCGGGCTGCCGGTGCACGGCGTCTGCACGCTGGACGCCATCGCGCACCAGGCGCGCGCCGAGGGCCTGACCGGGCCGTTCACGGTGGCCACCGACGCGCGGCGCAAGGAGGTCTACTGGGCCTCGTACGACGCCGAGGGCCGCCGCACGGCGGGCCCGGACGTGCACCGGCCGGCCGAGCTCTCCCCCGAGGTGCAGGCGGTGGGTGCCGGTGCGCTGCTCTACCCGGACAGCTTCCCCGGTGCCACCGGGCCCGAGCACGTCTCGGCCGGGGCGCTGGCCGACTTCGTCGTCACCGAGCTGGCCGCCGGGCGCGAGCTGCTGCCGAACCGGCCGCTCTACCTGCGCCGGCCGGACGCCCAGGTGCCGGCCGGCTACAAGGCGGTGCTGCCCGCGTGAGTGGGTTCAGCCTTCGGCCGATGCGGTGGTGGGACCTCGGGCCGGTGCTGGAGCTGGAGCTGGAGCTCTTCCCGGACGACGCCTGGTCGGCCGGGATGTTCTGGTCCGAGCTGGCCGAGGCGCACCCGGGCGGGAGCCGGCACTACACGGTGGCCGAGACGCCCGCCGGTGAGCTGGCCGGCTACGCCGGGCTGATGGCCGGGCGGTTCGAGGGCGACGTGCAGACCATCGCGGTGGCCGAGGGCCACCAGGGCGCGGGGCTCGGCGCCGCGCTGCTCACCGATCTGATCACCGAGGCGACCCACCGGGGCTGCGAAGAGGTGCTGCTGGAGGTGCGGGCCGACAACCCGCGCGCGCAGCGGCTCTACGAGCGCTTCGGCTTCGAGACCATCGGCATCCGACCCGGCTACTACCAGCCCGCCGACGTGGACGCGCTCGTCATGCGCCTGGAACTGCCCGCACCCGATCTGAAGGACCCCCGCCATGGCTGACGAACCGCTCGTCCTCGGCATCGAGACCTCCTGCGACGAGACCGGCGTCGGCATCGTCCGCGGTACCACCCTGCTTGCCGACGCGGTGGCCTCCAGCGTCAACGACCACGCCCGGTACGGCGGCGTGGTGCCCGAGATCGCCAGCCGGGCGCACCTGGAGGAGATGGTCCCGACCATCCAGCGCGCGCTGGACACCGCCGGGATCAAGGCGAGCGACCTGGACGGCATCGCCGTCACCGCCGGGCCCGGCCTGGCCGGGGCGCTGCTGGTCGGGGTGAGCGCGGCCAAGGCGTACGCCTGGGCGCTGGACAAGCCGCTGTACGGGGTGAACCACCTGGCCTCGCACATCTGCGTGGACCAGCTGGAGCACGGGCGGCTGCCCGAGCCGACCATGGCGCTGCTGGTCTCCGGCGGGCACTCCTCGCTGCTGCTCAGCTCGGACATCACCACCGACGTGCGCCCGCTCGGGGCGACCATCGACGACGCGGCCGGCGAGGCCTTCGACAAGGTGGCCCGGGTGCTCGGCCTGGGCTTCCCGGGCGGCCCGGTGGTGGACCGCACGGCCCGCGAGGGCGACCCGAAGGCGATCAAGTTCCCGCGCGGCCTGAGCGGCCCGAAGGACCCGGCGTTCGACTTCTCGTTCTCCGGTCTGAAGACCGCCGTGGCGCGCTGGGTGGAGGCCAAGCGGCGGGCGGGCGAGGAGGTGCCGATCGCCGATGTGGCCGCGTCCTTCCAGGAGGCCGTCACCGACGTGCTGACCCGCAAGGCGGTCAAGGCCTGCCGGGAGAACGGCGTCGACCACCTGATGATCGGCGGCGGCGTGGCGGCCAACTCCCGGCTGCGGGAGATGGCCCAGCAGCGCTGCGACAAGGCGGGCATCGTGCTCCGGGTGCCCCGGCCGGGCCTGTGCACCGACAACGGCGCGATGGTCGCGGCGCTCGGCTCCGAGATGGTCTGGCGCAACCGGCCGGCCTCCGACTTCGACCTGTCGGCGGACTCCTCGCTGCCGGTCACCGAGGTCTCGGTACCCGGCCATGTGGATGTGCACGCCGCCGCGCACGAGGCGCTCAAGTGACCACCACCGCGTGGATGTGGGAGGCCCGGGCCGCCGAGGGCCGGGCTGCCGAGCTGCGCGAGTGGGCCGCAGCCGAGGCCGTGCCCGCCGTGCGCGGGGCGGCCGGGCTGACCCGGACCGAGCTGTTCACCGCCCCCGGCGAGCGCGTGCTGGTGATCACCTGGTGGACGGGGGAGCCGGTGGCCCTGCCGGAGCCGCCGGCGGGCCTGTTGGCCCGGCCGGTGCACCGGTGGAGCTTCACCAGCGAGCTCGTGGAGTAGGCCGGCGTCCAGCCGGGGAGCCCACTGCGCTGCGCCCCGGCTGCCCGGCACAGGCTTGGCGGCTGCGCCACGCGGGCGCCTCGCGTGAACCGACGGCCCACCCGGTAGCGTCTGCCTGTCTGAGAGTCGGCCGGATGGATGCTGGGAGTGTCGTGAACCGCAGGACGAAGATGTACGCCGTGGGGGCCCTGGCCCTGCTGGCCACCACGACCGCCTGCGGCAGCGGGAGCAGCTCCGCGGCGAAGACCTCGGTGCCCCCGGCCACCCAGCCCGGCAGCGCGGCCCCCGGCACCCCCGCCCCGGCGCAGAGCTCGGCCGCGCCCAGCGCCGACGGCGCCGTCTCGGCGGCGGCCTGGAAGAAGTGGGGCCTGCAGCCGCTGGCCCCCGCCCCGGCCGCGCCCGCCGACAAGCCGATCAAGCTGACCAAGACCGGCCAGGTGCCGGTCTTCAGCGACGTGCCGACCAAGGACAAGGTCGTCTTCGTGACGCTCGACGACGGGGCCGAGAAGGACCCGAAGTTCGTCGAGATGATGAACGACCTCAAGGTGCCGATCACGATGTTCCTGACCAAGGACATCATCAAGAACGACTACGGCTACTTCAAGCCGCTGCAGGCCCTCGGCAACCGCATCCAGAACCACACCGTCGACCACCCGCAGATGAGCAAGGTCTCGGCCGCCAAGTCCAAGAGCGAGGTCTGCGACGACCAGACCGCGCTCACCCAGCAGTACGGCACCCCGCCGCTGCTCTTCCGCCCGCCCTACGGCGACGGCGCCAACACCACGCAGCTCAACACCTCGGTGCAGGAGTGCGGGCCGCGGGCGATCGTGCTCTGGCGCGAGTCGATGCAGATCCACGACATGCAGTACCAGGCGGCCGACAAGAAGCTGAAGCCCGGCGACATCATCCTGGCCCACTTCCGCGGCCCGAAGGACCTCAAGGGCGAGACCATGACGGAGATGTTCGGCGAGCTGCTCGCCCGGATCCAGGAGCAGGGCTTCTCGGTGGCCCGCCTGGACGACTACATCCAGGCTCCCTAGCCGACCGGCTGACCGAGCATCATGAGGTGGCCGTTGCCCAGCCTGCTGAGGATGACGGTCACCGTGTGCGGCCCGCTCGGCTTGAGCTGACGGCGCAGCTCCTCGGGGGTGACCCCGATGCCGCGCTTCTTGATGACGACCGTGCCGACCTGCCGTTCGCGCAGCAGCACCTTGAGCTTCTTGACGTTGTACGGGAGCACGTCGGTGAGCTCGTAGGCGTGCGCGAGCGGGGTGGGCACCAGCTGGTCACTCGTCAGGTAGGCGATCATCGGGTCGATCAGCCGGCCGCCGACCGCCTCGGCGATCTCGGGCAGCAGCCGGGCCCGGATCGCGGCGCCGTCCGGCTCGTACAGGTACCGGCCGACCGGGCCGGGCTCCGGGTCGGGGCGGGTGCCGCCGGCCAGGCTGTGCGGGCCGGGCAGCAGGGTGGCCCGGTACTGCCCCGGCGCGTCGGTGCCGAACCAGATCACCGCCTCCTTGACCTCGCCGTGGTCGGAGACCCACTCCGCCTCGGCCTCCTCGGGCACGGCCTCGTGCGGGATGCCGGGGGCCACCTTGAGCGCGCCGTACGGGGTGCGGCGGGCGGCCTCCAGGGCCCAGGAGAGCGGCGGGGAGTACGCCTCCGGGTCGAAGACCCGGCCCCGGCCGGTGCGGCGGGCCGGGTCGGTGAAGACCGCGTCGTAGCCCGTCACGTCCACCTCGGTGACGTCGGCCTCGCGGACCTCGATCAGCTCCGAGAGGCCCAGCGCGGCGGCGTTCGCCGCGGCCACGGCGCAGGTCAGCGGGTCGCGGTCGACGGCCAGCACGGCGACCCCGGCCCGGGCCAGTGCGATCGCGTCCCCGCCGATCCCGCAGCACAGGTCGGCCAGCCGCTTCACCCCGAGCGCGGCGAACCGCCGCGCCCGCCACTCGGCCACCGGGCGGCGGGTGGCCTGCTCGACCCCGTTGGGCGTGAAGTACATCGCGGCGGCGTCCGCGCCGAACTTCGCGCCCGCGCGCTGGCGCAGCCGGGCCTGGGCGAGCGCGGCGGAGACCAGCTCGGCCGGGTGCTCGCGGCGCAGCCTGGTGGCCAGCGCCAACTCCTGCCCGGGGTCGAAGTCACGCAGCTCGGCGAGGAGGGCCTGCCCCTGGTCGGTCAGCAGGGCCCGGAACGATTCGATCTCCACGCCGACCATTGTCGCCGCAAGCCGACGGGCGCGCCGTTGGCACTCTGGTTGACTGAGTGCTAACCGCGCCCTATGGTCGTTCCTGGCACTCCCCACCGGGTGAGTGCTAACGCGATCGAGCGTCCCTGACCCCCGCGACGGCAGGTGCGCACCAGCGGTCGCCACCTACCTGAAGAACAACCCCGTAATCTCCGAAGGGGAACTCGGACGTGACCACCGCCAGCAGCAAGGTTGCCATCAAGCCGCTCGAGGACCGCATCGTGGTCCAGCCGCTCGAAGCCGAGACCACCACGGCCTCCGGCCTGGTTATCCCGGACACCGCCAAGGAGAAGCCCCAGGAGGGCGTCGTCCTGGCCGTCGGCCCGGGCCGCTTCGAGGACGGCCAGCGTCTGCCGCTCGACGTCGCCGTCGGCGACGTCGTCCTGTACTCCAAGTACGGCGGCACCGAGGTCAAGTACAACGGCGAGGAGTACCTCGTCCTCTCGGCCCGCGACGTTCTGGCCATCGTCCAGAAGTAAGCGGCACCCGTCGTAACCAGCCCGCCCCGGATCTCCGTGTCAGCACTGACAAGGGGCCGGGGCGTGCTTGTTGGCCAACGTTTCGATCCCTAAGGAAGCATCAGACATGCCGAAGATCCTTCAGTTCGACGAGGACGCCCGCCGCTCGCTGGAGCGCGGTGTCAACAAGCTGGCCGACACCGTCAAGGTGACCATCGGCCCCAAGGGCCGCAACGTCGTCATCGACAAGAAGTTCGGCGCCCCGACCATCACCAACGACGGTGTGACCATCGCCCGCGAGGTCGAGCTCGACGACCCGTACGAGAACCTCGGCGCGCAGCTGGTCAAGGAGGTCGCCACCAAGACCAACGACGTCGCGGGTGACGGCACCACCACCGCCACCGTGCTGGCCCAGGCCCTGGTCAACGAGGGTCTGCGCAACGTCGCCGCCGGCGCCGGCCCGGCCGCCCTGAAGAAGGGCATCGACAAGGCCGTCGCCGCCGTCTCCGAGCACCTGCTCTCCATCGCCCGCGAGATCGAGGGCAAGGACGACGTCGCCGCCGTCGCCTCCCTCTCCGCCCAGGACCCGCAGGTCGGCGAGCTCATCGCCGAGGCGATCGACAAGGTCGGCAAGGACGGTGTCATCACCGTCGAGGAGTCGAACACCTTCGGCGTGGAGCTGGCCTTCACCGAGGGCATGCAGTTCGACAAGGGCTACCTCTCGCCGTACTTCGTCACCGACGCGGAGCGTCAGGAGGCGGTCCTGGAGGACCCGTACATCCTGATCAACCAGGGCAAGATCTCCTCGATCCAGGAGCTCCTCCCGCTGCTCGAGAAGATCCTGCAGGGCGGCTCCTCCCGCCCGCTGCTGATCATCGCCGAGGACGTGGACGGCGAGGCGCTCTCCACCCTGGTGGTCAACAAGATCCGTGGCACCTTCAACGCCGTGGCCGTCAAGGCCCCCGGCTTCGGTGACCGCCGCAAGGCGATCCTCGGCGACCTGGCCGTCCTCACCGGCGGCACCGTCATCTCCGAGGAGGTCGGCCTCAAGCTCGACCAGGCCGGTCTGGACGTGCTGGGCTCCGCCCGCCGCGTGACCATCACCAAGGACGAGACCACCGTCGTCGACGGCGCCGGTGACGCCGAGGCCGTCGCGGGCCGCGTCGCCCAGATCAAGGGCGAGATCGCCAACACGGACTCGGACTGGGACCGCGAGAAGCTGCAGGAGCGCCTGGCGAAGCTCGCCGGCGGCGTCTGCGTCATCCGCGTCGGTGCCGCCACCGAGGTCGAGCTCAAGGAGCGCAAGCACCGCCTCGAGGACGCCATCTCGGCGACCCGCGCCGCGGTCGAGGAGGGCATCGTCGCCGGTGGTGGCGCCTCCCTCGTGCACGCCCAGAAGGTGCTCGCCGACGGCCTGGGCCTGTCCGGCGACGAGGCCACCGGTGTCTCGGTCGTCCGCAAGGCGCTCGCCGAGCCGCTGCGCTGGATCGCCCAGAACGCGGGCCTCGAGGGCTACGTCATCACCCACAAGGTCGCGGAGCTGGAGGCCGGCTTCGGTTTCAACGCCGCCACCGGCGAGTACGGCGACCTGCTGAAGGCCGGCGTCATCGACCCGGTCAAGGTCACCCGCTCGGCCCTGGAGAACGCCGCCTCCATCGCCTCGCTGCTGCTCACCACCGAGACCCTCGTGGTCGAGAAGCCCGCCGAGGAGGAGGCCGCTGCCGGTCACTCGCACGGCGGCCACGGTCACTCGCACTGACCTCGTGCCGAACGGCCGAACGGCTGAACGGCTCACCGGAGGCCCGGCCCGTACCCTGTGAGGGGTGGGGCCGGGCCTCCGGCGTTCTCCGGTCGGGCCGGTCGATCAGTTCGGTTTTGTCTTCCTCAAAGCTTGCCTTATAACTGAGGCATGATCGAGGCCCGACACCTCCGCGTCCTCCGCGCCGTCGCCCGTACCGGGTCGTTCTCGGCCGCCGCCCGGGAGCTGGGCTGCACCCAGCCCGCGGTGAGCCAGCAGATGAAGGCGCTGGAGAAGTCCGTGGACACCCCGCTGGTGGTCCGCTCCGGCCGCGACATGCAGCTCAGCGAGGCCGGCAAGGTCCTCCTCAAGCACGCCACCGGCATCCTGGCCGGGCTCTCGGCCGCCGAGGAGGAGGTGGCCGCGATCACCGGCCTGCGGGCCGGCCGGGTGCGCCTGGTCTCCTTCCCCACCGCCAGCTCCACCCTGGTGCCGCCCGCTGTCGCCCGCCTGCGGGGCGCCCATCCGGGGGTCCGCGTGTCGCTGGTCGAGGCCGAACCGCCGGAGTCGCTGGCCATGCTGCGGGGCGGCGAGTGCGAGGTGGCCCTCGCCTTCCGCTACCCGGACGCCCCGGGCGGCACCTACCGCGCCCCCTCGCACGCCTCCCCCCGCGAGGTGCGGGCCGAGGCCGCCCTGGAGGCAGCCGCCTCGCAGGCCGCCACCGACTGGTCCGACCTGGTGGCCCGCCCGCTGCTGGACGACCCGCTGGTCGGCCTGCTCCCGGCCGGCCACCCGCTGGCCGGCCGGGGCGGCCCGGTGCAGCTCACCGAGCTGGCCGGGGAGCAGTGGATCGCCGGCTGCCCGCAGTGCCGGGGCCACCTGGTGGAGCTGTGCGGCGCGGCGGGCTTCGAGCCCCGGATCGACTTCGCCACCGACGACTACCCGGCGGTGGTCGGCCTGGTCGCCGCCGGCCTGGGAGTCGCCGTCCTGCCGGAGCTGGCCCTGGCCTCGGTCCGGACGGATGGCGTGGTGCGGGTGCCGGTCGTGACCGCCTCGGGCGCGCCGTCGGTCCGTCAGATCGTCGCGCTCACCCTTCCCGACCTGGTGGAAGTCCCGGCCGTGGAGCTGATGATGGCCAACCTGCACCACCAGGGGCGCGGGGAACCGCGCGAGGCGGAAGAGGCGTAGTCGGGGGCTGCCGCGGAGAGCCAGTTGCACCGTCAACGGATAGTGCAACTGGTGTACCTGTACTGGTGCGGGGAGGGGGCGGGCTGGCCGCGCCGTTCCCCGCGCCCCCATGGTTGCTGAAACGTTTCTTCAAGTGCTGGTCAGTACTGGGCGACCTTCGGCGGCGTCAGCGGCACCTCCACCAGGCGGTTGCGCGAACGGCCCATCAGCTCCTCGCGCTCGTCCTCGGTCAGGCCGCCCCAGACGCCGTAGGGCTCGCGGACGGCCAGCGCGTGCGCCGCGCACTCCGTCCGGACCGGGCACCGCATGCAGACCTCCTTGGCACTTGCCTCGCGCGAGCTGCGCGCCGCTCCGCGCTCGCCCTCCGGGTGGAAGAAGAGCGAACTGTCCACGCCGCGGCAGGCGGCGGAGAGCTGCCAGTCCCAGAGATCTGCGTTGGGGCCGGGGAGGCGGGAGAAATCTGCCATGGCTCATTCCCTTCAGGGGCCGGGACTGTACGAACACCAGGAAATATGACTTAAGGCGACCACTGGGACAAGTCACCCACAGAGTTACACAACAGTCAATGACCGCACAGAAGCTATAAAACTGGACAAAGCGGGCATGGTATCCGGGTGATGGCGGGGGCGCACTCGTCCGGGCGAGTGCGCTCGGGGTGCACGCGTGGTGCGCGGCCCGCGCGTGAGCAGCACAAAAGTGCGGCGCGTGCACCGCGATGCGGCTGATCGGTAACGGGTCGGCCACGTACAGTGGTGGAGATGGCCCTGAAAGCCGTAACTCATTCGAGTGACGGTCGTTGGATGTGCGGAGGCGGTTAGCGGGCGCTGGGCGTCGGGAACGATCGCGGGGAGACCGGCGATCCGACCGAAGTCCGTCACCGAAAGGCCGTGTCGGAGAGATTCGTACCAGCCAGGAGGCTCAACGTGACGCGGATCAGCTGCGGAGGACGGGCATGACATCCGTACTCGTCTGCGACGATTCCCCGCTCGCCCGGGAGGCGCTTCGCCGCGCGGTGGCGACAGTGCCCGGGGTCGACCGGGTGACCACGGCGACGAACGGTGAGGAGGTCCTCCGCCGTTGGGTGGCCGACCGCTCCGATCTCGTCCTGATGGATGTCCGGATGCCCGGCCTCGGCGGGGTGGAGACCGTCCGGCGGCTGCTGTCGGCCGACCCGGGGGCGCGCATCATCATGCTCACCGTCGCCGAGGACCTGGACGGCGTGGCGCTGGCCGTCGCCGCCGGGGCCCGGGGCTACCTGCACAAGGACGCCTCGCGCGCCGAGCTGCGGGCCACAGTGACGCAGGCGCTCGCCGACCCGACCTGGCGGCTCGCGCCGCGCCGGCTGCGCAGCCCGGACATGGGCGCCGCGCCGACGCTGACGGCGCGTGAGATCCAGGTGCTCGAAGGGATGAGCCACGGCCGCAGCAACGCGGAGATCGGCCGGGAGCTCTTCCTCTCCGAGGACACGGTGAAGACGCACGCCAGGCGCCTGTTCAAGAAGCTCGGCGCCTCGGACCGCGCGCACGCGGTGGCGCTCGGCTTCCGCTGGGGCCTGGTCCGCTGACCGGCCGCCCGGTCGGGCGAGGTCGCGGATGAGAAAGGGCCGTCCGGCCGGTTCGCTCGCTCAGACGTATGACGTTACGGTCCCGAGGCTGCACCATGGAGGAGTGGAGCACCTCGGGGACCAGCGGACAGGTACTGCGGAGACGAGCGTGACCGCAGATGGCTCGGAGAGCAGTGGGGCGGGAGGCGGCACGGTGCGCGCGACGACTGGTCATAACGTTCCGATGCACAACTCCGGACGCGGTGCCGTGTTTTCCGGCCCGACCAGGCACCATGGACCGATGCGCGACGACGAGACCCCGAGCGACGAGTCCGCCACCGGCGACTCGGCCGCCGACTCGCCGCACCCCGAGCCGCCCGTCGAGCCGCACCCCGAGCCGGACGGCCGCCGTCCGGTGCTCGGCGGCGGCGGTTCGCCGGTGCTCGGGGAGCTGGTCGCCGCGGCGGTGCGGGGCGAGGGGCCGGCGATCGACGCGCTGCTGGCCCACGTGCACCCGCTGGCGCTGCGGTACTGCCGGGGCCGCCTGGTGCGGCTGCCCGGGAACGCCCGGCACCACGTGGACGACGTGGCCCAGGAGGTCTGCGTGGCGGTGCTCTGCGCCCTGCCGCGCTACAAGGACGAGGGCCGGCCGTTCGAGGCCTTCGTCTACGGGATCGCCGCGCACAAGATCGCCGATCTGCAGCGGGCCGCGATGCGCGGGCCCGGCTCGACGGTGATCCCGCCGGACGACCTGCCGGAGCTGCCGGACGAGGCGCTCGGCCCCGAGGAGCGGGCGCTGCTGAGCAGCGACGCGGCCTGGGCCAAGGAGCTGCTCTCCAACCTGCCGGCCCGCCAGCGCGAGCTGGTGCTGCTGCGGGTGGCGGCCGGCCTCTCGGCCGAGGAGACCGGCGAGGTGCTCGGCATGTCGCCGGGGGCGGTCCGGGTCGCGCAGCACCGGGCGCTCAGCCGGCTGCGGGCGCTGGCGGGCGAATCCGCCTCGCTGGAAGACGTTTCATGATCGTGCTGTTGTCAAGGGGGCGCGAGCTGGCATTCCGGTGCCAGTACCATGGGGTATCGGCGCCTGGGCAGGTCGCCAAAGTTTCGCGGGTGTGAGCGGGCTCTTCTTGGAGCTTCCTCCAATCGCCCGGTTCTTCTCGGCTGCCTAGACCCTGTGCCGGTGCGCACACGAGCGACCAACGCGCCCCGACCACCCTCCGCGGGCGCATCAATCAATCGGCCATGCCACGGAAGGTCCCCACATGTCTTACAACGCCGCAGGCGTACCCGAGAAGTTCGCGATGCTCGGGCTCACGTACGACGACGTCCTGCTGCTGCCCGGGGCCTCCGAGGTGCTGCCGAACATGGTCGACACCTCCTCGCGGGTCTCCCGCAACGTCCGGGTGAACATCCCGCTGCTCTCCGCCGCGATGGACAAGGTCACCGAGTCGCGGATGGCGATCGCGATGGCCCGTCAGGGCGGCGTCGGCGTGCTGCACCGCAACCTCTCGATCGAGGACCAGGTCAACCAGGTCGACCTGGTCAAGCGCTCCGAGTCCGGCATGGTGACCGACCCGATCACCGTCGGCCCGGAGACCACGCTGGCCGAGGCCGACGCGCTCTGTGCCAAGTTCCGGATCAGCGGCGTGCCGATCGCCTCGCCGGACGGCAAGCTGCTGGGCATCGTGACCAACCGCGACATGGCCTTCGAGTCGGACCGCAGCCGCAGGGTCAGCGAGATCATGACCCCGATGCCGCTGATCACCGGCAAGGTGGGCATCTCCGGCGAGGACGCGATCGGGCTGCTCCGCCGCCACAAGATCGAGAAGCTCCCGCTGGTGGACGACGAGGGCCGGATCAAGGGCCTGATCACCGTCAAGGACTTCGTCAAGGCCGAGAAGTACCCGAACGCCGCCAAGGACGCCGAGGGCCGGCTGCTGGTCGGTGCCGCCGTCGGCGCCTCCGCCGAGGCCTTCGACCGCGCCCAGGCGCTGGTGGGCGCCGGCGTGGACTTCCTGGTCGTCGACACCTCGCACGGCCACTCGCACAACGCGCTGGCCTGGATCGCCAAGATCAAGGCCGCCGTGGACGTGGACGTGGTCGGCGGCAACGTGGCCACCCGGGACGGCGCCCAGGCGCTGATCGACGCCGGCGTGGACGGCGTCAAGGTCGGTGTCGGCCCCGGCTCGATCTGCACCACCCGCGTGGTGGCCGGCATCGGCGTCCCGCAGGTCACCGCGATCTACGAGGCCGCGCTGGCCTGCCAGGCGGCCGGCGTGCCGGTCATCGGCGACGGCGGCCTGCAGTACTCCGGCGACATCGGCAAGGCGCTGGCCGCCGGCGCCGACACCGTGATGCTCGGCTCGCTGCTGGCCGGCTGCGAGGAGTCGCCCGGTGAGCTGCTGTTCATCAACGGCAAGCAGTTCAAGTCCTACCGCGGCATGGGCTCGCTGGGCGCCATGCAGACCCGCGGCCAGGCGAAGTCCTTCTCCAAGGACCGCTACTTCCAGGCCGAGGTCAGCTCCGACGAGAAGCTGATCGCCGAGGGCATCGAGGGCCAGGTGCCCTACCGCGGCCCGCTCGCCGCGGTGCTGTACCAGCTGGTCGGCGGCCTGCGCCAGACCATGGGCTACGTGGGCGCGGCCAACATCGCCGAGATGGAGAGCAAGGGCCGGTTCGTCCGGATCACCTCGGCGGGCCTCAAGGAGAGCCACCCGCACGACATCCAGATGACGGTCGAGGCGCCGAACTACACCAGCCGCTGACGCTTCGCGTGAAGGGGAGCCGCACCCGGGAGACACCCCGGGAGCGGCTCCCCTTTTTCGGCTGACGGCACCCGTACGGGATACTGGGGCGGTACGAGGCATGAAGCAGCAGAAGGGCTCGAAGTGACTGAGATCGAGATCGGGCGAGGCAAGCGCGGCCGACGGGCGTACGCCTTCGACGACATCGCCGTCGTCCCCAGCCGCCGGACCCGCGACCCGAAGGAGGTCTCGATCGCCTGGCAGATCGACGCCTACCGCTTCGAGCTGCCGTTCCTGGCGGCCCCCATGGACAGCGTGGTCTCGCCCCAGCAGGCCATCGCCATCGGCGAGCTGGGCGGCCTGGGCGTGCTGAACCTCGAGGGCCTGTGGACCCGCTACGAGGACCCGCAGCCGCTCCTGGACGAGATCGCCGCCATCACCGACGAGGCCGCCGCCACCCGCCGCCTCCAGGAGATCTACTCCGCGCCGATCCAGGCCGACCTGATCAAGCAGCGGATCAAGGAGGTCCGGGACTCGGGCGTCGTGACCGCCGCCGCGCTCTCGCCGCAGCGCACCGCCGAGTTCTCCAAGGCCGTGGTCGACGCGGGCGTGGACGTCTTCGTGATCCGCGGCACCACCGTCTCGGCCGAGCACGTCTCCGGCGCCGCCGAGCCGCTCAACCTCAAGCAGTTCATCTACGAGCTCGATGTGCCGGTGATCGTCGGCGGCTGCGCCACCTACACCGCCGCGCTGCACCTGATGCGCACCGGCGCGGCCGGCGTGCTGGTCGGCTTCGGCGGCGGCGCCGCGCACACCACCCGCAACGTGCTCGGCATCCAGGTGCCGATGGCCACCGCCGTGGCCGACGTGGCGGCCGCCCGCCGCGACTACATGGACGAGTCCGGCGGCCGGTACGTGCACGTGATCGCGGACGGCGGGGTCGGCTACAGCGGCGACCTGGCCAAGGCGATCGCCTGCGGCGCCGACGCCGTGATGATCGGTGCCGCGCTGGCCCGCGCCACCGACGCCCCCGGCAAGGGCTTCCACTGGGGCATGGAGGCCGTGCACGAGGAGCTGCCGCGCGGCAAGCGGGTCGACCTCGGCACCGTCGGCACCACCGAGGAGATCCTGACCGGTCCCTCGCACACCCCCGACGGCACCATGAACCTGTTCGGCGCGCTGCGCCGGGCGATGGCCACCACCGGCTACTCCGAGCTCAAGGAGTTCCAGCGGGTCGAGGTCACCGTCGCGCACTGACGCGTCGACGCTGCGGCACACCGGCGCGTCAGCCACTGAAGTGTCAGCTGCTGACGCGCCGTCTGGTTCGTACCGAAACCCCCGGTTTGGCCGGGGGTTTCGGCGTTCCCGGGGCGGGGGCGGGTGGTCGGGCGCCCCCGGGACAAGGAATGATGGGGGCTTGGCGTTCGACGCGGCACCAGGGCCTGCCCGGCGCCCAGCACAACACTTGGGGGAGCGCACCGATGACCCAGGCGCAAGGTTCCACCAGCCGTCTCCTGGCCGGGCGCTACCGGCTGGACGAAGTGCTGGGCCGTGGCGGCATGGGGACGGTGTGGCGGGCCGAGGACGAGATGCTCGGGCGGATCGTCGCCGTCAAGGAGCTCCGGATGCACGGCGGGGTGGACGAGGAGGAGAAGCACCGCCTGATCGTCCGCACCCTGCGCGAGGCCAAGGCCACCGCCCGGATCCGGCACACCGCCGCCGTCACCGTCTTCGACGTGGTCGAGGAGGACGACCGGCCGTGGATCGTCATGGAGCTGGTCGAGTCGCGCTCGCTGGCCGAGGTGATCAAGGAGGACGGTCCGCTCAGCCCGGCCCGGGCCGCCGAGATCGCCCTGGAGGTGCTGGGCGTGCTGGGCGCGGCCCACAGCCACGGCATCCTGCACCGTGACGTGAAGCCCTCCAACGTGCTGATCGGCGAGGACGGCCGGGTCGTGCTGACCGACTTCGGCATCGCGAGCGTGGAGGGCGACACCTCCGTCACCTCCACCGGCATGCTGGTCGGCGCCCCCTCCTACATCTCGCCCGAGCGCGCCCGCGGCCAGAAGCCCGGCCCGCCGGCCGACCTCTGGTCGCTGGGCGGCACCCTCTACTCGATGGTCGAGGGCCGCCCGCCCTACGACCGCGGCTCGGCGCTGGCCACCCTGACCGCCGTGATGACGGAGGAGCTGGAGACCCCGAAGAACGCGGGCCCGCTGCGGCCGGTGATCGAGGGCCTGCTGGAGAAGGACCCGGCCAAGCGGCTGGACGCCTCCACCACCCGCTCCATGCTGCGCCGGGTGGTCGGCGAGGCGATCGCCCGGGCCGAGTCGACCACCCAGATGACGACCCCGCCGGCGGCGGATGCGGCTGCTCCGGCGACGGAGAAGGCCGAGAAGGCCGAGAAGACCGGGAGGAGCGGGAAGGCTCGGGGTGTCTCCGGGCTGCTCGGCACCGTGCGGGTGGGGAGCCGCGCGGCGGCGGACGCGGAGCTGGGCAAGGGCGGCGCGGCGGGTGCGGTCGGCGCCGTGGGCGCGGCCGGGACGGCTGCGGCGGGCGCAGGTGCGGCGGGGGCCGCGGTCGGCGGAGGTCTGCCGGTGGCGCCGAGTGCCGGGCACGGGGTACCCGGGGCGCGTAGCGGCGGCGGGTCCGGCACCGGCTCCGCCGGGAGCGGCGGGGCGGGCGGCACCGGTGCGGCCGGGGCCGGCGGCTCCGGGGCTGCCGGGGGAGGCTGGAGTTCGAGCGAGGTGCTCGGGGAGCCCAGGCCGGCTGCGGGCGGTCGGGGCGGGGTGCGGCGCCCGGTGGTGATCGGGGCGGCGGTGCTCGCGCTGGTGGTGCTGATAGCCGTGCTGGTGGTGCTGCTGCGCAACGGCAAGGACACCGCCGGCTCCACCAGCGGTGCGGCCGCCACGGCCGTGGTGCACACCAGCGCCGCCGGCACCCCGACCCCCGCCAAGGCGGTCACCAGCGCACCGGCCTCGCCGCCGGCGGCCCCGCCGGCGACGGCCACCACGCCCTCCGCCGCCGCCTCGCCCGCCACCACCCCGTCCTCGGCGGCGCCTTCGACCACTCCGAGCAGCGCGGCCCCGACCACGGCGGCCCTGCCGGCCGGGTTCCACCTGTACCAGGACGGCAGCGGCTTCAAGATCGCCCTGCCGGACTCGGTGCAGCCCGCGGGCTCGGGCGCGAACTACCGGACCTTCCAGGGCCAGAACGGCACCACCCTGCGGGTCGAGTGGACGGACAAGCCCGGCCCCAGCGCGCTGGCGGCCTGGCAGGAACAGGAGCAGGGCACCTCCTTCACCGGCTACCAGCGGGTCAAGCTGGTGGCCGCCCCGTACCGGTCCTGGACCAACGCCGCCGACTGGGAGTTCACCTTCACCGGCACCAAGGGCGGCACCATGCACGCGCTCGACCGCGGCTTCGTGACCGGCAAGTACGGCTACGCGATCTACTGGACGATGCTCGACTCGGAGTGGAACTCGCCGGAGGGCGCGACGATCCGTCAGGTGAGCTACGACAGTTTCCAGCCCGCGGGGTGAAACCGGAGAGGGGCCCTGCGACGTACTCTGACTGGATGGATGGCGCGGGCATATCTTCCTAAGGACAGCGGATGCGGGCGAGCCCGGGGCAGGTGGTGGGCGGTCGGTACCGGGTGACGGGTGACCCGGCGGGCGGTGGGGTGCCCGCGCGGGAGCTGGAGACCGGGGAGGCCGTGCTGCTGCGTGCGCTGGAGCTGCCCGAGGTGCTCGACCCGGAGCTGCCGGCCGAGGAGCCGGACGCGACGTACGGGGCGGCCGTGGCCGAGCGGGTGGCCGGGCGGACGGTGGGGGAGCCGGGGCACCCGAGACTGCTGCGCGGGTACGCCGTCTTCGCCGAGGGCGGGCTGCTCTGGACGGCCGAGGAACGGCCGCCCGGGGTGGTGCCGGTGGGGCCGCTGCCGCCGTACCGGGTGGCCGAGATCGGGGCGGACCTGGCCGGGGCGCTGGCCGCGCTGCACCGGGTGGGCCGCACCCACGGGAACGTCACCGCACAGGCGGTGCTGCTCTGCGAGGACGGGGCGGCGCTGCTCGGCGGGCGGCTGCCGGGGGCGGCCGAGGAGGCGCTCTGCGAGGAGCTGGGCGGGCCGGTGCCGCGCCGGGTCTACGAGGCCCGGGCGGTGCTGCTGGGCACGGTGGCCGAGCGCTGGGCCCCGGACGCCGGCCCGGAGGCGGACTGCTGGGCGCTCGGGGTGCTGCTGCACCGGCTGCTGACCGGTCACGCGCCCTACCCCGAACAGGAGTTGCCGGTGCTGCTGGCGGCCGTCCGGGACGGCGCGTACCGCACCTCCGAGCGCTGCGGCCCGCTCCGACCGCTGGTCGAGCGCCTGCTCGCCCCGGCCGGGCGGCCGACGGCCGCCGAGGCCGCGCGCGAGCTGGCCGAGCTGCTGCACTCGGCGCCGGAGCCGCTCGGCCCGCCGGTGGAGGAGCTGCCGGTGCCGCGGCCGAAGGGCACGGTGATCCCGCGCCGGCGTGGGGAGTTGAACAGGCACGGGCGGCACGCCGGGGCCCGGCCGCTGGTGCCTCCCGCCCTGCTCGGGCCGCTCCTGGTGAGCGGTGTGATGGTGGCGCTGGTGGCGGCCCTGGCAGCCGTGGTGGCGTTCGCCGGGTGAGTGCGGCGGCGGCCGGGAGTCCGGTGGCTGACCTGGTGCGGCCCGCCCGGCCCGGGGCGCCTAATCTGTGCATGGCAGTGGTCGTATCGGTGGTGCACCGGAATCCCCCCGTCACGGTGACGGCGGGTTGGACGTAGGGGGACTCGGTGAGCGGGCAGGATCAGACGGCGCAGGCCGGACAGGCGGGGCGGACGCTGGCCGGGCGGTACGCCCTCGGCGAGAAGCTGGGCCGCGGTGGCATGGGCACCGTCTGGCGGGCCCGGGACGAGATGCTGGACCGCGAGGTCGCGGTCAAGGAGCTGACGGTCGGCCACCTGGACGACGAGGACCAGCGGATACTCCAGTCCCGGATGATGCGCGAGGCCCGGGCCGCGGCCCGGATCAAGCACCCCGGCGTGATCACCATCCACGACGTGCTGGAGCAGGACGGTCGGCCCTGGATCGTCATGGAGCTGATCGACGGCCGCTCGCTGGCCGACGTGATCAGCCAGGACGGCACGCTGCTGCCCCGCGAGGCCGCCGAGGTCGGCGCCCAGGTGCTGGCCGCCCTGCACCGGGGCCACCAGCTGGGCGTGCTGCACCGGGACGTGAAGCCCGCCAACGTGCTGCTCGAGCACCAGACCGGCCGGGTGGTGCTGCTCGACTTCGGCATCGCCACCTTCGAGGGCTCCACCGAGCTGACCCGGCCCGGCGACCTGATCGGCTCGCCCGACTACCTCGCGCCCGAGCGCGCCCAGGGCGAGCGCCCGGGCCCGGCCTCGGACCTGTGGGGCCTGGGCGCCACGCTGTACGCGGCGGTCGAGGGCGAGTCGCCGTTCCGCCGCACCTCGCCGATCACCACGCTGGCCGCCGTGGTCGGCGACCCGCTGCCCGAGCCGCGCCGGGCCGGCGCGCTCGGCCCGGTGCTGGCCGCGCTGATGGCCAAGGACCCGGCCGACCGCCCCTCGGCGGACGAGGCGCTGCGGATGCTGGCCGAGGTCACCGCCGGGCACACCATGGACATCAAGGGCCTGCCCAAGCCGCCCGCCACCCCGGCTGAGGCGGACCGGGAGGCCGGCCAGGACGGCGACCGGGGCGACAGCCAGGACGGCGCTCGGGACGGTGCCAAGGACGGCAAGGGGGAGGCCGAGGCCGGCGCCGCGAGCGCTGCCGGGTCGTCTGCGGGGTCGGCCTCCGGCTCCGGGGCCTTCGGCGAGCCGAAGATGCCGACGCAGTTCGTGCCGGTGGTCGACCGCGCCGAGCAGCCGGGCCCCGGCTACGGCTGGCCGGGTCAGCCGGGCGGCCCGGGGCTGCCGACCGGGCCCACCGTGGCGCACCAGGGCGGGCCGGCCCGGCGCAGGCCGCGCCGGGTGCTGCTCGGGGTGCTGGCCGCGCTGGTGGCCGGCGCGCTGGTGGCCGGGGTGACGTACGCGGTGGCCACCGGGAAGCTCGGCGGCGGCACCGCCGCGACGGGTGTCACCTCCACCGAGACCCCGGTCAAGCTGCCCTCGGACCCGACGCTCGGCCCGGCGCCGACCGGCTACACCTGGACGGTGGACCACGAGGGCTTCCGCTTCCCGCTGCCCACCGACGGCAACTGGATCCGCACCACGGACACCCACAACCAGATCTTCTACTCGCCCGACAACAAGGTGCACTTCCTCCAGTTCGCGGTGGCGGTGGGCCAGTCGATCCTGCCCTTCGACCACCTGGAGCAGCTGGAGGGGGACGTCAGCAAGGGCAAGAACATCAGGGACTACAAGCGGGTCGACCTCTCCGAGGTGAAGATCGACGGCCAGGAGGCGGCCCGCTGGGAGTTCACCTACACCGTGGTCAAGGACGGCACCCGCCGGCACGTGCGGGAGACCGAGTTCCGGGACGCGAACGGCACCTCGTACACGATCTACCAGTCCGGACCGGAGGCGGATTCGGCGGACGGGGAGCGGCTCTTCACTGCGGTGCTCAACAACTTCACTCCTACGCGCTAAGTGTTACCGACGGGTACCAAACGGCGGCCCGAGCCCCTAGGCTTGCCCGTCATGACGGACACCACGGCAGACCGCAGCACCACCCCGCGCAACCCGGCCGCGCCGGGTTCCGGCCGGACCGTCGCCTCGGCGGTCCCGGCGTCGCTGATCGCCCGCCTGGCCAAGGGGGTGACCGCCGGGCCGGAGGCCGAGCTCACCCACACCACCGCGCCGCTCACCGGTGACCGGCTGGCCACCCTGCCGCTCTCCACCGCCGAGGACGTGGCCGACGCCTACGCCCGGGCCCGCTCGGCCCAGGCGAAGTGGGCCCGGCTGCCGCTGCGCCGCCGGGCCGCCGTGCTGCTCCGCTTCCACGACCTGCTGCTCAAGCGGCAGGACGAGGTGCTCGACCTCATCCAGGCCGAGACCGGCAAGGCCCGCCTGCACGCCTTCGAGGAGGTGCTGGCCGCCGCGATGGCCGCCCGCCACTACGGGCGCCGGGCCCCCGGCTACCTGCGCGACCGCCGTCGGGCCGGCGCGGTGCCGGTGCTGACCCACGCGGTGGAGGCCCGCCGCCCCAAGGGCGTGATCGGCCAGATCTCGCCCTGGAACTACCCGCTGGAGCTCTCCGTCGGCGACGCGCTGCCCGCCTTCGCGGCCGGCAACGCCGTGGTCAACAAGCCCGACACCCAGACCGCGCTGACCGCGCTCTGGGCCCGCGAGCTGCTGATCGAGGCCGGGCTGCCCGCCGACCTCTGGCAGATCGTGATCGGTGACGGCCCGGTGGTCGGCCCGCTGGTGGTCGACAGCGCCGACTACGTCTCCTTCACCGGCTCCACCCGCACCGGCCGCGAGGTGGCCCAGAAGGCCGCCGCCCGCCTGGTCGGCGCCTCGCTGGAGCTCGGCGGCAAGAACGCGCTGCTGGTGCTCGCCGACGCCGACCTGGACAAGGCCGCCGAGGGCGCCGTGCGGGCCTGCTTCTCCTCGGCCGGCCAGCTCTGCATCTCGATCGAGCGGATCTTCGTGCACCGCTCGGTGGCCGACGCCTTCCTCCAGCGCTTCGCCGCCCGCACCAGCGCGCTGCGGCTCGGCGGTGGCCTGGCCTACGGCGCCGAGATGGGCTCGCTGGTCTCCGAGCGGCAGCTGGAGGTCGTCACCCGGCACGTGGCGGAGGCCGTCAAGGCCGGGGCCACCGTGCTGGCCGGCGGCGAGGCCCGCCCCGAGCTGGGCCCGCTCTTCTTCGAGCCGACCATCCTGGACGGGGTCACCCCCGAGATGGCCGTCTGCGCCGAGGAGACCTTCGGCCCGGTGGTCTCGATCTACCGCTTCGACACCGAGGCGGAGGCCGTGGCCGCCGCCAACGCCACCAGCTACGGCCTCAACTCCAGCGTCTGGACCAAGGACCTGCGCCGCGGCCGGGCCGTCGCCGCCCAGCTGCGCACCGGCACGGTCAACGTCAACGAGGCCTACGCGGCCGCGTACGGGTCGGTGGCCTCCCCGATGGGCGGCATGGGCGATTCGGGCCTGGGCCGCCGGCACGGCGCCGAGGGCATCCTGCGCTACACCGAGGCGCAGACCGTGGCCACCCAGAAGCTGCTGCCGATCGGGCCCTCGATGGGTCTGACGGACGAGAAGTTCGCCGCGGTGTTCACCAGCAGCCTGAAGCTCATGAAGGCGATCGGCTTCAAGTAGCCCGTCCCAGCAGGTCCTTTCGAAGGAGCAGCGGCACATGGCAGGCGAGGACATCCCCGAGTACGACGACGCCTTCGACTATGACGTCGTGGTGATCGGCTCGGGCTTCGGCGGTTCGGTCTCGGCGCTGCGGCTGACCGAGAAGGGGTACCGGGTGGCCGTCCTGGAGGCGGGGCGGCGGTTCACCCGGGCGGAGCTGCCCCGCACCTCCTGGGACACCAAGAACTACCTCTGGGCGCCCGCGCTCGGGCTCTACGGGATCCAGCGGATCCACCTGCTGGCCAATGTGCTGATCCTGGCCGGCGCGGGCGTCGGGGGAGGTTCGCTCAACTACGCCAACACCCTGTACGTGCCGCCGAAGGCGTTCTTCGAGGACCGCCAGTGGCAGCACATCACCGACTGGGAGAGCGAGCTCGCGCCGTTCTACGACCAGGCGCAGCGGATGCTCGGGGTGCGCACCAACCCGACCATGACGCCCAGCGACGTGCACCTGAAGGCCGCCGCCGAGCAGATGGGCGTCGGCGACACCTTCCACCTGGCCCCGGTCGGGGTGTTCTTCGGGGACGGCAAGGACGCAGGGGGCACCTCCCGGCCGAAGGCTGGGGGAGGCACGGCCAAGGCCGTGCCCGGCGGCGAGGTGGCCGACCCGTACTTCGGCGGGGAGGGGCCGAGCCGGCGGGCCTGCACCGAGTGCGGGGAGTGCATGACGGGCTGCCGGCACGGGGCCAAGAACACGCTCACCGAGAACTACCTCTTCCTGGCCGAGAAGAACGGCGCCGAGATCCACCCGCTCACCACGGTGGAGCGCCTGCGCCCGCTGGGTGACGGCTTCGCGGTGGACGTGCGGAGGACCAACTCCCGGGCCAAGGACCGGGTGGGGGCGGGCGCGCGGACCATCACGGCGGCCAGGGTGGTGGTGGCGGCGGGCACCTACGGCACCCAGACCCTGCTGCACCGGATGCGCGACGGCGGCCACCTGCCGGGGATCTCGGCCAAGCTGGGCGAGCTGACCCGGACCAACTCCGAGGCGATCGTCGGGGCCTCGACCACCGACAAGCGGTACGGCCGCCGGGTGGACTTCACCCGGGGGGTGGCGATCACCTCCTCCATCCACCCGGACGCCAACACCCACATCGAGCCGGTCCGCTACGGCCGGGGCTCGAACGCGATGGGGGCGCTCAGCGTGCAGCAGGTGCCCGGGGCGGGCCGCGGGCCGCGCTGGCTGCGGTACGCCGTCACGGCGGCCCGGCACCCGGTGATCTTCGCCCGCTCGATGAACCAGCACCGCTGGTCGGAGAAGACCATCATCGGGCTGGTCATGCAGTCGCTGGACAACTCGATCACCGTCTCGCTCAAGAAGGGCGGCCCGGGCAAGGGCAAGCTCACCTCGACCCAGGGCCACGGCGCGCCGAACCCGACCTGGATCCCGGCCGCCGAGCAGGCCGCGAACGCGCTGGCCGCCGAGATCAACGGCTTCTCCGGCGGCACCATCGGGGAGATCTTCGACATCCCGCTGACCGCCCACTTCATCGGCGGCTGCCCGATCGCCGCCGACGCCGAGCACGGCGTGGTCGACCCGTACCACCGGCTGTTCGGCTACCCGGGGATCAGCGTGGTGGACGGTTCGGCGATCTCCGCCAACCTCGGGGTGAACCCCTCGCTGACCATCACCGCCCAGGCCGAGCGGGCCATGTCGATGTGGCCCAACCGGGGTGAGGAGGACCAGCGGCCCGCGCAGGAGGAGGCGTACCGGCCGGTGCCGGCCGTCCGCCCGGCGCGGCCGGCGGTGCCCGCCGGGGCGTTCGGCGAGCTGCTGCTGCCGGTGCCGAAGGTGCCGCCGCGTACGGAGGAGCTCGAGAAGGAGCTCGGGAAGGGCCTCGAGAAGGGCTGAGCCGGGGCAGGGCAAAGGGCCCCGCCGGGGGAAACGGGGCCCTTTGTCGTACAGCACTCGGCGTCAGGGCTGCGCCTCGTGCTGGGTGACGGCGCCGGGGGATGAGCGCCGTCCGGTCAGAGTGGCTTGGGCGGGGGCCTTCACGGAGCGTGAGGTGATAACCGTTGTCACCAGGGGCTCGCTCGGGCGGCTCGGTCGAGGGTGTGGCGACCTCCCGTACCCAGCATCGTGAGGGACGGAAGCCGTGCCGTGCAACCGATTCGACGCAGTTCGACACAGTTCAATTTCGACCGGGCCCGGTGCCGTACCATGCGCGCGAGCACTTCGTGGGCGCACCGGCGGGCCGACCCGTCGACTACGGACAGTAGTAGTGAGCGGGTGGTGCGGCCACGAGCTCCGGGCGTCCCCGGGCCCGTGGCCGCACCACCCGTTCTCGATGCAGTCGCGGCCGGGTCCGCTGTCCCCTGCTTGCCGGTCGCAGCACCCGCGCACGGTCCCACGGCGGGCCGCGCCCGGCAGGGCCGGAGGCGGCAGCGCCACGCGAGCGGGTGGACTGGTGATCCACGCGTGGTCCTTCGGTGTCCCGCACGCCCGCGGCCCGCACCTGGGAGGTGCGGCGCGCTCGTCCGGTCCGCCCGGCACAACGCGCGGGCAGGCGCCCTGGTCACGGGACCGGCGCGGGGCATGCGGGTGAAGCGGGACGCGGCGGCCCGCCCGGTAGACTCGGGGAGGAACCCACCCTCGTCACCCGCGGCGGCCACCCCACGGCCGCCCGCGCGCGACAACCTCCCGAATCGCAGCCGGAAGGCCGTCCGTGACCTCTGTTACCCCCGACCACCCCGCACTCGACACCGTCCTCGTCGTCGACTTCGGTGCCCAGTACGCCCAGCTCATCGCCCGTCGGGTGCGTGAGGCGCGGGTCTACAGCGAGATCGTGCCCAGCTCCATGCCGGTGGCCGAGATGCTCGCCAAGAACCCCAAGGCGATCATCCTCTCCGGCGGCCCGTCCTCGGTCTACGAGGAGGGCGCCCCGCGCCTCGGCCGCGAGCTGTTCGAGGCCGGCGTCCCGGTCTTCGGCATGTGCTACGGCTTCCAGCTGATGGCCATCACCCTCGGCGGCACCGTGGACAACTCCGGTGCCCGTGAGTACGGCCGCACCCCGCTGCACGTCACCAAGAACGGCTCCACCCTGTTCGAGGGCACCCCCGCCGAGCAGTCGGTCTGGATGTCGCACGGCGACGCCTGCTCCGCCGCCCCCGAGGGCTTCACCGTCACCGCCTCCACCGACGTGGTGCCGGTCGCCGCCTTCGAGAACGACGAGCGCAAGCTGTACGGCGTCCAGTACCACCCCGAGGTGCTGCACTCCACGCACGGCCAGCAGATCCTCGAGCACTTCCTCTACCGCGGCGCGGGCCTGGCCCCGACCTGGACCACCACCAACGTGGTGGACGAGCAGATCGCCCTGATCAAGGAGCAGGTCGGCGACAAGCGCGCCATCTGCGGCCTCTCCGGCGGCGTGGACTCGGCCGTGGCGGCCGCCCTGGTGGCCCGGGCCATCGGCGACCAGCTGACCTGCGTGTACGTGGACCACGGTCTGATGCGCAAGGGCGAGACCGAGCAGGTCGAGAAGGACTTCGTGGCCGCGACCGGCGTCAAGCTCAAGGTCGTGGACGCCCAGGAGCGCTTCCTCACCGCGCTGGCCGGGGTCTCCGACCCCGAGACCAAGCGCAAGATCATCGGCCGTGAGTTCATCCGCGTCTTCGAGCAGGCGCAGGCCGAGATCATCGCGGACGAGGGCCCGGCCGTCGGCTTCCTGGTCCAGGGCACCCTGTACCCGGACGTGGTGGAGTCCGGTGGCGGCACCGGCACCGCCAACATCAAGTCGCACCACAACGTGGGCGGCCTGCCCGACGACATCGAGTTCGAGCTCGTCGAGCCGCTGCGCAAGCTGTTCAAGGACGAGGTCCGGATGGTCGGCCAGGAGCTCGGCCTGCCGGAGGAGATCGTCCAGCGCCAGCCGTTCCCCGGCCCGGGCCTGGGCATCCGGATCGTCGGCGAGGTCACCAAGGAGCGGCTCGACCTGCTCCGCGAGGCCGACGCCATCGCCCGCGAGGAGCTGACCAAGGCCGGCCTGGACCGCGAGATCTGGCAGTGCCCGGTCGTGCTGCTCGCCGACGTCCGCAGCGTCGGCGTCCAGGGCGACGGCCGCACCTACGGCCACCCGATCGTGCTGCGCCCGGTCTCCTCCGAGGACGCCATGACGGCCGACTGGTCGCGCCTGCCCTACGAGGTGCTGGCCAAGATCTCGACCCGGATCACCAACGAGGTCAAGGACGTCAACCGGGTGGTGCTCGACTGCACCTCCAAGCCCCCGGGCACCATCGAGTGGGAGTAGTCCTCCCCGCTCGTTGAACATCCGCGCCGTCGCTCCCGTACCAGAGGGAGCGGCGGCGCGGTTGTCCGTGGTGGGGGCGTGCGCACGGATCACGCCACCGAACGGGCAGAATCGGACCAGACCTGTCAGTGGATGGCAGGGCGCGAACCAAAGGGGTCGGCATGACGGCGGGTCAGCGGGAGTCGGAGCAAGACGGGCCTGCGGCCGTGCGGGAGACGGCCCCTCGGGCGGCGGCCCTGCGGGAGACGGCCACGCGGTACGCGATGCTGCCGCTGCGGCTCTTCCTCGGGGTCACCTTCGTCTACGCGGCCTTCGACAAGCTCTCCGATGCGCACTACCTGGCCGGCGCCGCCGACCAGGCCTCGTTCTACGCGCAGACCAAGGCCGCCAAGGCGCACAGCCCGGTCGGCTGGGCGCTCGGGCCCGCGCTCGACCACCCGACCGCCTTCGCCGTGCTGATCGCCTTCGGCGAGCTGGCCGTGGGCCTGGGCACCCTGTTCGGTCTCTGGGGCCGGATCGCCGCCGCCGGGGGCGCGGCGCTCAGCTTCACGCTCTGGCTCACCGTCAGCTGGAACGTCAGCCCGTACTACCTCGGCAACGACCTCGCCTACCTGATGGCCTGGACCCCGCTGCTGCTGGCCGGCACCCCGTACCTCTCGGTGGACGGCTACCTGGCCCGGCGGGCCCGCCGGGACCGGGCCCGGGGCCTCACCGAGCAGGGCATCCGCCGCCGCTCGGTGATGGACGGCGGGATCGCGGCCGTCGCGCTCGGCGGGGCCGGCCTGCTGGCCGGCTCGCTCACGGCCACCTTCGGCCGGACCAAGAAGACCACCGCGGCCGGGCCCTCCCCGGTGCCGGCCGCCTCCACCGGCGGAGGGGCCGCGGGCGGCGCCAAGGTCTCGGTGGCCGCCTCGGCGGTGCCGGTCGGCGGCTCGGCCCAGGTGAAGGACCCGGCCTCCGGGGACGCCGTCTACATCGTGCAGCCCAAGGCCGGTCAGTACTGCGGCCTCTCCTCGGTCTGCACCCACTCCGGCTGCGCCGTGGACGCCCCCAAGGACGGGCAGCTCTACTGCCCCTGCCACGGCTCCCGGTTCGACGCGGCGACCGGCGCCGTGATCAACGGCCCGGCCACCAAGCCGCTGCCCAGGTACAGCGTGACCAAGAACGGCGACAAGCTGGACCTCGGCCCGCTGCAGAGCTGACCAGCGCTCAGTCCCGGCCGCGCCTGGCCATCGCCACCACTGCGGCGGCCAGGCCGGCGCCGCCCAGGGTGATGAAGGTGACCGGGATGACCAGGTGCCCGTTCACCGAGCGGTCGTTCAGCGAGGCCACCAGGTAGAGGACGGCGATCACGGCGAAGAGCGCGCCCGCGATCAAGGAGAAGAGATCGAGTGGGTGCTTCCTCATGACGCCTGCTCCAGATCGATGTTGCCGATCCCCACGTACACCGTGAGGTCGAGGGTGCCCTGGGCGGGCCGGCCGCCCACCGGCTGGATGGTGTACTCGCGGTCGTTGCCCAGCCCCGAGGCGGATTCGTCGCCCGGCAGCCGTACGTCGCCGATCGGGTTGCGCACCTTGAGGTGCACCGTCACGTCCCCGGGGACGGTCAGGTGGGCGTCGCCGATGCCCAGCTTCACGGTGCTGCTCAGGGTGGCGCCCGCCGGGGCCAGCCCGGCCAGGTCCAGGCGCAGGTCGCCCACGCCCAGGTGGTACTCGGGCCGCAGCTCGGCGGAGCTCACCGGGGTCCAGGAGCGGTCGCCGAAGGCCTGGCCGACGGTGGTGTCCCGCACCCCGGCGGTGCCGGCCAGGGCGAGGGTGAGCAGCACGGCGGGCAGGACCAGGCTCCGGGCCCGGCCCCAGCGGGCGCCGATCAGCAGCGGCACCGCGAGCCCGAGCAGGGCCGCCGCCAGGATGGTGGAGAGCTTGGCGTCGCCGTGCGGGGAGGTCACCCCCCAGACCAGCGTGCCGGCGCCGGCGCCCAGCAGCAGGCCCCAGCCGCCGAGGAGGGAGTGGTGGCGCTGCACCTTCGCCTTGGCCTTGGGCAGCGGCGCCGTCGAGTCGGCCGGGGCCTTGCGCAGCGGGTCGCCCTCGGGGAGGTCGGTCCGCTGCCACCAGGGCTGGGCCGGGGCGCCGGGCGGCGGGGTCTGGCCGGAGTACGGGTTGCGCTCGGGGTGGCGCGGGTCCCAGAGGTAGCCGGAGGGGCCGGTGGGCGGGGTGTCCGCCGGGCGGTCCTGCTGGGCCTGTCGGTGCGCCCGCATCTGTTCGTGCATGTGAGCCTTCCATCCCTCCCATTCGGGCGTGAAGTCGCGGGCCAGCTGCTCCTTCCAGGCCGGCCAGTCCACGTGCTGCTGCCAGGCCTCGGCCATCGGGCCGCTGCGGCGCCGGCGGTGGCGCTCGGGGTCGTACCGGACGGCCAGGAAGACCAGGCCGCAGAGCAGCAGCAGCGGGAGGAGCTGGCTGCCGTCGTCCATCGAGGAGAAGAACACCCCGGTGCCGATCACGGTCAGCAGCACCGCACCGACGGACTGCCCGTCCACCCGCCCGGTGAGCACCCGCTGGAGCTCGGTGCGCCCGGCCCGGCCCTCGGCCGGCTCGCGCGGCACGATCAGCCAGCCCAGGCCGTACAGGAAGAGGCCGAGCCCGCCGGAGAGGCAGAGCACCGCGGTGACGACGCGGAAGACCACCGGGTCGATGTCCAGGTGCCGCCCGAGGCCGCCGCAGACACCGGCCACCACCCGGTGCTCGTCGCTGCGGGTGAGGGGCGGTCGGGCGGTGTGCTCCGCCGATTCGGTGGTCCGGTCTTCCGTCATGCCTCCATCCTGACGGTCCGTACCGGCCCGGCCCAAGCTCCGGCGGCCCGGTACGGACCCTGAACCGACCCTGAGAGGCAGGTAGGGGGCGGACCCTGATGCGCGCGGGCCCGCGCGCATGTGACCATCGGGGCGTGGCAGCCCCCGGAACCGAACCCCAGCCCCCCGCACCTGACGGCACGTCGGCCGAGACCGGCCCCGCCGACCGGCCGAGCCTGCCGTACCGCAGGCTCTACCGCACCCCGCACGGGCGGATGCTGGGCGGGGTGGCGCACGGCCTGGCCGTGCACCTCGGCCTGCCGGTGCTCTGGGTGCGGGCCGCCTTCGTGCTGCTCTTCTTCGCCCAGGGGATAGGCGGTCTGCTGTACGCGGCGTTCTGGTTCGTGGTGCCGATCGGCATCGGCGAGCCGGCCGTGGGCGGCGGGCAGCCCTGGCGGTACGTCAACGGCCGGTTCGTGCAGGGTGATGTGGAGGGCCCCGGCTACGGGGAGCTGCGCAAGGGGGGCCGGCACGGCCTGGACCGGCTGCGCGACCTGCTCCAGCGCACCTTCCACGGCGAGGGCGCGGCCGCCGCTCCGGAGGACGGCGCGGCCGTGGAGAGCGGCGGGCGGGCCGGTGGCGGGCTCGGGCAGATCGCGGCGCTGCTGCTGCTGGTGATCGGGCTGATGGCGCTGCTCAGCGCGCTGCACATCCAGCCGGCCAAGCCGTACGTCTGGCCGCTGCTGACCATCGGCGTCGGCGTGGCGCTGGTGTGGCGGCAGGCCGACGACTCGCGCTGGCAGCGCTGGTTCGGCCTGGAGGAGGGCACCAGGCGGCGGGCCGCCTACACCCGGGTCGGCGCGGGCGTGCTGCTGGTGGTGGCCGGGATCGTGGGCTTCCTGGTGCTCCAGGGCACCGGCTCCACCTTCGCCTCCGTGGTGGAGGCGGCGATCGCGGTGCTGGCCGGGGTGCTGGTGCTGGTCGGCCCGTACGCGCTGCGGCTCTGGCAGGACCTCGGCACCGAGCGCACCGCCCGCATCCGGGCCCAGGAGCGGGCCGAGATCGCCGCCCACGTGCACGACTCGGTGCTGCACACCCTCACCCTGATCCAGCGCAACGCCGACGACGCCAAGGAGGTGCTGCGCCTGGCCCGGGCCCAGGAGCGCGAGCTGCGGCTCTGGCTCTACCGCCCCGAGGCCGTGGCCGAGGCCGCCCCGGACACCCTGGCCGAGCGGATCCGCTCGGTGGTAGCCGAGGTCGAGGACCTGCACGGGGTGCCGGTGGAGCTGGTCTGCGTGGGCGACTGTCCGATGGACGAGCGGATCTCCTCGCAGATGCAGGCCGCGAGGGAGGCGATGGTCAACGCGGCCAAGTACGGTGGCGGGGGCGCAGTCCAGGTGTACGCCGAGGTGGAGGGGCGGAAGGTGTCCGTGTTCGTGCGCGACCACGGCCCCGGCTTCGACCCGGAGAGCGTGCCGGAGGACAGGATGGGCGTCCGCGAGTCGATCATCGGCCGGATGAGGCGCAACGGGGGCACCGCGAGGGTGCGGCCGGCGCCGGACGGCGGTACCGAGGTCGAGCTGGAGATGGAGAGGGCAGATGACTGAGACCACGGGGACTTCGGCCGGTCCTGAGCGGACCGCCAGGGTGGTGCTCGTCGACGACCACCGGATGTTCCGCACCGGGGTGCGGGCCGAGATCGGGCGCACCGAGATCACCGGGATCGACGTGGTCGGCGAGGCGGACGACGTGGAGTCGGCCGTGCAGGTCGTCGCCGAGACCCGGCCGGACGTGGTGCTGCTCGACGTCCACCTGCCCGGCGGCGGCGGGGTGGAGGTGCTGCGGCGCTCCGCTCCGCTGATGTCGGACCCGACCGGGGTGCGGTTCCTGGCGCTCTCGGTCTCGGACGCGGCGGAGGACGTGATCGGGGTGATCCGCGGCGGGGCGCGCGGCTACGTCACCAAGACCATCACCGGCACCGACCTGGTCAACGCGATCTTCCGGATCGCCGACGGCGACGCTGTCTTCTCGCCCCGGCTGGCCGGCTTCGTGCTCGACGCCTTCGCGGCCACCGACACCCCGCCGGTGGACGAGGACCTGGACCGCCTCACCCAGCGCGAGCGCGAGGTGCTCCGCCTGATCGCCCGGGGCTATGCCTACAAGGAGATCGCCAAGCAGCTCTTCATCTCGGTCAAGACGGTGGAGAGCCACGTCTCGGCGGTGCTGCGAAAGCTCCAGCTGAGCAACCGTCACGAACTCACCCGCTGGGCCACCGCCCGCCGCCTGGTCTGACGCGGGGACGTGGGAGTGGGGCGCCGCCCCCGGAGGACTCGGTCCTCCGGGGGCGGTTCCGTGTCCGGATCCGGGTGGCAGGACAGATCTGTCCAAGGCCGATTCCGTCCAGCCGGAGGGCCTTTCCGCTGACGTGAATTCAGGCGAGGCTGTTTCACGTCGGCAGGGCGGGTCGCCGACAGAGCGGGGCCGAAGAGAATTCTGCCCGCCCCTGTGATTGCTTCCCGTCCTCATTCTCACTCCCTCTACGTCAGGAGCTTCGCCATGCCTTCTCGCACTTCGAAGTTGGTCCGGATCGCCGTCGCCGCAGCCATCGCCGCCTCCGGAGCCGTGGCCACCTCGGCCTTGACCACGACGGCCGCCCACGCGGTGGGAACCTCGTCCGTGGACGGGCCGATCACCCGGTCCGAGGTCCTCGCCCGGGCCCAGTCCTGGGTCGACGAACAGGTGCCGTACAGCCAGAGCAACAGCAATCCCTGGGTCGACAGCAACGGCAGCTACCGTTCGGACTGCTCGGGGTACGTCTCGATGGCCTGGCACCTGAGCCAGAGCCTCACCACCCAGACGCTCCGGAACGTGTCGACTCAGCTCGGTAGCTTCGCGGACCTCAAGCCCGGTGACGCACTGGATCGGTATGACGGCGGCAACTACAACATCCACGTGATGATTTTCGCGGGGTGGACCGACAGCAGTCAGACCGTGGCCAAGGTCTACACCGAGCCGGACTTCAACAAGGTTGCGAAGACCGACACCTATGCCGTCAGCACGCTGAGCAGTATGGATTACCGACCTTTCCGCTACGACAACATCGTCGACGACATTCAGCGGCCGGCTCGTACGGCGGCTGGTGACTTCAACGGTGACGGCAAGTTGGATGTGGTGGGGATCGATGCGTACAACAACCTGAACGTGTACCCGGGTGACGGTGCGGGGCATCTGGGTGGTGGTACGGCGATGCTGGGCAGCAATGGTGCGTGGGCCGGGTTCAAGGCGATCGCGGCGGGCGATTTCAACCGTGACGGGAAGATGGACGTCGCGGGGATCGATGCGAACGACAGCCTGAAGTTGTACACCGGTGACGGCGCGGGGCACGTTTCCGGTGGGACGGCCATGCTCGGCGGTAATGGTGCGTGGGCCGGGTTCAAGGCCATCACTGCCGGTGATTTCGACGGTGACGGTATTCCGGACATCGTGGGGATCGACGCGAACAATGCGTTGAAGTTCTACAAGGGCGATGGTGTCGGCCATGTCTCGGGTGGGTCGAGCATGCTCGGGGGCAACGGGCTGTGGGCCGGGTTCAAGGCGATCACGGCCGGCGACTTCAACGGTGACAACCGTTTGGACATCGCGGGGATCGACGCGAACAACAATCTGATGCTGTACGTCGGTGACGGCGCCGGTCATGTGTCGGGTGGGTCGGCGATGTACGGCACCGGTGGTAACTGGGTGGGGTTCCGCTCGGTGATGGGCGGCAAGTTCGACCAAGGCGGCACCTGGGACATCGCGGGGATCGACAAGAACAACAACATGAACCTGTACACGGGTGACGCGGCGGGCCACGTGGGTGGCGGTACGCAGATGGTCGGCGGCAGCGGCCTCTGGGTCGGTTTCTGAGCCGACCTGGCCGATTTCGACCACTCGTCGCATTCCGAGAGGAAATTCCCGTGCACCGATCCACCATGCCCAGAACCACCCGGGTGGCAATCGCCGCCGCGATCCTGACGGCCGGCCCGCTGCTCTCGGCGCTGGTCGTGTCACCCGCCTCCGCCGCGTCCGTCAGCACCTGGGACAAGGTCGCCCAGTGCGAGAGCACCAGCGACTGGTCCCTCAACACCGGGAACGGCAAGTACGGCGGGCTCCAGATCATCAGCAGCACCTGGGCCGCCTTCGGCGGTACGGCCTACGCCCCGCAGGCCAACCTGGCGACCAAGCAGCAGCAGATACTCGTCGCCGAGAAGATCCTGGCCGCCCAGACCGAGCAGGCCTGGCCCACGTGTGGGCCGGCCGCAGGTCTCGGCGCCGACCATGCCGATCCGTACCCCGCGTCGTCCACTCCGTTGCCGGCCCGTACGGCGGTCGGGGATTTCACCGGTGACCACAAGCTCGATGTGGTGGGGATCGATGCGTACAACAACCTGAACGTGTACCCGGGTGACGGTGCGGGGCATCTGGGTGGTGGTACGGCGATGCTGGGCAGCAATGGTGCGTGGGCCGGGTTCAAGGCGATCGCGGCGGGCGATTTCAACCGTGACGGGAAGATGGACGTCGCGGGGATCGATGCGAACGACAGCCTGAAGTTGTACACCGGTGACGGCGCGGGGCACGTTTCCGGTGGGACGGCCATGCTCGGCGGTAATGGTGCGTGGGCCGGGTTCAAGGCCATCACTGCCGGTGATTTCGACGGTGACGGTATTCCGGACATCGTGGGGATCGACGCGAACAATGCGTTGAAGTTCTACAAGGGTGACGGTGCGGGGCACGTCTCCGGTGGGTCGACGATGTTCGGTTCGAACGGTTCCTGGGCCGGGTTCAAGACGATCACGGCCGGCGACTTCAACGGTGACAACCGTTTGGACATCGCGGGGATCGACGCCAACGACAACCTGGAGCTGTACGTCGGTGACGGCGCCGGCCACGTGAGCGGTGGCAGCGACATGCTGGGCAACACCGGCAACTGGGTGGGGTTCCGTTCGGCGATGGGCGGCGACTTCAACGGTGACGGCAAGTGGGACATCGCCGGGATCGACAAGTACAACAACATGAACCTGTACACGGGTGACGCGGCGGGTCATGTGGGTGGTGGCGCGCAGATGATCGGCGGCAGCGGCCTCTGGGCCGGTTTCTAGTACCACGGCAACTCCGGGCGCCCGTCGGCGAAGGACCGACGGGCGCCTTCCTCCGTCTTTTGGGAAGAAGAGATGAAGCGACTCGTCCCCGTTGTCCTCGCGTCACTGGCCGGCCTGCTGGCTCCGGCCCTCGGCTCGGCACCCGCCTCGGCCGCCACCACCGCTCAGCCACCGGTGCTCAGGGTGCTGCCGTTGGGCGACTCGATCACGGCGGGCTATCGGAGCTCGACCGGGAACGGCTACCGGGGGCCGCTGCTGGACAGGGTGGCGCAGCAGTCCAGGTACGCGGTGGATTTCGTCGGCTCGCTGCGGGGCGGGACGATGGCGGACTGCAACCACGAGGGGCACAGCACCTATGTGATCGACGGCATCAGCAGCGGCGTGGACGGGTGGATCGCTCAGGCCCGGCCGGACGTCGTCCTGCTGCACCTCGGCATCAACGACCTGAACAACGGTCTCGACACGGCGCACGCGGCGGACCGGGCGGAGGCCCTGGTCGACCGGATCTTCGCCGACAAGCCCGGCGTCACCGTCATCATGCAGGGCTTGGTGCCCACCACCCCGGGGGACCCGGTGAAGGCGGGGATGCGCGGTCTGATCGACCAGTACAACGGTGCCCTACGGGCCTGGGAGCCGGGTGAGCAGCAGGCGGGCAAGAAGTTCCGCTTCGTCGACGCCCCGGAGCTGGCCTCGGGGGAGATGGCCGACGGGCTCCACCCCAACGATCTGGGGTACGCGCGGTTGGCGCAGAACTTCTACCCGGCGCTCGACCAGGCGGTCACCGACGGCTGGGCCGTCGGTAGCCCGGGCACCCCGTCGCTGTGCCGCACCCGGACGGCGGCCGGCGACTTCAACGGGGACGGCAAGGTGGACGTGGTCGGCATCGACGCGAACAACAACCTGAAGCTGTACCCGGGGGACGGCGCGGGCCACGTCGGCGGCGGCAGCGACATGCTGGGCAGCAATGGTCTGTGGGCGGGGTTCAAGGCGATCGCCGCCGGTGACTTCAACGGGGACGGCAAGCCGGACATCGTGGGGATCGACGCCAACGACAGTCTGAAGCTGTATGTGGGTGACGGTGCCGGGCACGTGAGCGGTGGGTCGAGCATGCTCGGGGGCAACGGCCTGTGGGCGGGGTTCAAGGCGATCATCACCGGTGACTTCAACGGTGACAACCGGCTGGACATCGCGGGTATCGACGCGAACGACAGTCTGAAGCTGTACGTGGGTGACGGTGCCGGGCACGTGAGCGGTGGGTCGAGCATGCTCGGGGGCAACGGCCTGTGGGCCGGGTTCAAGACGATCACGGCCGGTGACTTCAACGGTGACGGCAGGTGGGACGTGGCGGGGATCGACGCGAACAACAACCTCAAGCTGTACGTCGGTGACGGTGCCGGGCACGTCAGCGGTGGCAGCGACATGCTCGGCAGCAGCGGCCTGTGGACCGGCTTCCACTCGGTGATGGGTGGTGACTTCAACGGTGACGGCAAGTGGGACGTGGCGGGGATCGACGCCAACAGCAATCTGAATCTCTACCCCGGTGACGGGGCCGGCCACCTGGGCGCCGGCGGCCAGATGCTCCCCGGGAACAGCCTCTGGGCCGGGTTCTGAACTCGGGCGTTAGCCTAACGATTCGGCTGATTTGTGCGGGGGTGGGGGTCCAGCGTTTAGGGTCTACCCGTCCCCGCCCCGCAGCCGGAAGCGCCAAGCCATGTCGCAGACTGTCACGTCCGTACCGCCGCCCGCTTCGGCCGAGCCCGCACCCGGCTCCGCCGGGCAGGGCGGTGCCGCCAAGGGGGAGCCCGCCGGCCGGAAGCCGCGGCTCTACGTGCTCGACGGGTTGCGGCTGATCGCCGCGCTCGGCGTGGTGGCCTTCCACTGGACCGGGGTGGACATCCACCCCGGCGTCTGGGGGCAGGCCCCGCGGGCGCTGATGCCGGAGGTGCACCGCTTCGGCGCGTACGGCTGGCTGGGCGTGCAACTGTTCTTCCTGATCAGCGGCTTCGTCATATGCATGTCCTGCTGGGGCAAGAGCCCCAAGGACTACTTCATCTCGCGCGTGGTGCGCCTCTACCCGGCCTACTGGGTCGGCATCGTGCTCACCGCGCTGGTGGTGAACTTCGCGTCCACCGCCCGGTACGACCGCAAGCCGGTGACCATCACCGAGATCCTGACCAACCTCACCATGCTGGAGCGCCCGCTCGGGGTGACCGAGGTCGACGGCGTCTACTGGACGCTCTGGATCGAGCTGCGCTTCTACCTGCTGTTCGCGGTGCTGGCGGTGATGGGGCTGACCTACCGGCGGGTGGTCGCCTTCTGCGGGATCTGGACCATCCTCGCGGTGATCACGCCCAGCACGGACAGCAAGCTGATGGACCAGGTCTTCATGCCGCAGGACGCGCCGTACTTCATCGCGGGCGTGGCGATGTACCTGATCTACCGCTTCGGGGCCAACCCGATGCTGCTCGGCATCGTGGGCTTCACCTGGCTGGTGGCGCAGAACCGGATCCACATCACCGAGGGCAGCTACGAGTACGAGGTGCACCACACGCTCTCCTGGCCGGTGATGGCCGGGATCTCGGCGGTCGCCTTCCTGGTCATGCTGGGGGTCGCGCTCGGCGCCTTCAACTGGGTGCGCTGGCGCTGGCTGACCGTGGCCGGGGCGCTCACTTACCCGCTCTACCTGATGCACCAGGAGATCGGCTGGGCGCTGATCCGCCTCGGCCGCAACCACCACATCCC
The DNA here is from genome assembly GCF_002943525.1 of Kitasatospora sp. MMS16-BH015. Lineage (NCBI taxonomy): Bacteria > Bacillati > Actinomycetota > Actinomycetes > Kitasatosporales > Streptomycetaceae > Kitasatospora > Kitasatospora sp. MMS16-BH015. Next base: position 3,419,003 of record NZ_CP025394.1, on the reverse strand, counting down.
GCCAAAGCCGCTGCTGCTGATCTGCCTGGCCGTCCTGCTGAGCCTGGCCTACGCGGTGCACCGCTTCGCCGAGCGCCCGCTCTCCGCGCTGCTCAAGCGGCTGCTCTACTCGCCCTCGCTCAGCCTGCCGAAGGCAGACCCGCCGGTCCGATCGCGCAAGGACTGAGCCCGTCGCAGGCAGCGCCCCCGGCCGTGGGCCGGGGGCGCTGGTCGCTGCACATATCATCCTATGGGCGGTGGGAACCGAGGGGCCGCTCAGCCACGTCGTCTCCCAGACACACAGCGATCAGAGAGACTCCATGAGCGCCACTGCAGCCGCCGCGATAGAGCACGACGACTCCACGACGCCCATTCCGCCTCCGGCCGGATCCACGACGGACCGGGCCCGGAGCGTGTTCATGCGGTACGTGTGGCTGTGGCCCGCGCTGCTGACCCTCGGCCTCGGGGTGCACGGCAGCTGGCGCCCCGAGCTCTGGCGGGACGAGCTGGCCACCTGGACGGCGGCCGGCCGCAGCACCGGTGAGCTGTTCGACCTGCTCGGCCACGTGGACGCCGTCTCCGGCGCCTACTACCTGCTGATGCACTTCTGGATCGGCGCCTTCGGCGACTCCCCGACCGTGCTCCGGCTGCCCTCCGCCCTGGCGATGACCGGTGCGGCGGTGTTCGTGGTGCTGGCCGGCCGCAAGCTCTTCGGCCCGCGCACCGCCCTGGTGGCCGGCCTGCTCTTCGCCGTGGTGCCCTCGATATCCCGGTATGCGCAGGAGGCCCGCTCCTACGCCTTCGTGCTGCTCGCCGTCTCGGCGGCCACCTGGCTGCTGCTGCGGGCGATCGAGCGGCCGACCGTGCTGCGCTGGCTCCCGTACGCGGTGGCGGTGGCACTGGCCGGGCTGTTCCACATGGTCTCGCTGGTCTTCCTGGCCGGCCACGCCGTGATCGTGGCGATGCGCTGGCAGCAGAGCCGTGACCGGCGGCTGCTGTTCGGCTTCCCGGCGGCCGTGGTGGTCGCGATGCTGCCCGTCCTGCCGCTGGTGATGCTGGGCCAGAAGCAGGCCGGCCGGCAGATCGGCTGGCTGCACCAGCCCGGGCTGGCCACCTACGTCGACTTCTGGCACGGACTGTTCGGCTCGGCCCTGGTCAGCGGCTGCTTCCTGGCCCTCGCGGCGATCCCGGCCGGCTGGTCGGTGGGCCGCCGCCGGGCCTTCGAAGTGGGCGTGCTGGCGGGCCTGCCGATCGTGCTCACCTGGTTCGTCTCGCAGGGGCACACCGCGTACTTCTTCGACCGCTACCAGCTCTACACCGTGCCGGCCTGGGCCATCCTGGCCGGGGCCGGCCTGGCCGCGATCAGGCCCCGCGCGCTGACCGCGCTCGGCCTGGTGGCGGTCGCCCTGCTCGGCTACCAGGACCAGCAGGCGCTGCGGAAGTCCACCTCGCACGAGGTGACCAACGGCAAGGCCGCCGCGAAGATCATCGCCGACGGCTACCGGGCCGGGGACGGCTTCGTCCCGGTCCGCGGCTCCTCGTCCTGGATGATGATCGACCTGGAGACCGAGTACTACCTGCCGAAGGGCGTGCACCTCAAGGACGTGTTCGCCGCCCGCAGCGCGGAGCAGAAGCAGGACCTGTTCGTCGACCCGTGCAAGGAGCCGGCCGCCTGCATCGGTGACACCGGGCGGGTCTGGGTGGTCACCCTCGGCGAGGCCGACGACCCGTACGCCAACCTGGAGAAGCCCGAGGCGGAGGCCCTGCGCGCGGTCTTCACCCCGGTGCAGGTCAAGCACGTGCGCGGGCTCACCGTGTCCCTGCTGGAGCGGCACCGCTAGCCCGACTTCCGTCAGCGTGGTTTGACACCTCGTTTGCCGAACGGCGACCCGGGGAGTGTGATGGTCCCGTGCTCACCGCCCCGACCGCTCCGAGCCCGCCGACGGGTACCCGCCGACGCACCGCATCGCTGCGCGCCGCCTTACCCGCGCTGGCGGCCTACGCGGCGGCCCGGGCCCTGGGCGTCCTGCTGGTGGCCGCCTGGGGCGCTCGCCGGGGCACCCCAGGTCTGCACCGCCTTGCCGCCATGTGGGACGCCTACTGGTACCAGGGCATCGTGGTGCACGGCTACGCCGGGTTCCCCCCGGTGCCCGGGCCGCACGGGCCGTACGAGGCCTACGCGTTCTTCCCGGCCTACCCCGCGCTGATCCGGCTGGTGCACCTGTGCGGGGTGCCGGTCGGGGCCGCGGCACTGGCCGTGGCCTGGCTCGCCTCGCTCGCGGCGGCCTGGGGGATCTTCCGGGTCGGCGAGCACCTGTACGGGCGGCGGGTCGGGGTGATCGCCGCGGTCCTGTGGGGCGTCACTCCGTACGCGCTGGTGGAGAGCGCGGCCTACTCCGAGCCGTTGTTCACCGCCTTCGTGGCCTGGGCGCTGTACGCGGCCGTCCGCCGGGACTGGCTCGGGGCCGGGGTGCTCGCCCTGCTCGCCGGCCTGAGCCGGCCGACCGGCATCGCGCTGGCGGCGGCCGTCTCGGGTGCCGCGCTCTGGGAGCTGCTGCGCGGGCGGGCCGGGTGGCGGGCGGCGGCCGGGATGCTGCTGGCACCGCTGGGCTTCCTCGGTTACCTCGGCTGGGTGGGCCTGGTGAAGGGCCGTTGGGACGGCTACTTCCGGGTGCAGGACGCCTGGCAGTCACACTTCGACTTCGGCCGGAAGACCTTCTACTCGCTCCGCGACCTGCTGGTCAGACCCGACGCGATCATGCTCGCCGACGTGGTGGTCGCGGTGGTGCTGGCAGCGAGCGTGCTGCTCTTCGCCCTCTCGATCGTCCAGCGGCAGCCGCTGGTCCTGGTGCTGTTCAGTGGCGCGATGCTCCTGCTGGCACTCGGCGACGCGGCGTACTTCAACTCCCGTGCCCGCTTCCTGCTGCCCGCCTTCACCCTGCTGCTGCCGGTCGCCACCGGCCTGGCCCGGGTGCGCAGCCGCGCCTCGCTGGTGCTGATCCTCTGCTCGGCCGCGCTGGCCTCGGCGCTCTACGGGGGTTACCTCGCGTTCGTCTATCCCGACGCGCCCTGACGACCGGCCTACCGAATGTCGGGCAGCCAGCCCTGCTGGGCGGCCCGGGCGCCGGCCTCGAAGCGGCTGCGGGCGCCGAGGCGCTCCATCAGGTCGGTGGCCAGCCGGCGGGAGGTGCGGGGCGAGACGCCGAGCCGCTTGGCGATCGCGTCGTCGGTGAGCCCCTCGGCGAGCAGCCGGATGACGGTCGCCTCCTGTGGGTTCAACCCGCCGACCAGCCTGGTGGTCGGGGAGCCCAGCGGCTGTGCGAGGGACCAGACGTGCTCGAAGAGCGAGCACAGCGCGGTGAGCGTGCCCTGGCCGGTCAGCACCACGGCGCCGGCAGCGGAGTCGTCGCTGTTGACGGGGATCACGGCGGTGGTCCGGTCCACGATGATCAACCGGGTGGGCAGGGCCGGGGTCGTCCGGACCTGGGCGCCGTGCTCGGCCAGCCAGCCGACGTAGGCCGTCGTGGGCTGGTTGTTGCGGACGCTCTCCAGGTAGACCGTGCGCATCAGGATGCCCCGCTCCAGCAGGGACCGGTCGAGCGGTCGGGCGGCCTCGATGCTCTCGGGAGAGTGCCCGCCGTCCGGGGCGAAGGTCATCACCTCGGCGCGCATGTCCCTGGTCAGCACCGCCAGCCGTTCACGAATCCGGTCGAGTCCGACCAGTTGCTCGATCTCGGGGTGGGGCGCGGCCGGCCGCAGGTCGGCGTACTCGGCGATCAGCTGGGCCGCTGCTGCCCGGGAGGCCTCGACGCGCTGTTGCTGGGAGGCCAGCTCGGCCTGTTGACGGGACATCAGGATCTCCATCCCGATGTCGGGGGAGACGGCCCGCAGTTCGCCCGCGTGTTCATAAGAGGGTCGGAGCAGGGATAACCGGCTCAATAAGTCCAGGGCCTCCCGCATCTGTGCCGCGGACAACCCCAGGTGTGCCGCGAGTGCCTCGACACCGGCCTGTGGGTGGGCGAGCATGGCGCGGTAGACCGCTTCTGCGGTGGTGTCGAGACCGAGTACGGCGAGCATGTGGAACCTCCACTGTTCTACGGCGTCACTCCGGGATGGATCATTGCATGCGAACGGCCCTTGGCTCCAGGGGTTCGATGGACGGTTCCGGTCGCTGACCCGAACCGTCCAGGATGATGCCTGTACATCCCGATAGGCGGCTTGGGACCGTGGATGCATGTATCTGGTTCACATGGTCCTGGTCGCCGCTTCGACCAGGGAAATGCCCGACCGGTTAGGCGAGTTGATCAGCAGCGCGGCACGGCCCGAGGACCGGCTGGAGCACCTGAGCGTGCACCTGTCCGCACCCGGGCGGCTGGTGGTCGGGGCCTACCTGCTCGCCGAGCGGCTGGAGGAGGCCGAACGCCGGGCGGTCGCGCTCTGCGACCGCGCCCTGTCGACCGTCCCCGAACTCCGGGGCTGGCGGCTGGTGGATGCCGGGGTGCCGTTGCTGGCGCCGTTCTACGAAGGGCTGCTCTGAGCCGGCGGCGGGGCTGGACGGAACGGGTCAAGGCCGGTTCGGTCCAGTCGTCCGCCCTTCCGACCGGTCCCGGACCTGACGAAGCTGGAGGTACTTGAACGGCTCGGACGGAGGAGAATTCGAATGTCCCGTACCATCTTTGGCGCCATCGTCGCGGTCTTCACCCTCGCGCTGGCGGTCGCGGCGCCGGTCGCCGCGACCGCCGCCGAGCGGCCGGCCGCCGCGACCGCCGACGCCGGTGCCGACGCCCCGGTCGTCACCCCGGGGAACATGATCTGGCAGTGACCCGATCCGGCCGGTCAGGCCGGGCGGACGGCGCCCGCGAAGGGCATCACGTCGACGGATTCGTAGCGGACCGGGGCGCCCGGGTGCGGGGCGTGGATCATCCGGCCGTTGCCGGTGTAGAGGCCGACGTGGCTGACGGAGGAGTAGAAGAAGACCAGGTCGCCGGGGCGGAGCTCGCCGCGGGCCACCCGCGGGGCGGCGTCGATCTGGGCGTAGGTGGTGCGGGGGAGCGAGACGCCGGCCGCGGCCCAGGCGGCCTGGACCAGGCCGGAGCAGTCGTAGCTGTCCGGGCCGGTGGCGCCCCAGACGTAGGGCTTGCCGAGCTGGGCCAGGGCGAAGGCGATCGCGGTGGCGGCCCGGCCGGTGGCGGGGGCCGGGAGCTCCTCGAAGCCCGGGCGGTCCGAGCGGTCGGCGGCCTCCGGGGCGAGGTGGACGAGCAACTGCTGCGCCTCGGCCAGCTTCTGCTGGACGGCGGCCCGGTCGGCGGACAACTCCCGCTGGCGGCGGTCGAGTTCGGCCAGCTGCTGCTGGGTCTCGGCGGCCTGGGTGTCCAGTGCGAGCCGCTGCTGCCCGTAGCTCTGCAGCGCCTGCTGCTCGATCACGCCCACCTGCCCGAGCACCCCGGCCCGCTGCAGGAACTGCCGCGGGTCGTCGGAGAGCGCCAGCTGGAGCGTCTGGGAGAAGCCCCCGCTGCGGTACTGCTCGGCGGCCAGCGCGCCCAGCCGCGTCCGGGTGGCCTCCATCGCCGCGGCCTTGCGGGCCAGCTCGTCCTGGAGCCGGCCCACCCGCTGCCGGAGCGCCGCCGTCTGCTCGGCCGCGCCGTCGTACCGCTGGGTGGCCTGCTCGGCCTCCCGGTACAGCCGGTCCACCTGCGCCCGCACCTGCTCGGGCCCGGCCGGGCCCGGCTCGGCGTGGCCCGGGGTGGCCAGCGCGGTGACCGAGACGGCCGCCACCCCCGCCAGGGTGACCGCCCGGCGGCGGCGCGGGGCGCCGCCGCGGGACGGGGTGGTGGGGGGTTTTCGGTGCGTGGCCATGCCCGCTGCGCCTCTCCGCCGTGTTGCCCGCCGAGGCGGGTGACCTGCCCGCCCGCGGAAACGGGGTGGGGTCGGGGACGCTAGTGGCAGCTCCCGGCGCGCCGGGCCGAAGGGCACGGCTCTGCCCGAAAGCTTGCGGAACTTTCCGTTCCGGTCGGCTTCGCTGCCCGTTCGCGGCGCTGAGCAGGGCGAATCCGACCATTCCCGGGGCCGGGCCTGCCTGTCGGTGGCGGGCCATAGACTCGAAGGGCCATGACTAGCCTCTTCGACGACCTCCCGCTCCCCGGCTTCGAGTCCCTCGCCTCCGCCGGGTCGCAGCAGTCACAGCAGCCGCAGCCCGTGGACGAGCCGTACGAGCCTCCGTTCGAGCCGTCGTTCGTGCCGTCGTTCGACGAGGAGCCGCCGTACGAGGACCACTACGGCGGTGGGCACGAGGAGGCGATCCCCGAGGGGCTGTTCCAGACCGACCACGCCGCCCTCGTCGAGCGGGACGCCTGGCACCGCAACGGCGCCGCCCGCACCGTGACCGACCCGGCGCAGCTGCTGGAGGGGATGAACGAGCCGCAGCGCGAGGCCGTGCTGCACGCGGGCGGCCCGCTGCTGATCGTGGCCGGCGCCGGCTCCGGCAAGACCCGGGTGCTGACCCACCGGATCGCCTACCTGCTGGGCGCGCGCGGGGTGCACCCCGGCGAGATCCTCGCCATCACCTTCACCAACAAGGCCGCCGGCGAGATGCGCGAGCGCGTCGAGGCCCTGGTCGGCCCGCGCGCCCGGGCGATGTGGGTCTCCACCTTCCACAGCGCCTGCGTGCGCATCCTGCGCCGGGAGAGCAAGTACCTCGGCTTCACCTCCAGCTTCTCGATCTACGACTCGGCCGACTCGCAGCGCCTGATGGCCCTGGTCTGCCGCGACCTCGACCTGGACCCGAAGCAGTTCCCGCCGAAGTCCTTCACCGCGAAGATCAGCAACCTCAAGAACGAGCTGATCGACGAGGAGACGTACGCCGCCCAGGCCGCCAACCCGATGGAGAAGAAGCTCGCCGAGGCGTACTTCCTCTACCAGCGCCGCCTGCGCGAGGCCAACGCCCTCGACTTCGACGACATCATCATGACCACGGTCAACCTGCTGCAGGCCTTCCCGGCCGTGGCCGAGCACTACCGCCGCCGGTTCCGGCACATCCTGGTCGACGAGTACCAGGACACCAACCACGCCCAGTACATGCTGGTGCGCGAGCTCAGCGGCGGCGCCGACACCCCGCCCGCCGAGCTCTGCGTGGTCGGTGACGCGGACCAGTCGATCTACGCCTTCCGCGGCGCGACCATCCGCAACATCCTCCAGTTCGAGGAGGACTACCCCGAGGCCCGCACCATCCTGCTGGAGCAGAACTACCGCTCCACCCAGACCATCCTGGACGCGGCCAACGCCGTCATCGAGCGCAACGCCAACCGCCGGGACAAGAAGCTCTGGACGGCCGGCGAGGCGGGCGAGAAGGTCGTCGGGTACGTGGCCGACGACGAGCACGGCGAGGCCCAGTTCATCGCCGACGAGATCGACCGGCTCACCGACAAGGGCGAGGCCCGCCCCGGCGACGTGGCCGTCTTCTACCGCACCAACGCGCAGTCCCGCGTGTTCGAGGAGGTGTTCATCCGGGTCGGCCTGCCGTACAAGGTGGTCGGCGGGGTGCGCTTCTACGAGCGCAAGGAGGTCCGCGACGTGCTCGCGTACCTGCGGGTGCTCTCCAACCCCGAGGACACCGTGCCGCTGCGCCGGATCCTCAACGTGCCCAAGCGCGGCATCGGCGACCGGGCCGAGGCGATGATCGACGCCCTCTCCGCGCGGGAGCGGATCAGCTTCCCCCAGGCGCTGCTGCGGGTGGACGAGGCGTACGGCATGGCCGCCCGCTCGGCCAACGCCGTGCGGCGGTTCAACGAGCTGATGGCCGGGCTGCGCGCGATCGTCGAGACCGGCGCCGGGCCGGCGGCCGTGCTGGAGGCCGTGCTGGAGGAGACCGGCTACCTGGCCGAGCTTCAGTCCTCCACCGACCCGCAGGACGAGACCCGGGTGGAGAACCTCCAGGAGCTCGCCGCCGTGGCCCTGGAGTACGAGAAGGACCCGGGCGAGCGGCCCGAGGGCGAGGACGCCGAGGGCGTGCCGCCGATCGGCTCGCTGGCCGACTTCCTGGAGCGGGTCGCGCTGGTGGCCGACTCGGATCAGATCCCGGACGACGAGGAGAACAGCGCGGGCGTCATCACGATGATGACCCTGCACACCGCCAAGGGCCTCGAGTTCCCGGTGGTCTTCCTGACCGGCATGGAGGACGGGATCTTCCCGCACATGCGGGCGCTCAACCAGGTCAAGGAGCTGGAGGAGGAGCGGCGGCTCGCGTACGTCGGCCTCACCCGGGCCAGGCAGCGGCTCTACCTGACCCGGTCGGTGCTGCGCAGCGCCTGGGGCCAGCCCTCCTACAACCCGGCCTCGCGCTTCCTGGAGGAGATCCCCGAGCCGCTGGTGCACTGGAAGCGGACGGGCGCGGCCTCGGCGCCGCCGCCCTCGCGGGGTTTCTCCAGCTCCTCGTCGAGCTCCTCGAAGGGCGGGCTGCAGCCGAAGGCGGGCTGGGGCAAGTCGGCCCGGAAGGTCACCGAGCGGGAGATCGTCGCGCTGGCCGTGGGCGACCGGGTCACCCACGACACCTTCGGTCTTGGCACCGTCACCGCCACCGCCGGGGTGGGGGAGAAGGCGCAGGCGACCATCGACTTCGGTGCCTCGGGGCGCAAGCAGCTGCTGCTGCGGTACGCGCCGGTGGAGAAGCTCTGATTCAGCGCGGGTCGAGGCCGTGGGCGAGCAGCCACGGCAGCGGGTCCACCGGGCCGCCGTGGTCGGGGTGGACCTCGAAGTGCAGGTGCGGGCCGGTGGAGTTGCCGCTGCTCCCGGAGTAGGCGATCACCTCGCCGGCCCGCACCTGCCCCCGGCGCAGCCGGTAGGTGCCCAGGTGGCAGTACCAGGTGCGGGTGCCGTCCGGGGCGGTGACGGCGGCCATGTAGCCGTAGGCCGGGTTCCACCGGGCGCTCACCGTGCCGTCGGTGACGGCCCGCACCGGCGTGCCCTTAGCCACCGGGAAGTCGATGCCGGTGTGCCGGGCGGCCCAGTGCGTGCCGGCCGAGCCGTAGGCGGCGCTCAGGCCCGGGGCCTCCACCGGCAGGGCGTAGCCCGGTGGGGCGGCAGCGGTTTGACGGGGCGTCGGCTCCGGGGGCGGGGCGGGGGCTTGGGGTGGCTCCGGGAGCGGGTCGCGGGCGCCGGTGCGGGCGGCCCGGGCCTCGCCGGGGGTGTCCGGGCCCGGCCGGGGCGGTGGCGCGGAGCGGTGCGGCGGGTGCGCGGAGGTGAGGGCCGCGGCCGCCGCGAAGACCCCCAGGGCGCCGACCGAGGGCAGCGCGACGGACAGTAAGGCGGAGCGGGTCGCCGCCCGGCCGCGGTCGCGCCTGGCGGCGCGGCGGGGTGGGGTGAGTGTCAAGGTCCTCGCCCTCTCGGGTCGCGCGGCGGGCTCGGGCCCCCGGGTGCCCAGGGGGTCGAGCCGGGAGAAAACAGCCGAGACTGTAGTGCCCCGGGGCGAGATCGGACAAAGTCCGCAAGTCGCCCGGCGTGGCGTACGAGGCGTCGTGCCGTGGTGACGGTGTGTGGACGGCTGGGTGTCGAAGACCGGACGAGCCTCCCCGGAGGTCGGTTAAGGATGGTTAACTACGGGGTGGTCGGCCCTGGTGGCCGGGTGGGACAACGTGGTCCAGGAGGCAGTGATGGGTGTGTCAGGCCCGATCCGGGTGGTCGTCGCCAAGCCGGGGCTCGACGGCCACGACCGGGGCGCCAAGGTCATCGCGCGGGCGCTGCGCGACGCGGGCATGGAGGTCATCTACACCGGCCTGCACCAGACCCCCGAGCAGATCGTCGACACCGCCATCCAGGAGGACGCCGACGGCATCGGCCTGTCGATCCTCTCCGGCGCGCACATGACGCTCTGCGCCAAGGTGATCGAGCTCCTGAAGGAGCGCGACGCGGCCGACATCACGGTCTTCTGCGGCGGCATCGTCCCGGACGAGGACATCGCCGAGCTCAAGGCGATGGGCGTGGCCGACATCTTCACCCCCGGCACCACCACCGCCGACATCATCACCTGGGTGCAGAACAACCTGCGTCAGTCGGTCTGAGCCTGGCCGAGCCCCCGCTTCAGGCGGCCGGGCGGAGCAGCTCGGCGAGCATCGCCTCGCGGAACCGCAGGGTGCCCGCCAGCCTGGTGAAGGTCTCGGCCCACGGGCTGTCCGCCCCCGCCTCGGCCGCCAGCTCCTCGACGGCCGTGGCCGTCTCGGGTGCCAGTGCGCGTTCGGTCATCCCGAGCACCCCGCTGTGGCTCCACGGGTACCCGCCGGAGCCCGCCGTCCGGCGCAGCGCCGCCACCACGGCGGTGCTCAGCGGCGGCGTCCACGGCACCGCACAGGCGCCCAGCGCCTGGAACGCCTCGCCGAGCCCGTGCCCGGCGATGTACCCGGCCGTCCAGGCGGCCCGCTCGGCCGGCGGCAGCACCGCCAGCAGCTTGGCCGCGGCACCGGCCGTCCGCTCGGCCTGACGCTTCTGCACGACCTGCCGCCCCGGCCGCGGGCTGCTCGGCACCTGCCCGAGCAGCGCCCGGGCCCAGTCGGCATCGCCCTGGCGGACGGCGGCGCGGGCCCAGCCCTCGTGCAGGTCCTCCGTCCAGCCGTCCTTCACCGGCAGCGCCAGCAGCTCCGCCGGCGTGCAGCCGGTCTCCTGCGGCCAGAGCGCCAGTGGCGTGGCCGCGATCACCTCGCCGAGCCACCAGGCCCGTTCACCGCGCCCGGTGGGCGACTTGGGCGCTATCCCGTCCCGCTGCATCCCGGCGTCGCACTCGGCCGGCGGGGTGACGAGCAGCTTCCCGTCCTGGTACCGGACGGCGGCCTTGGCGCGCTCGGCCATCCGCTGGCCGAGGGCCGAGCCCGGCAGGGTGGAGAGCAGCTCGGCGGCCATCGCCCGGCAGTTCTTGCTCCGGTCGGTCAGGGCCGACTCGAGGAACTCCTCGTCGGCGGGGGAGAGCCCCTCCTGGAGGGTGTCGAGGAAGAGCAGCCGGTCCTCGGCGCGCTCGGTCGACCAGGTGGAGCGGAGCAACTCCCGTGCGGCGGCTGGGTCTTGACGGCGGAGGCGGGTGAGGTGGGTGACGCGTTCGGCGAACAGCCCTTCGTGCCAGAGCTGGTCGGTGGTCTGTGGCTGCCCGCCTTGGACGGCCGTGCGGCTGACGTACCGCCAGTCGTGGTTGCGCTCCGCGAGCCAGCCGCCGAGGGGGCCGGCCAAGGTCACGGCGTCGGGCCGGAGTTCGCTCCGGGCCCGGGCGGCATCGAGGAGTTCCGGGACGAGGGCCGGAGTCGCGCGGTACCCCTGGTCGCGGGCCGTGGCCAGCCACTGGGGCAGCAGCTCGGCGAGGTTGGCCACCGCGGCGCCGCTGGACTGGCGGTCGCGGAGCAGCAGCGCAAGGCGGCGGGAGGCCGCCGTCGGAAGCTCCGGGCGGGGGTCCGGCGCAGCCGGCTCGGGTATCTCGACGGCCGGATCTGGCCTGGCTCCGGCTCGCTGACGCACCGTCGCTATGGCGGCCAGGTCGAGCAGCGCGGTGGCCGGGTCCTCGGCGTCGAGGGGTAGCGGGCGGCGGTCGGTGCCGAGCAGGGCAGTGCTCTGGAGATCGCTCCAGGGGATCAACTTTTCGCTCCTAGGTATGGCCCATCAGGGACTCGGGGAACTGCGAGGGCATGCGAGGGGGCGTGTACTCGTTAAGGAGTGCACCGAATCCGGGGATGCCCTCGCAGTTCCCCGAGCCCCTAAACGATTGCAACTGCCTGTCCGGCTGAGTCCCAGGCCGTGACCGGGGCGAAGCCGGTGTGGCCGTGTTCGCCGAAGAGGGTGACGGGGTGGCCGGCGGAGATGGCGGCGAGGCGCCAGAGGGCGGTGTCGGGGAGGGCGGCGGGGCGGATCGGGAGGCTGTGGTCGCCGTCGGTGAGGCGCCAGCCCTCGGGGGTGAGGACGGGGACGACGGCGGCCAGGGTGGTGGGCCAGTGTTCGAGCCAGGGGTCCTCGGTGAGGGCCTCGCCGTAGGCGGCGGCGGCCTCGGCGGGGGTCAGGCCGGGGGGCGGGGTGGCGGGGGCCGGTTCGGGGGTGCCGTGGCGGTGGGCGAGGACGGCGCGCAGCGGGCGGGCGCCCGGGTGGTAGGCGAGCTCGGCTTCGAGCACGGTGCCGGCCGGGAGGGCGAGGTCGGGGGCGGTGCCGGGACGGCCGAAGGAGAGCAGCAGGGCGGGGCGCCCGGTCTTCGCTCCGCGCAGCCAGATCCGACGGGTGGTCAGCTGGCCGTCGGCGCCGCCCTCGGGGCCGGTGGTCCGGGAGCCGAGCACGAGCCAGCGGTCCCGTACCGTCGGCCCGGCCAGCAGCTCGGCGGTGTCGGTGGTGTGGCCGACCCGGGTGCGGACGGTGGCCGCCAGCGGCTCGGGCAGCTCGCCGACCCGGCCGTAGGCGCCGGCCAGCAGGTGCAGCATCGCGTACTCGGCGAGCTGACCCTGGGGCGGGGTCTCGCTCAGGTGCCGGACGCGGCCGGCCAGGCCGGGGGCCTGGGCGTCGACCATCCGGGCGGCGATCTCGCTCCAGTCGGTGGAGCCCTGGTCGGCCAGGCCGTGCCGGACGCGGTCGGTGAGCCGCAGCCGCAGCTCCTGCGCGCCGGCCGCGACCCGGGCGGCGCGCTGCTCGGCCCGCCGCCGGGCGGCGGCCGGATCGGCGGGGGCGGCCTTCTTGGAGGGGCGGGCGGGCTGCCGACGGGCCGTCAGCCATTCGGCGGCCCACTCGGGGGCCTCGGCCTCGGTGGCGAGCTCGGCACCGCCGCTCCAGAGCAGCAGCAGACCGAGCCCGTGCTTGCACGGGAACTTGCGGCTGGGGCAGCTGCACTTGGACGCGGGGCCGCCGAGGTCGACGACGGTGCGGTACGGCGTGCTGCCGCTGCCCTTGCAGAGGCCCCAGAGGGCGCCGCCGGCCCAGCCGGTCTGCGACCAGGGGGCGGGCCCGGCGAGCTTGCCCGCCGCCTTGCGGGACGCCTGGTCGGGGGCGAGGGACAGGACGTGATCGGTGCTCCAGCGTTCCTCCATGCCGAGGACGCTAGGAGGCCCCACTGACAGTGGGTCATCCGCCCGGCGGCGTTGTCAGTGGGGTGCGGCAGAGTGGTCATCACGAGCCGGGGAGGCGCCGCAGCAAGGCCCGATCTCCCATGGCAGTCAAGGCAGTTGACGCCTCGCCGACCATTCTCGTTGACCATCCCGCCCCGCAGCCCGGCCCCGCAGTCCGGCCACGCAGTCCGGCCGCCGGCCTGCCCTGCGGCACCCACGAAGGAGTGACCCATGACGACTGGCACCGAGGTGCTCCGCGAGCACGCCGAGGATGCCTACGCCGCCGAGCTGGCCGCCCTCGCGGCGCAGGACGACCGGCCGCGTCCGGAGCGCTGGCGGCTCTCGCCCTGGGCGGTGGCCACCTACCTGCTCGGCGGCGAGCTGCCGGACGGCACCGTGATCACGCCCAAGTACGTGGGCCCGCGCCGGATCGTCGAGGTGGCCGTCACCACGCTGGCCACCGACCGGGCGCTGCTGCTGCTGGGCGTGCCCGGCACCGCCAAGACGTGGGTCTCCGAGCACCTGGCCGCCGCCGTCAGCGGCGACTCCACGCTGCTCGTCCAGGGCACCGCCGGCACCCCCGAGGAGGCCGTCCGGTACGGCTGGAACTACGCCCAGCTGCTCGCCCACGGCCCCAGCCGGGACGCGCTGGTGCCCTCGCCGATCATGCGGGCGATGACGGACGGCAAGATCGCCCGGGTCGAGGAGCTCACCCGCATCCCGGCCGACGTGCAGGACAGCCTGATCACCATCCTCTCCGAGAAGACCCTGCCGGTGCCGGAGCTCGGCGGCGAGACCCAGGCCGTCCGCGGCTTCAACCTGATCGCCACCGCCAACGACCGCGACCGGGGCGTCAATGAGCTCTCCAGTGCGCTGCGCCGCCGGTTCAACACCGTGGTGCTGCCGCTGCCCGGCTCGCTGGACGAGGAGGTGGAGATCGTCGCCCGCCGGGTCGGCCAGCTCGGCCGCTCGCTCGACCTGCCCGAACTCCCGGCCGGGGCCGAGGAGATCCGCCGGGTGGTGACCGTCTTCCGCGAGCTGCGGGACGGCGTCACCACCGACGGCCGCACCAAGGTGAAGACCCCCAGCGGCACCCTCTCCACCGCCGAGGCCATCTCGGTGGTCACCAACGGCCTCGCGCTGGCCGCCCACTTCGGCGACGGCGTGCTGCGCGCGGCCGACGTCACCACCGGCATCGCCGGGGCCGTGCTGCGCGATCCGGTGGCCGACCGGGCGGTCTGGCGCGAGTACGTGGAGGGCGTGGTGCGCGAGCGGGAGGGCTGGAAGGACTTCTACCGGGCCGCCCGCGAGCACGCCAACTAGGTCACAGGGGAAAGGGGTTCGGGATGAGCGTGGAGATCGAGCTGCTCGGGGTGCGCCACCACGGCCCCGGTTCGGCCCGGGCGGTGGCCGCCGCCCTGGCCCGGCTGCGGCCGGACGCGGTGCTGATCGAGGGCCCGCCGGAGGCGGACGCGATCGCGGCGCTGGCCGCCGACAAGACCATGGTGCCGCCGGTGGCGCTGCTCGCCCACGCGGTGGAGGACCCGGCCCGGGCCGCGTTCTGGCCGTTCGCCGAGTTCTCGCCCGAGTGGGTCGCGCTGCGGTACGCCGTCGACCGCGACCTGCCGGTCCGGTTCATCGACCTGCCGGCCGCGTACGGACTGGCCGAGGGCGCCCCGCAGCACGAGAGCGGCGCGAGCGACCCGATCGGCGAGCTGGCCCGGGCCGCCGGGTACGAGGACAGCGAGCGCTGGTGGGAGGACACCGTCGAGCACCGGGGCGAGGCCGAGACTTTCGCCGCCGTGGCCGAGGCGATGACCGCCCTGCGCGAGCAGGCCCCGACCGGCACCCGGGACGAGCTGCGCGAGGCGTACATGCGCCAGCAGCTGCGGGCCGCCCGCCGGGCCGGCCACCAGCGGATCGCCGTGGTCTGCGGCGCCTGGCACGTGCCCGCGCTGGCCACCCTGCCGACCGTGGCCCAGGACAAGGCGGTGCTGGCCGGCCTGCCCAAGAAGACCAAGGTGGAGATCACCTGGGTGCCCTGGACGCACCGCCGGCTCTCCCAGCACACCGGCTACGGCGCGGGCATCGACTCGCCCGGCTGGTACCACCACCTCTTCACCGCCCCCGAGGCCGACCCGCTGCCGCGCTGGATCACCCGGGCCGCCGAGCTGCTGCGCGCCGAGGACCACCCGGTCTCCTCGGCCCACGTGATCGAGGCCGTCCGGCTGGCCGCCACGCTGGCCGTGATGCGCGGCCGGCCGCTGGCCGGGCTGACCGAGACGCTGGACGCGATCCGGGCCGTGCTCTGCGACGGCTCCGACGTGGCGCTCGGGCTGGTGCGGGAGCGGCTGGTGGTCGGCGACGCGCTCGGCGAGGTGCCGGAGGCCACGCCCACCGTGCCGCTCCAGCGCGACCTGGCGAGGGTGCAGCGCGCGCTGCGGCTCAAGCCGGAGGCGGAGCAGCGGGTGCTCGACCTCGACCTGCGCAAGGAGCTGGACGCGGGCCGCTCGCTGCTGCTGCACCGGCTGCGGCTGCTCGGCCTCGACTGGGGCACCCCGGCGCACTCCTCCTCCACCGGCACCTTCCGGGAGAGCTGGCGGCTGTGCTGGGAGCCCGAGTACGCCGTCCGGGTGGTCGAGGCCGCCCAGTGGGGCACCACGGTCGAGGAGGCCGCCGCCGCCAAGGCGGTGGAGACGGCACTGACGGCCGACGGCCTGCCGGCTCTCACCGCGCTGGCCGAGCGCTGCCTGCTGGCCGGCCTGCCCGGCGCCCTGCCGGTCGTCCTGCGGGTGCTCGCCGACCGGGCGGCCCTGGACACGGACGTGGCCGAACTGGCCGCCGCCCTCCCGGCGTTGGTCCGCGCGCTGCGCTACGGCGATGTCCGGGGCACGGACGCGGGGGCCTTGGACGGGGTGGCCCGGGCGCTGGCCGACCGGATCTGCATCGGCCTGCCGGCCGCCGGCACGGGGTTGGACGCGGCCGGGGCGGAGGCGATGCGGCAGCACCTGGACGCGGTGCACGGCGCGGTGGCGCTGCTGCGGGGCGATTCGGCGGAGGCCGGCGACGATCTCGGCGAGCGGTGGGCCGCGACCCTGCACTCGCTGGTGCGGCGGGAGCCCGGCGGCGGGGCGGCGACGGGGGTGCCGGGGCTGCTGCGGGGCCGGGCGGTGCGGCTGCTGCTCGACGACGGGCGGCTCGACTCGGCGGAGGCCGGGCGGCGGATGGGGCTGGTGCTCTCCGTCGCGACGGCGCCGGGGGACGCGGCCGGCTGGGTGGAGGGCTTCCTCTCCGGCGGCGGGGCGCTGCTGCTGCACGATCCGCTGCTGCTGGGGCTGCTCGACGAGTGGCTCTGCGGGGTCTCGGAGGAGGTCTTCGTGGACGTGCTGCCGCTGCTGCGGCGGACGTTCTCGACCTTGGAGACGGGCGTGCGGCGGACCATCGGGGAGCGGGTGGCGGCGGGCCCGCTCGATGCCCCGGGGCCGAGCGCGGTCGTCGTGGAATTGGACGAGGTGCGGGCGGATGCGGTGATGCCGGTGCTGGCGCACCTCTTGGGAACGGCTCACCACTGAGGGGCGCGGGGCTGCGCGGGCGGTGTTCTACGAGGGTGCATGGCCGGGCGCGCAGTTCCTCGCGCCCCTGGGTAGTGCAAGTGACGGATGGGGATTCAGGTGACTGTGGTTCAGAACGACGATCGGGTGCGGCGTTGGCGGCTCGTGCTCGGGGGGGACGGGGATGGGACGGGGTGCCGGCTGAGTGGGCGGGATGCCGGGATGGACGGGGCGTTGGCGGCGCTGTACCGGGGGGAGGGGGAGCGGAAGGCGGGGCTCGGGGGGTCGGCGCCGCAGGTGGCGCGGTGGCTGGGGGACATCCGGGAGTACTTCCCGAGCACGGTGGTGCAGCTGATGCAGCAGGACGCGATCTCCCGGCTGGGGCTGGAGCGGCTGCTGCTGGAGCCGGAGATGCTGGCGGCGGTGGAGCCGGACGTGCACCTGGTGGGGACGCTGCTGTCACTGAAGCACGCGCTGCCGGAGACCACCCGGGAGTCGGCCCGGGCGGTGGTGGGGGCGGTGGTCGAGCAGCTGGAGCGCCGGCTGGCGGACCGGACCAGGGCCACCCTGGGCGGGGCGCTGGACCGCAGCGCCAAGGTCAACCGGCCGCGGCACCGGGACATCGACTGGGGCAGCACCATCCGGGCGAACCTCAAGAACTACCTGCCCGAACACCGCACGGTGGTGCCCGAACGGCTGATCGGCTACGCCCGGGCGCAGCGCGCGGTGAAGAAGGAGGTGATCCTCTGCATCGACCAGTCGGGCTCGATGGCGCCCTCGGTGGTGCACTCGGCGGTGTTCGGCGCGGTGCTCGCCTCGATGAAGAGCCTGAGCACCCGGCTGGTGGTCTTCGACACCTCCGTGGTCGACCTGACCGAGCAGCTGACCGACCCGGTGGACGTGCTGTTCGCCACCCGATTGGGTGGTGGCACCGACATCAACCGGGCGCTGGCCTACTGCCAGTCGAAGATCACCCGTCCGGCCGAGACCATCGTGGTGCTGATCAGCGACCTCTACGAGGGCGGCATCCGGGACGAGATGCTCAAGCGGGTGGCCGCGATGAAGGCGGCCGGCGTCCAGTTCATCGCCCTGCTCGCGCTCTCCGACGAGGGCGCCCCGGCCTACGACCACACCCACGCCGCCGCGCTCGCGGCGCTCGGCGCCCCGGCCTTCGCCTGCACCCCGGACGCCTTCCCGGACATCATGGCCGCGGCGATCGAGAAGCGGCCGCTGCCGGTGCCCGAGTCCAAGTGACGCTGCTCCCACGCCTTCGGCCTCGCTGTGACGCCGCTTCCACGCCTTCGGCCTCGAAGTGACATTCGGGTGCATCCACCTGACGGACTACCCGTGACCTGTGCGACCGTCCCCCGTTGTGACGGTTCTCACCAAACCGGACCGGGCCCTGGGCGCGGCACGCCCGCTCAGCGGCGATAACCTGCCAGACGGACGTGACGCGCGTGTTGATTGACGTGTGCGCCCGTGGCTGTGCGGACCGTAAGGCCGATGGTTCTGCGTACCCGCACCAGCCCCGACGACCCGCAGCGAAGATCCTGCCGTGGCACGCTCGTAGAGACACAATCCGCGACCACGAACAAGGACGAACACACGTGGACCTGTTCGAGTACCAGGCGAGGGACCTCTTCGCCAAGCACGGTGTGCCCGTGCTTGACGGTGACGTCATCGAGACCCCGGAAGCCGCTCGCGCCATCGCCGAGCGCTTCGGCGGCCGTGCCGTCGTCAAGGCGCAGGTGAAGGTCGGCGGCCGTGGCAAGGCCGGTGGCGTCAAGCTCGCCACCGACCCGGCCGACGCCGTTGCCAAGGCCACCGACATCCTCGGCATGGACATCAAGGGCCACACCGTCCACAAGGTGATGCTGGCCCAGACCGCGGACATCAAGGACGAGTACTACGTCTCGTTCCTGCTGGACCGCACCAACCGCACCTTCCTGGCCATGGCCAGCGTCGAGGGCGGCGTGGAGATCGAGGTCGTCGCCGAGGAGAACCCGGACGCGCTCGCCAAGATCGCGGTCGACGCCAACGAGGGCTGCACCCCCGAGAAGGCCGCCGAGATCGTCGCCGCGGCGAAGTTCCCGGCCGACGTGGCCGACCAGGTCGCCGACGTGCTCGTCAAGCTGTGGGAGGTCTTCATCAAGGAGGACGCCCTCCTTGTCGAGGTCAACCCGCTGATCAAGTCCGGCGAGGGCAAGATCATCGCGCTCGACGGCAAGGTCTCGCTGGACGAGAACGCCGAGTTCCGTCAGCCGGAGCACGAGGCGCTCGAGGACAAGGCCGCCGCGAACCCGCTCGAGGCCGCGGCCAAGGCCAAGGGCCTCAACTACGTCAAGCTCGACGGCGAGGTCGGCATCATCGGCAACGGCGCCGGTCTCGTCATGAGCACCCTGGACGTCGTCGCCTACGCCGGCGAGAGCCACGGCAACGTCAAGCCCGCCAACTTCCTCGACATCGGTGGCGGCGCCTCCGCCGAGGTCATGGCGAACGGCCTGGAGATCATCCTGGGCGACACCGACGTCAAGTCGGTCTTCGTCAACGTCTTCGGTGGCATCACCGCCTGTGACGCGGTCGCCAACGGCATCGTCCAGGCCCTGGCCCTGCTCGAGGAGAAGGGCGAGGCCGTCACCAAGCCGCTCGTCGTCCGCCTCGACGGCAACAACGCGGAGCTGGGTCGCAAGATCCTGACCGACGCGAACCACCCGCTGGTCGAGCAGGTGGACACCATGGACGGCGCCGCTGACCGCGCCGCCGAGCTCGCGAACGCCGCGAAGTAAGGAAGGGGACTCACACCATGGCTATCTTCCTTACCAAGGACAGCAAGGTCATCGTCCAGGGCATGACCGGCTCCGAGGGCATGAAGCACACCCGCCGCATGCTCGCCTCGGGCACCAACATCGTCGGTGGCGTGAACCCGCGCAAGGCCGGCACCACGGTCGACGTGGACGGCACCGAGGTGCCCGTCTTCGGCTCCGTCGCCGAGGCTATGAAGGAGACCGGCGCCGACGTCTCGGTCATCTTCGTCCCGCCGGCGTTCACCAAGAGCGCCGTCGTCGAGGCCATCGACGCCGAGATCCCGCTCGCGGTCGTCATCACCGAGGGTGTCCCGGTCCACGACTCGGCCTCCTTCTGGGCGCACGCCGGTGCCAAGGGCAACAAGACCCGCATCATCGGCCCGAACTGCCCCGGCCTGATCTCCCCCGGACAGTCCAACGCGGGCATCATCCCGGCGGACATCACCACCTCCGGTCCGATCGGCCTGGTCTCCAAGTCCGGCACCCTGACCTACCAGCTCATGTACGAGCTGCGTGACCTGGGCTTCTCGTCCGGCGTCGGCATCGGTGGCGACCCGGTCATCGGCACCACCCACATCGACGCCCTCGCGGCGTTCGAGGCGGACCCCGACACCAAGCTCATCGTCATGATCGGTGAGATCGGTGGCGACGCCGAGGAGCGTGCCGCGGCCTACATCGCCGAGCACGTCACCAAGCCGGTCGTCGGCTACGTCGCGGGCTTCACCGCCCCCGAGGGCAAGACCATGGGCCACGCCGGCGCCATCGTCTCCGGCTCCTCCGGCACCGCCGCGGCCAAGAAGGAGGCCCTCGAGGCCGCCGGTGTCAAGGTCGGCAAGACGCCGTCCGAGACCGCCCGCCTGGCCCGTGAGCTGTACAACGCGCTCTGAGCCCCTCGGCTGAGCCGCACCCGCAAGGGCGCGGAGGCCGTCGCGATCGCGACGGCCTCCGCGCCCTTCGGCGTTCCCGGCTAGCGGGAGCAGAGGCGCAGCGGAGCGCAGTCCACGACGGCGGCCGGCCGGTGCGGCTGCAGGAAGTCGCGCGGGCGGGCGGGCTGCGCCGGGGGCGGCTCGGCCTCGGGGGCGGCCGGGGCCGCCGGTGGGGACGGGAGGCTCGCCGGGATCGCGGCGGGCTGGGCCGCTCGGGCCGGCTGGGCGCCCGGGAAGGGGTTGCACCAGGGGGTGTGCAGGCCCGGGGTGCCGGTGGGGCGGGCCGGGCCCGCGCTGCCGGTGGTGACGCAGAGCGGGGGCGGGGCGGCCTGCGGGTGGAAGTAGCTCGACGGGCCGTTGCCCGCGAGGGTGGCGACCATCGTGCCGCCCATCGCGAGCACGAGTGCGGCGGCGGCCCCGGTCACCGCACCGCTCTGCAGCCGGGCCACCCACCGCACCCGCCAGGCGGCGGGCCGCCGCGGGGCGGGGCAGCCCCGGACGGCCGCCCGGTGCAGGCGGGCGCTCAACGCCTCGGCGAAGCCGGGCGCGGCCGGGTCGCCGCCGACCAGCTCCGGCACGGCCGCCGCCAGCGCGGCCCGGGCGGAGCGGACCCGGCCCTCGGCGGCGGGCGTGCTCGACTCGACCTCCGCCGCCACGGCACCGGCGGGCAGGCCGAGGGCGTCGTGCAGCACCAGCGCGCGGCGCTGGGGGCGGGGCAGCCGGCGCAGGGCCTTGAGCAGCGCCTTGTCCTGGGCGGACAGCCGGGCGGGTCTGGTGGGCCGGTGGCGCTCGGTGCCCGGCTGATCCGCCGTCGGCTGCTGTGAAGTCGACTGGTGTGACATCGGCTGCTGTGGGGTCAGCTGCTCGGGAGTCAGCTGAGCCGGGCGGAGGCGGATGCGGCGGTGCGGGAGGTGGAAGCGGTGGGCGCGGCGGGGGCCGGTGCCGGTGCGCCAGGGGGAGAGGGCGTGGTCGAAGGCGTAGGCCCGGACCCAGGCCTCCGGGTCCTCGGTGGCGGCGACCGTCGGCCAGTGGCGGCCGGCCTCGCCGAGGGCGCGGCGGACGCTGCGGGCGGCGCGGCGGCGGCGGGCGGTGACCAGGTACGTCTGCTGGACCAGGCGGGCGTGGGCCGCCGTGATCAGCTCCGTGAGGGTGGCGGGGGCCGGGGCCGGGGCCGGCGCTGGGGGCGCTGCGGTCGGCGCCGTTCCGCTGGGTGCGGGCGCCAGGCCGGCGGCGGCCTCGGCGCGGGTGCGGGCGCCGAGCTTGCGCAGGGCGCGGTGGAGCAGGAGGCGGGTGGCCTCGGGGGAGGAGTTGAGGGAGCGGGCGATGGCCTTGGTGGGGTGGCCGGCCGCGTAGAGCAGCAGGGCGTGGTGTTCACGGGGTGTCAGGAGGCGGACGGGGAGCCGCCGGCGGGTGCGTTCCGCGGTGGGGGAGGTCATCGGGGCGTCCGTGGGGCGCCGGCGGGTCGCATTAGACACATAAGCGAATAATCTTGGACACGGCGGAGATTCGCCGCTTCACGGGGCACAACGGGTGACCTTGGCAGCATGAGGCCATGACTCAGCTGATGGGGCGTCCGATCCTGGAACTGCCGGGCGAGCTGGGGGCCCGTTCCGTCCTCACCGACCTGCTGTCCGGAGCCCGGGCGGCGCTGCTCACCCTCGCGGTGGTGGCCGCGCCCGTCTACGGCCTCTGGGTGCTCGCGCCGTACTCGGACGACACCGCCGCCGGCGCCGGGCGCCTCACCTGCGCGCTCTGGCTGCTCGGCCACGGCGCCCCGCTCGGCCGGGGCGAGACCGCGATCCCGCTGACCATGACCCCGCTGCTGCTCACCGTCTTCACCGCCGTCCAGCTGCACCGCGCGGGCACCCGCCTCGGACGGCGCGAACGCTGCGATTGGCGCTCCCCCTCGGCGCTTTGCGCCGGGTACCTGCTGACGGCCGTGGCCGCCCTCTCCCAGTGCACGGCGCAGGGCCCGCTGCGCGCCCGCCCGCTCCCGGACCTCGCCGCCGTGGCCGGGCTGACGATCGCCTCGGTGCTGACCGGCTACCTGCGCGGCGCCACCGTGCCCTGGGCCGGCCGGTTCCGGCTGCCGCGCCTGCTCTGGCCCGAAGGCGCCGGCCCGGTGGTGGCGCGGGCGGCGGTGGCGAGCGGGTACGGCCTGCTCGCCGGGGGCGCGCTGGTGCTGCTGAGCGCCCTGGCGTTCGGCCTCGGCGCGGCCGGACGTTCCGCCGTCGGCCTCGGCGGCGGGGTGGTGGGGTACGGCGCCCTGCTCTTCAGCTGCGCCCTGCTGCTCCCGAACGCCGTCCTCTGGGGCGCCGCCTACGCCCTCGGCCCGGGCTTCGTGGTCGGCACCGACACCGCCGTCACCCCGGCCGGCACCACCCTCGGCGCCGTCCCGGACTTCCCGCTCTTCGCCCTCCTCCCCGACCCCACCGCCCCGGCCGGCACCTGGCGCCTGGCCGCCCTCGCGCTGCCGCTCCTCGCGGCGGCCGTCCCGGCCGTGCTGCTCGCCCGCGCGAGCGAGGCCGCCCGAGTGAGCGGCGACCTCGCCGGCCAACGGGGGCAGGGGGGCGGTTGGTGGGCCCGGAGGTCGGGGCGGTCGGTGGCCACGGAGGGGCCGGCGGCCGAGCTGGACGGGTCGGCGGAGGAGCCGTCCGGCCGGTGGTGGCGGCGGGGTGCCGCGGGCGGGCCGTCGGAAGGCGGCCGCTGGGCCCGGCTGCTGCGGCGGTCTGCGACCACGGACCAGGCGGCCGTGGACGAGCCGGACGCGTACCCCGCCGACGGGCCCGCCGAGGTGACGGCCTGGCACCCGTGTGCCGCCGTGGTGGCCGCGCTGGCGGTGGCGGTGCTGGTCGGGGCGGGGGTCGCCTCGGCCGGGTGGCTGGCCGGTGGGGCGTTGGCCGGGGGGCGGATGGCGCGGTTGGGGCCGTCGGCCTGGCGGGTGGGGGCGGTGGCGGCCGGGTGGACGGCCGTGGTGGTGGTGCCCGGGGTGCTCCTGCCGCGGCTGCGGCCGGCCTGGTGGGCCACCCGGCGGGTGGTCCACCGCGTCGTCAGTTGGTGAGGCCGGTAATTCCGGCGGGGGCGCCCGACGGGAAATCCGGGTATTCGAACCAATATCGGAAGATCATGTTCCACTTCCCGGAAGGGCCGCTCTGAGCTGCGGATATGCGGGGAGAAGCAAGAAACCTGAATGCACTGTCGGTCGGAGCTGATAAAAAGCTTATCGGGGGATTCTGGGGGAGTTCTTACGGCCTGCCCGGAATTCCGCATGTCCTTGTCAGGGCTGACCGAAGGAGAACGCGGATGACCGCTACACACATACGAGGGGTGGCCGCCCGGGCGGCCACCCTTGCCGTTGCCGCCGCCGCACTGGTGGCCGGGGCCGGGCTGCCGGCCATGGCCGCCACGGCTGCGCCGCAGCGGCTGGCCGAGTCGGTGCCGCAGGTGCCGGCCGGGGCCGTGCAGGTGGGGGCGCCGGCGGGGGACACGCCGCTGGAGCTGACGGTGCGACTGGCGCCGCGGGACGAGGCGGGGGCCACCGCGCTCGCCAAGGCGATGGCGGACCCGAGCTCGGCGCAGTACCACCGGTTCCTGGGGGCGGGGGAGTTCGCCCAGCGCTTCGGGGCCGACCAGGCCACCGTGGCCAAGGTGAGCCAGGCGCTCACGGCGGCGGGGCTGCGGCCGGGGCCGGTCGGGCCGAGCGGGCTGACCATCCAGGTGAACGCCACGGTGGCGACGGCGCAGAAGGCCTTCGACATCGGCTTCGCGGGCTACCGCCTGGCTGACGGCTCGTCGGCCTTCGGCAACACCACCGCGCCGGCGCTGCGCGCCGACCTCGCGGGCTCGGTCAAGGCCGTGCTCGGCCTGGACACGCTGGCCGCGCCCAAGGCGCACCACCAGGGCGCGAAGCGGGTCAAGCTCGCCGCCGGCTCGAACACCAAGCAGCCGAAGCTCGGCGCGCACGCGGCCGCCGCGTACCCGGCGCTCTGCGACAGCGTGCAGCAGAACCTCACGGACAGCCTCGGTGCCACCGACGGCGTGGACTACTTCAGCCCGACCTCGCTGGCCCAGGCCTACGGGCTGGACGGGCTGACCGACGGCGGGGCCGGCTCGACGGTGGCGATCATGTCGCTGGAGTCGTACTCGCCCACCGGCTATCAGGCCTTCCAGGACTGCTACGGCACCAACTCGCCGATCACCACCGTGCTGGTGGGCAGCGGCCCCCGGACCCCGGCCGACGACGACTCCGTCGGCCTGGAGGCCGCGCTCGACATCGACACCGTGGTGGGCGTGGCGCCCAAGGCGAAGGTGCTCTTCTACCAGGGCCGGGACGCGCACAGCTCCACCTTCACCTACGGCGACCTGCTGAACACGTACCAGCAGATCGCGGACGACGACAAGGCCGACGTGGTCTCCTCCAGCTGGGGCGAGTGCGAGGGCACCATGCCCGCGGCCGTCCGGGCGGCGGAGAGCGACATCTTCCTCCAGTCCGCGCTGCAGGGGCAGTCGGTGTACGCGGCGGCCGGTGACTACGGCTCGACCGACTGCTACCGGCAGTCCTCGCAGCCGGCCGGCGTGCGGGCCTCGCAGAGCGTGGACGACCCCTCCGGCCAGCCGTTCGTCACCGGCGTCGGCGGCACCACGCTGTCGGGCGACCTGAGCAGCCCGACCGAGGTGGTCTGGCAGCACGACGGCAACGCCACCGGCGGCGGCGTCTCCAAGAACCGGGTGAACAACGCGGTCAGCTACCAGTCCGGCTTCTTCGGCCCGGGCTACACCAACGCCTGCGGCGCGCAGGGCGGTCAGGCCTGCCGGCAGGTGCCGGACGTGTCGGCCGTGGCCGACCCGGCGACCGGGTACCTGATGGCCACCGGCACCGACTCCTGGACGATCATCGGCGGCACCAGCGGTGCCGCGCCGCTCTGGGCCGCGGTGACCGCGCACGTGAACGGCGCCCGGAAGTGCTCGGGCCGGGTCGGCAACGTGAACCAGCCGCTCTACCAGGCGGCCCGGACCGGCCGCAGCCCGCTCACCGACGTGACCTCGGGCAACAACGACATCGGCCTGCTGGGCGGCAAGTACGCCGCCGCGCGCGGCTACGACATGGCCACCGGCCTGGGCACCCCCAAGGGCGCGCAGCTGGTGGACGCGCTCTGCCCGGCCGCCGCGACCTACAAGCCGGTGACCCCGGCCCGCATCCTGGACACCCGCAACGGCACCGGCCGCGGCCAGGTCGCCGGGATGGGCTCGGTGAACCTCCAGATCACCGGCCGTGCGGGCGTGCCGGCCTCCGGCGTCACGGCCGTGGTGGTCAACACCACCGTGGTGGACACCGCCGCCGCCGGTTACCTGACGGCCTATCCGGCCGGGGCGCAGCGTCCGCTCGCCTCCAACCTGAACTGGACCCAGGGCGCCGTGGTGCCGAACCTGGTGACCGTGCCGGTCAGCGCCGACGGCCGGATCACGCTGTTCAACGGCAGCTGGGGCGCCAGCGACTTCGTGGCCGACGTGGCCGGGTACTACACGACCGGCAGCGGCGGTGCGCAGCTGGCCCCGCTGGCCCCGACCCGCCTGCTCGACACCCGCTCGCCGAAGGCCACCCTGGCCGGCAAGGGCGGCACCGCGCTCCAGGTGGCCGGCCGGGCCGGCGTGCCGTCCGGTGCCACCGCCGCCGTGCTGAACGTGACCGTCGCGGACACCGCCGCCAGCGGCTACCTGACGGTCTACCCGAGCGGGGTGACCAAGCCGCTGGCCTCCAACCTCAACTGGGTGGCCGGCCAGGTGGTGCCGAACGCGGTGATCGTGCCGATCGGCGCCGACGGCAAGATCGACATCTTCAACGGCAGCACCGGCTCCACCGACGTCATCGTGGACATCGCGGGCTACTTCTCCCCGGCGGCCACCGGCGGCAAGTTCCACGCCGTCGACCCGACCCGGCAGATCGACACCCGCCAGGGCCACGGCCCGCTGACCAACGGCAAGGTGCTCGGCCTGGGCCTCACCGCGGCCAACCTGCGGATCCCCGGCGAGGCCACCTCGGCGGTGCTCAACGTGACCGTCACCAACACCACCGCCGCCGGGTACCTGACGGTCTGGGCGCACGGGGCCACCGCCCCGCTGGCCTCCAACCTGAACTGGACCCGGGGCACCACGGTCGCCAACCAGGTGACCGTGCCGGTACACAACGGCGCCGTGGACCTCGCGGCCCACGGCTACGGCTCCACCGACGTGGTGGTCGACCTGTTCGGCTACTACAGCAACTGACGGCGAAAGAGCGGCGCCCTCTCCCGGAGCTTCCGGGGGAGGGCGCCGTGCCGTGTGCGGGGCCGGGTCAGCCCTGGTCGCTGCCGTAGAGGTCGACCAGGAACTTCGGGCCCAGGTCGCTGCAGCCCTGCTGGGCCTCGGCGGTCAGCGAATCGCTGACGCAGGTCACGTAGTCGCGGTAGTAGAGGTTGGTGCCGAGCACCAGGAGCACGCAGAGCACCGCCGCGCCGCCGGTGACCAGGCCGCCGATCGCGGCCGGGGTCTGCGGGCGGACGGGGGCCGGCGGGCCGGTGGGCGCGTCCTTGGGCCGCGGGGCGCGCAGCGCACTGACGCCCCAGTAGAGGGCCAGTGCGCCGAACAGCAGCGAGACGTAGACGATGCCGGTGACCAGGCAGAACAGCCCGGCCATGCCCGCGCTGAGCGCGTAGCGGGCGCGCCGCTGCACCGGGTCGTTGGGGTCGAAGCGCGGCTGCGGCGGCTGCTGCTGGGGCTGCCAGCGCTGCTGCGGGCCGCCCTGCTGCTGCGGCGGGACGGGGGTGCGGGGGCGCCAGGGCTGCTCCGGGGCGTCCTCGGGCGGCGGCGCGAAGGGGTTGCGCTCGTCGGGGTTCTCGCCGCTCATCCGTCCTCTGTCCTCTTCCGTGGTGCCGGGCGCGGGCGTGGCCCGTCCGCGGCTCAATGATCCCGCACCGGGTCGGAGCCGCCCAATCCCCCTGGTCGGGGGTCGCGAGATCCCGGTCTCAACTACGCGCGTAGCGGCCGGTGGGCGGTACGGGAGGCCGCCGACCAGCCGTTATCGTGGTGCCACCTGCCGCCGCCCGTAGTGGCCCCACCGACGGTGGACGTACCAGCGGGCGCAGACGTACGGAGAACCGCGCAGTGGCTTCCGCCGAGCCCGCCCCCGCCCAGAGCTTCCCCCCGCGCACGCCCGGACCGGCCCGGCTGGTCGTGCTGGTCTCGGGCTCCGGCACCAACCTGCAGGCGCTGATCGAGGCCGCGGCCGACCCCGCCTACGGCGCGGTGATCACCCTCGTCGGCGCCGACCGGGACGGCATCGCCGGCCTGGAGCGGGCCGAGCGCGCGGGCATCCCCTCCTTCGTCCAGCGGATCAAGGACCACGCCGACCGGGACGCCTGGGACGCGGCGCTGACCGCCGCCGTCGCCGAGCAGGAGCCCGATCTGGTGGTCACCGCCGGGTTCATGAAGATCCTCGGCCCCCGGTTCGTCGCGGCCTTCGCCGGACGGATCGTCAACACCCACCCCGCCCTGCTGCCCGCCTTCCCCGGTGCGCACGGCGTGCCCGACGCGCTCGCCTACGGCGTGAAGGTCACCGGCTGCACCGTCCACCTGGTCGACGCCGGGGTGGACACCGGGCCGATCATCGCGCAGGGCGTCGTCGAGGTGCTCGACGGCGACCACGCCGATGGCGGCGAGGCGCTGCACGAGCGCATCAAGACTGTCGAGCGCCAGTTGCTCGTCGAGGTCGTGGGCCGGCTGGCCCGCGAAGGTCACCGCATCGAAGACCGAAAGGTATGGATCCCGGCATGAGCGCCGCCCCCACCACCACCCCTCCCGTCTCCGAGAACGTCCGCCCGATCCGCCGCGCGCTGATCAGCGTGTACGACAAGACCGGGCTGGAGGAGCTGGCCCAGGGCCTGCACGCCGCCGGGGTCTCGATCGTCTCCACCGGCTCCACCGCCGGCCGGATCGCCGCCGCCGGCGTGCCGGTGACCGAGGTCTCCGAGCTGACCGGCTTCCCCGAGTGCCTGGACGGCCGGGTCAAGACCCTGCACCCGCGCGTGCACGCCGGTGTCCTCGCCGACCTGCGCCTGGAGTCGCACCGCGCCCAGCTGGCCGAGCTCGGCGTCGAGCCCTTCGACCTGGTCGTGGTGAACCTCTACCCGTTCACCGCCACCGTCGCCTCCGGCGCCACCCCGGACGAGTGCGTGGAGCAGATCGACATCGGCGGCCCGTCGATGGTCCGCGCCGCCGCCAAGAACCACCCCTCGGTGGCCGTGGTGGTCGACCCGGCCCGCTACGCCGACGTGCTGAAGGCAGCCCAGGAGGGCGGCTTCGACCTGCTGACCCGCAAGCGCCTGGCCGCGAGCGCCTTCGCGCACACCGCCGCCTACGACGTGGCCGTGGCCCAGTGGTTCGAGACCTCCGGCTACACCGAGTCGGAGGAGGCGTTCCCGAGCTTCCTCGGCGCCACCTGGGAGCGCCAGAACGTGCTCCGCTACGGCGAGAACCCGCACCAGCAGGCGGCGCTGTACGTCGACGGCACCGGCGGCCTGGCCGGCGCCGAGCAGCTGCAGGGCAAGGAGATGTCCTACAACAACTACATGGACACCGACGCCGCCCGCCGCGCCGCCTACGACCACGAGGGCCCGGCCGTCGCGATCATCAAGCACGCCAACCCGTGCGGCATCGGCACCGGCGCCGACGTGGCCGAGGCGCACCGCAAGGCGCACGCCTGCGACCCGGTCTCGGCGTACGGCGGCGTGATCGCCGTCAACCGCCCGGTCTCCGTGGAGCTGGCCGAGCAGATCGCCCCGATCTTCACCGAGGTGCTGGTCGCCCCCGGCTACGAGGACGGCGCCCTCGAGGTGCTGGGCAGGAAGAAGAACCTGCGCGTGCTGCGCGCCCCCGAGGCGCCCTGCGAGCGGCTGGAGGCCCGTCGGATCAGCGGCGGCGTCCTGCTGCAGCAGGTCGACAAGGTGGACGCCGAGGGTGACGACCCGTCGACCTGGCGGCTTGCCACCGGCGAGGCGCTCTCCGAGGCCGAGCTGGCCGACCTCGCCTTCGCCTGGAAGGCCTGCCGGGCCGTCAAGTCCAACGCGATCCTGCTGGCCAAGGACGGCGCCTCGGTCGGCGTCGGCATGGGCCAGGTCAACCGGGTCGACTCCGCCAAGCTCGCCGTGGAGCGCGCGGGCGAGCGGGCCAAGGGCTCGTACGCGGCCTCGGACGCCTTCTTCCCGTTCGCGGACGGCCTGCAGATCCTGCTGGACGCCGGCGTGAAGGCCGTGGTCCAGCCCGGTGGTTCGATCCGGGACGAGGAGGTCATCGCCGCCGCCGCTGCCGCCGGGGTCACGATGTACCTGACCGGCACCCGCCACTTCTTCCACTGACCTGGAAGAGACGAAGGCCCGCCGCCCCCCTCTGGGGCGGCGGGCCTTCCCGCGTTCAGGGCCGTGCTCAGCCCTGCTTCTTCACCACGACGGTGCCGGCGGCACGGTCGTGCCAGCCCTGCAGCTTGCCGGAGTTGTCGAAGAAGGGGGAGAGGTAGACCAGGATGGCGCCGATGTAGCAGAGGAAGGCGCCGACGATCGGGATGATGTAGCGGATGAAGCCGCCGCCCACGCCCGGGTTCTCGCCGGTGCTCTCCTTGACCACGCGCAGGCCCAGGGCCATCTTGCCCAGGGTCGCGCCGACCAGACCGACCATCAGCCACTCGTAGAGCAGGCTGAAGCCGGCCACCACGGCCAGGGTGCCGAACATCGCGGCCATGAAGCCGCCGCTCGCGTTCGACAGGTTGTGGTTGATGCAGTTCGAGTACTCGATGGTGCTCGGGTCGATGCCGGTGCAGCTGTCGGTGCTGCTCTTGGCCAGACCGACGGCACCGCCGAGGCCGAGCACCATCGCCAGGGTGACCACCAGGCCGACGATCACGCCGTCGACCAGGCGGGCCAGGAAGCGCTGGCCCATGGTGGCTATCTTCACCGGGCCGAGGTTGGCGATGTTGATGAAGCCGTTGTTGGCCTGGATGGTGCCGGGGGCCTGCGGCTGCTGCGGGTAGCCGTAGCCGGGCTGCGGGGCGCCGTAACCGGGCTGCGGCGCGCCCTGCTGGGGGTAGCCGTAGCCGGGCTGGGCCGGAGGCTGCTGCGGGTAGCCGTAACCGGGCTGCTGCGGCGCCTGCGGGGGCTGCTGGCCGTACGGGTTGTTCGGGTCGGGCGGGTAGCTCATCTGTGCCTCCGTGCACGGGTGGTGAGGTGGGGACGGGTGTGGAAAACCTGGACGGACGGGCACGCGAGCGCCGACCGGGGTGGAGACTAGCGGACCGGAACGACGGCAGGGTCTGCCGTGACCGGTGGTGAGGGTGGGTCAGGAGAGCACGACGCCCAAGCGGTGCAGCTGCCAGACCCAGGAGAGCGCTAAGGCCGCGCCGACCAGTGGCAGCGGCGGCACCCGGCGCAGCCGGGCGGGCAGCACGGGGAAGAGCGCCAGCACCAGCAGGGCCAGCACCGTCACCGGGTTGGCGGCCAGTGCGGCCGGCGCGCGGCCGTGGCCGGCCTCGATGAAGACGGTGGTGCTGCCGCAGAACGGACAGGGCACCCCGGTGAGCAGCCGCAACGGGCAGAGCACCCCCGGGTCGTGCGCGTCGTGCAGCCGGGCCACCGCGAACGCGGCGGCCGCACCCACGCCGAGCCGCGCCAGCACGCGCGCGAGCGCGCTGCGGACGGGCAGCCGGGCGGCGGCGAGGGCCATGGCTAGCGGGGGCCGGGTGTGCGAGGGCCGGGCGTGCGGCCCGCCGGATGTCGGCGCGTGGCGTGCTGCGGTGCTGTCATGTGCGTCTTCCCCCGTGGTTCTCCCCGTACCGCCGCCGAGCGCCTCTCGGGCGCGGGCGACGGCACACATCGTCGCCGGACACACCCCCGGTGTCCAGCGGTGTGCGTAGCGCGAGCGCAAGTTGTGGCGGAACCGCAATCACGCGCGGCGCGGGGAGGCTGCGCACGGGCACGCCCGGGCATCCGGGAGAATGGGCCCATGACTGCCCAGATTCTCGATGGCAAGGCCACCGCGGCCGCGATCAAGTCCGAACTCGCCGTCCGCGTGGCGGCCCTCAAGGAGCGGGGCATCACCCCCGGTCTCGGTACCGTCCTGGTCGGCGACGACCCGGGCAGCCGGTGGTACGTGAACGGCAAGCACAAGGACTGCGCCGAGGTCGGCATCGCCTCGATCCAGCGCGAGCTGCCCGCCACCGCCAGCCAGGAGGACGTGGAGAACCTCGTCCGCGAGCTGAACGCCGACCCCGCCTGCACCGGCTACATCGTCCAGCTGCCGCTGCCCAAGGGCCTGGACGCGAACCCCGTCCTGGAGCTGATGGACCCGGACAAGGACGCCGACGGCCTGCACCCGACCTCCCTCGGCCGGCTCGCGCTCGGCATCCAGGGCCCGCTGCCCTGCACCCCGCTCGGCATCGTCGAGCTGCTGCGCCGTCACGAGGTGGAGATCGACGGCGCCGAGGTGGTCGTGCTCGGCCGCGGCGTCACCGTCGGCCGCTCGATCGGCCTGCTGCTGACCCGTCGGAGCGAGAACGCCACCGTCACCCTCTGCCACACCGGCACCAAGGACCTCTCCTACCACCTGCGCAAGGCCGACATCATCGTGGCCGCCGCCGGCGTGCCGCACCTGGTGAAGGCCGCCGACGTGAAGCCCGGCGCGGCCATCCTCGACGTGGGCGTGAGCCGCAACGCCGAGGGCAAGATCGTCGGCGACGTGGAGCCGGCCGCGGCCGAGGTCGCCGCCTGGATCTCCCCGAACCCCGGCGGGGTCGGCCCGATGACCCGCGCGATGCTGCTCAACAACATCGTCGAGGCGGCCGAGCGCCGCGCCGGTCTGTAGGCCGCGGTGACGCGCGCCCACCTGTCGGCCCCGGCGGCGGCATGAGCCCCGCACGGGTCGGCCGCTCGCGCCGGCGGCCGGAGAAGACCACCGGCACCCTGCCCCCCGAGGGCTCGGCGGCGGCGCTCGGCCGGAGCCACACCCTGCCGGTGCGGCAGTGGCCGATAACGCTGGTGCTCGGCGTGGCGGCGGTCGGCCTGGCGATCACCTGGTTCGGCTCGGACCTGGACAACGGGTTCCGGTACGGCCTGCTGACCGTGGGCGGCTCGCTGCTGCTCGGCGCGGTGCTGCGGCTGGTGCTGCCCGAGGTGGGCCTGCTCGCGGTGCGCAGCCGGTTCACCGACGTCACCCTGCTGACCGTGCTCGGCGGGGTGATCGTGGTGCTGACGCTGGTGGCCCAGCCCGATCCGTGGCTCAGCCTGCCGGTGCTCGACAACATCGGGCAGCTGATGGGCCGTCGGCACCACTGACCCGTACGGCCTCGGAGGGCGTCCCGCCGGTGTGACATATCAGCTACCGGCACGGGCGCCCTCCGGTGCTTCCTTGCGATAGCCTGAGCCGGGTCTCTCGATGTCGAGAGACCGGTCTCGGCTCCGGCTCGTCGAGCGTGCCTGGAGCGTGGCACCTGGCGATCGCAGGAGTAGGTAAAAATGACTCGCACCCCCGTCAACGTCACCGTAACCGGCGCGGCCGGTCAGATCGGCTACGCGCTGCTCTTCCGCATCGCCTCGGGCCACCTGCTCGGTGCCGACGTGCCGGTGAACCTCCGTCTGCTCGAGATCCCCCAGGGCCTCAAGGCCGCCGAGGGCACCGCGATGGAGCTCGACGACTGCGCCTTCCCGCTGCTGCGCGACATCACCATCACCGACGACCGCGACAAGGCCTTCGACGGCGCCAACGTCGCCCTCCTGGTCGGCGCCCGTCCGCGCACCGCGGGCATGGAGCGCGGTGACCTGCTCTCCGCCAACGGCGGCATCTTCGGCCCGCAGGGCAAGGCCATCAACGACAACGCCGCGGACGACATCAAGGTCCTGGTCGTCGGCAACCCGGCCAACACCAACGCCCTGATCGCCCAGCGCAACGCCCCGGACGTCCCGGCCGACCGCTTCACCGCGATGACCCGCCTGGACCACAACCGCGCGGTCGCCCAGCTGGCGAAGAAGCTCGGCGTCACCGTCAACGAGGTCAAGAACCTCACCATCTGGGGCAACCACTCCGCCACCCAGTACCCGGACATCTTCCACGCCGAGGTCAACGGCAAGAACGCCGCCGAGGCCGTCAACGACGAGAAGTGGCTGGCCGAGGACTTCATCCCGACCGTCGCCAAGCGCGGCGCGGCCATCATCGACGCCCGTGGCGCCTCCTCCGCCGCCTCGGCCGCCAACGCCGCCATCGACCACGTCTTCACCTGGGTCAACGGCACCCCCGAGGGCAGCTGGACCTCCATGGGCGTCGTCTCCGACGGCTCCTACGGTGTCGAGCCGGGCATCATCTCCTCCTTCCCCGTCACCACCAAGGACGGCAAGTGGGAGATCGTCCAGGGCCTGGACATCTCCGAGTTCTCCCGCAAGCGGATCGACGCCTCCGTCGCCGAGCTGGTCGAGGAGCGCGACGCGGTCAAGGAGCTCGGCCTCATCTGAGCCTGACGTCAAGGGCGGCCACCCCACGGGGTGGCCGCCCTTCGCCGTACCCGGGCCCAACTAGACTCTCCGCCCGTGAACGAAACCCTCGGGGACGCCGCGCTGGTCCTGGTCTTCATCCTGCTCGGCGGGCTCTTCAACGTCGCCGAGATCTCGCTCATCTCGCTCCGGGAGGGGCAGATCCGGGCGCTGGAGGCGCGCGGCACGCGGGGGGCCACCCGGGCCGCGCACCTGGCGGCCGATCCGAACCGGTTCCTGGCCGCCGTGCAGGTCGGGGTGACGTGCATGGGCTTCCTGTCGGCCGCCTTCGGGGCCGACACGCTGGCGGGCAAGCTGGCGCCGGTCTTCGTCCGGATGGGGCTCTCCGAGGGGGTCTCGGACGCCGTGGCGCTGGTCGGGCTGACCCTGGTGATCTCCTACGTCTCACTGGTGCTCGGCGAGCTCACCCCCAAGCGGATCGGCCTCCAGCGGGCCGACTCGATCGCGGTGCTCGCCGCCCCCGTGGTGGACGTGATGTCGGTGGTGCTGCGCCCGGCCATCTGGCTGCTCGGCCACTCCACCAACCTCTGCGTGCGCCTGTTCGGCGGTGACCCGGCCGCCGGGCGCGGCACCATGAGCTCCGAGGAGCTGCGCGGCCTGGTGGCCGCCAACACCGAGCTCGGCAGCGACGAGCGGGCGATGATCAACGACGTCTTCGCGGCCGGCGAGCGCCAGCTGCGCGAGGTGATGGTGCCCCGCACCGAGGTCACCTTCCTGGACGCCGACCAGCTGCTCACCGAGGTCCGCGAGGAGACCAGCACCTCCCCGCACTCCCGCTACCCCGTGGTCGAGGGCTCCTACGACGCCGTGGTCGGCTTCGTGCACGTCCGCGACCTCTACGGCGCCCGCGGCGGCTCGGCGGTGCGGGTCCGCGAGCTGGCCCGGCCGGTCAAGCTGCTGCCCGCCACCAAACGGGTGCTGGAGGCGATGGGGGAGATGCGCCGGGAGGGCCACCACCTGGCGATGATCGTGGACGAGTACGGCGGCACCGCCGGGATCGTCACCCTGGAGGACCTGGTCGAGGAGGTGATCGGCGAGATCCGGGACGAGTACGACGCCCAGGACACCACCGCCACCCGCCGGCTGGCCGGTGGCGGGATGGAGCTGGACGGCCTGCTCAACCTCGGGGACTTCACCGAGGAGACCGGCGTCACCCTTCCGGAGGGACCGTACGAGACCGTCGCGGGCTACGTGGTCGGGGCGCTGGGCCGGCTGCCGCGGACGGGCGACAGCGTGCTCACCGAGGACGGGGTGCGGCTCACCGTGGCCCGGTTGGACGGGCGCCGGATCGAAAGGATCCGGGTGAGTGCGGTCACACTGGCGCAGGCTCCGGGCGAAGAGGTTTCCTGAAGCTTCGGTGAAGCTGGAACAATGGCGCCCATGGTCAACGAAGCGGTCAGCGGCGCGGCGAAGAGCCGTCCCAGGGTGCTCTCCGGCATCCAGCCCACCTCGGGCTCGTTCCACCTGGGCAACTACCTCGGCGCGGTGCGCCAGTGGGTCGACCTGCAGGAGTCGAACGACGCCTTCTACATGGTCGTCGACCTGCACGCCATCACCGTCGCCCAGGACCCGGCGACCCTGCGGGAGAACACCCGCGTCTCCGTCGCCCAGCTGCTCGGCGCCGGGCTCGACCCCGAGCGCTGCACCCTCTTCATCCAGTCCCACGTGCCCGAGCACGCGCAGCTCGGCTGGGTGATGAACTGCCTCACCGGCTTCGGCGAGGCCTCCCGGATGACGCAGTTCAAGGACAAGTCCTCCCGGCACGGCGCCGACAGCACCACCGTCGGCCTCTTCACCTACCCGATCCTGCAGATCGCCGACATCCTGCTCTACCAGGCCGACGCCGTGCCGGTGGGCGAGGACCAGCGCCAGCACATCGAGCTCACCCGGGACCTCGCCGAGCGGTTCAACACCCGCTTCGAGCCCACCTTCACCGTGCCGAAGCCGTACATCCTCAAGGAGACGGCCAAGATCATGGACCTGCAGGACCCGACGATCAAGATGAGCAAGTCGGCCTCCTCGCCCAAGGGCCTGGTCTCCCTGCTCGACGACCCCAAGGTCAGCGCCAAGAAGTTCAAGAGCGCCGTCACCGACACTGGCACGGTGGTCTCCTACGACGAGCAGGAGAAGGCCGGCGTCTCCAACCTGCTGCGGATCCACTCCGCGCTCAGCGGGCAGAGCGTCGACCAGCTGGTCGAGCACTTCGAGGGCAAGATGTACGGCGCGCTCAAGACCGAGCTGGCCGAGCTCTTCTCCGAGTGGGTCGGCCCGTTCCAGGAGCGCACCAAGGCCTACCTGGACGACCCGGCCGAGCTGGACCGCGTCCTCGGGCTCGGCGCCGACAAGGCCCGTTCGGTGGCCGCCGAGACCCTCGCCACGGTCTACGACCGCATCGGCTTCCTCCCGCCGAAGCGCTGACCACGCGATGACAGCGGTGAACGCCCCAGGTGACGGCCTCCTCGGCGAGGCCGTCACCATCGGTGTGTCCATATCCGTCCCGGAGCCCTTCGGCAGCGCCATCCAGGACGCCCGGGCCGGCTTCGGCGACCCGCTGGCCAGGTCCATACCCACCCACGTCACCCTGCTGCCGCCCACCGAGGTGGCCGCCGCCCGGCTGCCCGAGATCGAGGCCCACCTCACCGCGGTGGCGGCCCGCCACCGGGCCTTCCGGATGCTGCTCCAGGGCAGCGGCACCTTCCGCCCGATCTCCCCGGTGGTCTTCGTCCGGGTCGAAGAGGGCGCCCAGGAGTGCCGCGAGCTGGAGGCCGCCGTCCGCAGCGGCCCGCTGGCCCGCGAGCTCGCCTTCCCCTACCACCCGCACGTCACGGTCGCCCACGCCCTCCCCGAGGAGGCCCTCGACCGCGCCCACTGCGAGACCCGCGCCTTCCACGCCGCCTTCGCCGTCCCCGGCTTCAGCCTCTCCCGCTTCGGCCCCGACGAAGTCTGGCGGCCCTGCCGCACCTATCCCTTCGGGGGGTGACCATCAGGGGCTCGGGGAACCGCGAGGGCATCCCCTGGGGCGTGTACTCGTTAAGGAGTGCCCGCCCCTTCGCCTGCCCCCGCCGTTCCCCGAGCCCCTGAAGAACTGGCAGGGATCAGCGCCAGCAGGAACGGCGCGACGAAGAACGGCCCCACCATGTACCGGTACAGCGGCGCCGGATTGGCGGCCAGCACGGTGAGCTGGAACCCGAGCAGCACCCCGCCCAACACCCACACCGCCCGCATCTGCCGCCGCTTCGCGTACAGGAACAGCGCGGCGTAGCCGACGTAGCACCAGGTGGCGCCCCGGAAGAGCAGCCAGTCGAGCTGCGGGGTCTTGGCCAGGCTGTACCAGAACTGGGCGGCCGTGCGGAGCTTGTACGAGACCGGGTGGCTGTAGAGGGCGAAGCGGTTCGGGTTGGCGGCCATCGGGGTGCCCGGGGCGGCCACCCCGAAGAGGTCGGCGGGGGTGCTGGCGGGGGAGCCGATCCAGGTGAAGGCGCTCTTGTCGGCCGGGCCGGGGAAGGGGGCCCAGGCGATGTGGCCGCGGCAGATCCGGGCCTGCATGATCAGGTCCGGCCGCTCCTTGAGCACCCGGCTCCACATGTCCATCAGCTGGGTGTTGACCCGCTCTGCCGCGTTGCGGTCGAAGTTCCAGGCGAGCACCAGCTGGTCGGAGACGTAGCAGTTGCTGCCGCCGCGGGTCCAGTCGGCCAGCGGGGTGACCTGGGCCAGCACGGCCTTGTCGGCGTCGGTGAAGAGGTCCGGCTGCTTCGCGTAGGCGACCGCGACGTCGTGGTAGTTGAGCGAGTAGACCGAGCTGACGGCCGGCTGCTTGATGCCCAGGGCGGGGTAGATCGCGAGCTGGCAGACCAGCGAGAAGCCGACCGCGAAGAGCGTGATCGCCGCGAGTGCCAGACGGCGGCCGCGGACCACCAGCACCAGGGCGAGCCCGGCGATCAGCGCGACCCCGAGCCCGTTGTTGCGGAACAGCCCCATGCCCGTCATCGACAGCGCGAACACCCACCAGTCGTACCGCCCGGCCTTGCCGGCGATCAGCCGGGCCGAGGCGGCGAAGGTGAGCACGGTGCAGAGGGTGAAGGGCACGTCCTTCCAGACGTAGACCACGAAGGCCCCGGCGGGCGGGGCGGCCGCCACCAGCAGGGCGATCGGCAGCAGCCAGCGGGCCCGGGCGCCGAGCGCCCGCATCGCGACGCAGGTGTAGGCGAGGGTGGCGGAGGCGACCAGGGTCTGGGCCAGGGTCAGCACGGCGAGCTTGCCGGGCACGTGCAGGGCCAGCCAGACCAGCACGTTGTAGAGCACCGAGTGCTCGGAGCTCCAGTACCCCGTGGTCACCTGGGCCACGTACGCGGCGGAGTCGTAGCTGGTCAGGCCCGGGTAGAAGGCCGCCCACCAGAGCAGCAGCACCAGCTCGACCCCGAGGAAGACCGCGAGCGGCAGCCGCCACCGGCCGGGCACCCGCCGGGCGTGCCTGGCCAGGCCCGAGCGCTGGACGGTCGGGTGGTCGAGCAGTGCGGTCATGGCAGCCTCGGGTCGCAGCACGTGGTCACGGCGGAGCAGCGGGGAGAGCCACAGCAGGGGCTGGGCGCCCCCACCCTACAGCGGCCGGATGAGCGGCCCGGACGGCTGGGCGGTGGGGTCTCGGCTAGCATCGGCCCGCACAGCCCTCCGCTGCTGCCGGAACGTTTCTGCCTGTGGACCAGCCCCGCTAGGAGTACCGCCGTGCCCGCCGTCATACCGGCCGACCCGTCGATCCCCGAGGACGTGTCGGCCCTCAACCCCGCCGCCGGCAGCCGCCACCGGGTGGTGCGCCGCCCGTCCTGGACGCGGCGGTGGAGCCCGGCGGTGGCCGAGATCCTGGTGGCCGTGCTGGCCGCGCTCGGCTTCACCTACTGGGGTCTGACGGTCGACAACGACCCGGTCGGGCGTACCGGCCAGATCAGCGGGCTGGCCACCCTGCAGTTCCGGCTGGCCGCGCTGGCCCTGGTGATCCTCTGCGCCGTGGTCTGGACGACCATGCGCGGCACCGAGCGGCTGCGCCGGCTCACCCTGCGGCTCTCCTGCGCGGCGGTGGCCGGGCTGGCCACCGGCTTCCTGGGCGCCGGGCAGGTCTTCGCCCTGCGCGGCACGCCCTGGCCGCTGAACGCCGAGTACGGGGACAACAACCGGCTGCTCGCCTGGGCGGCCGAGGTGGTGCACACCGGCAAGATCGACACCTTCTACCCGCCGGCCATCCCCTACGCCCTCGGCTACACCGCCAAGGCCGGGCTGCTCGACGGCCAGCCCGCTTTCGCGCTCAAGTGGCTCTTCATCGGCTTCGTGGCCCTCACCGGCCCGGCCGCCTACCTGGCCTGGCGGCTCTGCCTGCGGCCGCTGCCCGCGCTGGCCGTCGGCCTGCTGCCCGCGCTCCAGCAGACCCTGCCGCACAAGCCGTACAGCCCGTTCGTCCTGGTGGTGCTGGTGCCGCTGGTGGCCAAGCTGCTGCTCTGGCTGCGCGCCTCGCCCGCCTTCTCCGGCTGGGGGGCGGCGCTGCGCGGGGCCGGGCTGGGGCTGATGTTCGGCGGGCTGTTCCTGATCTACTCCGGCTGGCACCTCTGGTCGGCGCCCGGGGTGATCGTCTCGGTGCTGCTGCTCTTCCCGTACCGGCGCGGGCCGCTGCGCGGCCTGGCGCTGCTCGGCGGGGCGCTCGGCGGCTTCCTGCTGGTGGCCGGGGTCTACCTCAAGGTGCTGCTCGGGGCCACCGCCACCAAGGACCTCTGGTGCTCGGGCCTGACCATGACCGACCCGGGCTACCTGGGCTCCACCCCGCTCACCAACCGCTCCTGGGACGAGCCCGGCGAGTGGCCGGGCCTGGGCGACTTCTCCGGCCTGCCGATCTACACCGTGGTGGTGCTGGTCGGCCTCGGGGTGGCCGTGGCGCTCGGCCTGCGCAAGGCCGTGGTGCTGGCCCCGCTGGCCTGCTTCGCGAGCGCCTGGTTCATCCGCTACTGGATCGCCGGGCACATGGAGGCCAACCAGGAGGTGCAGCTCTTCCCCCGCACCATCCTGCAGATCCAGGTGACGCTGACCGCGCTCACCGTGCTCGCCTGCGTGCTGGCCGCCGAACGCGTGGCCAAGGCGGTGGCCGCCTGGCGGCGCAGCTCGCCCGAGGTGGCCGAGGCGCTCGGCGCCCCGCAGCGGTTCACCGCGGCCGGCGTGCTGCTCGCGATGGTGCTGGCCGGCGGCACGATCGGCTCCTTCTTCACCAACCAGTACCTGCCCACGCCCCCGGCCGACCAGCTGGCCGGCTCGCTGGCCTGGAACTCGCACCAGATCCGCAAGCCGGACGGCCAGTGCCCGAAGTACGCCAACGGCGGGCTCTGCCGGGACTTCCCGAAGACGATCGACGTCAACCAGAACGACTTCAACCAGACGACACTGGTCTGCGAGTACCCCTGGCACAAGCAGAACGCGCTGCTGGCGCTGATGAAGGGCTGAGTCGATCTTCTGACGGCACATCGGGAATCGGCCGGTGGGGTCAGGTGTTCGGGTCGGACATGACGACTTCTCACCTTGACTCCACCGCCCCCGAGATCCTGCGCTACGTGGCCTTCTCCACCGACCCGGCCGGGGGCAACCCGGCCGGGGTGGTGCCGGCGGCCGGCGGGCTCGACGACGCGACGCAGCTCGCGATCGCCGCCGAGCTGGGCTACTCCGAGACGGCCTTCCTCACCCCGGCCGGGCCGGAGCGGGAGTACGCGGTGCGCTACTTCAGCCCGCTCACCGAGGTGCCGTTCTGCGGGCACGCGACGGTGGCGGCGGCGGTGGCCCTGGCCGACCGGATCGGCGCGGGCCGGCTGCTGTTCCGCACCAAGGCGGGCGAGGTGCCGGTGGAGGTGGCCCCCGGCCCGGGCGGTGCGCTGGAGGCCACGCTGACCAGCGTGGAGCCGAAGGTGGAGGAGATCGGCGCGGCGGAGCTCGCCGAGGCGCTGGCCGCGCTCGGCTGGGCCGCCGAGGAGCTGGACGCGGCGCTGCCGCCCCGGATCGCCTACGCCGGGGCCCGGCA
Source organism: Kitasatospora sp. MMS16-BH015 (assembly GCF_002943525.1). Lineage (NCBI taxonomy): Bacteria > Bacillati > Actinomycetota > Actinomycetes > Kitasatosporales > Streptomycetaceae > Kitasatospora > Kitasatospora sp. MMS16-BH015. The sequence continues at coordinate 3,378,087 of NZ_CP025394.1, read as the reverse complement.
CCTGGTGCTGGCCGCCGCCACCCGCGAGCGGCTGGCCGACCTGGCGTACGACTTCGACCGGCTGGCCCGGTTCATGACCGGGCTCGACCTGGTGACCCTCCAGCTGGTCTGGCGGGAGAGCGCCGACACCTTCCACGTCCGCAACCCGTTCCCGGTCGGCGGCGTGGTCGAGGACCCGGCCACCGGCGCGGCGGCCGCCGCCTTCGGCGCCTACCTGCGCGAGCTCGGCCTGGCCACCCCGCCCGCCGTGCTGACCCTGCACCAGGGCGTCGACCTCGGCCGCCCGGGCCGGCTCCGGGTGGAGCTGCGGGCCGGCGACCCGCGGGTGCGGGTGAGCGGCGCGGCCGTCCGGATCGCCGGTTGAGCGGCTAACCCGCCAGCATCCGGTCGACCACCCGGGCCGAGGCGCCGCCGTCGTCCAGGGCGCAGTGGGTGGCCCGGAAGGCGCGGTAGGCCTCGGCGTGCTGCTCGGTGACGGCCGGGAGGTCGCGCAGGGCCGCGACCAGCTCGGCGGGGGTGCGCAGCAGCGGCCCGGGGGCCTCGGCCTCCAGGTCGAAGTAGAAGCCGCGCAGGTCGTCCCGGTAGTGGTCGAGGTCGTAGGTGAAGAAGAGGATCGGGCGGCCGGTGACGGCGAAGTCGAACATGATCGAGGAGTAGTCCGTCACCAGCACGTCCGCGGCGAGCAGCAGCTCCTGCACGTCCGGGTAGTCGCTCACGTCGTACAGGAAGCCGTCCCCGGCCCCGGCCAGCGGCTCGCGGACGTGCGAGTGCGAGCGCACCAGCAGCACGTGGCCGTCGCCGAGCTCGGCCCGGGCGGCGGCCACGTCCAGGCGCAGGCCCAACTGGTAGCCGTCGCCGTTGTCGCGCTGCTGGTCCTCGCGCCAGGTCGGCGCGTACAGCACGATCGTCTTCGCCGCCGGGATGCCGAGCTTGGCCCGGACGGCCTCGGCGCCCTCGCCCCGGGCCAGCACGTCGCAGCGCGGGTAGCCGGACTCCAGGATCTCGCCCCGGTACCGGAAGGCCCGGCGCAGGATCGGGGTGGCGAAGGCGCTGGGGGAGAGCAGCACGCTCCACTGCGGGGATTCGCGGTCGAGCGCTTCGAGGTAGCCGGCGTCGGCCAGCCAGCGGCTCTCCACGTCGTGGGCGATCCGCTTGAGCAGCGAGCCGTGCCAGGTCTGCACGATCACCTGGCCCTCGCGGCGCTCGATGAACTCGGGGAAGTGCGTGTTGCCGACCAGGTAGCGGCTGGTGGCCAGCGCCTCGTACCACTCGGGGGAGAAGGAGCGCACCGGGCGGACGCCCTCGGGCACCTCGGCCTGGGCGTCGTCGACCACCCAGAGGTGCTCCAGCGGGGTGCCCCGGCGGACCAGCTCGGCGTGGATCGCGCGCGGCGAGTCGGCGTAGCCGCGGCCGCTGAACACGTCGTAGAGCACGGCCTCGCGCAGCGGCTTCCTCCGGGCCGCCGGGTAGGCCGTGGTGCGCAGGCGCTCCTGGGCGTAGGCGTTGCGCTCGGCGGGGCTGAGCACCGGGGTGGAGTCGAGGATCAGGGTGTCGTGCCAGCGGCGCTCCAGCAGCACCCGCTTGGTGCCGGTGGTGGGCCGGCCGGCCTCCACCGCGGCGGGCAGCGCGGCCAGCGCCTGCGGGGCGACCACCAGCGGCTGCTCGGCCTCCGGGCGGCCCTCGGGGCGCAGCCGGAACTCCCAGACGCCCTTGGCCAGCGGCCGGGTGGTGCCGTCCGAGGTGGTGGCGGTGGCGGGCAGCAGCACGTCCAGGCGCTCGCCGCGCTCGACCCGGTGGCGCACCTCGCCGGTGCCGTTGTCGTGCCGCAGCACCAGCTCCAGCGGGCCCTCGCCGGGCAGCGGGGCGGTGCCGCGCAGGCGGAAGGAGGCGCCTTCGGGGGTGTCCTCCACCGTGATCGAGTCCAGGTAGGCGGTGCCCGGCTGGACGCAGAACTGCGGGTGGCCGTCGGCGAGCTGCTTGAGGTAGAGCACCTGGTCGGGGGAGGCCAGCCGGTGCTGGGCGGTGAGCGGGCCGTCCCGTTCGTCGAGCACCGGGCGCAGGGTGGAGCCGTCCGGGCGGAGCAGCTCGGCGTCCCAGTGCTCCATCTCGTGCGGGCCGTCCCCGGAGATCAGGAAGGGGGCGAACGGCACCCGGGCGGTGCTCTCCCGGGTGCCCGGGCGCAGCGGGAAGCTCAGCTCGGTGGTGGACTGCCGGTGGCGCAGCCGCAGCGCGGTGCCCTCGGGGAGGCCGTCGGCCCGCAGCGAGAGCTCCAGGCCCTCGCTCAACGGGGTGACGGCCGTCAATCTGGCGTGCACCCGCTCGATCCGCAGGTGCAGGGTGCCGTCCTGGTAGTACGGCACGGCCCGGGTGGTGGCGTCCAGCCAGTGCGTCAGCGGGTACTCGCCGGAGCCGCACCAGTACTGGGTGAGGCCGCCGCGCTCCTGGAGCCGGCCGGAGCGCACGGTGGCCTCCAGCGCCCAGTCGCCGTCCCTCCAGCGCCCGTCCAGCTTGAGCCGCGCCGGGTCGAGCACGGCGGTGAAAGCGCCCCAGTCGTGGTCGAAGGCGCTCTGGCCGCTGGCCTCGGTGGCCTCGGCGCGCTGCTGGTGGCGGGTGCGGAGCTTGACCGCCTTGCGGTCGCCCTCGCCCAGCGGGGTCGCCGTGACGGCGGTGAAGCCGCTGCTCAGCCAGGTGGTGTCGCGGTCGCCGAAGTGCGCGAAGCCGGTGATCTCCAGGCCGCGGTCCGTCCAGCGGACGGTGCGGGCGGCGAAGGTCGGCGGCTGGGCCGCCTCGGCCTGCTGGGCGGCCTGCTCCGGCACGCGGGAGGTGGTGACCGCGTCGGCGGTGGCTGAAGCAGGCATCGGGGCAGAGACCTCCGTGGCGACGTGGCAGCCCGGCTGTGCCGACGGGGGAGGGCCGCGGGGGAACGGCGATCGGCATCCGTGCGAACTGCGGGTGTCATCTCACACCGAGGGGCTACCTACGGTCAACCGTTGCACTATTCAGGGGCTCGGGGAACCGCGAGGGCATCGCCGGGTTCGGTGCACTCTTTAACGAGTACACGCCCCGAGGGATGCCCGCGCAGTTCCCCGCGCCCCTGCTTTGTGCAACTAGCTCTTTGCGGAGAGCAATGCATCGACCACGCGTGCTGCGGCGTGGCCGTCGTCCAGGTCGCAGTACGCCTGGCGGAACGCCGCGTAGGCGTCGGCGTACGGCGCCGTGCTGCGCTCGACCTGGGCCAGGGCGGCGACCAGGGCCTCCGAGGTGTCGAGGAGCGGGCCGGGGGCCTGGGCCTCGAAATCGAAGGTGAAGCCGCGCAGGTCGTCCCGGTAGTGCTCCAGGTCGTAGGTGAAGAAGAGCATCGGGCGGCCGGTGTTGGCGTAGTCGAACATCGCCGAGGAGTAGTCGGTCACCAGGACGTCGGCGACCAGCAGCAGGTCGGCCATGTCCGGGTAGGTGGAGACGTCCCAGACGTAGCCGTTGCCGGCGCCGGGGATCTGACCGCACATCACCTCGTGCGCCCGGACCAGCAGCACCTGGTCCTCGCCCAGGGCCTCCCGGGCGGCGGCCAGGTCGAGCCGCAGGTCGAGCTGGTAGCCGCCGTGCGGGCGCTTGCGGTCCTCGCGGAAGGTGGGGGCGTAGAGCACCACCTTCTTGCCCTCGGGCAGCCCGAGCCGCTCGCGGACCTGCTCGGCCGTCTTCTCCCGGTCGGAGGCGAAGAGCACGTCGTTGCGCGGGTACCCGGCCTCGACGATCTCGCCCTTGAAGCCGAGGGCGCGGCGCAGCACCGGGGTGGAGAAGGTGTTGCCGGAGACCAGCAGGCTCCAGTGCGGCACCTCGCGGTCCAGGTGCTTGAGGTAGTCGCCGTCGATGAACCAGACCTTCTCGAAGTCGTGCCCGATCCGCTTGAGCGGGGTGCCGTGCCAGGTCTGCAGCACGACCTGGCCGGGGCGCCGGGTGAAGAAGTCGGGCAGGTGGGTGCTGGTGACCACGTACTTGGCGGTGGCCAGCGCCTCGAACCACTCGGGGCTCCACTGGCGGATCGTCTCGGCGCTCTCCGGCAGGTCGGCCTGGGCGTCGTCGGTGGTCCACAGGTGGCGCAGCGGCAGGCCGCGCTGCACCAGCTCCTGGTGCACGGCGCGCGGCGAGCCCGCGTACTGGGTGCCGAGCGCGGCGACGTAGAGCACGCTGTCGGTCAGCGGGCGCTGCTGGAGGCCCGGGTACTCGGAGCGCAGCTTGCGCTGGCGGTAGCCGCTGCGCTCCTCGGGCAGCAGCATCGAGTGCGCCTCGAGGGAGAGGCTGTCGAAGGTGCGGCGCTCCAGCGCGATCCGCTTGCCGCGGGCCTCGACCTCCACCGGCAGGCTCCGGTGGCAGGAGGAGGAGAGCAGGGCGGGCGGCCAGAGCGAGCCGGGCTCGGCGCCGACCGGGCGGAAGGTGACCTCCCAGGTGCCCTTGTGCAGCGGCACCCGGCCGGCGAAGGAGGCGGTGGGCACGGCGGGCAGCGCGGCGCGGAACCGGCCGTCGGTGATCTCGACCGGGTACCGGTGCTCCTCCTCGCGCCAGTTGTGCCGGATCACCAGCTCGTAGTGGTGGGTGCCGGGCAGCGGGAAGCTGCCGCTGAGCAGGAAGCCGTCGCCGTCCTTGGCGGCGCCGACCTCCTCGACCACCGGCTGGAGCACCTGGTCGACGAACTGCAGGTACCCGCTGGGGGAGGGCTTGGAGAAGAGCGCGCGCTCGTGGCCCGGGAAGGGCAGGTCGAGCTGGGCCGGCGCCCGGCGGTCGTCTATCACCACGGGGGCGGTGACGCCGTTGGCCAGCAGCAGCTCGGTGTCCCAGCGGTCGCGCAGGCGCTCCTCGGCGGCCGGGTCGAGGGCGTCCCAGGCCTCGCGGACGGCGGTCAGCTCGCTGACCGGGAAGGTCGCGGTGAACGGCACGGCCCGGCCGGCCGGGGTGCCCAGCTCCAGCGGGAAGGTCAGGTCGCGGTCGGACTCGACGTGCTTGAGCCGCAGCCGGGCCCCGGCCAGGTCGGCGCCGGAGGCGGCCGCCCCGGAGACGGTGACCCAGCCGTCGTCGGCGGTCACCTGGAGCGCCCGGACGCGGATCCGCTCGACCCGCAGGTAGACGTGGCTGTCCCTGATCGAGGGGACGATCCGGACGTCCTCCTCGACCCAGTGCACCGGCAGGCTCTCGGCGGTGTCGCTCCAGCCGCCGGAGATCCGGCCCTTGTAGACGCCGCCCTTGCCGATGCCCGCGATGAGCACCCGCCAGGAGCCGTCCTTCCACTGCCCGCGGTGCTTGAAGCGCTTCGGGTCGATGGCCACGCTGAAGCCGGCCCAGTCGCAGCTGTACAGGTCGTGCGGGGAGCTGGCGGTGGCCTCGGGGCTGTACATCGCCTTGGTCGGCACGGCCAGCACCCGGCGGCCCTTGGCCTCGCGCAGCACCAGCACCTTGACCATGTCGTGCCGGTGCTCGGCGCCCAGGTGCTCGGGGAAGGCGTGGCCGGTGAGCTGGAGCCTGCCGTCCACCCAGGCCGAGTCGTAGAGCCGGCTGCGCATCACCAGCGCGTTGTCCAGGCGCAGCACGTCAGCCGGCACGCTCTTGCGGCCGCCGCGCAGGAACGGGTAGTCGGCGTACGGGCGGAGCAGGCCGCGGGCGGGGGCCGCGCCGTTGCTGTCCTTCTCGAAGCGCATCTGCTCGACGAACTCGTCCATCCGGTTCGCCAGCGTCAGGTGGTACTTGAGGCGCAGCGGGGCGCGCAGCTTGCGGATCTGCTCCGGGCCGATCGCGCGCAGCAGCCGGCTGACCGACTCCTGGTAGGCGCTGTTGTAGGCCGGGTCGTCCTCAATGATCGGCCAGAAGAACATCGGGATCTCCTCGACGAGGTTGTTCTCGTCGTAGAACTCCAGGTGCTTCTTGTACTTCGGGTCCTCCTGGGCCTGCAGCCAGGCCCGGACCAGCTCCATCGACTTGACCCGGTCGATCACGGTCTTCGGGTTGGTCTTCATCTGCGTGATCGACATCTCGCCGACCTCGCGCTCGCGCCAGTGGTAGATCGGCTCGGAGAGCACGTCCACGCTCTTGGCGAGGAAGTGGTGCGGCACGCTGACCGGGGCGTCCTCGTAGAGGATGCCCTCGGGGTACAGGATGCCGGCGCCGTCGAAGAAGGAGCGGCGGTAGACCTTGTTCCAGGCCGTCCGGTCGGTGATCAGGGCCGGGATCTCGGTGACGTGGGTCTTGAGCCGCGTCTCCTTGAACGGCTTGCGGTGGCCGCCCGAGGGGTAGTACCCGACGGCCCGGAAGCGCAGCACGTTGCCGGTGCAGAAGTCCGAGCCGGTCTCGTCCAGCGTGCCGATCATCAGCTCGTAGGCGCTGGGCGGCAGGGTGTCGTCACTGTCGACGAAGGCGATGAACTCACTGGCCGGGTCGACGTGCTCGTAGCCGGTGTTGCGGGCCGCGCCGAGGCCGGCGTTCTTCTTGCTGACCAGGCGGAACCGGGAGTCCTTCGCGGCGTAGGCCTCGGCGATGGCCGCACTGCCGTCCTTGGAGCCGTCGTCGACCATGACGCATTCGAGGTCGTCGAAGGTCTGGGCGGCGATGGAGTCCAGGCACTCCTCGAGGTAACGCTCGACGTTGTAGATCGGGACGACGACGGAGAGGCGGGGGGCCATCGGGTGCGCGGGCCTTTCATCGGGGGAAGTACGGCCGGTCTCTGACCGGGTCGGTGGGACGAACCGGGCACAGTTGCACCGCGATAGTACCCGCCGACCCCGGCCGGACCTCGGACCCGCGAGGTCAGGGAACGATGCCGACCAAGACGTACTCGTTGTACTTGAACACCTTCCCCGCGGCCTCGGGAAGGGGGAACGAATAACTGCGGTCCACTCGGAGACCGGCCCGCTCCGCGTAGGTGCGCAGGCCCTCGAAGTCGACGAAGCGCACGTGCGTCGGGTCCGACTTGTAGCCCGCCGCCTGCGGGGTGATCAGCACGACCTTGCCGCCGGAGCGGATGCTCGGCAGGTAGCTCTTGAGCAGCTGCTCGCAGGTGTCCAGGTCGAGGTGCTCCAGCACGTGCGCGACCAGCATCGAGTCGAACGCGCCGGGGCGGCTCAGCTCCGGGTCGTTCTCGAACTCGTCGGCGGTGTAGGCGATCAGGCCGCGCGAGCGGGCGGTGGCCACCGAGGTCTCGTTGTGGTCCACCCCGACGCTGCCCGGGTCGCAGTTCTGCAGGTTCCGGCCGACCCCGCAGCCCACGTCCAGCACCCGGCCGAGCTGGAGCCGCTTGAGGTTCCAGCGGTAGGGGGCCTGGGTCGGCAGCAGCCGCTTGATGCCGGACTGCTCCAGGGTCACCAGGCGTTCGGTGTAGGAGGCGTCGGCAGTGGCACCGCCGGTGGGAGTGCCGCCGGTGGGAGTGTTGGCGGGGTGTGCTTCGGAAGCTTCGGGCATGGCAGGGCCTCTCCAGACTGCGGGTTTCGTCGGGCTGCTGGTGGAGATCGTGTGTAGCTGCTCAGGGAGCGTAGGGCCGCCGAGGGGTCGCCCGCTGCCGAGGTCACCCGATGGTACGACGCTGGTGACCGGCGGCCGTTCGGCTCGTTGACCGGGTACGGAGGGCCCCCTGGCATGCCCGCTTCCGGGGGCGGGGGTGCGTCTGCGGCCCCGGTGCGGCTAGTCTGCGCCTGGCCCGCCCGGCGTCCCCAGCCGCCGCGCGACCCGCCTCCCGTGATCTAAGGCGACTGAGCGTCCCCCTAGAATGAGTCGCAAATGCCCCGCTTCAGCGTGATCGTCCCGGTCTACCAGGTGCAGGACTACCTGGCCGAGTGCCTCGACTCGGTGCTCACCCAGTCATGCCCGGACTTCGAGCTGATCGCGGTTGACGACCACTCACCGGACGGCTGCGGCGCGATCCTCGACCGGGCCGCCGAGCGCGACGAGCGGGTGCGGGTGATCCACCTGCCGGCCAACGTCGGCCTCGGCCGGGCCCGCAACGCCGGGCTCGACGTGGCCACCGGCGACTACGTGATCTTCCTGGACAGCGACGACACCTTCACCCCGGGCCTGCTCGCCGCGATCGAGGCCCGGCTCACCGCCTGCGCCGACCCCGAGATCCTGGTCTACGACTACGCCCGCACCTACGCCGACGGCCGGGTGGTGCGCAGCAACTCCGCGCCGATCTTCGCCCGTTCCGGCCCGGACGTGTTCACCCTCGACCAGCGGCCCGACCTGCTCGACCTGCTGATGGTGGTCTGGAACAAGGCGTACCGCCGCGACTACATCGCCGCCCAGGGCCTGCGCTTCCCCGCCGGGTACTACGAGGACACCCCGTGGACCTTCCCGGCGCTGCTCTCCGCGACCCGGATGACGGTGCTCGACCTGGTCGGCGTGCACTACCGCCAGCGCGAGGAGGGCGGCAACATACTCGCGACGGCCAGCCGCAAGCACTTCGACGTGTTCGCCCAGTACGACCTGGTCTTCGACTTCCTCGACCGCCACCCCGAGCTCGACCGCTGGCGCCGGGTGGTCTACGGCCGGATGGTGCACCACCTCAACACCGTGGTCAGCAAGCCCGGCCGGATCCCCCCGGGCGACCGCCGCGAGTACTTCCGCCGGGCCGCCGAGCACTGCGCCCGGCTGCGCCCCGAGGGCTACCGCCCCGTCCCCGGCGTCAGCGGCCTGCGCACCGAACTCCTCAGCCAGGGCCGCTACCTCACCTACCAGGGCGTCCGTGCGCTGGCCCGCACCCGCCAGGTGGCGGCCAAGGCCGCCCACGTCGCGCTCAGGGGTTAGGGCCACCGTCCAGGGGAGTGACCCACCTCGGCGCTCCCTCGTTGTCGTTGTGTGTACCTCCGTCTCGCGACGGCCCTCGGCCTGCTCGCGGCCCCGCCGCTCTGCCACCTGCTGCACGTCGACCTGCTGGCCCTCGCCCTGCTGGTGGCCGTCACCGCCGGGCTGTTCCGCTCCCCGCTGGGCCTGATCGACCGCCTGGTGCTCGCGGCCGGCCTGCTGGCCGGCTGGGTCTGCCTGCTCGGGGTGCTCGCCTCGGTCTGGCCCTGGGGCCTGCAGCCCGTGGCGCTCGGCGAGGCCACCGCCCTCCTGCCGGCCGCCGCCCTGCTGGCCGGCCGTCGGCTCCGGCTGCCCCGGCCCCGGTGGCGGGACGCGCAGCTGCTGCTCCCGATCGCCGCCGCGGCCTTCTTCTACCTCCAGCCGCTGCTGGCCACCGACGCCACCGGCCGGTTCGCCCGGGTCTACCACGGCGAGGACCTGGCCCGGCACTTCGCGCTATACGACAGCGTGCTCCGGCTCCAGGGCTACCTGGTCTTCCACCGGGCCGAGGCCGCCGTCGCCCTCCAGAACGGCTTCCAGAGCTACCCGCAGGGCAGCCACCTGACCCTGGCGGTGCTCACCGAGTACGCCTTCAACGGGCACCCGCCGGCCGCCGCCACCACCACCCTGGACCACTTCGTCCTCCTGGTCGCCGGGGTGCTCACCGCCTTCGTCGGCTCGGTGGCCTGGGCCGCCCGCCGGGTGGCCGGGCCGCTGCTCGGCCGCTGGGGCACGCTGCCGGTGGCCGGCCTGGTGGTGGTCTACCTGGTGGCGGTGGAGGCCACCCCGATCGCGCTGACCGGCTTCGAGAGCGAACTCTTCGGCCTCACCCTGCTCACCCTGCTCGCCGCGCTGGTGCTCCGCCCGCTCGCCCGCCCGGCCGAACAGGCCCTGCTGCTGGGCGCGTTGACCATCGGCATCTCCTTCGCCTACTACCTGCTGCTGGCCGCCGCCGGGCCGCTGCTGCTGGTCTGGCTGCTCGCCCGGCGCCGTCGGCTGCCCCGCCCCGCGGTGCTGGCCGCAGCGGCCCTGCTCACCGCCGCCGGGGCGGCCCTGCCGGTGGTGGCCAACTGGCAGCAGGCCAACTCCGCCACCGTGCTGGTGATGCCCGGCGGCGTGGTGGCCGTCTCCCGCCACCTGCTGGTGCCGCTGGCCGTGTTCGCGGTGCTCGGCCTGCTCACCCGCCCGGCCCGGCGCAACGCCGACCGCCGGGCCGCGCTGGCCGCCCTCGCGGCGGTGGCCGCGGTGGCGACGGCCCTGATGGCGTACCAGCTGAGCACCGTCGGCAAGACCTCCTACTACTACGAGAAGCTGCTCCACCCGGTGGTGGTGCTCGCCGTGCTGGCGGCCGCCGCCGCCCTCGGCCCGCTGCTCGGCCGCCCCCGGCTCGACGCGCCACGGGCGCTGCTGGCCACCGCCGCCGCGGCCACCGTCCTGCTGTACAACGCGCAGCCGGACTGGGCCACCACGGGCGGCTGGCAGGGCAGTTACGGCGCCCACTACCGCTCGGGCCGGCAGGCCGCCCCCGCCAGCGCCGAGCTGGTCACCGCGATCGCCGCCAGCCGCCCGGTGCCGGACCGGTACGCGGCCGTGGTGCTGACCGACCCGCACGCCAAGGAGGACCCGCGCTTCCTGGAGGGCAGCCTCTGGACGGGGGTGCTCAACCGCGACAACGGCCGCTCCTGGCAGGCCTGGATCTGGGGCCGCTGGCGCCGCTGGCCGCACGAGATCGTCGAGTACGCCGACGCCTCGCCGGTGCCGCTGCACGTCTACCTGAGCGACCCGGCCACGGTGGCCGACACCCTCGCGCTGCGCGACCACCCCGAGCGGCTGGCGATCTCCCTGGTCAGCTACGACCCCGAGGGCCGCCCGATCATCACCGGCCGCTGAACGGCCCACTGATCGGCTCGCCGAACGGCCCGCTGAACGAGACCCCTTCGGGTGGCGGTCGGCGCGCCGGGTTGACGGCCAGCGTGACCGGCCGGGCCCCGGCTTCGTTACCGGCATGCCGGAGGGCCCGTCCCCCTTGTCCGCCTCCCGGCCGGTCTCCCACCCGATGACGGAAGCGAACGCCCATGCCCGACGTGGCCATCGAGGCACCCGAGCTGCCCGAGGCACCCGGGGTCCTCCCCGCCGACCCACCCCCCGCACCCGCCGGCCCGCCCCGCCCCGCACGCGGCCACCGGTTGCTGGCCGGCGCCGCCGAGGCGGCCGTGGGCCTGGCCGTCGGCATCGGCTTCATGCTCTGGGCCCGCAACATCCACGTGAACCCGATGATCCGGATCGGCCAGGTCAGCGGCCTGGCCAAGCTCCAGTTCCGGGCCGCGCTGCTCGCCGTGCCGCTGTTCGCCGTGGTGCTCTACGCCGCCCACCGGGCCGGCCCCCAGCGGTACCGGCTGCTGCTGCGGCTGGGCTGCGCCGCCGTCGCGGGCCTGGGCACCGGCATCGTCGCCGGCGGCATCGCCGTCGCCCTGCACGGCACCCCCTGGGGCCTCGGCGGCCAGGACGGCGACCCGGGCACCCTGGAGGGCTACGCAGCCTCCTACCTGCGCGGCGAGGGCCTGCCCGGCATCTACCCGCCGGGCTTCATCTGGCTGCTCGCCGAGTGGGCCAAGCACGTCCGGCACGGCCACGTCGGCTTCGCGCTCAAGGACATGCAGCTGCTGCTCAGCGCCGTGGTCGGCCCCTGCGCCTACCTCGCCTGGCGGCTCCTGCTGCGCCCCGCCTGGGCGCTGGCCGTCGCGCTGCCCGCCGCGCTGCTCTTCCTCGACCCGATCCGCCCGTACAGCCACCTGGTGATGCTCTGCCTCGTTCCGGTGCTCGGCCGGCTGCTCACCGAGCTGACCCGCACCCCGGGCCTGCGGCTGCGCTCGGCCCTGCTGCGCGGGGCCGGGCTCGGCGCGCTGCTCGGGCTGCTGTTCCTCACCTACTCGGGCTGGTTCGTCTGGTCCGCCCCCGGCACCGCCGTCGCCGTGCTCGCCCTCACCCCCTGGCGCAAGGGCCGGGCCGCCCTGGGCCGGGCCGCCGCCCTGCTCGGCGCGGCCGGCCTGTGCTTCGCCGCCGTCGGCGCCCCGCTGCTGCTCAAGTTCCTGGCGAACGGCGCGAACACCGTCGACCGGTACGCCTACTTCGACACCTACATCGACCCGGCCTACGTGATGGGCTGGCGCTCCGACCGCTCCGGCTGGCCGCCCTCCTGGGCCTGGCCGCCGCCGGGCGAGCTGGCCGGGCAGACCACCTTCACGCTGCTCGTCGTGGCCGGCTTCGCCCTGGCCCTCGCGCTCGGCCTGCGCCGCCCGGCCGTGGTGGCCGTGCTCGGCTGCCTCGGCGGCTCCTGGGTGCTGCGGTTCTGGTTCGCCGGCCACATGCAGCGCGACCAGGCGGTGATGCTCTACCCGCGCACCACCTGGCTGATCCTCTACTGCTTCATCGCCCTCACCGTGCTCGCCGCGATGATCGTCTCCGGCGGGGCGGCCCGCAGCTGGCGCCGTCTGACGGCCAGCCGCAAGCTGCGCCCCTCCGGCTCGCTCGGCCGCCGGCTGGCCGCCGGCTCGCTCTGCGGGCTGGCCGTGTTCGGCGCGATGGGCGCCTCCTGGTCGGCCAACCGCTACATGCCGGTGCTCGACCCGGATTCGCACACCATGGGCCTGGACGCCTACCGGGCGCACACCCTGGCGAAGGCCGACGGCAGCTGCCCGGTCTACGCCCCCAAGCACACCTGCACGCCCCCGCACTACGACTGGCGGCCCAAGGACAGCGTGGACACCAGCCTCTGGTGCGGCAACGTCGCGTACGCGAGCTGGACCGCCTTCTGCGGCGGCAAGCCGCCGAACGGAGTGGTCCCGTGACCCCCTTGGAGGAGCACCGCATGACCACCGTCGAACCCGCCGTCCTGACCGACGTGCCGGGCTGGTTCTGGGAGCTGGACCGGCACCTCTTCGAGTGGGTGCTCGACCGGCAGAGCCGCACCGGCACCCGGGGCGACCTGCTGGAGCTGGGCGCCTACCTCGGCCGCAGCGCCATCGTGATGGGCCGTCACCTCGCCGAGGGCGAGACCCTCACGGTCTGCGACCTCTTCGAGTCCGAGGCGCCCGACGAGGAGAACGCCGCCGAGATGGCGCGGTTCTACCGCGAGACGCTCAGCCGGGCCGCCTTCGAGGCCAACTACCTGGCCTTCCACGACCACCTCCCGCAGATCGTCCAGGGCCCCACCTCGTCCCTGGCCGACGGCCGGATCCCGGCCGGCAGCTGCCGCTTCGTGCACGTGGACGCCTCGTACCTGTACGAGCACGTGGCCGGCGACATCCGGACGGCCCGGGCCGTGCTCCAGCCGCAGGGCGTGCTCGTCATGGACGACTACCGCTCCGCCCACACCCCCGGGGTGGCCGCCGCCACCTGGGAGGCCGTGCTCAACCACGGGCTGCGCCCGATCTGCCTGAGCGAGTGCAAGTTCTACGCCACCTGGGGCGATCCGGAGCCGTACCAGCGCGAGCTGCTCGCCACCTCCGGCGGCGCCCCCGGCTGCGGCACCAGCACCGACACCGTGGCCGGCCACCGGGTGCTCCGGCTGGACGGCCGGCCCACCCCCGCCTTCCCGGTCTCCCGGCACCACGACCGGCTCGCCCAGCAGCACCGGCTGGCCGCCGCCGAGCGGGCCGCCACCGAGCTGGCCGCCCGCCGGGCCGCCGCCGCAGCGGCCCGCCGCCCCGGCGCCGTCGCCCGGCAGGTCGCCGCCGACCTGCTGCCGCCGCTGCTCAGCGACGCCCTGCGGCAGGTCGGCCGCCAGGCCGAGCGCCGGGCGGGCCGCCGGGGGTGAGCACCGGGCGAGTCGTCAGGACTGAACGGGCAAGGCGTCGGTATACATGAGCCTGTCCGTCGCCGTCCTCGCCCAGGAGTTGGGAGCGCCCGTGGAGAAGCTGGCCAAGCTGCCGGTGATCGGCCCCCTGGTCACCTGGCTGCTGCGCACCCGGGCGTACCGCACCTACGCCCACTTCACCGAGACCAAGGGCAACCGCCTGGCCGGGGCGGTCACCTTCTTCGGCTTCCTGGCGCTCTTCCCGCTGCTCACCGTGGCCCTCGCCGTCGCGGTGGCCACGCTCAACGGCTCCCAGGTGCACCGGCTCCAGGACAAGATCTCCGAACAGCTCCCCGGCCTCTCGGACTCGCTCAACCTCCCCGGCCTGATCGCCAACGCCGGCACCGTCGGGCTGATCAGCGGCCTGCTCCTGGTGATCTCCGGCCTCGGCTGGGTGGACACCATAAGGGGAGCGATCCGGGACGTCTGGCTCCTCCCGGAGGAGGACGGCAACATCGTCCTGCGCAAGGCCTGGGACTGCGTGGTGCTGCTCGGCCTCGGCCTGGTCACCGCCGTCTCGCTCGGCGCCTCCGCCGTCGCCACCCAGCTGGCCCGGCACCTCGCCGACGCGATCGGCCTCGACGGCACGGCCGGCCGCTACCTGCTCGGGGCGGCGAGCTACCTGATCGCGGTGATCGCCGACACCGTCCTCTTCGCCTACCTGCTGGCCCCCTTCCCCCGGATCACCGACCAGCACCGGCGGGACGTGCTGGGCGCCGCGCTGATCGGGGCGGTCGGGTTCGAGGTGCTCAAGATCCTGCTCGCCTCCTACCTCGGCTCGGTGGCCACCAAGAACATCTACGGCGCCTTCGGCACCCCGATCGCCCTGCTGCTCTGGATCAACTTCGTCAGCCGGCTGCTCATGTACTGCGTCTCCTGGACGGCGCTGGCCGATCCGGCCGCGGCCCGGCAACGGGAGATCACCCGAGCTGAGCAGATCCTGCGAAAAGCGGATTGACCTCTGTCAGTTCGTGGGACACGTGACTAGGATCACGCGCACTTGCGCCCTTACCCCCGTGGGCGCGTCCCCTGGGAGACCCCCGTGACGACTGCCACCCCCGCTGTGCCGCGCACCCCCGACGACGTCCCCGGCTGGTTCTGGAAGGTCGACCAGGACCTCTTCAGCTGGTTCCTCTCCCGGCAGAGCGCGGCCGGCGTGAGCGGCGACCTCCTCGAACTCGGCACCTACCTCGGCCGCAGCGCGATCCTGCTCGGGCAGTACCTCCAGGAGGGCGAGACCTTCACCGTCTGCGACCTGTTCGACTCCGAGGCCCCCGACGAGTCGAACTCCGCCGAGATGGCCATGTCCTACCGCAAGACCCTCACCCGGGCGGCCTTCGAGACCAACTACCTGACCTTCCACCCCCGCCTCCCGGAGATCGTCCAGGCCCCCACCTCCGCGCTGGCCGACGGCCGGATCCCGGCCGGCAGCTGCCGGTTCGTCCACATCGACGCCTCGCACCTCTACGAGCACGTGGCCGGCGACATCCGGGTGGCCCGCGAGGCCCTGGCCCCCGACGGCCTGGTCGTCCTCGACGACTACCGCTCCCCGCACACCCCCGGCGTGGCCGCCGCCGTCTGGGAGGCCGTCGCCGACCTCGGCCTGCGGCCGGTCTGCCTCACCCCCGAGAAGTTCTACGGCACCTGGGGCGACGCCGAGGCCGCCAAGGAGGTCCTGCTCTCCCGCGACTGGCAGTCCGAGGGCTTCCGCACCAGCGAGGACCTCATCGCCGGCTCCACCGTCCACCGCCTCGCCTGGGACGCCCCCGCCCCCACCCGCCGCCCCGTCTCCCACCCCACCGCCCGCCGCCTGGCCCACGACCTCCTCCCCCCGATCGCGTTCCGCGCACTCAGGCGGACCCTGAAGGGCGGCGTTTAGGGGCTCGGGGAACTGCGAGGGCATCCCCGGATGTGGCGCACTCCTTAACGAGTACACGCCCCAAGGGATGCCCTCGCAGTTCCCCGAGCCCCTATCGGTTCCTTCCGATTGCCGTAGCGCCGCCCGGAACGTCAGTTCCCTCCGGCTCCAAGGTCCAAGCGGCGCGGCGGCGGCGGAGCCGGCGGGCCCTGATCCGGAGGCCGGCCGCCGCCACTGCGACGGCGGCCACGGCGGCAGCCCACCAGCCGACCGCGCCGCGCTGGCCGGTGACGGCCGCCTTAGCCGCCACCGGCTGCACGGCGGCGGCCGGCGCCGCACTGGCCTTCGCCACCGGCTTCGGGGAGGCGGGTACCACCAGGGTGTCCTCCGCCAGCACCCCCACCGGCTGGGTGTGGCCGGCGGCGGCGAAGCCCCAGTCCAGCAGGGCGGCGGTCTCCTCGTACACCTTCATGTACGAGGCGGGGTGCATCACGGTGACCAGCAGGGTCCGGTCGCCCCGGACGGCGGCGCCGGTGAAGGTGGAGCCGGCGTTGGTGGTGTAGCCGTTCTTGACCCCGATCAGGCCGGGGTAGTTGCCGAGCAGGCGGTCGGTGTTGGCGATGCCGAAGCTGCCGCGCTGGCCGGTGTTCTTGTCCACCGCGCCGGGGAACTGGGCGTCGCGGGTGCCGCAGTAGGCCCGGAAGTCGGCGTTCTTCAGGCCGGCCCGGGCGAACAGGGTGAGGTCGTAGGCGGAGGAGACCTGGCCGTCGGTGTCGTAGCCGTCGGGGGAGACCACGTGGGTGTCGTGGGCCTGCAGGGCCTCGGCCCGGGCCTGCATCTGGCTGACGGTCTGTTCGACGCCGCCGTTCATGTGGGCCAGCACGTGCACGGCGTCGTTGCCGGAGGAGAGGAAGACCCCGCGCCAGAGGTCCTCCACCCGGTAGTCCAGGTCCTCCTTGATGCCGACCAGACTGCTGCCCTGGCCCAGGCCGAACAGCTCGGCGGGCGTCACGTGGTGCACGGCGGCCTTGTCGAACTTCGGCAGCACGGTGTCGGCGAAGAGCATCTTCAGGGTGCTGGCCGGCGGCAGCCGCAGGTGCGCGTTGTACGCGGCGAGCACCTCGCCCGTCCCGGCGTCGGCCACCAGCCAGGACTGCCCGGTCAGCCCGCCGGGCAGCGCGGGCGCCCCGCTCAGCGGAGCGACCTGCACCCCGGCCTGCCCCAGGCGCTGCCCGCCCACCACGGCGGGTGGCGGGCCGTCCGCCGGAGCAGCCGCACCACACAGCAGGGCCGCCGCGACCACCATCCCGCAGCGCACAACGAATCGACCGGCCATCAGCACCGATCGAACGTACCCGCTCCGTCCTATCGTCCTACCGCGACGACCGCACCCGTCCCCCGCACGGGTGCCGGGGATTGACCCGCCCGGCCTACTGCTCGGCCGCCTGCCCGGCGGCCCGCAACCCCCGGATGCCCAGCACGCCGATCGCCGTCCCGAGCAGGAACGAGACGATGGTGAGCGCCAGGTGGATCCAGAAGAACGCCGTCGGCTGCGCGTGGTCCCCGTTCACGAACGCCTGGTGCCCGGAGTCCTTCCAGAGGTTCTTCGCGAAGGTGATCCAGACCATCCAGGACCACGCCCCGAACGCCGTGAGGAACCAGGAGACAGGGCGGGTGAGCTTCATGGCACGGTCCTTCGAAGGGGAGCGAACGGTCCGTCCCAGTATGGGCGTCCCGACACCCGCTCCGACCCCGGGGTGCCGGGCCGAAAATGCTTTGCCGCACCTCGGCGGCCCTGTCAGGATCGCCACTCCGTGCAGAAGGCACGGACGCAACGTCAGTCCTCAGGGGTGGGAGCATTCGTGGCACGTTCCGCTGTTCTGTCGGTCTCGGCCGTCGTCGTCGCACTGGCGGCCGGGGTGCTGGTCGCGCCCGCCGCAGGGGCGGTGGCACCCGGGCCGGTGGTCTCCGGCCCGATGGCGGCCCCGGTGCCGGGCTTCGCCTCGACTGGGGTGCGGACCCAGGGATGCACGCCCGGTGAGACCCCGGGCTGGGTCGGTACGGCCGACCTGACACTCGGCGTCGCCGTGCAGTCACCGGACGGCGCCGCGGCCACCGCGCGCTTCTCAGTCCGCGACGAGCACACCGGCCAGGCCGTCAAGACCACCGCCCCGGTGGCCGACGGCACCGCCACCACCAAGCCGGCCGGTCTCCTCGACGGCCGCACCTACGCCTGGCAGGCCCAGGCCCTGACCGCCCACGCCACGGGCAGGCCGACCCCGTGGTGCGCCTTCCGGGTCGACACCTCGGCCCCGAACACCCCGGTGGTCGGCTCCACCGACTTCCCCGCCACCGGCACTCCGGTCAAGTACGCGGGCCAGTACGGCGACTTCACCTTCGCCGCCACCGACCCCGCCCCGGCCACCGGCCGGGCCTCGGGCATCGCCTGCTACCACTACACCTTCACCGGCACCCTGGACGTGGGCTGGACCTGCCAGAGCCCGGACACCGTCCCGGCCGGCGCCGACGGCAAGGCCACCGCCAGGCTCCGCCCGACCGGCTGGGGCGGCAGCACCCTGCGGGTGCAGACGATGGACGAGGCCGGCAACGTGTCCTCCCCGGTGGACTACTCCTTCTACGCCCCCTCGAACCCCAACCCGCCGAACACCCCCGGTGACGTGGACGGCGACGGCGTGCCGGACATCCTGCTGCCGGACGCCGCCGGCAATCTCCAGATCATCAGCGCGGCGGCCGGTTCCACCGCGCCGAGCTCCACCGTGGCCGCGGCGCGCGGCCCGGTCGGCGCCGGCTGGACGGGCGCCCGGCTCGCCCACCGCGGGTCGACCGGCGCGCACCTGCCGATGGACGACCTGCTGGCGCACGAGCCGGGCGGGTCGGCGCTCTACCTGTACGGGAACAGCGACTTCGGTGGCTTCGGGCAGGGTGCGTCCCTGGTGAACCGCCCGGCCGACAACCCGTACAACCCGGTGCCGGCCGGCTTCGCCGCCGACTGGTCCCACGCCGAGCAGATCGTCTCGCTCGGTGCGCTCACCCGGCCGTGGGGCGCGGTGCTGCTCACGGTGGAGGACGGCGACCTCTGGTACCTGAACTCGATGCCGTTCATCGGCACGGTCCGCAGGCTCAGCACCACCGGCACCTGGTCCGGCTACGACCTGATCGCCCCGGGCAAGCAGGCCGACGGCTCGGTGCTGCTCTGGTCCAGGGAGAAGGCCACCGGCACCCTCCGCGGCTACACCGTGTCGCAGGGCGCCGACGGCAGCTACGACTTCTCGGTCCTCGCCGACCCGGCCGGCGGCACCGTGCTCGGCAGCTTCCCGGCCGCCGAGTACCCGGTGCTGGGCAGCTCGGGTGACGGCAACGGGGACGGCAAGCCGGACCTGTACGCCGTCACGGCGGCCCGGCACCTGCTGACCTTCGACGGGGTCGCCGCGCCGAAGGACCTGGGGCTGCTGAAGTAACCGCCCCGAGAAAGGCCGAGGGCCCGCCCGGAAAACCGGGCGGGCCCTCAGCAGGTGCTGGTGATCAGAAGCGACGGGTCACCAGGGCCCGCTTCACTTCCTGGATCGCCTTGGTGACCTCGATGCCACGGGGGCAGGCCTCGGAGCAGTTGAAGGTGGTGCGGCAGCGCCACACGCCCTCGCGGTCGTTGAGGATCTCCAGGCGCTGCTCGGCACCCTCGTCGCGCGAGTCGAAGATGAAGCGGTGCGCGTTGACGATCGCGGCCGGGCCGAAGTACTGGCCGTCGTTCCAGAAGACCGGGCAGGACGAGGTGCACGCGGCGCACAGGATGCACTTGGTGGTGTCGTCGAAGCGCTCGCGGTCCTCGGCCGTCTGCAGACGCTCGCGCGTCGGCTCGTTCCCCTTGGTGATGAGGAACGGCATGACGTCCTTGTACGCCTGGAAGAACGGGTCCATGTCCACGATCAGGTCCTTGAGGACCGTGAGGCCCTTGATGGCCTCGATCGTGATCGGCTTCTCCGGGTTGACGTCCTTGATCAGGGTCTTGCAGGCCAGCCGGTTGCGGCCGTTGATCCGCATCGCGTCCGAGCCGCAGATCCCGTGCGCGCAGGAACGGCGGTAGGTGAGGGTGCCGTCCTGCTCCCACTTGATCTTGTTGAGCGCGTCCAGGACGCGCTCCTTCGGGTCCATCTCCAGCTGGTAGTCGACCCACACCGGGTCCGGGTGCTCCTCCGGGTTGAACCGGCGGATCCGGAAGGTGACGGTGATCAGCTGGGTGGCCCCGGCCTCGGCCGCGTCCAGAGCGGCCGAGTGCTTCTCCACGGTCGGAGTGCTCATCAGTACTTACGCTCCATCGGCTGGTACCGGGTCGTGACGACCGGCTTGTAGTCGAGGCGGATGGAGGTGGTGCCGTCGGCCGCCACCTCCTGGTACGCCATGGTGTGCAGCATGAACTTCGCGTCGTCGCGGTTGGGGAAGTCCTCGCGGTAGTGACCGCCGCGGGACTCCTCGCGGGCCAGCGCGGAGACGGCCAGGACCTCGGCCAGGTCGAGCAGGTTGCCCAGCTCCACGGCCTCCAGGAGGTCCGTGTTGTAGCGGGAGCCCTTGTCCTGGATCGACACGTTCTTGTAGCGCTCGCGCAGCGCCGCGATGTCGGCGACGGCGGCCTTCAGGGTGTCGCCGGTGCGGTAGACCATGGCGTTGGTGTCCATGGTCTCCTGCAGCTCCTTGCGGATCTGCGCCACGGACTCGGTGCCGGTGGACTCGCGCAGGCCGTCGACCAGCGCCTGCACCTTCTCGGCCGGGTTCTCCGGGAGCTCGACGTACTCGTTCACGTTGGCGTAGTCGGCGGCGGCGATGCCCGCGCGACGGCCGAACACGTTGATGTCGAGCAGCGAGTTGGTGCCCAGGCGGTTGGCGCCGTGCACGGAGACGCAGGCGACCTCGCCGGCCGCGTACAGGCCCGGGACGACGTCCGTGTTGTTGCGCAGGACCTCACCCTCGACGTTGGTCGGGATGCCGCCCATGGCGTAGTGCGCGGTGGGCTGGATCGGGATCGGGTCCGTGTAGGGCTCGATGCCGAGGTAGGTGCGCGCGAACTCGGTGATGTCCGGGAGCTTCGCGTCCAGCTGCTCCGGGGGCAGGTGAGTGAGGTCCAGGTACACGTGGTCGCCGTCCGGGCCGCAGCCGCGGCCTTCGCGGATCTCGGTGTAGATGGCGCGCGAGCAGACGTCACGGGACGCGAGGTCCTTCATGACGGGGGCGTAGCGCTCCATGAAGCGCTCGCCGTCCTTGTTGCGCAGGATGCCGCCCTCGCCGCGCGCACCCTCGGTGAGGAGGATGCCCATGCGCCAGATGCCCGTCGGGTGGAACTGGAAGAACTCCATGTCCTCCAGCGGCAGGCCGCGGCGGTAGACCAGGGCCTGGCCGTCACCGGTGAGGGTGTGGGCGTTGGAGGAGACCTTGTAGAACTTGCCGGTGCCGCCGGACGCGAAGACGACCGACTTGGCCTGGAAGACGTGGATCTCGCCGGTGGCCAGCTCGTAGGCGACGACGCCCGCGGTCTTGCCCTCGTTGATCAGCAGGTCGAGGACGTAGAACTCGTTGAAGAACTCCACGCCCTCCTTGACGCAGTTCTGGAACAGCGTCTGGAGGATCATGTGGCCGGTGCGGTCCGCCGCGTAGCAGGAGCGGCGCACGGGCGCCTCACCGTGGTTGCGGGAGTGACCGCCGAAGCGGCGCTGGTCGATCCGGCCCTGCTCGGTGCGGGAGAAGGGGAGGCCCATCTTCTCCAGGTCGAGGACGGCGTCGATGGCCTCCTTGCACATGATCTCGGCGGCGTCCTGGTCGACCAGGTAGTCACCACCCTTGACCGTGTCGAAGGTGTGCCACTCCCAGTTGTCCTCCTCGACGTTGGCGAGGGCGGCGCACATGCCGCCCTGGGCCGCGCCGGTGTGGGACCGGGTGGGGTAGAGCTTGGTCAGCACCGCGGTGCGGGTGCGCTTCGTCGACTCGATGGCCGCGCGCATACCCGCGCCGCCGGCGCCGACGATGACGGTGTCGTACTTGTGAATCTGCATGAGTGTCAGTCGCCTCTGGGTTCTACGCCGATTAGATGTTCGGGTCGAAGGTGAAGATCACCAGGGTGCCCAGCAGGACCGTGAAGACGGTCGCGGCACCCATCAGGGTCTTCAGCCAGAGACGGGTCGAGTCCTTCTCGGCGTAGTCGTTGATGACCGTCCGCATGCCGTTGGCGCCGTGCAGCATGGCGAGCCAGAGCATCAGGAGGTCCCAGCCCTGCCAGAACGGCGAGGCCCAGCGGCCGGCCACGAAGGCGAAGCCGATCTTGGAGACGCCGCCGTCGAGCACCAGCATGATCAGCAGGTGGCCGAGGATCAGGAAGACCAGCACGACACCCGAGAGGCGCATGAAGAGCCACGCCAGCATCTCGAAGTTGGTGCGGGTGCGGCGCGGCGTCTTCTTGGAGCGCGCGCGGGGCGGCTCCACCACGAAGGCGTCGGCGGGGTTGCCCGTGCCCAGGCCCTGGCCGGTGTGGGCCTGGGCGGAGGGGACGGCGAGGGGCTCGGAGTACTTGTAGTCCGTCGACATGTCCGTCACTTCCCGAACCAGGTAGTCAGGGTGTGCTGGAGGATCGGGTAGAAGGCACCCGCCAGCAGGACGACCCAGACGCCGACGACGGTCCAGAGCATCTGCTTCTGGTACTTCGGGCCCTTGGACCAGAAGTCGACCGCCACGACCCGCAGGCCGTTCAGCGCGTGGAACAGGATGGCGGCGGTGAGGCCGTACTCCATCAGGTTCACCAGCGGCGTCTTGTAGGTCTGGATGACCGAGTCATAAGCCTCGGGCGACACTCGCACCAGTGCGGTGTCCAGGACATGGGCGAACAGGAAGAAGAAGATGAGGACGCCGGTGACTCGGTGAGCCACCCAACTCCACATGCCTTCCCGGCCGCGGTACAGCGTTCCAGCCGGCACGGAAAACCCTCCGGAAGCGGATTGGGGGCTCGGCCGGCTTCGGTGTCGGTCAGCCCGGCCGGGTACGGTCCACCGGCCGCGAGCATCCTATCGACGCCGTGCGGCCGAACGCCTCCGGGGGTGTCAGGTGTGATCGATCAGGCACGCTCGGGCTAACAGTTTCGGGAACCAAACCGACTTTTGTCACTCGGCGTGTCCGAGTGGCTGCGTTACGGTGACGGCCTGCCTGCCGCCGACACCCTTCGAGGACCACCGTGCCACTGCATCGCTTACTCCCCGCCCTGTCCGTCCTGGTGCTCGCCGTCGGCTGCACCACCGTCGGGACGTCTGCCGACCGGGCGGCGGCTCCCCGGGAGCTGACCTCGGCCCAGCTGCGGCAGGCGGCGGTGACCGATGCGGAGCTCGGGGCCGGTTACGCCGTCACGGTGATGACCCCGGGCCCGGCCAACCCGGGGGAGGGGGCGGACCGGGAGACGGCCGACGTGCCCGCCTGCCAGCCGGTGCTGGACGCGGTGGCCCCGGCCAACCCGGCGGCCGGCCCGGCGGCCGAGACCGACCTGAGCGTGACCAAGGGGGCCGACACCAAGGGCGGGGTCTACGCGGGGCTGCTGGCCTTCGCGCCGGGGCGGGCGGCGCAGCTGCAGGGGAGGCTGGAGCAGGTGCTCGGCCAGTGCACCGCCTTCACCTCGGTGACGGGCACCGGCAAGGGGGTCTCGGCGGCCCGCAAGGGCGTCCGCAGCCGGCACCGCCTCACCCGGCTCGACACGCCCACGGTGGAGGGAGCGGACGCCGTCACGGCTTTCATCCTGACGAATGAATCCGGCGGCACGCTGCTCGCCCAGCGGGCGCTGCTGGCCCGGACGGGGACCTCGCTGGCGGTGTTCAGCACGGTGGGGGTGGGCAAGGACCCGGCTCCGGAGCCGGACCCGCACGTGGTGCGGGCCCAGCTGGCGAAGCTCCGGGCGGCCCGGTAGGTCAGGCCGAGCAGTGCGTGGCGACCAGGTGCTCCAGGCGGGTGAGCGCGATCCGGCGGAGTTCGTCGGCCGCGACCAGCCGCTCCTCGTCCGGGTCGTTGGCCAGCCGGGTGCGCAGGGCCGCGAGCACCGCGTCCAGCATCTCCTCCGCCGCGATGCCGTCCAGGCAGACCACGAAGACGTGGCCGAACCGGGCCTCGTACGCGGCGTGCGCGGCCCGCAGGGCGGTGTGGGCGGCCTGGCTGCCGGGGGCCCGCATGCCGAGCAGGGGCTGGGGCATCCAGCTCTCGTCGGCCAGGGCCTCGGCGAGATCGGCCGGGCGGAGGTCGTAGGAGGCCTCGCTCGCGGCGGCGAGCAGGGACTCTATGTCGGGGTAGGGGCGGTGGGCGGCGAGTCGCAGTGCCCACCGGTGGCTGCCGCAGCAGGCCAGCAGGGCCTCCTCGGCGGCGCCGGGGTCGGCCTCGTTGAAACGGTGAAGCCCGAGCAGGGACGGCGTCAGCAGCGGGCGCTGTGACGGGATGTCGCTGGCCAGCGGGTCCTCCTCGTGAGGGCGGGAAGGGTACGGGTGCACCCACAAGCATGGGGCACCGGCTGGAGGCGGTGCGGTGGCGCGACGTGCCGGAACGGGCGCTCCGGGCGGGCGCTCAGGGGGTGTCGGGCGCCTCCCGGCCGGGCAGCGGCACCACGGTAGTTGAGGGGTAATCAGTTGGGGAGGGAGCGCGCCGAATTCACCCGATCGAGGTATCAAGTTGTGACGTTGACACCTTCCGGTCAGCCCCCTCCCCGAGGGCCACGTACCTGATGGGCCGTCAGAGCACCCGGTGCACCTTGTGGTTGGCCGCCTGCGCCCGCGGGCGGACCACCAGCAGGTCGATGTTCACGTGCGGGGGCCGGGTGACGGCCCAGGAGACGGTGTCGGCGATGTCCTCGGCGGTGAGCGGCTCGGCCACGCCCGCGTAGACGGCGGCGGCCTTGGCCTCGTCGCCGCGGAAGCGGGTCACCGCGAAGCCGTCGGTCTTGACCATGCCCGGGGCGATCTCGATCACCCGGATCGGCTCCCCGCACAGCTCCAGCCGGAGCGTGCCGGCCACGGTGTGCACGGCGGCCTTGGCGGCCACGTACCCGCCGCCGCCCTCGTAGGCGGCCAGCGCGGCGGTGGAGGACATGATCAGCACGGTGCCGTCCCCGGTGGCCCGCAGGGCCGGCAGCAGCGCCTGGGTGACGTGCAGGGTGCCGAGCACGTTGGTCTCGTACATCAGCCGCCAGTCGGCCGGGTCGCCCGCCTCGACCGTCTCGGCGCCGACCGCGCCGCCCGCGTTGTTGACCAGCACGTCCACCCGGCCGACCTCGGCGGCGAAGGCGTCCACGGCCGACCGGTCGGTCACGTCCAGTGTGAACGCCCGGCCGCCCAGCTCCTTGGCCAGCGCCTCGATCCGCTCGGTGCGGCGCGCGGTGAGCACCACCTCGAAGCCGTCGGCGGCCAGCCGGCGGGCGGTCGCCGCCCCGATCCCGCTGCTGGCGCCGGTGATCACAGCCACCTTCTGCTCGGTCATTGCCACTCCCTGGGGTGTTCGACTTCGGTCGGACCGATCATCTCAACCCCGGGGGAGCGGCCCCGCGGTGGCCGGTCAGGCCGCGGCCGCCACCTGCGGGCGGCCCGCGCCCTCCGGCTGCCGGACCCGGCGGCGCCGGGTGGGCAGGCCCATGGTCGGGTTGGCCACGCCCCAGGCGGCACCCTTGCAGACCAGCTCCTTGTAGCGGGCGGCCGACCGGCCGGTCAGCGCGCGGTCCACCGCCCGGTCGTCGGCGGTGACGAACTGGATCAGCCCGTCCCGGCGGCCGAGCGAGACGCACTGGTTGAAGTAGCGGATCGGCACCCGGGGCACCTTGACCCCGGCCAGCCGGGCGGCGATCGCGTCGGCGGCCTGCCAGGCCATCGGGACGCCGGAGGCGCAGGACATCCGCAGCGGCCGGCCCTCCGGGCCGAGGGCCTGCGCGGCGTCGCCCACCGCGTACACGTCCGGGTGGGAGACCGAGCGCATGGTGGCGTCCACCACGATCCGGCCCTGGCCGGTGAGTTCCAGCGCGGTGGCCCCGGCGATCGGGTCGGCGGCGAAGCCGGTGGTCCAGACGGTGACCTCGGCGGGCAGCGCCCGGCCGTCGGCCGTGGTCACGCCCTCCGCCGCCACGGCGGTGACCGCCGCCTGCTCGTGCACCGCGACGCCGAGCCCGTCCAGCACCTTCCGCAGGTGGGTGCGGCCCTTCGCCGAGAGCCAGTCGCCGAGGGTGCCGCGGACGGCCAGGGCGACCGCCAGGTCCGGGCGGGCCTCGGCGATCTCGGTGACGGCCTCCAGGCCGGTCAGGCCGCCGCCGACCACGACCACCCGCCCGCCCGCGCCCAGGGCCGCCAGGCGCTCGCGCAGCCGCAGCGCCCCAGGGCGGCCGGCCACCTCGTACGCGTGCTCGGCGACGCCGGCGACGCCCCCGTCCTGCGGGCCGCTGCCGAGGGCGTGCACCAGGGTGTCGTAGGCCAGCTGCTCCTGGCCGGCCGCGGTGGTGAGCGCCACGGTCTTGCGGTCCACGTCCACCGCGGTGACCCGGGCGAGCTTCAGCGCCACGCCGGTGCCGGCGAACATCTCGGCGAACGGCCGGGCCTTGAGCTCCTGGCCGACCGCGAGCTGGTGCAGCCGGACGCGCTCGACGAAGTCGGGCTCGGCGTTGACCAGGGTGATGGTGACGTCCGCGCGGTGCAGCCGCCTGGCCAGCCGGCCGGCCGCGATCGCACCGGTGTAGCCGGCTCCGAGGACGACGATTCGGTGCTGCATGTCCGTGCTCCTGTCTGCTGGGGCCGCCGGTGTCCGGCGTGGGTTCGCACCTTGAACCGGGCGGCCCCGCGTTTCCTGACAGGAGTCTGCTGTGACCCGTGTCACAGGGCGCGCAGCGGGCCCTCCGGGTGCTCCTCGGCGGCCCACCGCTCGGTGGCGCGCAGGAGCTTGTCGGGGTTGACCTGGTTGCGGATCGCCACGATGCCCGCCGGGGTGACCTCCAGGCAGGTGATGCCGACGACCCGGCCGTCCACCACCGCCACCACGGCCGGGTCGCCGTTGGCGGTGGTGGCGTAGAACTCGGCCACGCCGCCGAGGATGTTCCGCTTGGCCGTGCTCGGCTTGAACAGGCCGCGCAGGAAGGTGGCCACCGCGAGCGCGCCCTCGAAGGCCTTCGCCCGGGCGGGGACCTTGCCGCCGCCGTCGCCGACCGAGACGGCGTCGGCGGTGAGCAGCCGGAGCAGGGGCTCGGTGCGTCCGGTGGTGGCTGCGGTCAGGAACTCCTCGACGACCCGCCGGGCGGCGGCCTCGTCGATCTCGGTGCGGGTCCGGCCGTCCGCCACGTGCTTCTTCGCCCGGTGGTAGAGCTGCTGGGCGGCGGCCTCGGTGAGGTCGAGGATCTCGGCGATCTCCCGGTGGGTGTGGGCGAACGCCTCCCGCAGCACGTACACCGCCCGCTCGCCCGGCGACAGCCGCTCCAGCAGCACCAGGACGGCATAGGAGACCGACTCGCGCTGCTCGGCGGTCTCGGCCGGGCCGAGCATCGGGTCGCCGGCGAGCAGCGGCTCGGGCAGCCACCGGCCGACGTAGGTCTCACGCCGGGCCCGGGCCGAACTCAGCTGGTTGAGGCAGTAGTTGGTGAGCACCTTGGTCAGCCAGGCCTCGGGCACCTCGATCCGCCCGACCTCGGCCGCCTGCCAGCGCAGGAAGGTCTCCTGCACGGCGTCCTCGGCCTCGCTCACCGAGCCGAGCAGCCGGTAGGCGATGGCCTCCAGCCGCGGCCGGGCGGCCTCGAAGCGGTCCACGTCACTCGCGAGCAGCACCATGCGGGCGATCCTGGCGAACGACGGAGGCCCGGGTCAATGACCCGGGCCTCCGCCGTCAACGCTCGTTCAATCCGGCCAAGCGGTTCAGTGCTTGTAGGTGAACGACTTGAAGAAGTAGCGGCCGTCGGGCGAGCCCACGCCGGTCGCGGTGTCGTAGCCCTTGCCGGCCGACAGGCCGTAGTCGGCCGCGACCTTGTAGAGGCGGACCTTCAGGACGCCACCGATGGTGCCCAGGTCGACGACGTTGCCGAACTTGTTGTGCACGGCGGAGTCGTTGACGTCGTGGTACGCCTTGGTGCCGGCCCGGTCGTACAGCGCCGGGTTGGCGAAGCCGATCGGACGGCCGCCACGGGCCTCGATCGCGTCGGCCAGCAGACCGGCCGTCTCCGGGGCGGAGACGGAGGTGCCGCCGTAGCCGCCCTCGCTGTAGGTGCCGTTGGCGGTGAAGCCGACCAGGGTGGCGGCGACCAGGTCACCGCTCATCGCGATGTCCGGGGTGGCCCGGCGCGGGGTGGTGGCCTTGGTGCCGTCGGCCGCGGTCATCGAGATGCTGTCCGGCACGACGCCCTTCTGGTACCAGGGCTGCTCGAAGTCCTTGGAGACGCCGCCGCCACCACCGAAGTAGAAGAAGCCCGGGAAGGGGCTCCACGACTTCTGGTCGGCCGAGAGCACCGAGCGCTGGTCACCCATGGAGACCTCGTGCCCGTACTGGCCGGCCTTGTTGCCCAGCTCCAGGGTGGTGCCGCCGACGGCGGTGACCCACGGCGAGGAGTCCGGCCAGTTGGCCTGCGCCGAGTTGGTGTCGGCCTGGCAGTTCACACCGGTGGCCGCAGCCGCCGGGGAGCTGTCGCCGCAGTCGCCCGCGGAGAAGGTGAAGCCGATGCCCTCGACGGCGCCGAGCTGGAAGACCTGGTTGTCGGCCGCGACGACCGCCGGGTCGATGTCCCCGCTCTTGCCGTGCATGATCTCGCCCCAGGAGTTGGAGACGATGTCGGCGAGGTGGTTGTCGACCACGTTCGCCATGGCGGCGTTCAGGTCGTCGTCGTAGCAGGAGTTGGCACCGACGTAGGTGACGTGCGCGTCGGGCGCGAAGGCGTGCACCATCTCGACGTCGAGCGCCTCCTCGCCGGCCCAGCCCTCCGGGCCGCCGCAGTCGGCCTGGTGGACCCACTTGTCCGGGGTGACGACCTCGTTGTACTGCCCGGCGGCGAACGGCTTGTCACCGTGCAGCGTCGAGTAGTGGTTGGCGTCCTGCTCCATGGTGGAGAGGCCGTAGGCGTCGATGATCGCGACGCGGGCGCCCTTGCCGGTCACCTTGGCGGTGTCGACGCTGTACGCCTTGCGCAGCTGCGAGGGGATGTACGAGCAGGGAGCGAAGGGCTCGTTCTTCTCGTAACCGGCCGGCGCGCCGTTGGCGGGCTTGGTGCCGTAGCCGTTCTCCGAGCAGGTCGGGGTGGTCGGCAGCGACGGGCCCTTGGACTGCGGGGCGGCCTTCGCCTCGGCGGTCTTCTGCGAGGTGGCGAAGGAGACGTTCTTGTGGAGCGCGGTGGCCAGGCCACCGACGGCCAGCACCGAGCTCGCCACGGAGGCGGGCACCACGGCGTCCTTGACCGGGGCGCTCTGGGTGCCCTGGGCGGTGCGGTACGCGTGGAAGGAGGTGCCGAAGGCCTTGGCGAGGGCGGCGGTGTCGCCGGAGACCTCGATGTAGTGCGCGGTGGTCGAGGTGACCTTGAGGCCGGCGCCGGTCACCCAGTCGGTGACGGACTTGACCTGGGCCTTGGTGGCACCGAAGCGGGCCTTGGTCTCCTCGGCGGAGAGGTACTTGCCGTAGGACGGCGAGTTGACGTCCGAGACGGCCTTCGCCAGGGCGGTGAGACCGGCCTGGTCCTGGCCGGCGAGGTAGATGCGGGCGGTGGCGGGCGTGGCGTCGGAGACAGCACCGGCGTCGACGTTCGCGGTGGCCCACGCGGGGTGGCTGCCCGGGAGCTGCTTGGCGGTCTGCTCGCCGACCGGGGTGGCGGCGAGGGAGGGGCTGGCGACCGCGAGAGTTCCCAGGATCAGAGCGGTGGCGGCGGGAGCCGCGACGGCTATCCGGGAGAGCCGGCTGCGTGCTGCTGGCACGTGGGTTCCCCACTTCTCGTTCGATGGGTTCCGTCTGCGCGCCTTCGTGAGGGCAGGACGGACCGGATCCGGGCGGAGAGCCCACCTGGACCGGGAAGTTGACTGGGAGTTGTCTATTCGGACAAGAGCGCGAAGCTCAAGAGCACAGCGCAAAGCTTTGCCAGTGCATGACCGAGCCGCGCGCCCCCGTGACCCGGACGCGCGTAGCTGGATTGGCTCCGTGTCCCCGGGCGCACCTGCGTCGTTGCACAGGGCGGTGATCATCGGGAAGGCGGGCCGAAACGTGAAGTCATACCCAGCTGCCGGGCCGGTAAGCGCGAAATCTGGCAGCAGTCTTCCGGAAGTCCAGCCAAAAGCCGCGTACCGCCCTACGATGGTTGAGGTGAACCCGCATCAGCGCGCCGAGCAGGCCGCTCGACCAGGCACCCGCAGCGCCACTCGCTCCGACCTGCGGGCCCGCGTCCGCGGGTACGAGGCCGAGCTGATCGCCTTCCGGCGCGATCTGCACCGGCACCCCGAGCTCGGGCGCCAGGAGTTCCGCACCACCCGGCTACTCCGCGAGCGCATGCTGGCCGCCGGACTCACACCGAAAATCCTGCCGGGCGGCACCGGCATGACGGTGGACATCCTCCCCCCGGGCCACCGCGCGGGCGCTCCGCTGCTCGCCTTCCGGGCCGACATCGACGCGCTGCCGATCGACGACGCCAAGACCGAGGCGCCCTACCGCTCCACCGTGCCCGGCCGCGCGCACGCCTGCGGGCACGACGTGCACACCACCGTGGTGCTGGGCACCGCGCTGGTGCTGGCCCAGGCCGCCGAGGCCGGCGAGCTGCGGCAGGGGGTGCGGCTGGTCTTCCAGCCGGCCGAGGAGGTGATGCCCGGCGGCGCGCTGGACGTCATCGCGGCCGGCGGGATGGAGGGGGTCGGCCGGATCTACGCCGTGCACTGCGACCCGAAGGTGGCGGTGGGCCGGATCGGCCTCAAGACCGGGGCGATCACCTCGGCCTGCGACCAGCTGGTGCTCAGCCTGGACGGCCCCGGCGGCCACACCGCCCGCCCGCACCTGACCACCGACCTGGTCACCGCGATCGCCCGGATGGCGGCCGACCTGCCGCCCGCGCTGGCCCGCCGGATGGACCCGCGCTGGGGCGTCAGCCTGGTCTGGGGCCGGATCGCCTCCGGCTCGGCCTCCAACGTCATCCCCCAGCACGCCGAGCTGGCAGGAACGGTTCGCTGCCTCGAGCTCGACGGCTGGCGCGAGGCCCCCGAGGCGCTGCACGAGCTGATCGCCCGGATCGCCGAGACGCACCGGGCCAAGTGGACCCTGGACTACCACCGCGGGGTGCCGCCGGTGGTCAACGAGCGGGTCACGGTCGAGCAGCTGGAGGCGGCGATGACCGCCCGCTTCGCGAGCGGCGACGGCCCGGTGGTGGAGACGACCGAGCAGAGCCTCGGCGGCGAGGACTTCTCCTGGTACCTGGAGAAGGCGCCGGGCGCGCTGGCCCGGCTGGGCGTCCGCGCCCCGCACGACACCACCGTCCGCGACCTGCACCAGGGCCGCTTCGACGTGGACGAGCGGGCCATCGGGATCGGCGTGGAGCTGTTCTGCTCCCTGGCGCTGGAGCACGGGCGCGTCTGACACCTCTTGAAGGGATCGCCGCGTAGGGTGTTCACTCACTACCACTCGGTAGTGACATCCGGGGCGTTCGAGTGTGGTGTTCTGTCCGGATTCGTCCGGGAGTAGCACCACATTTTGATAACAACCCGAATGCCCCCGCAGGCCGTAACCCAACCGTGTTCTACGCGCGTTACGGTGGCGCTCGACCACGCCATACGGGTGTGTGAGAAGGAGATACTCCCTTGCGCCGTTCACTGAAGCTCGCCGCGGTCGTGCTCTCGGGTTCCCTGGGCATTGCCTCGCTCGCCGCTTGCGGCGCAAAGAGCACCGACAGCACCTCCTCGTCCTCCGCCTCGGCCGGGGCCGGCTCGTCCAGCCTCAAGGTCGGCATGGCGTACGACATCGGCGGCCGTGGCGACCAGTCGTTCAACGACTCCGCCGCCCGTGGTCTGGACAAGGCCAAGGGCGAGGGCGTCCAGGTCAACGAGGCCGAGGCCAAGACCGGTGAGGCCGAGGCCGACAAGGAGAGCCGCCTGAGCTCCCTCGTCCAGGCCGGCTACAACCCGGTCATCGCGGTCGGCTTCGTCTACCAGACCGCCGTCGAGAAGGTCGCCAAGGACAACCCGAACGTCAAGTTCGCGATCATCGACTCCGCCTCCACCACCCAGCCGAGCAACGTCACCTCGCTGACCTTCTCGGAGCAGGAGGGCTCGTACCTGGCCGGTGTCGCCGCCGCCCTGAAGACCCAGAAGAAGCACGTCGGCTTCATTGGTGGCGTGCAGTCCGAGCTGATCAAGAAGTTCGAGGCCGGTTACAAGGCCGGTGTGAAGTCGGTCGACCCGAGCATCGCGGTCGAGACCACCTACCTCACCACCCCGCCGGACTTCAGCGGCTTCAACGACCCGGGCAAGGGCAAGGAGGCCGCGCAGGGCCAGCTGGACAAGGGCGCGGACGTCATCTACTCCGCCGCCGGCTCCTCCGGCTCCGGCGCCATCGAGGCCGTCGCCAACAACTCCGCCTTCAAGGCGTGGGCGATCGGCGTCGACTCCGACCAGGCCTCGCAGCCGGCCCTGAAGAAGTACGCCGGCTCGATCCTCACCTCGATGGTGAAGAACGTCGACACCGCGGTCTACAAGTACATCAACGCGGCCAAGAGCGGCACCCCGCTCACCGGCGTCGTCAACTTCGACCTCAAGGCCGACGGTGTGTCGCTGTCCACCACGGGCGACCACATCAACGACATCCAGACCCAGCTGAAGGCCGCCGCCGACAAGATCACCTCGGGTGCCACCAAGGTCCCGACCGCTCCGTGATCCGACCCGCAGCAGCGGTCAGCAGTAAGCAGTAAGCAGCAACCGAAAGGGCGGGGCCCGGCGAGGTGCGCGCGAGGCGCACCCTCCGGGCTCCACCCTTTCCCGCCCGCTTCACCCCACGGTCTTCCCCTTCGCATCCTGGCCCGCAACGACGCGCCTCCAGACCACCAGGAGATCGCCATCACCGCTTCCGATCCCGCCCCGCGCACGGGCGGCACCCCCAGCGCGGGGACGGCGGCACCGGCCGTCGAACTGCGCGGCATCACCAAGCGCTTCCCCGGCGTCGTGGCCAACCACGACATCGACATCACCGTGAACCGCGGCACCGTGCACGCCCTGATGGGCGAGAACGGCGCGGGCAAGTCGACGCTGATGAAGATCCTCTACGGCATGCAGAAGCCGGACGAGGGCACCATCGCGATCGACGGCGAGCTGGTCGAGTTCAACACTCCCGGCGACGCCATCGCGCGCGGCATCGGCATGGTGCACCAGCACTTCATGCTGGCCGACAACCTGACGGTCTGGGAGAACGTGGTCCTGGGCGGCGAGAAGCTGCACGGGATAGGAGCCAAGGCCAAGGCCCGGATCAAGGAGATCTCCGACCAGTACGGCCTGGGCGTGCGCCCGGACGCCCTGGTCGAGGACCTCGGCGTGGCCGAGCGCCAGCGGGTCGAGATCCTCAAGGTGCTCTACCGCGGCGCCCGGATCCTGATCCTGGACGAGCCCACCGCCGTCCTCGTCCCGCACGAGGTGGACGCGCTCTTCGGCAACCTGCGCGAGCTCAAGGCCGAGGGCGTCACCGTCATCTTCATCTCGCACAAGCTGCACGAGGTGCTCTCCGTCGCGGACGCGATCAGCGTCATCCGCAGGGGCACCACCGTCGGCGACGCCGACCCGGCCACCGTGACGGCCCGCCAGCTGGCCGAGATGATGGTCGGCGCCGAGCTGCCCTCCCCGGAGAGCCGCGAGTCGACCGTCACCGAGACCGAGATGCTCAAGGTCGAGGGCCTGCGGATCGCCAAGGCCGACATCGAGGGCATCGAGCGCGTCGTGCTCGACGACATCTCGCTCACCATCCACAAGGGCGAGATCCTCGGCATCGCCGGCGTCGAGGGCAACGGCCAGGCCGAACTGGTCGAGGCCATCATGGGCATGCTGGCGCTGGACGCCGGCACCGTGGTGCTCGACGGCGCCGACCTCTCCGGCACGCTCACCCGGGCCCGCCGCGAGGCCGGCATCGGCTACATCCCCGAGGACCGCCACAAGCACGGCCTGCTGCTCGAGGCCCCGCTCTGGGAGAACCGCATCCTCGGCCACGTGACCGAGGACCCGAACTCCAAGGGCTTCCTGCTCGACCCGGCCGGCGCCCGCAAGGACACCCTGCGGATCGTCGAGGAGTACGACGTCCGCACCCCCGGCATCGAGGTGACGGCCGCGTCGCTCTCCGGCGGCAACCAGCAGAAGCTGATCATCGGCCGCGAGATGAGCCACCACCCCAAGCTCCTGATCGCCGCCCACCCCACCCGTGGCGTGGACGTCGGCGCGCAGGCGCAGATCTGGGAGCAGATCCGCTCCGCCCAGCGCGAGGGCCTGGCCGTCCTGCTGATCTCGGCCGACCTCGACGAGCTGATCGGCCTCTCCGACACCATCCGGGTCATCTACCGCGGCCGCCTGGTCGCCGACGCCGACCCGGCCACCGTCACCGCCGAGGACCTGGGCACCGCGATGACCGGTGCGGCCAAGGGCCACATCGAGTCCGACACGGAGGCCCTGGCCGAGGCCACCGAGATCCGGCTGGACGGCACCGAGGACGCCGTCGATGCCGGCGATGCCGCCGACGACCAGCAGGCGGGGGAGTAACCCATGACCAGTCCTAGCAACCCCGCGAAGCGGCCGCTCTCCCAGCGGTTCGACCTCGAGCGGATCACCTTCGCGCTGGCCGCCCCGGTGCTGGCCATCCTGCTCTCGGTGGTCATCTGCTCGGTGCTGCTCGCCACCTCGGGCCGCGACCCGTTCCAGGCGTTCCAGATCATGTGGAACTACGGCACCGCCTCGGACGGCCAGGTGGCCACCCTGAACCGGGCCACCGTCTACTTCCTGGCCGGTACCGCCGCCGCCTTCGGCTTCCGGATGAACCTCTTCAACATCGGGGTCGACGGCCAGTACAAGCTCGGCGTGCTGTTCGCCGCGTACGTCGGCAGCCAGGTCGACCTGCCGTCCTTCCTGCAGATCCCGCTGCTGCTGATCGTCGCCATGATCACCGGTGCGATCTGGGCCTCGGTGGCCGGTCTGCTCAAGGTCTACCGGGGCGTCAGCGAGGTCATCTCGACCATCATGCTGAACGCCATCTCCACCGCCGTGGTCGGTCTGCTGCTCGTGCCGGGCATCTTCGCCCCGAAGGTCAGCACCACCAGCAACAGCGTGCAGACGGCGCCGATCTCGCAGTCCAGCCACTTCTTCGCCTTCGACACCGCCGGCGGCACCCTCTGGGGCTTCATCGTCGTCGCAGCCCTGGTCGGCATCGCCTTCCAGTTCGTGCTGACCCGCACCCGCTTCGGCTTCGACCTGCGCGCCACCGGCCGCTCCGAGACGGCCGCCACGGCCTCCGGCGTCAACGTCAAGCGCATGGTGCTGACCAGCATGGCCGTCTCCGGCGCCATCGCCGGTCTGATCGGCCTCCCGGAGCTCACCCAGAGCTCCTACTACTTCGGCCAGAACATCCAGCCGGGCCTGGGCTTCATCGGCATCTCGGTGGCGCTGCTCGGCCGCAACACCCCGCTCGGCGTCGCCTTCTCGGCGCTGCTCTTCGCCTTCCTCGACACCTCCGGCATCCAGCTGCCGCTGAAGGGCGACTTCCCGCAGGAGATCGTCCAGGTCATGGAAGGCACCATCGTCATCTGCGTCGTCGTCGCCTACGAGCTGGTGCGCCGCTACGCGCTCAAGCGCCAGCAGCAGAAGGTCGGCGCCGAACTCGCCGCGCAGGCCGCCTCGGCCGCCAAGAAGGAGGTCTCGGCGTGAGCGCCAACTTCACCGTCGAGTACCGGAAGAAGCTGCTCAACCCGCTCGGCAAGGAGCCGGGCAAGCGCCGGGGCAAGCTCTCGCTCCCCGTCGTGCTCCTCCTGGTGGCCGCAGCCCTGCTGCTCTTCTCCGCCGTCGGGATAGTGACCGGCAACCACGGTCTGACCTCCTCCGGCCAGATCGCCGCCGCCCTCGGCTCGGCCGTGCCGATCGCGCTCGCCGGTCTCGGCGGTCTCTGGTCCGAGCGGGCCGGCGTGGTCAACATCGGCCTCGAAGGCATGATGGTGGCCGGCACCTTCTGCGGCGCCTGGGGCGGCTACCTGGTCAACCCCTGGTTCGGCCTGGTGGCCGGCGCCCTCGGCGGGGCGCTGGGCGGCCTGCTGCACGCGCTGGTCACGGTCACCTTCGGCGTCGACCACATCGTCTCCGGTGTCGGCATCAACCTGCTGATCCCCGGCATCTGCGCGTACGTCAACAAGATCTACTACAAGGACTACGTGGCCTTCGGCGCGGGCGCCAACCAGTCCCCGCCGGCCGACCCGCTGCCGCAGATCACCATCCCCGGCCTCTCCTCCTGGCTGGACACCATCGAGGGCCACCACTGGTTCCTGATCTCGGACGTGGCCGGCATCATCGGCGGCATGGTCACCAACCTCTCGGTGGTCACCGTGCTGGCCGCCGTGCTGATCATCGGCTCGTACTTCGTGCTCTGGCGCACCGTCTTCGGCCTGCGCCTGCGCTCCTGCGGCGAGAACCCGACGGCCGCCGAGTCGCTGGGCGTCAACGTCTACAAGTACAAGTACCTCGCGGTCATCGCCTCGGGCGCCTTCGCGGGCCTCGCGGGTTCGTACCTCTCGCTGGTCGCCGCGCACTTCTACAAGGACGGCCAGACCCAGGGCCGGGGCTTCATCGGCCTCGCCGCGATGATCTTCGGCAACTGGCTGCCGGGCGGCCTGGCCGCCGGCGCGGGCCTGTTCGGCTTCACCGACAGCCTCCAGCTGCGCGACGCCGACTCGGTGCACGTGCTGCTGATCACCATCGCGATCGCGATGGCCCTGCTGGCCCTGTGGCAGCTCTACCGCCGCAAGTACACCGGCGCCGCGATCTCGATCGTGGTGGCCGGCGGCCTGGCCGCCTGGTACGCCCTCACCGACTCGGTGCAGCGCCCGCTGATCGTGGCCACCCCGTACGTGATCACCCTCGTGGTGCTCGCGCTGGCCTCGCAGCGGCTGCGGATGCCGAAGGCCGACGGGCAGATCTACCGCAAGGGGCAGGGCAAGTGACCACGGCCCCGGTGGTCGACTGGGAGGCGCTGCGGGTGGCGGCGCGCGGTGCGATGAAGCACGCGTACGCCCCCTACAGCAAGTTCCCGGTCGGCGCCGCCGCCCTGGTCGAGGACGGCAGGGTCGTCACCGGCTGCAACGTGGAGAACGCCTCGTACGGGCTCGGGCTCTGCGCCGAGTGCGGGCTGGTCTCGGCGCTGCAGATGTCCGGCGGCGGCCGGCTGGTCGCGTTCACCTGCGTGGACGGGGCCGGGGAGCTGCTGATGCCCTGTGGGCGCTGCCGCCAGCTGCTGTACGAGCACGGCGGGCCCGAGCTGCTGGTCGAGCTGGCCTCGGGGGTGAAGCGGATGGCCGAGGTGCTGCCCGACGCGTTCGGGCCGGAGCGCCTGTAGTTGCCCGAGTGGCTCTAGTCTTCAACTCTGTTACGCGCGTAGAGTGTCGTGAGATCAGTACATCTCGCGGCACTCTTCGCATTTCACCCCTCTGGAGCACGACATGGACGCCATCTCCGTCATCCGCACCAAGCGCGACCGGGGCGAGCTGACCGACGCTCAGATCGACTGGGTGATCGACGCCTACACCCGGGGCGAGGTCGCGGACGAGCAGATGTCCGCCCTGGCCATGGCCATCCTGCTGAACGGCATGAACCTGCGGGAGATCAGCCGCTGGACCGAGGCGATGATCCGCTCCGGCGTCCGGATGGACTTCTCCGCGCTCGGCGTGCCGACCTCCGACAAGCACTCCACCGGCGGCGTCGGCGACAAGATCACCCTGCCGCTCGCCCCGCTGGTCGCCGCCTGCGGCGCCGCCGTGCCGCAGCTCTCCGGCCGGGGCCTCGGCCACACCGGCGGCACCCTGGACAAGCTGGAGTCCATCCCCGGCTGGCGGGCGCTGCTCTCCAACGAGGAGATGATGTCGGTGCTGCACGGCACCGGCGCCGTGATCTGCGCGGCGGGCGACGGCTTGGCCCCCGCCGACAAGAAGCTCTACGCCCTGCGCGACGTCACCGGCACGGTGGAGGCGATCCCGCTGATCGCCTCCTCGATCATGTCCAAGAAGATCGCCGAGGGCACCGGCGCGCTCGTCCTCGACGTGAAGGTCGGCTCCGGCGCCTTCATGAAGAACCTCGGCGACGCCCAGGAGCTGGCCCGCACCATGGTCGGCCTGGGCAAGGCCGCCGGGGTCAACACCGTCGCCCTGCTCACCGACATGTCGACCCCGCTGGGCCTGACGGCCGGTAACGCCCTGGAGGTCCGCGAGTCGGTCGAGGTGCTGGCCGGTGGCGGCCCCGCCGACGTGGTCGAGCTGACCCTCGCACTGGCCCGCGAGATGCTCACCGCCGCCGGGGTGCACGGCAAGGACCCGGCCGACGCGCTGCGCGACGGCTCCGCGATGGACCACTGGCGCCGGATGATCTCCGCCCAGGGCGGCGACGTGGACGCCCCGCTGCCGGTCGCCCGCGAGCAGCACGTGATCACCGCCCCCGCCTCCGGCGTGCTCACCTCGCTGGACGCCTACGGCGTCGGCGTCTGCGCCTGGCGCCTGGGCGCCGGCCGCGCCCGCAAGGAGGACCCGGTGCAGGCCGGCGCCGGCGTCGAGCTGCACGCCAAGCCCGGCGACACCGTCGTCGCGGGCCAGCCCCTGCTGACCCTGCACACCGACACCCCCGAGCGCTACGACTACGCGATCGAGGCCCTCTCCGGCGCCTACACCGTCGCCCCCGAGGGCACCGCCTTCACCCCGACCCCGCTGGTGCTCGACCGCATCGCCTGACCCCCGGTCAGACCGCGTCCGGCCCGAGCACCGCACGGGCCGGACGCGCCGACCGGTACACGGAGTACAGCAGTACCGCGTACAGCACCGAGGACAGCGTGCCGAGCAGGTACGACTCGGCCTCGAAGACGAAGACCCCGGAGGCGGCCTGCGAATTCGGGCGGAGGGCCTGGATCGCCAGCCGGCCCTGCACGAAGAGCGCCACCTGCTGGGAGACGACCAGGGCCACCAGCTGCAGGGCGGTGCGCCAGTTGCCGCAGGCCAGGCGCCAGGCCCGGGTCGGGCCACGGCCTTCCAGCACGGTGGTCATCGGCAGCAGCGCGGAGACCACCAGGAGCACGATCCCGGCCAGCCTGAAGAGCGTCATCCCGGGGGAGAAGACCAGCTCGGCGTAGGTGTGGACATCGACCGCGAGCAGCAGCCGGAGCAGGTTCTCCACGTCCAGCACCAGCAGCCAGCACCAGAGCGGCCCGAGCCGCCCCGGATCGGCCCGCAGCACCGCCCCGAACCCCCGCGCCCCCGCCAACACGTTGAGCTTCGCGTGCCAGCACCAGGCGGTCAGCAGCAGGGTCGCCAGCAGGAGCACCACCCCCGCCGCCCCCACGGCCGGGCCGCCTGTCAGCACGGCCAGTGGCAGCTGCCCCCAGCCGACCACCATGGCGACCCCGCCGAACACCGCCTGCACCAGCAGCAGCCGCCACCAGACGGCCGCCGGCTGTCTCGTCCACCGCATGTTTCGCTCCCCCCGTCCGATCATGTCCGGAAGACCGTAACGCGGGCCCTGTCGGTGGCTCGATCCCGCCCCTAACATCGCGGGGTGGACGAGACACCCAGGCCGCAAGAGGTACGCATTGCGCTGTCGGCGCGCACGCGGCGCCGCACGATGATCCCGCTCGCCCTCGCCACTGCCGTGGTCTGCGGCGGCCCGGCGCTGCTCGCCTGGCAGGCGGGCGTGCTGGCCGCAGTGATCTGGCTGCCCGCCGTGCTCTACGGCATCACCATCATGTACGGCACCACCCGCCTCACCCCCGAGGGCCTCCACCTGCGCAGCCTCTTCCGCCGCAGCTTCGTCCCCTGGGCCCGCACCGGCATGGTCGAGGCCCAGGAACGCACCGCCAAGGCCTCCACCTACCAGGTGGCCGTGGTCCACATCGAGGGCCACCGCCGCCCCCGCTACCTCCCCGGCCTGCGCAGCGACGGCACCCCCGCCTTGGAGGCCGACTTCACCGCCGCCCTCCGCCGTATCCGCGACTACCAGCGTCGCGCCGTCCGGCAGTTGTGACTCAGTACCTCGTGGGGCAGCACGGTGGGCTCCTCGACCGGGAGCGTCGCCGTTGCGAAGACCACGAGGTCGGGGCGGCGCAGGCGGCCGAGGCCGGCGCTCTCCAGGCAGGCGCCGGTGCGGGCGGCGTGACCCGGGTGGGTGTTCGGCAGTTGGTCGTTCAGACAGTGCGCGAGCAGCCGGACGGTCTGCTCGTGGTCCTCGTCCGGTGCCAGTGCCAGAGTGATCAGGCCGTCGGCGATCTCGGGCGTTCCGAGCCCGGGGGCGGGCGGCAGTCGATCCGTGATGGCGAGCAGTCGGGCGTATGCGGCCGGATCTGTGGTCATGGCCGGAGCCCAGTGACAGCTGTGGGCCCGGTGGGCGGTTCAGGCAGGGGTTTCGGGTCCGTAGGCTGGGGGGCCCACAGCTATTTTCATCCGCAGGAGGCACAGGTGCACCGCAGTTCGGCCGGGGATCCCTCGCCGGGGGCGCTGGCCGAGGCGACGGCTGCCCTCGGGTTGCTGGCTGCTCCGGCCCGGCTGCACATCGTCTGGGCGCTGTCGCAGGGGGAGAGCGACGTGACCGGGCTGGCCGAGCGGGTGGGGGCGAGTCTGCCGATGGTCAGTCAGCACCTGGCGAAGCTGAAGCTGGGCGGGGTGGTGCGGGCCCGCCGCGAGGGGCGGCGGCAGGTGTACTTCGTCGACGACCCGGTGCTGGTCGCCGTCGTCCGGCTGATCCTGGGCCGGCCGGAAGAGGGCGTGGGCGACGGCCGTGTCCGTACCGGCTGAGGCAGCGGCCCGGCCGCTCCCCGAGGAGGCCGAACGGGCCGGGCTCCCGGCGGGCCCGGCCGCACCCCGGTCGGTGCGGCCGGCCAACCTCGGGCTCTGCGCCGTCGGCCTGCTGCTGCCGCTGAGCCCGGCGGGCGCGGCGCTCGGCTTCGCCGCCCCGCCGCCGGTGTTCTACCTGGGCCTGCTGCCAGTGCTGGCCGGGTACGCCCTGGTGCTGCGCCTGGTCAGGGGGCGGAGTCCGGGACGTCGGTGGCCTTCTCGTACGCCTGGCTGGGCGTCATCGACACCCCGTTGAGCTCCACCGTCTTGTAGGTGCTCACCTGGGCGCAGCCGTTGCCCTGGTCGGCGGTCTCGACGTGGGTGTCGGCGAGCGCCTGCTTGGTGTCCACGGCCGTGGGGGTGCTCGCCCCGCCGCCGGTGGCGCCGCCCGCGGCCCCGGTGAAGGTGGTCTCGCCGCCCCAGTCGGTGCCGATCACCAGGGTCAGGCGGCTGCCGCTGCCCTCGCGCAGGTGGGAGGCGGGCAGGCCGAGCGTGGCTGCGGTCTGCTCGGCCTCGGCCTTGAGGCCGGGGCCGTAGGTCAGCGTGCTGGTGTGCTCGGTGGTCGGCGGCTTGGCGCTGACCACGCTTGCGGTGTAGCCCTGGGCGGTGAGCCCCTGCGTCACGGTGCCGGCCCGGCCGGTGACCCCGCCGTCGTTCTCGACCCGGACGGGGGTCTTCGGTGCGGCCTGCCGGACGGGCGGCGCGCTCGGCGCCGGCTGCGGGGCGGCTGCGCCGGAGGGGGCGGCCGGTGCGTCGGAGGCGGCCGGGGCGGGCGCGCCGCCGGTCAGCGACTGGTCGTTGGCAAGGGCCGCGAACAGCTGGCCCGAGCTGGCGGCGGGCACCAGGCGGTCCTTGTTGCTCGGGTCCGCGGCCGTCTGCATGGTCATCAGGGAGATCCGGCTGGTCGGCACCTTGTCCAGGTCCGTGGCCAGCCCGGCCAGCTTGGCCACGCTGCCGAGGTCGTCGTCCACGGTCAGCGCCTTGGTCGCGGCGTCGCCCAGCGAGTACATGGCCACCGGGTTGGTGAGGGTGCCCGCGCTCTTCATGCTGCGCATCAGCGCGCCCAGGTAGAGGTGCTGGGCGTAGGTGCGGCTCAGGTCGCCGCCGTCGCCGAAGCCGTGCCGGGAGCGGACGAACATCAGGGCGGCCTCGCCCTTGAGGGTGTGCTGGCCGGCCTTCAGCTTGAGGTGCGAGTACGTGTCGTACACGTCGGCGTTGACGCAGACCTGCACGCCGCCCACCGCGTCGGACATCTTGACCACGCCGGAGAAGTCGATCATCGAGAAGTGGTCGATCGGGATGCCGGTGAGCTTGTGGATGGTCGCGACCTGGCAGGCCGGCCCGTAGTTCAGCGCGCTGTTGACCATGCCGAAGTAGCCGGCGGTCTTGGTCTTGGTCTTCTCGTCGGAGCAGGCCGGCACGTTGACCATGGTGTCGCGGGGGATGCTGAGCACCGTCGCGTTGGAGCGGTCGGCGGCGATGTGCACCACCATCTCCACATCGGCGTTGCCGTACCCCGTGGTGCCCACCGTGCCGCCGTTGCAGGCCCCGCCGAGCTGGCAGTCCTCGGCGTTGCTGCGCGCGTCGGTGCCTATCAGCAGGATGTTGATCGGGGTGCGGCCGAAGGCGTCCGGCTTCTCGGTGCCGCCCACGTTCTGGCCGCCGGA
Organism: Kitasatospora sp. MMS16-BH015; assembly: GCF_002943525.1. Taxonomy (NCBI): domain Bacteria; kingdom Bacillati; phylum Actinomycetota; class Actinomycetes; order Kitasatosporales; family Streptomycetaceae; genus Kitasatospora; species Kitasatospora sp. MMS16-BH015. The sequence goes on along the minus strand of NZ_CP025394.1, from coordinate 3,335,860 downwards.
CTTGAGCGAGACGCTGGTCAGGTTGCCGCTCAAGTGGTTGTAGAGCCAGGCGCCGGTGCCCGCGGTGACCAGCACCAGGCCCGAGGCCGTGAGGGCCGCGATCCGCAGCACCCGTTTCTTGCGGGTGGGCTTCTTCCGGCGGCTGGCCCGCCCGGCTGCCGCTCCGGGCGTCCGGGCCTCGGCCGTCGCGGTGGAGGCCCCGTTGGACCTGCTCCTGGGCTCGGTCATACTCGTACCTTCGAGGCTCGGGCCGGCGGACCGGCGCGGGGTGTCCAGCAGTGGGCGCCGAAGCGCTCCCCTCACCAGACGCGCCGAGGCACCCCTGGGGTTGCACAGTTGCGCAATGTAGCAACCGAACCCCTCGGCCACCACGGCGACCCACCGCTCAGGCGGCAGGTCGGCCCCGGTGCTTCGCCCTGCCCGCCGCCAGCCACACTCTGTCACTCACGCAAGTGTCCCAGGGTTCGGAGCCACTCGCCCCAGGCCGGTGCGGCGGGCCCGGACGGCCTGCCGGGTCGCGTACAGGGTGACGGCGGTCGCCAGCAGCATCGCGGCCAGGCCCACGCCGGCCGAGCCGGGCCAGCCGGTGGCGTGGTACGCGTCGGCGCCCAGGGTGCCACCGAGGCTGTTGCCCAGGTAGTAGGCGATCAGGTAGAGCGCGCTGGCCTGGGCGCGGCCGTGGGTCGCGGTGCGGCCGACGGCGGCCGAGGCGGTCGCGTGCCCGGCGAAGAAGCCGGCCGTGATCAGCACCAGGCCGAGCAGGGCGGCGGTCAGTGAACCCGCCAGCGAGACCAGCAGCCCGGCCGCGGTGACGCCGATCGCCACGTACAGCGTGCCCCGGCGGCCGAGCCGCGCGGTGAGCCGCCCGGCGCTCGCGGAGGAGGCGGTGCCGACCAGGTAGACCACGAAGATGGAGGCCGCCACCGACTCGGGCAGGTGGAAGGGTGCCGCGATCAGCCGGTAGCCGATGGTGTTGTAGACGGCGCCGAACACCGCCATGAAGAGCGCGCCGAGCGCGTACAGCCGCAGCAGCAGCGGGTTGCGCAGGTGGGCGGCGACGGTGCGGCCCAGCGCCCGGGCGTCCACCGGGGCCCGGGTGAAGTGCCGGGCGGCCGGGATCAGCAGCCGGAAGGCCAGGGCGGCGAGCAGCGCGAGCGCGGCCGAGGCGGCCAGCCCCCAGCGCCAGCCCCAGGCCGCCGCGACCCAGCCGGAGACCAGCCGGCCGCCCATGCCGCCGATGCTGTTGCCCGCGACGTACAGCCCCATCGCCGAGGCCAGCGCACTCGGGTGGATCTCCTCGGCCAGGTAGGCCATCGCGGTGGCCGGCAGCCCGGCCAGCGCCGCGCCCTGGAGCATCCGCAGCACCACCAGCGGCCCGAGCCCGCCGGCGAACGGCAGGGCCAGCGCCAGCGCGGAGGCGGCCAGCATCGAGGCCGTCATGACGGCCGTCCGCCCGTACCGGTCGGAGAGCGCACTGGCCGGCAGCAGCCCCAGTGCCAGCCCGAGGGTGGCCGCCGAGGCCGTCCAACTCGCCTGCCCCGGCGTCAGATCCAGACTCCCGGAGAGCACCGGCAGCAGCCCCTGGGTGGAGTACAGCAGCACGAAGGTGGCCACCCCGGCGGCGAACAGCGCGAGGTTGGCCCGCCGGAAGCCCCGGCTGCCCGGTCGGTGCCGCAGGTCCTTCTCGTCGTTCTCGACGGCGCTCGGGGTCGCGGTGGTGGCTGGGTCCGTGGTGGCTGGGTCCGTGGTCGTGGCTCTGGCAGGCGGCATGGATCGACCGTAGGACCGTGCCGCTTCATGCGTCCAATACATGGATCTCTCATAATCAATACCATGACGCATGAGAGCAGCTCGCCGCCCCCGCCCGTCCTGTCCGCGCCCGCTGCGGAGCTCGGCCCCGCCGGTGCGGCGGGCCTACTCGCCCCGCTGGTGGCCCAGTTCGCGGCGGTGGGGCGGTTGGAGCACGTGACGCAGGCGGCCCAGCTGCTCGGCATGCCGCAGCCCACCCTCTCCCGCGCGGTGGCCCGGCTCGAAGCCGAGCTCGGCGTCCGGCTGCTCGCCCGCGAGGGCCGTACCGTCCGGCTGACCAGGGCCGGCCGGCTGCTGCTCGGCAGCGCCGAGCGGGCGCTGGCCGAGCTGGAGCGCGGCGCCGAGGTCGCCCGAGCCGAGGCCGATCCGGCGGCCGGCCGGGTGGCCTTCGGCTTCCTCCACACCCTGGGGACGGACGCGGTGCCGGCGCTGCTGCGCGGCTTCCGCGCGGCGGGGCATCCCAAGGTGCGGTTCCAGCTCGTCCAGGACTACGTGGGGGCGATGCTGGAGCGTCTGCGCGCGGGCGAGCTCGACCTCTGCCTGGTCTCCCCGCTCCCGGACGACCCTGACCTGACGACACGTCAACTCGACGAACAAAGGCTCTACTTGAACGTACCAGTCGACCACCGGTTGGCCGGCCGCCGCCGGATCCGGCTCGCCGAGGTGGCGGAGGAGCCGTTCGTCGCGGTGGAGCGCGGGTACGGCCTGCGGGCCATCACCGACCAGTTCTGCGCCGAGGCCGGCTTCACCCCGCGGATCGCCTTCGAGGGCGAGGAGGCCGAGACCCTCCGCGGCCTGGTCGCCGCCGGCCTCGGGGTGGCCCTCCTCCCGCCCGCCCTCGCCCCCCGCCCCGGCGTCGTCGACCTCGAAGTCACCGCCCCCCGCACTCGCCGCACCATCGCCCTCACCTGGGTCACCGCCCGCCCCCTCACCCCACCGGCCGCCGCCTTCCGCGATTTCGTCCTGGCCCGCCGCGGCCGCCTGATCGACCACGACTAGCCAGGCGGCCACGCGGCGCCGACCCCTGGCCAGGCCGGTGACGGCACTCCCGGTCCACGCCGGCCACGGGATCCCGGGCTCTCGTCCGCCGGCTGCTCCTGACCTCGGGCGTTGGGCCGGGTGGGGGGTGTTCTGACGAAGGCGGGGGGATCCGCGTAGTAAATCTACGCGCGTAGGGCTATGCTCCGGCAATGGAGAAGCAGACTGCCACTGCGGGCACCACAGGCCCCCGCATTCCCACGCCCGACCAGATCGCCCGTGCGCCGAAGGTGCTGCTGCACGACCACCTGGACGGCGGGCTGCGCCCCGAGACCATCGTCGAGCTGGCTGCGGCCTGCGGGTACGAGGGGCTTCCGACCACGGATCCCAAGGAGCTCGGGATCTGGTTCCGCGAGGCGGCGGACTCCGGTTCGCTGGTGCGGTACCTGGAGACCTTCGCGCACACCTGCGCCGTGATGCAGACCCGCGACGCCCTGGTGAAGGTGGCCGCCGACTGCGCCGAGGACCTGGCCGCCGACGGCGTGGTCTACGCCGAGGTGCGGTACGCGCCGGAGCAGCACCTGGAGGCCGGCCTGAGCCTCGACCAGGTGGTCGAGGCCGTCAACGAGGGCTTCCGCCTCGGTGAGGCGAACGCCCGGGCCAAGGGTCACCGGATCCGGGTCGGCACCCTGCTGACCGCGATGCGGCACGCCGCCCGCTCGCAGGAGATCGCCGAGCTGGCCAACCGCTACCGCGACGCGGGCGTGGTCGGGTTCGACATCGCCGGTGCCGAGGCGGGCCACCCGCCGACCCGCCACCAGGGCGCCTTCGACTACCTCAAGGGCGAGAACAACCACTTCACCATCCACGCCGGCGAGGCGTTCGGGCTGCCCTCGATCTGGGAGGCGCTGCAGTGCTGCGGCGCCGACCGCCTCGGCCACGGCGTCCGGATCATCGACGACATCACCGTCAACGAGGACGGCAGCGTGGAGCTCGGCCGCCTCGCCGCGTACGTGCGCGACAAGCGCGTCCCGCTGGAGATGTGCCCGACCTCCAACCTCCAGACGGCGGCGGCGAGTTCGTACGCCGAGCACCCGATCGGGCTGCTCAGCCGGCTGAAGTTCCGAGTCACCGTCAACACCGACAACCGGCTGATGAGCGGCACCAGCATGAGCCAGGAGTTCGGCCACCTGGTGGACGCCTTCGGCTACACGCTCGGTGACATGGAGTGGTTCACCGTCAATGCGATGAAGTCGGCCTTCCTGCCCTTCGACGAGCGGCTGGCGATGATCAACGACGTGATCAAGCCGGGGTACGCCGAGCTCAAGGCGGAGTGGCTGTTCAGCGCCTGACCAGCGGCGGAGGCCCCCGGGGCGGGAGCGGTGAGTCAAGTGTGACGATCCGACAACTACCCCCCGGGGGTGAGTCCCCTTTGATCCGCGCGGTGGCTTGTCACTACGGTGTGCCAGTCAATGCTGACACGGTGTAGCGACGGGCTCTGCTCCGGCGCGTCCGTGCGTCGGCCACCGATCGGCCACCGACGAGGACTCGAGGACCAACATGAACAAGGCCACTCTGAAGGCTGCCGGTACTGCTGCACTGGGCGTCGCCATGGCGGCCGTGGCGGCCGGGTCCGCCGCTGCCGCGCCGGTCGCCCCCGGCGGGCTCGGGCTCCCCACCGGTGCGCTCTCGCACACGGACGCGATCACCGGTGCCGCCACGCACACCGCCTCCAGCCTCCCGGCGACGGCGCCCGTCACCCAGGCCGTGGGCGACCTCAACCCCGGTGTGGCCAACGCCCTGCACCCGGCCCCCTCCGCCGAGGCCGCTCCGGCCCCGCTCGCGGAGGCCGCCCCGGCCGCCGGCCAGGCTCCCGCCGCGGCTCCGGCCGCCGCCCCCGCCCAGGCCCCGCAGGCGGCCCCGGCCCAGGCGGCGCCCGCGATGGACGCCCCCACCATGGAGGCCCCCGGGATGGACGCCCCCGTCGGCCCGGCCGCCGCCAACCGCGCGCTGCCGATCCCGGGCGCCGACGGCCTCAGCCACGCCCCCGGCGTCTCCACCTTGACCGGCGCGCTTCCCGTCCCCGGCCTGCCCGGTCTCGGGGGCTGACCACCCCCGCAAGCGGCCGAAGGCCGGCCCGGATCGCTCCGGGCCGGCCTTCGGCTGTTCCACGCCCCGACCGAGGCCGGTGTGACCCTGACCGGGGCTGGTTTGCCCCGACCGGGGCTGGTGTGACCCCGGCTGGGGCCGGTGTCACGGTGCCTGCGGCAGCAGCAGCCAGAGCGCCAGGTAGATCAGGAACTGCGGGCCGGGCAGCAGGCAGGAAGCCAGCGCGATGATCCGGACCGTCCAGGGCGAGAGTCCGAAGCGGGCCGCGATCCCGGCGCAGACACCGGCGATCACGCGGTTGTGACGGGGGCGGACAAGGGCGCTCATGCTGCTCTCCTGAGGGAGTCTCGGCCCGGTCCGGCGTCTCCGGCGGGCATGACTCCATCCTGCTTCCCGCTTGGCCCCGAAACGTCAGCCCAGACGCCGATCCCGCCCCTGACCTGCTCCTGGGCGAGGCGTACCCCGCCCTCAGGGGTCTCTCAGGGGCGGTCCCTGAGAGGGGCCATCCCGGAGGCGGAGGGGCGGGCACGCGGATCGGCGGGCTGGGCCTTCAGGGCCCCTGTTGCGGGAGGCCCGGGGAGGCCGGCAGCAGGCTGAGCTGTTCGCCCAGCTCGCGGTAGCCGAGGGAGGTGGCGACCCGGCGGGAGGCGGGGACGCGGGCGCGCCACTGGGGGAGCAGGCCGGCCGTGAGGGCGTGGGCGGAGGCGGCGGAGCCGGTGGCCCGGGCCAGGCCGCGGTTGCGCCAGGCGGGGGCGGTGAGGATGCCGATGTGGGCGGCGTCGCCGGGCCAGCGGCGGTAGCCGGCGGCGGCGACCACCTGGCCCTCGGCGCGGACCGCGAAGACCGGGGAGGTGGACTCCCAGAGGCCCGCCTCGTTGGCGTCCTCTTGCCCTGACTCCAGCTCCAGGACGCGGAGTTCAGGACTCTCGGTGGGCAGTTCGACGAGGGCCAGCCCGGCGGGTATGGCGGCCGGACGGAAGTCCTCGGCGGCCAGGTAGGCGAGGGCGGCCGGGCCGAGGACGCGGGCGGGCCGCCGGTGCGGGGCAGCGGTCGGGGCGGTAAGGGTCGCGGTGGCGGACGCGGCGGTCGTGGCGGCCAGGGTCTCGCGCAGCAGGGCGGCGGCGGCCTCGTCCGGGGCCGCGACCAGCGCGGTGTCGCCCAGCCGGATCACCCCGGCCCAACCGGGCGGGCACCAGCCGGAATCCGGGTCGGTCACCACCGCCACCCCGCCGGCGGTGGCGGCGGTGGCGGCGAAGGAGACGGGGACGCGGGCGAGGGTCTCCCACAGCGTGTGGGCCTGGGCGAGGAGCGTGTCGGCGGCCATGGGCCTGATGCTGCCAGCCGGGGGCTGGAGCCGCTGGGGATTTTCGGTGGACCGGTGCGGCGGTGCGGCGGTGCGGTGGTGTGTTGGCGAGTCGGTGCGTAGGTGGCTGGGTGCCGCGGTGGCCGGGCCGGGCCGGGCCGGCGTACGAGGATCGGCAGGCGGGGATCGGCGGGCGGTGACCGGTCGGTGGACGGGGGCCGGCGGGGTGCCGGCGCCGGGTCAGACGGTCAGCGCGTGGGCTGGTCGGCCGGGGTCGGGAGCAGCGAGGTGCGGACGGTGGCCGCCGGGCGGTGGGTGGGGCGTGGGGCCGGGATCGGGATCGGCGCGGGGGTGGTGGCCCGGGGGAGTCGGGGGGCACGGGTGGTGTGACGGAGCAGGAGGGCGCGGGCCAGTGGGACGAGGGCGGCGTGGCAGAGGGCGACGCCGATGGTGCCGAGCATGATGTCGTCCACGTTCAGGACGTGGCCCGGGGTCTGGCCCTCCAGGATCTCCAGGGCGGTGGCGACCAGGGCCGCGCCGCCGACGGTGCGGAGGAAGGAGGGCAGCCAGGGGGTGCGCAGCCGGCCGCCGACCAGGGGCAGCAGCAGGCCGAGCGGAGTGAGCGGCAGCAGGCCGGCGGCCAGCTGCTGCAGACCGGCCAGGCCGCCGAGGCGCAGCGCCTGGCCGACGCTGGCGAACGGGGTGAGGTTGGCCGGGTAGGTCCAGCCGACGGCGACCGGCCGCAGGCTGAGCCAGGCGAGGAGGGCGAGGTGCGCCACCAGCAGCACCGCGCCGAGCCCGCGCAGCCGGGGGTGGGCCGCCGGTGCGGCGGTGTGGTCCTCGGTGGTGGCGCGGTCGCTCCGGCTGTCTCCCTGCACGAGAGGGGGGACGCACCCCCGCCGTCGGATGGTTCCGCTCCTCACCCGAAGGGTGTAGGGGGTGACGTGCGAGGGAGCGAGGCCGGCGATGAAGGGGATGTCCGGGGCGTGGAGTGACGGGTGGGGCTGGTGAGTGTTACGGGCAGCGCGAGGGGGACGCGGGGTGGGCTCGGCGGTGGCGGGGCTGGCCGGGCGTGTGGGTGACGGGCGGGGGCCGGCCGGGGCGTGGAGTGGCGGGCGGGGCGGGGCGCGGTGCGCGCTACGGGCAGTGCGAGGGGGATGGGGTGGGCCCGGCGGTGAAGGGGCTGTCCGGGGCGTGGGTGACGGACGGGCTCGGGTGCACCGGCTTGACCGGCGGGGCGGGGGAGGGCCGGGCCGGGGCCGGGGTGCGGGTGACCACGGCCTCGGGGACGTGCAGGGGGCTGGGGCAGGCGGTGCGGCTGGCCGGGGCGCCGGCGTCGACCGGGACGGCGGTCGGGCGGATGCCGCAGCCGGTCAGGGCGGCTGCGGCGAGCACGAGCCCCAGGGCGGTGCGGATGGTACGGGGGCGCATCAGACGTTCTCCTGCCCGGTGGTGCTGTCGGCGGAGCCGGTGGGGGCGGGCTGGGTGACGGGGATTGTGAGCGTGAACACCGCGCCGGTCTCCCCGTTGGCGGCGGTGATGGTGCCGCCGTGGATCTGGGCGTTGGCCATCGCGATGGAGAGACCGAGGCCGCTGCCCTCGGACCGGGCCCGGCCCTTGTCGGCCTTGTAGAAGCGGTCGAAGACGTGCGGCAGCACCTCCTCGGGGATGCCCGGGCCGCTGTCGGAGACCTCCACCACCACGGTCTCGCCGTCCTGCCGCACCTTCACCCGTACCGGCGACCCGCCGTGCTTGAGCGCGTTGCCGATCAGGTTGGCGAACACCACGTCCAGCCGGCGCGGGTCGACCACGGCCAACACCCCGCGCGGGGCGTCGAGTTCGACCGCGTCGTACCAGGCCCGGCCGTCGATGCAGGACATGATCAGGTCGGCGATGTCCACCTCGTCGGCGACCAGCTTGGCGGTGCCGGCGTCGAAGCGGGTCACCTCCATCAGGTTCTCGACCAGGTCCGAGAGCCGCCTGGTCTCGCTGACCACCAGCAGCACGGCCGGGGCGATCATCGGGTCCAGCGACTCGGCCTCGTCCTCCAGGATGTCGGTCACGGCCGTCATCGCGGTGAGCGGGGTGCGCAGCTCGTGCGACATGTCGGCGACGAACCGCCGGCTCTGCGCCTCGCGGGCGCTGAGCTCCTGCACCTGGGCCCCGAGCGACTCCGCCGCCTGGTTGAACGTCCGTGCCAGATCGGCGAGTTCGTCGGCGCCCTCGGCTTCGAGCCGGGTGTCCAGCTGGCCCTTGCCGAGCTTGGCGGCGGCCTCGCCGAGCTTGCGGACGGGCCGCAGCACGGTGGTCGAGGCGGCCTGCGCGAGCAGGGCCGAACCGATCAGCGCGAGCAGGGTGGCGGTGGCCAACGACCAGCCCAGGGTGTTGAGATCGGCCCGTTCGGTGTCCAGCGACTTGAACATGTACGCCGTCGGCCCGCTCGGCACCACCTTGGTGCCGCCGACCACGTACGGGTGCCCGTCCAGGTTCACCCGCTGCCAGTAGAGGTGGTAGGCGAAGGCGTTGTGCGAGTCCACCTCGCGGGGCTTGGTGACGGCGGTGCGCAGCGCCTCCGGCACCTGGGCCAGGGTGAACCGCTCCGGATCGGAGGAGGCCGTGCAGCCCGGCTGGGCCTCGTCCGTGACCACCACCTGGTAGTTGAGCCCCGAGGTGGCCACCGCCCCGGCCAGCGAGACCAGGTCGGGGCAGGCGGCGTGCAGCGGCACGTCCGAGACGCTCCGGGTGAGCGAGACCCGGAAGTCGTTCAACGCGCTGTTCTGGGCCCGCCGGAGCACCGCGTCCCGGTTCAGCCAGTAGGCGATGCCGGAGGCGGCGACGGCGGTGGCCAGGGCGACGACGGCGAAGACCGCGATCATCCGTACCCGCAGCGAGCGCAGGTGCCGCCAGCGCACCGAACGCGAGGGGCGGAGGGTCTGCGGGTTGGTCAACGTGCCATCACCATCGTCCAGTCGGGAAACGTCCGGTCGGGAAACGTCCGGTTGGGAAACGTCCGTCGGGAAACGTCCGGACGGGGAACATGCCGTAGTGGGGGAGGGCCGGCGGTCAGGCCGGCGGGTCGAGGCGGTAGCCGACTCCGCGCACGGTACGGATCAGCGTGGGCGCCGAGGGCACGTCCTCGACCTTGGCGCGCAGGCGCTGGACACAGGCGTCCACCAGGCGGGAGTCGCCCAGGTAGTCGTGCTCCCAGACCAGCCGGAGCAGCTGCTGCCGGGAGAGGGCCTGGCCGGGCCGGCGGCTGAGTTCGAGCAGCAGGCGCAGCTCGGTCGGGGTGAGCTGGAGGTCCTCGCCGCCCTTGGTGACCGTCATCGCGGAGCGGTCGATCACCACGTTGCCGTAGACCGAGGAGTCGGAGCTCTCCCGCTCGCCGCGCCGCAGCACGGCCCGGATCCGGGCGTCGAGCACCCGCGGCTGCACCGGCTTGACCACGTAGTCGTCGGCCCCGGACTCCAGGCCGACCACCACGTCGATGTCGTCCGAGCGGGCGGTGAGCAGGATGATCGGCAGCTGGTCGGTGCGGCGGATCCGGCGGCAGACCTCGAAGCCGTCGATTCCGGGCAGCATCACGTCCAGCACGATGAGGTCCGGCCGCTGCTCCTTGAAGAGCTTGAGGCCGTCCTCGCCGGAGGCTGCGGCGGCCACACGGTGGCCCTGGCGCGTGAGGGCGAGTTCGAGGCCGGTCCGGATGGCGTCGTCGTCCTCGATCAGAAGGAGGAAAGGCACGGGGTCATTCTGGCTCACCGGGCGCGGCTGTTCACCCACCAGGGTGGGACGGGAACCGATCCGTCCGCTCTCCGCGTCCACGCCGGTGTGACGGTGGTGCGGACGAAAGTCCCGGACGCTGTGACAGCCCTGTGACAGTCGGCGGACAGCGCCGAGACGGCGGGCGGGCAGGATTTTCCTTGTCGCCGGAGAACGGCCCAGGTCAACGGGCCGGGCAACGGCGGCGGAACTTCGAACCGCTCGTACCGATCATGGGGGTGCACGATGAACGCCACGCTCAAGTCCCGCAACACCGGGGGCATCCGCACCACGCGTTCCTCCGCCCACACCCACTTCGAGTACCGCCGGGACGAGTCTTCCGGTGCCGTGGTCGTACGGGGGTGCGCACACAGCACCGGAGCCCGCCGAGGCGTGGCCCGGGTCGGGGAGCAGCACACGGTCGTCCGGGCGGGGAGCCCGGCGGGCCGCGAGGCCGCGGGGGCGGCCGTGCTGAGCCTCGCCCCGGTGCCGGCCCAGCCGGTCGACCCCTCCGCCGAGCACATGCGCGAGTTCACCGCGTACGTCCAGGAGCGCCGCGCCTCGCTGTACGCCACCGCGTACCACCTCACCGGTGACCGCTTCGAGGCCGAGGACCTGCTGCAGAGCGCGCTCTTCTCCACCTACCGCGCCTGGGGCCGGATCACCGACAAGGCCGCGGTCGGCGGGTACCTCCGCCGCACCATGACCAACCTGCACATTTCCGCCTGGCGGCGGCGCAAGCTCAACGAGTACCCCACCGAGGAGCTCCCGGAGACCGTCGGCGACACCGACGCGATGGGCGGCACCGAGCTGCGGGCCGTGCTGTGGCAGGCGCTCGCCAAGCTGCCCGAGAACCAGCGCACCATGCTCGTCCTGCGCTACTACGAGGGCCGCACCGACCCGGAGATCGCCGACGTGCTCGGCATCAGCGTCGGCACCGTCAAGAGCAGCATCTGGCGGGCCCTCCGTCGCCTGCGCGACGACGAGCAGCTCAACCGCACCGGCGACACCGTCTTCGCCTTCGGCGAGCTGGTCGCCTGAACCACCGCATCACCAAGGACAACCCGTCGGGGGACGGGTGACGGCCGTGGACGGACGACCACCCGCTCGGGGGAGGGGGCGGTCGGACGGGGGAAGCCACCGCCGTAAAGCGAAGGGCCCGGTGCCGGGGAGAGGCACCGGGCCCCTCGCGTTGCACTACCCAGGGGCTCGGGGAACCTTGCGAGACAACCCCAGCCATCAGGGGCTCGGGGAACTGCGAGGGCATCCTCTGGGGCGCGTACTCGTTAAGGAGTGCGCCACATCCGGGCGTGCCCTCGCAGTTCCCCGAGCCCCTGGTGGGCTAGCTGGGTGCGACAGCCATCGCTTCGATCGACTCTGGTCGGAGCGCGGCCACGGCGCGGACGCGCCGTTCGGCCTCCGCTCCGCCGCAGGCGACTGCGCCGAGGTCGACCTGGCGGCCCACGATGCCGGCCTCGGCCCGCATCAGGCGCCAGCCGCGGCGCAGGAGGTAGGGGACGGACTTGCGGCCCTCGCGGACGTCGCGGCGGAAGCGGCGCCAGGCGGTGGTGAGGGGGCGGTTGCGGAGGCAGATCGCGTCGCCCAGCAGTCCTTCGGCGCGGCACTGCTCGACCAGCTCGGCTGCGAAGATGCCCTCGGCGATGAAGCCGGGGGCTTCGGACAGCTCGAAGGTGCGGGTGCCGACCCGGCCGTTGTCGGGGATGGAGTAGACGGGCACGTCGGCCCGCCCGTTGCCGATCACCGAGCGGATCGCGTCGAGCGCCTGCTCGCGGTGCCAGGAGAGCGGCGAGTCCCAGTCGGTGCCGCTGCCGTCCTCGAACTGCGGCAGGGTCGGGTCGTCGCCGTCCTTGTAGAAGTCGTCGAGCTGGAGCACCGGCAGCCCGGTCCGCGCGGCCAGCGAGGACTTCCCGGAGCCGGAGGGCCCGGAGAGCAGCACGACGCGGGCATGGCTCGACGGGGCAGGGTTCAGCGGGGAGTCACTCACGAGACACCAGTCTGACGTATCCCCGCCGGAAGCCGAAACCGCCCGGTAGCTAGATCTTTAACGCGGACATGTCACTCGAATGGGATCGGCCGGGCCACCGGTGCCCGGCGGTCAGGCCACCAGTGCCCGTTCGAGCAGCGGCAGGTACCGGTGGTGCACCTGGAAGACGACGACCGCCCCGCCGCCCGGCGCCGCGTACGGGATCGTCGGGTACTCGGCCTGGCTGGTGTCGGGTGTGCCGAAGATCCCACCCCGGGCGAGCTCCCGGGCACCCCCGCTCCGGGTGACGAAGGCCGCGCTGCCGCATTCCGCACCGGCCCCCACCACCCGCAGGCCCCCGTCCACGAAGGTCTCCGGCTGCACCCCGGCCCGGCGCAGCCCGCACGGGATCCGCACCGGCTGCCCGGCGGCCAGCCGCCGCTCGATCCGGCGGACCCGCACCGACCGCAGCCCGGCGTCCGCCGCGAACTCCAGCACGTCTCCGGCGATCTCCCACACAGCCCCTGCCGCCCTCCGGCCAGACGAATCCATCCCCTGCCATTACCGCAGGTGGGAGCGGTCGGGCGCGCCCGCCGAACGACTGGAACCGCCTCCCCCAGGAGAGGGGGGCCAGGAGGGGGCCAGGAGGAGGAAAGGCGACGGACCCGCACCAGGGGGGGTGGGTGCGGGTCCGTCTTCGGCACGTCCGGGCCCCTGGGGGGATAGGGGCACTGGGGACGGCCAGTCTGTGGAGTTGTGTCAGCCCGGTCCTGCGGGGTCAGATCCCCATCGGGTGCCAGACCGTCTTGATCTCCAGGAAGGAGAGTAGCCGGTCCGTTCCGGGCGCATTGGTCCAGTCCAAGCCGGCCGGGTCGGCCACCGGCCGGACGACTCGCTTCAGGGTATCCGCGGCGGCGGCCTCCAGCGTGGCAGCCGCGCCGGGGCCGTCGGAGTCGATCGCACCCGAGAGGTCCAGCCCGTTGACGTCCTGGTGGGACGCCAGCGTCGGGGCGATGTCCGCCGTGCGGCCCGAGATGATGTTGACCACGCCGCCCGGCAGGTCGGAGGTGGCCAGCACCTCGCCGAAGGAGAGCGCGGGCAGCGGGGCGCCGGCGGCGGCCGCGACCACCACGGTGTTGCCGGTGGCGATCACCGGGGCGATCACCGAGACCAGGCCGAGCAGCGAGTGCCCGTACCCGTTCTGCGGGGCGACCACGCCGATCACGCCGGAGGGCTCCGGAGTGGAGAGGTTGAAGTACGGACCGGCGACGGGGTTGGCCCCGCCCGCGATCTGGGCGACCTTGTCCGTCCAGCCCGCGTACCAGACCCAGCGGTCGATCGCGGCCTCCACCAGCGCGGCGGCCTTCTTGCCGCCGATGCCCTCGGCGGCGGCCACCTCGGCGGCGAACTGCTCGCGGCGGCCCTGCAGCATCTCCGCGACGCGGTAGAGCACCTGGCCGCGGTTGTACGCGGTGGTGCCCGACCAGCCCTTGACCGCCGCGCGGGCGGCGAGCACGGCGTCCCGGGTGTCCTTGCGGGTCCCCAGCGGGGCGTTGGCGACGAAGGCGCCCTTGCTGTCGGTCACCTCGTACACCCGCCCGCTCTCGGAGCGCGGGAACTTCCCGCCGACGTACAGCTTGTAGGTCTTGAGGACATCAAGACGCGATGCGACATCAGACATCGAGGTAGGCCTCCAGACCGTGCCGGCCACCCTCGCGGCCGTAGCCCGACTCCTTGAAGCCGCCGAACGGCGAGGTCGGGTCGAACTTGTTGAAGGTGTTGGCCCAGACCACGCCGGCCTTGAGCTGGTTCGCCATCCAGAGGATGCGCGAGCCCTTCTCGGTCCAGATGCCGGCCGAGAGCCCGTACGGGGTGTTGTTGGCCTTCTCGACCGCCTCGGTGGGCGTGCGGAAGGTCAGCACCGAGAGCACCGGGCCGAAGATCTCCTCGCGGGCGATCCGGTGCGCCTGGCTGACGCCGGTGAACAGCGTCGGGCGGAACCAGTAGCCGGCGGACGGGAGGTCGCAGGACGGCGACCAGCGCTCGGCGCCCTCGGCCTCGCCGGCCTCGGCCAGCGAGGTGATCCGGGCCAGCTGGGCGGCGGAGTTGATCGCGCCGATGTCGGTGTTCTTGTCCAGCGGGTCGCCGACCCGCAGGGTGGCCATCCGGCGGCGCAGCGAGTCGAGCAGCTCGTCCTGGATCGACTCCTGGACCAGCAGGCGCGAGCCGGCGCAGCAGACGTGGCCCTGGTTGAAGAAGATGCCGTTGACGATGCCCTCGACGGCCTGGTCGATCGGCGCGTCGTCGAAGACGATGTTGGCGGCCTTGCCGCCCAGCTCCAGCGAGAGCTTCTTGCTGGTGCCGGCCAGCTGCTTGGCGATCGCCCGGCCGACCGGGGTCGAACCGGTGAAGGCGACCTTGTTGACGTCCGGGTGCGCGGTGAGCGCGGCGCCGGTGCGGCCGTCACCGGTGACGATGTTGACGACGCCCTTGGGCAGACCGGCCTGGCGGCAGATCTCGGCGAAGCGCAGCGCGGTGAGCGGGGTGGTCTCGGCCGGCTTGAGCACCACGGTGTTGCCGGTGGCCAGCGCCGGGGCGATCTTCCAGGCGAGCATCAGCAGCGGGAAGTTCCACGGGATGACCTGACCGGCCACGCCGAGCGGCTTGGGAGCCGCGCCGAACCCGGCGTAGTCGAGCTTGTCGGCCCAGCCCGCGTAGTAGAAGAAGTGCGCGGCGACCAGCGGGAGGTCGACGTCGCGGGTCTCGCGGATCGGCTTGCCGTTGTCGATCGACTCCAGCACGGCCAGCTCGCGGGAGCGCTCCTGGATGATCCGGGCGATCCGGAACAGGTACTTGGCGCGCTCGCTGCCGGGCAGCGCGGACCAGTCGACGAAGGCCTTCCGGGCGGCGGCGACGGCGCGGTCGACGTCCTCATCGGTGCCCTGGGCGAACTCGGCGAGCACCTGCTCGGTGGCCGGGTTGACCGTCTTCAGGGCCTCGCTGCCGGAGGAGTCGACGAACTCGCCGCCGATGAAGTGGCCGTACGAGGTGGCGATGTCACCCGCGGCGGCGGGGGACTCGGGGGCCGGGGCGTAGCTGAAGAGCCCGCCCTTGGGGGCGGCGGCTTCCTCGGTCTGCTTGCCGTTCTTGGCGTTCTTGGCCATGGGGTCAGTCCACCGTCACGTAGTCGGGGCCGGAGTACCGGCCGGTGGCCAGCTTCTGGCGCTGCATCAGCAGGTCGTTCAGCAGGCTGGAGGCGCCGAAGCGGAACCAGTGCGGGGAGAGCCAGTCGTCGCCGAGAGTCTCGTTCACCATGACCAGGTACTTCATGGCGTCCTTGGTGGTCTTGATGCCACCGGCCGGCTTCACGCCGATCTGGACGCCGGTCTGCTGCTTGAAGTCGCGGACGGCCTCCAACATCAGCAGGGTGACGGGCGGGGTCGCGTTGACGGCGACCTTGCCGGTGGAGGTCTTGATGAAGTCGGCGCCCGCGAGCATGGCCAGCCAGGAGGCGCGGCGCACGTTGTCGTAGGTCTGGAGCTCACCGGTCTCGAAGATCACCTTGAGGTGGGCCGAGCTGCCGTCGGGGCGCTTGCAGGCCTCCTTGACGGCGGTGATCTCCTCGAAGACGGACAGGTACTTGCCGGAGAGGAAGGCACCCCGGTCGATCACCATGTCGATCTCGTCGGCACCCGCGGCCACCGCGTCGGCGGTGTCGGCCAGCTTGACCGGCAGCGCGGCCCGGCCGGCCGGGAAGGCGGTGGCGACGGAGGCGACCTGGATCTCGGTGCCCGCGAGGGCGGCCTTGGCGGTGGCCACCATGTCGGGGTAGACACAGATGGCCGCCACCCGGGGGGTGGTCTGGTCGGTCGGGTCGGGGTTCTTCCCCTTGGTGCACAGGGCGCGCACCTTGCCGACCGTGTCCGCGCCTTCCAGCGTGGTCAGGTCGATCATCGAGATCGCCAGGTCGATGGCATAGGCCTTCGCCGTGGTCTTGATCGAACGAGTGCCGAGGGTGGCGGCGCGGGCTTCCAGGCCGACGGCGTCGACGCCGGGCAGGCCGTGCAGGAAGCGGCGGAGCGAGGCCTCGGACGCCGCAACGTCCTGAAGGCCGCCGCCCGCAGCGCCGAGGGCATTGGCTGCAACAGTGGACATGGTCACCAGCCCAGCATATCTACGCGCGTAGCCTCGCGCTAGGGGGCACCCCCTCCGAACTCGCCGTCGTACGGTCGAACCGTCGGCCGTTGCCGGTGGGCGTGGCCGACGTCGGTCATTGCCGTCGGTCTGTTACGGAGCTCTTCGGGAGGTTCCCCGTGCGACGTGTCACCTATTCCATGGGCGTTTCGCTGGACGGCTACGTGATCGGGCCGGACGGCCGCTTCGACTGGACGGTCCCCGACGAGGAGATCTTCGCCCTCGCCACGGAGGAGATCCGGGGCGTCGGCGTGCACCTGCTGGGGCGGCGGCTGTACGAGACGATGCTCTACTGGGAGGACGCCGAACAGGACCCCGGCCTCGGGTTCTCCACCCGCGAGTGGGCCGAGCTCTGGCGGGAGCTGCCGAAGGTGGTCTTCTCCCGCACCCTCTCGGCCGTCCGGGGCAACGCCCGACTGGCCGACGGCAGCCCGGCCGAGGAGATCGCGCGGCTGCGGGCCGAGCCGGGGGAGGGCGAGATCGCGATCGGCGGCGCGGAGCTCGCGGCTGCGGTGGCCGGAGCCGGGCTGATCGACGAGTACCGGGTGCGGGTCCATCCGGTGCTGGTCGGGGGCGGTACGCCGTTCTTCGCGCAGGCCGAGCGGCGGGTCGACCTCGAGCTGGTCGAGAGCCGGGTGCTGGGGAGCGGGGTGGTGTACCTGCGGCACCGGGTCCGGCACCCCGCCGAGCGGCACGGGCGAGGTACGGAGTGAACACGACCCCATCACGACCCGGCAGCTCAGCGGGCCGATGGGGCAGAATCGACGCCATGACCGATTCCGACGGCAAGCCCCACCAGGGCGGCGCCGACTCCGCGCCGACGTACGCCGACCGCGTCTACCGCTCCGTGCCCGGCGTGATCTCCGGCGTGCTCATCCTGCTGGTCGCCCTCTGGCTGATCGGCGACGCCGTGTTCTACGGCACCGGCCGCACGCCGTGGGTCGCGCTCTCCGTCCTGCCGGTCTTCGTGCCGCTGGTGGTCGCGTACACCCTGCGGCCGGCCGTGCTCGCCAACGACGACCGGCTGCTGGTGCGCAACCCGCTGCGTACGATCAAGGCCCCCTGGGCCGCCGTCGAGGGCCTGAAGTCCGGCTACTCGGTCGAGCTCTTCGCCGGTGGCCGCACCTTCCAGGTCTGGGCCGTCCCGGTCTCGCTCCGCCAGCGCAAGAAGGCCAACCGCAACCAGCTGCGCGCCGCCACCGGCCGCTCGAAGGAGATGGGCGACCCGCACCTGCGGGAGGGCGCCGGCAAGAGCCGCTCGCTCTTCTCCGGCGGTGAGGACCCGACCCGTGCCTGGTCCGACCAGGTGGTCGACACCCTCACCGAGACCGCCGAGCGCAACGCCGCCCGCCCCACCGCCGCCGGCGACATCTCGATCACCTGGTGCTGGTGGATCATCGCCCCCACCCTGGCCGGCCTGATCGCCTTCGTCACCCTGATCGCCACCGGCTGACACGAGCCGGCCCCTCGGAGGCGCCCCACCCGGCCCGGAGCCGGCGGGGCGCCTCGGTGCATTCAGGGGCGGGTGGCCGTGACCAGGTAGTAGTCGAGGATGCCGCGGCGGTAGGCGTTCAGGAAGTTGCGGGGCCAGGTGTCGGGGGCCCACCAGCGGCTGAGCCAGGTGTCCCAGCCGGGCCAGACGTGGGGGCCGAGGGATTCGGTGCGTACCTCGGTGCAGCCGGCTGTGGTGAGGGCCTCGGTGAGGGCGGTGACCGGGCGGGCCAGGTCGAGGCCGGTCTCGAAGGTGTGGAGCAGGGAGGCGAGTTGGGCGGGGCGCTCGGGGGAGTCGTCGGCGGTGAAGAAGCCGGCGACGGCCACCCGGCCGCCGGGGCGGAGCACGCGGGCGGCCTCGGCGGCGAAGGCGGTCAGGTCGGGGAAGTGCTGGGCCGCCTCCACGCTGAGCAGGATGTCGAACTCGCCGTCAGGGAAGGGGATCTGCTCGGCCGCCCCCTGGGCGAAGCGCAGCCGCTCGGGCTGTTCGGTGAGCAGCCCGGCGTGGGCGGCCCGGGCTCGGGCGAGTTGGGCGGGGTGGACGTCGAGTCCGGTCACCGAGGCGGGGCCGTACTCGCGCAGGGCCAGCGCGCAGCCCATCCCGAGCCCGCAGCCCACTTCGAGCACTCGGGCGTCCTTCGGCGGTGCGGCGCCCTCCCGGGCGGCGGCGTCCGGCCCGCCGGCATCCGGCGCCGCCGCGAGCCCGGCGGCGTCCAGCACCCGCCGGTAGAGGTCCTGCTGGCTGCGGATCCGCTCCGCCTCGCCGATCGGGCCGGTCAGGTCGACGGCCTGCCAGTGGCCGAAGTTGATGAATCCGCCCGCGAACATCGGCAGGCTGCTCAGGTCGGTCGGGCCGTACGTCTCGCGCACCGCCTCGTGCATCGCAGGCTCGGCTTCCTGTGTCGGAGGCTCCGCCTCGTGCCCCGCGGGACCCGTCTCCGCCGCCACCGTGCCCCCAACCGTCGAGAGTCCGCTCCGCTGCCGCGACCACGGTACGCGGACGGAGGGCCCTTGGCGGGTGGCTCACCGGAACTCCTCAGGGGATTCCCAGTGCGCGCCCCTTGCGCGCCGGTCGCGCTCCCGATGACCCGATCGGGAAGTGACGGACAGACAGTTCGGGCAAGGAGGTCAACTTGCCTGGTGACAAGGGGAAGAGACGCATCCTCAAGGGTGGGCGGCCCGCGATGGCATGTTCGCGCGATGATACGATCACCGCGCTTGCGGAGCGGCGGGTTCACCCTGCACTGGCGGGGATTCAGCAGTCGGCCGTCAGTCGCCTGAAGAGAGTCTTATGACGAAATACATAGCGGACCCGGTGCTCTGGGCTCTTGTCCTCGTGCTCGTCGCGGGGGCCGCCATCGTCGTCCGCCAACGCAGAGCCGCCCTGGCGCTCCGTCAGGAGATCGACGGACTCAAGGAGCACTACTCCGAACTGGAGCACTCCTACGCGCAGTCCGTCGCGGCCGCCCAGGAGCAGGCCGACGAGGCGACCAAGACCGTGCTGAAGTCCGCGATGCGGACGCTGCAGGGCCTGGCGGCCGAGCAGCAGCTGATCCTCTCCCGGCTCCAGGGCAAGTACGGCGAGTCGGCGATGCTCCAGGACCTGCTGGAGGTCGACCACACCAACTCGCAGTTCGGGCGCCGGGCGCAGTCCGTGGCCGTGCTCTGCGGCGGTTGGCTGGGGCGCCACCGCGACCCGGCCAGCGTCTACGACGTGGTGCGCAGCGCGCAGGGCCGGATCCGGCAGTTCCGGCGGGTGGAGATCCTCTCCCAGGTGGACTTCGGCATCTCCAGCCGGGCGGTGGAGCCGGTCGCGCTGGCCCTGGCCGAGCTGCTGGACAACGCCACCAGCTACTCCAGTCCGGACACCGTGGTCGAGATCAACATCCGGACGGTGCCCAAGGGCGTCGTGATCGTGGTGGACGACGCGGGCGTCGGCATGAACGACGAGGAGCGGGCCCGCGCCGAGAAGCTGCTCACCAGCGAGCGGGTCACCGGCGTGGCCGGGCTCGGCAACCCGCCGCAGTTCGGCCTCGCGGTCATCGGCGTGCTCTGCGAGCGGTTCGGCTTCGAGGTCGCGGTGGACTCCTCCTCGCCGTACGGCGGAGTGCGGGCCGTGCTGCTGCTGCCGCACGAGCTGCTCACCGGCATGCCGGAGAAGCCCGCCGCGACCCCCGGCCGGGCCGCGCAGAGCCAGAGCCAGGCCCAGGCCCGGGCCGAGGCGTCGGCCCCGCGCCGGGCCGAGGCGCCCGTCGCGGCCGGAAGCCCGGTCGGGGCCGAGGTCCCGGTCACCGGGTACCCGACCGGCGACCACCCGGTCGCGCTGCCGTCGGCCCCCGCCGCGCTCCCGGCCCGCGTGCCGGCGATCGCCGCAGCTCAGGCAGCTCGGGCACCTCAGTCAGCCGAGGCGGCCCCGGCGGTTCGGACGGCCCATGCGGCCCAGCCGGCCCCGGCGGCAGCCGCCGAGCACAGCTACGGCTCCTACGGCTCCACCGCCGACGGCCTGCCGATGCGGCGGCGCAAGCAGCGGGTGGCGGCCCTGCCGCAGGCCGAGCCGGAGCCGGCTCCGGCCCCGGTGGCCACGACCCGCTCCGGCGAGCAGACGGCGGCCATCATGGGCGCCTTCCAGCGGGGCACCCGCTCGGGCCGGGTCACCCCGCCGGCGCCGCCGCAGCCGGAGCACACCGGGCAGTGGCAGGCCCACCCCGACCAGCAGCCGGCCCACGCCGAACCGTGGCCGAGCCACCCCGACCAGCAGCCTGCCCACCCGGAGCAGCAGTCGGCCCACCCGGACCAGTGGCCGAACCACACGGACCAGCAGCCGACCCACGCGGACCAGTGGCAGGCCCACCCGGACCAGGCCATCAGCACCCGTGGTGCGCGCAGCAGTGAAGGGCATGACTTCTCGTGAACGACGATCTGGCTTGGATGCTCGACAGCGCGCTGGAGATCCCCGGCGCCCTGCACGCGGTGCTGATCTCCGCCGACGGCCTGTTGATGGCCCGGACGAAGGAGATCGGCAAGGACAACGCGGACCGGGTCGCGGCGGCGATGAGCGGGGTGCAGTCGCTGAGCCGCTCGCTTGGGTTCTTCTGTGACAGCCCGGGCCAGCGCTGGCAGCAGACCCTGGTCGAGTTCGACGGCGGCTGGGTGTTCCTGATCTCGGCCGGCGAGGGTGCCTACCTGGGCGTCTCGGCCTCCCCGGACGTCGACATGCAGGACATCACCTTCCGGATGCAGCAGCTGGTCGGCCAGCTGGGCAAGGTGCTGGCAGCCCCGCCGCGTGAGGGCCTCGGGGCCCGCCGATGACCTCGCCCGATGACTTCGAGCTCGAAGCCACCGGGTTAGTCCGCGCGTACGTCATCACCAAGGGGCGGGGCCTGCCCGAGGACGGGCAGCTCTCGCTGATCACGCTGGTCACGGCCGCGCCCCCCGACCAGGGCAGGCGGCCCGGGCGGCTGTCGCCCGAGGAGCAGCGCCTGCTCGACCTCTGTGCCGCCGGCTACCTGACGGTGGCGGAGCTGGCCGGTCACTCCGGGCTGCCGCTCGGCGTGGTGCGGATCGTCCTGGCCGGCCTCACCGAGGCGGGCCACCTCATCACCCGGCCGCCGGTGCCCCGCGCCCGCCTGGCCGACCGGCAGATCCTCCAGGAGGTGCTCAATGGTCTCCAGCGCAAGTTCGGCTGACAGCTCCACCGCAGGCCCGGGCTCCACCGCGGGGCCGGGCCTGGTCGCGACGGACTACGTCCAGGGCGGGGCGACCCAGACCGCGGTCAAGATCCTCGTGGTCGGCCACTTCGCGGTGGGCAAGACCACGTTCATCGGCTCGATCTCGGAGATCGAGCCGCTGTCCACCGAGGAGACGATGACCAGGGCGGCGGAGGCCGTGGACGACCTCAAGGGCGTCCAGGGCAAGACCACCACCACGGTCGCGATGGACTTCGGCCGGCTGACCATCAGCGAGCGGGTGGTGCTCTACATGTTCGGCACCCCCGGCCAGCTGCGGTTCGTCCAGATGTGGGAGGACATGGCCCGGGGCGCCCTCGGCGCGCTGATCCTGGTCGACCCCGAGCGGCTGGCCGACTCCTTCCCGGTGATCGACCTGATCGAGCAGTACGGCCTGGACTACGCGATCGCGGTCAACCGCTTCGACGGCAACCCCGACCGCACCGAGTCCGCCCTGCGGGAGGCCCTCGACCTCCTCGACGACACGCCCGTCGTCACCTGCGACGCCCGGGACGAGAAGTCCTCGGCCGCCGCCCTGACCACCCTGGTCCGCTACCTGCTGGACCGCGCCAGCGCGTAGCCAGCCAGTAGCCGACCGGTAGCCAGCTAGGAGCCACACCCAGACATGAACGCACGCCCCACCGTCCCGGTGCCGCCGCCCGGGTGCCCGGCCCACGACAGCGGTGCCCGGGTGCCGCTGTACGGGCCGGAGTTCGCGGCCGACCCGCAGACCTACTACGCGTACCTGCGCGGCTTCGGGCCGACCGCCCCCGTCGAGCTCGCGCCCGGCGTGGAGGCCACCCTCGTCACCGACTACGCGGCCGCCCTGCAACTGCTGCAGGACTCCGCCTCGTTCCGCAAGGACTCGCGCCGCTGGCGGGCCTTCAACGAGGGGCACGTCGCGCCGGACAGCCCGGTGGTGCCGCTGCTCGCGTACCGGTCCAACTGCATGTTCAGTGACGGGGCCGAGCACCTGCGGCTGCGCCAGGCCGTCACGGACAGCATGGCCCGGGTCGACTCGCGGCGCCTCACCCGCACGACCGAGCAGATCTCCAGCTACCTGATCTCCCAGTTCGGCTACCGCGGCTCGGCCGATCTGCTCGGCAACTACGCCAGGCAGCTGCCGCTGTTCGTCTTCAACGAGCTCTTCGGCTGCCCCGCCGACATCGGCGACCGGGTGCTGTTCGGCATCTCCGGGATGTTCGACGGGGTCAACGCCGAGATGGCGGCCGGGGTGTTCTTCGGCGCGGTGGGCGAGCTGGTCGCGCTCAAGCGCAGCCGGCCGGGGGACGACGTCACCTCCTGGCTGATGCAGCATCACGCCCGGCTGACCGACGAGGAGATGGTCCACCAGATCGCCCTCCTGCTGGCCGCGGGCGCGGAGCCGCTGGGCAACCTGATCGGCAACACCCTGCACCGGCTGTTCACCGACGACGCCTACGCCCACACCGGCGGGCTGATCGACGAGGCCGTCAACGACACGCTGTGGGAGAACCCGCCGCTGTCAAACCTGGCGCCGCACTACCCGGCCACCGACCTGGAGTTCGCCGGGCAGCAGCTGCGGGCGGGCGACCTGGTGCTGGTCAGCTTCGCCGCCGCCAACGGCAGCCCGGCGCTCGCCGGGGAGCACCAGGCCGGCAGCCGGGCCCACCTGGCCTGGAGCGCGGGCCCGCACGCCTGCCCGTCCAAGGACCCGGCCCGGCAGATCACGGTGACGGCGATCGAGAACCTGCTCAACGAGCTGCCGGACATCCAACTCGCGGTGCCGCAGGAGAGCCTGACTTGGCGTCCGGGGCCGTTCAACCGCGGTCTGGTCGCGCTGCCCTCCCGCTTCACGCCGGTCGGGGCCGCTCCGCAGCAGGCCCCGGAGCCGCAGGTCTCGGCCGCCGACCAGGCCGCTGGTCAGGCGAGTCGTAAGCCGGGGCGGTGGAGCCAGTTCCTCAACTGGCTCACGAAGTGATGTACACAACAACTTAGGTATTCCGGTTGTGGCATGACGGTTCAACGGCTGGGTATTCAGGTGCCCGAAACGTCCCCCGTCGTTGATCCAGAACAGGAGGGTGTCATGGTTCCCCCGTCCATGGACGCCGTTCACTCCCAACGCCCGACCGGCTGCCACCCCCCGATACCCGCCCCTTCGGGCGGGTATCTTCATTTTGCCCCCGGCGCCGGGCGGGTGGTCCGGTGATCGCGCTCGGGCGCAGAGTGCCCGAAGCCCCCCGGATCCCCGAAGCCCATCGGATCCCCGCAGCCCCCGCCGAGACCCTCGGCGACCACACGGCCCGTCAACTGCTGCGCCTGTGCGAGGTCGTGGGCCTGGGCCCGGCCGACGCCATCGGCTACGTGCGGGTGGTCTCCCAGGCGCTCGGCCCCGTCGCGGAGCGACCGCTGCACCTGCCCTCCCCCGACGGCTCCGCCCTCTCCGACGACCACACCCCGGTGGAGTACTCCCTCTCCTTCGAACCGGGCGCCCAGCCGACCCTGCGGGTGCTCGTCGAACCCGGCTGCGGGGCCGGCGACCTGGCGCGCAGCGGGCGCGAGGGCCTGCGCACCGTCCGCGAGCTGGCGCGCCGCTGGGGCTTCGGCACCGAGCGGCTCGACCTGCTGGAAGACCTCTTCTTCCCGGCCTCCCCCCAGGGCCCGCTGGCGCTGTGGTGTGCGCTGGAGCTGCGCCCCGGCGGCATCCCCAAGGTCAAGGTGTACCTGAACCCGGCCGCCTCCGGGCCCGAGCGGGCCCGGGCCACGGTCCGCGAGGCGATGCGGCGGCTCGGCCACCAGCGGGCGTTCGACGCGCTGCCGACGGCGGACGGGCTGCTCTACTTCGCCCTGGACCTCGGAGACTGGGACGAGCCCCGGGTGAAGGTGTACACCGCTCACCGCGACCTGACGGCAGCCGGGACGGCGGGCCTGAGCCGGATGCCGGGCGGGCCCGGCGCCGCGGAGGTGGAGGCCTTCTTCCGGACGGCCACCGGAGCCGAGGAGGGCGGGTACGGGCTGCCCGACCGCCGTCCCGTCCAGGCCTGCCACGCCTTCACCGGCCCGGCTGGCGGCGGGCCCAGCGGCTTCACCCTCTACGTGCCGGTGCGCGACCACGCGCGGCACGACGGCGAGGCGCTGGAGCGGGCGGAGGCCCTGCTGCACCGGTACGGCATCGACCGGGCCGCGCTGTCCGATGCGCTGGCCGCCGTCACCTCCCGGCGCCTGGACGACGGCCTGGGCCTGATCGCCTACCTGGCGCTGGCCCGCCAGCAGGGCCGCCCGCCCCGGCTGATGGCGTACCTCTCCTCGGAGGCGTACCGGGTGCGGCCGCCGGCCCTGCCGGTCGGCGCCGCCGGCCGCTGAGGCAGGCCGGGAGGGCAGGGGGCGTGACCGCCGGGGGACGGTCACGCCGCCCGGCGGTCACGCCTCCTGCAGCTCGCGCAGGTACGAACCGACGTCGACCTGCACCGAGGTGCCGGTGCTCAGCCCGTAGCGCCGGGTGATGCCGCCGAGGTGCTCGTCGATCTCCTTGCGCATGACGTCCGGGGCGGGCAGCCCGGCCTCGCCGGTCAGCAGCCGGGCCACCCAGTCGGCCTGTGCCTCCACCAGGCGGGTGATCGAGCCGACCGGGCGGATCAGGCCGAGGAAGTAGAGCCCGGGCCGGTCGGGCGCGACGATCCGCCGGTACAGCTCCACCGGCCGCTCCGGCTCGGCCGGGAGCCCGGCGGGCAGGAAGGGGAAGGCCATCCGGAAGCCGGTGCAGTAGACGATCGCGTCCGCCTCGGCGGCGGAGCCGTCCGCGAACCGCACCCGGTCGCCCTCCAGGCCGGTGATCGCGGGCCGGGGGAGCACGGCGCCGTGGCGGATCAGGCTGAGGATCTCGTCCGAGATGGTCACGGCCGAGGAGAAGATCGCGTGGTCCGGCTCGGGCAGGCCGTAGTCCGACATCCGTCCGCGCGCGACCAGCAGGGCCTCCTCCACCCAGCGGCGCTGCTCCTCCAGCGGCTTGGCGGTGAACCAGGGCGCCTCGGCGATGAGGTCCACCGAGATGCCGTGGAGCTGCTTGGGCACGATGTGCAGCCCCCGGCGGACGGAGAGCAGGGTGCGGGCGGCGTGCCGGGAGAGGTCGGCGGCGATGTCCACCGCCGAGGCCCCGAGGCCGACCACCACCACGCGCTGCCCGGCGAACTCCCTGCCCTCCAGGAAGTCCATCGAGTGCAGGATCCGCCCGGTGAAGCCCGCCGCCCCCGGCAGCGGGCCGGGCAGGGCGGGCTCGGAGTGGTGTCCGGAGGCGACGATCACCTGGTCGAAGCGGCGCACCCGCTCCGCCCCCGAGTCCGTGCGGCTGGTCACCAGCCACCCGCCGTCCGGCTCCGGCCGGACGGCGAGCACGCCGGTGCGCAGTTCGAGGTGGGGCAGCAGCCCGGCCCACTCGGCGAAGGAGCGCAGGTAGGCGGCGACATCGCCGTGCCGGGGGTAGAGCGGCAGGTCCTCGGCCATCGGATGGTCCGCGAACCCGGTCAGCTGCTTGGCGCTGTTCAGGTGCAGCGACCGGTAGGCGGGGCCGCGCTCACCGGCGCCCGGCAGCCGCCAGATCCCGCCCACGTCCGGGGCCTGCTCCAGGCAGACGAAGTCGACCCCGCGCCGGCGGAGGGCGTGTGCGGCCGCCAACCCCGACAGGCCGGCGCCTATCACGCATGTGCTCACGACTCTCCTCCACCAGGCGCCCCAGGATCTTGACGGCCCAGCATAGGCAGGTCGGATCGGCGTTGACGAGGGCTGACGGCCGCTCAACTGCCGCCGGGGGCTGGCGGTCGGCTACCGGGCCACCAGCCGGACGGGGATCTCGTCGTAGGTGTTCATCATGGTGTTCTCCGCGATCACCGGATCACCGGTGAACTCGATCCGCTCGACGGCGTCCAGCAGCGCGTGGACCAGGGCGTGCAGCTCCAGCCGGGCGACGCCCTGGCCGGCGCAGCTGTGCGTGCCGTGGCCGAAGGAGAGGTGGTCCAGCGGGTTGCGGCGGAAGTCGAACTCCTCCGGGCGCTCCCACTTGCGCTCGTCGCGGTTGGCCGAGGCGAACAGGAGCCAGACCCGGGCCCCCTGAGGGATCGTCACGCCGCCCAGCTCGGTGTCGCGCGCCGCGACCCGGGTCATGCCCCGGAGCGGGCTCTGGTACCGGAGCAGCTCGTTGACCGCGGACGCGACCAGGCCCGGCTCGGCACGCAGCGCGGCCCACTGGTCGGGGTGCTGGGCGAAGGTGACGAGGAGGTGGCCGATCAGGGTCGCGGTGGTCTCCAGCGAGGAGCCCAGGAACTCGAAGAAGACCAGCGGGCACTTCTCCTTGGGCAGGAGGCCGTCGTCGGCGGCCGCCAGCACGGCCGCGCCGGGGGTGCCGGGCTCGAACTCGCGGTTCGCCGCGAGCTCGTGGGTGAACTGCACCATGTTGCCGATCATCCGGGCGCCCTGCTCCGAGCGCTCGGTGACCGGGCCCATCAGGTCGGTGCCGCCCTTGGCCCAGTCGTACAGGTTCTCGCGGTTGCGCTCGGGCAGGCCCAGGAGGTCGGGCATGACCAGCATCGGCATCGCCTGCGCCATCTCCGTGACGCCGTCGATCTCCCCCTTGGCGACGAGCGCGGCGACCAGGCCCCGGGCCTGCTCGGCGATCTCCTCGCTGCGGGCGCGCAGCGGGCCGGGCTGGAGCGGGGCGCCGACGATCGAGCGCATCTGCTCGTGCTCGGCCCCGTCGCTGACCAGGGCTATGCCCTGCATCATCTGGTTCAACTGGGGGTTGAAGCCCACGCCCTCGCCCGAGCGGAAGGTGTCGTGGTCGGCGAGCGCGGCCTTCACCTCCTCGTAGCGGGTGACCGCGTAGACGTCCGGTTCGCTCAGCCGGACGACGGGGCCCAGATCGCGCAGGGCCCGGTACTGCTCGTGCCGGGTGGGCTGGTCGGAGCCTGCGAACAGGTCGATCTCGGTGAGGGGCGCGACGGCCACGGGGGTCTCCTCGGGTCTGCGGTGCGTTTCGGGGGCAGGTGCGAAGCAAGGCCTGATCCTTCCCTACGCGCCGGAACTCGTCATGATTTCCCGTCAAGACGTGAGTGGCCCCTGACAACGGACGAGCCCCGGGCCGTCAGGCCCGGGGCTCGGTCGAAGCGGTGAGCGGGGATCAGATCCCGGCCGCCGCCGCGAGGTCGGTCTTGATCCGGGCCAGCAGGGCGGCGGCGGCCTCCCGGGCGCCGGCCAGGTCGGCGGCGGTGGGCACCGGCAGCACGACCTCCAGGTAGCACTTGAGCTTGGGCTCGGTGCCGGAGGGGCGGACCACGATCCGGGCCGAGCGGACGGCCTCCCCGTCCAGGTAGTACCGCAGGCCGTCGGTGGGCGGCAGCTCGGGCGTGCCGGCCGTCAGGTCGTCGGCCCGGGTGACCCGCAGGCCGGCCAGCGCGGTCGGCGGCTGCTCGCGCAGGCGCTGCATCGCGTCGGAGATGACCGTCAGGTCCTCGACCCGCACCGAGAGCTGGTCGGTCGCGTGCAGGCCGTGCTCCAGCGCGAGGTCGTCCAGCAGGTCGGTCAGGGTGCGGCCGGTGCGCTTGAGGGTGGCCGCGAGCTCGGCCACCAGCAGGGCGGCGGTGATGCCGTCCTTGTCCTGCACGCCCTCGGGGTCGACGCAGTAGCCCAGCGCCTCCTCGTACCCGTAGCGCAGCCCCTCCGCGCGGGCGATCCACTTGAACCCGGTCAGCGTCTCGGCGTAGCCGAGCCCCGCCGCCGCCGCGATCCGCCCCAGCAGGGTGGAGGAGACGATCGTGGTGGCGAAGGTGCCGCCGGCCCGCTTGGCGACCAGCGCCGAGCCGAGCAGCGCGCCCACGTCGTCCCCGCGCAGCATCCGCCAGCCGCCGGCCACGGCGGCGTCCGGCACGGCCACCGCGCAGCGGTCGGCGTCCGGGTCGTTGGCGATCACGATGTCCGGGCCCACCGAGGCGGCGGTGGCGAACGCGAGGTCCATCGCGCCCGGCTCCTCCGGGTTCGGGAAGGCCACGGTCGGGAAGTCCGGGTCCGGCTCGGCCTGCTCGGCCACCACGGTCGGCGCCGGGAAGCCGGCCTGCTTGAAGGCCGCGACCAGCACGTCCCGGCCCACGCCGTGCATCGGCGTGTAGACCACGTCCAGCTCGCGCGCCCCGGCCGGGTCGACCACGGTCACGGCCCGGTCCAGGTACGCGTGGACCACCTCCTCGCCCAGCACCTCCCAGCCTTCTGCGGCCAGCGGCACCTCGGCCAGCGAGCCGATCGCGTCGATCTCGGCGGCGATCCCGGCGTCCGCCGGCGGCACGATCTGCGAGCCGTCGCCCAGGTAGACCTTGTACCCGTTGTCCTGCGGCGGGTTGTGACTGGCCGTCACCGTCACCCCGGCCGCCGCGCCCAGGTGCCGGATCGCGAAGGCCAGCACCGGCGTCGGCAGCGGACGCGGCAGCAGCACCGCCCGCAGCCCGGCCCCCACCATCACGGCGGCGGTGTCCCGGGCGAAGTCGTACGACTTGTGCCGGGCGTCGTACCCGACCACCACCAGGTCGCCCAGCTGTTCCCGCTTCAGGTACGCCGCCAGCCCGGCCGCGGCCCGGATCACCACGGCCCGGTTCATCCGCATCGGCCCGGCCCCCAGCTCACCCCGCAGCCCAGCCGTCCCGAACTGCAGCCGCCCGGCGAACCGCTCCGCCAGGCGCGACCAGGCGATCCGGTCCTCCGCATCCGCCTCCGGCCCCTCGGCGGCGGCCAGCAGATCGGTCAGCTCCGCCCGCGTCTGCGGGTCCGGGTCCTCGGCCAGCCAGGCCCGCGCCCGCGCGAGAAGGTCAGTGGTGGAAGCCATGGTCACTCCAGCATCTAGAGAACGTGGGGCGGGGACGCCCGGGGCTACGAACAGCTCACAGCAACCACAACAGGGGCACGGGGAACGGCGCGCGCAACCGTGCACCTCCGTAGAGGCCTGGTCGCGCGCGCCGTTGGTCAAGCAGGGTCCCGCGCCCCTGGGGGCTGGCCGGCTGCGTACGTCAAATCCGCTCGAGCACCTTGGCGAGCAACGCGCCCATCCGCTCGGCGCTGGCCTTGCCGGCCTCCAGCACCTCGGCGTGGTTGAGCGGCTCCCCGGTCATGCCGGCGGCCAGGTTGGTGACCAGCGAGATCCCGAGCACCTCGGCCCCGGCCTCGCGCGCCGCGATGGCCTCCAGCGTGGTCGACATGCCGACCAGCTCGCCGCCGATCACCCGGGCCATGTTGACCTCGGCCGGGGTCTCGTAGTGCGGGCCGCGGAACTGCACGTAGACGGCCTCGTCCAGCGTCGGGTCCACCTCGCGGCAGAGCTGCCGCAGCCGCGGCGAGTACAGATCGGTGAGGTCCACGAAGTTCGCGCCGACGATCGGGGAGTCCGCCGTCAGGTTGATGTGGTCGCTGATCAGCACCGGCTGGCCGGGCTTCCAGCCCTGGCGCAGACCGCCGCAGCCGTTGGTCAGCACGATGGTCTCGCAGCCCGAGGCGGCGGCGGTGCGGACCCCGTGGACCACGGTCGCGACGCCGTGGCCCTCGTAGTAGTGGTTGCGGCCGAGGAAGATCAGCGCGCGCTTGTCGCCGATCCGGACGGACCGGATCTTGCCCGAGTGGCCCGCGACGGCCGGGGCCGGGAAGCCGGGCAGCTCGGTCACGGGGAACTCGGCGATGGTCTCACCGAGCGCGTCGGCGGCCGGCACCCAGCCGGAGCCCATCACCAGGGCGACGTCGTGGCGCTCGGCGCCGGTCAGCTCGCGCAGGCGGGCGGCGGCGGCCTGGGCGGCGGCGTAGGGGTCGGTGGAGACGACCGACTGAGGAGTTGCGTTCACGAATCCGAGGATAGACGGCAATCGCCTACGCGCGTAGAACAAACCGCCCGAACTACGCGAGATCGTTACCCGGATGACCCAAAACCACAGGGTCGGGCCGGTTCTGAGCCCCTGATTTCGTAGGTCTCCACCTGGCGCGAGCCGCGATCAGCAGGGCCGGCGGCGCAGGTCCAGCACGTAGTCGTGCGGGGCGCCC
Source organism: Kitasatospora sp. MMS16-BH015 (assembly GCF_002943525.1). NCBI lineage: Bacteria > Bacillati > Actinomycetota > Actinomycetes > Kitasatosporales > Streptomycetaceae > Kitasatospora > Kitasatospora sp. MMS16-BH015. The sequence continues at coordinate 3,305,469 of NZ_CP025394.1, read as the reverse complement.
GCGCTCTCCGCCGCGTCCGCGATCAGCCCGAGGTAGCGCGCGGCGGGCAGGCCGCCCTCGTAGTCGTTGAGCACATAGGTCCAGACCGGGATGTCCCCGTCCAGGGTGTGCGCACGCAGCTTGATCTTGCGGTAGATGCCGAGCTGCACGCCCTCCCAACGGTCGAGGCCGTCCTCGTCCATCGGCGCCACGTCGTAGAGCGAGACGAAGACCTGGTCCTTCTCGTCCTCGACCACGGTAGCGAGCGAACCCTCCCAGCCGAGGTGCTCACCCCCGAAGGTGAGCCGCCAGCCGTCCAGCCAGCCCGTCCCGCGCAGGGGCGAGTGGGGGGCGCGTCGGCTCATCTGCCGGGCGTCGAGATTCGTGGCGTACGCGGCGTAGAGGGGCATGGGCGTCAGCCTACGGGAGAGTCGGGCGCCGGTGGCCGCCGGAAGTGTCCAGCGTCACATTCGGGGCGATTCGGCATGTTCACCGTCATGTTGAGTCAGGTCGCGCGCGCCGACCCCCGCCCCCGGCGTGGCGGCGCTCCCGGCGTACGGGACAATGGTGCACGTGACTCGGATCGTGATCATCGGTGGCGGCCCCGGCGGATACGAGGCGGCGCTGGTCGCCGCCCAGCTCGGGGCGGAGGTGACCGTTGTCGACCGCGACGGTCTGGGCGGATCGGCGGTGCTGACGGACTGCGTGCCGTCCAAGACGCTGATCGCGACCGCGGAGGTGATGACCACCTTCGACAGCTCCTACGACGAGCTCGGCATCATCGTCGGCTCGGGCGAGCGCGACACCAAGGTGATAGGCGTCGACCTGGGCAAGGTCAACCGACGCGTCAAGCGCCTGGCGATCGCGCAGTCCCACGACATCACCCAGGCCGTCACCCGGGCCGGGATCACCATCCTGCGCGGCAAGGGCCGGCTCGGCACCGGCGGCCAGGCGGTGGACGGCTCCCGCGAGGTGCTCGTCGAGGCCGCCGACGGCAGCACCGAGTCGCTGCGCGCCGACGCCGTGCTGATCGCCACCGGCGCCCACCCGCGCGAGCTGCCCGACGCCCAGCCGGACGGCGAGCGGATCCTCACCTGGACCCAGGTCTACGACCTGGACGAGCTGCCCGCCGAGCTGATCGTGGTCGGCTCCGGTGTCACCGGCGCCGAGTTCGCCGGCGCCTACCAGGCGCTCGGCTCGAAGGTCACCCTGGTCTCCTCCCGCGACCGGGTGCTCCCCGGCGAGGACCCGGACGCCGCCGAGGTGCTCGAAGAGGTCTTCCGCCGCCGCGGCATGAACGTCATGAGCCGCACCCGGGCCGAGGGCGCCAAGCGGGTCGGCGACCGGGTCGAGGTCACCCTGGGCGACGGCCAGGTGATCACCGGCACGCACTGCCTGATGGCCGTCGGCTCGATCCCGAACACCGCCGAGATGGGCCTGGAGGAGGCCGGGATCAAGCTCAACGACTGGGGCCAGATCCAGGTCGACCGGGTCTCCCGCACCTCCGCCCCCGGCGTCTACGCCGCGGGCGACTGCACCGGCGTCTTCATGCTCGCCTCGGTGGCCGCCATGCAGGGCCGGATCGCGATGTACCACGCGCTCGGCGACGCGGTGCAGCCGCTCAACCTCAAGACTGTCTCCTCCAACGTCTTCACCGACCCGGAGATCGCCACCGTCGGGTACACCGCGGCCGACATCTCCTGCGGCAAGATGGACGCCGTCGAGGTCAAGCTCCCGCTGCGCGGCAACCCGCGGGCCAAGATGCAGGGCATCCGCGACGGCTTCGTGAAGCTGTTCTGCCGCCCCGGCACCGGCATCGTGGTCGGCGGCGTGGTGGTCGCCCCCCGCGCGAGCGAACTCATCCATTCGATCTCGCTCGCGGTGGACAACAACTTGACGGTCGAACAGGTGGCCAGCGCTTTCACCGTCTACCCGTCCGTCTCCGGCTCCACCGCGGAGGCGGCCCGGCAGCTGCACATCCGCAAGCGCGAGGACGCGGATTCCTGAGCTGCGGAAGCGAGTTGGGGCGGCCACCTCCGGTGGCCGCCCCTCCGCCTTTCCGGGGTGATCACCCGGGCGGCGCAGCGCTCCCCGGCTTGCTGACGGCGCGTATTGTACGGTCGCACGCTGGTCCGAGGTGAGCATTTCCCGTTACCAGCTGCAAACGCCTGAAAGCAGACGGTCATTCAGTTACCGTCGGTTCTGTGTTTGCAGCAGAACGTCGCCAGTTGATCCTCGAGATGGTGCGTGCCAACGGAGCCGTGTCGCTCCGAGAGCTGGCCCGCGTCGTCCAGACCTCCGAAGTCACCGTACGCCGAGACGTCCGGGCGCTGGAGGCCGAAGGGCTGCTCGACCGCCGTCACGGCGGTGCGGTGCTGCCCGGCGGCTTCAGCCGGGAGCCCGGGTACCCGCAGAAGACCCACCTCGCCGCCGCCGAGAAGAGCGCGATCGCCGATCTCGCCGCCGGTCTGGTCGAGGAGGGCGACGCCGTCGTGGTCGGCGCCGGCACCACCACCCAGGAGCTGGCCCGCCGGCTGGCCCGGATCCCCGGGCTGACGGTGGTCACCAACTCGCTGCTGGTCGCGCAGGCGCTGGCCCACGCGAACCGGGTCGAGGTGGTGATGACCGGGGGCACCCTGCGCGGCTCCAACTACGCCCTGGTGGGCAGCGGGGCCGAGCAGTCGCTGCACGGGCTGCGGGTCACCAAGGCGTTCATCTCCGGCAGCGGGCTGACCGCCGAGCGCGGCCTCTCCACCGCCAACATGCTCTCCGCGAGCGTGGACCGGGCACTGGTGCAGTCGGCCGCCGAGGTCATCGTCCTCGCCGACCACACCAAGCTCGGCGCGGACTCCATGTTCCCGACCGTCCCGACGGAGGGCATCACCCGGTTGGTGACCGACGAGCACGCGGCCGGGGAGGACCCGACCGCCCGCGAGCTCGACCTCCTCGCCGACTGCGGCGTCCAGATCGCCGTCGCCCCCCTCGGCCTCGCCGCCGAACCCCCGGTCCACCACCCCCAGCCCCCGACCGCGGCGCGCCGTCCCGGCCCCCCCTTGCCCGGCCAGCGCCGCCCGGGGATCGTCCCCGAACGAGTCCGGTAGTTCTTTCCGGCGCGGGTCAGTTGCACTATCCAGGGGCGCGGGGCCCATTGAACTAACTGCGCGCGCGACTTCGGAAGAAGCCGTCCGAATTCGTCCTGCTCTGATCCAGTTGCAACACCAAGGGGCGCGAGGAACTGCGCGAGGCGGAAGGTGACGGGTCGTCGGCTTCCGGGCCCGCGCAGTTCCCCGCGCCCCTGGTAGTGCAACTAAGGGGACGTCAGTCCTTGATCTCGCAGAGGGCGGCGCCGCTGCTCACGCTGCCGCCGACCTCGGCCTTGAGGCCGACGATGGTGCCGGCCTTGTGGGCGTTGAGGGGCTGCTCCATCTTCATGGCCTCCAGGACGACGATCAGGTCGCCCTCGGCGACGACCTGGCCCTCCTCGACCGCGACCTTGACGATGGTGCCCTGCATCGGCGAGGCGAGGGTGTCACCGGAGACGGCCGAACCGGCCTTCTTGGCGCCCACCCGGCGCTTGGCCTTGGCCCCGGCGCCCGCGGCGGCCGGCGCGGCCGAACCGACGCCGAGCGAGGAGGGCAGCGAGACCTCGATCCGCTTGCCGCCGACCTCGACCACCACGGTCTCGCGCTGGTCGGCCTCGTCCGCGTCGCCACCCGCGCCGGTGAAGGCGGGGATGGTGTTGTCGAAGTCGGTCTCGATCCAGCGGGTGTAGACCGTGAACGGGCCCTCGCCGCCGTGCACCTCGGGCGCGAACGCCGGGTCGGTGACGACCGCCTGGTGGAACGGGATGGCGGTGGCCATGCCCTCCACCTTGAACTCCGAGAGCGCACGGGCCGCGCGCTGCAGCGCCTGCTTGCGCGAGGAGCCGGTGACGATCAGCTTGGCCAGCAGCGAGTCCCAGGCCGGGCCGATGACCGAGCCGGACTCGACGCCCGCGTCCAGGCGCACCCCGGGGCCCGAGGGCGGGCTGAAGAGGGTGACGGTGCCGGGGGCGGGCAGGAAGTTGCGGCCCGGGTCCTCGCCGTTGATGCGGAACTCGATCGAGTGACCCCGCACCTCCGGGTCGTCGTAGCCGAGCTCCTCGCCGTCGGCGATCCGGAACATCTCGCGGACCAGGTCGATCCCGGTGACCTCCTCGGAGACCGGGTGCTCGACCTGCAGGCGGGTGTTGACCTCCAGGAAGGAGATCAGCCCGTCCTGGGAGACCAGGAACTCGCAGGTGCCGGCGCCGACGTAGCCCGCCTCGCGCAGGATCGCCTTGGAGGCGCGGTACAGCTCCGCGTTCTGCTCGTCGGTGAGGAACGGCGCGGGCGCCTCCTCGACCAGCTTCTGGTGGCGGCGCTGCAGCGAGCAGTCACGGGTGGAGACGATCACGACGTTGCCGTGCTGGTCGGCCAGGCACTGGGTCTCGACGTGGCGCGGGTTGTCCAGGTACTGCTCGACGAAGCACTCGCCCCGGCCGAAGGCGGCGACGGCCTCGCGGACCGCCGACTCGTACAGCTCGGGGATCTCCTCAAGGGTGCGGGCGACCTTCAGGCCGCGACCGCCACCGCCGAAGGCCGCCTTGATGGCGACCGGCAGGCCGTGCTCCTGGGCGAAGGCGACGACCTCGTCCGAGCCCTGGACCGGCTCGGCGGTGCCGGCGACCAGCGGGGCGCCGGCGCGCTGGGCGACGTGCCGGGCGGTGACCTTGTCACCGAGGTCGCGGATGGCCTGCGGCGGCGGGCCGATCCAGGTCAGACCGGCGTCGAGCACGGCCTGGGCGAAGTCGGCGTTCTCGGAGAGGAAGCCGTAGCCGGGGTGGACGGCGTCCGCACCCGAGTCGGCGGCTGCCTTGAGCACCTTGGCGATGTCCAGGTAGCTGGTGCCGGGGGTGTCGCCGCCGAGCGCGTACGCCTCGTCGGCCGCGCGGACGTGCAGCGCATCCCGGTCCGGCTCGGCGTAGACGGCGACGCTGGCGATACCGGCATCCGAGCAGGCCCGGGCGACGCGGACGGCGATTTCTCCGCGGTTGGCGATGAGCACCTTGCGCACTGTGGCTCCCTTCTTGAACCTCGTGAAGTCTAGGGATTACGGGGTCTTACCGGCGAGTAGCCCCAGGTGGTGAGCTTGCCCACACGGAGCGTGACACGAATACGTGATCGCCTGGGCACGGAGCGAGACGCTTCCCTGGTGGCAACGCTACGCGCGGCGGCAGACGGCGGCCGAAGGCGGGCTTGCGCGCCTCGTCGAGGGCCGTGGCCTGCGCCACAGTCGTCGGCCATCCCCGCTCCTCCTCGGTCCCAGGCAGCGGGCGCCAGCCTATCGGTGCACACCGGTGCCAGAGGTGGCTTCGGGCAACAGATGTCCGGTCGTGGATCTGTCCGGATCCACAGCGACACCCTGTTCCCGGCGCCTCTGATCATGGTGGTATGGACCACTCATGACGACGGGGGAGTGATCCACATGCGGAGAACGATCAGACCGGTACTGGGTGCGGCGCTGGCAGTCGGCCTGCTGGCGGGGTGCGGCAGCGGCGGGGCCGCCAAGGCGGCGCCGAGCCCGAGCCGGACGGCGGCCACCTACGGCTGCCTGTCGCAGACCGAGGCGGACAAGGGGTCCTTCGGGCTGCCGAGCAGCGGCGTGGAAAGGGACGCGTACTTTCGGGACTCGGACGCGGGCCACGCCACCACGGCAGTGGTGTTCTCGCACCAGAACGGCGGCTCGCTCTGCGACTGGTACCCGTACCTGGCGGCCTTCACCAAGGCCGGGTACGCGGTGCTGCCGTTCACCTCGCAGGGGGAGGTGCCGGAGGACATCCACTCCGCCGAGGAGTACCTCAAGGGCAAGGGCGTCACCACGGTGGCCCTGGTCGGCGCCTCCAAGGGCGGCACCGCCTCCCTGGTGGCCGGCTCCCGGCCCGGCGTGCTGCCGGTGCCGGCCGTGGTCTCGCTCAGCGGGCCCGAGCAGTTCGGCGACTTCGACGGGGTCAAGGCGGTGACGGCCTCCAAGGCGGCCGAGTTCTTCGCCGCCGAGGAGTACGACCAGCCCTTCGCGGACAACGCCGGCTCGCTGCACAGGCAGGCCGTCAGCCCGGCCAAGCAGGTCAAGCTCTACTCGGGCGCGAACCACGGTGCCCTGCTGCTCCGGGACGGCGCGCTGCCGGACGTACTGGCCTTCCTGGCGAAGTACGCGCCTGTCTCCTAGGCCCAGAGGTCGGTGATCCGCAGGTCGAGCTCGGCCAGCAGGCCGCGCAGCAGCGGGAGGGAGAGGCCGATGACGTTGCCGGGGTCGCCGTCGATGCCGTCGACGAAGGGGGCCGAGCGGCCGTCCAGGGTGAAGGCACCCGCGACGTGCAGCGGCTCGCCGGAGGCGACGTAGGCGGCGATCTCGGCCTCGTCGGGGGTGCCGAAGCGCACGGTGGTGGAGGCGGTGGCCGAGGCCTGGCGGCCGGTGGCGGTGTCGATCACGCAGTGGCCGGTGCGGAGCACGCCTTCGCGGCCCCGCATCGCCAGCCACCGGGCGGTGGCCTCGGCGGCGTCGGCGGGCTTGCCGAGGGCCTGCCCGTCGAGCTCCAGCACCGAGTCGCACCCGATCACCAGCTCACCCCCGGTGAGCTGCCCGGCCACCACATTCGCCTTGGCCTCGGCCAGCACCAGCGCCAGCTCACCGGGCGTCGCGGCCGACAGCGCGTCCTCGTCCACCCCGCTCACCCGCACCTGCGGGTCCAGCCCCGCCTGCCGGAGCAGCCCGAGGCGGGCGGGGGACTGGGAGGCGAGGACGAGAATGCGAGAAGCCATAGGCAGCAGGGTAACCACATCAGGGGCTCGGGGAACTGCGAGGGCATCCCTTGGGGCGTGTACTCGTTAAGGAGTGCACCGCATCCGGGCATGCCCTCGCAGTTCCCCGAGCCCCTAAAAAATCAGCGCCAGGCGGCCCAGCCGGCGGTGCGCCAGGCGTTGGGGCCCGCCATCGGGGTGAGGCGCAGGCGCCGGGCCTGGTCGTCCCAGGGGTTTGCCGGGCCGTCGCTTCGAGAGGCCGCGGCAGCGGCCTCAGCTGCGGCGGCCCGGGCTGAGACCACCGCCAGGACGGTGGCCAGCTCCTCGGGGGTCGGCTGCCCGTGCAGCACTTGGATGGGTGCCATGCGGTGGTACTCCCTTTCCGGGGGCGCGACGGGCTTACAGGGGAATGTTGCCGTGCTTCTTCGGCGGCAGCACCTCGCGCTTGCCCCGCAGCGCCCGCAGCCCCTTCACGATGTGCTGGCGGGTCTCGCTCGGCGCGATGACGGCGTCCACGTAGCCCCGCTCGGCGGCCAGGTACGGGTTGAGCAGGGTGTCCTCGTACTCCGCGACCAGCTCGGCGCGGCGCGCGTCCACGTCCTCGCCGGCCTTCGCGGCCTCGGTCAGCTCGCGGCGGTAGACGATGTTGGCGGCGCCCTGGGCGCCCATCACGGCGATCTGCGCGGTGGGCCAGGCCAGGTTGAGGTCGGCACCCAGGTGCTTGGAGCCCATGACGTCGTAGGCGCCGCCGAAGGCCTTGCGGGTGATGACGGTGATCAGCGGCACGGTGGCCTCGGCGTAGGCGTAGATGAGCTTGGCGCCGCGCCGGATGATGCCCTCGTGCTCCTGGCCGACGCCGGGCAGGAAGCCGGGGACGTCCACGAAGGTGATGACCGGGATGTTGAAGCTGTCGCAGGTGCGGACGAACCGCGCGGCCTTCTCGGAGGCGTTGATGTCCAGGCAGCCGGCCAGGTCCATCGGCTGGTTGCCGACGATGCCGACCGGGTGGCCCTCGACCCGGCCGAAGCCGGTGATGATGTTGCCGGCGAAGAGCGGCTGGGTCTCCAGGAACTCGCCGTCGTCGAGGACGTGCTCGATCACCTTGTGCATGTCGTACGGCTGGTTCGCCGAGTCCGGCACGATGGCGTCGAGCTCGAGGTCCTCGTCGGTGATCGCGAGGTCGGCCTGCTCGGGGTAGGACGGCGGGTCGGTGAGGTTGTTGGAGGGCAGGTACGAGAGCAGGCTCTTGACGTACTCGATGGCCTCCTTCTCGTCCGAGGCCAGGTAGTGCGCGTTGCCCGACTTGGTGTTGTGCGCGCGGGCGCCGCCGAGCTCCTCCATGCCCACGTCCTCGCCGGTGACGGTCTTGATCACGTCCGGGCCGGTGATGAACATGTGTGAGGTCTGGTCGGCCATCACCACGAAGTCGGTGATCGCGGGGGAGTAGACCGCGCCGCCGGCGCAGGGGCCCATGATCAGCGAGATCTGCGGGATGACGCCCGAGGCGTGCACGTTGCGGCGGAAGATCTCGCCGTACAGGCCGAGCGAGACCACGCCCTCCTGGATCCGGGCGCCGCCGGAGTCGTTGATGCCGATGACCGGGCAGCCGGTCTTCAGGGCGAAGTCCATCACCTTGACGATCTTCTCGCCGAAGACCTCGCCGAGGGAGCCGCCGAAGACGGTGAAGTCCTGGGCGAAGACGGCGACCTGACGGCCGTCGATCGTGCCGTAGCCGGTGACCACGCCGTCGCCGTACGGGCGGTTGGCGGCCTGGCCGAAGTTGGTGGAGCGGTGCCGGGCGAACTCGTCGAACTCGACGAAGGAGTCCTCGTCCAGCAGCTCGACCACCCGCTCACGGGCGGTCAGCTTGCCCTTGGCGTGCTGCTTCTCGACCGCGGCGGCCGAGCCGGAGTGCACCGCCTCGTCGATCCTGCGCCGCAGGTCGGCCAGCTTTCCGGCAGTGGTGTGCGGGTCGTACGACGCCTCGGTCATTCCGGTGGCTCTCCCTGATCATGGGCCGCGTCCTGACATCCCCACGACCTCCGGGCAGGGCGGCGCTACGAACTACCGTTGAGTAGCGTAGCCAGCGCGGGGCGGAAGCGGTTATGGCCAGCGACACAGTGTGTTAACCATCGTTTCTGCGGCACTATAGGGCGGCCTCTGACCGTTCGGGTGCACATACCGGGTCGCACTGACGACCCGTCGGTACGCTGGCCCGGTGACCGAGCCGAACTCCCCCCGCCGCAGCGGGCTGCGTGGCTTCGGCCACGACGGCCCCTCCCCCTGGACCGACCTCGACCGCCCGCCGCTGGACGCCACCCGGCTCTCCCGCGACCTGGTGGTGCCGGGCGCGCTCTGGACCTCCGTCGAGGTGGTCACCGAGACCGGCTCCACCAACAGCGACCTGGCCGCCCGGGCCAAGGAGGGCGCCGCCGAGGGCGCCGTGCTGGTCGCCGAGGTGCAGAACGCCGGCCGCGGCCGGCTGGAGCGGCAGTGGCAGGCACCCGCGCGATCCGGCCTCTTCTTCTCGATGCTGCTCAGGCCCGAGGCCGTGCCGATGGAGCGGTACGGCTGGCTGCCGATTCTGGTGGGCGTGTCGGCCGCCTCGGCGCTGGGGCGGGTCTCGGAGCTGGAGGTCGGGCTGAAGTGGCCCAACGACCTGCAGGTCGGCGAGCGCAAGCTCGGCGGCATCCTGACCGAGCTGAGCGGCGGCGCGGTGATCGCGGGCCTGGGCGTCAACGTCACGCTGCGGGAGACCGAGCTCCCCGTCCCCACCGCCACCTCGCTGGCCCTGGCCGGGGCCGCCGTGACCGACCGGGACACCCTGCTGCGCGAGCTGCTCCGCTCCTTCGCCGAGCTCTACCGCGAGTGGGTGGCCGCCGCCGGCGACCCGCAGGCCAGCGGCCTGCTGCCCGCGTACGCGGCCCGCTGCACCACCCTCGGCCGCCAGGTGCGGGTGCTGCTTCCCGGTGACCAGGAGCTGGTCGGCGAGGCGGTGGCCGTCGACCCCGACGGCCGGCTGGTGGTGCGCACCCCCGACGGCAATCGCCACCCGGTGGCGGCGGGAGACGTCGTACACGTCCGGCCCGAGGCGGGCTGAGCGCCGGGCGACCACCGGGGCCCGGCCGCGTGGCCTGACCGATTACCTGCGGGTGTTCCGGCCGGATGCCCCGGATTACGCGATTCCGTGCGAACATTCCACCTGGCAGCGGTGTGAGGCGCGCCACTACCCCTGCGGTGGTCGGGCGCCCGGGACAGGCAGGACATGAGGCGAGTGCGGCAACCGCACGGGGATGGGCCGGTGGCAGACGAAGGCGGCAACGACGGCAGCCAGGACGACGGTCAGGACGGGACGGTCGCCCTGGATCTGGAGCGGCTGATCCTCGACGCACCCCGCCGGTACACGCCGTACCAGGCGGCCCGCGCCGCCGGGGTGCCGATGGAGCTGGCCACCAGATTCTGGCGGGCGATGGGCTTCCCGGACATCGGGCAGTCCCGCGCGCTGACCGACGGGGACGTGATCGCGCTGCGCCGGCTGGCCGGGCTGGTCGAGTCCGGCCTGCTGAGCGAGTCGATGGCCATCCAGGTCGCCCGCTCCACCGGCCAGACCACGGCCCGCCTGGCCGGCTGGCAGATGGACACCTTCCTCGACAACCTCACCCAGTCCGTGGAGCCCGGCCTGACCAGGGCCGAGGTCGCCTACCCGCTGGTCGAGCTGCTGCTGCCGGAGCTGGAGCAGTTCCTGGTCTACGTCTGGCGCCGCCAGCTGGCCGCCGTCACCGGCCGGGTGGTGCAGGCCGCCGAGGACACCGAGATCACCAGCGGCCGCCTGGCCGTCGGCTTCGCCGACCTGGTCGGCTTCACCCGGCTCTCCCGCCGGCTGGAGGAGGAGGAGCTCGGCGAGCTGGTGGAGAGCTTCGAGAACACCTGCTCCGACCTGATCGCCGGCTACGGCGGCCGGGTGGTCAAGACCCTGGGCGACGAGATCCTCTTCGTCTCGGAGGACCCGGCCACCGCCGCCGAGATCGCGCTCAGCCTGGTCGAGCGGCTCGCCAAGGAGGACACCATCCCCGCGCTGCGGGTCGGCATGGCCTTCGGCACCGTGACCTCCCGGATGGGCGACGTCTTCGGCACCACCGTCAACCTGGCCAGCCGGCTCACCTCGATCGCGCCCAAGGACGCCGTGCTGCTCGACGGCGAGTTCGCCCAGGCGCTGGAGGCCAACGGCACCGCCGCGCCCGGCCCCGAGGCCCTGCTCAACCCCGAGCACCGCTTCCACCTCCAGCCGATGTGGCGCCGCCCGGTCCGCGGCCTCGGCCTGGTCGAGCCCTGGCTGCTCTCCCGGGCGGGCGAACTCGCCTGAGCCCCGCCCCCGCCCCCGCCCCCGCCCCCGGCGCCGGCCCGGCGGCTCCGGCGTCGCTCGGGTGGCTCCGACGCTGGTCCGATAGGTGACATAGGCCGCAATCCGGTCCGAAACGGCCATAACCTTGGGTCAGGAACGGTCCACGGACGAAGAGGGCGACCCTTGAGCGGTGAAGCGACCATGACGGATTGCGTGCACGTGCCCTCCACGACCGACCTGCGGCTCCAGGCCGTGGTCGAGCTCGCCCAGGACATGGCCGCCGCCTCGACCCCGCTGGAGGCCGTCCGGGCCGCCGCCGTCCGGGCCACCTCCGCCCTGGACGCCACCATGGCCGCCGTCTCGGTCTGGGACCGCGAATCCGGCCGGCTGCGGGTGCTGGTCAACCACGGCCGGCTCGCGGCCGGCGAGGAGGAGCTGCCCGCCGACGAGTCGTACCCGGTGGCCGACTTCCCCGAGATCGTCACCTACCTGGAGGAGCACTGGACCACCCGGCGGCTGCCCCGGGCCTGGGTGCAGACCGCCGAGGACACCGCGGACGAGCACGCCCACCCGGGCTCGGGGGCGTTCTGCCGCCAGCGCGCGGCCGGGCTGCGCCGCCGGGGCCGGGAGTGCTGCCTGGTCGCCCCGATCGTGCTGCACGGCCAGGCCTGGGGCGAGCTCTACCTGGCCCGCACCGCCGGCCTTCCGGTCTTCACCGAGGCCGAGGCCGACTACGCGACCCTGCTCGCCGCCCAGATCTCGGCCGGCCTGGCCCAGACCGAGCGGCTGGCCGACCTGCGCCGGCTGGCCTTCACCGACCCGCTCACCGGCCTGGCCAACCGCCGGGCGGTGGACGCCCGGCTGGAGGCCGCGCTGGCCGCGCACAACAAGGACAACACCGTGGTCAGCCTGGTGGTCTGCGACGTCAACGGCCTCAAGCGGGTCAACGACCTGCTCGGCCACGAGGTCGGCGACCGGCTGCTGGAACGATTCGCCCACCTGCTCTCGCTGGCCGCCGCCAAACTGCCCGGTGCGCTGGCCGCCCGGCTCGGCGGCGACGAGTTCTGCCTGCTGGCCGAGGGCCAGAAGGCGGACGAGGTGGTGGCCGTGGCCGAGGAGCTCTGCGCCCGGGCGCTCGACATCGCCGAGGGCGAAGGGGTGGCCTGCGGGGTCGCCTCCACCGGCGACGCGATCGGCCCGGTGACCACCCCCGACCGGCTGTTCCGGCTGGCCGACGCCGCCCAGTACCGGGCCAAGGCGGCCCGGGCCGCCCACCCCGTGGTGGCCGGGCGCGGCCACGGCCCGGGCTTCGCCCCGGACCCGACCGTGCTGCTCGCCGACTCGGCCGACCCGCACCACCACACCGAGAGCCGCCACCGCCCCGGCCGGGCCGGGGTCGGCGACCGCCGCCGCTTCCGGGGCGCCGCGCACAGCGCCGACCCGGGCCAGCTGCTGGCCGTGGTGCTCGCCGCCCTGGACCGGGGCCGCAGCGAGCGGGCCACCCACCCGGCCGACACCCTGGACCGGCTGGTCACCGTGGCCGAGGCCGCCTCGCGCCTGCTGGACGCCGTCGGCTGGTGGGTCTCCTACGTGCCGCCGGGCTCCCAGCTGATGCGCACCGCCCAGCACGCCGTCTACCGGATGACCAGCGGCCCGACCAGCTCCGGCGCCGAGACCCAGCGGGCCCAGATCGAGGCCCCCGACGCCGTCTTCGACCTCAGCCACTACCCGCAGACCCGGCGGGCCGTGCGCGGCGGCGGCTTCGCGCTGCGGGCCGGCGCCGGCGGCAACGACCCGGCCGAGGAGGCCATGATGCTGGTCAGCGGCTACCGGGCCATGGTCGCGGCCGGTGGGACCAACGTGGCGGGGGGCTGGCTGGTCGAGCTCTTCGCCGACGACGCCACGCTACCCTTCGGTCAGATCGCGGCGGCCATGCGGGCGCTGGTGGCCGTGGCCCTCTCCGGACCGGCCTCGCCCCCACCCGCCTGAGGGCCGCCGCCCGACACGGATCCGGGAGCGGTAGTGCGAAGACACCTGGCGGGGACGGCACTGGCCCTGGCACTCGCGGTGGGCGGGGTGACGGCGGCGAGCACGGCGGCGGCCCACGCCGCCACGCCCACCCGGCAGCTCGCCTTCGTCGAGAAGTCGCGGAGCCACGGCCACAGCAGCGGCGGCAGTAGCAGCAGCGGCCACAGCAGCAGCGGCAGCAGCGGGACCAGCCACGGCACCACCACCCACCGCACCAGCACCTTCCACAGCCGGGGCGGCGTGGGCGGGGTGGTCGGCAGGGTGGTGGGCTGGGTGGTCGGGCTGTTCGTCCTACTGGTGCTGCTGGTCCTCCTGGCCGTCTTCCTCGTGGTGCGCCGACTGCGCGCCCGCCGGGGCTGAGAGGCTGACCCGGTCCGCGCGGGTGTAGACGTTGGCGCTCTCGCCGCGCAGGAAGCCGACCAGGGTGAGGCCGAGCTCCTCGGCCAGGTCGGCCGCCAGCGAGGAGGGGGCGGAGACGGCCGCCAGCAGCGGGATCCCGGCCAGCGCGGCCTTCTGGGTCAGCTCGAACGAGGCCCGGCCGCTGACCAGCAGCAGGTGGCCGGCCAGCGGCAGCAGGCCCTCGCGCAGCGCCCAGCCGATCACCTTGTCCACCGCGTTGTGCCGGCCCACGTCCTCCCGGGCGCAGAGCAGCCGGCCCTCGGCGTCGAACAGCCCGGCCGCGTGCAGGCCGCCGGTGGAGTCGAAGGTGCGCTGGGCGGCGCGCAGCCGCTCGGGCAGCGCGTACAGCAGCTCGGGAGAGACGGTGAGCGGGTCGGCCGCCACCGGCCAGCGGACGTGGGTGCGCACCGCGTCCACGGTGTCCCGGCCGCAGAGGCCGCAGGCGCTGGTGGTGAGCAGGTTGCGGTGAGCAGACAGCGGGATCGCGGCGCCGCCGCGCAGGGTCGCGTCCACCACGTTGTAGGTGTTGGCCCCCTCGGCGTCCGTCCCGGCGCAGTAGCGCAGCGCGGCCAGCCGCTCGGCCCGGTCGACCAGGCCCTCGCCGACCAGGAAGCCCGCGACCAGGTCGAAGTCGTGGCCGGGGGTGCGCATGGTGACGGTCAGCGGTTCGCCGCCGAGCCGGATCTCCAGCGGCTCCTCGGCGGCCAGCGAATCCGGCCGGGCGGTGCCGCCCGGTCCGTTCAGCCTGACCACCCGTCGCCGCGCCGTCGCCCGCGCCATCGGTCTCCCCTTCGCCGTCCTGCCTGGGGTCCAGCCTGCGGCACGGCCCCCCGCCTCGCGTAATCCGTCCTGCGCGCGGGGGCCGCAGCGGCCACGCTGGTCCCACCGGTCACATTTCTGTCAGGTGCCGGTTGTCATATCTTCATTCACCTGGTGAGATGTTGTATATGGATATGCACAGTGCTGTGGCCCACGACGCGCCGCTCGTCCTGGTCGGCAAGGCCGATGTGACCGCCGAGGACGTGCTCGCCGTCGCACGGGGCAACGCCCGGGTCGAGATCGGCCCCGACGCGATCGCCGAGATGTCCGCGGCCCGAGCCCGGATCGAGGCGCTCGCCGCCGAGCCGCGCCCCGTCTACGGGGTCTCCACCGGCTTCGGCGCCCTCGCCGTCCGGCACATCAGCCCCGAGCTGCGCGCCCAGCTCCAGCGCTCGCTGGTCCGCTCGCACGCCGCCGGCATGGGCCCGGTCGTCGAGCGCGAGGTCGTCCGCGCCCTGATGTTCCTGCGGATGAAGACCCTCGCCTCCGGCCGCACCGGCGTGCGCCCGCTGGTCGCCCAGACCATGGCCGCCGTGCTCAACGCCGGCATCACCCCCGCCGTCCGCGAGTTCGGCTCGCTCGGCTGCTCGGGTGACCTCGCGCCGCTCTCGCACTGCGCGCTCGCCCTGATGGGCGAGGGCACCGCCTTCGGCCCGGACGGCGTCGAGAAGGACGCCGGCGAGCTGCTGGCCGCCGCCGGCATCACGCCGGTCGAGCTGCTCGAGAAGGAGGGCCTGGCCCTCATCAACGGCACCGACGGCATGCTCGGCATGCTCGTCATGGCCCTCTCGGACCTCGCCCGCCTCTTCACCACCGCCGACATCACCGCCGCGATGTCGCTGGAGGCCCTGCTCGGCACCGACAAGGTGCTCGCCCCCGAGCTGCACGGCCCCATCCGCCCGCACCCGGGCCAGGCGCTCTCCGCCGCCAACATGCTCGCCGTGCTGGCCGGCTCCGGCCTGACCGGCCACCACCAGGACGACGCGCCGCGCGTCCAGGACGCCTACTCGATCCGCTGCGCCCCGCAGGTGGCCGGCGCCGGCCGCGACACCCTGGCCCACGCCCAGCTGGTGGCCTCCCGCGAGCTGGCCGCCTCGGTCGACAACCCCGTCGTCCTCCCGGACGGCCGGGTCGAGTCGAACGGCAACTTCCACGGCGCCCCGGTCGCGTACGTGCTCGACTTCCTGGCGATCGCCGCCGCCGACCTCGGCTCGATCTCCGAGCGCCGCACCGACCGCCTGCTCGACAAGGCCCGCTCGCACGGCCTGCCGGCCTTCCTGGCCGACGACCCGGGCGTGGACTCCGGCCTGATGATCGCCCAGTACACCCAGGCCGCCCTGGTCAGCGAGAACAAGCGCCTCGCCGTCCCGGCCTCGGTCGACTCGATCCCGTCCTCCGCGATGCAGGAGGACCACGTGTCGATGGGGTGGTCCGCCGCCCGCAAGCTGCGCCAGGCCGTCGACAACCTGGGCCGCATCCTCGCGGTGGAGCTCACCGCCTCGGCGCGGGCCCTGGAGATCCGCACTCAGGACGGCACCTCGACCCTCGCCCCGGCCACCGCGGCGGCCGTCGCGGCGGCGCGCAAGGCCGGCGTCGAGGGC
The DNA here is from genome assembly GCF_002943525.1 of Kitasatospora sp. MMS16-BH015. Taxonomy (NCBI): domain Bacteria; kingdom Bacillati; phylum Actinomycetota; class Actinomycetes; order Kitasatosporales; family Streptomycetaceae; genus Kitasatospora; species Kitasatospora sp. MMS16-BH015. The sequence goes on along the minus strand of NZ_CP025394.1, from coordinate 3,289,483 downwards.
CCGGGCCGGGACCGCTTCCTGTCCCCGGACCTGGAGGCGGCGGCTGCGCTGGTCGCCTCCGGCGAGCTGGTGAAGGCCGTCGAGACGGTCACCGGGCCGCTCGCGTAGAGGACCACCACCGGGGGCGCGGGGAACTGCGCGACCAGCCCACTACGTACGTGGACGGTTGCGCGCGCAGTTCCCCGCGCCCCCAACTGGTTCACCGCTTCAGTGCGCTCGCCAAGTTCACGCCCACGATCCCGGCCCAGCAGACGATCAGGCCGGTGAGGCCGCCGGTGCCGCCCGCGATGCCGCTGAGCGGGATGGCCATCATCAGGGAGAGGCCCTGGAGCTTCTGCTGCGGTGAGTTGCCGCCCTTGCGGCGGGGCTCTTCTGCGGCCAGGCGGGAGTCGATCTTCACATCGAGCTGGGCGTCCAGCTTGGTGAGGAAGGAGTCGATGACCTCCGCCTCGTACTCCTTGCCGAGCTCCTTGCGGGTCTGTACGGCGGCGTCGAGCTCAGCCCGAAGTTCGTGGGTGTCCATGGGCTCATGCTCCCGACCCGGAGGGTCGCCGGTCCACCGGTCTGCGGGGTTCTCAGGGACAAATCAGGGGCAGTCCGGAGTTCTCACCCTACGGAATGTCATTGCCCGTCGGCCCGGCTTGCTGCACGCTGCTCAGATCCACCGTACGAGGAGAGACCGATGAGCGTCACGGACGAGACCGGCACGGTCGGGCCTTCCGCCAGGCTGCTGCAGCTCTTCGAGGGTCACCGGCTGACGCCGACCCAGCGGCGGATCGCCCACTCGCTCGTCCGGCACGCGGGCGAGGCACCGTTCCTCTCCTCGGTGGAGGTGGCCGAGCTGGCGGGGGTGAGCCAGCCGAGCGTGACGCGGTTCGCCGTGGCGCTGGGCTTCGACGGGTACCCGGCGCTCCGGCGTCAGCTGCGCGAGCTGGGGGTGGGGGAGCCCGCCGCCGCGGCCGAGACCCCGGCCGAGGTGGTGCGCAACGAGCACCAGCAGGCCGTGCTGGCCGAGATCGCCCACCTGCGCCACCTGGCCGAGCTGCTCGCCGACCCGGAGCCGATCGTCCGGGCGGCCCGGCTGCTCGCCGCCTCCCGGCCGCTGCCGGTGCTCGGCCTGCGGGCCGCCTCGGCCCAGGCCCGGGGCTTCGCGTACTTCGCGGCCAAGGTGCACCCGGACATCCGGCTGCTCGACGAGGGCGGCAGCATGCTCGCCGACCGGTTGGAGCAGGCGGCCGCGGCCGGCGCCTCCGCACTGCTCTGCTTCGCGCTGCCGCGCTACCCCCGCGAGCTGATGGACGCGATGCAGGTCGCCCGCGACTGCGGGCTGACGGTGCTCACCGTGGCCGACAGCGCCTTCGCGCCGGTGGCCAAGCTCTCCGACCTGCTGCTGCCCGCGGCCGTCGGCACCGGGCTGGTCTTCGACACCGCCTGCGCGCCGATGATGCTCGGCCGGGTGCTGCTCCAGACCATGTGCGACGAGATCCCCGGGGCCGAGGCCCGACTGGAGGCGAACGAGCAGTCGGCTGCCGCCCGCGGTCTGTTCTTGGATTGAGCACAGCTTGGACTGACCTGCCGCGCACTGGTTCTGACGGCGCCCATGGCGGGAATCCCCTGTTCGGGCCCCGGTGCCGGGGCCGGACGGGGGAGTCCGCGATGCGCGTGATCCACGAGATGAAGCTCACCGGCCGCCTCGCCTCCGGGGCCGACGAATGGTCCTGTCCGACCTGCGGTCGCCGGATCGCCCTGCGGCGCCCGCCCAACCCCGAACTCACCGTCCTGGACCCGGGCGACGAGACGGCCGTGCACGTCGGCCTGATCCCCAACGACGCCGCCCGCGAGGCCGCCGAGAAGTACGGCCTCGGCCCGATCCAGGAGATCCCCCGCCCGCCCCGCCCCCTCGACCCGCCCACCCCCGACGCCCAGGACCGCGCCTGGCTCGCCGAGATCGGCATCGACTGGGACGGCGACGCGGCGGCCTGAGCGGATCAGAACCGTGCGGGGCGGCGGCCGGCGATGGTGTCGGCCCGCACCCGGAGGACCTCGGGGACTCGGTCGAGTGGCCGGATGGCGGTGACAGCCTCCGGGTTCAGGAAGCCGAGTACCCGGTAGAGCTTGGCGTGGTCGTCGGCCAGGGACCGGTGGTGGATCGGTTCGTGGTGCATGATCCGGTTCCGGAACAGCCGAAGGGAGTCGAGCTGGTCGTGAAGCCCGCGCCGGGGGCCGCGGTAGTGCGGGAAGGCCCGGTGCAGAGCCGGAACCCAGAGGTGGCGGTCGTGGACCCGGCTCACGAGCGAGACCCAGAAACCGAAGGAGAGCTCCGCGACCACAGCGTCCGCCCCGGCCGGGCGCTGCCCCCGCCGCCCCAGCTTCCGCCGGGCGTCGTCCAGCATCGCCTGGTCCTTCGGGCTCAGCGGAGCGCTGTCCCACCACTCAGCGAGGCCGAAGTGTCGCTGGAGCTCGCGGTGGAGGGCGTTACGGAGCACGGTTTCCAGACAGTGGAGCGGGCCGAGGAAGGCGGCCGACACCTCGATGTTCCAGACGTAGAGGGCCCAGGCAGCTTCTGCCGAACCGCCAACGGCCAGGTACGGGGCGAGGCGGGCATCAGAGAACGCCTCCCGCTTCCAGGCCGACATGACGCTCACGTACGTCCCCCCTCAAGCCGTACCTGTTGTACGGCCTCGCGCTTTTTGTAGACTGGTCTGCGTATGCCCCGGGTCCGCCTCTGCTTCTGCATGCCGCCCGGGGCACGGCCTTTTCTCCGCTAGTGCCGGATGCTCTGGAGCGTGCGTCCACTGCCGTCGCTGAGAACGAGGAAGGACCAACCGTTCCTCGCCGGCGAGATCGTCGGGTTGTGGTGGCTGACGATCGCACGGGCGGCGCCGGTGGGGCTCTTGTACGAGGTGCCGGCCAGGGGGCCGGAGACGATCTCCACCCGGTGCGTCTCCGGATCGAAGAGCGCATTGGTGCGGTGGCCCTCGTAGACGGCATGGACCGCCACCCGGCTGTCTCCGGCCGGTATGTCCTCGCGATCACCCGCACCCGGAAGGCTCGCTTGCTCGACGAGGCGCGCGATCACCTGCCCTGGCGTCACCCCGGCCATCCTGGCGGCGAACTCCAGGGTCCGAGCGGTCTGCACGTCGATCTCCACCTGCGGCATGACGGCCCCTCTGCTGTGATTGCTCTATTTGCTTCGAAAGGGAACTTACTATGCTCACTTTGCTCTAGCAAGTGCCATGGGGGTGGCCTGGTGGTTGGGCGGGCGGGAGGCGGCTCTGCATGGAACTATTCAGTCCTGACCGGTTTGCCCTCTAGGCGTCGTCCAAGTGTTTGGATATATTCAGACTGGTCGGGACTGAATGAATCTATGTGCAAGGAGCCGGCATCATGGTGCAGCAGCAGGCGAGCGGTCCGCGCGAGGTCCGTGCGGCGCGCGGGACGAACCTGACGGCGCAGGGGTGGCAGCAGGAGGCCGCCCTGCGGATGCTCATGAACAACCTCGACCCCGAGGTGGCCGAGCACCCGTCGAAGCTGGTCGTCTACGGCGGCACCGGCAAGGCCGCGCGTGACTGGCGCTCCTTCGACGCGATGGTCCGCACGCTGGAGACCCTCAAGCAGGACGAGACCATGCTGGTCCAGTCCGGCCGCCCGGTCGGCGTGATGCAGACGCACGAGTGGGCCCCGCGCGTGCTGATCGCCAACTCCAACCTGGTCGGCGACTGGGCCAACTGGGAGGAGTTCCGCCGCCTGGAGAGCCTCGGGCTCACCATGTACGGCCAGATGACCGCCGGGTCCTGGATCTACATCGGCACCCAGGGCATCCTCCAGGGCACCTACGAGACCTTCGGCGCGGTGGCCGCGAAGAAGTTCAACGACACCCTCGAGGGCACCATCACCCTCACCGCCGGCCTCGGCGGCATGGGCGGCGCCCAGCCGCTCGCCGTCACCATGAACGGCGGCGTCGCGATCTGCATCGACTGCGACCCCTCGCGCATCTCGCGCCGCATCGAGCACCGCTACCTGGACGTCGAGGCCAAGAACCTCGACCACGCGCTCCAGCTGGCCGTCGAGGCCCGCGACAAGAAGCAGCCGCTCTCCATCGGCCTGCTCGGCAACGCCGCGGAGCTCTTCCCGCAGCTGCTCGCGATGGACGCCCCGATCGACATCGTCACCGACCAGACCAGCGCGCACGACCCGCTGAGCTACCTGCCGATCGGCGTCGCCTTCGAGGACATGGCGACCTACGCCGCCGAGAAGCCGGCCGAGTTCACCCAGCGCTCGCGCGAGTCGATGGCCAAGCACGTCGAGGCCATGGTCGGCTTCATGGACCGCGGCGCCGAGGTCTTCGACTACGGCAACTCGATCCGCGGCGAGGCCCAGCTGGCCGGCTACGACCGCGCCTTCGCCTTCCCCGGCTTCGTCCCGGCGTACATCCGCCCGCTGTTCTGCGAGGGCAAGGGCCCGTTCCGCTGGGCCGCGCTCTCCGGCGACGCGCAGGACATCTACAAGACCGACAAGGCCGTGCTCGACCTCTTCCCGGAGAACGAGTCGCTGCACCGCTGGATCAAGATGGCCCAGGAGAAGGTGCACTTCCAGGGCCTCCCGGCCCGCATCTGCTGGCTCGGCTACGGCGAGCGCGACAAGGCCGGCGAGCGCTTCAACGACATGGTCGCCAGCGGCGAGCTGTCGGCGCCCATCGTGATCGGCCGCGACCACCTGGACTGCGGCTCGGTCGCCTCCCCGTACCGCGAGACCGAGGCCATGCTGGACGGCTCGGACGCGATCGCCGACTGGCCACTGATCAACGCCATGGTCAACGTCGCCTCCGGCGCCTCCTGGGTCTCCATCCACCACGGCGGCGGCGTCGGCATCGGCCGCTCGATCCACGCCGGCCAGGTCACGGTCGCCGACGGCACCAAGCTCGCGGGCGAGAAGATCCGCCGCGTGCTCACCAACGACCCCGGCATGGGCGTCATCCGCCACGTGGACGCGGGCTACGACCGCGCCTCCGAGGTGGCCGCCGAGCGTGGCGTGCGCATCCCCATGGGTGAGCTGTGACGTCCTTCGAGACGATGTGGGCGGAGCTGCTCCCCGTGGGCCGCTCCGCCTCCTCCGGCGGGTACCGCCGCTTCGCCTGGAACTCGGCCGACGCCGAGGCCCGGGCGTGGTTCCGCGAGCAGGCTCTCAAGCGGGACCTGACGTACGAGCTGGACCGCAACGGCAACCAGTGGGCCTGGCTGGGCGATCCGGCCGGCGGGGATGCCGTGGTCACCGGTTCGCACCTGGACTCGGTGCCGGACGGCGGTGCCTTCGACGGCCCGCTCGGTGTGGTCTCCTCCTTCGCGGCGCTGGACGAACTCCGCGCCAGGGGCGTGGAGTTCACCAAACCGCTGGCGATCGTCAACTTCGGTGACGAGGAGGGCGCGCGGTTCGGCGTGGCCTGCATCGGCTCCCGGCTGACCGCCGGGGTGCTCTCGCCGCAGGCGGCGTTCGAGCTGCGCGACGCCGAGGGCGTCCGGCTGCCCGACGCGATGGAGCAGGCCGGGTACGACCCGGCCGCCCTCGGCGCGGACACCGAGCGGCTCGGCCGGATCGGCGCCTTCGTCGAGCTGCACGTCGAGCAGGGCCGGTACCTGAGCGCCGAGCAGCCGGTCGGCGTGGCCAGCGCGATCTGGCCGCACGGCCGCTGGCGGTTCGACTTCCACGGCGAGGCCAACCACGCGGGCACCACCTGGATCGAGGACCGCCGCGACCCGATGCTGACCTACGCCAACACCGTGCTCGCCGCGCGGAAGAAGGCGAAGCTCGCGGGCGCGCTGGCCACCTTCGGCAAGGTGGCGGTGGAGCCGAACGGCACCAACGCGATCGCCTCGCTGATCCGCGGCTGGCTCGACTCCCGCGCGGCCGACGAGGAGACCCTGCACCGGGTGGTGGAGGAGATCCGGCAGGCGGCCGAGGAGCGCGGCGAGCGGGACGGCGTCAAGGTCGAGCTGACCCGCGAGTCGTACACCCCGGTGGTCGACTTCGACGGCCCGCTGCGCGACCGGCTCGCCGCGCGCCTGGGCGGCGTCCCGGTGCTGCCCACCGGCGCCGGGCACGACGCGGGCATCCTGGCCTCGGCCGTGCCCACCGCGATGCTCTTCGTCCGCAACCCCAGCGGGGTCTCGCACTCCCCGGCCGAGCACGCCGAGCTCGCCGACTGCCTGAAGGGCGTGCAGGCGCTCGCCGACGTACTGGAGGACCTGGCATGCCGGTGACCACGGTGACCACGGTGACCCCGGTGACCACGTACTGGGCCGAGCACGCCTGGCTGCCGCACGAGGGCGGCCCGGTGGTCGAGCGGGACGTGCTGATCGCGGTCGGCTCGGACGGCAGGATCGAGCGGGTCACCCCCGACAGCGGGCCCTGCCCGGCCGGGGCCGTCCGGCTGGCCGGGCTGCTGCTGCCGGGCCAGGCGAACGCCCACTCGCACGCCTTCCACCGCGCCCTGCGCGGACACGTGCAGATCGGTTCGGGCACCTTCTGGACCTGGCGGGACACCATGTACCGCTTCGCCGGCGCGCTCGACCCGGACAGCTACCTGGCGCTGGCCACCGCCGTGTACGCGGAGATGGCCCTCGCGGGCATCACCAGCGTGGGCGAGTTCCACTACCTGCACCACGCGCCCGGGGGCGTCGCCTACCAGGACCCCAACGCGATGGGCCACGCGCTGATCGAGGCGGCGGCCCGGGCCGGCATCCGGATCACCCTGCTCGACACCTGCTACCTCTCGTCCGGCTTCGGCGCCGCGCCGAACGAGACCCAGCTGCGGTTCAGCGACGGCGACGCCGAGCGGTGGGCGGCGCGGGCCGCCGAGCTCAAGGGCGCCGAGCACGCCCGGATCGGCGCGGCCGTGCACTCGGTGCGGGCCGTCCCGGCCGAGCAGCTGGGCACCGTGGCGCAGTTCTCGGCGCTGCGGGAGGCCCCGCTGCACGTCCACCTCTCCGAGCAGACCGCCGAGAACGAGGCCTGTCTGGCCGCGCACGGCGTCACCCCCACCCGGCTGCTGGCCGACCACGGGGTGCTCGGGCCGCGCACCTCGGCCGTGCACGCCACCCACCTCACGGACGAGGACATCCAGCTGCTCTCGTCCACCCGGACGACCGTCTGCATGTGCCCGACCACCGAGCGGGACCTGGCGGACGGCATCGGCCCGGCCCGGCAGCTGGCGAGCGCGGGCTCCCCGCTCTCGCTCGGCAGCGACAGCCACGCCGTGATCGACCCCTTCGAGGAGGCCCGGGCGCTCGAACTCGACGAGCGGCTGCGCACCCGCACCCGGGGTCACTGGACGGCCGCGGCCCTGCTGTGCGCGGGCACCGAGGACGGCCACGCCTCCCTCGGCTGGCCCGAGGCGGGGCGGGTGGCGGCGGGCTCCTTCGCCGACTTCACCGTGATCGCGCTCGACTCCGTCCGCACGGCCGGGCCCCGGCCCTCGTACGGCGCCGAGACGGCCGTCTTCGCCGCCTCGGCGGCGGACGTGCGGCACGTGGTCGTGGGCGGGCGGCACATCGTCAAGGACGGCGTCCACCAGCTGGTGGCGGACGTGCCGGCGGCGCTGCGCGACTCGATCGCCGCTCTGCAGTCGTAAGATCATGAATGTGGTGCCCGAGAGGGGCTGATCCTCTCGGGCACCACACTTTTCTCCCCTGGAAAGGTCTCCGGCGTGAGCCTCCTCATCACCGACATCGGCAGCCTCGTCACCAACGACCCCGCGCTCGGCAGCGGCCCGCTCGGCCTGCTGACGGACGCCGCCGTGGTGGTCGAGGGCTCCACCGTCTCCTGGGTCGGCCCGGCCGCCGCCGCGCCCGCCGCCGACACCGTCTTCGACGCGGCCGGCCGCGCGCTGCTCCCCGGCTTCGTCGACTCGCACGCCCACCTGGTCTTCGCGGGCGACCGCACCGCCGAGTTCAACGCCCGGATGTCCGGCCAGGCCTACACCGCGGGCGGCATCCGCACCACGGTGGCCGCCACCCGGGCCGCTTCGGACGCCCAGCTGGAGGCGGGGCTCACCCGGTTCATCCGCGAGGCGCTGCGCCAGGGCACCACCACCATCGAGTGCAAGTCCGGCTACGGGCTCACCGTCGAGGACGAGGCCCGCGCCCTGCGGATCGCCGCCGCCCACACACCCGAGACCACCTACCTCGGCGCCCATGTCGTCGCGCCCGAGTACGCGGAGGACCCGGCCGGGTACGTGGACCTGGTCACCGGCGAGATGCTGGACGTCTGCGCGCCGCACGCCCGCTGGGTGGACGTCTTCTGCGAGAAGGGCGCCTTCGACGGCGACCAGGCCCGGGCCATCCTCACCGCCGGCGCCGCCCGAGGCCTCACCCCCCGCGTGCACGCCAACCAGCTCTCGTACGGCCCTGGCGTGCAGCTCGCCGTCGAACTCGGCGCCGCCTCGGCCGACCACTGCACCCACCTGACGGACGAGGACGTCTCCGCGCTGGCTTCCTCGTCCACCGTCGCGACGCTGCTCCCCGGCGCGGAGTTCTCCACCCGCGCCCCCTACCCGGACGCGCGCCGCCTCCTCGACGCGGGTGCCACCGTCGCCCTCTCCACCGACTGCAACCCCGGCTCCAGCTTCACCAGCTCGATGGCCTTCTGCATCGCCGTCGCCGTCCGCGAGATGGGCATGACCCCCGACGAGGCCCTCCTCGCCGCCACCCTCGGCGGCGCCCAGGCCCTCCGCCGCACCGACGTCGGCCGCATCACCCCCGGCGCCCGCGCCGACCTCCTCCTCCTCGACGCCCCCTCCCACGTCCACCTCGCCTACCGCCCGGGTGTGCCGTTGACGGCCGCCGTGTGGCGGGCAGGCGTCCAGGAGCTCTGACCCTCAGCGGGGCGCGTAGAGCTTGAACTCGGAGGAGTCGACGGTCCACGGGCCGACCTGCACGGCGTCGCCGAAGGCGTAGTCATGGGTGGCGCGGTACCGGGGGCCGTCGGGCCCGTCGGCCGGGTCGGAGCAGACGGTCACGGTGCCCTTGCGGGGGTCGACGAGAAGGTAGAGCGGGATACCCATGGCGGGGTAATCCTGCATCTTCTCCTGGTAGTCGTTGGTGTGGTTCGACGGCGAGACGATCTCGGCGACCAGGTGGAGGATGCGGGGGTCGATGGAGTCCTCCGCTTGCTCCAGGTCAGCCTCGGAGACGACCAGCAGATCGGGCCGGCGCAGTATGCCGAGCACCGGGTCCTCTACATCGCCGCCGGTGTGAGCGACCAGGTCTCCGGTGAGTTGTCGGTCGAGCTGGCGACGGAGCCGCATCGCGTTGAGTTCGTGTGGAGCCGACGGCGACATCATCATCGTGATCTCGCCGTCTCGAATCTCAACTTTGCTGGCGAGGTCGCCGTACTGCTCCATGAGCTCGTCGGCAACGGAACGCAGGCGCTGGTAGTCCATGACCCGATGCTAAAGGCCCGGCACGGGATCCGTGCCGGGCCTTCGACTTGTCAGATCAGTGGACGTTGCCCATGAGCTTGACGACCTTCTTGCGGTACATCGCCAGGGCGATGCCGGCGATGATCGCCATGACGCCCTGCATGGCGAAGTACCAGGTGGAGCCGGTCTGGTCCTTGAGGACCAGCTGGATGAGGGCCGCGACGCAGTCGCCGGCCGTGACGGCGAGGAACCAGACGCCCATCATCTGGCTGGCGTACTTGGCGGGGGCCAGCTTGGTGGTGACGGAGAGGCCGACGGGGGAGAGGGTCAGCTCGCCGACGGTCTGGATCAGGTAGACCATGGCCAGCCAGAGCGGGGTGACCTTGGTGCCGCCGGAGGCGGCGGCCATCGCGAGCATCATGACGAGGAAGGAGCCGCCGACCATCAGCAGGCCGATGGCGAACTTCATCGTGGTGCTCGGGTTCTTGCCCCGACGGGAGAGCGCGACCCAGAACCAGGCGAAGACCGGGGCCAGCGCCATGATGTAGAGCGGGTTGAGCGACTGGAACCAGCTCGACGGGAAGTCGAAGCCGAACAGCGCGCCGGCGGTGTTCTTGTCCGCGAAGACGCTCAGCGTGGAGCCGGACTGGTCGTAGATCATCCAGAACACGGCGGCGGCCACGAAGAACCAGATGTACCCGCTCAGCTTGGAGTGGTCCTCGGCGTCGAGGTCCTTGTCCCGCTTGATCCGGGCGAAGACGAACACCGGCACCGCGATGCCCGCGAGCGACAGCGGCCAGATCGCCCAGCCGATGCTGAAGTTGCCGGTCAGCGCGAGGGCGGCGTAGAGGACCACGGCCAGGCCCAGCCAGAGCGCGAACTTGCGCAGGACGGTGCGCTTCTCCTCGGCCGGCATCGGCGAGGTGACGACCTCGCTGGTCTGGCTCAGGTGGCGGCTGCCCAGCAGGTACTGGAGCAGGCCGAGCGCCATGCCGAGACCGGCCAGCGCGAAGCCCAGGTGCCAGTTGACCTTCTGGCCGATGGTGCCGATCACCAGCGGCGCGGCGAAGGCACCGAGGTTGATCCCCATGTAGAAGATGGTGAAGCCGCCGTCCCGGCGCGGGTCGTTCGGCCCGTCGTAGAGGTGGCCGACCATCGTCGAGATGTTGGCCTTCAGCAGGCCCGAGCCGATGGCGATCACCGCGAGCCCGGCGAAGAACGAGGCCTTCGCGGGCACGGCCAGCATGAAGTGGCCGGCCATGATGATGAAGCCGCCGAGCGCGACGGTCTTGCGGGCGCCCAGGAAGCGGTCGGCGATCCAGCCGCCGGGCAGGGCGAGCAGGTAGACCATGGCGGTGTAGACGCTGTAGATCGCGGTGGCGACCGCCATCTTCATCCCGAGACCGCCGTCGGTGGTCGCGGCCGTCATGTAGAGCACCAGCAGGGCACGCATGCCGTAGTAGCTGAAGCGCTCCCACATCTCCGTCATGAAGAGGGTGGAAAGACCACGGGGGTGACCGAGGAAGGTCTTCCCGGCAGGGGCGGCCGGCTTGGTGAGGCCGACGTCCAGGGTGCTTGCCATCAGTAGTGGTTCCTTGCCTGGCTGCGCCCGCCTAGGGGGGTGGCGGCGGGCGGTGACCAGGCCACTGTACGTGGCGCTATTAGCTGACAAGGATGGACAAAGAGCGAGATGCACCTCTTGTCCAGGTAAAGATTCGCCGCCAGGGAGAGTCTAGTTCGATGGTCGAGCCGCAGTATTTCCTTCGAACTCAAGGTCAATCAGGGCAATCTTGCGGTAGATCGGCCTAGTTGGCCCTCCGGGTCACCAAAAGTAACGATTACGGTCTGTGAACTAGTTCACAGACCCCATCAGCCGCCGGATCCGGCCCGCGGCCAGGTAGAAGGCCACCCCGCAGAGGGCGGCCAGCCCGCCCTGCAGGTAGAAGTACGCGTCGGCGCTGACCGCCTTCTGCAGCTGCGTGGTCCACCCCGCCACCGCGTCGCCGGTGGCCGTGGCCAGGAACCAGAGGCCCAGCATCTGGCTCACGTACTTGGCCGGGGCCAGCTTGGTGGTCAGCGAGAGGCCGACCGGGGAGAGGCAGAGCTCGGCCACCGTCTGCACGAAGTAGACGCCGACCAGCCAGAACGGCGAGACCAGGGTGCCGCCCGAGGCGGCCAGCGAGGCCAGGCCCATCAGACCGAAGGAGGCGCCGATCAGCAGCAGGGCGGTGGCGAACTTGACCGGGGTGGAGGGGTTGCGCCCCCGCAGGGTCAGCCACTGCCAGGCCCAGGCGAAGAGCGGGGCGAGCAGGATGATGAAGAGCGGGTTGACCGAGTTGAACCAGCTGGAGGGGAAGCTGAAGCCGAACACCGTGCGGTCGGTCTTGGTGTTGGCGAACTGCGAGAGGGTCGAGCCGGACTGGTCGTAGATCATCCAGAACACGGCCGAGGCGATGAAGAACCACATGAAGGCCGACAGCCGGGTGCGCTCCACCTCGGCGAGCTCGCGGTCCCGCCGCAGCCGGGTGAAGTACCAGACCGGCAGCGCCACCCCGACCACGCCCAGGACGTTGACCACCTGGTGCACCGAGAACCGGCCGAGCGCCGCGTCCAGCGCGAAGAGGGCCACCGCCGCCGCGCCCCAGAGCGCGGAGAGCCGCAGCACCCGCCGCCGCTCCGCCTCGGGCGCCGGCCGCCCGGGCGTCAGACCCGCCGCCCCGAGGTGGCGCCGCCCCAGCACGTACTGGAGCAGGCCGAGGCCCATCCCGATGCCGGCCAGCGAGAAGCCCAGGTGCCAGCTGACCTTCTGGCCCACGGTGCCGATCACCAGCGGGGCGAAGAAGGAGCCCAGGTTGATCGCCATGTAGAAGACGGTGAAGCCGCCGTCCCGCCGGGGGTCGTCCTCGTGGTAGAGCTGGCCGACGATGGCCGAGACGTTCGGCTTGAGCAGGCCGGTGCCCAGCGAGATCAGCGCCAGACCCAGCCAGAAGGCGGCGCTCAGCGGCACCGCGAGCGCGAAGTGGCCGCCCATGATGACCAGCCCGCCGACCAGCACCGCCCGGCGGGCGCCCCAGACCCGGTCGGCGATCCAGCCGCCGGGGATGGCCAGCATGTAGATCATCGAGTTGTAGACGCTGTACACCGAGGCGGCCGTCACCGGATCGAGCCCGATCCCGCCCTCGGAGACAGGCACCGCCAGGAAGAGCACCAGCAGCGACCGCATCCCGTAGAAGCTGAACCGCTCCCACAACTCGGTCATGAAGAGGGTCGCCAACCCGCGCGGATGACCGAAGAAGGTCGGCCCCTCGGGCTCCGCCGCCCGCTCCCGCCGGAGCTCCGCCTCGCTGCTCGCCACCGCGCCTCCCACCTCGCCCAGCCGGGCCGTCGGAGCCCCGCTGGGCCCGACGGTACGAGTCGGCTACCCCGGAAAGCGCCCCGGACGCGCCCCCGTTGCTCCGTACGAGCGGAACCCGCGTGGCAGGGGGCCTGATCAGCCGGCGTCGGGCGGACTACCATCAGCCCCATGACCTGTGTGCTGCTGGCCGAGGACGACCCGGCGATCTCCGAACCACTGGCCCGCGCGCTGCGCCGCGAGGGGTACGAGGTGCTCGTCCGCGAGGACGGCCCGTCCGCGCTCGGCGCCGGCCTCACCGAGGAGGTCGACCTGGTCGTCCTCGACCTCGGCCTGCCCGAGATGGACGGCCTGGAGGTCTGCCGCCGCCTGCGCGCGGACGGCAAGAGCTGCCCCGTCCTGGTGCTGACCGCCCGCGCCGACGAGGTGGACACCGTGGTCGGCCTGGACGCCGGCGCCGACGACTACGTGACCAAGCCGTTCCGGCTGGCCGAGCTGCTGGCCCGCGTCCGGGCCCTGCTCCGGCGCGGCAACGTGGACCAGCTCACCACCGGCGCGCACGGCGTGAAGATCGACATCGAGTCGCACCGCGCCTGGCTCGGCGAGGAGGAGCTGACCCTCTCCGCCAAGGAGTTCGAGCTGCTGAGAGTGCTGGTCCGGGACGCCGGCCGGGTGGTCACCCGCGAGGAGATCATGCGGCAGGTCTGGGACACCACCTGGTGGACCTCGACCAAGACCCTCGACATGCACATCTCCTGGCTGCGCAAGAAGCTCGGCGACGACGCGGCCAACCCGCGCTACATCGCCACCGTCCGCGGGGTCGGCTTCCGCTTCGAGAAGAACTGACCGACCTCGGTACGGCTGAAGGGCAGCGCCGGTGAAGCGCCGGATGATCAACTCGCTGCTGGGCGTCGTCCTGGTGGTGGTGGCGGTGTTCTGCGTACCGCTCGCACTGATCGAGAAGCAGAGCATCGTCAACGGCGCCAAGGACCGGGTGGACGCCGCCGCGGTGCGGGTGCTCGGCCTGGTCGAGAGCCGGCTGGCGGCGAACGAGCCGGTGACCGGGGAGAAGTTCGCCGCGCAGGTCACCGACGGGTCCTTCGTCACCGTGGACATCCCCGGCCAGCCGCTGATCGCGGCCGGCCGACCGGTCACCGGCCCGGCGCTGACCGCCTCCGAGTCGGGGGCCAGCGGCGAGACGGTGACGGTCGTGCAGTCCCGCAACGACGTGGACCACGAGATCGGCAACATGCTGCTGCTGCTCGGCGTGGTCGCCCTGCTGGCCGTGCAGGCCGCCGTGGCGCTCGCCGTCTGGCAGGCCAAGCGGCTGGCCCGCCCGCTGATGGACCTCGCCGAGACGGCCGAACGGCTCGGCTCGGGCGACCCGCGCCCGCGCGACCGCCGCTACGGAGTGCCCGAGCTCGACCGGGTCGCCGAGGTGCTGGACACCAGCGCCGAGCGGATCGCCCGGATGCTCACCGCCGAACGGCGCCTGGCCGCCGACGCCTCGCACCAGCTGCGCACCCCGCTCACCGCGCTCTCCATGCGGCTGGAGGAGATCACCGCGCTGGCCGAGGAGCCGGAGACGGTCAAGGAGGAGGCGACCATCGCCCTCCAGCAGGTCGAGCGGCTCACCGACGTGGTGCAGCGGCTGCTCACCAACCAGCGCGACCAGCACAGCCCCACCGTGGTGCCGTTCGAGCTGGACGACGTGATCAAGCAGCAGGTGGAGGAGTGGAGCCCCTCGCTGCGCGACACCGGCCGCCGGCTGCGGATCGAGGGCCTGCGCGGGGCGAGCGTGCTCGGCACCCCCGGCACGGTGGCCCAGGTGCTGGCCACCCTGATCGAGAACTCGCTCATGCACGGCGCGGGCACCATCACGCTGCGGGTGCGCCCGCTGGGCAACTCGGTGGTCGCCGAGGTGCAGGACGAGGGCGCGGGCGTGCCGCCGGAGCTGGGCAACCGGGTCTTCGAGCGGGCCGTCAGCGGCCGCAACTCCACCGGCATCGGCCTGGCCGTGGCCCGCGACCTGGTCGAGGCGGACGGCGGCCGGCTGGAGCTGCTCTCGCTCAAGCCGGCGGTCTTCGCGCTCTTCCTCGGGCGCAGCCGCGAGGACGAGGCCTGAGGGTCTTCCCGCGGGCTAGAGCTTGGCGAGGGCCGGCTCGTTGGCCAGGGCCACCTCGTCGGTCTCGGCCAGCTCGGGGAGCGCCTTGAAGACCCAGGTGCGGTAGGAGAAGAAGCGGAAGATCGTGCCCGCCGCGAGGCCGACCACGTTCTTGGCGACCAGCTGGGCGCCGGAGGAGGTGTAGTCGAGCACGTGCACCGAGAAGGCCAGGATGCCGTTCTCGATCAGCATGCCTATGCCGCTGAAGATCAGGAACAGGGTGATCTCCCGCTTGCGGGAGGCCGCGTCGCGGTCGCGGTAGAGCCAGTAGCGGTAGCCCAGGTAGTTGGTGCCGATCGCGACGGCGGTGGCGATGAAGCCGGAGAGCGACTTGATCGCGCCGGTGCCCTGGAGGCAGACCCAGAACACACCGGCGTTGACGACCACGCCGACCAGGCCGACGATGCCGAACTTGATCACTTCGCCCGAGAGGCCCCGGAGCCGCTGGAACAGCGAGGGGGTGGGGCTGGCGCTCGTGGTCATAAGCGGGCGATCTCCTGCACATGATCGGATAGTGCGTCACGGACTCCGGCCATCCAGGCTACTCGGTCCCCTACCAACCACCGGCGCCCAGGGGCCCGTCGAGCGCTCCGGGGCTCGCCCCGCCCCGCCGCCGGAGCACCGGCGCACGGCGGTGACCGGCCCGGATATCCTTGGCGCGTGACTTCCGCGGGCAAGGCAAATTTTCCAGTGATCGGCATGATCGGCGGCGGGCAGCTGGCCCGCATGGCACACCAGGCGGCGATCCCGCTGGGTGTCAGGTTCCGTCTCCTCGCGGACACGCCGCAGGATTCGGCGGCCCAGGTCGTCTCGGACGTGGTGCTCGGTGACTACCGGGACCTGGACACGCTGCGCCGCTTCGCGGCCGGCTGCGACGTGATCACCTTCGACCACGAGCACGTCCCCACCGAGCACCTGCGCGCCCTGCAGGCCGACGGCATCGCCGTCCGCCCGGGCCCGGACGCCCTGGTGAACGCCCAGGACAAGGGCGTCATGCGGGCCAAGCTGGACTCGATCGGCGCCCCCTGTCCGCGCCACCGCCTGGTCACCGACCCGGCCGACGTGACCGCCTTCGCTCAGGAAGGGGACGGCTACCCCGTCGTCCTCAAGACCGTCCGGGGCGGCTACGACGGCAAGGGCGTCTGGGTGGTCGACAACGAGGAGGAGGCCGCCGCGCCGTTCCTCGCGGGTGTCGGCGTGCTGGCCGAGGAGAAGGTCGACTTCCTGCGCGAGCTGGCCGCCGGCGTGGTCCGCTCGCCCAGCGGCCAGGCCGTGGCCTACCCGGTGGTGGAGAGCGTCCAGGAGAACGGCGTCTGCGCCGAGGTGACCGCCCCGGCCCCCGACCTCGACCCGGCGCTCGCCGCCGAAGCCCAGGCCCTGGCCCTGCGGATCGCCGGCGAGCTCGACATCACCGGCCACCTGGCCGTCGAGCTGTTCCAGACCAAGGACGGCCGCATCCTGGTCAACGAGCTCGCGATGCGCCCGCACAACTCCGGCCACTGGACGCAGGACGGCGCCGTCACCTCGCAGTTCGAGAACCACGTCCGGGCGGTCCTCGACCTCCCGCTGGGCGACCCGCGCCCGCGCGCCAAGTGGACCGTGATGGTCAACGTGCTCGGCGGCGACTACCCGGACATGTACCACGCCTTCCTGCACTGCATGGCCCGCGACCCCGGGCTGAAGATCCACATGTACGGGAAGGACGTGAAGCCCGGCCGCAAGGTCGGCCACGTCAACGTCTTCGGGGACGACCTCGAGGACGTCCGCGAGCGCGCCCGCCACGCGGCCGCCTACCTGCGAGGAACGATCACCGAATGACTTCTCCGCTCATTGGCATCGTGATGGGCTCGGACTCCGACTGGCCCGTCATGGAGGCCGCGGCCCAGGCGCTGGACGAGTTCGAGATCCCGTACGAGGTCGACGTGGTCTCCGCGCACCGGATGCCGCGCGAGATGGTCGCCTACGGCGAGCAGGCGCACGCGCGCGGGCTCAAGGCGATCATCGCCGGTGCGGGCGGCGCCGCCCACCTGCCGGGCATGCTCGCCTCCGTGACGCCGCTGCCGGTGATCGGCGTGCCGGTGCCGCTGCGCTACCTGGACGGCATGGACAGCCTGATGTCGATCGTCCAGATGCCCGCCGGCGTGCCGGTGGCCACCGTCTCGATCGCGGGCGCGCGCAACGCCGGCCTGCTGGCCGTCCGGATGCTGGCCGCCTTCGACGCCGAACTGGCCGAGAAGATGGTCGACTTCCAGGCCGAGCTGAACAGCCAGGCCACCGAGAAGGGCAAGAAGCTGCGGGCCAAGGCCGCCGGCCGCTGACCCGCGCCCCGGCACGACCGTGACCCATGGCCCCCGTTCCACCGACCACAGACGGTAGAACGGGGGCCATGACTCTTGAACTGCTCGACCAGGCCAGGGCCCTCCTCCGCGACACCCCGGTGGTGGACGGCCACAACGACCTCCCGTGGGCGATGCGCTGCCAGGCGGGCTACGACTTCTCCGCGATCGACCTCGCGGGCGACCAGAGCGGCCGGCTGCACACCGACCTGGCCCGGCTTCGGGCCGGCGGCGTCGGCGGACAGTACTGGTCGGTGTTCGTGCGCAGCGACTACGCCGGGGACAAGGCCGTCACCGCGACCCTGGAGCAGATCGACTTCGTCCGGGCGCTGACCGAGCGCTATCCGGACCAGCTGCGGCTGGCGCTGAGCGCCGACGACCTGGAGACGGCCCGCGCCGAGGGCCGGATCGCCTCGCTGATGGGCGCCGAGGGCGGCCACAGCATCGACTCCTCGCTGGCCGTGCTGCGGGCCCTGTACCGCCTGGGCGTGCGGTACATGACGCTCACCCACAACGACAACCTGCCCTGGGCCGACTCGGCCACCGACGTGCGGGTGCTCGGCGGGCTGAACGAGTTCGGCGAGGAGGTCGTCCGGGAGATGAACCGGCTCGGCATGCTGGTCGACCTCTCGCACGTCTCGGCCGACACCATGCGGCACGCGATGCGGGTCACCTCGGCGCCGGTGATCTTCTCGCACTCCTCGGCCCGCGGGGTCTGCGACCACCCGCGCAACATCCCGGACGACGTGCTGGCCGCCCTGCCGGCCAACGGCGGGGTCGCGATGGCCACCTTCGTGCCGAAGTTCATCCTGCCCGCCGCCGTCGAGTGGACGGCGGCGGCGGACGAGAACATGCGGGCGCACGGCTTCCACCACCTGGACACCACGCCGGAGGCGATGGCCTGCCACCGCGCCTTCGAGGCCACCCGCCCGCGCCCGCGGGCCACCGTCTCGACGGTGGCCGACCACCTCGACCACATGCGCGAGCTGGCCGGCATCGACCACCTCGGCATCGGCGGCGACTTCGACGGCACCGCCTTCGTCCCGGACGGCCTGGACGACGTGGCCGGCTACCCGAACCTGATCGCCGAGCTGCTGCGGCGGAGGTGGTCGACCGGCGACCTGGCGAAGCTCACCTGGCACAACGCGGTGCGCGTGCTGCGCGACGCCGAGGCCGTGGCCTCGAAGTGAGCCCTAGAGGTGGTCAGAGCAGGGGCAGCTCGATGGCCGGGCACTTGTCCATGACCATGTCGAGGCCGGCCGCGCGGGTGCGCGCGTAGGCGGCCTCGTCCACCACGTCCAGCTGGAACCAGACCGCCTTGGCGCCCTTCGCCACCGCCTGGTCGGCGACCTCGCCGGCCAGCGAGGAATTGACGAAGACGTCGACCACGTCGACCTCGAACGGGATGTCCGCGAGGCTCGCGTACCCCTGCTCGCCGAGCACCGTCTCG
Source organism: Kitasatospora sp. MMS16-BH015 (assembly GCF_002943525.1). Taxonomy (NCBI): domain Bacteria; kingdom Bacillati; phylum Actinomycetota; class Actinomycetes; order Kitasatosporales; family Streptomycetaceae; genus Kitasatospora; species Kitasatospora sp. MMS16-BH015. Next base: position 3,270,766 of record NZ_CP025394.1, on the reverse strand, counting down.
GCGGCGGGGTGCACGGGCACCACCCGCTTGCCCGCCTTCTGCAGCACCCGGGCCACGCCGTACGCGGCACGCTTGGTGTTGGTGGACAGGCCGACCACGGCCCAGGTGTCGCCGGTCTCCTTGAGGATGCGCCGGACGGTCGCTTCGTCTCCGTAGCTCATGCCCGGGTCAACGGCCGCGCCCGGCACGGCTATTCCTGGGCCTACTCGACCGTCGGGCGGCCCATCGCGCGGTAGGACCAGCCGGCCGCGCGCCAGCGGTCGGCGTCCAGCACGTTGCGCCCGTCCAGCACCCGGCGCTCGGCGACGAAGGTGCCCAGAGTGGCCGGGTCGAGCTCGCGGAACTCCTGCCACTCGGTCAGGTGCAGCACCACGTGCGCACCCTCGGCGGCTTCGAACGGCGAGTCCGCGTAGGCCAGCGAGGGGAACATCTTGCGGGCGTTGTCCATCGCCTTGGGGTCGTAGACGGTGACCTGGGCGCCCTGGAGCTGGATCTGGGCGGCGACGTTGAGCGCGGGGGAGTCGCGGATGTCGTCCGAGTTGGGCTTGAAGGCGGCGCCGAACACGGCCACCCGGCGGCCCAGGAAGCCGCCGCCGCACTGCTCGCGGGCCAGCTCCACCATCCGGGAGCGGCGCCGCATGTTGATCGAGTCCACCTCGCGCAGGAAGGTGAGCGCCTGGTCGGCGCCCAGCTCGCCCGCGCGGGCCATGAAGGCGCGGATGTCCTTGGGCAGGCAGCCGCCGCCGAAGCCGAGGCCGGCCTGGAGGAACTTGCCGCCGATCCGGGGGTCGTGGGCCAGCGCCTGGCTCAGCTGCACCACGTCGGCGCCCGCGTTCTCGCAGACCTCGGCCATCGCGTTGATGAAGGAGATCTTGGTGGCGAGGAAGGAGTTGGCGGCGGCCTTGACCAGCTCGGAGGTCGGGTAGTCGGTGACCACGAAGGGCACGCCCTCCTCGATCGGGGTCGCGTACACCTCGCGGAGCAGCTCCTCGGCCCGGCCCTCGCGCACGCCGACCACGATCCGGTCCGGGTGCAGGGTGTCGCCGACGGCGTAGCCCTCGCGCAGGAACTCCGGGTTCCAGGCCAGCTCGGCGGCGGCCCCGGCCGGGGCCAGGGTGGCCAGCCGCTCGGCCAGCCGGCTCGCGCTGCCCACCGGCACGGTGGACTTGCCGACCACCAGGGTCGGCCGGGTCAGGTGCGGGGCGAGCGAGTCCAGGGCGGTGTCCACGTAGGACATGTCGGCCGCGAACTCACCCTTCTTCTGCGGGGTGTTGGTGCAGATGAAGTGCACGTCGCCGAACTCGGCGGCCTCCTGGTAGGAGGTGGTGAAGCGCAGCCGCCCGGTCGAGCCCTCGTGCCCGGCGGCGTGCCGCACCAGCAGCTCGGCCAGCCCGGGCTCGTACATCGGCACCCGGCCGGCCGCCAGGGTGGCGATCTTCTCCGGGTCGATGTCGAGGCCGAGCACCTCGTGCCCGAGCTCCGCCATGCAGGCGGCGTGCGTCGCGCCGAGGTAGCCGGTGCCGATCACGGTGATGCGCAGAGTCACGTGCTGCCCCTCAGTCCGTCGTATGTGCAGTGACCGATGGTAGTCCTCGGTTTCGGAGGCTCGGAACGGTGTCGCGCATGTCACGTACGGGGTAGGCAGGGGGGAACCCTAGAATTAGGATCTACTTAACGGTAATTAACTAGCCGGTAGTTATTCAGAGTCCGGCGGGACAGACATAAGGGGCGAGCAGATGGCGGGCACCTCGGACTTCGATCTCTTCCGGCTCTCGGAGGAGCACGACATGCTGCGCGAGGCGGTGCGCTCCCTCGCCGAGGCGAAGATCGCCCCCTACGCGGCCGAGGTCGACGAGCAGGGCCGGTTCCCGCAGGAGGCGCTGGACGCGCTCCAGGCGAACGACCTGCACGCCGTGCACGTGCCGGAGGAGTACGGCGGCGCCGGCGCCGACGCGCTGGCGACCGTGATCGTGATCGAGGAGGTGGCCCGCGTGTGCGCCTCCTCCTCCCTCATCCCGGCCGTGAACAAGCTGGGTTCGCTGCCGGTGCAGCTCTCCGGCTCCGAGGAGCTGAAGCAGAAGTACCTGGGCGCGCTGGCCCGTGGCGAGGGCATGTTCTCGTACTGCCTCTCCGAGCCGGACGCCGGCTCGGACGCGGCCGGCATGAAGACCCGCGCGGTGCGCGACGGCGACTTCTGGGTGCTGAACGGCGTCAAGCGCTGGATCACCAACGCGGGCGTCTCCGAGTTCTACACCGTGATGGCCGTGACCGACCCCGAGAAGCGCTCCAAGGGCATCTCGGCCTTCGTGGTCGAGAAGGGCGACGAGGGCGTCTCCTTCGGCGCCCCGGAGAAGAAGCTCGGCATCAAGGGCTCGCCGACCCGCGAGGTCTACCTGGACAACGTCCGGATCCCGGCCGACCGCATGATCGGCGAGGAGGGCACCGGCTTCGCCACCGCGATGAAGACCCTGGACCACACCCGCGTCACCATCGCGGCCCAGGCCATCGGCATCGCCCAGGGCGCCCTCGACTACGCCGCCGGCTACGTCAAGGAGCGCAAGCAGTTCGGCAAGCCGATCGGCGAGTTCCAGGGCATCCAGTTCATGCTCGCCGACATGGCGATGAAGCTGGAGGCCGCCCGCCAGCTGACCTACGCGGCGGCCGCCAAGTCGCAGCGCACGGACTCCGACCTGACCTTCTTCGGTGCCGCGGCCAAGTGCTTCGCCTCCGACGCGGCCATGGAGATCACCACGGACGCCGTCCAGCTGCTCGGCGGCTACGGCTACACCCGTGACTACCCGCTGGAGCGCATGATGCGCGACGCGAAGATCACCCAGATCTACGAGGGCACCAACCAGGTGCAGCGCATCGTCATGGCCCGCAACCTGCCGTAAGGCCGACTGGGCAGGATGACGTGCGAAGGCCCCGAGTCCCTGCGACTCGGGGCCTTCCTCCTGCACCAACCACTGCCACTCGGGATCAGAGTGCGCCCCCGGAGTGCTTTTCGCACCGGAGGCGCACGGAGAGGTGTCGCAAGCCCCCCGAATGGGTCATCGGGGGGTTCCGGTGGCTACCCCGGGATGGGGGTGTCGTTCTTGATCGCGTCGAAGACCTGCTTCGACTTGGTCTGGTCCCACTTCACGGCGGACTCGCCGGTCGGGGTGCGGTAGTCCGGGTTGCTGATCGGCACGGTGATGGACTTGCCGCTGCCGCCGGTCACCGACTTCATCGCCATGAAGAGCGAGCCGAGGTCGGTCAGGCCGGCGTCGTCGTCCACGATCAGGGTGCCCAGGCCCGAGCTGACCAGCGGGTAGAAGGTGAACGGGTTGAGCACCGTGCCCGGCGAGGCGGCCTGCTTGGCCAGCGCGCTGAGGAACTTCTGCTGGTTGCGCATCCGGCCGAGGTCCTGGTCGGCCTGCTGGTGCCGCTCACGGACGAAGGCGAGCGACTGGGCGCCGTTCAGGGTCTGGCAGCCGGCCTTGAGGTTGAGGCCGGAGTCCTTGTCGGAGATGTCCTTGTCGATGCACATGTCCACGCCGCCCACCGAGTCCACGATGCCGACGAACCCCGCGAAGCCGATCTCCGCGTAGTGGTCGATGTGGATGCCGGTGTTGGTCTCCACGGTCTGCACCAGCAGCTTGCCGCCGCCGTTGTTGAAGGCCGCGTTGATCTTCGAGGTGGTCTGCGGGACGGTCTTGCCGCTGCCGTCGGTGTTCAGGTGCGAGGGGATCGGCACCCAGGAGTCACGCGGGATCGACATCAGCGTGTTCCCGTTGTCGCCGATGTGCAGCACCATCATCGAGTCGGAGCGCTTGCCCGAGTCCGAGCCGGTGTGCAGCGCGTCCTTCTGGCCGTCGGTCAGGCCGTCCCGGCTGTCCGAACCGACGATCAGCCAGTTGGTGCCCTTCCCGGCGGCCGGCTTGCCCGGGTACGAGGCCAGCACGTTCTCGTGGTTGAGCTTGCTGTCGGCCCAGAACCAGGTGCTGACCCCGGTCACCAGCAGCGCCGTCACCAGCCCGAGCGCGGTGACCTTGACGATCCGCTTCCGCGGCCAGCGCGAGCGCGCCGGAGCCCCCGGCCGTCCCGGACCACCGGGCCCGCCCGGCCGTCCCGGACCACCCGGCTGCCCGGGGGCGCCGGGGCCCTCGCCGTACTGCTGGGGCTGGCCGTACCCCTGCTCCTGGGGTTGGCCGTAGCCGGGCTGGGGCTGGCCGTACTGGGGCTGGCCGTACCCCTGCCGGCCGTAGCCGGGCTGCTGCTGGCCGTACTCCGGCTGGCCATACTCGGGCTGCCCGTACTCGGGCCGGCCCTGGCCCGGCTGCTGGGGCCGGGCCTGCGGACGGGGGCGGGCACCGGGGCCGCGCGGGTTGAGGCCGGGCGGCAGCGGCGGCTCGGCACCGCTGCCGCCGCCCTGGCCGTACCCCTGGCCCTGGCCCTGACCGTACGAGCTGCCGCCGCCGCTCGGGCGGCCCTCCTGCCACGTGTTCATGTGGGGAAGGATGCCCGAAAGCGTCCCGCGGTACGACGCCCGGGGTCCCCACCAGGCTGCTTGTAGCAATTCTGATGCACGGGCCGGACGGTTCGGTGGCGTGGCCCGGACGCCCCGTCCCGGCTGCCCCACCGGCCCCGGCACCGGCTGCCCGGACGGTCCCGGTACGGACTGCCCCGACGGTCCCGGTACGGACTGCCCCGACGGACTCCGACGGACTCCGACGGACCCTGACCTGCCGGTCGCCGACCCCTAGGGGGAGGGCCCCCGATCCCGTACATCCACCGCCGTACGGCTTCCTCCCGGCGGATGACGATCTGGCGCCGAGCGGCTCCTAACGTATTTCTTATCCCACCCCTGAGCCTGGCGGCGCTGCCGCACGGGGGGCAGCACGGTGGGGACAGCTCCAGGGAAAGACGGGTGGCAGCACCATGTCGGGGGACAGGCGTCGCCCGTCACCCTGGAGCTCAACGGGTGGACCACAGCATCGAGGAGATTCCAGTGACGACGGCAACGACGGCCGTGCATGCCCCTCTTCCCGGGGGCCCGAGCGCCCCGGCGGCCTCCGCACGGCAGGTGACGAAGGCGTACGGCGCGGGCGAGACGAGGGTCACCGCGCTGGATTCGGTCGACGTCGACATCGAGCGTGGTCGCTTCACCGCGATCATGGGCCCCTCGGGCTCCGGCAAGTCGACCCTGATGCACTGCCTCGCCGGGCTGGACACGGTCTCGGCGGGCCAGATCCGGATCGGCGACACCGAGATCACCGGCCTGAAGGACAAGCAGCTCACCAAGCTGCGCCGAGACAAGATCGGCTTCATCTTCCAGGCCTTCAACCTGCTCCCCACGCTCAACGCGCTGGAGAACATCACCCTCCCGATGGACATCGCGGGCCGCAAGCCCGACCAGGCCTGGCTCGACCAGGTGGTGGCCACCGTCGGCCTGGCCGACCGCCTCAAGCACCGCCCCACCCAGCTCTCCGGCGGCCAGCAGCAGCGCGTGGCGGTGGCCCGCGCCCTGGCCGCCCGCCCCGAGATCATCTTCGGTGACGAGCCCACCGGTAACCTCGACTCCCGCTCCGGCGCCGAGGTGCTCACCTTCCTGCGCCGCTCGGTCGACGAGCTGGGCCAGACCATCGTCATGGTCACCCACGACCCGGTCGCCGCCTCCTACGCGGACAGAGTGCTCTTCCTGGCCGACGGCCGGATCGTCGACGAGATGCACGCCCCCACCGCCGACTCCGTCCTGGAGCGCATGCGCCGCTTCGACGGCAAGCGCACGAGCTGAGCGGGGGCGTCGAGATGCTGCTCAAGACCTCCCTACGGAGCTTCTTCGCCCACAAGGGGCGGATGGTGCTCTCCCTGCTGGCCATCGTGCTGTCCGTCGCCTTCGTCTCGGGCACCCTGGTCTTCTCCAACACGGCGACGGGCACCTTCGACAAGCTCTTCGCCTCCACCGCCTCCGACATCTCGGTCCAGGCGGCCGAGGACAAGGTCACCAAGGACGCCGAGCAGGCCGGCAAGCCCTCGGTCATCCCGCCGGCCACCGCCCAGAAGATCGCCGCCCTGCCCGGGGTGAAGACGGCCGTCGGCCAGGTCTTCACCCAGAACGCCACCCTGGTCGACCCGACCACCAACAAGGCGGTCGGCCCGACCACCGGCGCCCCCACCATCACGGGTAACTGGGTGGACACCCCGCGCAAGTCGCTGGACATCACCTCCGGTTCGGCCCCCAAGGGCGCCGACCAGATCGTGCTCGACGCCGACACCGCGAAGAAGGCCAAGCTCCAGCTCGGCAGCAAGCTCCGGGTGATCACCGAGAGCGGCAACTACGACTTCACCATCTCCGGCATCGCCACCTTCAAGACCACCAACCCGGGTGCGGCCCTCGCCTTCGTCGACACCGAGACGGCCCAGAAGGACCTGATCGGCGCCACCGCCTACACCTCGGTCGAGGTCTACGGCGACGGCACCCGGAGCGACGAGCAGCTCAAGGCCGACGCCCTGAGCACCCTCGGCACCGGCTTCCAGGTCAAGACGGCGCAGGAGCAGAAGGACGACAACGCCAAGGGCGTCGGCGGCTTCCTCGGCTTCATGAAGTGGGCCATGCTCGGCTTCGCCGCGGTCAGCGCCCTGGTCGGCGGCTTCCTGATCGTCAACACCTTCTCCATGCTGGTCGCCCAGCGCACCCGGGAGATCGGCCTGCTCCGGGCGATCGGCGGCAGCCGCAGCCAGGTCAACCAGTCGGTGATGGTCGAGTCCCTGCTGCTCGGCGTGGTCGGCTCCACCCTCGGCATCGGGGCCGGCCTCGGCCTGGCCAAGCTGCTCATCCTGCTGATGAAGGCCGCCGGGATGGACCTCACGGCCGCCACCCTGGAGATCGACTGGTCGGTCCCGGCCGCCGGGTACGCCGTCGGCATCATCGTGACGCTGGTGGCCGCCTGGTTCCCCGCCCGCCGGGCCGGGAAGATCTCCCCGATCGCGGCCCTGCGCGACCACGGCACCCCGGCCGAGGCCAAGGCCAACCGGATCCGCGCCGCCATCGGCCTGGTGCTCACCGCGGGCGGCGCCGCCCTGCTCTTCGGCGCGGCCGCCTCCACCGACGCGGCCAAGGGCGGGTCGCTGCTGGGCGGCGGCGTGCTCTTCACCCTGATCGGCTTCGTGGTGCTCGGTCCGCTGCTGGCCACCGGCGTGATCCGCGTGCTCGGCGCCTTCCTGCCCGCCCTGTTCGGCCCCTCCGGCCGGCTGGCCCAGCGCAACGCCATGCGGAATCCGCGCCGCACCGGCGCCACCGCCGCCGCCCTGATGATCGGCCTGGCCCTGGTCACCGGCGCCTCGATCTTCACCTCCTCGACGGTCAGCTCGACCAACGCCCAGATCGACAGGTCGGTCGGCGCCGACTACATCGTCTCCGCCGGTCGCGCCCCGCTCACCCCGGCCATGGTCAAGGCAGCCCAGTCCACGCCCGGCCTGTCCCACCTCACTGAGCAGAAGAACGTCCCGGCCGTCATCACCAGCCCGGACGGCACCACCAGCGAGCGGGGCCTGACGGCGGTCTCGCCGAGCTTCACCAGCGACTTCCGGCTCCCGGTGAAGTCCGGCAGCACCGACACGATCGCCACCGGCGGCGTCACGGTCGACGAGGACTTCGCCACCAAGCACCGGATCGCGGTCGGCGACAAGCTCACCGTCGACTACGGCCACGGCCACACCCAGGCCCTCCCGGTCGGCCTGATCATGGCGAAGGGTGACTCGCTCTTCGCCGGCAACTTCTTCGTCGGCATCTCCACCGTCGCGAAGGCCCTCCCGGCCGACCAGATCCCGGCCGACGCCGGCCTGTTCGGCACCGCCGCGGCGGGCAGCGACAAGGCCAAGACCCTCGAAGCCCTGCAGAAGTCGCTGGAGGCGTACCCGCAGCTCACGGTCAAGGACCAGGCGGGTTACAAGAAGATCGTCCAGAGCCAGCTCAACACCCTGCTCTACATGATCTACGGCCTGCTGGGCCTGGCGATCATCGTGGCGGTGCTCGGCGTGATCAACACGCTGGCCCTCTCGGTGGTGGAGCGCACCCGCGAGATCGGCCTGCTCCGCGCCATCGGCCTCTCCCGCCGCCAGCTGCGCCGGATGATCCGCCTGGAGTCCGTGGTGATCGCGGTCTTCGGCGCGGTGCTCGGCACCGGCCTCGGCCTCGGCTGGGGCATCACCGCCCAGCGCGTCCTCTCCGGCCAGGGCCTCAACACCCTCGCCATCCCGACCGGCACGATCATCGGCATCCTGATCGCCTCGGCCCTGGTCGGCCTCTTCGCCGCCCTCCTTCCGGCCTTCCGCGCCGGTCGGATGAACGTCCTGGCCGCCATCGCCACCGACTGACCACCCCGGTCCCGCACCACCTCGCACCACCTCGCACCACCGAGCTCCCCGTCACCCCGTACCTCGGGGCGGCGGGGAGCTCGCCGTGTCGGCCCCGGTCCGCCCCCTGCCCTCCCGTGCGCCCTCAGGGGCAGCTGAACTCGTCCCCGCTCGTCGCCGTCACCACCGGCTTCGGGGCCGCCGGATTCGCGGGGGCTGCCGGAGCCGCCGGACTCGCCGGAGCTGCCGGGGCCGCCGGACTCGCCGACGCCGTCTGGGCAGCCGCCTTCGGAGCGGTCACCCCCAGGTAGTCGCTGCCCGCGATCACCTGCATGGTCGGTCCGAGCCCCGGGGTCCGGACCAGCTGGGCGGCGGGCAGCGCGGCGGCCAGCGTCTTGACCGACTCGTCCCAGCGCGGGTCGTACCGGATCACCGTCCGCGCGGCACTGCCACCCCCGGCGTTCGAGGGCACCCCCGTGGTGGCGAAGCCCAGCCGCCGCAGATCCCCGTCCACCCGTGCCCCGAGCCCCACCACCCCGGCCCCGTTCAACACCTGCACCCTGATCTGCCCGGCCGGCACCGCCGCCGCACCCGCGGACGCAGGGGCCGCACCCGCAGCCGACGGCTCCGCCGCAGCCCCGGCCCCAGCAGCAGCCGGGGCGGCCGCGCCGCCGCTCCCCGTCCGCGCCCCGAGCGGCCGCCCGGCCCGCACCGCGTCGAACAGCGCCTTCGCCCCGGCCTCGTCCCACCGCACAGTCGACCCCCACCCCGGCACCTGGTAGTCCACGTCGGCCAGCGGCACGGTGGTGAAGTCCGCGTTCGCCGTCGAGAGGTCCTTGAGCCGGGTGGCCAGCGCCAGCAGATCCGCCGAGGTCAGCTCCTGGTCGGCCTTGACCGACCGCAGCACGCTGTCCAGCACCTGCCCGAGCTTGCCGGGGCTGAGCAGCGTGCCGCTGCTCACGGCCCGGTGCAACAGCTGGGCCACCAGCTTCTGCTGCCGCCGCATCCGGCCGAGGTCCGAGCTGCCGTCCACGTGCCGGGCCCGGACGTACTTGAGGGCCCCCGCGCCGTCGAGCCTGGTCGTCCCGGCGGGCAGGTCGAGCCCGGAGTAGTCGTCCTTGAGCGGCTTGGCCGTGCAGACCTCGACCCCGCCGAGGGCGTCCACGGTGGAGACGAAGCCCAGGAAGTTGACCTGGAGGTAGTGGTCGATCCGCAGCCCGGTGGCCTGTTCGACCGTACGGACGGTGAGCGGGGCACCGCCCATCCCGAAAGCCGCGTTGATCTTGCCCTTCCCGACCGGCACCTGCCGCCCGGTGGCGGCGTCCCGGTGGGCCGGGATGGTCACATACGAGTCGCGCGGGATGCTCACCACGCTCGCCCGGTCGCCCTCCCGGGATAGCTGGACCAGCATCATGGTGTCCGTGCAGTGGCAGGACTCGCCGCCCGCGTGCAGCACGTTCTTCAGGACGTCCTCGGGGATGCCCTCGCGCTCGTCGGTGCCGACCACCAGGAAGGTGGTCGCGCCGTCGTCCTCTGGCCGGTCGGCCGAGTCCGCGGAGCCGAAGGCGTCGACCCGGCCGATCGAGGTGTCCACCCCGTTGAGCACCGCCCAGCCACCGCAGGAGGTGGCCAGCACCGCTACCGAGAGCGCGCCGGCCAGCCACCGCCCCCAGCGTCGGCGGGGCGGGACGGCGAGCAGGCGCACGCGTTGGGGAGCCATCTTCCGGATGGTAGGCCGGGTGCCGGGCCGGGCCGCCGGGACGCGCCGGGACACGCAGACCGACCAGCCGAAACGTTCCGCCGTGCGGCCGCTGCGGACGCCTCCGCCCCGGACGGCCGCGCACCCCGGTACCCGGACCTGACAAGCCCGACCGGGCGCCGGTACGGTTGCCCCGATGAACACCATGAACACCCAGGCTGCTGAGGAGCTGCCGGCGGTCTCCGTGATCATGCCGGTGCTCAACGAGGAACGTCACCTGCGCGCCGCCGTCCGGCACATCCTCGAACAGGACTACGCGGGCGAGATGGAGGTGGTGATCGCGCTCGGGCCGTCCACGGACCGCACCGACGAGATCGCCGCCGCGCTGACGGCGGAGGACCCGCGGGTCCGCACCGTCGCCAACCCCACCGGCCGCACCCCCGCCGGGCTGAACGCCGCGATCAAGGGCTCCCGCCACCCGATAGTCGTCCGGGTCGACGGCCACGGGCTGCTCACCCCCGGCTACATCACCACGGCCGTCCGGCTGCTCGGGGAGATGGAGGCCGCCAACGTCGGCGGCATCATGCACGCCGAGGGCGAGACGGAGTGGGAGAAGGCCGTCGCGGCGGCCATGACCTCCAAGATCGGGGTCGGCAACGCCGCCTTCCACACCGGTGGCCTGGCCGGCCCGGCCGACACCGTGTACCTCGGCGTGTTCCGCCGCGAGGTGCTGGAGAAGCAGGGCGGCTACAACGAGGAGTTCATCCGCGCCCAGGACTGGGAGCTGAACTACCGCATCCGCCAGGACGGCGGCCTGATCTGGTTCACCCCCCAGCTGCGGGTCACCTATCGCCCCCGGCCGAGCGTCCGCGCGCTCGCCAAGCAGTACAAGGACTACGGCCGCTGGCGCCGCGTCGTCACCCGCTACCACCGGGGCTCGGTCAACCTGCGCTACCTCGCGCCCCCGGCCGCCCTGCTCGGCGTGGTCGGCGGCCTGGTGCTCGGCGCCGCCGTGCACCCCGCCTTCTTCGTGCTGCCCGGCGGCTACCTGCTCGGCATCATCGGCGGTTCGGTGGTCGAGGGCCGCAGCCTCTCCGCCAAGGCCTGGCCGCAGCTGCCGGTGGCCCTGGCCACCATGCACCTGAGCTGGGGCTTCGGCTTCCTCACCTCCCCCCGCAAGCTGGCCCGCAAGGTCATCGCGAGTACCCCGGGCAAGCGGACGGCCGCGGCGGCCGAGGCCAAGTAACCGCTGGGAGCCGTACCGACGACAAGGCCGATTCCCCCTCGGGAGTCGGCCTTTCGCCGCTATGTTCGGCGCCATGACGAACACTGAGGGTGGGGCGGCCCGGGGTGACCTCCGGGACCGGGTACGGATCGCCGAGACGGCGGACGTGGACGAGCGGGCGGTGATCGGCCCGGACAGCACGGTCTGGCACCTCGCGCAGGTGCGGGAGGAGGCCGAGATCGGGGCCGAGTGCATCATCGGGCGCGGCGCGTACGTCGGCCCGGGGGTGCGGATCGGCGACCGGGTGAAGCTGCAGAACCACGCGCTGGTGTACGAGCCGGCCGTGCTGGAGGACGGCGTGTTCGTCGGCCCGGCGGCGGTGCTGACCAACGACATGTACCCGCGCTCGGTGGACGTGGACGGCAAGCTCAAGCGCGGCGACGACTGGCACGCCAAGGGCGTGACCCTGCGCGAGGGCTGCTCGATCGGCGGGCGGGCCGTGCTGGTGGCCGGCGTGACCGTCGGCCGCTGGGCGCTGGTCGCGGCGGGGGCCGTGGTGCACCGGGACGTCCCCGACTTCGCCCTGGTGGCCGGGGTGCCGGCCCGCCGGATCAAGTGGGTCGGCCGCGCGGGCGAGCCACTGGAGCCGGCGGGTGAAGGGCGCTGGCGCTGCCCGCGTACCGGCGAGGAGTACGTCGAGACGGACGGGCGCCTTTCCTTCGCTGACTGAGTTGCACTACCCAGGGGCGCGGGGAACGGCGCGGCCAGCCGTGCACCATCTGTTGCTTTACATGCATGCCCGGTTGCACTGTCCGTTGCTGGTGCAACTGGCTACGCGTGCGAGATGGCGACTCCGCTTCCTCCGCTCTCGCGCAGTTCCCCGCGCCCCTGGTGGGTTCCCCGCGCCCCTGAGAATCACCAGGTGTAGCGGCCGCCCTGCGGGTTGACGTGCATGCAGCTCTTGTCGTTGTCGGCCGTGTCGAGGTCGCCCGCCGACTTCGGGGCACCGGAGGGCGCGGGGGCCGAGGGGGCGCTGGAACCGGCGGAGCCGGCTGCGGCGGGGAAGGTGGTGCCGCTCGGCCAGTCGGCGCCGATGATCACGGTGATGCCCTTGGCGGTGCCCTGCTTGAGGGCGCTGCCGGGCAGGCCGAGGGCGGCGGCCACCGCCTGGGCGTCGGCCTGCTGGCCGCTGCCGTAGGTGAGGACGGTGGAGGTGTGGGCCCCACCGCCGGGGGCGGCGACGGCCTTGGCGAAGCCGGCCGAGACCAGGGCGCCCTTGACCTCGGCGGCCCGGCCCTGGGTGGTGGTGCCGTTCTGCACGGTGACCGCGATGGCCTCCTTGGCCAGCTCGCGGATCGGTGCGGCGGCGGCCGTGGTGCCGCTGGAGGGGGAGGCCCCGGAGGAGGGGGTGCCCTTGGAGTCCAGCGGGGAGTCGGCGATCAGCCGCTTCCAGATGTCCTGGGTGTCGGGCTGCTGGAAGATCAGGCGGTTCTTGTCCTTGGGGTCCGCCAGGACCGGGACGGTCAGGGTGGTGGTCCGCTCGGCGGGCACCGCCTTGATGTCGTTGCCGAGGTCGTAGAGCTTCTTGATGTCGGCGATCGGCTTGTCCACGCTGATCGACTTGGTGGCCGCCTCGGCCAGCGACATCAGCTTGCCCGGGTCGCTCAGCGAGCCGCTCTTCTTGAGTTCGCGCATCAGTGAGCTGAGGTACATGTGCTGGGCCTGGGTGCGGCCGAGGTCGGAGCCCCAGGCGTCGCGCATCCGGAGCCACTGGAGGGCTTCCTCGCCCTTGACCGAGGTGGTGCCCTTGGGCAGCTTGAGGCCGGTGCCGCCGATCCCGGGGATCTGGCGGTCGTACATGTTGCGGTCCACGCAGACCGGCACGCCGCCGACCGCGTCGGCCATGTTCACCACGCCCGCGAAGTCGACCATCATGTAGTGGTCGATCTCCAGGCCGGTGACCGAGATCCAGGTGCCGACCACGCAGCCCGGGCCGCCCCGGGCCAGCGCCTCGTTGATCTGGACGCGCTTCTGGGCGGGGTACTGCTGCTTGCCGTCCTCGCTGTGGCAGGCCGGCATGTCGACCATGGTGTCGCGGGGGATGCTGATCATCGAGGCGTTGCTGCGGTCGGCGGATATGTGCAGCAGCATCTGGACGTCGGCCAGGCCGGGGCGGCCGGAGTCGTCGGCCGCGCCGCCGAGGGCGACGTTGGCGGCCGAGCCCCGGCTGTCGGTGCCGATCATCAGGATGTTGATCGGGGTCTGCCCGGCGGCGTTCGGCGCGGTCTTCACGCCGTGCGCGTCGCTCAGGTTGTTCGTCCCGGCCTGGATGTTGCCGTTGAGGTGCTGGTAGTAGAAGTACGCGGCGCCGCAGCCGGCCACCATGGTGAGCGCGACCCCGATGCCCACCGGCTTGGCCCAGCGCTTCCAGCCGGTCTTCTGCTTGCGGCGGCTGCCCTTCTTGGCCTGCTGGCGGGCCGCCGCGCGGCCGCCGGGGAGCGGCTGGGAGCCGGTCGAGGACTGGTCGTCGGATATCGAATCGACGCTGTTGGACATCGCGGTTCCGCCGCCTCTCGTGATCGGGCCCCCGTCGGCCGCTGCTACCGGAACCTACCTGACATCACGGTGAGTACCAGAATTTGTTACATAATCAGAACTGTTTGGGGGCAAGGGTTTGACACTGGTGTGGCCGTGGGATGGCCGGCTGTCGACCTGACGGGGGTGGCCGCCGGGCCGGTCAAGAGCTGGTGGCGGCCGGATACTTGGCCGGGTCGCCGCTACTTCGCGCAGGCCGCTTCGTCGTCCGCCTGGAGCCGTTGCAGGTCGGCCGGCACTCCCGTCGGTGCGGCGGTCGGTACGGCGGAACTCGCCACCGTACCGCCGGAATCCCGGCCGAGCACCACCACCAGGGTGTCCCCGCCGCCCTCCCGGGCCGCATCGGGCGGCAGGCCGAGGGCCGCCGCGAGGGCCGCCGCCTCCGCGCCGTGCCCACTCGGGTAGGAGACGGTGCCGGTGGCGGCCGGTTCGGCGTCCGACCCGACGGTCGCCCGGTCGTAGCCCTTGCCCCGGAGGGTGGCGACGGCCTTCCCGGCCTGCCCGCCGATCCCCGTCCCGTTACGGACGGTGACCGCGACGGAGCCGGGGTCGACTGCCGGGGAGGCGGGGGCCTCCGTCGGGGAAGCCGGGGAAGCCGGGGTGGTCGGGGCGGGCGCGGCGGCCGGGGCCGCCGTCAGCGGTCGGTCGGTGGCGATCATCGCGAAGAGCTGCCCGGCGTCCGGCTGGCGCAGCACCAGGTGGTCCTGGTTCCGCGGGTCGTCGAGCACCGGCACGGTGGTGAAGGTGATGCCCTTGGGGTCGACCCGGCCCAGGTCCAGGGCCAGGTCCTTGAGCCGGTCCACGCTGCCGATCGCCGAGTCCACGGTGAGCGCCTTGGTCGCGGCGTCCGCGAGCTGCCAGAGCCGGGTCGGGCTGGTCAGGGTGTCGGTGCTCTTCACCTTGCGGATCATCGAGCCGAGAAACTGCTGCTGCAGCGGGATGCGGGTGAGGTCCCCGCCGTAGCCGACGGCGTGCCGGGTGCGGACGAAGGCCAGTGCCTCCTCGCCCTGCACCAGGTGCCGGCCCTTGCGCATCACCAGGTGCGAGCCCGGGTCGTCGATGTCCTTGCCCGCGCAGACCTCCACCCCGCCCACGGCGGTGGAGAGCGACTTCACGGCCTGGAAGTTGACCATCAGGAAGTGGTCCACCCGGACGCCGGTGAGCTTCTCGACCGTCTTCCAGGTGCAGCCCGCGTCGCGGCCGGCCTCGCCGAGGCTGCTGTTGAACATGGCCCGGACCTCGCCGGGGATGGTCCGCGCGCCGGCCCGGCACTCGGGGATGGGCACCATCAGGTCGCGGGGGATGCTGAGCACCGTGGCGCTGCCCCGGTCCTTGGCCACGTGGAACAGCAGGGTGGTGTCGGCGTGCCCGGTGCTGCCCTCGTCGCCGTACGCGCGGCCGAGCCCCTCGCGGCTGTCGGTGCCGATCACCAGCACGTTGAGCGCGTCGGTGGCGGCCTGGGGGCGCTCGGCGGCATCGCCGAGGTGCACCTCGACGGCGGAGATGTTCCGGTTGAAGTGCTGGTAGGCGTAGTACGCGCCGCCGCACCCGACGGCGAGCAGCAGGGCGGTGCCCCCGGCGGCCCACTTGAGGGCCTGTCGGCTGTTCACCCGGACACCCTAGACGAGCGGTCGAGATGGTTCGGGCACGGTGTGATCACCCCCACGGAGACGATCCCTGACAGAACCGGGCAAACCGGCGCGGGATGCGGCTCAGTGCATCGGGCAGACCTCCTGCGTCGCCCGCTGCCCCTCCAGGGTCGGACTCGTTTCGGGGAGGGCGGTGACCGAGGCTGACGGGGACCCACCATCGGGTGTCGGTCCGCTGCTCGGGTCGCCGCTCGGGTCGTCCACCGGGCTCGGCGCCGGCGCCGGGGTGGGGGTGGGGGAGGCCGACTGGTACGGCCGCACCTCCACCACCCGGTCGGCCCGCAGCGCGGCGAAGAGCTGGTCGGCCTGGGGCTGCACCAGCTCGTCGCGGTTCCAGTCGCTCGGGTACGGGCGGCGCGGGGCGGTCAGGAAGACGATCGACTCCGGGTCGGTCGAGCGCAGGTCCTGGGCCAGGTCGTAGAGGGCGCTCAGGTGGCTCAGCCCCTCGTCGGCGGTGATCGCCGAGGTCGCGGCGGAGAGCAGCGGCCAGAGCTTGGTCGGATCGAGCAGCACCCCCTGCGACTGCACCTTGCGGATCAGCGAGGCGAGGAACAGCTGCTGCCGGCCCATCCGCTGGGTGTCGCTGCCGTCCCCGAGCGTCTCGCGGGCCCGCACGTAGCCGAGCGCCTGCTCGCCGTTCAGGGTCTGCCGCCCGGCGGGCAGGTCGAGCTGGGCGTCCTTGTCGTGGATCGCGTGCGGCACGCAGACCTCGACCCCGTCCACCGCCTCGACCATCTTCTTGAAGCCGGTGAAGTCGAGGATCAGGTGGTGGTCCACCCGGATCCCGCTCATCTTCTCCACCGCCCGGATGGCGCAGGCCGCGCCGCCGAGTTCGAAGGCCCAGTTGAACTGGATGAACCGGGTGCCCGAGCGGGTGCCGTCCGGCAGCCGGCAGGGCGGCACCGTGACCATCAGGTCGCGCGGGATGCTCACCGCCGTCGCGTGCCGCCGGTCGGCCGCCAGGTGCAAGAGGATCGTGGTGTCCGAGCGCTGCCCGCCCGCCGCGCCGTACGCGGCGTTGGCCCCGCTGCGGTCGTCGCTGCCGATCAGCAGGATGTTCTGCGCGCTGCCGGCCGCCGCGCTGCGGCTCGGCCGCTCCGACTCCTGCTGCCGCAGCAGCTCGCCGGTGCGGGTGTCCCGGCCGATGTTGCCGTCCAGCTTCTGGTAGCCGTACCAGAGCAGCCCGCCCGCGGCGATCAGCAGGAAGGCGAGCACCCCGGAGCCGATCAGCAGGAACCGGCGGCCGAACCGGAAGCGGCGGCGCCCCCCGCCTGGTGGGGCCGGGGGGCGCTCGCTCTGGTCTGCTCCGTACGGGGCTCTTTCGTACGGGGGTTCTTCGTCGGCGGCCATGGCGGTGATCATTACCCCGGCCGGGCCCCGGGCGCGGTCAGCTCAGCCGGAGAGTCACCCGTTCGGATTCGAGCCGCTTCTCCCACTGCTCCTCGGTCAGGCCCTCGGAGTTGCGGCAGAGCACCACCGAGGCGCCGGCGGCCAGCGGCGCGAGCAGCCCGGCCTCCAGCCCCGACCAGTCCTGGTAGCCGAGGGTGGAGAGCACCCGGCTGCCGGTGGTCAGCCCGAGCCGCTGCGCGCCCTCGCGGGCGAACTCCACCGTCTGGCGGCCCGTCAGCTTCAGCGGCAGGCCGTCGACCTGGGTCTCCAGGGCGGCGGCGTCGGGGTGCACGGGGGAGTACGGCGCGAACCGGTCGCCCTGGCCGGGCACTTCGGCCGCGTAGTCGAGGAAGCCCTCGGGCC
Organism: Kitasatospora sp. MMS16-BH015; assembly: GCF_002943525.1. Taxonomy (NCBI): domain Bacteria; kingdom Bacillati; phylum Actinomycetota; class Actinomycetes; order Kitasatosporales; family Streptomycetaceae; genus Kitasatospora; species Kitasatospora sp. MMS16-BH015. The sequence goes on along the minus strand of NZ_CP025394.1, from coordinate 3,253,509 downwards.
GCTGCGGGAAGCGCCCGCCCAGCGGACGGAGCGCCAGCGCCACCCGTTCGCCGGAACAGGCCTGGGCGGCCTCCAGGCCGTCCGGCCCGCTGACCACCAGGTCGGCGTCGGCCGGGTCGCCCCAGGGCACCGCCGTGACGCCGACCGACCAGCAGGCCAGCAGCCAGACCGCGCTCTGCCAGTGCGCGGGCAGCAGCAGCGCGGCGCGGTCCTCCGGCCCGGCGTTGAGTTCGTCCTGGAGCAGATTGGCGGTCTTGGCCACCCAGTTGTCGAAGGTCTTGGCGGAGAGCTCGACTCTCTCGCCGGTCGCGTCGTCGTAGAAGGTCACGAGGGGACGGGAGGGGTCCGCGTCGGAGGCCCCCGCGCGCAGGTATGCGTGCAGCAGCTCGGCGGGGGTGCGGGCGTCGGCAGCGAAAGGCGCAGTCATGGTGCACCCCAGCCTACGACCTCCGACGGCCACCCCGGGAGGGGAGGGCACGGCTGGCGAACTGGCGTGGCGTCAGCTCCGCTCCGGTCGCATCATCACAACTATGCGCCTCTCCCGGTACGCCGCCCCCGGCGCCGCGCTGGCCGTCTGCGCGGCCCTCGCCGCCCCGCCCGCCACCGCCCACCCTGCCCTCGCCAGCGGCGTCCGCACCCTCCCGCTGGCCGCGGAGGCCCGGGAGTTGACGCCCAGTGACACCACGCCCTTCGCCCTGATCGGCGTCAGCTGGGACGACCCGGCCCAGGCCCCCGCCGGCGTGGAGGTCCGCACCCGCTCCACCGCCACCGGCCACTGGAGCGCCTGGCGCCCGCTGCAGCTCGACTCGGAGGACCGCCCCGACGGCCCCCGCGGTCGCGGCAGCACCGCCCCGCTCTGGGTCGGCCCCAGTGACGGCGTGGCCCTGCGGGTCCTCGGCCCCCGCCCGGCCGGCCTCCGCGCCGAACTGGTCGACCCCGGCCGCTCCCCGTCCCACCGCTCCACCACCGAACAGGGCATCGTCACCCGCGCGGGCTGGGGCGCCGACGAATCCCTCCGCGAACCCGAGCTCGGCTACACCGGCCCCGTCCGGGTCGTCTTCATCCACCACACCGACACCGGCAACGACTACGCCTGCTCGGACGCACCCGCCCTGATCAGGGCGATCTACCAGTACCACGTCAAGACCAACGGCTGGCGCGACATCGGCTACAACTTCCTGGTCGACCGCTGCGGCACCGTCTACGAGGGCCGCGCCGGCGGCATCGACAAGCCCGTCCTGGGCGCCCACACCCTCGGCTTCAACACCGACTCCGCCGGCATCGCCGCCCTCGGCACCTACGTCTCCGCCCCCGTCCCCCAACCCCAGGCCGACGCCCTCGCCCGCACCGCCGCCTGGAAACTCGCCTTCGCCCACCAGCCGCCCTCCGGCACCGCCACCCTCACCTCCGCCTCCGACGGCAGCCGCTACAAGAAGGGCACGGCCGTCTCCTTCAACGCGATCTCCGGCCACCGCGACGCTTTCAACACCGAGTGCCCCGGTGACGTCCTCTACGCGGCGCTGCCCGCGCTCCGGGGCTGAGCCCCGCTCGGGTGGTTGGCCCACGGCGGAGTGAGCACGGTGCCGTCGGCCAGGGTGGCGCTGAGGCCGATCTCGGTGGTGACCCAGAGCCGGGCCGGCTCGTCCAGCGGGTTCTCGACCGAGAGGGTGGAGCCCGCCGGCGCCACTGCCGCATCTCCGGCGACGAGATCGGCGCACTCGCCGTCGATGGTCAGGCGCGGGCGGCCGGAGAGCACGTAGAACACCTCCTCGTGGCTGACCGTGTGCGCCGGGGCGACCAGCCTGGGCGGCAGCTCGCCGCGCCAGGCCGCGAGGCTGCGGCTGCCGCCGGCGGGTCGGGCGTAGGAGGTGAAGGTGGCTCCGTGGATCTCGTACACGGTGGCCTCGTGGGCGCGGATGAACGGCATGGTCAACCCCCGGAAGTGCGCGCGTGCCCGCGCGCGAGGCGGTGGCGCCCTGGCGAGAGGCACTGGGGGAGGAGCGGTTCGGAGCCCTGGTCTCGGACCTGACCCGGATCGCCCCCGCCGGCCCGGTGCGGCCTATTTGGTGACCTTGCACCACCGGGGGCGCGGGGGACTGCGAGGGTCGCCACCAGGGGCGCGGGGAACTGCGCGAAATCGGAAGAAGCCTCCGTGTCATCTCGCGCCGATAGTCAGTTGCACCAGCAACGGACAGTGCAACCGGGCATGTGAGTAAGACAGCAGGTGGTGCATGGTCGGCCGCGCCGTTCCCCGCGCCCCTGGAGGGGTACGTCCTAGCGCCCACGGTGATCATTCGGAGCGAGCCGGGCGCCGAACCGCGGGGCATGTGCCCCGGCCAGCGCCAGTAGGCGGCAGACGCGGTAGCGGTGCGGCCGGTACGGCTCCAGCAGCTCCATCATCTGGGCGTCGTCGCTCCGGACCCGCCCGGCGAGGGCCCAGCCGACCAGGTTGGGCAGGTGGAAGTCACCCACCGACACGGCGTCGGCGTCGCCGTTGCTGCGCTGCAGGGTCTCGGCCGCGGTCCAGATCCCGATCCCGGGCACGGCGGTCAGCCGGGCGAAGGCCGCCTCGTGGTCGAAACCCGACGCCTCCTCCAGCCGCGCGGCCAGCCGGGCGGCCCGGACCACGGTGGCCGAACGCTTGGGGTCGACCCCGGCTCGGTGCCACTCCCAACTCGGCAGCAGGGCCCACTCCCGCGCGGAGAGCGCGACCCGCAGGCCCGCCGCCGCCTCCGGCCCCGGCGCGACGGTGCCGAAGCGGAGCAGCAGCTCCCGGTAGGAGCGGTACGCCTCCGCCGTGGTGACCTTCTGCTCCAGGATCGCGGGCACCAGCGATTCGAGCACCAGCCCAGTCCGGGGCAGCCGTACGTCGGCGAAACTCCGCTGCGCCTCGCGGAGCGGCCCGGGCGGCAGCACCAGTGCCTCGGGCTCGTCGGCGGCCCCGAGCCACTGCGGCACCCGTTCGAGCAGCCACTCCGCACCGGGGCCCCAGGCGGCGGCCTCCACCTCACCGTCGACCATCCGCAACCGCAGGGTGCCCACCCCGGCCGGCGTCCGCGAGGCACGCCAGAGCGAACCGTCCCCGGCCCTCCGGTACGAGGGATCACCCGGCCCGCGCCGCAGCGGCAGCAGCGTCCGGGCCAGGTCCAACGGATACCCCGGCCGCCACCGCCGCACGGCCGCCCCCGTCAGATCTGCAGTCACGGCCGCACCACCCGTCACCCGTCGCCCGCCACCCGTAATCCGTCACCTGTCATCGGCTGACAGCCATCCGTTATCTGTCAGCTGTCATCTGCCGAGCGTCAGCCGTCACCTGCCACCCGTCACCTGCCACCCGTCAGCTGTCACCTGCCACCCGTCACCCGTCACCCGTCACCCGTCACCCGTCACCGCACCTCGATGAAGGCCTCGACCCCACGCGGCGCCCGCGCCGCAGCCGGTTCGGCCGGCCGCCCCACGGCGACCGCGCCCATCGGGTCCCACCCGGCCGGGAGGTCGAGTGCGGCCCGCACGGTGTCGCGGCAGAACATCGTCGAGGAGACCCAGGCCGAGCCGTAGCCCTCCCCGGCCAGCGCGACCAGCAGGTTCTGCACGCCGGCCCCGGCTGCCACCACGAACATCTCGCGCTCGGCGGCGGCCCGCCGGGCGTCGGGGTAGGTGTGCGAGCCGTCCATCACCAGGCAGGGCACCACCAGGTACGGCGCTCCGCGCAGCACCTCGCCCCGGGCGGTGCGGCGGGCGATCTTGGCTTCGTCCCAACCGTCCAGCTCGGCGAGGTCGCGCCGCCAGGCGTCGAGCATCGCGTCGAGCAGCCGGGTCCGCACCTCCGCGGACTCCACCAGCACGAACCGCCAGGGCGTGGTGTGGTGCGGGGCGGGCGCGGTGACGGCGGCCGCCACGGCGCGCCGGACGGCGCCCGGGTCGACCGGCTCGGGGGTGAAGGAGCGGACGGTGCGCCGCAGGGTGACGGCCTCCCGGACGGCCTCGGAGGTGCCGAGACGGAACAGGTCGTCGGCCGAGGGCCGTACCAGGGCGGCGGCGCCCGGGCCGTCCTCCTCGGTGACGGCGCCGGCCAGGCCCCGGACCACGGCGACGGGCGTGCCGGTGGCCTTGCCCTTCACCAGGTCGCCGGCGGCGGCCAGTTCGTCGGCGGTGGCGGTGACGGTGAGCACCAGCTCGTTGCCGTGGCTGTCCCGGCGGCCCCGGTGGTCGTCGAGCACCCGCAGGCCGGCGGCGCCGATCGCCACGTCGGTCAGGCCGTTGCGCCAGGGGCGGCCGAAGGTGTCGGTGACCACCACGGCGAGCCGACGGCCGGTCAGCCGCTGCAGCCCGGCGCGCAGCGCGCGGGCCGAGGCGTCCGGGTCCTCGGGCAGCAGCAGCACGGTGCCGGGCGGGGTGTTGGAGGCGTCGACCCCGGCGGCGGCCATCACCAGGCCGTTCCGGTTCTCCACGATCCGGGTCCGCCCGCGCCGGGCCACCACCCGCACGGCCTCGGCGTCGATCGCGGCCTCGCGGTCCTCGGCCTGCACCAGCCGGCCCTCGGCCTTGCTCAGGATCTTCGAGGTGACGAGCAGGACGTCACCGTCGCGGTACTCGTCGGCCTTGGCGATCAGCTCGGCCAGATCGTCCCCGGCCACCACCTCCGGCAGCCCGAGCACCGGCACCACCTGAAGCCCGGTCAGCTCCGCGCAACCCCGACCAGCCCCCACACCGTCGGCCCTGGCCACCACACCGTCAGCCCCGGCCGCCGACCCAGCAGCCCCTCTCACCGGGCGCCCCGCTCCTGCTCGGCGAGCTCCAACGCGGCCCGCGCCATCGCCGCAGTGGCCTCGGCGTCGGTCATCAGCAGCGGGACGGCCCGGCAGGTGATCCCGGCGGCGGTGACCGGCTCGACGGCGGCCGCGTCGGCGGTGTCCACCAGCCAGCCGTCCAGCAGCTCCGCGCCGTAGTGCAGCGCGACGGCCGCCGCGGTGGCCTCGACACCGACGGCGGCCAGCACCTTGTCGGCCATGCCGCGCACGGGGGCGCCGCCGACGATCGGGGAGAGCCCGACCACCGGGGCCGGGGCGGCGGCCACGGCGGCCCGGATGCCCGGGACGGCGAGCACGGTGCCGATCGAGACCACCGGGTTGGACGGCGGCAGCAGGATCACGTCGGCCGCCGCGATGGCCTCCAGCACGCCGGGTGCGGGCTTGGCGGTCTCGGCGCCGACCGGGATGATCGCCTCGGCGTCCACGGCGGCGTGCAGCTTGACCCAGTACTCCTGGAAGTGGACGACCCGCAGGGCGCCCTGCTCGGTGATCCGCACGTGCGTCTCGACGCGGTCGTCGGTCATCGGCAGCAGCCGGACGCCGGGCTGCCAGCGGTCGCAGAGCGCCTCGGTGACGGCGCTCAGCGGGTAGCCGGCGGCCAGCATCTGGGTGCGGACGATGTGGGTGGCGAAGTCCTTGTCGCCGAGGCCGAACCACTCGGGGCCGACCCCGTACGCCTTCATCTCGGCCTTGATCGACCAGGTCTCCTCGGCCCGGCCCCAGCCCTGTTCCTCGTGGATGCCACCGCCGAGGGTGTACATCAGGGTGTCGAGGTCGGGGCAGACCTTGAGCCCGTAGAGGTGGATGTCGTCGCCGGTGTTGCCGATGACGGTGATCTCGTCGTCCGGCGTGATCACGTCCTTGAGGCCGCGCAGGAAACGCGCCCCACCGATCCCGCCTGCCAGTGCCACGATGCGCATGGCGCCCATCCTGCCAGGCGGGCCGGTGACGCCGGATCAGACCCGGGGCTCGCCGACGCCCTCGGCGTGCGCATCGGTGGTCTGCGAACCTGCGACCTGCGAACCTGCGGCCTGCGCGCCGTACTGGTTCATCTCGACCAGGCCGGGGGAGTAGAGGTGGATCGAGACGGCGGGCTCCAGCGCGGGGTTGACCACCTCGTGCAGGTACCCGGTGGAGAAGACCCGCTGTGCGCCGGGCCGCAGCGTCCGCACGCCCTCGCCGGCCTCGGTCAGCGAGCGCTCGACCAGCTCGCCCTGGACGACGGTCATCACGCCGGCCGCCGGGCCGTGGTCGTGGAAGCCGCTGCTCTGGCCGGGCAGCCAGCTGAGCAGCCAGACCTCGTAGCCGGGGCCGGTCTCCAGCCGGGCGTACCAGCGGGTCAGGGCGTCGTAGCGGACCAGCGGGGCCCACCGCTCGGTGTCGGCGGCGATCTCGCGGACCAGCCGGGCGTACCCGGCGACGGTGGTCGGGTGGGCGGGCAGGTCGGTGCGGGCCAGGTGCGGGAAGGCCAGCGGGTCACCGGCGATGCTGATGTCGCTCAGGCCGTCGCCCCAGCCCGGGGCGGCGGTGACCGTGAGCTCGGTGACCTGGAGCTCGGCGACCCGGAGCTCGGTGGCCAGGGCACGGGCCTGGCGGGCGCGGTCGCGGTTACGGCGGCGGATGCGGGGCAGTCGCATGGAAGGAGTCCTCGGGCGGCTGGTGCGGAAGGGGTCAGCCGGTGACCGCGGAAGGGGGGACTGTCTCGCGGGCGGCCTCTGTCTGCTGCGGGCGGCGCGCGGTGGGACGCGAGCGCCTAGGTACAGCTGGAACAGAGGCGACAACAGAGCGAGCTCGCGGCACGACGGAGCACGGCCTGGCGGCTCCGGTGGGTGGCGAACTCTGACATAGCACCAAGCAGAGCGCAACAGGGTGTGCGGTGTCAAGCGTCGTTCCGGACATTCGGGGCAGATCACACCGGAACTACCTGATGGGGTGATAAATCACCCTCTAGGTTTCGATGCGAAAATCGCCGGGAAGGCAGCCCAAGGACCCGGCAACCGGGCCACCGCTCCACCGCGTCCCCCCGTTCGGGGGGTGGTCAGGCCGGCGGTGACCCGTGTTGACTGCTAGTCAGCCGGTGGGTGTTTGTGGGCGATTGCGTCCGATTCGGGCTGAAGATGCGGGAAGTTCCGAATGTCCGGATATGTACACTTATCGTAGCGCCTTGGTGCCGGGGAGTGAATCCTCGGCCCAATACCAGAGCTCGGCTTGACTGGGCCAGAGTGACGCACATGTAATTTCACTCGTGTCGTTCCGCCGCTCCAGGCAACGGCAACACCACGGGGACGCCACAAGGGGCAGAGGAGGCGCGCCAAATGAGCGAGCTCTTTGAGCTGTTGATCGGTGAGGGCATCGAGGAGGAAGAGGAAGAGCTCGGTTGGCAGGAGCGCGCGCTGTGCGCCCAGACCGACCCGGAGTCCTTCTTCCCCGAGAAGGGCGGCTCCACCCGCGAGGCCAAGAAGGTCTGCCTCGCCTGTGAGGTCCGTTCCGAGTGCCTCGAGTACGCCCTCGCCAACGACGAGCGCTTCGGTATCTGGGGCGGTCTCTCCGAGCGCGAGCGTCGTCGGCTCAAGAAGAGCGCCGTCTGAGCGTCGTCCGTACGGACAGCGCACCGGCCGCACTCCGGGCTCCGGCCCGCGCACTTCAGCGCCTCACCATGAGGAATGGTGGGGCGCTTTCGCATTCCCGGCACCATTCCGACATATTCCGCGCGCACGATCCACTCCCGCCCGGGCCCGGATCCGCCGCTGCACGCAGCGGCCCGAGGGCAACGGCCGCACCGGGAGCCGTTAGTGTGGTGCGCCAGCCAGATGCCCGATCGCATCCCCCGATGCGGCACCGCACCTCGGCCGCCGGAAGCTGCATCCACCGAACACTGGGGCCTGCGCACTCGATGACTGTCCACAGCCACCAGAGCGGCTTCGCCGCCGCCAGGCCTCCCGCCTACCCGCGCCACCTGGTCACCGCGGTGATCGTCTCCCACGACGGCGCCCGCTGGCTGCCGCAGGCCCTGGCCGGCCTGCTCGGCCAGGACCGCCAGGTGCAGCGCATCCTCGCCGTCGACACCGGCTCCACCGACACCTCCCCCCAGCTGCTCCGGGACACCCTCGGCGACTGGTTGCCGGAGAGCGGCCCGCTGGTGCTCGGCCGCCGGGCCGGCTTCGGCAACGCGGTGGGCCAGGCCGTGCAAAGCGCCCCCCCGCTGCGGCCCGAGGACCTCCCGTACAGCCTGGACCCCTCGGGCTACGACCCGGTCACCGGCGGCTGGGACGACTTCGGCGACCCGCTCGGCGCCGAGGACGAACTCGGCCGCAGCGGCCCGCGCGAGACCCGGCCGGTCGAGTGGCTCTGGCTGCTGCACGACGACTGCGAACCGCAGACCGACGCGCTGCGCCGGCTGCTCCAGGTGGCCGACACCACCCCGAGCGCCGCCGTGATCGGCCCCAAGCTGCGCAGCTGGTACGACCGCCGCCAGCTCCTCGAGGTCGGCGTGACGATCGCCCGCTCCGGCCGGCGCTGGACGGGTCTGGACCGCCGCGAGCAGGACCAGGGCCAGCACGACCAGGTGCGGCCGGTGCTCGCCGTCTCCACCGCGGGCATGCTGGTGCGCCGGGACGTGTTCGAGGAGCTCGGCGGCTTCGACCAGGCGCTCCCGCTGATGCGCGACGACACCGACTTCTGCTGGCGGGTCAACGCCGCCGGCCACCGCGTGGTGGTCGCCCCCGACGCCGTGCTCCGGCACGCCGAGGCGGCCAGCCGCGAGCGCCGCTCGATCGACACCGGCACCACGCACCCGCACCGGGTGGACAAGGCCGGCGCCGTCTTCACCCTGCTCGCCAACTCCAAGGGCTCGCTCTTCCCCTACGTCCTGCTCCGGCTGGTGTTCGGCACCGTCTTCCGGGTGATCGCCGACCTGGTCGGCAAGGACCCGCGCCGGGCCTTCGACGAGCTGGCCGGCCTCGGCCACGAACTCGTCCGGCTGCCCCGGATCCTGGCCGCCCGCAAGCGCCGGGCCCGCACCCGCAGCGGCGACCCGCTCGACGACCGCTCGCTCTTCCCCGCCCCCGGCGCCACCGCCCGGCTCGCGGTCGAACAGGCCGTCAGCTCCCTCGGCATCGGCGGCGGGGGCGACGAATCCGGCGCCGGCCGGCACGGCACCGCCGAGTCCGGCCCCGGCGACGAGGACGCCGACGACCTGGTGATCGAGCAGTTCGCACTGCTCAAGAAGCTCGCCCGGCGCCCGGCCCCGCTGCTCTTCACCGCCCTGCTGGTCTTCGCCCTGTTCGCCTGCCGCGGCCTGCTCGGTAGCGGCGACCTGCTCGGCGGCGCGCTGCTGCCCGCCTCCGAGGGCGCCTCCGGCCTCTGGCGGATGTACGCCGAGGGCTGGCACCCCGTCGGCACCGGCTCCACCGCCGGCTCCCCGCCGTACCTGGCCGTGCTCGCCGTGCTCTCCAGCGTGCTGCTCGGCCACGCCGACCTCGCCGTCACCCTGCTGGTGGTGCTCGCCGTGCCGCTCGCGGCCGTCAGCGCCTACCTGGTCTCCCGGCCGCTGATCGAGTCCAAGCTGGTCCGCGCCTGGGCCAGCGCCGCGTACGCGCTGCTGCCCGCCACCGCCGGCGCGCTCGCCCAGGGCCGGATCGGCACCCTGGTGCTGGCCGTGCTGCTGCCGCCGCTGGCCCGCGCCGCCGCGGTCACCGCCGGCCTCGGCATCCGCGCCGAGACCGCCGCCCGGGGCGGCCGCCCCGGCTGGCGGTCCACCTGGATGACCGTGCTGATGCTCACCGTCTGTACCGCGTTCGTGCCGCTCACCTGGGCCATCGCGGTGCCGCTCTCGCTGGCCGCGCTGGCCCACGCGGTGCTGCGTGGCGGGGCCTTCGGCTCCGGCGCCGAGGCCGTCCGGCTGCTCGGCCTGCGCGTGCTGGTGATCCTCGGGGTGCCCGTGCTGGTGCTCGCCCCCTGGTCGCTGGGCGTGCTCTCCCACCCCTCCCGACTGCTGCTGGAGGCCGGGCTGCCCGGCCTGACCGGCTCGCCCGCCACCGCCGCCGGCCTGGTGCTGGTCAACCCCGGCGGCGCCGGGGTGCCGCCGGTCTGGCTCTCCGCCGGCGTGGTGCTGGCCGCGCTCGCCGCGCTGCTGCGCGCCGACCGCCGCCGCGCGGTGCTCGCCGCCTGGGGCGCCGCCGGGGCCGGCCTGCTCTTCGCGGTGGCCGTGGCCGGCACCGCCGTCACCCCCGCCTCCGGCGGCCCGGCCGAGCCCGCCTGGGCCGGCCCGGCCACCCTGCTGGCCGGTGTCGCGCTGCTCGCTGCCGCGGCGATCGGCGCCGACGGCGCCAACGCCCGCGTCGCCGGGATCTCCTTCGGCTGGCGCCAGCCGGTGGCCGCCGTGATCGTGGCCGGGGCCGTGCTGGCCCCGTTCGGCACCGCCGTCTGGTGGGCCGTCACCGGGGCGGCCGGCCCGCTGGGCCGCTCCACCGAGGCCCAGGTGCCCGCCTTCGTCGCCGCCGAGGCCGACACCGTCTCCCGCCCCCGCACCCTGGTGCTCACCGGCGACGCCGGCGCCACCGACGTGCGCTTCGCCCTGGTCCGGGGCGCCGGTCTGACGCTCGGCCAGGCCGAGGGCACCGTGGACAGCTCCGACCCGGCCCAGGCCGGGCTGACCAAGCTGGTCGGCGGGCTGCTCGCGGGCTCCGGCGGCGAGCAGGCCAAGGCGCTGGCCGGGTACGGCGTGGGCTACGTCGAGGTCAAGGACCCGATGATCGCCAAGGTGCGGGACGTGCTCGACACCACCCCGGGCCTCACCAAGCTCAACCAGGAGGGCGGCGCCGCCCTCTGGCAGGTCAGCGGCGCCCCCGTCGCCCGGGCCGTGATCACCGGCGGCAAGGGCCAGCCGGTGCCGGTGGCCGCCGGGGCGCACGACATCTACGTGGACATCCCGGCCGGCCCGGCCGGCCGGGTGCTGCGGCTGGCCGAGAGCGCGGACAGCTCCTGGCAGGCCACCCTGGACGGCACCCCGCTGACGGCCACCGACCCGGTGGACGGCTGGGCCCAGGGCTTCGCCCTGCCGGCCGGCGGCGGCAAGCTGGAGGTCACCCGCAGCACCGACCTGCTGCACAGCGGGTGGATCGCCGCCCAACTGCTGCTCGGCCTCACCGTGCTGGTGCTTGCCCTGCCCGGCCGGCGCAACCACAACGACGACGACCTCCCCGAGGACGTGGTCGCCGCCGCCGCACTGGCCGCCCAGGCGCAGGCCCAGGCCCCGGTGCCCGGCAGCCGCCGGGCCCGCCGGATGGCCGAGCGCGGCGAGGGCGAGACCGGCGAGGAGGCCACCGGCGTCTACGCCGCCGTGCCGGCCCAGACCGGCACCGAGCCCGAGCCCGGCCACCCCGGCCCGGACCAGGGCTACGCCGAGTACCCGACCCCCCAGCCGGCCGGCGCCCCCTACGCGGAGCAGCAGTACGGCGACCCGTACGGCGAGCAGCCGTACGCCGAGCAGTACGGCGACCCGTACGCCCAGCAGGCCTACGCCGAGCCGCAGCAGTACGGCGACCCGTACGCGCAGGCCCCGCAGCCCGGCCAGTACTACGACCCGTACTCCGGCTACCCGGCCCCCGAGCACCAGCAGCAGGCCTGGGTGCCCGGCCAGCAGCCGTACGAGCAGTCCCCGTACGAGCAGCAGCCGCAGGGCTACGAGCAGCAGCCGGGCTACGCCCCCGGTTACGACCCGACGCAGGACCCCGAGGACCCGTACGGCACCGGCGGTCACCCGCACCACCACGGAACGGGGCACTGACCCATGAAGAAGCCCAGCATCAAGGCGCCCAAGCTCAAGGCACCCCAGCTCAAGCGCTCAGGTTCGGGCGCCCCGGCCGAGGGCGGCGCCGGGTACGGCGAGCCCGGTGACGCCACCGCGTCCGGCGGCGCCGCGCCCGCCGGGGGCCGCACGCTGCCCGGGGGCGTCACCCGCACCACCCAGTCGCTGCTCGCCGCGGCGGCCGTGCTGGCCGTGGTGTTCGGCATCGCCGAGCTGCGCCCGCCGGTGGCCCCGGCCGCCGCGGCCACCGGCGGGGCCGTCACCACCACCCAGGTCGAGCGGGTGGCCGCGGTCTGCCCGCAGCCGATCCACGGCCTGACCGGCAGCACCGCCTACACGCTCTACAGCCCGGTCGGGGCCAAGGCCACCGGCGGCAGCGCCGTGCTCGCCGACGTGGCGCCGCCCCCGGCCCAGCCCGCCAACCCCGCGCCCGCCCCGAGCGGCAGCGGCGCCCCGGCGGCCCAGGTGCCGCCCGGCGCCCGCGCGCTGCTGGTCAAGCCCGGCGTGCCGGCCATCGGCCAGGCGGCCGGGGCCGACCAGGCCCCGGGCACGGCGGCCGTGGCCACCGGCGGCTACGCCCCGGGCTTCACGGTCGGCCAGACCAGCATCGTCACCGACCAGGCCGGCACCGGGATGTCCGGGCTGACCTGCACCCCGGCCGGCACCAGCTTCTGGTTCGCCGGCGCGAGCACCGACGGCGACCGGGTCGACTACGTCAGCCTGGTCAACGCCGAGAGCACCGGCGCCGTGGTCGACCTCAAGCTGTACGGCGACAAGGGCCCGATCGACGTGGACGCGGCCAACGGCATCACGCTGGCCCCCGGCACCTCGCAGGCGATCCGGCTCAAGACGCTCGCCCCGGGCGTCAAGGACCTCACCGTGCACGCCGTGGTCCGCAACGGCCGGGTCGGCGCGGGCCTGCACACCACCGACGGCACCAAGGGCGCCGACTGGCTGCCCGCCTCCGTCGAGCCGGCGCCCACGGCGGTGCTGCCCGGTCTGCCCGCCGACGCCACCAACGCCCACCTGGTGGTGGCCGCGCCCGGAGACGACGACGCCGACCTCAAGATCCAGGTCTCCGGCAAGAACGGCTGGTTCACCCCGGCCGGGCACGAGAGCATCCACGTGAAGTCCGGCATGGTCAGCGCGGTCGACCTGGGCCAGGTCACCCGGGGCGAGGTCGGCGCACTCCGGCTCACCCCGAGCGACCCGGCGCACCAGACCCCGATCGTGGCCGGCCTGCGGATCGACCGCAGCCAGAACGGCAAGTCCGACGTGGCCTGGGTCTCCGGCTCCGCGCCGGTCGGCCAGCGCGCCTCGGTGGCCGACAACCGGGGCGGCGGCTCCGGCACGCTCTACCTCACCTCCGCCGGCGAGGCCGCCAAGGTCCGGATCACCGCCTCGGCGGGCATCAACGGCGGCACCCCGGCCACCAAGGAGCTCCCGATCCCGGCCGGAGCCACCGTCAGCCTGCCGAGCCCCGAGCCGAACGGACTGAACGGCAGCTACGGCCTCACCGTGGAGACCCTCTCCGGCGGCCCGGTGGTGGCGGCCCGGATGCTCGCGATCACCACCAACAACGTCCCGATGTTCACCATCCAGGCGCTGCGCGACGACCACAGCACCGTCCAGGTGCCGCAGGCCGCCGCCGACCCGGGAGTCCTGCTGCGGTGACCCGCGCCAGGGGTGCGGCCGACCCGCACCCCTACCTGGTCACTCTTCGTCGAAACGGGGGTCGATCGCGTCGGGCGAGAGCCCGAGGAGGTCGGCCACCTGCTCGATCAGGATCTCGTGCACCAGGGCGGCCCGGTCGTCCCGCGACTTGAAGCGGATCTCGACCGGCCGCCGGTACACCACGATCCGGCTCTTGCCGCCCTGCGTGGCCGGGATCAGCCGCCCCAGCGGCACGCTCTCCGGATCGCCCTCGCCGTCCTCCGGCGAGGGCACCTCCTGCACGGCGAACTCGACCTCGGCCAGCTGCGGCCAGCGGCGCTCCAGCCGCTCCACCGACTCCCGGACGTAGTCGTCGAACAGCTCCGACCGGGTCAGCGAGATCGGCACCTGAGGCGGCGCCAGCGGGCCGCGCAGGCCACGGCCGTGCCGGTCGCGGTGGCGACGGCGTAGCGGCGGCTCTGCCGGGGATCGGTGTGCGGAACTCTCCATGTCACCACCGAGCCTAGCCCTTGGGAGCCCGGAAGTGGACCACCTCGACCACCCTCGCGCCGCCGACACACCCCACTCGGGGGGACCGGGTCTTCGCGGCCCGGTCGTCCGTGCTGTACCGTCCACCCTCGTGAGCTCTGTACGTCGTTGTTCGCGGACCGCGTGCGGCCGACCGGCCGTCGCGACGCTGACGTACGTCTACGCGGACTCCACCGCCGTCCTCGGCCCGCTCGCCACCTACGCCGAGCCGCACTGCTACGACCTGTGCGCCGAGCACGCCGAGCGCCTCACCGCCCCCCGCGGCTGGGAGGTCGTCCGCCTGGCCGCCGAGGCCGGCCCGCTCCGCCGCAGCAGCGACGACCTCGAGGCCCTGGCCAACGCCGTCCGCGAGGCCGCCCGCCCGCAGCCCTCGACCCCCCGTCAGCCCCAGCCCGGCCAGCCCGAGGCCGGCCGCCGGGGCCACCTGCGGGTGCTGCGCTCCCCGGACAACTGACCTTCACCTCCCCGCCCGTCAGCTGCGGTTCACCCTCCCGCCGCATCAGGCCCGGTACGCTGCCTACGTCCGATGCGGGGCCTGTGCGACGGGCCGAACCCCCAACACCTGATGGAGCGGTAGTGCGGGACCTGAAGCAGTTGGTGAAGGCGTACGACGTGCGTGGCGTGGTCCCGGACCAGTGGGACGAGGGCCTGTCGCGGGCGTTCGGTGCGGCGTTCGTGCGGGTGGTCGGGGCCGCGGCGGTCGTGGTGGGCCACGACATGCGCCCGTCCTCGCCGTCGCTGTCGCGGGCGTTCGCCGAGGGCGCGGCCGCCTCGGGTGCGGACGTGGTCGAGATCGGGCTCTGCTCGACCGACCAGCTGTACTACGCCTCCGGGTCGATGGACCTGCCCGGTGCGATGTTCACCGCCTCCCACAACCCGGCCCAGTACAACGGCATCAAGCTCTGCCGGGCCGGCGCGGCCCCGGTCGGCCAGGACACCGGCCTGTCCGAGATCCGCGAGCTCGTCGAGTCCTGGACGGCCGCGGACGGCACCGTCACCGTCCCGCCGCTGGAGGGCGTCAAGCCCGGCTCGCTCTCGCAGGCGGAGACGCTGCGCGGCTACGCGGACCACCTGCTGGGGCTGGTGGACCTGACGGGGATCCGGCCGTTGAAGGTCGTGGTGGACGCGGGCAACGGCATGGGCGGGCACACCGTCCCGACGGTCTTCGAGGGTCTGCCGCTGGAGGTGGACGCGCTGTACTTCGAGCTGGACGGCACGTTCCCCAACCACGAGGCGAACCCGTTGGACCCGGCGAACCTGGTGGATCTGCAGGCGCGGGTGCGGGAGGTCGGTGCGGATCTGGGGCTGGCGTTCGACGGCGACGCGGACCGCTGCTTCGTCGTGGACGAGCGCGGTGAGCCGGTCTCGCCGTCGGCGATCACGGCGCTGGTCGCGGCCCGCGAGATCGCCCGCGCCCGCGCCGCCGGCGAGGCGGAGCCGACGGTCATCCACAACCTGATCACCTCGTGGACGGTGCCGGAGGTGGTGCGGGAGCTGGGTGGCAAGCCGGTGCGGACCCGGGTGGGGCACTCCTTCATCAAGCAGGAGATGGCCACCACCGACGCCGTCTTCGGCGGGGAGCACTCCGCGCACTACTACTTCCGGGACTTCTGGCGCGCCGACACCGGCATGCTCGCCGCCCTGCACGTCCTGGCAGCCCTGGGCGGCCAGCACGGCACCCTCTCCGCACTGACCGCCGAGTACGACCGCTACGCGGCCTCCGGCGAGATCAACTCCACCGTCACCGACCAGACCGCCAAGGTCGCCGAGGTCCGCGCCGCCTACGAAGGCCAGGCGGGGGTCACCCTCGACACCCTCGACGGCCTGACTGTCGCCGGCCCCGACTGGTGGTTCAACCTCCGCGCCTCCAACACCGAACCGTTGCTGCGGTTGAACGTGGAGGCGAAGGACCCGGCTCGGATGGCGGAGCTGCGTGACAGCGTGCTGGCCACCGTCCGCGCCTGAGACTCACTCCCCGCCGCACCCGCTTTCTGCCACACCCCGAGCCCCGACCGGTAGGCTGATCCCCGGTCGGGGCTCGATCAGCTCCCCGCAGCACCCGTACGAACCTGGAGCCCAGAGCCATGAGCCTGCCGTCCTTCCTGCTCGACATCCTGGTCTGCCCCCAGTGCCACTCGGCCCTCGCAGAGCAGACCGAGGGTGCGGACACCGAGCTGCGCTGCACCGGTGAGAGCTGCGGCCTGGTCTACCCCGTCCGCGACGGCATCCCGGTCCTCCTGGTGGACGAGGCCCGCCGCCCCTCCTGACCCGCACGCCCTCTCCCGGAGGACAGCCGCATGCTCGACGACTCCCTGCTCGACGACCCGGCCGCCCTCCAGCGCGCCGACCACGAGCACGCCCTGCTCCGCCTGGCCGGCGCGGGGGCCCGTGTCCGGAACGCGCTGCGGCTCGCCGAGGCGGCCGGGATCGCCCAGCTGCGGCCCGACGGCCGCCCGCGCACGGTGCTGGTGGCCGGTCACGGCGCCGCGCTGACGGCAGGGCAGGCGCTGGCCGCGCTGACCGCGACGAGCAGTCAGATCGACACCCTGGCCCCGCACGACGTGGCCCCCGTCCAGCACGGCCGGCTCGCCACCCCCGCGTTCACCGCCGGGCTGGTCTGGCAGCTGCCGGGCTGGGCCGGTCCGCTGGACCTGGTGGTGCTGGCCACCGCCGACGGCGGCGAGCAGGGCCTGGTGAGCCTGGCCCAGCAGGCCTACGCCCGGGGCTGCGCGATCGCCGTGATCGCCCCGGCCGGCAGCCTGCTGGCCGATGCCGCGCTCCAGGTCCGCGCGCTGCCACTGCCGTACGTGGCCGCCGCCCCGTACGAGGCCGAGGAGGAGAGCGGCCCGGCCGAGGCCGACCTGCCCGCCGAGGAGGTCGGCGCGCTCTGGGCCTTCCTGACCCCGCTGCTCGCGCTCACCGAGGAGCTCGGCGTCACCCAGCTGCCCGAGGGTTCGTTGGCGGGCGCCGCCGACCTGCTGGACGAGCTCGCCGTCCGCTGCCGCCCGGACGCCGCCGCGTACACCAACCCCGCCAAGGACCTGGCCGCCCGGCTCTCCGGTACCGTTCCGCTGCTCTGGGCCGACGGCCCGCTCAGCGCGGTGGCCGCCGAGCGCTTCGCCGCGATGCTGGCCGAGCGGGCCGGCCGCCCCGCGCTGCCCGGGGTGCTGCCGCAGGTGCTCACCGCCCACCGGGGCATGCTGGTGGCCAAGCTCGGCGCCGCCGCCGACCCGGACGACTTCTTCCGCGACCGGGTGGAGGAGCCCGACCCGCTGCTGCTCCAGGTGGTGCTGCTGCGCCGGGCCGCCGCCGAGGAGGACGAGTACACCGACCCCGGGTACGCGATCAGCCGGGCCCGCCGCCTGGCGGACGCCCACGGCATCCGCACCAGCGACCTCACCACCCCCGAGGCCGACCCGCTCAGGGCGCTTGCCGAGCTGATCGCCCTGGGCGACTTCGCCGCCGTCTACCTGGCCCTGGCCACCCCGGCGGGCTGAGCCGGCGCGGCCAAGACCGTCCCAAGCCCTGACCAAAGCTCAGCAAACTCCCCGTCACGGGATAACGTGTCCGCTCGGCACCAGCCGTACCGACAACCCAGCCCAGCGGGAGGGCCCAGCATGAGCACCGAAGGCGGCACCAAAGCACTGGTGGCGGCCCTCTCGGCCAACCTGGCGATCGCGGTCAGCAAGTTCACCGCCTTCGCCTTCACCGGCTCCTCCTCGATGCTCGCCGAGGGCGTCCACTCGCTGGCCGACTCCGGCAACCAGGTGCTGCTGCTGGTCGGCGGCAAGCGGGCCGCCCGCGAGGCCGACAGCCAGCACCCCTTCGGCTACGGCCGCGAGCGGTACGTCTACGGCTTCCTGGTCGCCATCGTGCTGTTCAGCGTCGGCGGGCTGTTCGCCTGCTACGAGGGCTACGAGAAGATCCACGACCCGCACGAGCTGCACGGCTGGGGCTGGGCGGTCGGCGTGCTGGTCTTCGCGATCCTGATGGAGGGCTGGTCGTTCCTCACCGCCTTCCGGGAGGCCGGCAAGGCCAAGGGCGGCCACAGCTGGGTGCAGTACATCCGCCGGGCCAAGGCGCCCGAGCTGCCGGTGGTGCTGCTGGAGGACGCCGGCGCGCTGATCGGCCTGGTGCTCGCCCTGCTCGGCGTCTCGCTCACCGTGATCACCGGCGACGGGGTCTGGGACGGCGTCGGCACGCTCTGCATCGGCCTGCTGCTGGTGGCCATCGCCATCGTGCTGGCCCTGGAGACCAAGTCGCTGCTGATCGGCGAGTCGGCCGACAAGGAGGTGGTGGCCCAGATCCGCGACGCGCTGGTCGACCACGACACCGTCACCGACGTGATCCACATGCGCACCCTGCACCTCGGCCCGGAGGAGCTGCTGGTCGCGGCCAAGATCGCGGTCAACGCGGAGGACAGCGCCGCCCAGGTCGCCGAGGCGATCGACGCCGCCGAGGTCCGGGTCCGCCGGGCCGTCCCGATCGCCCGCGCGATCTACCTCGAACCTGACATCTTCAGCGCCGAGAAGGCCGCCGCCGGCCCGGACCGCGAGGCCACCCCCGGCGGCCCGGCCCAGCACTGACCTCCGGTCCGAGCCCCTTCCGAGCCCCCCGGGCGGCAGTTCGCGCCCCCGAATCGGCCGTACGGAGCCCGTGCGAATACGCCGTCGGTGTAGATTCGTCTCCAGAGCCAAACGTCGCTGCTGATGGCGGTCGATCGGTCCTGCCCGGCTACCCCGGGCACCCGGTCGAGGGAGAGAGGTCCTCCGACGGATTGTGCCGCAGCAGGGTGCCGAGCCGTCGGGCACTCTGCCGTCGAGCACACCCGGACGAGACTCATCCCACCCCTCAGCGAGGAGCCAAGACGCATGTCGTCGAACATCACCGGTGACTTCAAGGTCGCCGACCTCTCCCTGGCGTCGTTCGGTCGCAAGGAGATCCAGCTGGCCGAGCACGAGATGCCGGGCCTGATGGCCATCCGCAAGGAGTACGCGGCCTCCCAGCCGCTGGCCGGCGCCCGCATCACCGGCTCGCTGCACATGACCATCCAGACCGCCGTGCTGATCGAGACGCTCACCGCGCTCGGCGCCGAGGTCCGCTGGTGCTCCTGCAACATCTTCTCCACCCAGGACCACGCGGCCGCCGCCATCGCCGTCGGCCCCGAGGGCACCGTCGACAACCCGACCGGTGTCCCGGTCTTCGCCTGGAAGGGCGAGACCCTGGACGAGTACTGGTGGTGCACCGAGCAGGCGCTCACCTGGCCGAACGGCCAGACCCCGAACATGATCCTGGACGACGGCGGCGACGCCACCCTCCTGATCCACAAGGGCGTCGAGTTCGAGAAGGCCGGCGCCGCGCCGGACCCGTCCACCGCCGACAACGACGAGTTCCGCATCATCCTGGAGCTCCTCAACCGCACCCTGGTCGAGGCCCCCTCCAAGTGGACCGAGATGGCGGCCACCATCAAGGGCGTGACGGAGGAGACCACCACGGGTGTCCACCGCCTGTACGAGATGCACCGTGACGGCAAGCTGCTGTTCCCGGCGATCAACGTCAACGACGCGGTGACCAAGTCGAAGTTCGACAACAAGTACGGCTGCCGTCACTCGCTGATCGACGGCATCAACCGGGCGACCGATGTGCTGATCGGTGGCAAGGTCGCCGTCGTCGCGGGCTACGGCGACGTGGGCAAGGGCTGCGCGGAGTCGCTGCGCGGCCAGGGCGCCCGGGTGATCGTGACCGAGATCGACCCGATCTGCGCGCTGCAGGCGGCGATGGACGGCTACCAGGTGACCACCCTGGAGGAGGTCGTCGGAATCGCGGACATCTTCATCACCACCACGGGCAACAAGGACATCATCCTTGCCGAGCACATGGAGAAGATGAAGCACCAGGCGATCGTCGGCAACATCGGCCACTTCGACAACGAGATCGACATCGCCGGTCTCTCGAAGCTCCCCGGCATCGTGAAGACCGAGATCAAGCCGCAGGTCCACGAGTGGCGCTTCGCGGACGGCCACACGATCATCATGCTGTCCGAGGGCCGCCTGCTGAACCTGGGCAACGCGACGGGCCACCCGTCCTTCGTGATGTCCAACTCCTTCGCGAACCAGACGATCGCGCAGATCGAGCTCTTCACGAAGACCGAGGAGTACCCGGTCGGCGTCTACGTGCTCCCGAAGCACCTGGACGAGAAGGTGGCCCGCCTCCACCTGGACGCCCTCGGCGTGAAGCTGACCGTCCTCTCCAAGGACCAGGCCGACTACATCGGCGTCCCGGTCGAGGGCCCGTACAAGCCCGAGCAGTACCGCTACTGATCCCCAGTCAGCGCCAGTCGGTGCCAGTCGATGGCCGGCACCCCCGCACGGGGGTGCCGGCCATCGGCCTGTCCGATCAGCCGAAGGCCTGGGTGGTCCAGTTCCGCTGGTCGTCGCCCAGCAGGGTGACCTGCTTCAGCCAAGCCGCCGCACCGCCGACGGGCGCCAGCGGGTCCTCGCTGCCGGACCAGTACGCACAGATGCTCATCCCGGCGTCCAGGCGGCAGGCCCGGCCCGGCCGCGCCGGCAAGATCTCCGCACGGGACGCGGGGTCGACGGTCACCGCGACCTCGCCGCTCGCCCCGGTCCAATGCGCGCTGAACGCCCAAGGGCTGGTCCGTCGGCCGGTGGCGGCGTCGATACGGGTGGCGCTGTTCACCGCCAGGTCGAGGGTGACGGTGAGGACCCTGAAGTCGGCGGGCAGCTTCGGCAGCGTCAGCGGCAGCGGCACCGGCGCATCGCCGAAGACCACGTCTGCCGCGATCTGCGGCAAGTCCGCCAGTTCGGCCGCGCTCAGGTTCTCTGCGAGCAGGGTGGCCCAGTCGCCGTGAACTGTCCGCCACATCAGCGTCCGCTTCGGCCCGCCGTTGGTGGACGGACTGCTCAGATAGGCCTCCCCACCGTTGATCCGGTCGAGGTGCTGCCAGGAGCCGGTTATTGCCTCAGGTGGCATCTGCTCCGAGCTGTACCGCTTCAAGATCACGGCCCGGCCGCCCGGTCCGGGCGAGCCGTCCTCGGCCCGCACCCCCGTCCCCACACCGATCGCAGTGAAGGTGGCTTTCACGGCCCAGCTCGGCAGCCACCCGAAGCGCGCCGGGGCGACGAGCGGATCCGTACCCGTCCTCGGTGCCGGGGAGGCCGTCGCGGGGGCAGTCGGCAGCACGGGAGTCCGACCCGGAGTGGTCTGGGCAAGCACGCCGCAGGCCACCGTCACCACCGCCAGGGCCGCCGCCCCCATCGCGAACCGCCGGCGGCGGATCCGTCCCCGCCCCGCCCGGATCGCCGCTCCGGCGTCCACCGCAGTGGCCGGCGCCTCACCGCTCACCAACTCGTCCATCAACAGCGTCAGTTCATCCATCTCCCGGTTCACGCCTCGACACCCCCCAGCCGGTTGACCCCGAGGCTGCGCCGCAGTGCGTCCAGCCCCCGCGAGGTCTGACTCTTCACATTGCCCGACGAACACCTGAGGGCCTCCGCCGTCTGCTCCACCGTCAGGTCGCAGTAGTAGCGCAGCACCACCGTCGCCCGCTGCCGCGGCGGCAGACCGGTCAGCGCCCGCCGCAGGTCCACCGCGGCCGCCACGTCCGGTGGCGCCTCTATGGCCCCGAACTCGCCCGAGGCCGGCTCCTCAGCCCGGCGCCGCCACCAGGGCGAGCGCTGCTCGGCCAAGAAGGTGTTGACCAGCACCACCCGCGCATAGGCGTCCCGACTGGTCGCCTGACCGGCCCGGTGCCAGTTGGTGTAGAGCTTGGTGATGGTCTCCTGCACGAGATCGTCCGCCCGGTGCCAGTCCGAGCAGAGCAGGTAGGCCACTTTGCGCAGCCACCCGCCCCTGGACGCCACGTACTCGGCGAACTCCGCGTCGCGCGACTGTTCCCCCGTCGACAAGGGCCCTCCCTCCGTCCTCCCCCGGTGGCCCCGGTCCCCGGCACCACCCGCATCACTGATGCCGGACACCCCCGGGAGGTTGCATCCCCGTGCCCGTAGGCTTTCGCCCATGCCCAACGGCCGCTACTCGCTGCACGACAGCCACGACCGACTCCCGATCGGGGAGGAACGCTTCAGCTGCGCCCCCGGCCCGGCCGGCTGGCGGTACGTCTCCAAGACCTACGCCCCGGACGGCGCGCTGCTCGCCACCACCGACCTCACCCTCGACTCCCGCTCCCGCCCGCTCCGGCTGGAGCTGCGGGCCGGCGGCTGGCAGGTCCGCGGGGGAGCGGTGGACGGCGTCGCCTGGGTCCGCACCGACGCCGCCGACCCGGCGGGCGCGGAGGCCCAGGAGGGCTACGACAAGGCGCACGCCTTCACCGGCAGCTCCCCGGGCTTTCTGATCGCCACCGCCCGCCTGCTCCGTCTGGAGCCGGGCGCGAGCGCCAAGGTGCGGCTGGTCGCCTTCACCGACCCGGTGCTCGCCCCGCGCACCCTCGACCAGGCCTGGCTGCTCGAATCCGTGGAGACCCACTCCACCGACAGTGGCCCGCTGCTGGTCGAGCAGTACCAGGTCGCCGACCTCGCCACCGGCGAGCAGGGCATCGTCCACCTGGCCGGCGACGTGGTCCTCTCCGCCCCCGGCATCGAACTCGAGGAACTCGACACCCCGCCCAACCCGCGC
This sequence comes from Kitasatospora sp. MMS16-BH015, assembly GCF_002943525.1. Taxonomy (NCBI): domain Bacteria; kingdom Bacillati; phylum Actinomycetota; class Actinomycetes; order Kitasatosporales; family Streptomycetaceae; genus Kitasatospora; species Kitasatospora sp. MMS16-BH015. The sequence goes on along the minus strand of NZ_CP025394.1, from coordinate 3,231,036 downwards.
CGCTTGGACCCGAGTTAGCCCCAGCGCTCAGGCGGGCGGCGCGAACCCACCCTCGGTCCGCTGCTCCACCTCGGGGGCCGGAGCCGGAGCCGCTGCGTACGGCTGTTGCCGTTGTTGCTGCTGCTGGTACACGGGGGGAGCGGCCGGGCGGCCCACCGCCTGGGCCCACTCACGCCGCTGACGCTCCGCCAGCACCGCCCCGAGGTACGCGACCGGGGGCACCCCGTACGGCACCTCGCGCCCGGTCCGGGCCACCACCTCGCCGATCAGCTGCTGCCCCATCCGCGCGGCCACGGCCTGGTCCAGCTGACCCAGCCGGCCGAGGTACTGCCGCAGCGCGAGCCAGAGCCCGTCCGGCACGGCCGACAGGTCGAGGCCCGCCGTCTCGGCGCCCACCAGGTGGGCCAGCTGCGGCGGCAGCGCGGGCAGCACCGGCCGACCGGCCCCGGGCACCCGCTCGCGGACCACCAGCGTGCCGGCGAACACGTCACCGAGCCGCCGCCCCTCGGCCGAGGCGAGCGAGCAGATCACGGCGGGCACGCCCATCAGCATCAGCAGCTCGATGAACCCGACCAGCCCGCGCACCAGCGCGTGCCGGAACCGCACCGGCCCGCCGTCCGCCCGCACCACCCGCAGCCCGAGGGCCAGCTTCCCGAGCGAGCGCCCCCGGCTGAGCGTCTCCACCAGCACCGGCACCCCGACCAGGAATCCCACGGTCATCCCGAGCGAGATCGCGGCCGCCGCGGCACCGTCCAGCCCGGGGGCGGCGAAGGCGAGCACGATCAGCCCGCCGGCCAGGCCCGCCCACTCCACCGCCAGATCCAGCAGCAGCGCCAGCGCCCGGCTGGGCAGCTTCGCCGCCCGCAGCCCGAGGGCGACCGCCTCACCCGTGACCAGTCCGCTCACAGCACCCCGTCCGTTCCCCGCTCCACCGTTCACCACCTGGCCGTTCCCCCGCCGGCCCAGCGGTTCACAGTACGGTGACCCCCCTCCACCGGGAAGACGCCGCCCCTCCTCTGGCAAGCTGGCCCGGCCCCGCCGTAACCGCCCAGCCGACCGAGCAGATCTCCGGGAGCGAGCCGCATGGACCTCGACGTCTTCGTCGCCGCCCACCAACCCGAGTGGCACCGCCTGGAGACCCTCAGCCGCCGGCGCCGCCTCACCGGCGAGGAGGCCGACGAACTGGTCACCCTCTACCAGCGCGCCACCGCCCACCTGGCCCAGGTCCAGTCCGCAGCCCCCGACCCCACCCTCGAAGGCCGCCTCACCACCCTGGTCGCCCGAGCCCGCAGCGCCGTCACCGGCAGCCGCCAGGCCTCCTGGCGCGACGTCTCCCGCTACTACACGGTGAGCTTCCCGGCGGCCCTCTACCGCTCGCGCCGCTGGTGGCTCCCGATCGCGGTGATCTCCGTCCTCGCCTCGGCCCTGATCGCCTGGTGGATAGCCGCCCACCCCGAGGTCCGCGACACCCTGGCCACCCCCGACCACCTCCGCGAGCTGACCCGGCCCGGCGGCGAGTACGAGACCTACTACACCGACCGCCCCGCCAGCTCCTTCGCCGCCCAGGTGTGGACCAACAACGCCTGGGTCGCCGCCCAGTGCCTGATCTTCGGCGTCCTCCTCGGCATCCCCGTCCTCTGGGTCCTCCTCACCAACATCCTCAACCTCGGCGTCGGCCTGGGCCTGATGGCCTCCGCGGGCCGCCTCGACCTCTTCCTCGGCCTCCTCCTCCCGCACGGCCTCCTCGAACTCACCGCCGTCTTCGTCGCCGCCGGCCTGGGCCTGCGCCTCGGCTGGACCGTCATCTCCCCGGGCCCACGCCTGCGCCGCACCGCCCTCGCCGAAGAGGGCCGCGCCACCATCGGCATGGCCGTGGGCCTGGCCACCACCCTCTTTGTGAGCGGCATCCTCGAAGCCTTCGTCACCCCGTCCCCCCTCCCCACCTGGGCCCGCATCACCATCGGTGCCGTCGCCGAGACCCTCTTCCTCCTCTACGCCCTCCTCCTCGGCCGCCACGCCGCCGCCCAGGGCGAACACGGTGACGTACCGGAGTCGGACCGGGAGGACCTCCAACCGGTCGCCGCCTGAGCACACGTGTGCGGATCATGCCGCTGACCTGCTAGTCTTCTCGTCAGCCCGGAAAAACCATTGACCTGGATTTGACGAGCTAGTAGGTTTGAACGGTTGAGACCGACTGGACACAGTCGCCACCAGGCGTTAAGGTCTACGGCAGAGCCAAGCTGAGGCGAGGGCGTCCGGATGGATGTCGGCCCGGCAAGGCCAATCCCCTGAGACTGACCAGTGAAAAGCGTTTGATACGCTTTATCTCGAAGTCGAAGAAATCCCCCCAGTGGGAATCAGAAGAATCGAAACTCCGGAAAACGGAGCGGAAATCATCTGGTAAGCTGGAAACACGAAAGAACGAAGCCCGGAGGGCCTCGCCGGAAGGCGGCTCGAAGGAAGCGTCCGTTCCTTGAGAACTCAACAGCGTGCCAAAAGTCAACGCCAGATATGTTGACATCCCCGGCCTGAACCGATCGGTTCGGGTTGGAGATTCCTTTAGTAACAAAACACAGCGAGGATGCAGTGCGCGGGGCCGCCCTATTCCGGTGGTTGCCGTGCCGCTCAACGCGAGTGTCACCCGGCTTGGTCCGGAAAACATTCACGGAGAGTTTGATCCTGGCTCAGGACGAACGCTGGCGGCGTGCTTAACACATGCAAGTCGAACGATGAAGCTCTTCGGAGTGGATTAGTGGCGAACGGGTGAGTAACACGTGGGAAATCTGCCCTGCACTCTGGGACAAGCCTTGGAAACGAGGTCTAATACCGGATATGACCTTCCTCCGCATGGGGGTTGGTGGAAAGCTCCGGCGGTGCAGGATGATCCCGCGGCCTATCAGCTTGTTGGTGGGGTAACGGCCCACCAAGGCGACGACGGGTAGCCGGCCTGAGAGGGCGACCGGCCACACTGGGACTGAGACACGGCCCAGACTCCTACGGGAGGCAGCAGTGGGGAATATTGCACAATGGGCGAAAGCCTGATGCAGCGACGCCGCGTGAGGGATGACGGCCTTCGGGTTGTAAACCTCTTTCAGCAGGGAAGAAGCGCAAGTGACGGTACCTGCAGAAGAAGCACCGGCTAACTACGTGCCAGCAGCCGCGGTAATACGTAGGGTGCGAGCGTTGTCCGGAATTATTGGGCGTAAAGAGCTCGTAGGCGGCCTGTCGCGTCGGATGTGAAAGCCCGGGGCTTAACCCCGGGTCTGCATTCGATACGGGCAGGCTAGAGTGTGGTAGGGGAGATCGGAATTCCTGGTGTAGCGGTGAAATGCGCAGATATCAGGAGGAACACCGGTGGCGAAGGCGGATCTCTGGGCCATTACTGACGCTGAGGAGCGAAAGCGTGGGGAGCGAACAGGATTAGATACCCTGGTAGTCCACGCCGTAAACGTTGGGAACTAGGTGTTGGCGACATTCCACGTCGTCGGTGCCGCAGCTAACGCATTAAGTTCCCCGCCTGGGGAGTACGGCCGCAAGGCTAAAACTCAAAGGAATTGACGGGGGCCCGCACAAGCAGCGGAGCATGTGGCTTAATTCGACGCAACGCGAAGAACCTTACCAAGGCTTGACATATACCGGAAACGGCTAGAGATAGTCGCCCCCTTGTGGTCGGTATACAGGTGGTGCATGGTTGTCGTCAGCTCGTGTCGTGAGATGTTGGGTTAAGTCCCGCAACGAGCGCAACCCTTGTTCTGTGTTGCCAGCATGCCTTTCGGGGTGATGGGGACTCACAGGAGACTGCCGGGGTCAACTCGGAGGAAGGTGGGGACGACGTCAAATCATCATGCCCCTTATGTCTTGGGCTGCACACGTGCTACAATGGTCGGTACAAAGGGCTGCGATGCCGCGAGGCGGAGCGAATCCCAAAAAGCCGGCCTCAGTTCGGATTGGGGTCTGCAACTCGACCCCATGAAGTTGGAGTTGCTAGTAATCGCAGATCAGCATGCTGCGGTGAATACGTTCCCGGGCCTTGTACACACCGCCCGTCACGTCACGAAAGTCGGTAACACCCGAAGCCGGTGGCCTAACCCTTGGGAGGGAGCCGTCGAAGGTGGGACCAGCGATTGGGACGAAGTCGTAACAAGGTAGCCGTACCGGAAGGTGCGGCTGGATCACCTCCTTTCTAAGGAGCACATAGCCGGTTGCGAGCGAATGTCTCGCACGGTTGCTCATGGGTGGAACGTTGACTATTCGGCACACTGGGTGATGGTTCGTTAGTACTGCTTCGGCGTGGAAAACGTATCCAGAGTCTGGTGGGTCGGGCACGTTGTTGGGTCCTGAGGGAACGGCTTGATGTCGTTGCTTCAGTGATCGCCGGTCTCACTTGAGAGCCGCCTTGTGCGGGTCGAGGGTGGGGGACTGGTCGTTGTTTGAGAACTGCACAGTGGACGCGAGCATCTGTGGCCAAGTTTTTAAGGGCGCACGGTGGATGCCTTGGCACCAGGAACCGATGAAGGACGTGGGAGGCCGCGATAGTCCCCGGGGAGTCGTCAACCAGGCTTTGATCCGGGGGTTTCCGAATGGGGGAACCCGGCAGTCGTCATGGGCTGTCACCCGCACCTGAACACATAGGGTGTGTGGAGGGAACGAGGGGAAGTGAAACATCTCAGTACCCTCAGGAAGAGAAAACAACCGTGATTCCGGGAGTAGTGGCGAGCGAAACCGGATGAGGCTAAACCTTGAGCGTGTGAGACCCGGCAGGGGTTGCGCTCAAGGGGTCGTGGGAAAGTTCTTCAGCTGTCTGCCGGCAGTTGGGCGAGTCAGAAACCGTATGGATAGTCGAAGGACATGCGAAAGGTCCGGCGTAGAGGGTAAGACCCCCGTAGACGAAATCTGTACGGCTCGCTTGAGCTTCTCCCAAGTAGCACGGGGCCCGAGAAATCCCGTGTGAATCTGGCGGGACCACCCGCTAAGCCTAAATATTCCCTGGTGACCGATAGCGGATAGTACCGTGAGGGAATGGTGAAAAGTACCGCGGGAGCGGAGTGAAATAGTACCTGAAACCGTGTGCCTACAAGCCGTGGGAGCGTCGGACATGCAGCTTGCTGTGTGTCTCGTGACTGCGTGCCTTTTGAAGAATGAGCCTGCGAGTTTGCGGTGTGTAGCGAGGTTAACCCGTGTGGGGTAGCCGTAGCGAAAGCGAGTCCGAATAGGGCGATTGAGTTGCACGCCCAAGACCCGAAGCGGAGTGATCTAGCCATGGGCAGGTTGAAGCGCGGGTAAGACCGTGTGGAGGACCGAACCCACCAGGGTTGAAAACCTGGGGGATGACCTGTGGTTAGGGGTGAAAGGCCAATCAAACTCCGTGATAGCTGGTTCTCCCCGAAATGCATTTAGGTGCAGCGTCACGTGTTTCTTGCCGGAGGTAGAGCACTGGATAGGCGATGGGCCTCACCGGGTTACTGACCTTAGCCAAACTCCGAATGCCGGTAAGTGAGAGCGTGGCAGTGAGACTGTGGGGGATAAGCTCCATGGTCGAGAGGGAAACAGCCCAGAACACCGACTAAGGTCCCTAAGCGTGTGCTAAGTGGGAAAGGATGTGGAGTCGCAGAGACAACCAGGAGGTTGGCTTAGAAGCAGCCACCCTTGAAAGAGTGCGTAATAGCTCACTGGTCAAGTGATTCCGCGCCGACAATGTAGCGGGGCTCAAGCACACCACCGAAGTCGTGTCATTGCAGCTATAGGGCTAACGCCTGCTGTGATGGGTAGGGGAGCGTCGTGTGCCGGGTGAAGCAGCGGAGGAATCCAGTTGTGGACGGTTCACGAGTGAGAATGCAGGCATGAGTAGCGATACAAGAGTGGGAAACTCTTGCGCCGATTGACCAAGGGTTCCTGGGTCAAGCTGATCTGCCCAGGGTAAGTCGGGACCTAAGGCGAGGCCGACAGGCGTAGTCGATGGACAACGGGTTGATATTCCCGTACCCGCTTTGAAGCGCCAACGGCGAACCAGGTAATGCTAAGCCCGTGAAGCCGGCCCGGAGTCTTCGGACAAAGGGACGTGGTGGAGCCGGTGAACCAAGTCTGTAGTAGCTGAGCGATGGGGTGACGCAGGAAGGTAGTCCAGCCCGGGCGGTGGTTGTCCCGGGGTAAGGGTGTAGGGCGTTGTGTAGGCAAATCCGCACAACAATAGCCTGAGACCTGATGCCGAGCCGATTGTGGTGAAGTGGATGATCCTATGCTGTCGAGAAAAGCCTCTAGCGAGTTTCATGGCGGCCCGTACCCCAAACCGACTCAGGTGGTCAGGTAGAGAATACCGAGGCGTTCGGGTGAACTATGGTTAAGGAACTCGGCAAAATGCCCCCGTAACTTCGGGAGAAGGGGGGCCGGAACTGGTGATCGGATTTACTCCGTGAGCTGGGGCCGGCCGCAGAGACCAGCGAGAAGCGACTGTTTACTAAAAACACAGGTCCGTGCGAAGCCGTAAGGCGATGTATACGGACTGACGCCTGCCCGGTGCTGGAACGTTAAGGGGACCGGTTAGTCGTGATTCGTCACGGCGAAGCTGAGAACTTAAGCGCCAGTAAACGGCGGTGGTAACTATAACCATCCTAAGGTAGCGAAATTCCTTGTCGGGTAAGTTCCGACCTGCACGAATGGCGTAACGACTTCTCGACTGTCTCAACCATAGGCCCGGTGAAATTGCATTACGAGTAAAGATGCTCGTTTCGCGCAGCAGGACGGAAAGACCCCGGGACCTTTACTATAGCTTGATATTGGTGTTCGGTTCGGCTTGTGTAGGATAGGTGGGAGACTGTGAAGCCGTGACGCCAGTCACGGTGGAGTCATCGTTGAAATACCACTCTGGTCGTGCTGGATGTCTAACCTGGGTCCGTGATCCGGATCAGGGACAGTGTCTGGTGGGTAGTTTAACTGGGGCGGTTGCCTCCTAAAGAGTAACGGAGGCGCCCAAAGGTTCCCTCAGCCTGGTTGGCAATCAGGTGTTGAGTGTAAGTGCACAAGGGAGCTTGACTGTGAGACCGACGGGTCGAGCAGGTGCGAAAGCAGGGACTAGTGATCCGGCGGTGGCTTGTGGAAGCGCCGTCGCTCAACGGATAAAAGGTACCCCGGGGATAACAGGCTGATCTTCCCCAAGAGTCCATATCGACGGGATGGTTTGGCACCTCGATGTCGGCTCGTCGCATCCTGGGGCTGGAGTAGGTCCCAAGGGTTGGGCTGTTCGCCCATTAAAGCGGTACGCGAGCTGGGTTTAGAACGTCGTGAGACAGTTCGGTCCCTATCCGCTGTGCGCGTAGGAATATTGAGAAGGGCTGTCCCTAGTACGAGAGGACCGGGACGGACGAACCTCTGGTGTGCCAGTTGTCCTGCCAAGGGCATGGCTGGTTGGCTACGTTCGGGAGGGATAACCGCTGAAAGCATCTAAGCGGGAAGCCTGCTTCGAGATGAATGTTCCCACCTCCTTGAGAGGGTAAGGCTCCCAGTAGACGACTGGGTTGATAGGCCGGATGTGGAAGCCCAGTAATGGGTGGAGCTGACCGGTACTAATAGGCCGAGGGCTTGTCCTCAGTTGCTCGCGTCCACTGTGTTGTTCTGAAACAACGACCCCGCGCATGGAAAGACATGCGTGGTGCGGTTGATAGTTTCATAGTGTTTCGGTGGTCATAGCGTGAGGGAAACGCCCGGTTACATTCCGAACCCGGAAGCTAAGCCTCACAGCGCCGATGGTACTGCAGGGGGGACCCTGTGGGAGAGTAGGACGCCGCCGAACAATCATTGTGGAGAAGCCCCATCCGGGAGACCGGATGGGGCTTCTTTGCGTTTCCGGGCAAAACCGGGGGATCAGTAGAACCAGCAGTACAGGAGATCGTCGTCGGGTATGTCGTCGCCGTCTTCGCTGTGCAGTTTCGCGGCCCAGCCAGCGGCGAGGTCGTTGAGTTGCTCGGGGGTGGCTTCGGAGAGGGAGCGGGTCAGTCTGGGAGGGAAGGTCCGGTGACGGGGCTGACGCTGCGAGGAAGGCATCTCACTCGGCGTCGGCGTCGGCCCCGGAGGAGAAGTGGCCGCTTGTGGAGGGGAAGCCTTGGGGGCCGCCTCGGTGGGCGATGGCGGCCCTGCGGTCCTCGCGGGCCAGGATGAAGGTCGAGCCAGGAAGAAGGTGGTGTCTGTGCTCATCGCGCCATGGTGGCAGGGGGAGCGCGGCCGCTACAGGCGGCCGGCGGCCTTGAGGGCGAGGTAGGTGTCGGCGAGGGCCGGGGGGAGGGCATGGGGGGCCGCGTCGAGGACGGTGACGCCGTGGCGGGTGAGGAGGTCGGCGGTGCGGCGGCGGTCGGCTCGGGTCTGTTCGGCGGCGGCTGCGTGGTAGATGTCGGCGACCGTGCCGCGGGTGGTGGCCAGTTCGTCGAGGCGGGGGTCGGCGACGGTGGCGAGGACGACCTGGTGGCGCTTGGTGAGGAGGGGGAGGTGCGGGAGCAGGCCCTCCTCGATCGGGTGGGCGTCCAGGCCGGTGAAGAGGACCACCAGGGAGCGGTGGGGGGCCGTGCGGAGGGTGGTGGAGACGAGGGCGCGCAGGTCGGTCTCGACCAGAGTGGGCTGGAGGCCGGCCATCGCGTTGGTGAAGGCGGGGAGCAGGTCGGCGGGGGAGCGGCCGAGGACGGCCGCGCGGTGGTGGCGGTCGTGGGCGAGCAGGTCGACCCGGTCGCCCGCCTTGGTGGCCAGGGCGGCGAGCAGGAGGGCCGCGTCCAGGCTGGCGTCCAGGCGGGGGGCGTCGCCGACCCGGCCGGCGGAGGTGCGGCCGGTGTCGAGGACGAGGAGCAGGTGGCGGTCGCGTTCGGGGCGCCAGGTGCGGACGGCGACCGTCTGGCGGCGGGCGCTGGCGCGCCAGTCGATGGAGCGGACGTCGTCGCCGGGCAGGTACTCGCGGAGGGAGTCGAACTCGGTGCCCTGACCCCGGATCAGGGTGGAGGTGCGGCCGTCCAGTTCGCGCAGGCGGGCCAACCGGGAGGGGAGGTGCTTGCGGCTGAGGAAGGGCGGCAGGGCGCGGAGTGTCCAGGGGCTGTGGTGGGAGCCCTGGCGGGCGGCCAGGCCGAGCGGGCCGGTGGAGCGGATGGTGACCCGGTGGGCGTGGTGGTCGCCGCGGCGGGTCGGGGTGAGGTGGGTGGTGAGGCGGCGGCCTTCGCCGGCCGGGATGGTGAGGGTGTGCCGGGAGGCCGTGTACGAGGTGCCGGGGGCCCAGGCGGAGGGCGGCCAGGCGTCGCGGACGGTGGCGCGGAGGGGGCGGGCGGAGGGGTTGTGGAGGGTGAGGTGGATGTCGGCGGGTTCGCCGAGGCGGGTGGTGGTGTCGCCGCTGCGGGTGAGGCGGAGGGTGCGGACGGGGGCGGCGAGCGCGAGGTCGGTGAGGACGCCGAGGAGCAGGACCAGCCCGACCGTGCCGAGGCCCGCCCAGGAGGGCAGCAGGAACCCCACGACCAAGGCGCTGAGGGCGGCGAGGAGGGCGGTGCGGCCGGTCAGGGCCATGGGACTCCTTGGGTGGGGGAGGGGGTCAGCGGGGGGCGGGGGTCTGGGCCAGCACGGACTGGATGACGGAGTCGGGGGTGAGGCCCTCCATCTCGGCCTCGGGGCGGAGCTGGACGCGGTGGCGGAGGGTGGGGAGGGCGAGGGCCTTGACGTCGTCCGGGGTGACGTAGTCGCGGCCGGCCAGCCAGGCCCAGGCACGGGCGGTGGCGAGCAGGGCGGTGGCGCCGCGCGGGGAGACGCCGATCGAAAGGGAGGGGGAGGTGCGGGTGGCACGGCAGAGGTCGACCACGTAGGCGAGCACCTCGGGGGAGACGGTGAGCTTGGCGATCTCGGCGCGCGCGGCGGCGAGGTCGGCGGCCCCGGCGACCGGGCGGACTCCGGCGGCGGCGAGGTCGCGCGGGTCGAAGCCGGCCGCGTGGCGGGCCAGCACCTGGTACTCCTGCTCGCGGGTGGGGAGCGGGAGGACGAGCTTGAGCAGGAAGCGGTCGAGCTGGGCCTCGGGGAGGGGGTAGGTGCCCTCGTACTCGACTGGGTTCTGGGTGGCGGCGACCAGGAAGGGCTCGGGGAGCGGGCGCGGGTCGCCGTCCACGGTGACCTGGTGCTCCTCCATGGCCTCGAGCAGGGAGGCCTGGGTCTTGGGAGGGGTGCGGTTGATCTCGTCGGCGAGCAGCAGGTTGGTGAAGACCGGCCCGGGCTGGAAGGAGAACTCGGCGGTGCGGGCGTCGTAGACCAGGGAGCCGGTGACGTCGCCCGGCATCAGGTCGGGGGTGAACTGGACGCGCTTGGTCTCCAGCGCGAGGGCGGTGGAGAGGGCGCGGACCAGCAGGGTCTTGGCCACGCCGGGGACGCCTTCGAGCAGCACGTGGCCGCCGCAGAGCAGGGCGACGACCAGGCCGGTGACGGCGGCGTCCTGGCCGACCACGGCCTTGGCGATCTCGGCGCGCAGGGCGCTCAGCGCCTGGTGCGGCGAGCTGGGGGCGGTGGCGTCGGTGGGCTCGGTCACGGCTGTCGTACCTGTCTTTCGAGGGCGTCGAGGTGGTCGGTGAGGCGCAGCAGCGCGGTGTCGTCGGCGGGGGCGGGGCCGTAGAGGAGGGTGTGGAGCTCGGCGGCCGGGCGGGTGGTGCGGTCGGCGGTGGCGGCGACCAGGGCGGTCGGGTCCGGGGCGCCGTGGGTGAGCGGGAGGCGCAGGGCCAGGGCCAGGCGGTGGCGGGCGGCGGTGCGCAGTGCCTCGGCGGCGCGGCCCCGGGCGCGGGCGCGCTGGTAGAGCCGGGCGCGGCCCTCGGTGGTCTCGGTGGCGCGGACCACGGCCGGGAGCTCTTCGGTGACCACCGGGCCGAGGCGGCGGGCCCGCCACAGGGCGGCGAGCACGGCGGCGACGGCGAGTTGGAGGCCCGCCCAGTACCAGCCGCGGGGAAGGTAGTCGCCGAGGGTGTGCTGGTCGGCGGCCGGTGCGGCGCCGCCCTCGGCCGGGTCGGGCAGGTACCAGATGAGGTTCTGGTGGGCGCCGAGCAGGCCGAGGGTGAGGGCGGCGTTGCCGCTCTTGGCGAGGCGTTCGTTGGTGAGCAGGCGGCCGCTGCCGAGCAGGACGGTGTCCCGGTCGGTGCCGTCGGCGACCCGGACGAGCGGGGTGCCGCCGGGCCGGGGGTAGCAGCCGAGGCCGGCCGGGCCGGGGTGGTAGAGGTAGCCGCCGAGTTCGGCGGGGCCTGCGCGCTGGGCCTCGGGGAGGGCGCAGTCGGCGGGCACCTCGGCGGAGGGCAGGCCGGCCGGGAGGCCGTTCTCGTCGGTGGGGAGGGTGACGGTGGGGGCGAGGGCGTCCAGTGCGGCGGGGCCGGCGGCGATCAGGACCAGGCGGGTGCGGTCGCCCCGGCGGGTGGAGGCGATCTGCGCGAGTTCGGCGGGGCTGAGCCGGTCGGGCGCGACCAGGACGAGGGTGCTGTCCGGGGTGGTCAGGGCGTCCTCGAGGTCGGTGTCCTGGCGGACGGTCAGGCCCTGGGTGCGGAGCAGCTGGACGGCGGCGTGGGTGCCGTCGGGGTCGGTGGAGCGGGGGTCGAGCGGCGGGTAGCTGCGGTGGGTGCCGAGGCCGGTGATGAGCAGGGCGGCGAGCAGCAGGACCGCGGTGGCGAGGAGGTACCAGCGGGTGCGGTCCCAGAGCCGGCGGGCGGTGGGGGCGAGTGAGGTACCGGAGGGGGCAGGGGTAGGGGTGGGGGTTTCGGTGCCGGTGGTCATGCGGGGCCTCCGGCGGTGGGGGATATGGGTGTGGGGTGCGTCGTGAGGGTGGGGCGGGTGGTGGTGAGGGTGTGGTCGAGGGTGACGAGGCGTTGGTAGGTGGCCTGGTCGGCGGGGTGGTGGCCGTAGGCGACGGCGTCGAAGGCGCGGGCGGCGGCGGTGAGTTCGGCGGCGTGGGCCGGGAGGGAGCGGCCGGCCTCGGCGGCGGCCTCGTCGGCGGTGCGGCCGGGGCGGGGGTCGAGCAGGGTGCGCTCTTCGAGGGCGCGGACCAGGGCGCGCATCTGTTCGCGGACGGCCTCGGGCCAGGCGGCCTCGGCGGCGTGCCTGGCGGCGGTCGCGCGGTGTTCGGCGGCGGTGCGGGGCCCGGTGGGGGTGAAGAGCGCGGCGGAGCGGGCCTGGCGGCGCGGGGAGCCGAGGCGGTGGCGCAGCACGAGGGCCAGCACGGCGGCCGCGATCAGCAGCAGGACCAGGCCGGTGGTGCCGCTGTGCGCGGCGGAGCCGACGCCGGCGAGCAGGTGGTTGAGCTGCTCGTTCAGCCAGTTCATGGCGCGCTGGAGCAGGTTCGGGTCGTGCCGGTGGTAGGCCGGGTTGAGCAGTTCTTCGCGGGCGGCCTCGCGGGCGGCGTCCCGGTCCGTGGTGACCGGGGCGCCGCCCGCGAGTGCGGCCCATCCCCCCTGGGCCGGCATTCCGTCAGGCTCCGGGCGGGGTGTCGGCGTGGCCGGGCAGGCCGGCCGCGCGGGCGAGTTCGAGGTCGAGGGCCTCGCGGCGGATCCGCTGGTCGACGTAGAGCAGGGCGTTGAGCGCGGCGGTGACCGGGATGGTGACGGTCGAGGAGATGATGCCGCCGAGGGCGCCGAGCAGGATGGTGGCCGGGCTGATCAGGCTGTCGGGGGTGAACAGACCGGTCGAGCCGCTGATCGAGATCGCCATCGCGATGAGGGTGAACGGGGTGACGATGATCATGCTCACGATGAACATCAGCACCTGGCCGAGCATGGTGATGCCGAGGATCCGCCACCAGGCGCCGTTGACCAGCTTGCGGGAGCGGGCGAGGGCGGCGCGGACGGTCTGGCGCTCCAGCATCAGGGCCGGGGCGGCCAGGCTGAGGCGGACGTTGAGCCAGATGGCGACGGGCGCGGCGGCCAGCACCGGCAGGAAGAGCAGGGCGATGGTGCCGGGGCCGGGGTCGCCGGCGATCACGGTGAGGAGCAGCGGGAGGCCGCCGACCAGCATCACGCCGAGGGTGATCAGCATGACGATCACGGTGAGGCCGACCAGGCGGCCGAGCTGGGGGCGGGCGCCCTTCCAGGCTTCGCCGATGGTGATCGGCTGACCGACCACGGCCTTGCTGACCACGATCGTGAGCAGGCCGGCGGCGAAGATGCCGATCAGGCTGGCGAGGGGCAGGGCGAGGTAGTACGCGACCTGGGCGAGGGTGTCGTCGGGTTGCGCGTACTGCCAGAGCTGGGTGAGGGCGCTGATGGTCTGGACGAGGACGGCGACGCCGAGGGAGAGGCCGAAGGCGGTGCGCCAGTGGGCGCGCACGGTGGAGACGGCGCCGTCCAGGATCTCGCCGAGCCCGAGCGGCCGGAGCGGGATCACCCCGGGCTTGGGGCTGGGCGGCGCGGCCCAGCCGCCGTGCCCCCAGGCAGGCGCCTGGCCCCACCCGGGCTGCGGCCCCCAGCCGCCCTGCGGCGGCACCCCGGGGTGGGAGTGGGGGAGGGGGTAGGAGTACGGGGGCGGGATGCTGCCGGGGGCCGGGGTGCTCGCCTGCGGCGAGGTGCTGTGGGGGGAAGCTGAATCGGCCGGGGTGCCTGCCTGCGGCGAGCTGCCGGGCGAAGCGAAGCCGCCGGTTGCCGGGGTGCCTGCCTGCGGCGAGGCGTCGGCGGGGGCGGTGGAGTCGGCCGGGGCAGCCGCCTGCGGCGAGCTGCCGGTGGGCGAGGCGGAGCTGGTCGGTGCCGGGGCGCTCCCGCGCCAGGAGTAGTCGGGTACTGCCGGGGCGCCCGCCTGCGGCGTGCTGCCGGGCGAAGCGAAGCCGCCTGCTGCCGGGGCGCCCGCCTGCGGCGGCACCGGGCCGGGGGGCGGGGTGACCGTTGCCGAGGGGGTGGGTGGTGGTGCCGACGACCCGGTGGCCTCGTTCTGGGGCTCGGGCGAGCTGGGTGGGGACCAGCTCGGGGTGTCGGTCATCACTGCTCCTGGGGGGCGGGGAGGGGGCTCGGAGGCCCGTGTGCGCCCATCGTGCCATGGGGGGAACGGCGGGCCGAGGGGTGTGGTGGGGTGGCGGCGGTGGGCGGGGGGTTTGCGACGGTATGACCGAGTGGGGGTGGCGGATCTCGCCGAAATGGCACGGCTGTGCGGCAGGTCACAATCCGGTAATGAGAGGATGGGGTCATGAAGGGACGCGTCCTCGTCGTTGATGACGACACCGCACTGGCCGAGATGTTGGGCATCGTGCTGCGTGGTGAGGGTTTTGAGCCGTTTTTCGTCGCGGATGGGGACAAGGCGCTAGCCGCGTTCCGGGAGACCAAGCCTGACCTGGTCCTCCTCGACCTGATGCTGCCGGGGCGGGACGGCATCGACGTCTGCCGCCAGATCAGGTCGGAGTCGGGGGTGCCGATCGTGATGCTGACAGCGAAGACCGACACCGTCGACATCGTGGTGGGCCTGGAGTCGGGTGCCGACGACTACGTGGTGAAGCCGTTCAAGCCGAAGGAGCTGGTCGCCCGCGTGCGGGCGCGCCTGCGGCGGGCGGAGGAGCCGACGCCGGAGCAGCTGACCATCGGCGACCTGGTGATCGACGTGGCCGGTCACTCCGTCAAGCGCGAGGGCCGGGGCATCCCGCTCACGCCGCTGGAGTTCGACCTGCTGGTCGCGCTGGCCCGCAAGCCCTGGCAGGTGTTCACCCGCGAGGTGCTGCTGGAGCAGGTCTGGGGCTACCGGCACGCCGCCGACACCCGCCTGGTCAACGTGCACGTGCAGCGCCTGCGTTCGAAGATCGAGAAGGATCCGGAGCGTCCGGAGATCGTCGTGACGGTCCGCGGCGTCGGCTACAAGGCCGGGCCCAGCTGACGTGACGTACGGGACTGACGACTCCCCGTCGGGTGCACCGGCCGACGGGGAGTCCGCTGTGCGCGGGGACGTGCTGAGCTCGACCACCAAGGGCCGGGGGCCCCGGCGCGGTCCGGCGGCGCTGCTCACGCTGGTGGGACGTCAGGTGCGCCGTCCGTTCAGCCGGCTGCGGGAGACCTACCAGCGCTCGATCCAGGTGCGGGTGGTGGCGGCGACGCTGCTGCTCTCGCTGGCCGTGGTGCTGGTGCTCGGCGTGGTCGTGGTGGCCCAGGTGCGGGCCGGCCTGCTCGGGACCAAGCGCGGGGCCTCGGTGAGCCAGGCCAACGGCGGGTTCCAGATCGAGCAGGAGAAGATCAACGAGGCGATCAACCTCCAGGCCAAGGTCGGCGCGGGTGGTGACCCGACCAAGGACGAGATCAGCACCTGGCTGATCAAGCAGGTCTCCGACCTGGCCAGCGGCGGCTCCGGGGTGTACTCGGTGATCGCGCTGGTGCCGCAGACCGACCAGGAGGAGGGCGCGGCCAGCCCCGGCCTGCGCGGCGCCTGGTACTCGGGCAACATCCTGCCCAGCTCGATCTCCGCCGAGCTGCGCCAGCAGGTGATGGACGATCCGAGCCGGGCGCACGAGCAGACCACCCGGATCCAGCGCGGCGCGGAGGGCGGCAAGGCCCCGCACAGCGAGCCCGGTCTGGTGGTCGGCAAGCAGTTCTCCGGCCCGGACGGGACGAAGTACCAGCTCTACTACGTGTTCTCCTTCGGCCAGGAGACCGACACCCTCGGCCTGGTCACCGGCACGCTGGCCACCGCCGGGGTGTTCGTGGTGATCCTGCTGGGCGGGATCGCCTGGGTCGTGGTGCGCCAGGTGGTGACGCCGGTGCGGATGGCCGCCGGGATCTCCGAACGGGTGGCCGCCGGCCACCTGGAGGAGCGGATGAAGGTCACCGGCACGGACGACATCGCCCGGCTCGGCGACGCGTTCAACCGGATGGCCAACGGCCTGCAGGCGCAGATCCGCCAGCTGGAGGAGCTCTCCCGGGTGCAGCGGCGGTTCGTCTCGGACGTCTCGCACGAGCTGCGCACCCCGCTGACCACCGTCCGGATGGCGGCGGACCTGATCTACGACAGCCGCGAGGACCTGGACCCGATGGCGGCCCGCTCGGCCGAGCTGCTCCAGGGGCAGCTGGACCGGTTCGAGTCGCTGCTGGCGGACCTGCTGGAGATCAGCCGGTTCGACGCGGGCGCGGCGATCCTGGACGCCGAGCCGGTGGACCTGCGGGACATCGTGCACCGGGTGATCGAGGCGGCCGACCCGCTGGCGCAGGCCAAGGGCAGCGCCGTGGTGGTGCGCGGGGCCGAGGAGCCGGTGGTGGCCGAGGTCGACCCGCGCCGGATCGAGCGGATCCTGCGCAACCTGGTGGTCAACGCGCTGGAGCACGGCGAGGGGCGGGACGTGGTCGTCCAGCTCGGCTCGCGGGACGGCGCGGTGGCGGTCGGCGTACGCGACTACGGCATCGGGCTCAAGCCCGGCGAGGCCTCCCGGGTGTTCCACCGGTTCTGGCGGGCCGACCCCTCGCGGGTGCGGACCACCGGCGGCACCGGCCTCGGGCTCTCCATCGCGGTGGAGGATGCCCACCTGCACGGCGGCTGGCTCCAGGCCTGGGGCGAGCCGGGCGGCGGCTCGCACTTCCGCCTGACCCTGCCGCGCACCCGCGGCGGGGAGATCAGCCGTGCGCCGTTCCGGCTGGAGCCGGAGGACTCCCGGCACAACCGGGGCCTGGCCTCGGCCAGCAGCCCCTACCGCCGGGCGCACCGCCCGGCCGGGGCGACGGCGCTCACGGCGGCCGGCGAGCCCGGCCAGCCGGTGGACAGCCCGGAGACCCCGGACACCCCGCAGACGGGCTTCGGCAGCGGGCTCGGCGGGGTGCTCAGCATCGGCCCGGGCCTGGGCAAGCTGCCCTCGGCACCGGTCTCCGACCCCTCGGACCTGCGGGCCGTGTCGGCGGGGTACGGTGCCACCGGAGCTCACGTGGTGATGGGTGCGGCGGCTCCGGCGGAGCAGAGCGAGACGGAGGGGGCCCGTGATGGGGAGGACGACCGGCAGGGCTGACCGACGGCTGCTCCGGGCGGCCTGGGCCGGCCTGGCGGCGCTGCTCGTCCCGGGTTGCGTGGCTATGCCCGACGACGGGGCGCCGCAGGCGGTGGACCAGCAGCAGGGCACCTCGGCGGAGAACCTCCAGGTCCGGGTCTTCCCGGTGGAGCCCCGCGCGGGCGCCGAGCCGATGGACGTGCTGACCGGCTTCCTGGACGCCTCGATCGCGGACGAGGCCGACTACGGCACCGCGCTCAAGTACCTGACCGCCGACGCCCGCAAGCGGTGGAACCCCGACGCCGGGGTGGCGGTGCTGGACCACCGGACCCCGGCGGCGACCGGTACCCCGGGCGACGGCACGGCGGAGTTCCAGCTCTCGGGCGGCCAGGTGGCCGGGCTGGACGCCAAGCACACCTACCGCGACTACGCCTCGGCCAAGGGCTACTCGGTCTCGTTCACCCTGGTGAAGGAGACCGACGGGCGGGACAAGGGCGAGTGGCGGATCGCCAAGTTGCCGGACGGCCTGATCGTCGACCAGACGAACTTCAAGAACGGCTACCGCCAGGTGCACCGGTACTTCTACACGGTGCCGGACAGCGCGGGCGGCGACCAGAGCCAGACTCTGGTGGCCGACCCGATCTATGTGCGGCGCCGAATAGACCCGCTGACGGCTGCCGCCCAGGCGCTGGCAGACGGTCCGTCCGACTGGCTGTCGCCCGCCGTCAGGTCCGGGTTCTCCCACGGGGTGCGGGTCACCGGGCCGGTGACGGTCGGTGACAATCTGGTGGCCTCGGTCAAGGTGAGCGTGGAGGACTTCACCAGCAAGCCCTCGCTCTGCCTCCAGATGGCCGACCAGCTCTTCTTCACGCTGGCCGACCAGCAGCCCAAGCGGCAGCTCAGCCAGCTCAACCTGGCCGGGGCCAAGGGCAGTTGCGCGGTGGACTCGACCCAGGCCTCCTCGTACGCGCCGTGGCGCCTGGCCGGCACGGGGGACGCCTACTACCTGCTGACCAACGGCCACCTGATGCAGCCCCAGGGTGAGGATGGCGGCAAGCCGGTGCCGGGCCCGCTCGGTGCGGCGGCGCAGCGCCCGGCCGCGCTCGCGGTGCGGCGGGACGGCGCGGCGGCGGCGGTGGTGAGCACGGACCGCCGGACGCTGAGCGTGACGGCGATGGACGTGGACGCCAAGGCGGGCGAGCCGCTGGTGACCTCGCACGACGGCCTGCCGGTCGGTGGCAGCGGCGACCACGGGCTCTCCACGCCGAGCTGGGACGGCCGGCAGAATCTCTGGGTGATCGACCGTGACCCGGCGCACCGTCAGGTGCTGGTGGTGCGGGACAAGACGGTGCAGCAGGTGGTCCTGCCCGGCCTGGACGGCAAGGTGCCGGTGGAGCTGCGGGTCTCCTCGGACGGCACCCGGGTGGCGCTGCTGACCGAGGACAGCAGCGGCGCGGCCTCGCTCCAGCTGGGCCTGGTCACCCGCTCGGGCTCCGGAGCGCAGGCCCGGATCTCGCTGAGCGGGCTGCGCCCGCTGGCTCCGCAGCTGACCGGCATCCTCTCCTTCGCCTGGGCCGACAGCGACCAGCTGCTGGTGCTCGGCAAGGAGCGGGATCAGGTGCAGGCGCTGCACTACGTGAGCACGGACGGGTCGCAGAGCACGGACGCGCCGCTGATCGGGGCCGACTCGATGGTCTCGGTCTCGGCGACGGAGGTACAGGGGACGGGGGACGCGGCGCCGCCGGTGCTGGCCACCTCCGCCGACTCGCAGATCTACCGGCTGTCGGCCGGTCAGTGGCGGGAGCTGCAGACCGGGAAGACCGGCGCGCTGTTCGTCTACCCGGGCTGAGGCCCGGGCCGGTGCCCGGGCCGGTGCCCGGGCCGGCTCCGCCGCCCGGCGGCGGCCACCGTGGCCGCCGCGTGCGGCGGGTGGCCGTGGGCGCGCAGGGCGCGGGCGGCCTCGGCGAGGCTGGCGCCGGTGGTGACCAGGTCGTCGACCAGCACCAAGGGGTGCGGGGGCAGCGAGGCGTGTCGGACGGTCAGGGCGCCGTGCAGGTTGCGGCGGCGCTGGGCCGCGCTCAGGCCGGCCTGGTCGGCCACCGCGCGCGCGTGGCGCAGCACGGGCGCGACCTCGGCCGGGCGGCCCCGGCGGCGCAGTTCGCGGGCGGCCCGGCGGGCCAGCCGCAGGGTGGCGTCCTGCCCGCGGGCCCGGACGGCGGGCCGGGTGGAGGGCATCGGCACCAGCAGCACCGGCCCGTCCCACCCCCGGGCGTGCAGCGCGGAGTGCACGGCCCCGGCCAGCGCGAGCCCCAGCGGGTGCGCCAGCCGCAGGGCCCCGCGTTCCTTGTGGGCGATCAGCAGCCGCCGCACCGGGTCGGCGTACGCGGCGGCGGCGTGCAGCTCCGGCAGCCCGGCCGGCCGCGGGATCGGCCCGGCGGGGCCGGGGCGCAGCGCGGTGAGCGCCTCGGCGCAGCCGGGGCAGAGCGGGCTGCGGCCGGCCCGGCACCCCGCGCAGGGCGCGGGAAGCACCAGGTCGAGCAGGGCGAGCAGGGCGGCCTGGGGGTGCGGCGGGGCCATGGCTGCTCCCTGGAGTCGGGTGGGTACGGGGAGTGAGCCAAACGGTGGGCCGTCTGGGGTGTGTTGTCCAGATCTTTACTGGTATTTCACCCGCCGGGGGGTAAACAGTGGGGAACAGCCGGACAGTCGGCCTCCGGGCGCCAGGCCGTTCGACTGGGGAGGCGAAATCCCCGTGTGAGGTGTTCCATGAGGCCACAAGGGGTTTCACGCGTCCCTGGTGGGGAGGAAGTGAGGTGAGGGCCAGCGGGCTGGTCCGGCTGGTCTCAGCCCGATCCGGTCGTCCGGATCGGCGTCAGCACGAGGGATCGGAGTTCTGCGTGGACATCGTCGTCAAGGGCCGCAAGACCGAGGTGCCCAAGAGGTTCCGCGAGCACGTGGCCGAGAAGCTGGAGAAGGTCCAGAAGTTCGACGGCAAGGTGATCAGCCTCGACGTCGAGGTGTCCAAGGAGCACAACCCGCGCCAGGCCGACCGGTCCGAGCGGGTCGAGATCACTCTCCGTACCCGTGGCCCGGTGATCCGGGCCGAGGCCGCCGCCGCCGACCCGTACGCGGCGCTCGACCTGGCCTCGGCGAAGCTGGACGCGCAGCTGCGCAAGTCCGCCGACCGGCGGCGGGTGCACAAGGGCGCCACCGGCAGCCACGCCCCGATCAGCGTCGGGGAGGCGACGGCCGCGCTGGCCGGCCTGGACGAGGGCCCGCGGCCCGCCGGGGTCAACGGCGCGGTCAAGAAGATCAAGATGGGTTCCCTGGAGGTGGAGGGCGACGGCCCGCTCGTCGTCCGCGAGAAGACGCACCACGCCGGGCCGATGGCGCTGGACCAGGCGCTGTACGAGATGGAGCTCGTCGGCCACGACTTCTACCTGTTCGTGGAGAAGGACAGCGGTCTGCCCAGCGTGGTCTACCGCCGGCACGGTTACCACTACGGTGTCATCCACCTGGCGACCGACGGCACGATCTCCGACGAGGCGGCCGGCGCCGGTGGCGCGATCGGGGAGACCGACGCGAGCTGACGGCTGATCTGCCGCACCGACAGTGACGGGTGACCCCGGAGGCCTGGAGGCTCCGGGGTCACCCAGCTGGGCGGCGCGATGCCGGAGGGTGATCACAGGGCGGGTCGGCCGTGGAATGATGGCCCGACAGCGACCGGTGACCGGGAGGGGCGGATGGGGGAGACCACGCGGGGCCAGGGGGCAGGGGCCGAGGCGGGGGAGGACGGCTTCGAGCGCTCCGAGCACCTCGCGCACCGCGCCGAGCCGATCCGCGTCCTGGTGGTCGACGACCACGCGCTCTTCCGCCGGGGCCTGGAGATCGTGCTGGCCGAGGAAGAGGACATCAAGGTCGTCGGCGAGGCCGGGGACGGGGCCGAGGCCGTGCTCAAGGCGGCCGACCTGCTGCCGGACATCATCCTGATGGATGTGCGGATGCCCCGGCGCAGCGGGATCGAGGCCTGCACGGCGATCAAGGACGTGGCGCCCAGCGCCAAGATCATCATGCTGACGATAAGCGACGAGGAGGCCGACCTCTACGAGGCGATCAAGGCGGGGGCCACCGGCTACCTGCTCAAGGAGATCTCCACGGACGAGGTGGCCACCGCGATCCGCGCGGTGGCCGACGGCCAGTCCCAGATCAGCCCCTCGATGGCCTCGAAGCTGCTCACCGAGTTCAAGTCGATGATCCAACGGCGGTCCGACGACCGTGACTTGGTGCCCGCGCCGCGGCTGACCGACCGCGAGCTGGAGGTGCTCAAGCTGGTGGCCACCGGGATGAACAACCGGGAGATCGCCAAGGAGCTCTTCATCAGCGAGAACACCGTGAAGAACCACGTGCGCAACATCCTGGAGAAGCTGCAGCTGCACTCCAGGATGGAGGCCGTGGTCTACGCGATGCGGGAGAAGATCCTCGAAATAGGGTGAGTCAGGCGAGCAGTGCCGCCAGGGCCGGGCGCAGGGCCTCGTCCGCGAGGCGCTCGACCCGTACGTCGTCGCAGCCGACCCACTCGGCCGCCTCGCGCAGCGCGGCGGCCAGCGCGGGCAGGTGCCTGGGGGCGTCCAGGGAGACCTGACGGGCCACCAGGGTCCGGCCCTCGCGGGCCGGATCGACCCGGCCGACCAGCCGGCCGCCGGCCAGCAGCGGCATCGCGAAGTACCCGTGCTCGCGCTTGTGCTTGGGGGTGTACGCCTCCAGGCGGTGCGTCATGCCGAAGATCCGCTCGGTGCGCGGGCGCTCCCAGACCAGCGAGTCGAAGGGCGAGAGCAGCGTGGTGCGGTGGCGCCCGCGCGGGGCGGTGGCCAGGGCCGCCGGGTCGGCCCAGGCGGGGGCCGGCCAGCCCGCGACCTCGACCGGCACCAGGCCGGACTCCGGCAGGGCCTGGTCGAACAGGCCGGCCTTGAGCCGGTAGTAGTCCATCAGGTCGGAGCGGGTGGCCACCCCGAGGGCCCGGCCGGCCTGGGCGATCAGCTGCCGGGCGCACTCGGCGTCGGTGGGCTCCTGCCCGTACAGCCCGGCCGGGACGGCCCGCTCGGCCAGGTCGTAGACCCGCTTCCAGCTGCGCCGGTCGGTGCAGACCACGTCGCCGAAGGCCAGCGCGCGCTCCACCGCGATCTTGGTGTCGGACCAGTCCCACCACTCGCCGGTGCGCTTGGCCCCGCCCAGGTCGGTGGAGGTCAGCGGGCCCTCGGCGCGCAGCCGGTCGAGCACGCCCCGGTACGCCTCGGGGCCGACCCGGAACTCCCAGAGCCCGCCCTTGGCCCGGTAGGCCCGGCGGCGGAAGGCGAACAGCGGCCACTCCTCGATCGGCAGCACGCAGGCCGCGTGCGACCAGTACTCGAAGGTCTGCCCCGAGCCCCAGAGTGCCTGCTCCACCGCCGGGCGGCCCACCGCGCCCAGACGCGCGTACGGCACCAGCTCGTGCGAGCGGGCCAGCACCGAGATGGTGTCGAGCTGGACGGCCCCCAGCGCGCGGACCACCCCGGGCACACCGGCCCGGCGGTCGGGCGCGCCGAGCAGGCCCTGGGCGCGCAGCGCGATCAGGCGGGCCTCGTCGGCGGTGAGGGCGGCAGCGGCAGCGGGGGCGGGGCGGGAGGGCGCGGTCATGGCGGGCAGGGTACGGGTCGGCACCGACAATCGGGCCGGGAACCTTCCGGGAACGCGGATCGTCCCAAGTCGTGGGTGACCGTTTTGCCCCGACCGGCGTTGCTATCTGCGCATGTGCTCTCAGGAGTGACACGGGAATACCGTGCTGACGCACCTCCCGGCGCGTTGGCCTCCTCGCATACGATGACCCGTACGGTGGGGTAACCCCACTCGCAGTCGTCCAGAGCCGATCCAGGCAAGGAGCCCGCCCTAGTGTCCGTCTTCGACAAGATCCTGCGCGCAGGCGAGGGCAAGATCCTTCGCAAGCTGCAGCGGATTGCCGCCCAGGTCAACTCCATCGAAGAGGACTTCGTCAACCTCACGGACGACGAGCTGCGCGCCCTGACCGACGAGTTCCGCAGCCGTCTGGACGAGGGGCAGACGCTCGACGACATCCTCCCCGAGGCGTTCGCGACCGTCCGCGAGGCGGCCAAGCGGGTGCTCGGCCAGCGCCACTACGACGTGCAGATCATGGGTGGCGCCGCGCTGCACCTCGGCTACGTGGCCGAGATGCGCACCGGCGAGGGCAAGACCCTGGTCGGCACGCTGCCGACCTACCTGAACGCGCTGACCGGCAAGGGCGTGCACCTGATCACGGTCAACGACTACCTCGCCGAGCGCGACTCGGAGTGGATGGGCCGGGTGCACCGCTTCCTCGGCCTCAAGGTCGGCTGCATCCTGGCCAACATGTCGCCCGCCGAGCGCCGCGAGCAGTACGCCTGCGACATCACGTACGGCACGAACAACGAGTTCGGCTTCGACTACCTGCGCGACAACATGGCCTGGTCGCAGGAGGAGCTCGTCCAGCGCGGCCACAACTTCGCCGTGGTCGACGAGGTCGACTCGATCCTCATCGACGAGGCCCGCACCCCGCTGATCATCTCCGGTCCGGCCGACCAGGCCACCAAGTGGTACAGCGACTTCGCCAAGCTGGTGCAGCGCCTGAAGATCGACCGCGACTACGAGGTCGACGAGAAGAAGCGCACCGTCGGCGTCCTCGAGGAGGGCGTCAGCCGGGTCGAGGACTACCTCGGCATCGACAACCTCTACGAGTCGGTCAACACTCCGCTGGTCGGGTTCCTGAACAACGCCATCAAGGCGAAGGAGCTCTACAAGGTGGACAAGGACTACGTCGTGATCAACGGCGAGGTCATGATCGTCGACGAGCACACCGGCCGCATCCTGGCCGGCCGCCGCTACAACGAGGGCATGCACCAGGCCATCGAGGCGAAGGAGGGGGTGGAGGTCCAGAACGAGAACCAGACGCTGGCCACCATCACCCTGCAGAACTTCTTCCGCCTGTACGACAAGCTCTCCGGCATGACCGGTACCGCCACCACCGAGGCGGCCGAGTTCCACCAGATCTACAAGCTCGGCGTCGTCCCGATCCCGACCAACAAGACGCCGCTGCGCATCGACCAGCCCGACCTGATCTACAAGTCGGAGCCGGCCAAGTTCGCCGCCGTGGTCGAGGACATCGTCGAGAAGCACGAGAAGGGCCAGCCGGTCCTGGTCGGCACCGTCTCGGTCGAGAAGTCCGAGTACCTCTCGCAGGAGCTGCGCAAGCGCGGCGTGCCGCACGAGGTGCTCAACGCCAAGCACCACGAGCGCGAGGCGCAGATCGTCGCCCAGGCCGGCCGCAAGGGCGCCGTCACCGTCGCCACCAACATGGCCGGCCGCGGCACCGACATCATGCTCGGCGGCAACGCCGAGCACCTGGCCGCCGCCGAGCTGGCCCAGCGCGGCCTGACCGCGGTGGACACCCCGGAGGAGTACGAGTCGGCCTTCCCCTCGGCCCTGGAGAAGGCCAAGGAGGCCGTCAAGGCCGAGCAGATCGAGGTCCAGGAGCTGGGCGGCCTGTACGTGCTCGGCACCGAGCGCCACGAGTCCCGCCGGATCGACAACCAGCTGCGCGGCCGCTCCGGCCGTCAGGGCGACCCGGGCGAGTCCCGCTTCTACCTGTCGCTGGGCGACGACCTGATGCGGCTCTTCAAGGCCGGCATGGTCGAGCGCGTGCTCTCGATGGCCAACGTGCCCGAGGACGTGCCGATCGAGTCGAAGATGGTGACCCGCGCGATCGCCTCGGCGCAGACCCAGGTCGAGCAGCAGAACTTCGAGATCCGCAAGAACGTCCTCAAGTACGACGAGGTCCTCAACCGCCAGCGCGAGGTCATCTACGGCGAGCGCCGCCGCGTCCTGGAGGGCGAGGACCTGCAGGAGCAGGTCGGCCACTTCATGGACGACACCGTCGAGGCGTACGTCACCGCCGCGACCGGCGAGGGCTTCGAGGACGACTGGGACCTCGAGAAGCTCTGGACGGCCCTCAAGCAGCTCTACCCGATGACCCTCGACCTGGAGACCCTGGAGGAGGAGGCCGGCGGCAGCGACGGCCTCACCCCGGACTACCTGGTCAAGGTGCTCCAGGAGGACATCCAGGCCCAGTACGGCGCCCGGGAGGACCAGCTCGGGGCCGAGATCATGCGCGAGCTGGAGCGCCGGGTCGTGCTCTCGGTGCTGGACCGCCGCTGGCGCGAGCACCTCTACGAGATGGACTACCTCCAGGAGGGCATCGGCCTGCGGGCGATGGCCCAGCGCGACCCGCTGGTCGAGTACCAGCGCGAGGGCTTCGACATGTTCGGGGCCATGATGGAGGGCATCAAGGAGGAGTCCGTCGGCTACCTGTTCAACCTGGAGGTCCAGGTCGAGCAGCAGGTCGAGGAGGTCCCGGTGGCCGACGGCGTGCTCGGCGAGGCCCCCGAGGGCGTCCGCCCGGAGATCAAGGCCAAGGGCCTGGAGGCCCCGAAGCCGCAGCGCCTGCACTACACCGCCCCGTCGGTGGACGGCGACGAGACGGTCGTCGAGGGCGACTTCTCGGAGGACGAGGGTGACGGGATGACCCGCGCCGAGCGCCGCAAGGCCGGGAAGCTGCGCAAGAAGAAGTAACCGTTCGTACGGCGCCCCAGTTGCACTCTGCTGGGGCGCGGGGAACCGCGCGATCAGCCCTCTACGGAGGTGCGTGGTCGGTCGCGCAGTTCCCCGCGCCCCCGATGGTGCGACTGGGGCGTTTGCCTTTCTAGCGCGCCTCCAGCGCTGTGCACTGCCACTGCTCGGTGCGCGGGTGGCGCTCCAGACGGAAGGCGAGCATGTGGTGGCGGGGGCCGAGCTCGACCCGGACGCAGGCCTCCAGGGTGGCCGGGGCCGGGGCGGAGTCGTGGACCCGGCCCAGCCGGTGGGTGTGGCGGTGGCTGCGGAGCGGGCCGCTGCGGGCCAGCGTGGTGAGCTGGCGGTAGGCCGGGACGGTGGTGTGCCGCTGGAGCTGGCCGGGCGGGCGCAGGCCGGTGAGGACCTCGACCAGGCGCAGCGCGAAGCGGGCCGCGAGGTCGCCCTGCTGGCCGCGCGGCGGCGCGCAGGCGGCCCGGGGGTGGCGGGGCTGCCGGGGTTCGGGGCGGCCGGGGTGGTGCGGGGCCTGCGGCGCGGCGGTCTGCTGCGGCGCCGCGAGTGGGTGCGGGGTGCGGACCGGGCGGCGGGCGGTGGGGCGTCCGGGCTGGTGGACGAGCGGGCGTACGCGCGGGGTCTGCCGGGTCGTCAGGTGCCGTACGGTGCCGGGTTCGAGCATCGGGTACCTCCGGGGGGCTGGCGGCTCGCCTCCTTGGTACCCGGGGCGGGGAGGGGTGACAACGAAGGCCGCGGCGGGGTCGGCGGGCCGGTGCGGTGTCACCTATTCGTGTGAGGGTGGCGCCGGGGCGGGCCCGCGCGGGGCCGGGGGCGCGGCACCCGGTTGACGGGGCTGCGCCGGGCGGGGGTGCACGAAGGGGGACGGGGCGCGGGCCCGGACGGCGGCACGCGGCGGACGGTCGGAGGTGACGAACCAGGGGCGACATTCTCGCGGCTGGCCGGTGGGGTGGCCGGTTTTCGGGGGAGCATGGCGGACCATCGGGGGAGGCGCGATCCGAGAGGCGGGCGGCATGGCGAGTCGGTCGGCGGAGGCGGTGGCCACCTCAGTGGTGGCGGCCGGGAGGAGTGGGCCGCGGCGCGGGCTGGTGCTCGGCGGCGGGGGGATGCTGGGCGCGGCCTGGACGATCGGGGCGCTCTGCGCGATCGAGGAGGCCACCGGGTGGCGGCCGGGCGGGGCCGAGGTGATCCTCGGGACCTCGGCGGGCTCGCTGCTGGGCACCCTGCTGGCCGCCGGGGTCGGCCCCGCCGAGCTGCGGGACCACCACCTGGGGCTGCCGGTGACCACCGGCCCGCTGGTCGGGGTGGACTTCGACTACGAGACGGCCGTCGGCGGGGCGCTGCCGCCGCGCCCGCACCCGAACATCGGCTCGCCCGGCCTGCTGCGGGACGCCGTGCGGCACCCGCGCGACTACCCGTTCCTGACCATGGTCTCGGCGGCCGTGCCGACCGGCCGGGGCTCGATCGCCGGGGTCGGCGAGCTGGTCCGCCGGCTGGTCGGCGGGGACGGCTGGCTGCCCGGCTCGGGCCTGCGGGTGACGGCGGTGGACTACCGCACCGGACGCCGCGTCACCTTCGGCGACCCGGAGGCGCCGCGCGCGGCCGTGGCCGACGCGGTGATGGCCTCCTGCGCGATCCCGGGCTGGTTCGCCCCGGTCGAGGTGGCCGGCAGCCGGTACGTGGACGGCGGCTGCTGGTCGGCCACCAACGCCGACCTGATGGTGGCCCGCGGCCTGGACGAGGTCTACGTGCTGGCGCCGATGGCCCTGCGCCCCGAGTGGCCCGAGCCGGGCCGCCCCACCGGAGCGCTGGCCGCCCTGCGCGGCTGGCGCGAGCGCGACCGCCCCAAGGGCGTGCTGGCCCAGCTGGCCAGCCGCTACCGCCGGGCGGTCACCCGCCAGCTGCTCCGCGAGGCCTCGGTGCTGCGGGCCGCCGGGATCCGGGTGCAGCTGCTGGCGCCCACCCTGGCCGACCTCGCGGTGATCGGGCCGAACATGATGGATTCGGCCCGGCGGCGGGACGTGCTGGAGACGGCGCTGCGCACCACGCTGGTGCGGGCGGGCTAGGGGCGGCCCCGGTGGCCGGCCCCGGCGATAACCTTGTGCGGTCAGGATCCGCCGTAGAACCGGAGCAGCTCAGATGCGCGTGTACGTGCCCACCACCCTGGACGGTCTGGCCACGGCTTACGCCGAGGGGTCGTTGGAGGGCACGGCGGCGTACGCGGTGACCCCGGCGCTGCGCGAGTGGTACGTCAGCGAGGACCTGGAGGAGCTGGAGTACGCGGCGCTGGGCCGGGCGGCGGAGGCCTCGCTGCGGCTGCTCGCGGCGGCCGAGGGCGCGCCGCGCCGGCGGGTGGTGGTCGCGGCCGACGTGGCCGACGGGGTGGTGCTGGCGTACGAGGGCGACGAGTACGAGCACCAGTCCTCGCTCGGCCGGGTGAGCCTCAAGGGCCCGCTGCGCCTGGCCAAGGCGGCGGCGGTGCACGCGGACGTGGCCGAGGCGGAGTCGGACGTGGCGGCGGCCGCCGGGGCGATCACCGCGGCCGACGGGGGCGACGCGGACGCGCAGTACACCGTGGACGGGGCCGAGGACCACGAGCTGCTCTGGTACGCCACCCAGGAGATCCCGGGCCTGCTGGGCTGAGCAGCCGTCAGGCGGTCGGGCAGCAGGGGCCGTCAGCCGGCCGGGGCGGTCAGGCGGCCGGGCTCGGCTCGGTATCCGGTTCGGGCTGCGGGGTGAGGCGGCGCAGGCCGCGGCGGTCGTAGTAGCGGGTCATCGCGAAGCCGAAGACCAGGGCGCCGACGAAGCCGAGGGCGATCATCAGCCAACCCCGGGTGAGGCCGGCGTCGCCCTTGGCGTCGAAGTAGAGGATGGCCCGGGTGCCGCCGACCAGCTGCCGCATCGGCTCGAAGGAGGCGAGGAAGCGGTAGAAGCCGGGGGTGGCCTCCAGCGGCACGGTGGCGCCGGAGGAGGGCAGGGCGAGGGCGATGAAGACGAACATCGAGACCAGCTGGCCGATCCCGCCGAAGGCAGCGTTGATCGCCTGCACGCCCAGGCCCACCGAGAGCGTCGCGCAGTAGGAGAAGAGCCAGAGCAGGGCCGGGTGCGGGGTGTCCATCCCGAGCAGCCCGGCGGTGGCGAGCAGCACCAGGGCGGTGGTCGCCAGGCTGATCCCGGCCGTCATGACCATCTTGAGCAGCAGGGTGTCGGTGCGGGTGACCGGCACGGTCGGGCGGCGGCTGTGCCAGGGGCCGAGCTCGCTGTCGGCGTAGCCGAGGGCGGTGTCCACCCCGCTGTGCACCAGGTTGCCGCCGACGAATCCGGCCAGGACGAGCAGCAGCGTGTAGTAGAACGCGCTCAGGCCGAGCCCGGTGTGCCGGCCGATCGGGTGGCCGACGGCGGTGGTGACGGTGACCGGGTCGGTGAGCAGCAGCCGGGTGGTGGGGGTGGTGCCGGAGGCGCTGAGCTGGCTGCCGATGGTCAGGGAGGCGCTGTGCGCGGCCTTCTGGGTGATCTGGCCGGCCAGCGAGGAGGCGAGGCTGCCCGCGCCGGGGTTGGTGAGGGTGGTCAGGGTGGGGCGCTTGGTGGCGCCCGGGGTGGTGAGGGCGGCGACCTCGGCGGTGAACCCGTCCGGGATGATCAGCGCGCCGTAGACCTTGCCGGAGCCGAGCTGGTCCTGGGCCTCGGCCAGGCCGAGCCGGCGCCAGTCCACGGTGCCCGGGGCGGTGGAGCCGGTGACGGTGTCGGTGAGCCGGGTGCCGAGGTTCTGCGGCTGGCCGGGCAGCGGGGCGCCGGTGTCGCCGTTCACGATCGCGATCGGCAGCCGGTGCAGGGTGCCGGTCGGGTCGAGGATGCCGCCCATGTAGAGCAGCGAGAGGCAGAAAGCCACCAGGGAGGCGAGCACGGCCGGCACCAGCCAGAGCTGCCAGCGGCCGAGCAGGGGGCCCACGTGGACCGTGGGGCGGGCAGGGGGGCTAGCCGGGGGCGCGGCGTCGGGCATGGGCCGACCATAGCGGCCGGTGCCGGGCGGGGCCGGTGGCGACACGTCAGGGGAGGAATCGTGGTGAACCGGACGCCAGGGTTGCAGCTGAGGTGGATTCAGATTTGGCTTGAAATCACATCAGCTGATCTCTGTACGGGGCGTCAGGCAGCTGCCAGAGTCGCTGGGCAGCTGTCCGACACTCCACACCTTCCCCAGGGAGTCACCCCATGCGTCTTTCCGTTCGCCTCGGCGGTGCCGCCGCTGCCCTGCTCTGTGCCACGGCGGTCGCCGCCGCCCCGGCGGCCCAGGCCGCTCAGGTGCGGCCGGCCGCCGTCTCGGCCTCGCTGAGCTGCTTCGCCGAGCCGATCAACAGCAACCTCGGCTCGATCAGCTGCACGCTGAACGCCTCGGGCGCGGCGCCGTACGCGGTCTCCTGGTCGGCCACCAGCTACTACGCGATCGTCGCCTCGGACCCCTCCGAGCTCGACCTCACCTGCAACCGCCTCGGCCTTGCGGTCACCGTCACCGCCCGCGTCACCGACGCCACCGGTGCCCAGACCACGGCCACCCGCACCACCAGCTGCCTCACCGGCAACCCGCGCTGACCCGCCCCGGCGGGCGGCCCGTCAGCGGGCGGCCCGCCACTCCTCCGCGAGCAGGGCCAGCAGCACCTCGTCCATGTACTCGCCGAGCACCCAGGTCGCGCGGTGCAGCACGCCCTCGCGCCGGAAGCCGTTGCGCTCGGCGGCGCGCAGCATGGCGGTGTTGTCGGCCAGGGTCTCCAGCTGGATGCGGTGCAGGTTGCGGACGGTGAAGGCGTAGTCGAGCAGGACGGCGACGATGTCGGTGCTGTAGCCCTGGCCGCGCGCGGCGGGGAACACGCCGAGGCCCAGGTGGGCCTGGCGGTGGTGGGTGTCGATGCCCCACACGGTGGCCGCGCCGATCAGGGTGCCGCCGGCCAGCTCGACCACGGAGAACTGGACGCTGTTCTGGTCGCCGCCCTCGGCCATCACCCGGCGGTCCGGGGCGGTGGGCGGCACGGGCCGCCAGGGGGCGCTCTCGGTCCGGGCGCAGTGCACCGGGTCGTCGTAGAACTCGGCCCGCAGGACGGGGCCGTCCTCCTCGTGCCGGGCCCGCAGCCCGACCTTCTCGCCTCGTAGCATGCGAACTTCCTACCCGGCCCCGCCGGGCGGCGGCAAGGGGATTTGCCGCGCCGACTAACGTTGGCCGGATGGGGACACACATCGTCTGGGATTGGAACGGCACGCTGCTGCACGACATGGGTGCGGTGGTGGAGGCGAGCAACGCCGCCTTCGCGACGCTGGGCGTCGCGCCGATCACCCTGGAGACCTACCGGGAGCTGTACTGCTTCCCGATACCGCGCTTCTACGAGCTGCTGCTGGGGCGCCAGCCCACCGCTCAGGAGTGGCTGGTGCTGGACGCGGCCTTCCAGGAGCGGTACGCCGAGCTGAGCCCGGCCTGCGGGCTGAC
Source organism: Kitasatospora sp. MMS16-BH015 (assembly GCF_002943525.1). Classification (NCBI taxonomy): domain Bacteria; kingdom Bacillati; phylum Actinomycetota; class Actinomycetes; order Kitasatosporales; family Streptomycetaceae; genus Kitasatospora; species Kitasatospora sp. MMS16-BH015. Next base: position 3,199,993 of record NZ_CP025394.1, on the reverse strand, counting down.
CGAGGGGGCGGCGGAGCTGCTGGCCGCCTGGGGCGCGGCGGGGCGCAGCCAGTCGCTGCTGTCGATGCACGAGCACGAGCGGCTGGTGCCGCAGGTGCGGGACCGCGGCATCGAGGCGCACTTCCTGCGGGTGGACGGCCGCACCGGCCCCTCCGACGGCACGGGCAAGGCCGACTGGCTTCGCCGCCACCTGACGGCCCTCGGCCCCTCGGTGGACGCCCGGCGCACCGTGCTGATCGGTGACGCCTCGGACGACGCCAGGGCCGCGCTGGCGGCGGGCGCGCGGGCGGTGCTGTACACCGGCGGCTCGCACACCCGGGCCAAGCTGGAGGGCCTCGGCGTCCCGGTGGTGGACAGCCTGGCGGAGGCCGTGGAGCTGGCGGAGCGGCTGGCCGCCTGAGTCGGCCGCTCCGACGGGGCAACGCCGCCGGCGGGCGTGTCGGCGGGGGGTGGATCGGGCGGGCGCGGGTCAATCTGGGTTGACGCGCCACCGGAACGAGGAGCCCCGAACGTGACCAGCGATGCCGTGAGCAGGGTGCCGGAGCCCGTGGACGAGGTGGTGCGGGAGTACGGGCCCGGCAGTGCGGAGCGGGCGGCGCTGGAGCGGCGGGTGGACGAGCTCGTGGCGGCGGCCGGGCCACTGCCGATGGTGATCGGCGGGGAGCGGCGGTTCGGCGGCGGCGAGCGGGTGGCGGTGGTGCAGCCGCACCACCACGCGGCCCGGCTGGGGGAGTACGGGAACGCGACCCGGGAGGACGCGAAGGCGGCCGTGGCGGCGGCGCTGGCGGCCGGGCCCGAGTGGCGCTCGCTGGGCTACCAGGACCGGGCGGCCGTGCTGCTGCGGGCCGCCGAGCTGCTGGCCGGGCCCTGGCGGGCCACGGTGGTGGCGGCCACCGTGCTGGGGCAGTCGCTGACGGTGCGCCAGGCGGAGCTGGAGGTCTGCGCGCTGGTGGACGGCTGGCGGCGGGCCGTGGCGCAGGGGCGGGAGTTGCTGGCCGAGCAGCCGGCCTCGGCGCCCGGGGAGTGGCGGCGGGCGGACATCCGGCCGCTGGCCGGGTTCGTGCACGCGGTGAGCCCCGCCGTGTCGACCGCCGCCGCCGGGCTGCTGCCCACCCTGCCCGCGCTGCTGGGCAACACCGTGGTCTGGCGGCCCGCCCCCGCGCAGACCCTGGCCGCCCACCACCTGGCGGAGCTGCTCGCGGCGGCCGGGCTGCCGCCGGGGGTGGTCAACCTGCTGACCGGGGACGGGCAGCCGAGCACCCAGGTGCTGCTGGCCGAACCGGCGCTGGCCGGGGTGCACGGGCCGGCCGCCGAGCTGCCCGGGCTCTGGCCCGCGCTGGCCGCCAGGCCCGGTGGGCCGCCCCGGGTGGTGGGGGCGCCCGACGGCGGGGCCTTCCTGCTGGCGCACCCCGGTGCCGAGCCGGCCGCCGTCCGCTCGGCGCTGCTGCGCGGCGCCTTCGAGCACCGCGGCCCGGCCGCCCCGGCCATCGCCCGGGCCCACCTGCCGCGCGGGCTCTGGCGGCTGATCGCCGAGGAGCTGCTCGCCGAGGTGGACGCGCTGCCGGTGGGCGACGTCACCGACCTGACCAACTTCCTCGGCGCCCTGCCCGACCGCGCCGCCTTCGACCGGGCCACCGCGCTGATCGAGCGGGCGAAGGCCGATCCGGCGGTGGAGCTGGTGGCCGGCGGCCAGTACGACGACGCGATCGGCTGGTTCGTCCGGCCCACCGTGCTGCTCTGCCCGGACCCGGCGCACGAGCTGTTCCGGCACGGCTGCCCGGGCCCGGTGCTCGCCGTGCACGCCTACGAGGACTGGGAGCAGGCGCTGGCGGCGGCGGCCGCTTCGCCGTACGCGCCGGCCGGGGTGCTGCTGGCCCGGGACCGAGGCGCGATCGCCTCGGCGGTGGAGTGGCTGCGGTTCGCCGCGGACGCGCTGCACGTCAACGACCGGCCGGTGGCGGTGGCCCCGGTGGAGGGGCTGCGGGCCTGGGCCCGCACCCGGACTGTCCGGGAGGAGTTCGGCCCGCCCGCCGGTCACCGCTACGCCCACCTGGGCTGAGACCGTCCGAGGAGCTGACAGAGACTGACACCGTTCTGGTGCGGATTGGACAAGGTGTCCAAGGCGGATCGATCTTCCTACGGGTTTGTGCCTCCCTGTCCCCTGACACCTTCGTTTCATCCGGTTAGGCTGACTGGCGTCGTCGGGTTGGCTCCGCAGGGCAAAAGCCTTCACGTACCCGGTCGAAGGTCGTTCCATGCGTGGCATGCGCGGTTTTCGCCCGATCCGTGAGGGAGGATTGCGGCAGACCCGGCGGTGATCACCCACCACCACCGAGTCACGCAACGGCGCGCGACAGGAGCCAAGAAGTCATGCAGACCAAGCTGGACGCAGCCAAGGCAGACCTGCTCACGAAGGCAGCGGCTGCCGCTGAGAACAGCCAGGTGGGGGGTGCGGCGCCCGGGGAGGGGCTGAGCAACGGCGCCCTGGCCGCGTACCTGCACCACTACTACCTCCACACCGCCCCCGAGGACCTGGTCGACCGCGACCCGGTGGACGTCTACGGCGCGGCCGCCTCGCACTACCGGCTGGGCCTCAAGCGCCCGCAGGGCACCGCCGAGGTGCGGGTCTCCACCCCGAGCGTCGAGGAGAACGGCTGGTCCTGCGGCCACACGGTGGTCGAGGTCGTCACCGACGACATGCCCTTCCTGGTCGACTCGGTCACCAACGAGCTGACCCGCCAGGACCGCGGCATCCACGTGGTGATCCATCCCCAGCTGGCCGTGCGCCGTGACATCACCGGCAAGCTGCTCGAGATCCTCGACATCGACGCCTGCTCGCGCCAGCAGGCCGCCGGTGTGGAGTGGCCCGCCGACGCCGTGGTCGAGTCCTGGATGCACATCGAGATCGACCGGGAGACCGACCGCGAGGACCTGCGCGCCATCGAGACCGGCCTGCGCCGGGTGCTCGGCGACGTCCGCGAGGTGGTCGAGGACTGGTCCAAGATGCGTGACTCGGCCCTGCGCCTGGCCGACGAGCTCGCCGAGCAGCCCCCGGCCCACCTGGCCGAGCAGGAGGTCGGCGAGGCCTGGGAGCTGATGCGCTGGCTGGCCGACGACCACTTCACCTTCCTCGGCTACCGCGAGTACGACCTCGCCGAGCACGAGGGCGAGGAGGTGCTGCGGGCCGTTCCCGGCACCGGCCTCGGCGTGCTGCGCTCCGACCCGCTCAGCCACGACACCGACCACCACCCGGTCAGCGAGGCCTTCGGCCGCCTGAGCGCCCCCGTCCGGGCCAAGGCGCACGAGAAGAAGCTGCTCGTCCTGACCAAGGCCAACAGCCGCGCCACCGTGCACCGCCCGGCCTACCTCGACTACGTCGGCGTCAAGAAGTTCGACGCGGCCGGCAACGTGATCGGCGAGCGCCGCTTCCTCGGCCTCTTCTCCTCCGCCGCGTACACCGAGTCCGTCTCCCGCATCCCGGTGGTCCGCCGCAAGGTGCAGGAGGTGCTCGACGGCTCCGGCTTCTCCAGCGAGAGCCACGACGGGCGCGACCTGCTGCAGATCCTGGAGACCTTCCCCCGGGACGAGATCTTCCAGACCCCGGCCGACGAGCTGCGCTCGATCGCCACCAGCGTGCTGTACCTCCAGGAGCGCCGCAAGCTGCGCCTGTTCCTGCGTCAGGACGAGTACGGCCGCTACTTCTCGGCCCTGGTCTACCTGCCGCGCGACCGGTACAACACCCGGGTCCGCGAGAGCCTCACCAAGATCCTCAAGGACGAGCTCAACGGCGACACCGTCGACTACACGATCTACTCCACCGAGTCGGTGCTGACCCGTCTGCACTTCGTGGTGCGGGTCGCCAAGGGCAGCGAGCTCCAGCAGCTGACCGAGGCCGAGATCGAGCAGATCGAGGCCAAGCTGGCCGAGGCCGCCCGGTTCTGGATGGACAACTTCCACGACCAGCTGCACGTGGAGCTGGGCGAGGAGCTGGCCGCCGAGCTCGGCCGCAAGTACGCCACCGCCTTCCCCGACGGCTACCGCGCCGACTTCCCGGCCCGGGCCGCCGTGGCCGACGTCAAGCAGATCGAGTCGCTGAGCGGCGAGGGCGACTTCCGCCTGAACCTCTACCAGCCGGTCGGCGCCGGCGACGACGAGCGCCGCTTCAAGATCTACCGGGTCGGCGGCCCGATCTCGCTCACCGAGGTGCTGCCCGTCCTCCAGCGCCTGGGCGTGGAGGTGCTCGACGAGCACCCGTACGCGCTCACCCGCTCCGACGCCACCACCGCCTGGGTCTACGACTTCGGCCTCAAGCTGCGCGAGGCCACCGGCCTCACCGACGAGGCCCGCGAGCGCTTCCAGGACACCTTCGCGGCTACCTGGACCGGCCGGGCCGAGAACGACGGCTTCAACGAGCTGGTCCTGTCCGCCGGGCTGACCTGGCGCCAGGCCGTGGTGCTGCGCGCGCTGGCCAAGTACCTGCGCCAGGCCGGCTCCACGTTCTCCCAGGACTACATGGAGGACGCCCTCCGCAACAACGTCCACGCCACCCGCCTGCTGGTCAACCTCTTCGAGGCCCGCCTGAGCCCCGGCCACCAGCTGGGCTCGGCCGAGCTGACGGAGGGCATCCTGGAGGAGCTGGCCGGCGCCCTGGACGAGGTCGTCTCGCTGGACGAGGACCGCATCCTGCGCTCCTTCCTGCACCTGATCAAGGCCACCCTGCGGACCAACTTCTTCCAGCACGCCGAGAGCGGCGACTGGCACTCCTACGTGTCGATGAAGTTCGACCCGCAGGCCATCCCGGACCTCCCCGCCCCCCGCCCGGCCTTCGAGATCTGGGTCTACTCTCCCCAGGTCGAGGGCGTGCACCTGCGCTTCGGCAAGGTCGCCCGCGGCGGCCTGCGCTGGTCCGACCGCCGCGAGGACTTCCGCACCGAGATCCTCGGCCTGGTCAAGGCCCAGATGGTCAAGAACACCGTCATCGTCCCGGTCGGCGCCAAGGGCGGCTTCGTCGCCAAGCAGCTGCCGGACCCGTCGGTGGACCGCGACGCCTGGCTGGCCGAGGGCATCGCCTCGTACAAGACCTTCATCTCGGCGCTGCTCGACATCACCGACAACCTGGTCGCCGGCGAGGTCGTGCACCCCGTCGACGTGGTCCGCCACGACGAGGACGACACCTACCTGGTCGTCGCCGCCGACAAGGGCACCGCGACCTTCTCCGACATCGCCAACGGCGTGGCCGAGTCCTACGGCTTCTGGCTGGGCGACGCCTTCGCCTCGGGCGGCTCGGCCGGCTACGACCACAAGGGCATGGGCATCACCGCCCGCGGCGCCTGGGAGTCGGTCAAGCGCAACTTCCGCGAGCTGGGCGTCGACACCCAGTCCGAGGACTTCACCGTGGTCGGCATCGGCGACATGTCCGGTGACGTGTTCGGCAACGGCATGCTGCTCAGCGAGCACATCCGCCTGCTCGCCGCCTTCGACCACCGCCACATCTTCCTCGACCCGAACCCGGACGCGGCCGCCTCCTACGCCGAGCGCCGCCGCCTCTTCGACCTGCCGCGCAGCTCCTGGGACGACTACGACAAGTCGCTGATCTCCAGCGGCGGCGGCGTCTTCCCCCGCTCGGCCAAGTCGATCCAGCTCACCTCGCAGGTGCGCGCCGTCCTCGGCATCGAGGAGACCCGCCTCACCCCGGCCGAGCTGATGAAGGCCATCCTGCAGGCCCCCGTGGACCTGTTCTGGAACGGCGGCATCGGCACCTACGTCAAGTCCTCGGCCGAGACCAACGCCGAGGTCGGCGACAAGGCCAACGACCCGATCCGGGTCAACGGCTCCGCCGTCCGGGCCCGCGTCATCGGCGAGGGCGGCAACCTCGGCTGCACCCAGCTCGGCCGGATCGAGTACGCGGCGGCCGGCGGCCCCGAGGGTGCCGGCGGCTGGATCAACACCGACGCGATCGACAACTCCGCCGGTGTGGACACCTCGGACCACGAGGTCAACATCAAGATCCTGCTCAACCAGGTGGTCGCCGACGGCGACATGACGGTCAAGCAGCGCAACACCCTGCTCGCCGAGATGACCGACGAGGTCGGCCACCTCGTGCTGCGCAACAACTACGCGCAGAACGTGGTGCTGGCCAACGCCGTCGCCCAGGCCGCCAGCATGGTGGACGTGCACGCCCGCATGATCAACCGGATGGAGGCCGCCGGCCAGCTCGACCGCGGCATCGAGTTCCTGCCCGCCGACAAGCAGATCCGCGAGCGCCAGCAGGCCGGGCGCGGGCTCTCCCAGCCCGAGCTCTCCGTGCTGCTCGCCTACACCAAGATCACGCTGGCCGACGAGCTGCTCGCCACCGACCTGCCGGACGACCCGTACTTCCGCACCACCCTGCACGAGTACTTCCCGTCCGCCCTGCGGGCCCGCTTCGCCGAGGCCATCGACAAGCACCCGCTGCGCCGCGAGATCATCACCACCCTGATCGTCAACGACACGATCAACCGCGGTGGCTGCACCTTCGCCTTCCGCCTCCGCGAGGAGACCGGCGCGACCTACGAGGAGGTCGCCCGCACCCACGCGGCCGCGCGCGCCGTCTTCGGCCTGGAGCAGATCTGGGACGAGGTCGAGGGCCTGGACAACGTGGTCTCCGCCAAGGCGCAGACCAAGATGCGGCTGCACTCGCGCCGACTGGTCGAGCGGGCCACCCGCTGGATGCTCAACAACCGGCGTCAGCCGCTCGACATCGCCGGCACCATCGAGTTCTTCCGCGACCGCGTCAACACCGTCTGGGGCAGCCTGCCGAAGCCGCTCCGCGGCGAGGACCTCACCTGGTTCGAGTCGGTCTACCAGGAGCTCGCCGAGGCCGGCGTGCCGGACGCCCTGGCGACGCGGATCGCGGGCCTCTCCTCCACCTTCCCGACCCTCGACATCGTCAATGTCGCGGACCGCACGGGTGCCGAGGTCACCGAGGTCGCCGAGCTCTACTACGACCTCGCCGACCGCCTCCAGATCACCCACCTGCTCGACCGGATCATCGACCTCCCGCGGACCGACCGCTGGTCCTCGATGGCCCGCGCCGCCATCCGCGAGGACCTCTTCGCGGCCCACGCCGCCCTGACCGCCGACATCCTCGGCTGCGGCACGGAAGGCTCCTCCCCGGAGGAGCGCTACGAGGCCTGGGCCGAGCTCAACTCGACCCTGCTGGGTCGGGCGAAGACCACGCTCGACGACATAAGGGGTTCGGACAACTACGAGCTGTCCAGCCTGTCGGTGGCGATGAGGGTCATTCGCACCCTGCTCCGCGCTGCCCGCTAAGTTGCACTAACCAGGGGCGCGGGGAACGGCGCGGCCAGCCCTGCACTCTGAAGGTGTTTTACGCAGATGCCCACTTGCACCGTCCGTTGATGGTGCAGGTGGGCATCTCTGCGATCTGCGGCGAGCTACCGGGCTGGGCGCGCAGTTCCCCGCGCCCCTTATCGGCTTGCCCGGTCCAGTGCGCTCGCCAAGAGCGCCAGATCGGTCGGGCCGTTGCCGAGTTCCCTCACCGGGCGGTGGGTCGGCGGGGTGCCCAGTTGGGTGGGGTCTATGGCGACCACGGTGGGGCGCAGGGTGGCGGTGCGGGGGATGCGGCCGCTGATCCGGGCGGTCTGGAAGGCGGTCACGCCGCCGTCGGGACGGCGGAGGTAGCCGCGGCCGGGGGTGTCGGCGGGGAGGGCGGCGGCGTCCGAGAGGTGGATCAGGAGGTCGGAGTCGGCCGGGTCCGCGCTGCGCAGGGCGATCCGGAGCAGGGCCAGCTCGTCGACCTCGCTGCCGGCGGTCTCCTCGGGTGAGCCGGTGGTGGCGACCAGGTGGAGGCCGAGGCGGCCGCCGCGGCGGGCCACGGCGGCCAGGGCGCGGGCCAGCGGACGGCCGGCCGGGGAGGTGGGGGCGAGCAGGGCGTCGTAGTCGTCGACCACGATGACCTGGCGGGCGGGGGCGTCGCCCCGGGCCTCGGGGGCCTTGCGCGGGGCGGTGACGGTGGGGGAGGCGGGGGTGCCGCTGCCCGCCGTCACGAGGGAGGGGGCAGGACTGACCCGCACGGCGTTCGCGGACTGCCAGGCCGTGAAGTCGAGCTCGCCGAAGAGGGCCTCGCGGTGGGTCAGCTCGTCCAGCAGGGCCTCGGCCAGGACTATCGCTCGGCGCGGGTCGGCCGCCGCGTCCAGGTGCTCGGTGACGTGCGGGAGGTCGGCGCAGCCCTGGAGACCGCCGGACTCGGCCGGGCCGCGGCCCTCGATCAGCCGGACGGCGAGCCGCTCGGGCCGTTCGGAGACGGCGAGCGAGGCGGTCAGGGTGCGCAGCAGCTCGGTCTTGCCGGAGCCCTTGGCGCCGCCGACCAGCAGGTGCGGGCCGCCGTCGGGGGCGGTGAGCAGATCCGGGTCGGCCAGGTCGACGGTGCAGAGCTCGTCGCGGGTGGTGCCGAGCAGGGCGGTGGCGGTGCCGGGGGTGACCGGGAGGGCGGCCCAGCGGGCGGAGAGCTTGCCGGGGGTGACGCTGTCCAGGTGGAGCAGGTCGAGCAGGCGCAGCGCCTCGGGCAGCGGGCCCCGGCTGGTGGGGGCCGCCTCGCGGAGTGGGGCGAGCGCCCGGGCCAGGCGCTCGGCCCAGGCGGGGGAGACGGCGTCGAGGGCGATGTCCTCGGTGCGGCCCTCGGGGGTGGCCAGGCTGAGCCGGGTGGCGACCTCGCCGGTGATCACGGCGGTGGCCACCGTGGCGGGCAGCTCCTCGGGGTGCTCGGCCAGGCAGAGCGGGAAGACGCCGAGGGCGGGGCCGCGCCGGAGCAGCAGGTCGAGCAGGCGACGGCCCTCGGGGGTGCCGGGGTCGCCGTCCATCAGCAGGACGGTGGCGGGCGGCCGGGCGGCGGGCTCCAGGGAGGCGAGCTCGGCGAGCCGGGCCTCGGCCTGGGCCGGGTCGAGGGCGACCAGGCGGCGGCAGTCCTGGCCGTGGGTGGGCAGCAGGTGGGGGAGCCAGAGCGCCCAGGACCAGTCGGCCACCGGGTGGTCGGCGGCGCTCACCACGACCAGGCTGAGCGCGCTTGGCGGGTGCAGGGCGGCGAGCTGGGCGAGGGCGGCCCGGGCCAGGCCGGCCAGCCGCTCGCGCGGGCCGGCCAGGCCGAGGCTGCCGACGGCGCGCAGGTCGACGGTGGCGGGCACGTCGGGCAGCAGGGTGCCGGGGGTGGTGCCGGGGCCGCCGGGGAGGGCGGCGGTGCCCAGGCGCAGGGTGAGCGAGTCGGGGTGGGCGGGGTGGCGCTCCCAGAGCCGGGGGCCGGGGGTCAGCGCGGCGAGCAGCAGGGTGGCCGGGTCGGGCCAGCGCTCGCGGCGGACGGCCGCCTGCCGCCGGGCGGCGGCCTGGGCAGTGTCGGCGGTGCCGGTGGCGGTGGGCTCGGGGGTGCGGGGGCGGCGCAGCGAGAGCAGGGAGCGGGCCCGGCCGGCGGTGGCGGGCCTCTCGGGCTCGGTGGCCGGCGCGGGGGCCGGGGCGGGCGCGGCGGAGGGGCGGGAGGCCGGCGGGGCGGCGGCCAGCCGGAGGTGGCCCTGGCCGTCGGGGGCGGCCGGGCGGGGCTCGGCGGGCTCGGGGCGGGCCAGCTGGAGGGTGGACTCGCCGACCCGGAGCAGGGCGCCCTCGGGCAGCTCGGCGGGCTCGGCCCGCAGGAAGCGGCCGTCCAGGGTGGTGCCGTTGGTGGAGCCGAGGTCGCGGACGGTGACCTGGCCGTCGGGGCCGAGCTGCAGGGCGAGGTGGAGCCGGGAGACGTCGGGGTCGTCCAGCGGTACGTCGGCCTCGCTGGAGCGGCCGACCCGGATCTGGTCGCCGTGCAGGCGGTGCACGCCGCCGGCGTCGGGGCCGCCGACCACGCGGAGCTCGGCCTCGGCGGGCCGGTCGGCCTCCTCGGCGTCCGGGTCGGGCTCGTTGAGCGAGAGCACGGCGCCGTCGAGCAGCGGGGGGTGGCCGAGCAGGGCCTGGTCGTCGAGGCGCCGGGCCCCGGCGTAGAGGTGCACGTGGGTGGCGGAGCGCGGTCCGCGTACGCCCACGGCGCCGGCGAGCGCCCCCGCGACGGTGCCCAGCGGTGTGCCCACCGGGGCGGTGACCAGCACGTCGGTGGCGGGCCCGGCCCCGGCCGGGCCGGTGCGCGGGCGGAGGACGGTCAGCCGGATCTGCATCTCGCCCGTGGTCCCTTCTTCGTACCGCTCGGCTAGGGCCTGTCCGGCAAGATCCGCCGGACAGGCCCTTGAGCCTGCAGGTGTGGTGCTGCCATCTTGCCAGCCGGCACCGACCGTCCGCGCACGGTACCGGATTTGACGATCTTGCGATGATCGACATGGTGGAGCCGACGCCCAGTCAGGTCAAGGTCTGCCCAGGTGGCCCCCCGTCAGGGCCCTCGGGTGCCCCTCGCCGCACCTCGGATTCGCCGCCGTACGCGGTTAGAGTTGCCGGAAACACGGGCCCGGCAGCCCGGCGACAACAGGAGTGCACAGGTGCGGCCAGTCGGCAGCAAGTATCTGCTCGAGGAGAGCCTCGGGCGCGGTGCCACCGGCACCGTCTGGCGCGCGAGCGTGCGCGAGGACATCGCCGTGCCCGGGATCGAGCCGGGCCGCCCGGTCGCGATCAAGATACTGCGCGAGGAGCTGGCGGCCGACCCGGACGTGGTGATGCGCTTCCTGCGTGAGCGCTCGGTGCTGCTGCGGCTCAACCACCCCAACATCGTCCGGGTCCGCGACCTGGTGGTGGAGGGCGAGCTGCTGGCCCTGGTGATGGACCTGGTGGACGGGCCGGACCTGTTCCGCTACCTGCGCTCGAACGGGCCGTTCTCGCCGATCGCCGCCTCCCTGCTGATGGCGCAGGTGGCCGACGCGCTGGCCGCCAGCCACGCGGACGGCATCGTGCACCGCGACCTCAAGCCGGCCAACGTCATGCTGGCCACCCTCGCGGTGGACGGCACCGAGCAGATGCACCCGATGCTCACCGACTTCGGCATCGCCCGGCTGGCCGACTCCCCGGGGATCACCCGCACCCACGAGTTCGTCGGCACCCCGGCGTACGTCGCGCCGGAGTCGGCCGACGGCCGCCCGCAGACCTCCGCCGTGGACGTCTACGGCGCCGGCATCATGCTGTACGAGCTGGTCACCGGCCGTCCGCCGTTCCAGGGCGACAGCCCGATCGCGGTGCTGCACGCCCACCTCGCGCAGGACCCTGAGCGGCCGCGCACCATGCCCGAGCCGCTCTGGACGGTGATCGAGCGCTGCCTGCGCAAGGACCCGGCGCAGCGGCCCAGCGCCGTCTCGCTGGCGAACGCGCTGCGGGTGGTCGCGGCCGGGGTCGGGGTGCACGCCTCCCCGGCGGCCGTGGACGCCGCGCTGGCCGTCGGCGCCCTTCTGCTGCCGGACCCCCTGCTCGCCGCCGAGGCCCCGGCCGAGGCGCAGGGCTGGGCCGCCGCGACCCAGGTGCTGCCCTCCGGCGCGGCCGGCTACGACCCCTCGGCCGCCACCCAGGCGCTGCCCGCCGAGGCGGTCGGCGCGGCCGACCGTACCCAGGTGATGAGCGGGCCGCCGGCCGCCGACCGCACCCAGGTGATGCCGCCCACCGCCGTCCCGCCGCCGCCCCCGGCCGGCCCGGGTGCCTCGGGCGCCTCGGCCTCCGAGTCGCCGCACCCGTGGCAGGCCCAGTTGAGCGCGGCCCGCGACCGCAACCAGCAGACCGAGGTCGGCTACTTCGACCCGCAGGACTTCGGCGAGCCCCAGGTCGCCCCGCGCCCCTACCAGGGCGGTCCCGCTCCGCAGTACCAGCCGCCGCAGCCCTACCGGCAGCCCGGCCCGTACGAGGGTGGCCGCCAGTACGGCCAGGGCAACCCGCCGGGCCGCTCGGCCCAGGCGTACGGGCAGGGGCAGGGGTACGGCCAGGGCAACGGCGGCGGCTACGGCCAGGGCGGCCCCGGCCAGGGCGGTCAGGGGCGGGGCCCGGCGTACGGTCAGAACGCTCAGGGCGGGCCGGGGCAGGGCGCGCCGTACGGCCGCCAGGCGCCGCAGCCCCCGCAGCCCGGGTACCAGCAGGCGCCGCCGCCGCAGCCCTATGTGGCGGCCCCCGCCCCGCAGCGCCGGGCCGAGCCGCCGGTGCCGCAGCACCGGGAGCCGGCCCCGCCGCAGCGGCGCGAGCCGGCCTACCGCGAGCCGGAGCCCGCGCCGCGCGCGCGGGAGCGCGAGCCCCGGCCGCGCAGCCGGAACCGGATGTACATCCCTGGCCTGGGCTGTCTCAAGGGCTGCCTGATGGTGCTGCTGATCCTGGCGGTGGCCGTGGTGGCACTGTGGAACTTCACGCCGCTGCCGGATTACTGGGCCCAGGTGCAGAGCTGGTTCCACACGGCGATGAACTGGGTGCACAAGGCCGGCGGCTGACGGGCCGTCGGGGAGCGCTCGGCCGGCCGGGTGGATGGTGATCTTGTCGCTTTGTCGACAGTTCACGATTTTTCCCGGCCCCGGAGGGCCTCTGGCGGGTCCTGGAGCCCTCCGGGGCGCGTAGGTTGGTCGGTGACTGACCGACCTACCGAGCGCACCCGTCGGGCCGTGCGCTCCCGCCGCCTACGGAGCAGCAGCATTGGCACGCAAGATCGGCAGCCGGTACACCGTCCACCAGGTGATCGGCCGAGGCTCCGCCGGCACCGTCTGGCTCGGTGAGGGGCCGGACGGGCCGGTGGCCGTCAAGTTGCTGCGCGAGGACCTGGCCTCCGATCAGGTGCTCGTCGGGCGCTTCGTGCAGGAGCGCGCCGCGCTCACCAGCCTGGACCACCCCCGGGTGGTCGGCGTCCGCGACATGGTGGTGGACGGCGACGACCTCGCGCTGGTGATGGAGCTGGTGCAGGGCACCGACCTGCGCTCCCGGCTGGAGCGCGAGGGCGTCTTCACCCCGCAGGCCGCCGTCTCGGTGATCGCCGACGTGGCCGACGGCCTGGCCGCCGCGCACGCGGCCGGGATCGTGCACCGGGACGTCAAGCCCGAGAACGTCATGCTCGACCTGGTCTCCCCGCCCGGCCCCGGTGGCGCGCCCCGGGCCAAGCTCACCGACTTCGGCATCGCCCGGCTGGTCGACGCCCCGCGCCGCACCCGGGCCACCCGGATCATCGGCACCCCCGACTACCTCGCCCCCGAGATCATCGAGGGCCTGGAGCCCCGGGCCGCCGTGGACATCTACGCGCTGGCCACCGTGCTGTACGAACTGCTGGCCGGCTTCACCCCCTTCGGCGGCGGGCACACCGGCGCCGTGCTGCGCCGGCACGTCACCGAGAGCGTGCCGCCGGTGCCGGGCCTGCCGGACGACCTCTGGCGGATCATCGCCGGCTGCCTGGCCAAGGCCCCGGCCTCCCGGCTGCGGGCGGCCGAGCTGGCCGACCGGCTGCGCGAGCAGCTGCCGGCCCTGGCCGGCCTGCCGCCGCTGGCCGTACCGGCCCAGGGCAAGGCGCCGGCCGAGGAGGTGCTCAGCCCCGGCGAGGCCGTCTACGCCGAGGCCGAGACCGGCACGGGCGTCCACCGCCGCCGACGCGGCCCGGCCGTCCCGCTGGTGCCGGTGCCCTCCCCGGACTCGACCCGGGACACCCACACCAGCCTGCGGCGGCCCTCGCCGCAGGAGCTGGCCTCCTACGCGGCGGAGTCGCAGGCGCAGCGCGCGGCGGCGCCGGTGGGGCACCGGAAGGGGCGCAAGGCGCTGGTCCGCCGGCGGCGGATGCTGGCGGTGCTTCTTGCCGTGGTGTTGCTCGTCGCCGGGGCGGCTGCGGCGTATGCGGCGTTCGCGGCGGATCACCGGGGGGCGAGGCGGGCTGCTGCTGCCGGGTGCGGCGCCGTTTCTTCCGGTTTGGCGCAGTTCCCCGCGCCCCTGGGTGCTGCAACTGGCTGCCTGCGTATCTGACCTCCCTTCCCTGTCCATTAGGCTGGTGGCGTGGCAGCCGTCGATCCTTCCGAAGAGCTCAAGTCCCTCGAAACGACCATGGGGTCGATCGAGGCCGTCCTCGACCTGGACAAGATCCGGGCCGACATCGCGATTCTGGAGGAGGAAGCAGCCGCCCCGAACCTGTGGGACGACCTCGCCAATGCGCAGAAGGTCACCAGTCGGCTCTCCTTCCTGCAGGGCGAACTCCGCAAGGTCACCGCGCTGCGCGGCCGGGTCGACGACTTGGGCGTGCTCTTCGAGCTGGCCGAGGCCGAGGACGACGCGGACACCCTGGCCGAGGCCATGACGGAGCTGGACTCCGTCAAGAAGGCCGTCGAGGAGCTGGAGGTGCGCACGCTCCTCTCCGGCGAGTACGACGCGCGTGAGGCCCTGGTCAACATCCGCGCCGAGGCCGGTGGCGTGGACGCCGCCGACTTCGCCGAGCAGCTCATGCGGATGTACCTGCGCTGGGCCGAGCGGCACGGGTACCCGACCGAGGTGCTCGACACCTCGTACGCGGAGGAGGCCGGCATCAAGTCCGCGACCTTCTCCGTGAAGTCGCCCTACGCCTACGGCACCCTCTCGGTCGAGCAGGGCACCCACCGCCTGGTGCGCATCTCGCCCTTCGACAACCAGGGCCGTCGTCAGACCTCCTTCGCGGGCGTCGAGGTGCTGCCGGTCGTCGAGCAGTCGGACCACGTCGAGATCGACGAGTCCGAGCTGCGCATCGACGTCTACCGCGCCTCCGGCCCCGGCGGCCAGGGCGTCAACACGACCGACTCGGCGGTGCGCATCACGCACATCCCGACCGGTGTGGTGGTCTCCTGCCAGAACGAGCGCTCGCAGATCCAGAACAAGGCCTCCGCGATGAACGTGCTCCAGGCGAAGCTGCTGGAGCTGCGCCGCAAGGAGGAGCGGGCCGCGATGGACGCGCTCAAGGACAGCGGCAGCTCCTGGGGCAACCAGATGCGGTCCTACGTGCTGCACCCGTACCAGATGGTCAAGGACCTGCGCACCGAGTTCGAGGTCGGCAACCCGCAGGGCGTGCTGGACGGCGACATCGACGGCTTCATCGAGGCGGGCATCCGCTGGCGCAAGCAGCGCGAGACCAGCGGAGAGTAGGTTTTCTGCGAGCGCAAAGTTCGGGCGGACGTAAAGTTCGCCCGAACGTAAGCTTGGCCCGAGTGCAAGATTTGCCCGAGCGTAAAACTTGCTCGGACGTAAGTGTTGCCCGGGCGTAGAACTTGCACGAGCGTAAGATTTACCCGGACGTAAGACTTGCCCGAGCGTAAAAGTGCCCCGAGGAGACCTCCTCGGGGCACTTTCGCGTCGGCGGATGCTCAGGCCAGGACCTGGCGGGCGATGAAGGCCATGGCCAGCAGCGCGACCAGTAGGGCCAGCAGGGTGGTGGGGCTGAGCGCGGCGAACGGACCCTGCTGCTCCTGCAGCCGGGCACGGTTGGCGCGGCAGACCGGGCAGCGGCCCTCGCTCACGCGGCCGTTGCAGTTGGCGCACACCAGATGGTCGCAGGTCATGCGATCTCCTCCTCGCTGCTACAGCCAACGCGCCGGGCGGGCTTTCGGTTCCTGCCTCTGCTGTTACCACTGTGCCAGGTCTGCGGCGGTCCGGCGCCCGGGCTGGGGCAGTCGGTGGTGGTCGGGGCTGGGAAACCGGGGACGGATTCTGTGAATTGGCTCGCATCTATCGGGTCAAACCAGGACAAAAACCGACCAAAACCAGGCTTCTGCGGAAGACGACCCCCGGCACCAGGAGGCGTTCGGCCTAGGATGGCCCCCGTGATGCAGCCGTGATCAGATTCGACAACGTCTCCAAGACCTATCCCAAGCAGAACCGTCCGGCCCTGGACAACGTCTCGCTGGAGATCGAGAAGGGCGAGTTCGTCTTCCTGGTCGGCTCCTCCGGTTCGGGCAAGTCCACCTTCCTGCGGCTCTGCCTGCGGGAGGAGCGGCCGAGCACCGGCGAGGTGCACGTGCTGGGCAAGGACCTGGGCAAGCTCTCCAACTGGAAGGTGCCGCACATGCGGCGCCAGTTGGGGACGGTGTTCCAGGACTTCCGCCTGCTCCCGAACAAGACCGTCGCGCAGAACGTGGCCTTCGCCCTGGAGGTGATCGGGAAGCCCAAGAGCGCGATCAACAAGGTCGTGCCCGAGGTGCTCGACCTGGTCGGCCTGGGCGGCAAGGAGGAGCGGATGCCCGGCGAGCTCTCCGGTGGTGAGCAGCAGCGCGTGGCGATCGCCCGGGCCTTCGTCAACCGTCCGATGCTCCTGATCGCCGACGAGCCCACGGGTAACCTCGACCCGCAGAACTCGGTCGGCATCATGAAGCTGCTCGACCGGATCAACCGCACCGGGACGACCGTCCTGATGGCCACGCACGACCAGGCCATCGTCGACCAGATGCGCAAGCGAGTCATCGAGCTCGACAAGGGGCTGCTGGTCCGCGACCAGGCCCGCGGTGTCTACGGCTACCAGCACTAGACCTCCGCCCGCCTCGTCGCCCCACCCGCAAACCCTGGAGTGAGAAAAGCATGCGCGCCCAGTTCGTTCTGTCGGAGATCGGTGTCGGTCTCCGCCGCAACCTGACCATGACCATCGCTGTCGTGGTCAGTGTCGCGCTCTCGCTCGCCCTCGCCGGTGCCAGCCTCCTGGTGCGCGACCAGGTCAACTCGATGAAGGGTTACTGGTACGACAAGGTCGAGGTGAGCATCTACTTCTGCACCAAGGCGGACCAGAAGGCCTCGCCGCAGTGCGCCTCCGGCGCGGCCACCGACCAGCAGATCAAGGACGTCAAGACCCAGCTGGACTCGATGACCCAGCTGGTGCAGAGCTCCACCTTCGAGAGCTCGCAGGACGCGTTCAAGCGCTGGAAGGACACCAACCCGGACAACCCGCTGATCCAGGCGGTGGGCCCGGAGGCCATGCCGCAGTCCTGGCGGGTGAAGCTCAACGACCCGACCCGGTACGACGTGATCCAGAGCGCCTTCGCCGGCAAGGCGGGCGTGAAGTCGGTCGAGGACCAGCGGAAGATCCTGGAGAATCTGTTCGGCCTGCTGAACGGCCTGCAGACCGCCGCCTTCGTGATCATGGTGCTGATGCTCTTCGTCGCCTTGCTGCTGATCGTGAACACCGTCCGGGTGTCCGCGTTCAGCCGACGGCGGGAGACCGGGATCATGCGCCTGGTCGGTGCCTCCAACTTCTACGTCCAGATGCCGTTCATCGCGGAGGCTGCCTTCGCGGCGCTGCTCGGCGCGGTGCTGGCCTCGGGGCTGCTGCTGGCCGGTCACTACTTCGTGCAGAACTTCCTCGCCCAGCGCGTCCAGTTCATCCAGTTCATCGGGCTCTCCTCGGTGCTCCAGGTGATCCCGCTGCTGGTCGTGATCGGCATGGCCATGGCCGGTATCGCGGCCTTCTTCACCCTGCGGAAGTACCTCAAGGTCTGAGTGGCCTCCGCGCGACCTGACAGGGGCGCGTGTCCCGCTCGACGGAGCGGGACACGCGCCCCTGTCGTCGTCGGCGGGCGGGCGCCTAGACTCGTCAGTCATGTCACGGCAGGTGCGGCAGGGGGCCACGCTCACGCTGGTGTTCGGGGTAGTGCTGCTGGGTGGGGCGCTGGCCGGGGCCTGGGGGGAGCCCGAGGTGGCGGCGCGGACGCCCGCGCAGGACGCGGCGCCCGGTGCGGCCGGGCCGGGTCTGGCGGGGGCGCGGCTCTCGCGGGCCGAGGCCGAGCGGCTGCTCGGCGCCAGCGGCGACCGCTGGGCCGCGTACTACAGCCCGCAGGAGTACGCCGACTTCCTGCTCGGGCGCTATCTGGGCGTGGGGCTCTCGATCGGGCGGTCCGGGGACGGCTCCACGGCCGTCTCCCAGGTGCGGCCCGCCGGCCCGGCCGCGGCGGCCGGGGTGGAGGTCGGCGACCGGCTGGTGCGCCTGGACGGGGTGCGGGCCGACCGGCTTCCGGTGACCGAGGTGGTGGCCCGGCTGCGCGGCGAGGGCGCCCAGCGCCGGCCCGGCTCGACCGTCTCGCTCGCGGTGCAGCGGGCCGACGGCCCGGTCCGCGAGGTGGTGCTGCGCCGGGCCGTGCTGGAGACCCAGGAGGTGACGGTCGGCGAGCTCGCCCCCGGGGTGGTGCGGATCGGGGTGGCGGCCTTCACCGACGGGGTGGCCGAGCGGGTCCGGGCGGCGGCCCGGGGTGCCCGCGCGGTGGTGCTCGACCTGCGCGGCAGCTCCGGCGGGCTGGTCGAGGAGGCCGCCGAGACGGCCGGGGTCTTCCTGGACGGCGGCGAGATCGGCTCCTACCAGGCCGGCGGCGAGCGCCGCGGGCTCACCGCGGCCCCCGGCGGCGACACCGCGACCCCGCTGGTGGTGCTGGTGGACGGCGGCACGATGAGCGCGGCCGAGCTGCTGGCCGGCGCCCTCCAGGACCGCTGCCGGGCCGTGCTGATCGGCTCGCGCACCTTCGGCAAGGGCACCGTGCAGCAGCCCAGCCGGCTGGCCGACGGCTCGGTGCTCGAGCTCACCGTGGGCCGCTACCAGACCCCGGCCGGCCGCAGCCCGGACGGCACCGGCTTCACCCCGGACGTGCCCGTGCCCACCGGGGAGCGCGCCGAGACGCTCGCGCTGCGGGTGCTGGCCGGCCTCGGGCGGCGCGGCTGACCGGCGCGGCCGGCGACCGGACAAATGGGGCTGACGGCCGCCGTACCGGGATGCGAGAATGGCCGACGCTATGGCAAAGGAAACGGGACAGAAGCTGATCGCGCAGAACAAGAAGGCGCGACACGAGTACACCATCCTCGATACCTACGAGTGCGGGATGGTGCTCACCGGCACCGAGGTGAAGTCGCTGCGCGAAGGCCGGGCCAACCTGGTCGACGGGTACGCCTACACCCAGGGCGGTGAGGTCTGGATCGACAACGTCTTCATCCCCGAGTACACCCAGGGGACGTGGACCAACCACTCCGCGCGGCGCAAGCGCAAGCTGCTGCTGCACAAGATGGAGATCCGGAAGCTGGAGGCGAAGACGAAGGAGACCGGCCACACGCTCGTCCCGCTGTCCATGTACTTCAAGGACGGCCGGGTCAAGCTGGAGCTCGCCCTCGCGGTCGGCAAGAAGTTGTACGACAAGCGGCAGACCCTGCGCGAGAAGCAGGACACCCGCGAGACGGCCCGCGCCGTCGCGGCCGCCCGCCGCCGGCAGCAGCGTTGACGGCAGCGGCGTTGACAGCCACGGGTTAATGGGCTGGACCCTCGGCGGTCGCAGCGCGTACCATGGTCCCAGCAACACCGCACCGGGTTGAAAGCCAGTGCGGATGATGTTTCTCAAAAAAACATGGGGATGATCGGTTTCGACAGGGGACGTCGAAACAGGAGAAGCGAGCCGAGAAAGGCGACACTGACCTCGTTAACCCTTT
The DNA here is from genome assembly GCF_002943525.1 of Kitasatospora sp. MMS16-BH015. Classification (NCBI taxonomy): domain Bacteria; kingdom Bacillati; phylum Actinomycetota; class Actinomycetes; order Kitasatosporales; family Streptomycetaceae; genus Kitasatospora; species Kitasatospora sp. MMS16-BH015. The sequence goes on along the minus strand of NZ_CP025394.1, from coordinate 3,180,631 downwards.
GTCGCAAAAAAATAATCGCCAATACTAAGCGCGAGTCCTTCGCGCTCGCTGCCTGATCAGCGAGTAGCCAAGGTGTCAGACCGGGGAGTTCCCGACCCGGAGCCTGGCATAATCTAGGGAACTCAACCGCCCTCCCCGGTTACGGGGGAGGATGGGAAATCAAACAGTAGCTGGGCCCGTTGGCGGCTTGTCCGCGTGACTGCCAGGGCCGAGAAAAGCACAGCGGACTGCGCTCGGAGAAGTCCTGAATCCACTCCACTGGACCCGGGTTCGATTCCCGGCATCTCCACCACCCCATGTTCATGCAGTACCCGAGAGCCGCCGACCTTCAGGGGTCGGCGGCTCTCGGGCTTTCCCCGGCTCACAGGCCCCCGCCCGGCGGGGTGAGCGGACGGTTCCGCCCGCGTCACCGGGCGCGGCGGTGGCCGAAACCCCCGCTGCCTAGCGTCGGCCGCACCGAGCAGCCGAGGCAGGGGAGTGGCGATGGCCCGCATTCAGGAGTGGCACCCGGAGGACGCGGAATTCTGGGCGCGGGAGGGGCGGAGGACGGCGCACCGCAATCTCTGGTTCTCGATCCTCTCCGAGCACGTCGGCTTCTCGATCTGGAGCCTCTGGTCGGTGCTCGTGCTCTTCATGGGCAAGGAGTACGGGATCGACCCGGCCGGCAAGTTCTTCCTGGTCGCGCTGCCCACCCTGGTGGGGGCCTTCGTCCGGATCCCGTACACCTTCGCGGTGGCCCGGTTCGGCGGGCGGCGGTGGACGGTGGTCTCGGCGCTGCTGCTGCTCCTGCCCGTGCTGGCGGCGGCCGCCGTGATGCACCCCGGCACCTCGTACGGCACCCTCCTGCTGGTGGCTGCGCTGACCGGGGTGGGCGGCGGCAACTTCGCCTCCTCGATGACCAACATCAACGCCTTCTTCCCGGCCCGGCACAAGGGCTGGGCGCTCGGGCTGAACGCCGGCGGCGGCAACCTCGGGGTGCCGGTGATCCAGCTGGTGGCGCTGGGCGTGATCGGCTGGGCCGGGGCCGGGCACCCGCGGCTGGTGCTCGCCGTCTACCTGCCGCTGATCGTGCTCGCGGCGCTCTGCGCGGCGCTGTTCATGGACGACCTGGCCGTCACCCGGGGCGACACCGGCGCGCTGCGGGCCACCTGCCGGGAGCGGCACACCTGGCTGCTCGCGGTGCTCTACGTGGGCAGCTTCGGCTCCTTCATCGGCTTCTCCTTCGCCTTCGGCCTGGTGCTGCAGAGCCAGTTCGGCCGCACCCCGCTGCAGGCCGCCCAGCTCACCTTCCTCGGCCCGCTGCTCGGCTCGCTGATCCGCCCGGTCGGGGGCCGGCTGGCGGACCGGTTCGGCGGGGCCCGGATCACCTTCTGGAACTTCGGCGCGATGGCACTGGCCGGGCTGCTGGTCACCTACGCCTCGGTGCTGCGCTCGCTGCCGGTCTTCCTGGTCGGGTTCGCCGCGCTGTTCGTCTTCGCCGGGCTGGGCAACGGCTCCACGTACAAGATGATCCCCGGGGTGTTCGACGCCAAGGCGCAGGACCGGATCGCCGCCGGGGAGAGCCCCGCGGCGGCGGCCGACTGGGCCCGGCGCACCGGCGGGGCGGCGATCGGGGTGATCGGCGCCGTCGGCGCGGCGGGCGGGCTGCTGATCAACCTGGCTTTCCGGGAGTCCTTCCTGCGGGTGCACAGCGGGGCCCCGGCCTTCGCCGCCTTCCTGGTCGGCTACGCCGGCTGCGCCGCACTGACCCGGGCGGTCTACCTGCGGCGGCCGGCCCGGACGGCGGCCCCGGCGCAGGTGCCCGCCGGAGCCTGAGGGCCGGCAGGTGCCCGCCGGAGCCTGAGGGCCGGCAGGTGCCCGCCGGAGCCTGAGTGCGGGCAGGCGGCCGCCGGAGCCTGAGGGCGGCCAGGTGACGCCCAGTCGGAAACTCCCAGGAAATCCTCGCGACCCGTCGGTGTGACGGCGGGACGTGAGGATGACCTCCCACCCACAGCCGTACAAGGACCATCACCATGGACGACGTCGCTCAGGTGACCACCGACCCCGTGCCGCCGCTGGCCGGGTACACCGTCGGGATCACCGCCGCCCGCCGCGCCGACGAGTTCGCCGCCCTGCTGGAGCGCCGGGGCGCCACCCTGCTGCGCGCACCGGCGCTGCGGATCGTGCCGCTGGCCGACGACACCGAACTGCTGGCCGCGACCCGCGCGCTGGCCGCCGCCCCGCCCGACTTCGCGGTGGCCACCACCGGGATCGGCTTCCGGGGCTGGATCGAGGCCGCCGAGGGCTGGGGGCTGGGCGACGAGCTGCTGGCGGGCCTCGGCCGGGCCGTGGTGCTCGCCCGGGGCCCCAAGGCCAAGGGGGCGATCCGGGCCGCCGGGCTGCGCGAGGAGTGGTCGCCCGAGTCGGAGTCCTCGGCGGAGGTGCTCGACCACCTGCTGGCCCGGGGCGTGGCCGGGCGGCGGATCGCCGTCCAGCTGCACGGCGCGCCGCTGCGCGAGTTCGTCGAGGCGCTCGCCGAGGCCGGGGCGGAGGTGGTCGAGGTGCCGGTCTACCGCTGGCTGCCGCCGGTGGACCTGGCCCCGCTGGACCGGCTGCTGGACGCGCTGTGCGCGGGCGCGCTGGACGCCGTCACCTTCACCAGCGCCCCCGCCGTGCTCAGCCTGCTGGAGCGGGCCGCCGAGCGCGGGCTGACCGAGCCGCTGCTGGAGGCGCTGCGCCGCGAGGTGCTGCCGGTCTGCGTCGGGCCGGTGACGGCCGCGCCGCTGGAGGAGCGCGGGGTGCCCACCGTCTGGCCCGAGCGGATGCGCCTGGGCGGGATGGTCCAGCTGCTCGCCTCCCGGCTACCCGAACGGTCGCGCCGGCTCGCGGTGGCCGGGCACCGGGTGGAGCTGCGCGGCCAGGCCGCCCTGGTGGACGGCGTGCTGCGGCCGGTGCCGCCCGCCGGGATGGCCCTGCTGCGGGCGCTGGCCCGCAGACCCGGCTGGGTGGTGCCCCGGGCCGAGCTGCTCCGGGCGCTGCCCGGCGGGGGTGAGGACGAACACGCCGTGGAGAGCGCGATGGCCCGGCTGCGCACCGCCCTGGGCGTGCCCGGCCTGGTCGGCACGGTGGTCAAGCGGGGCTACCGGCTGGCGGCCGATCCGGGCGACAAGTACTGATCCGGCCGAGTGGTGCGGACCGGCCCGGCCGGGTGCGGAGCACCGATCCGGCCGGGGGCCTCGGCCGGGGCGGCGGTGAGGGCGTAGGATCATCTGTCCGCTTCTTCGCACCGCCGCAACCACCGAGGCCATGCACAGCACAGACAGCACCAACGCCGACACCGTCCGGGATCGCGAGATCGCCGGCGAACAGCGCCACCTCGACGTGGTCTACCACCGCCTGGAGGAGAAGCTGGCCGAGGCCGAGTACATCCTGGAGGACGCCGTCCGGAAGGTGCAGGTCGGCACCCCGGGCGCGCTCGCCGAGCGCGACGCCCAGGTCTACCGGGCCGGCGCCCACCTGCACCGGCTCAACAGCGAGTTCGAGGACTTCCTGTTCGGCCGGATCGACCTCCAGCAGGCCGACGCCCCAGAGGAGCACGGGATCCCGTCGAACACCCCGCTGGACCCGGCCGACCCGGCCGTGGCCGAGACCCTGCACATCGGGCGGCTGGGGGTGCTGGACGCCGAGTTCGGCCCGCTGGTGATCGACTGGCGGGCCCCCGCCGCCGCGCCGTTCTACCGGGCCACCCCGGTGGAGCCCGGCCGGGTGATCCGCCGCCGGGTGATCCGCTCCAAGGGCCGCAAGGTGATCGGCGTCGAGGACGACCTGCTGCGCCCCGACCTCACCCCCACCCTGGACGGCGCCGAGCTGGCCGTGGTCGGCGACGGCGCGCTGATGGCCTCGCTCGGCCGGGCCCGCAGCCACTCGATGCGCGACATCGTCTCCTCGATCCAGAAGGAGCAGGACGAGGTGATCCGGGCCCCCGCCGCCGGGGCCACCCTGGTCACCGGCGGCCCCGGCACCGGCAAGACCGCCGTCGCCCTGCACCGCGCCGCCTTCCTGCTCTACCAGGACCGCCGCCGCTACGCGGGCGGCATCCTGGTGGTCAGCCCGACCGCCCTGCTGGTCTCGTACACCGAGGGCGTGCTGCCCTCGCTCGGCGAGGAGGGCCAGGTCGCGATCCGGGCCGTCGGCTCGCTGGTGGCGGGCATCGAGGCCGGCCGGTACGACACCCCGGAGACGGCGCACGTCAAGGGCTCGGCCCGGATGGCGCAGCTGCTGCGCCGGGCCGCCCGCGGCGCGCTGGAGCTGAACGCCCCACAGGAGCTCAAGGTCTTCGCCCGCGGCGAGGCGCTGCGCCTGGACGCCGGCCGGCTCAAGGCGGTGCGGGCCAACGTGATCGGCAGCGGCGGCACCCCGCTCAACCTGCTGCGCCCGCGGGCCCGCCGACTGCTGCTGGACGCGCTCTGGTCGGAGCTGGTCAAGCACCTGCCCAAGGTCACCGACCACTACCAGCGCGAGCAGCGCCAGGAGGAGAAGGAGAGCTTCGACGAGTACGTCTCGGACGAGGCCGTCTTCCTGGACTTCCTGGACGCCTGGTGGCCGGTGGTCACCCCGCGCGGGGTGCTGGCCACCCTCAAGCAGCCCCGGCACACCAACCGGATCGCCCGCCGCGCCGTCACCCCCGAGGAGTCCAGGCTGCTGGCCGCCTCCTGGCGCCACCTGGGCCCGCGCGGCGAGGGCGAGCTCTCGGCGCACGACGTGGCGCTGGTGGACGAGCTGTCGGTGCTGCTCGGCGAGCCGGCCCGGCCGAAGGTCCGCGAGGTGGACGCGGTGGACCTGCTCAGCGGCCTGGACGAGGTGACCACCTTCGCCGACCGCAACAGCCGCCAGCGCGAGCGCGGGCCGGTGGAGCGCACCGAGTACGCGCACGTGATCGTGGACGAGGCCCAGGACCTCACCCCGATGCAGTGGCGGATGATCGGCCGCCGGGCCCGGATGGCCACCTGGACCATCGTCGGCGACCCGGCGCAGAGCTCCTGGCCGTACCCGCAGGAGGCGCAGGCCGCGCTGGACGAGGTGCTCGCCGGCAAGCCGCGCCGCCGCCACACGCTGACCGTGAACTACCGCAACCCGGCCGAGATCGCCGAGGTGGCCGCGACCGTCCTGGAGCTGGCCGCCCCCGGCACCCCCTCGCCCCGGGCCGTCCGCTCCACCGGCGTGGAGCCGCGCTTCGCGGCCGTCTCCTCCACCGAGCCGGCCGCCTTCGGCGAGGCCGCGCGGGCCGAGCTGGCCAAGCTGCTCGCCGAGGTGGACGGCACGGTGGCCGTGGTGGTGCCGATGGACCGCCGTGCTGAGGCCGAAGGCTGGATCGCGGGGCTCGGCGAGCGGGTGGTCGCGCTCGGCAGCCTGGAGGCCAAGGGCCTGGAGTACGACGCCACCGTGGTGGCCGACCCGACCGGCATCGCGGGCGAGTCCGAGGCCGGCCTGCGGGTGCTGTACGTGGCGCTGACCCGTGCCACCCAGCGGCTCACCGTGCTCTCCGGCCCGGACGACCTGCCGGACTCCGAGGGCCGCCCGGCGCTGCTGCGGGGCTGATCCCCACGGGGACGACCGAGGCCCCCACCGCGCTGCGGTGGGGGCCTCGGCCCTACGTTGGTGACACCGACCCGCCATGCTCGCCTCGCGGCAAGTGGTCGCTCGAAGCGACTAAGGTTGGGCCCGGGGGCTTGGATCGAGCCGGTGTCTCGTCCAATGTAACGCATCCGCCCGGTGAGGCAGCCCGGCGCGGAGGATTTTCACGAACCTTCACGGGTGGGCCGGAAGCTCTTTGTCGGGTCCGTGCAATCAATGAACGTTATTTCTGCGTACTCGCTGGTAGGTGCGACGATCGAGGTCTAGCATGCGCTGAGCAAGCGCTTCAACAGATTGTTGAATCCTCCAGCTGACGGAAGAAGGAACGGCCGATGGCCACGGTGCCTAGCGTCTCCAACTCGATCACGGTGCGCCTTGAGGTCCCGGCCACGGGCAACGCGGTGAGCTCGATCACCACCGCCGTCGAGTCCTCCGGCGGCTCGGTCATCGGTCTGGACGTCACCGACTCCGGCCAGGAGGCCCTGCGGATCGACGTCACCGTGGCCGCCGGCTCGGTGGCGCACGGCGAGGAGATCGTCGAGAAGCTGCGGGCGATCGACGGCGTGACCATCGGCAAGGTCTCGGACCGCACCTTCCTGATGCACCTCGGCGGCAAGATCGAGATGTCCTCGAAGCTGCCGATCCGCAACCGTGACGACCTCAGCATGATCTACACCCCCGGCGTGGCCCGGGTCTGCCTGGCGATCGCGGAGAACCCCGAGGACGCCCGCCGGCTGACCATCAAGCGCAACAGCGTCGCGGTGGTCACCGACGGCTCGGCCGTGCTGGGCCTGGGCAACATCGGCCCGGCCGCCGCGCTGCCCGTGATGGAGGGCAAGGCCGCCCTGTTCAAGCGGTTCGCCGGGATCGACGCCTGGCCGATCTGCCTGGACACCCAGGACGCCGACGAGATCGTGGCCATCGTCAAGGCGATCGCCCCGGGCTTCGCCGGGATCAACCTGGAGGACATCTCCGCCCCGCGCTGCTTCGAGATCGAGGCCCGGCTGCGCGAGGCCCTGGACATCCCGGTCTTCCACGACGACCAGCACGGCACCGCGATCGTGGTGCTGGCCGCGCTGACCAACGCGCTGCGGGTGGTCGGCAAGGAGATCTCCGACATCCGGGTGGTGATGTCCGGTGCCGGCGCGGCCGGCACCGCCATCCTCAAGCTGCTGCTGGCGGCCGGCGTGGAGCACGCCACCGTGGCCGACGTGCGCGGCGTGGTGCACAGCGGCCGCGACGACCTCAACGACTCGCTGCGCTGGATCGCCGAGCACACCAACCGCTCGGGCCGCACCGGCTCGCTCAAGGAGGCGGTGGCCGGGGCCGACGTCTTCATCGGTGTCTCCGCCCCGAACGTGCTGGACGGCGATGACATCGCCACCATGGCCGAGGGCGCGATCGTCTTCGCGCTGGCCAACCCGGACCCGGAGGTCGACCCGGCGGTGGCCCGGCAGACCGCCGCCGTGGTGGCCACCGGCCGCAGCGACTTCCCGAACCAGATCAACAACGTGCTGGTCTTCCCCGGCGTGTTCCGCGGTCTGCTGGACGCCCAGTCCAAGACCGTCAACACCGAGATGATGATCGCCGCCGCCCGGGCGCTGGCCACCACCGTGGCCGACGACCAGCTGAACGCCAACTACATCATCCCCAGCGTCTTCCACCCGGACGTGGCCAAGACGGTGGCCGCAGCCGTCCGGGAAGCCGCCCTGGCGGCCCGTGGCGAGGCCGAGCAGGCCCCCGCGCGCCCCACCCCGGGCATCGTCGGCACGCTCGACACGGCGGCCTTCCCGGCCGTCCGGCTCTGAGTCGGCGCGACGCTCCGCAGCGCTCCGGAGCGTCGCCGTGGGCACCCCGCCGATCGCTCGTCTGACCGACTGGCACCCCCGCTCGGCGTGACACGCCCCTTCCCCTTGCGACACAAGGGGAAGGGGCGTGTTTGGGCTTGTCGGTGCCAGGGCGTACGGTAGCCCTGAACGGGGTGGGCGTGTCCGACAAGTACGGAACGTCCCCCTCGGCCTCTCGGCATGTCGCCGCGACGGATGCCCGCTCCGGCCCTCCGGAGCCGACGGAGTGTCACAACTCCGTCCGGCGGGCGCCGTTCGGGGCCGTCGGCCAGGGCCCGATTGGCTTTCTCAGTGCCGGTCGGGGCAGGATTCGTACCCAGGCAGTGCGGTTTCGAGGCGCTACGGGGTGCAAGTCCGGCCCCGGACCGAACCCCCTCGCCTGAACGAGCAACAGCGTGCGGACCAGCGGCCCAGCCGGGTGCCCCCGGAGGGACGACCGATGGGGCCCCCGCACGCGCAACGCGAACAGACCACAGGAGTACACATGAACCGCAGTGAGCTGGTGGCCGCTCTGTCCGAGCGCGCCGAGGTGACCCGCAAGGACGCCGACGCCGTTCTGGCTGCCTTCGCCGAGGTCGTCGGCGAGGTCGTCGCCAAGGGCGACGAGAAGGTCACCATCCCCGGTTTCCTGACCTTCGAGCGCACCCACCGCGCCGCCCGCACCGCCCGCAACCCGCAGACCGGCGACCCGATCCAGATCCCGGCCGGCTACAGCGCCAAGGTCAGCGCGGGCTCGAAGCTCAAGGAAGCCGCCAAGGGCAAGTAAGTCCCCTGGGCTTCTGTACCAACGACTGTGGCCGGTCGCCCTCGCGGGGGACCGGCCACAGGCCGTATCGGGGAGCGTTACGCCGGGACGAGCTCGCCGGTGGGCTCCTCGCTGGGCAGCTCCACGTGGGCGCCGAGGTCGCGGAGCTTCTCCATGAAGTTCTCGTAGCCGCGGTTGATCAGCGAGATGCCGTGCACCGTGGAGGTGCCCTCGGCGGCCAGCGCGGCGATCAGGTACGAGAAGCCGCCCCGCAGGTCCGGGATGACCAGCTCGGCGCCGATCAGCTTGGACGGGCCGGAGACCACGGCCGAGTGGAGGAAGTTGCGGCGGCCGAAGCGGCACGGGGTGGCGCCCAGGCACTCGCGGTAGAGCTGGATGTGCGCGCCCATCTGGTTGAGCGCCGAGGTGAAGCCCAGCCGCGACTCGTACACCGTCTCGTGGACGATGGAGAGCCCGCTGGCCTGGGTCAGCGCGACCACCAGCGGCTGCTGCCAGTCGGTCTGGAAGCCGGGGTGCACGTCCGTCTCCAGGGCGATCGCCTTGAGCTCGCCGCCCGGGTGCCAGAACCGGATGCCCTCGTCGTCCACCTCGAAGGCGCCGCCGACCTTCCGGAAGGTGTTGAGGAAGGTCATCATCTCCAGCTGGCGGGCGCCGCGGACGTAGATGTCGCCCTTGGTGGCCAGCGCCGCGCAGGCCCAGGAAGCCGCCTCCAGGCGGTCCGGGAGGGCCTTGTGGTTGTAGCCGCCGAGCTCGTCCACCCCGGTGATCAGGATGGTGCGGTCGGTGCCCATGGAGATGATCGCGCCCATCTTCTGCAGCACGCAGATCAGGTCGACGATCTCCGGCTCGATGGCCGCGTTCGCCAGCTCGGTGACGCCCTCGGCCAGCACGGCCGTCAGCAGCACCTGCTCGGTGGCGCCCACCGAGGGGTAGGGCAGCTCGATCTTGGTGCCGCGTAGGCGCTGCTGGGCCACCAGGTAGGTGCCCTGCGGGTGCTTCTCGATGGTCGCGCCGAACTGGCGGAGCACCTCGAAGTGGAAGTCCACCGGCCGGCCGCCGATGTCGCAGCCGCCCAGGCCCGGGATGAAGGCGTGGCCGAGGCGGTGCAGCAGCGGGCCGCAGAACAGGATCGGGATCCGCGAGGAGCCCGCGTGCGCGTCGATGTCGGCGACGTTGGCGCTCTCCACGTGCGAGGGGTCGAGGATCAGCTCGCCGTCCTCGTCACCGGTGCGCACGGTGACGCCGTGCAGCTGCAGCAGGCCGCGGACGACCTTGACGTCGCGGATGTCCGGGACGTTGCGCAGTCTGCTGGGGCCCGTGCCGAGCAGGGCCGCGACCATGGCCTTGGGGACCAGGTTCTTCGCACCGCGGACGCGGATCTCGCCTTCGAGCGGGTTTCCGCCGTGGACCAGCAGGACGTCGTCGGTCATCGTTCTCGCAATCCGGGATGCCAAGGGAAGGGGCTGGGGATCGGGCGGGCGCGCGGCTGGGCACGGTCGACAGTGACCGGATCGAAGGCACACCACCACCTGTAGATGGTAATGGCCGGGCGAATGGTTCCTTTGCGCCCTAATAGTGATCGTGCTCTCTCCTCGGGCGCGTCGACCGCCGGGTACGGCCGTCCGGGTGAGGCCGCGCCGGGGGAACGGACCGGAGTGCGGGTTTCGTGTTGGGGCCGCCGAGGGCGCCGCCGTGGGGGATTATGGCGGCATGACCGGGGCCCTCTCCCACACCGGCCGACTCCTCGTCGCGACTCCCGTGCTGACCGACCCGAACTTCGCCCGGGCGGTGGTGCTGCTGCTCGACCACGACGCGCAGGGGGCGCTCGGGGTGGTGCTGAACCGGCCGACCCCGGTGGAGGTCGAGCGGGTGCTCGACGGCTGGGCGGCGCTGGCCGGGCGTCCGTCGGTGGTGTTCCAGGGCGGGCCGGTCGGTCTCGACTCGGCGCTCGCGGTGGCCGTCGTCCCCGGTGAGCCGGGCCAGGCCGAGCCGCTCGGCTGGCGCCGGGTGCACGGCGCGATCGGGCTGGTCGACCTGGAGGCCCCGCCCGAGGTGCTGGCCGGGGAGCTGGGCGGCCTGCGGGTCTTCGCCGGCTACGCCGGCTGGTCGCCCGGCCAGCTGGAGGCCGAGATCGCCGAGGGTGCCTGGTACGTGGTGGACTGCGAGCCCGGCGACGTCTTCGACCCGCAACCCGAACGGCTCTGGCGCGCGGTGCTGCGCCGCCAGCGCGGGCCGTTGGCGCTGCTGGCCACCTACCCGGACGACCCGACGCTGAACTGACGGTGCCGCCCGCCGGTGCTGGCCCGTCCCCGAGGGGCGCCCATAGACTTGGCAGCCATGAGCACTCTTGAGCCCGAACGCGGCCTCGGTACCGGCACCCTGGTCGAGCCCGTCCCCCAGACCTCGCACGGGGACGGCGACCACGAGCGCTTCGCGCACTACGTCCAGAAGGACAAGATCATGGAGAGCGCGCTCTCCGGCACCCCGGTGGTCGCGCTCTGCGGCAAGGTCTGGGTGCCCGGGCGCGACCCGAAGAAGTACCCGGTCTGCCCGATGTGCAAGGAGATCTTCGACGGCATCGAGCAGCCGGACGGCGACAAGGACAAGTAGGCCGCCCCTGACCGGGGCCGGCCGCGTGCATTGGTCTATGCCAATTGCGGGTGGGCGGGGCAGGATGTCCGCATGGACCTCCTCCCCGCTCCGCTCGCCGCGCAGTACGCCGAGGGTGAGGCACTGCCCCTCGGCCCCGCCACCACCCTGACCGCCGGGCCCGGCACCGAGGCGGTCGCCGCCTGGCTGCGCGCCGCCCTGACCGCCGCCACCGGCCTGCCGCTGCCGCCCGGTGCCCCGGAGGGGTCGGGCATCGTCCTGGCGCTCGACCCGGTGCTGGCCGCCGAGGAGTACCGGCTCACCGTCCGCGAGGGCCGGGCCACCATCGCCGGCGGCACCTCGGCCGGGGTCTTCTGGGGCGCCCAGACCCTGCGCCAGCTGCTCGGCCCCGAGGCCCTGCGCCGCGCCCCGCTGCGCCGCGAGGGCTGGGCGCTGCCGGTCGGCGAGGTGCGCGACGCGCCGCGGTTCGGCTGGCGCGGGGTGCTGCTGGACGTCTCCCGGCACTTCCTGCCCAAGGCGGACGTGCTGCGCTTCCTCGACCTGATGGCCGCGCACAAGCTCAACGTCCTGCACCTGCACCTCACCGACGACCAGGGCTGGCGGATCGAGATCCGCCGCCACCCTCGGCTGACCGAGGCCGGCGCCTGGCGCGAGCGCTCGATGGTCGGCTTCCGGGCCGCCGACCGCCGGGACGACCAGCCGCACGGCGGCTACTACACCCAGGACGACCTGCGCGAGATCGTCGCCTACGCCGCCGACCGGCAGATCACCGTCGTCCCCGAGATCGACCTGCCCGGCCACGCCCAGGCCGCCATCTGCGCCTACCCCGAGCTCGGCAACACCGACGTGGTGGACACCGCCGCGCTCGGCGTCTGGACCGACTGGGGCATCAACCCCAACGTGCTCAACGTCTCCGAGGCCACCCTGCGGTTCTTCGAGGAGGTGCTGGAGGAGGTGCTGGAGCTCTTCCCCTCGGAGTTCGTGCACCTCGGCGGGGACGAGTGCCCCAAGGACCAGTGGAAGGCCAGCCCGGCCGCCCAGGCCCGGATCGCCGAGCTCGGGCTCAAGGACGAGGAGGAGCTGCAGAGCTGGTTCATCCGGCACTTCGACGGCTGGCTGGCCGCGCGTGGGCGTCGGCTGATCGGCTGGGACGAGATCCTGGAGGGAGGGCTCGCTGAGGGTGCGGCCGTCTCCTCCTGGCGCGGGTACGAGGGCGGGATCGCCGCCGCCAAGGCCGGGCACGACGTGGTGATGTGCCCCGAGCAGCACGTCTACCTGGACCACCGGCAGGCGGCGGGGGAGGAGGAGCCGATCCCGGTCGGCTACGTGCGCACCCTGGAGGACGTCTACCGCTTCGAGCCGGTGCCGCCGGAGCTGGCCGGCACCCCGGCCGCCGCCCACGTGATCGGCACCCAGGCCAACCTGTGGACCGAGTTCATGAACGACGCCCGGGACGTGGACTACCGCGCCTTCCCCCGGCTCGCGGCCTTCGCCGAGGTGGCCTGGTCCGACCTGCCGCGCGAGCCGGCCGCCCGTGACTGGGCCGGCTTCGCCGGGCGGATGGCCACCCACTACCGGCGGCTGGACGCGCTCGGCGTGGAGTACCGCCACCCGGACGGGCCGCGCCCCTGGCAGCGCCGCCCCGGGGTGGTCGGCCGCCCGATCGACTGAGGCCGATCCGGGCAGGTGGGAACCTGGCTACCGGGCGGAACGTCAAGAACAGGTGAACATCTGGTCCCGTTCGGACCGGGTGGGGTGGACGGCGCCCGGATTCGTCCGGGATTCTTCCCACTTGCAGGTGACCCCGGCGCTGATCACCGCGCATTGTGTGCCACAGTTGCCCAACCCGCACCGATCGCCCGTACCCTACGGGCCAGAGCGTTCGGCTGGGCCGGCGCGATCGGTAGGGCCGGGGCGGGGCAGGCGATGGGCAAGTTGGAGCACGGTGGAATCCTGGTGAACCGGACGATCATGCTGCCGGCCTCGCTCGACGAGGCCGTCGAGGCGCTCGCGGCCACCCCCTCGGCGGTGCCGGTGGCCGGGGCCACCGACCTGATGGAGGCCGTCAACGCCGGCCGCCTGCGCCCCGGCTCGCTGCTCGGCCTCGGCCGGATCAACGAACTGCGCGGCTGGCGCTACGAGGACGGCGGCACCGCCGTGCTCGGCGCCGGCCTCACCCACGCCCGGATGGACCGCCCCGACTTCGCCGCGCTCATCCCCGCCCTCGCCGACGCCGCCCGCACCGCCGGCCCGCCGCAGATCCGCAACGTGGGCACCCTCGGCGGCAACATCGCCACCGCCGCCCCCACCGGCGACACCCTCCCGGTGCTGGCCGCCCTGGAGGCCACCGTCACGCTGGCCCGGGCCGGCGCCACCCGCGAGGTGCCGGTCAGCCACCTGCTCACCGGCCTCGACCCGCTGCGCCCCGGCGAGCTGCTCACCTGGGTCCGGGTACCCCTGCTGCACGCCCCGCAGGTCTTCCTCAAGGCCACCGGCCGCAGCGGCCCGGCCCGCGCCGCCGCCTCCGTCGCCCTGGTGCTCGACCCCGCCCGGCGCGCCGTCCGCTGCGCGGTGGGCGCCGTCGCCCCCGTCCCGCTGCGGCCGCTGGAGGCCGAGGCCTGGGTGGCCGGCTGCATCGACTGGGACGCCCGCGGCGAGGAGGGCGCCACCCTGATCGACCCGGCGGCCGCCGCCGCCTTCGGCGAGTACGTGGCCGCCGCCTGCGTCCCCGACCCCCCGGAGGGGCTGGTGCCGGACGAGGGGCGGGCGGCGGTGGCCGCCAGGCTGCGGCGTACCGTATCGGTGCTGGCCCGACGGGCTCTGGGAAGGGCGCTGAAGTGACGACGGACTCGATCGGCCTCGGCCACGTGGACCTGGACCCGCTGGGCGGGGCCGGCACGGTTGGTGGTTTCGGCGGGCCCGAGGCGCGGCCCTGCGCCTCGTACACGCTGCGGGTCAACGGCGTCGAGCGGCCGGTGACCGACGCCTGGATCGGCGAGAGCCTGCTCTACGTGCTGCGCGAGCGCCTCGGCCTGGCCGGGGCCAAGGACGGCTGCGAGCAGGGCGAGTGCGGGGCCTGCTCGGTGCAGGTGGACGGCCAGCTGGTGGCCGGCTGCCTGGTGCCCGCCGCGCTGGCCAGCGACAGCGAGATCGCCACCGTGGAGGGGCTCTCCGCGCACGGCACCGCGAGCGACGTGCAGCAGGCGCTGGCCGACTCGGGCGCGGTGCAGTGCGGCTACTGCACCCCCGGCCTGGCGATGGCCGTGCACGACCTGCTCCAGCGCAACCACCGCCCCAGCGAGGTCGAGGCCCGGCAGGCGCTCTGCGGCAACCTCTGCCGCTGCACCGGCTACCGGGGCGTGCTGGCCGCCGTCCAGACCGTGGCCGACGCCCGCGCGGTGGAGGAGGAGCCGGTCGAGGAGGCCCAGACCGAGGCGCCTGCCCCTGATTCCGCTCCCGCCGCTGTTTCCGCTCCGGTCGAGGGTGCCGCTCCGCTGCTGCCGGCCCAGTCCGCCGGCGACCTGCCGCTGGCCGGGGAGCTCCCGCTCTACGCCGACTCCGAGCTCTGGGTCGAGGCCGAGCCGCCCGCCCAGCCCACCGCCGCCGGCACCGGCGTCGGCGTGGTCGGGTTCGATCCCGAGGGGCAGCCCGCCGCGCAGGCCCCTGGGCAGGTCGACGGTTTCGCGGACACCACCCACCAGACCGGCGTCTACGAGCCGGCCGGCTACGGCTACCCGGCCCCCGCCGCGCCCGAGCCGGCCTACGGCTCCGGGTACGACGCGGTGTACGAGACCGGCACCTTCGACGCCGGGGCCTTCCTCACCGGCAGCTTCGACACCGGGGTCTTCGAGCCCGGCGCCTTCGAGGCCGCCGTGGCCGCCGCCGACGCCCACCCGGGCGCCGGCTTCCCCGCCTTCTACGAGGCCGGTTTCGAGCCCTCCGGCTACGAGGCCACCCCGGCCCACGGCACCGCCCACGACGGCCTCGGCCACGAGGGCACCCCCGCCCACGGCACCCCGTACCCGGCCACGCCGCCGCACGGTGTCCCGGCCGCCGGCCACGGCGCCGCGGACTCCGGCACCCCGGCCTACGGGACCCCGGTGCCGCCCGCCTACGGTACGGACTTCCCGGCCGCCGCCCACGCCCAGCCTCCGGCCCCCGAGGACGACCACGCATGAGTTCGCCCACCGACCTCGCCCCGGCCCCGGCCGCCGTCGAGGAGGCGCCGGCCGCCGAACCGTACGGCCTCGGCAGCCGCCCCACGCGCAGCGACGCGCTGCCCAAGGCGCTCGGCATCTACCCGTACGCCGCCGACCTCTGGGCCGAGGGCCTGCTCTGGGGCGCCGTGCTGCGCTCCCCGCACCCGCACGCCCGGATCCTCTCGGTCGACCTCTCCGCCGCGCTCGCCATCCCCGGCGTGCACGCCGTGATCACCGCCGACGACCTGCCGCCCGGCCCCGAGGGCGCCGTGGACGGCGCCCCGCAGGGCCCGATCGTCGCCGACCGCCCGATCCTGGCCGCCGGCCTCGTCCGCCACCAGGGCGAGCCGATCGCCGCCGTCGCCGCCGACCACCCCGACACCGCCCGGCTGGCCGCCGCCGCCGTGCTGGTCGAGTACGAGCTGCTCGAACCCGTCACCGACCCCGAGCAGGCCTTCAACGCCCCGGCCCTGCACCCCGACGGCAACCTCTTCCGGCACATCCCGCTGCGCACCGGTGACCCCGAGGCGGTCGGCGAGATCGTGGTCGAGGGCCTGTACCAGGTCGGCCGCCAGGACTCGGCCCCGATCGGTGCCGAGGCCGGCCTCGCCGTGCCCCGCCCGGACGGCGGCGTCGAGCTGCACCTCTCCTCCACCGACCCGCACGGCGACCGCGACCGCACCGCCGCCTGCCTCGGCCTCGAACCCGACCGCGTCCGCCTGGTCGTCACCGGCGTGCCCGGGGCCACCACCGACCGCGAGGACCTCTCCTTCCAGGTCACCCTCGCGCTGCTCGCGCTGCGCACCGGCCGCCCGGTGAAGATGACCCTCACCCGCGAGGAGTCCTTCCAGGCCCACACCGCCCGGCACCCGGCCCTGCTGCGCTACCGCCACCACGCCGACGCCGAGGGCCGGCTGGTCAAGGTGGAGGCGCAGATCCTGCTGGACGGCGGCGCCTACGCCGACGTCTCGGCCGAGGCGCTGGCCGCCGCCACCGCCTTCTCGGTCGGCCCCTACACCTGCCCGAACGTCTTCGTGGACGCCTGGGCCGTGCGCACCAACAACCCGCCGGCCGGGCGGATGCGCGGCGAGGGCGCCCTGCAGAGCTGCTTCGCGTACGAGTCCCAGCTCGACCAGCTGGCCCTGCGGCTCGGCCTCGACCCGCTGGAGGTCCGTCGCCGCAACGCGATGGCCACCGGTGACCCGATGCCCACCGGACAGGCCGTCACCTGCCCGGCCCCGGTGGCCGCGCTGATCGACGCCGTCTCCGCGCAGCCGCTGCCGGCCCTGCCGGTGGACGCGCCCGAGGGCGAGTGGCTGCTGCCCGGCGGCCCGGGCGGGGCCGGCGACCCGGCCGCCGTCCGGCGCGGCATCGGCTACGCCGTCGGCATGGTGCACATGCTCGGTGCCGAGGGCGAGGACGAGGTCTCCACCGCCACCGTACGGGTCAGCGGCGACCACGCCACCGTCATCTGCGCCGCCGTGGACGCCGGCCAGGGCTTCGCCACCCTCGCCCGGCAGATCGTCCAGAGCGTGCTCGGCGTCTCCGAGGTCTACATCGCCCCGGTCGACAGCGACCAGTCGATCGCCGGCCCCTCGGCGCGCGGCCGGCACACCTGGGTCTCCGGCGGGGCCGTGGAGCGGGCCGCGCTGATGGTCCGCCACCAGCTGCTCCAGCCGATCGCGGCCAACTTCGGCATGTCCGTCGAACTCCTCTCGATCGCCGACGGCAAGATCACCTCCTACGACGGCGTGCTCGGCATGCCGGTCACCGAGGCCCTGGAGGGCAAGGAGCTCTGGGCCACCGCCCAGTGCCGCCCGCACCCCACCGAGCCGCTGGACGAGAACGGCCAGGGCGACGCCTTCGTCTCGGTCGCCTTCTGCGCCATGCGGGCCGTCGTCGACGTGGACATCGAGCTCGGCGCCGTCCGGGTCGTCGACGTGACGGTCGCCCAGGACGTGGGCCGCGCCCTCAACCCCCGCCAGATCGAGGACCGCATCGAGGCCGGCGTCGCCCAGGGCATCGGCCTCGCCCTCCTCGAGGACCTCCGCACCGAGGGCGGCCGCCTCCTCAACCCCTCCCTCACCGGCTACCGCCTCCCCACCGCCCTCGACACCCCCGCCCTCCACATCGCCGCCCTCCTCGAAGAACGCGACGTGGTCGCCACCTTCGGCGCCAAGGCCGTCTCCGCCGTCCCCGCCGTGGTCGCCCCCGCCGCCGTGGCCGCCGCCGTCCGCGCCGCCACCGGCCTCCCGGTCGGCCGCCTCCCGATCCTCCCCGAGGACGCCACCGTCCTGCCCTGACCGCTCTGACCAGCCCCGGCCCCGGCCGAAGCTCAGGAGAACCTCAACTCCCGGGTGAGGACCCCGTGTGGGTCGGTGGGGGCGTGCCCGCGTCAGACGAGGGGGCGATACGATCGCACCGGGACCGCCCCGCCGTACGGGGCGGATCACGGGGAGCGGTACTGACGGCCATGAAGGCTTTGACGGGTGACGGGGTAGGGATGACGCTGACCAGGTTCGTGCGCGCACTCGGTGCCACAACACTCGTCGGGGGCCTGCTGCTCGCGGGCGTGCCGGCGGCTTCGGCCGATCAGGTGCGGGACGCGCAGTGGCCGAACAAGTACTTCGACTTGGACAAGGTCTGGTCGGTGAGCAAGGGTGACGGCGTGATCGTCGCTGTCATCGACAGCGGGGTCGAAGCGAACCACCAGGACTTGTCCGGCAGCGTCCTCCCGGGGTATGACCCGGATGGTGAAGGACTCAACACCAATCCGACGGACCCGCACGGGACCGGCATGGCGGGTCTGATCGTCGGTCACGGGCACGGGAGCCGTGAGGGTGCGCTCGGTCTGGCGCCCGGAGCGAAGGTCCTACCGATCTTCAAGTCGTCTGAGGGACACCGCGATGCGGTCCCCGAGGACATCCGTTGGGCTGTCGATCACAATGCCAAGGTCATCAACATCTCGTTGGCCAGCGACAATCAGAACGCCAAACTCGCGGATGCGGTCTCCTACGCTGCCCAACATGATGTGCTCATCGTGGCTGGTTCAGGGAACGACGGTGGTCATGTCCTGAGCCCGGCCAATGAGCCGGGAGTTCTGGCTGTTGGTGCTGTGGACAAGACGAACGCTATCTGGAACAAGTCCAGTTATGGGCCCGAGATCATGCTGACCGCCCCTGGCGTCGACATTGTGTCCACAGGGCCTTGCGATGGTGGCCAGTACTGCATCGGTGACGGGACATCCAACGCAACTGCGTAC
Organism: Kitasatospora sp. MMS16-BH015; assembly: GCF_002943525.1. Classification (NCBI taxonomy): domain Bacteria; kingdom Bacillati; phylum Actinomycetota; class Actinomycetes; order Kitasatosporales; family Streptomycetaceae; genus Kitasatospora; species Kitasatospora sp. MMS16-BH015. Next base: position 3,162,334 of record NZ_CP025394.1, on the reverse strand, counting down.
GTCTCTGCAGCTGCGGCACTGGTGCGAGCCAAATTCCCGAAGCTGACGGCGGGGCAGGTGGCTAACCGGCTGATCAAGTCAGCACTTGTCCCCTCTGCACTCAAGGGGGCCAAGCTGCCTGACACGCACTATGGGTACGGCATCCTTCGCCCGTATGAGGCATTGACTCAGGACATCCCGACTGGGCCGGCGCAGGGTCCGCTCGCGAAGCCCACCGGTGCAGTGGATGGCTCGGCGACAACCCAGGGGGGCGTCGCTCCCACGGGTGCTACACCGGACAGCCCGACACCGCCGAAGCTGGTATCGAGCGGCAAGAGCACCAGTGGGCTCATGATCGGTGCGGGCATCGGCCTGGTAGTGCTCATCGTCCTCGTGGTCGTGATCATCCTGGTGGCCCGCCGCAAGAAGACGCCGCCGCCCGCGCCGCCGGCTCCGCACGGCGGCCAGCCCGGTTGGCAGCCCCAGCAGCCGCAGTACCCGGGGCAGTACCAGCAGCAGCCGCCGTACCCGAACCAGCCTTACGGCAACCAGGCGCCGCCCCAGGGCTACCCGCTGCAGCAGCCGTACCAGAACCCGTACAACCAGGGCGGTAACGATCAGCGTTGAGGGTGTGTCAGCACCCTCGGCCCAAGCGCTACGATCGAATGCTCTGATTGCCCGCTGAGGCCCGCTCACCCGGGCCGCCAGCACACCCGCCGGAGCCAGTACCAGACGGGGAAGTATCGACACTCCAGGGGGAGAGAGCCGTATGTCAGACGGATACCGGGTCAACACCGACGAGCTGGAGGCGGTCGTGAAGCGACTGCGCACCCTCCAGCAGAACGTCGGCCAGACTGCTGACAAGTCGAAGTACAACACGGTCGCCAGCCAGGGTGACTTCGGTGGCGACTTCACCGAGGCCCACACCCTCTTCACGGCCCACGACAACATGAAGCAGTTCCTGGACGACACCTGCCTCAAGCTCAACCAGCTGATCGGCGAGTTCGGTGACAAGACGCACACCGTCACCACCTCGTACCGGGACCTCGAGGAGCAGGGCCGGGTCACCATGAACGCCCAGCACCCGAACGGGAGGGCCGTCTGACATGGCTCGTCAGAACACCGAGTTCGAGCAGTACAACCTGAACCATCTCAAGGGCATGGTCGACGGCTCGAACCACAGCCGGCTCACCGAGATCGCCGACCACTGGAGCGCCGTCCACGACGAGCTCCAGTCCGCGGCCGAGGACCTGAAGTCCGCCGTCGCGCACGCCATGCAGAACTGGCAGGGCGACTCGGCCCAGGGCTTCTCCAATCGGGCCCAGGACATCCACGTCAGCATGGTCAACACTGCTGCCCACGCCAAGAACACGTCCGCCGCGATGGCGTACGCGGGCAAGGCGCTGGAGCAGACCAAGACGGCGATGGACTCCATCCACGACCCGAGCACCTGGGACAGTGGCTGGAAGTGGGTCTCTGACGGTGGCGACCGCTCGGACGCTCAGTTCAAGGCCGACCTCGCGGCGGGCATGCCGCGCCTCCAGGCGCTGGAGAAGAACAAGGACCAGCTCTCGGCCGGCGAGGTCGCGCACCAGAACGCGATCGCCGTCATGGAGAACCTGTCTCCGCAGTACATCGAGGCTGCAAAGCTGATGGACCCGCCGGATCGAGGTGGCGTTAGTGGCGAGAAGCGCTTCCCTCCTCCGCCAGATAACCCGCCCATCAGCACTCCGCCCACCCCGCCCGGCACGGTGCCGAACCCGCACATGCCCGTGATCCCGCCGGGCGGTGGCGGTAACCCGCCGGTGCACACTCCGCCGGGCGGGGGGAACCCCGTGCCCATCACGCCGGTCGGCTTCCCGCAGCCGCCGATCACGCACCCGGGTCCCGGGCCTGTGGTGCCGCCGTACTCTCCGCCGGTGACGCATCCGATCGGGCCGGGGCATCCGATGCCGGATCCGATCGGGACGGTCGTGCCGCCGCCGAAGCTGGGGATCGACGGGGTGAACCCGCCGGTCGTCTCGCCTGGGCCGATCACCGGGATGCCCGGTGGTGGGGGCGGTGGGTTCGACATGGGCGGTGGTGGCGGCGGTCTCGGGGGTGGCCTCGGGGGCGGTGGCGGCATCGTCGGTGGTGGTAGTGGGTTCGGTGGGCTGCCTGGTGGCGGGCTGGCCGGGCTCGGGAGTGGTGGCGGCGCCGGCGGTGGCCTGGGCGGCTCGGGTAAGGTCGGCGGGGCCGGCGGCCTCGGGACCGGCGCGGGTGGCGCTGGGGCCGGTGGTGCTGGAGCCGGTAAGGCCGGTGCTCCCGGGGCCGGCGGCATGCATGCGCCCGGTGGGCTCGGCGGTGCCGGTGGGGCCAAGGGTGGCGCGGCCGGCAAGGGCAGCGGCCTGACCAAGCGGGCCGGTGGCACTGTCGGCGGGGCTAAGGCCGGTGCCGGTCGGAGCGCGTTCACCCAGGGCGGTTCCGGCCTGGGTAAGGGGCGCAACGGTGCCAACGGCCAGCCCGGGATGGGTGGCCATGGCGCCGCGAACAAGAAGAAGAACGGGACGAAGGGCCACCGCCCGGACTACCTGGTCGAGGACGAGGACACCTGGCGTACCGGCGGCGGGGCCAACCCGCCCGTGATCGAGTAATCGGGTAGGGGAAGAGAAGAAGCCCGGTCGGTTCGCTGGAATGGCGAGCCGGCCGGGCTTTTTCATGCAACGAAAGCAGGAAAAGGAAATGGCGAAATCCCGGCCGGCGTGTGGTGGAGAATGCCGGTCGGGAATTTCGTCGGTGGAGGCCATGACGGGAATCGAACCCGTGTAAACCGCTTTGCAGGCGGTTCCCTAAGCCACTCGGGCACACGGCCGTGAAGGGTGGGGCAGGGTGGGACAAGGGGTGGTGCGGCGGGGGCGTCAGCCGCGACAACAGCGGAGGGAGGTGGGACAGGTGCGGGGCGTCTGCTGGGCCGCCGTCTTGCTGTTCATGTTCCACCTCTTTCGGGCTCTCGCTGTTTCGGTGAATTCATCATAGGGGGACGGGGGAGGGGTGCGTCAACGTTCTTGTATGAATTCTGTGTTTCGCGGTGTGCTACGGTCGAAGACAGATGGCGCGTGGAACGGCCATCTCCGGACGAGTGCGTCGTACCCGGCACGACAAGACGACGCAGTGGGAATCCGGCAGTGGCGGCAAGAGGCGGCCACGCCGGTCGCTGCTGCGGAGGTTGTCGTCATGGCCTGGGTCGTGCTCGTGGTCGCCGGTCTGTTGGAGACCGTGTGGGCGGTGGCGCTGGAGGCGTCCAAGGGGTTCTCGCGGCTGGTGCCGAGTGCCGTGTTCGCGGTGGCGCTGGTGCTGAGCATGGGCGGGCTCGCGTACGCGATGAAGAGCATCCCGTTGGGGACGGGGTACGCGGTGTGGGTCGGGATCGGGGCGATCGGCACGGCGGTGTACGGGATGGCGGCGATGGGGGATGCCGCGACGGTGGCCCGGATCGGGTGCCTGCTGCTGATCGTGTCGGGTGTGGTGGGGCTCAAGGTGCTGCACTGACCGGGCAGGGGACCAGGGCCTGCGGGGGAGAAGAGTTCAGCCCGTAGGTCAGGAGTCACCGGAGCGTTCGGGACTTACCATGAGAGGCATGTCCACTACCTCCTCCGCCGCCACCTCGGCCGATCCGTCCCGCGCCATCGCGCCGCCCGAGGAAGGCGAGGAGGGCGGGGTGCTCAGCGGCCCGTACCGGGCGCTGACCCTGGGGATCGTCTCGGTGGTGCTGCTGCTGGCCTTCGAGGCCACGGCGGTGAACACCGCGATGCCGGTGGCCGCGCGGCAGCTGGACGGTCTTGGGCTGTACGCGTTCGCGTTCTCCGGGTACTTCACCTCCACGCTGTTCGCGCTGGTGGTGTCCGGGCAGTGGTGTGACCGGCGCGGGCCGATGGCGCCGCTGTTCAGCGGGATAGCCGTGTTCGGGGCCGGGCTGGTGGTGGCCGGGACGGCGGTGAACATGTGGCTGTTCGTGGCCGGGCGGGCGATCCAGGGCCTCGGCGGCGGGTTGGTGATCGTCGCGCTGTACGTGGTGGTCGGGCGGGCCTTCCCGGAGCGGCTGCGGCCGAAGGTGTTCGCGGCCTTCTCGGCGGCCTGGGTGCTGCCCTCGATCGTGGGGCCGGTGGTCTCCGGGGCCGTGACGCAGCACCTCGGCTGGCGCTGGGTCTTCCTGGCGGTGCCCGCGCTGATCGTGCTGCCGCTGGCCGTGATGGGCCCGGCGCTGCGCCGGGCCGAGAAGCGGCAGCCGAGCGGGCTCGGCGCGGAGATCGACCGGCGGCGGACCGGTCTGGCCGCGATGGCGGCGCTGGGCGCCGGGCTGCTGCAGTACGCCGGCCAGCGGCTGGACCCGTGGGCGCTGGTGCCGGCCGCGGCAGGGGCGGGCCTGCTCTTCCCGGCCGTGGTGCGGCTGCTGCCGGCCGGGGCGCTGCGGGCGGCCCGCGGGCTGCCGACGGTGATCCTGCTGCGCGGGGTGGCGGCCGGGGCGTTCTTCGCGGCGGAGGCGTTCATCCCGCTGATGATGGTGACCCAGCGCGGGCTCTCGCCGACGATGGCCGGGCTGACGCTGACCAGCGGCGGGCTCTCCTGGGCGCTCGGCTCCTGGCTGCAGGGCCGCCCGGGGGCGGACCGGCACCGGGAGGCGCTGATCCGGCTGGGCTTCGTGCTGACGGCGGTGGCGATCGCCGGGGCGGCGCTGGTGCTGGTGCCGGGTGCGCCGGTCTGGGTGGCGGCGGTCTTCTGGGCGGTCGGCGGCATCGGCATGGGCCTCGCGGTGGCGAGCATCTCGGTGCTGATGATGAAGCTCTCCGCGCCTGAGGACGCCGGGGCCAACTCGGCCTCGCTCCAGATGAGCGACGCGCTGGGCAACGTGCTGCTGATCGGCCTGGCCGGCGTGCTGTTCTCCGCGCTCGGCGGCGGTTCGGCGGCGGCCGCCGCAGGCGGTGGTGCGGTGCCCGCGGCGGCGTTCGCGGTGATCTTCCTGGTGATGACGGGCGTGGCGCTGGCCGGGGCCGTGCTCGCGGTCCGCACCAAGCCGTAGCCGTAGCCGTAGAAGTCAGGCCTTGGCGGAGGGGGCTGCGGCCGGGGTGCCGAGGAAGGTCTCCCAGCCGCCGGTGGGGGATTCGCCGGGGTTGAGGCCCTGGAGCTTGCGCAGCACCGCCGGGTCCTGGGCCTCCAGCCACTGGGTGAGCTGGCGGAAGGAGACCAGGCGCACGTCCGGGTGGGCGGCGATCGCGGTGAGGGCCTCCTCGACGGCGTTCATGTAGATGCCGCCGTTCCACTGCTCGAAGTGGTTGCCGATGTAGTACGGCGCCCGGTTCGAGTGGTACGCGCGGTCGAAGCCGGCCAGCAGCGCGTCGCGGGCCTGGGTCTGCCAGGCGGCGTGCTTGGCCGGGTCGCCCTTGGTGTTGTCGCCGGACTGGTTGTACATGATGTTGTAGTCCATCGAGAGCACCTGGAAGGTGTGCCCGGGGAAGGGGATGGACTGCAGCGGGAAGTCCCAGAGCGCGCCGCCCTGGAACTTCTGCGGCCAGACCTGGAGCCCGCCCGGGCCGCTGCTGTCGTACTTCCAGCCGCGCGCGGCGGCCGTCGGGAGCAGGCCGCGCTGGCCCTCCAGGCACGGGGTGCGGCCGCCGATCAGCTCCTTGCGGTAGTCGAAGGGCAGCGCGGGCAGGTCGGTGAAGCCCGTGTTGGTCTTCCAGTTCATCACGAAGTCCATCGCCTGCTGGATCTCGCTGTCCCACTCCTCGGGCGACCAGCGGCCGCCGCCGTTCGCGCCGCAGAAGTGGCCGTTGAAGTGGGTGCCGATCTCGTGGCCCTCCAGCCAGGCCGCGCCGATCTGCTGGAGCGTGTCGTGGATGTGCTGGTCGCTCAGGTAGCCGATGTCGCTCGCGCCGACCCGGTGCTGGGGCGGGTGGTAGAGGTCCTTCTTGCCCTCGGGCAGGGTGTAGATGCCGCTGAGGAAGAAGGTCATCGAGGCCTTGTGGTCCTTGGCCAGCTGGCGGAAGCGGGTGAAGAGCCTGTTGTCGAGCTCGCCCGCGCCGTCCCAGGAGAAGACCACGAACTGCGGCGGCTGCTCGCCCGGCCTGAGGGCCACCGGCTTGGGCTGGCCGGGCTGCGGGCCGGTGTCGGAGGTGGAGCCGTCGCCGATCAGGGTAGCCGGTGGCTTGGGGGCCGGGCTGGGCGCGGCCGGGTGGCCAGAGGGTGGTACGGCGGCGGCGCTGGGGCCGGCCTGTTCGCCTTCGCTGGTGTTGGCGGAGCCGCAGCCGGCGGCGAGGGTGGCGGCGGTGGCGGCCCCGGCGGTGAGCAGGGTCCTGCGGGAGAGTGCGTCCATGGTCACGTCCGTTCCGGGGCCCGCAACAAGTCAGATGAGTGATCGGGAGAACCGATCGAGAAATCAGATGAGTGATCGAGTGATGAGTGGTTGAGCATGACATGCGGTTGACGGTTCGTCGGGCAGGACGCGGCCGTCCGTTCGGCACTCGTACCGGTTTGCGCCAACGGTTTGGCCTGTTCGGCCCAGGGCCTCGCACGGATCGCGCCGGGTGGCTGCCGCGTAGCCGGATCTTGCTCGGGTACCGTCGGCTGGGAAGGGCCCGGGCGTGCGGAGGTGGTGGCCAGCGATGTGGCAGTCGGTCGTGGACACCTACCGGGAGCGGATCTACGACACCGGTCGGCAGCCGCTCTTCCTGCTGCTCTGCGGGCTGATCGGGGCGTTCCTGTTCATCCGGTTCAGCGTCCGGATGATCCGCCGGGGCACCAGCTGGTGGCCCGGCAACGTCACGCCCGGCGGCCTGCACATCCACCACGTGGTCTTCGGCCAGGCGCTGATGCTGGTCGGCGGGGTCGGCGCCTTCGCCGTCCGGGGCGACGGCGGGGCGCTACGCGACGGCCTGGCGCTCGGCTTCGGGATCGGGGCCGGGCTGGTGCTGGACGAGTTCGCGCTGGTGCTGCACCTGGAGGACGTCTACTGGAAGGAGCAGGGCCGCAAGTCGGTGGACGCGGTGATCCTCACCGCCGCGCTGATCGGCCTGCTGCTGCTCGGCGAGGTGCCGTTCGGTGGGTTCGAGGGCGGGCTGCGGCCCGGTCAGCTCGCGGTGGCGGCCCTGGTGCTGGCGCTGGTGATGGTCTGTCTGGTCAAGGGCAAGCTCTGGACCGGCCTGCTCGGCGTGATGCTCTGGCCGCTGGCCGCCGTCGGCGCGATCCGCCTCGCCCGCCCGCGCAGCCCCTGGGCCCGCTGGCGCTACCGCTCCCGCCCCAAACGGCTGGCCCGGGCCGAGCGGCGCGAGGCCCGGATCCACCGTCGGCTGGTCGCCGTCAAGACCAGCGTCTTCGACGCGATCGCCGGCACCCCCGACCGCTCCCCGGAGCCGCCGCCCGAGCCGGAGGTCTGGGAGCCGTACGTGCCGCCGCCGCTGCCCGCCTGGCGCGGCCGGTGCGCGAGCGCCGCCGAGTGGTACCTGCGGATCGCCACCCTGCTCAACCTGGTCGCGGGCTGGATTGCGCCCTTCCGCGACCAGGTGCAGCGGGCCAACCGGGGCGAGTACTTCACCCCCGTGCTGATGACGGCCGGCTTCACCGCCGCGCTCTTCGCCGGGCTGCTCGCGGTGATGCTGCGCCGCCGCAAGCGGGCCGCCTGGATCGTCGCCACCGTCGTCACCACCGGCTACGCCGGGATCTTCCTGCTCGCCCTGATCGCCCTGCCGGAGGACCGCGCGCACCCCTTCAACTGGATCTCCGCCGGGCTCACCCTGGGCCTGCTGGCCGTGCTGCTGCTCGGCCGCCGGGCCTTCCACGCCAAGGGCGGGCGCGGCAACATCGTGCTCGGCCTGGCCGTGCTGCTGCTCGGCGGGGCCGCGCTGGTGCTGATCGGCGCGCTGCTGGTCCGCGACACCTACAGCGGCTACGTGCCGGACTGGGGCGAGGCGACCACCTACGTGGGCCTGCGGCTGGTCACCCTCTCCGGGATCGTCGAGTACGTGGACCTGGACGTGCCCGGCTGGGTCGACCTGCTGATCAACGGCTTCGGCGCCGCCCTGCTGCTGGTCACCCTGCGGGTCTTCTTCCGCTCCGCCCGGGCCGCCGAACGGCTCGGCCCCGAGGACGAGGAGCGGCTGCGGGCCCTGCTGGAGCGGCACGGCGCCCGGGATTCGCTCGGCTACTTCGGGCTGCGCCGGGACAAGTCGGTGGTCTGGTCGCCCAGCGGCAAGGCCGCCGTGCTGCACCGGGTGGTCAACGGCGTCTCGCTCGCCTCCGGCGACCCGCTGGGCGATCCGGAGGCCTGGCCGCAGGCCATCCAGCGCTGGCGCGAGCTGGCCCGCGAGCACGGCTGGGTGCCGGCCGTCACCGGAGCCGGCGAGCGGGCCGGGGAGGCGTACCGGCGGGTCGGGCTGCGCGCGCTCGAGCTGGGTGACGAGGCCGTGGTGGAGACGGCCGGCTTCACCCTGGAGGGCCGCTCGATGCGCACCCTGCGCCAGACCCACAACCGCGTGCGGCGGGCCGGCTACCGGGCCGTGGTGCGCCGTCACCGGGACGTGCCCGAGGCCGAGTTCGCCGAGCTGGCCCGGCTGGCCGACGCCTGGCGGCACGGCCGCACCGAACGCGGCTTCTCGATGGCGCTCGGCCGGCTCGGCGACCCGGCCGACGGCGACTGCCTGCTGCTGGAGTGCCGGGACGAGCACGACCGCACCTGCGCCCTGCTCAGCTTCGTGCCCTGGGGCGCGCACGGCCTCTCGCTGGACCTGATGCGCCGGGACCGCGAATCCGACCACGGGCTGGTCGAGTACCTGGTCTGCGAGCTGCTGCTGCGGGCGAGCGCCGGGCAGCTGGCGGTGGTGCGGGTCTCGCTGAATTTCGCGATGTTCCGCTACGTCTTCGAGCAGGGCGCCCGGATCGGCGCCGGGCCGGTGCTGCGGCTGCTCCGCTCGGTGCTGCGCTTCCTCTCCCGCTGGTGGCAGCTGGAGTCGCTCTACCGGGCCAACGCCAAGTACCAGCCGGCCTGGGAGCCGCGCTTCCTGCTGTACGAGAAGTCCTCCGAGCTGCCGGCCGTCGCGGTGGCCAACGCGATGGCCGAGGGCTTCCTGACCCGGCCTCAGCTGCGCCGGGGCTCGCTCACCCGGTCGGGGTAGGTGCGGGTGCCGCCCGCCGCCCGGCCGGTCAGGCTGGGCCCTGGCAGCGGAAGGAGCGGCGGGTGCGGGAGGGCAGGAGCCTCTGGCCGGGCACGATCGCGGCCGGGCTGGCGCTGGTGGCCGGAGCCTGGCTGCTCCAGGGCGGCACGCTGCCGCCGCTGCCCGGCGCCGAGCAGGCGCTGGGCGCAGTCGGCTCCGAGGTCTACGCGCCGCCGCGCCCCCGGGCGGTGCCCACCCGGGTCAGGATCCCCCGGCTCGGCGTGGACGCCCCCGTCACCACCCTCGGCCTGGACCGGGAGGGCCGGCTGGAGGCCCCCGCGGACACCGACCGCAACCTGGCCGGCTGGTACCGGGAGGGCGTGACGCCCGGCCAGCGCGGCACCGCCGTGCTGGCCGGCCACGTGGACACCCGGGAGGGCCCGGCCGTCTTCTACGGCCTGGGCAGCCTGCGCCGCGGCGACCAGCTGGAGGTGGCCGGAGCCGACCGGGGCGCCTCCTGGTTCGTGGTGGACGCGGTGGAGGTGTACCCGAAGAAGGACTTCCCGGACGAGAAGGTGTACGGCCCCGGCCGGGGCTCGCAGCTGCGGCTGATCACCTGCGGCGGGAGCTACCGCGAGGGCGAGGGCTACGACGGCAACGTGGTCGTCTTCGCCCACCTGGTCCGGGGGGTGTCGGCATGAGGGGCACGCGAACGAGGACGGAGGCGCCGGGATGACCGGGCCCGAAGGCAGGACGACCCGCTCGCTCGCGGGGTGGAACCCGCTGGACTGGCCGCTGACCCACGGGGTGATCCCCGCGCTGGTGCTGGTGGTGGGCTTCGCCGCGCTGGCGGCGCTGGCCTGCTCCCGCTCGCCGCGCTGGTGGCTGGTGCGGCTGCCGCTCGCGCTGCTGCTCGCGGCCGGCATCACCACGCTGCTCCAGTTCACGGTGGACGACTGGTGGCAGCCCTGGCCGGACGGGCTGCCGCACAAGGTGACCTTCTGGGTCGGCCTGGGCGTGCTGGGCCTCTGCCTGGCGGCGCTGCGGCTGCGCCGGCAGTCCTGGCGCCGGCGCGGGCTCACCCTGCTGGCCGCCGCGCTGGTGCTGCTGATGTCCGCCTCGCAGGTCAACCGGTTCTACGACCAGTACCCGACCGGCCGGGTGCTGCTCGCGCCCTGGCTGGACAAGACCGGCAAGCTCAGCACCGGCCGGGCCTCGGCCGTGGTGACCACCCCGCCCGGCAAGGTGCTGGCCGAGGTCTGGCACCGGCCGGCCGGCCTGCCGGCCAAGGGCACCGTCTCCACCACGCCCGTGCCCGGGGTGAAGTCCGGCTTCCAGGCCCGGGACGCCTACGTCTACCTGCCGCCCGCCTACCAGGCCGAGCCCCGGCCGCTGCTGCCCGTGCTGGTGCTGATGGCCGGTCAGCCCGGCTCGCCCGCCGACTGGATCAACTCCGGCTCGCTGCCCGAGCAGCTGGACGCCTTCGCCGCCGCGCACGAGGGGCTGGCCCCGATCGTGCTGGTGGTCGACCAGACCGGCTCCACCTGGGGCAACAACCTCTGCATGGACTCGCGGATCGCCAAGGGGCAGACCTACCTGGCCGAGGACGTACCGGACTGGATCACCGCCCACCTGCAGACCGCCACCGGCCGCACCGCCCGTTCGATCGGCGGGCTCTCGCTGGGCGGCACCTGCTCGCTCCAACTGGCCGTCAACGCGCCCCAGGTCTACGGCTCCTTCCTGGACATCTCCGGCCAGGAGGAGCCCACCCTGGGCAGCCACGGCGAGACGGTGCAGGCCGCCTTCGGCGGGGACGAGGCCGCCTTCGACGCCGTCGACCCGCTGCACGTGATGGCCCGGCAGCGCTTCCCCGACACCGCCGCCGCCTTCGTGGTCGGCGCCGGGGACGGCGAGTACAAGCCGCAGGCCGAGAAGGTCTACGCCGCCGCCGTGAAGGCCGGGATGAAGGCGAAGTTCATGACCGTGCCCGGCGGCCACGACTGGAACACCTTCCGCGCCGGGCTCGGCGACAACCTCACCTGGCTCGCCCAGCAGACGGGACTGATCCGATGACCGGCACGGCCGCCGAGGCCCGCCCCACCACCCCGCGCCCGGAGCGCGGCTGGCTCCGCTGGGCCCGGGGTCTGGCCCCGCTCTGGACCCAGCTGCGGGCGGCCCCGCTCACCATCGCCCTGGTGGTGGCCCTCTGGGTGGTCGGCGGCCTCACCGGCAGCCTCGGCGCGGGCCCGCCGCAGCACCTGCTGGAGCAGGTCGGGGTGGGCATCCCGACCCTGCCCGGCCACTGGTGGACCCCGGTCACCTCGCTGCTCTGGTGCTCGGGCCTGGGCTCGTACGTGGTGACCACCCTGCTGCTGCTGGTCTTCGGCCCGCTCGCCGAGCACCGGCTCGGCCGCCCGCTCACCGTGCTGACCCTGCTGCTCGGCCAGGTGCTCGGCAGCCTGCTGGGCACCGGCGCCGTCCGCCTCGGCATCGGGGCCGGCCTGGAGTGGACCGAGACGATCAAGGACCACATCGCCGTCGGCCCCACCGTGGGCGTCTTCGCACTGGCGGCCGCGGTGGCCGCCCGGCTCACCGTGCTCTGGCGCCGCCGGGTGCTGCTGCTGGTGGTGCTGGTGCCGCTGGTGATGCTGCTGTACGTGGGGCACCTCCAGTCCGTGCAGCGGGTCTTCGCGGTGCTGGTGGGCCTGGGCATCGGGGCCTGGCTGCGGCGCGGGCAGCCGCGGGCGCCCCGGGCGGTGTCCTGGACCGAGACCCGGGTGCTGGTGGCGCTCTGCCTGGCCGCCACCGCGCTCGGGCCGCTGATCGCCTCGCTCTACGCGGACGCCGCCGGCCCGTTCACCAGCTTCAGCGACCTCTACTACTCGCACGTGCCCACCGGCGACGAGGTCGCCGCCGCCTGCGAGGAGTCGGCCCGGGCCTGCGCCCGCGCCCACTCCACCCACCGGTTCTTCCACTCGCCCGGCCTGCTGATGGCCGCCCTGGTGCCGGCCCTGCTGCTGGTGCTGGCCGAGGGCCTGCGGCGCGGCCTGCGGTTCGCCTGGCGGGTCACCGCCGTCACCGAGCTGGCCTGGATCGCGGTGCTCTGCTGGGTGCTGGCGCTGAACTACGACGACTTCGCCCAGGACGGCGGCACCCGCTACCTCTTCGAGCTGATCGGCGAGGCGCTGCTGCTCCCGGTGCTGATGCTCGTCCTGCTGCTGGTGACCCACCGCCGGTTCGACCAGCGGCTGCCCCGGCGCGACCTGCGGCGGCTCGCGGTGGTGGTCGGGGCGGCCCTGCTGCTGGCCTGCGGCGCGTACGTCGGGATCGGCTGGCTGGTCCGCGACCAGTACGAGCCGGACGCGACCCTGGGCGCGCTGCTGCGCGGGCTGCCCTCCGAACTGCTGCCGCCTGCCTACAACGACCTGGTGCCGGACTACCCGATCGCGGCCGGCGGCACGGCGCAGTCGTTGGAGATCTACTGCGGAGTGTTGTTCTGGGCCGTCGCCCTGGTGGCCCTGCTGCTGGCCTTCCGGCGGCCGGTGGTGCACGTGGCGGCCGAGGACGCCGCCCGGGCCCGGGGGCTGCTCACCGAGTACGGCGGTTCCACCCTCTCCTTCCTGACCACCTGGGACGGCAACCACTACTGGTTCGAGGAGGGCGGCGAGGCGGCCGTCGCCTACCGGGTCTTCGCCACCGTCGCGCTCACCACCGGTGACCCGTTCGGCGAGCCGGCCGCCCGGGCGCGGGCGGTGGCCGGGTTCGCCCGGTACTGCGACGCGCGGGGCTGGACGCCCTGCTTCTACAGCGTCACCCCGCAGACGCTTGCCGCCGCCCAGGCGCTCGGCTGGCGCTCGCTGCAGGTGGCCGAGGACACCGTGGTGCCGCTGGCCGAGCTCGCCTTCACCGGCAAGAAGTGGCAGGACATCCGCACCTCGCTCAACAAGGCCGCCAAGCAGGGCATCACCGCCGAGTGGTGGAGCTACCCCGAGGCGCCGCTGGGCCTGCGCGACCAGGTCCGCTCGATCTCCGAGGAGTGGGTGGCCGACAAGGGCCTGCCCGAGATGGGCTTCACCCTCGGTGGGCTGGCCGAGCTGGAGGACCCGGCCGTGCGGGTGCTGGTCGCCGTGGACGGCGACCGCACGGTGCACGGGCTGACCAGCTGGATGCCGGTGTACGAGGACGGCGCGGCCGTCGGCTGGACGCTGGATTTCATGCGGCGGCGCAGCGACGGCTTCCGGGGCGTGACGGAGTTCCTGATCGCCTCGGCGGCGCTCGGCTTCCAGGAGGAAGGTGCGCGGTTCCTGAGCCTGTCGGGCGCGCCACTGGCCCGGGCCGAGCGGGGGGAGACGGCCACGGCGCTGCAGCGGATGCTCGACTGGATGGGGAAGGCGCTGGAGCCGGTGTACGGCTTCCGGTCGCTGCTGGCCTTCAAGGCGAAGTTCCAGCCGGAGTACCGGCCGATGTACATGGTGTATCCGGATCCGGCGGCGCTCGGAAGTATCACGAGGGCGATCGGGAAGGCTTACCTGCCGCACATGACGGCGGGGCAGGGGGTCCGCCTGATGCGGAAGCTTTCGGCTTAGAGCAACCACAGCAGGGGCGCGGGGCCCCTCTTGATTAACTGCGTGCGCGCGCAACCGTGCAGCTTCGTGGGCGGTTGCGCGCGCAGTTCCCCGCGCCCCCAAGGGGTTACCCGAACAGTTGGGCCAAGGCGCCGTCGGCGTCCAAGTAGAGGTGTTCGTTGCCCTCGGGGACGGCGACGTAGCTGTGCCAGAGGAAGCGGCGGAGGGCGGCGGCCTCGAACTGGAGGAGGGCGATGCCCTCTGCCGCGCGGAGTTCGATCATGGTGCGGTGGCCTCGGGTAGGGCGGATGTGGACGTCGCCGAGGCCGGAGGGGGTGTCGAGGCCGGTGGCGAGGAGGTGGCGGGCGAAGACCCACTCGATCTCCTGGCCGTCGGTCTCGGCGTCGAGGGAGTACTCGGCGGGGAAGAGCATCCGGACGGCCAGCGGGTCCTCGCCGCGGTAGTGGAGGGTGACCCGCAGCAGGGCGGAGCGCTGGGCGGACAGGATCAGCCGGGCCTGGACGACCTGCTCGACAACCTTGGACATGGGTTCCTCCCGGGGGGCCGTGGGGCGCGCGCCGCGTGGGACGGCTGCGCCGGATGAAGCTCTCGCAGCCTTGAGAGTCGGCGGGGGCGGAACTCTTACCGGGTTTCGGCTGGGCAATCGAGTGACGGCCGTCACAGCCCCGGCCAGTGTGACGTTCGCGTCCCCCGGGAGTCGAATCGGGGGCCCGCGGGGACGCCGCAGGTCAGCGCCACGAGGGGCCGCGCGGGGGTCGGCGGGGGGCTCGTGTCGAACTCCGGGAGCGGGGGCGGCCCGGTAGGCTAGGCGGGTTGTCCGACCGTCAACCGACCGCAGCGTTGGCCGTGATCATGGCCCTGACCTGCGACGACCCCCTCGGAGACCGTGAGTACTGCCGCCGCTTCCCCGATGACTCCGCTGTTCTCGGACGCCCAGCCGCACGCCGCCGTGCGTGCCTCCGCCGCACCCTCGCACCACCTCTCCCCGGCCTTCCCCGGCCGTGCCCCCTGGGGCACGGCGGGCAAGCTGCGGGCCTGGCAGCAGGGCGCGCTGGACAGGTACATCGAGAAGCAGCCCCGCGACTTCATGGCCGTCGCGACCCCGGGCGCAGGCAAGACCACCTTCGCGCTCACCCTGGCCTCGTACCTGCTGCACAACCACCTGGTGCAGCAGGTGACCGTGGTCGCCCCGACCGAGCACCTCAAGAAGCAGTGGGCCGAGGCCGCCGCCCGGATAGGCATCCGGCTGGATCCGGCGTACTCCTCGGGGCCGCTGTCGAAGGACTACCACGGCATCGTGGTGACCTACGCGGGTGTCGGGGTCAACCCGATGCTGCACCGGAACCGGACCGAGGCCCGCAAGACCCTCGTGATCATGGACGAGATCCACCACGCCGGTGACTCGAAGTCCTGGGGCGAGGCCTGCTTCGAGGCCTTCGAGCCGGCCACCCGGCGGCTCGCGCTGACCGGTACGCCGTTCCGCTCCGACACCAACCCGATCCCGTTCGTCACCTACGAGCAGGACACCGACGGGCTGCGCAAGTCGGTGGCCGACTACACCTACGGCTACGGGCACGCGCTGGCCGACCACGTCGTGCGGCCGGTGATCTTCCTCAGCTACAGCGGCAACATGCGCTGGCGCACCAAATCCGGCGACGAGCTGGAGGCGCGGCTCGGCGAGCCGATGACCAAGGACCTGATCGCCCAGGCCTGGCGCACCGCGCTGGCCCCGCAGGGCGAGTGGATCCCGAACGTGCTGCGGGCCGCCGACAAGCGCCTCACCGAGGTGCGCAAGGCCATCCCGGACGCGGGCGGACTGGTGATCGCCACCGACCAGAACGCGGCCCGGGCCTACGCCAAGATGATCCGGGAGATCACCGGCACCAAGGCCACCCTGGTGCTCTCCGACGAGGCCGAGGCCTCGCAGCGGATCTCCGACTTCTCGGCCAACGACGACCGGTGGATGGTCGCCGTCCGGATGGTGTCCGAGGGCGTCGACGTGCCGCGGCTGGCGGTCGGGGTGTACGCCACCTCGATCTCCACCCCGCTGTTCTTCGCCCAGGCCGTCGGCCGCTTCGTGCGCGCCCGCAAGCGCGGCGAGACGGCCTCCGTCTTCCTGCCCTCGGTGCCGATGCTGCTCGGCTTCGCCAACGAGATGGAGCTGCAGCGCGACCACGTGCTGGACCGACCCAAGAAGGACGGCGAGGAGGGCCTCTTCGACGAGGAGGACCGCCTGCTCGCCGAGGCCGAGAAGGCCAACGACGGGCCGGACGGCGGCGGCGAGGAGCTCTCCTACGAGGCGCTCGGCTCGGACGCGGTCTTCGACCGGGTGCTCTACAACGCCATGGAGTTCGGGATGCAGGCGCACCCGGGCTCCGAGGAGGAGGAGGAGTACCTCGGCATCCCGGGCCTGCTGGAGCCGGACCAGGTGCAGATGCTGCTCCAGAAGCGGCAGACCAAGCAGATCCAGCGCTCCAAGAGCAAGCCGGCCGAGGAGGCCGACCTGCTCGAACTGCCCGCCGAGCAGCGGCCGGTGGTGACCCACCAGGAGCTGCGCGACCTGCGCAAGGAGCTCAACTCGCTGGTGGCCGCCTGGCACCACCGCACCAACCAGCCGCACGGCACCGTGCACAACGAGCTGCGCCGCCAGTGCGGCGGGCCGCTCACCGCGCAGGCGACGGCCAATCAGCTGAAGGCCCGGATCGCCCGGATCCGGGAGTGGGCCAACACCACGGCCTGAGCCGCAGGGCGGACGGAAGGGCGGCGGGTGCCTACGGGCGCCCGCCGTCCTTCTCCGTGGGTCAGCCCTCGCCGGCCGCCGCGCCGTCCAGGAGGCGGGTGAGGGCGCCGTCCAGCTCCTCGGCGGGCAGCTCCGCGCCGACCGGGACCAGCAGGGTGGTGCGCTGCAGCACCTCCTGCAGGGCGGCCCGGCTCGCGCCGAGGAAGGCCGAGCCGGTGGGGGAGTGCAGCTGAAGCTCGATCCGGTCGGGCTGCCCGGGGTGCGGGCGCACCTGCACGTCACCCTCGCCGACCGGGCCGCGCAGCCCGTCGAGCAGCAGGCCGCGGGCGACCGTCCAGACCACCGGGTGGTCGCCGGGCAGGTGGAAGGTGAGGCTGACCACGAGCGGGTCGGCCGGGTCGTAGTCGAGGTCGGTGCGGAGCTGGTGGACGAGGCCGGGCGTCGTCGCCAGCTCCATCGTCAGGTGGGCCCGGAGACCGGGGCGGTCGGGGCCCGGATGGTGGCCCTCGACGTCTTCCGGCTGGTCGTGGAATCGCATAATGTCCCCCGTCGGTGGCGCCTGACGCGCCATCGGTTCTTCCTGTGTCCGTCAAGTGTCAATCCTGTGGAGCGCGGGCCGCACGGGGCCCGAGTCTCCAGATTCCCCTTCCGGTCGCGACGGTGGCAACCGTCGTGCGGTGGGCTGGGGGTTCGCCACTTGAGGGACAAGAAAACCAACCGTCTGGCGGTGGACTCCCGGTATGGCAAGTGGTACTGAGCGGCGCCCGAGCGGGCCGGTGGGGACCGGAACGGTAAAGGACGGGCAATCCCCCCGATCGGCCCGCGCCCGGGACGAGGCGCTGCGGGAGCAGGGCCGGCTGGAGGAGCGCTCCCGGATCGCCCGGGACACCCACGACACCGTCGCGCAGACCCTGTCGGCGCTCACCCTGATGATCCGGGCCGCCGAGCAGGCCCTGCCGGCCGGGGCCGACCGGGCCCGGGAGCGGCTCGAAGTGGCGTACGAGACGGCCCTGTTCGGGCTCGGGCAGGCGCAGGACCTGATCGGCGGGGTGGCGATGACCCAGCTCGCCGAGGGCGGCCTGGTGCCCGCCCTGGAGCGGTACGTGGACCTGGCCGGGCGGCACCTGGCGACGCTCCGTCAGCTCCGCGCGGAGCGGGCCGAGCCGGGGCGCTGCGGGCCGGTGCCGGAGCTGACCCTGCGGGTGGCCGGGCCCGTGCGCCGGCCGGCCCTGCCGGTGGCGAGCGCGGCGCTGCGGGTGGTGCAGGAGGCGGTGACCAACGCGGTGCGGCACGCCGGGGCGGAGCGGATCGCGGTGGAGCTGGAACTGGCGGCCGACCGGGTGCGTGTCCTGGTACGGGACGACGGCGCCGGGCTGGCCGAGCCGCTCGGATCCGAGGTCGGGGTCGGGGTCGGGGTCGGGCTGGCCGGGATGGCGCAGCGGGTCGGCCGGGCCGGCGGGCGGCTGCGGGTGGAGCCGGCGCCGGGCGGGGGCACGGTGGTGGCGGTGGAGTTCCCGGGCTGACGGTCCGTCGGTTTTGGGAGGGGATGGCCGGATAGGCTGCCAGCCACCCCATTTGTCGGTTCTTCGGATGCGTGCTGGCATACTGAACCCGCCCGTCGGTTGCTGTGCCGAGGAGCGGATTTCTCGGCTGGGGGAGTGGGCATGGCGGTGCGGTGGCGCGGGGCGGGGTCGTGACGGCCGCGGTCGTCCGGGTGCTGGTGGTCGACGATCACCCGGCCATGCGGCTCGGGCTGCGGATGATGCTGGAGGACCAGCCCGACCTGCGGGTGGTCGGCGAGGCCGGGGGCGACGAGGCGGCGCTGCGGCAGCTGGCCGAGGCCCCGGCGGCCGAGCGGCCGGACGTGGTACTGCTGGACCTCAACCTGGGCACCGGGCTGCTGCGCGGGGCCGAGCTGATCCGGGCCCTGCTCGACCGGGAGCGTCCGCCCGCCGTGCTGGTGCTCAGCGCGTACAGCTCCGAGCAGGACGTCTTCGCGGCGATCGACGCCGGGGCGATGGGCTTCCTGGGCAAGGAGAGCGCGGCGCAGGAGCTGGTCTCGGCGGTGCGCGCGGTGGCCCGCGGCGAGTCGGTGCTCGGCCCGGCGGCGGTGGGGCGGCTGCTGCGCCGGATGCGGTCCGGGGCGCCGGTGCTCTCCAGACGGGAGGTGGAGGTGCTCCAGCTGCTCGCGGACGGGCTCTCGAACCGGCAGATCTCGGTGCGGCTCCACATCAGCGAGGCGACCGCCAAGAGCCATCTGACCAACATCTACACCAAGCTCGGGGTGGAGAGCCGCGGCGCCGCGGTGGCGGTGGCGCTGCGCGACGGGCTGCTCCGGGTCGGCTGAGAATTCGCTGGGAGTCTGCTTCCAGGGAGTGCAGAGTTACCGGACGGTCGGTGTCCGCACTCCGGAAAATAATCGAACAAACATTCCCGTGCAAGGTTCGAAAATGAGCTCCTTGCCCCGATTTGGGGGAACGGAATCATTGCGATCGCGCCCGAATTTTGGACAAACACTTCCGCAGCGCGGCCCCCGCTGACTACGTTCTCCCCACGCTCTCTCGGCCGACCACCCCTCGGGCCGAGTGGATCTTCGCAGCCACCCCCTGCGCGTCTCCCCATGCCCGGCCCCGGCACCCCCATGCCCGGCCGCGGCTGCCGCAGAAAGGAAAACGCGCGTCGTGACTGCCGAGACCTCCCAGACGCTGGACCGTGGCGTCCGCGTGCTCAAACTCCTCGCCGACTCCGAACGCGGCCTCACCGTCACCGAGTTGGCCGCCCGGCTGGCCGTCAACCGGACCGTGGTCTACCGCCTCCTCGCCACCCTGGAGCAGCACGGCCTGGTCCGTCGCGACATCGGCGGCCGGGCCCGGGTCGGCCTCGGCGTGCTCCGGCTGGCCCACCGCGTCCACCCGCTGCTGCGGGAGGCCGCGCTGCCCGCGCTGCGCAGCCTGGCCGAGGACCTGGGGGCGACCGCGCACCTGACCCTGGTGGACGGCGCGGAGGCGCTGGCCGTGGCGGTGGTCGAGCCGAGCTGGACGGACTTCCACGTCGCGTACCGGACCGGCCTGCGGCACCCGCTGGAGGAGAGCGCGGCCGGCCGGGCGATCCTGGAGGCCCGGGCCTTCCCCGGCCAGCGGCGGCCCGACCAGGGCTTCGTGATCACCCGCGCCGAGGAGCAGTCGGGCGCGAGCGGCGCGGCGGCGGCCCTGATCGGCCTGAGCGGCATCGAGGGCAGTGTCGGCGTGGTGATGCTCAACGGACTCGTCCCCGAGCGGGTCGGCCCCCGGGTGGTCGAGGCCGCGACCGAGGTGGCGGACGCCTTGCGCTGACGCCTCCGGCGGGGCGGTGCGACGGGGTGGTGTGTGATCGGGGTGGTGTGTGACCGGGGCGGGCAGTCCGGGCCGGCGCCTCCGGCGCGGGCCGGCCGCCTCGGCGGTCGCGGTCGCGGTCGCGGTGGCGGGCCGCCCGGTGGTCGCGGTCGCGGTGGCGGGCTGCCCGGTGGTCGCGGTGGCGGGTGGCCACGGCTGACGTGTCCCGTGGCGGCGGGGACGTGTTGCGTCGGTGGGGCGGCCTGGTGTGTTTGGATGCCGGTGTGTCTGATCCGCTGAAGCAGCCCCCGCTCTCCGCCGCGCCGAAGGCGCCCGCCGCTTCCCCGCTGCGCGCCCGGCTGACCGCTCCGCGCACCCGGGCGCTCGCGCTCTGCGGGGTGCTGGCGGCGGCGCTGTTCGCGGTGGCCGGGCTGGTGCCGCTGCCGTACACGCTCACCTGGCCCGGCACCACGGCCGACGTGCTCGGGCAGTACCAGGGCAAGCCGGTGCTGACCGTCACCGGGGCGCCGGCCCGGAGCACCGAGGGGCAGCTGCGGATGGTGACCATCTCCGCGACCAACCCCGGTGAGCGGACCACCCTGTGGAAGGCGATGAGCGCCTGGTTCGACCGGGGCGAGGCCGTGCTGCCCTCCGAGGCGGTCTACCCGCAGTCCGACCCGGCCAAGGCCGAGCAGGTGACGGCCCAGCAGATGACGCAGTCCCAGGACAGCGCCACGGTGGCTGCGCTGGCGTACCTGCATCTCTCGTCGGACCAGGTGAAGGTGACCGTCGACCTCGGCGACATCGGCGGCCCGAGCGCCGGGCAGATGCTGGCGCTGGGCATCGTGGACGAGCTGGCCGGCGACGGGCAGGGCGGCGACCTCTCCGGCGGCAAGGTGATCGCGGGCACCGGCACCATCGACGCGGACGGCACCGTCGGCGCGGTGGGCGGGGTGCCGCTGAAGACCCAGGCCGCGGCCCGGGACGGCGCCACCGTCTTCCTGGTGCCCAAGGGCGAGTGCACCGACGCCAAGGTGAACACCCCGGCCGGGCTGCGCCTGGTGCCGGTCACCACCCTGGCCGGGGCGGTGGACGCGCTCAAGGCGCTCAAGTCCGGCGGTCAGGTGCCCAGCTGCTGACGCCGGGCCGGCCGGCGGGGCCTCACTCCCCGGCGGCCTGCTCGACCAGCGGCAGCACCCGGTAGGGCACCGGGTTCTCCAGCGCGATGGCGGTGGAGGCGCGGACGATCCCGTCGAAGTCGACCACCCGGTCGATCACCCGTTGGAGGTCGGCGTTGGAGCGGGCCACGATCCGCACCAGCATGTCGCCCTGCCCGGTGATGGTGTGCAGTTCGAGCACCTCCGGCACCGAGGCCAGGTGCGCCCGCACGTCCGCGCCCTGGCCCTGGGAGATCTCCAGGGTGGCGAAGGCCGTCACCGGGTAGCCGAGTGCCGCCGGGTCGACCTG
Source organism: Kitasatospora sp. MMS16-BH015 (assembly GCF_002943525.1). NCBI lineage: Bacteria > Bacillati > Actinomycetota > Actinomycetes > Kitasatosporales > Streptomycetaceae > Kitasatospora > Kitasatospora sp. MMS16-BH015. The sequence goes on along the minus strand of NZ_CP025394.1, from coordinate 3,141,129 downwards.
TGGGCCGAAGCCGCCGATCACGCCCCGCGCCTGGAGCCGGTCGAGCCGGGCCTGCACGGTGCCCCGGGCGACCTGGAGCCGGCGCGAGCACTCCAGCACCCCGATCCTCGGCTCGGCGCTGAGTAGTCTGATCAACTTGCCGTCCAGGGCGTCGATCGCGTCGTTGGGTGAAGGCACGGGGGCTCCGTAGGGGTGAGCAGAGTGCACAGCTGGGAGAGCCATTTTCGGGCCCCAGCCCGCAGCTTGCCCAGGAGGAATCGGAACAGTTGCGCAACGGTGTGGCGGGGGCCACGCTCCCTCCAGCACCCCGTGGCGCCGCGCCCCCACGCCGGGCCGCGGGGCCGACCGGGGAGGTTCACTTGACCGACGTCTTCGCCGATCTCTTCACCACCGGCCCGTTCGCCCCACCGGCCGCCCACCCCGACGAGGCCGGCCCGCCCCGGGCCCACCGCGCCGACGCCGTGGTGCTCGCCGTCTCCGACGCCCGCCGCACCGCCCGCCACTACGCCACCGCGCTGGCCCTGCGATGTACCGCCTACTCCGGCCCCGAGACCGGCAACCCGGAGAGCCTCGCCTACGTGCTGGAGGCCGGTGACCTGCGGTTCGTGGTCACCTCGGTGCTCCAGCCGCTCACCGAGCACGGCCGGCTGCTGGCCGCCCGGGTCGCGGCCCACGGCGACGGCGTGTTCGACCTGGCCGTGGAGGTGCCGGACGCCTACGCCGCCTACGACTACGCCGTGGACCGCGGCGCCACCCCCGTCACCGAGCCCTACGAGGTGGAGGACCGCTACGGCATCGCCGTGATCGCCGTGATCGCCACCCCGGCCGGCCGCCACACCCTGGTCGACCGCACCGCCTACCCCGGCCCGTACCTGCCGGGCTTCCTGCCGCCGCCCCCCGGCGTGCTCTAGCGCACCACCGTCTGGACGTCCGGGGCGTGCCCGTTCCAGGTGACGAAGACCGAGTTGGTCGCGCCGTCCTTGGTGAAGTCGAACCGCATCCACTGGTCGCCGGTCCAGTACTGGAGCTGCCAGCCCGAATCCGGGGTGGCCGAGACCAGCTCGGCCGCGTCCGGACGGATGTCCAGCGCGACCCGGCCGCCCGGCACCAGGTAGCTGCGCACCGAGGAGGGCTTCGGCGTGCCGGTGCCGGTGCCTTGGCGGGACGCGGTCGGGTGCGGGGTGGGCCGGGCGGTGGTGCCGGAGGGGCTTGGCGGGCCGTCCGAAGGGCTGCCGGTCGAAGGGGCGCCGGAATCGGCCGGGGCGGGCTCGGGAGAGTGCGGCCCGCCGGGCGGCGGTGGGCCGGTGGCCGGCCGGGCGGTGGGCAGCGGGAGCGGGACGGGGTGGGCGGAGGAGGCGTCGCTGAGCACCGCGTGCACGCCGAGCCAGGACAGCAGCACCGCCGCGCCGGTGGCCGCCGCCCAGGCGCCGAGTTGTACCAGTCCGTTCCGCATCGCGTGCACATCCTGCCGTACGGGGGCGATCGGCTGGTCAGTGGCCCGCGCAATCGACCGGTAACGTGCCCGGAGACCGCCGGAGTCGATCACCGGGCACCCGAGGTACAGACCAATTCGACCGGATGGCGTACCGTGCAGCCCCATGGCAACAGTGCTCGTGGTCGAGGACGACCCCTTCGTACGCTCCGCCCTCATCCGGCACCTCGCCGACTCCGGACACGCCGTGCGCAGCGTCGGCACCGCCCTGGAGGCGCTGCGCGAGGTCGCCCAGGTCGGCTGCGACCTGGTCATCCTGGACCTCGGCCTGCCGGACCTGGACGGTGGTGAGGCGCTCAAGATGATCCGGGGCGTGACCAACGTGCCGGTGATCATCTCCACCGCCCGGGACGAGGAGGCGGAGATCGTCCGGCTGCTCAACGACGGCGCCGACGACTACCTGGTCAAGCCGTTCTCGGTCGAGCACTTGACGGCCCGGATGACGGCCGTGCTGCGCCGGTTCGGCGGCGGCGCGGCCCCGGCGCCCCGGCAGCTGAGAGTCGGCGGGCTCACCGTGGACGTGCAGCGGCGGGAGGCCGTGCTCGACGGGCAGCCGCTGGACCTGACCCGGCGCGAGTTCGACCTGCTGGCCTTCCTGGCCGCCCGGCCCGGGGTCGTGGTGCCGCGCCGGGAGATCCTCGCCGAGGTCTGGCGGCAGACCTACGGCGGCGACCAGACCATCGACGTCCACCTCTCCTGGCTGCGCCGCAAGATGGGCGAGACGGCCTCCCAGCCGCGCTACCTGCACACCGTGCGCGGGGTCGGGGTCCGGCTGGAGGCGCCGCCGCTGCCCCCGGAGAGCCCGAGGTGAGGAGGCGTCAGGCCGCCGGGAGTCCGGCTGCTGCCGGGAGCCGGGCCGCTGCCGGGAGTCGGGCGGAGGGCACGCCCCTGCGGTGGGCGATGGTCAAGGCGGCCGTCGCGGGCACGACCATGGTGGCGCTCGCCTTCCTCATCCCGCTCGGGCTGATGGTGCAGCAGACCGCCCGCGACCGGGCCTTCACCGCCGCCGAGCGGCAGGCCGCCGCGCTCGGCCCGGCGCTGGCCATCACCACCGACCAGGAGGCCATCGCCCGCGCGCTGGCCAGCACCGACGGCGGTGCGCGGGAGCGGATCGCCGTCCACCTGCCCAGCACCGAGGTGGTCGGCAAGCCCCGGGTGGAGGTGACCGCCGTGGCCACCGCTAGCGGGGAGAACCGCTCCTTCACCGTGCGCGCCCCCGGCGGCTTCGCCCTGCTCCAGCCGGTCACCGTGGACGGCGGCCGGGTGGCCGTGGTCGAGGTGTACGTGCCCGAGGGCGACCTCACCCGGGGCGTGGCCACCGCCTGGCTGGTGCTCTCCCTGGTGGCCCTCGCGCTGGTGGCGATCTCCGTGCTGGTGGCCGATCGGATGGGCGCCCGGATCGTCGGCTCGGCCCGCCGGCTGGCCGCCGCCGCCCGCTCGCTCGGCGGCGGCGACCTCGCCGTCCGGGTGCCGCTGGCCGGCCGCGAGGCCGAGGGAGCCCCGGACGAACTCCGCGAGGCCGCACGGGCGTTCAACGCGATGGCGGACCGGGTGGTGCACCTGCTGGCGGCCGAACGGGAGCTGGCCGCCGACCTCTCGCACCGGCTGCGGACGCCGCTGACGGTGCTCCGACTCAACGCCGCCTCGCTCGGCTCCGGCGACGCCGCCGACGCCACCCGGCACGCCGTGGCCCAACTGGAGCGCGAGGTGGACCAGATCATCCGCTCGGCCCGGCGCACCCCGGACGACCTGCCGGCGGTGGCGCTCGGCTGCGACGCGGCCGAGGTGATCCGGGAGCGGGTCGGCTTCTGGTCGGCCCTGGCCGAGGACGAGGGCCGGGACTGGCAGCTGGCCGGGGTGGACGGCTCGGCCACGGCACCGGTGCCGGTGCAGCGGGGCGATCTGGCGGCGGCCGTGGACGCGCTGCTCGGCAACGTCTTCCGCCACACCCCGATCGGCACCGCCTTCGCGGTGGACGTGCACGTCGCGGAGGGGGCGGTGATCGTGCTGGTCGGCGATGCCGGGGCCGGCTTCGCCGACCCGGCAGGCGCAGTGCGGCGCGGCGTCGGGCAGGGCGGCGAGGGCTCGACGGGCCTCGGGCTGGACATCGTCCGCAAACTCGCGGAGTCGACGGGGGGCGATCTGGCGCTGGGACGTTCGGTCCTGGGCGGAGCCGAACTGCGGCTCCGGCTGGGGACGCAGGCGGCGGTGGCCCCGAGAGTGGGTCGCCGTAAGTTGCGACGTTGACCCCTCGGGGGCGCGGGGAACGGCGCGGCCAGCTCTGCACTCTGCCGCTGTCTTACGCGGATGCCGATGTTGCACTATCCGTTGATGGTGCAACGGGGCATCTCTGCGAGCTTCAGGCGAGCTCACTGGCTGGTCGCGCAGTTCCCCGCGCCCCCGGAGGTTAAAGCCCCAATAAGGGAGCCGTACGGCCCGCTTGGGAGGGGGTCCGGCCCCGTGGGGCCCGGCTAGCGTCGGCGACACGTTTTCCGGAACCTCCAGGGAGTCGCGCCATGCCGCAGCACAGCCGTCGAGTGGGTCTGCACCGCCGGAGTCGGAAGGGGTTGGTGCTCGGGGCCTCGGCCGTGGCCACCGCCGTGGTGGCGGGCGGGGTGGCCGTGCTGGCGGGGTCGGCGAGTGCCGCTTCGCTGGGGGCGGTCTACACCGCGACCAGTACCTGGCAGACCGGGTACACCGGGCAGTACGTGGTGACCAACACCGACTCCGCCGCGCTCGACGGGTGGACGCTCAGCTTCGACCTGCCGGCCGGGGCGAAGATCGACTCGCTCTGGAACGGGACGTTCAGCGCCAGCGGGCAGCACGTGACGGTCAAGCCCCAGGCGTGGAACCAGCGGATCGAGGCCGGCCGCTCGGTGGAGGTCGGCTTCGTGGTCCAGGCCGCCGTCGGCCCGGCCCAGGCCGAGCCGGGCAACTGTCTGATCAACGACACCGCCTGCAAGGGCGGTACCGGCCCGATACCCACCCCCTCCGGCCGCCCCACCACCGCGAGCCCGAGCCCGTCCGCCACGGCCACCGCCACCCCGACGACGGTTCCGACCCCCACGGCCACCCGGACGAGCACGCCCACCAGCACGCCGACGGCGACCCCCACCACCGTGCCGCCCGTGCCGGGCGGGGCCGACGGCCGGTTCGCGCCGTACGTGGACACCTCGCTCTACCCCGCGTACGACCTGGTGGCCACCGCCAAGGCGACCGGGGTGAAGGACTTCACCCTCGCGTTCATCGTCTCCGGCGGCGGGTGCGTGCCGAAGTGGGGCGGGGTGAGCGATCTGGCGAGCGATGCGGTGGCCGGGCAGATCGGGGCGTTGCGGGCGGCCGGCGGTGACGTCCGGGTCTCCTTCGGTGGGGCCAACGGCACCGAGCTGGCCGGCGCCTGCACCTCGGTGGCCGAGCTCACGGCCGCGTACCAGCGGGCCGTGGACGCGTACGGGCTGACCAAGCTCGACTTCGACGTGGAGGGCGGGGCGCTCGCCGACGCCGCCGCCAACGGCCGCCGGGCCCAGGCGATCGCCCAGCTGGAGAAGAACGCCGCCGCCAAGGGCCACCCGCTGGACGTCTCCTTCACCCTGCCCGCGCTGCCCAGCGGGCTGACCCAGGACGGGATCGACCTGGTGGCCGGGGCGAAGGGCGCCGGGGTGGCCGTCGGGGCGGTCAACATCATGGCGATGGACTTCGGCGACGGTGTGGCGCCCAACCCCGCCGGGCGGATGGGCGCCTACGCGATCGACGCCGCCACCGCGACCCAGGCCCAGGTGAAGAGCGTGCTCGGCCTCTCCGACGCCGAGGCCTGGGCCAAGACCGCCGTCACCCCGATGATCGGTGTGAACGACGTCTCCTCCGAGGTGTTCACGGTGGCCGACGCCAAGCAGCTGGCCGCCTTCGCGGGCGGCAAGCACCTGGCCTGGCTGGCCATGTGGTCCGGCACCCGGGACAAGCCCTGCGCGGGCGGCGCCAAGCCGTACGCCGACGCCAGTTGCAGCTCGATCGACCAGCAGCCGCTGGACTTCACCCGGGCCCTCGGCGCCTACACGGGCTGAGCACCGAGCCGGGTCCGGGGCGGCCCGCCGGGCCGCTCGGGGCCGCCCGGTGGGCCGGTTCGCCGACCTGAGCCCGTCGACTCCGTCGGGTATGGTCGCTAGCTGGTCCACCGGCGGACGGAGAGAGACGTGACAGCGGCGCAGAAGCAGCGCGAGGCGGCCCGGGCCCCCGCGCCGGAGCACCCCGCCGGGTGGGCCGAACGGGTGAGCGCGTACCCCGGGCAGCTGGTCCGGGCCGTCCGCGAGGCGCCCCGGGGGCAGATGACCGTCGCCGCCGCGGTGGCCGTCTTCTCGCTGCTGGTCTACGCGGTGGTGCGCCACCTCGTCGGCACCTCGATGGTGGACATGATCGTCTACCGGGCGGAGGGGGCCGCCGTCGCCGACGGTCACGACCTCTACGCCCTGCGGGTCACCGAGTGGAACCTGCCCGCGACCTACCCCCCGTTCGCCGCGATGCTCTTCGTGCCGACCACCTGGGTCGGCGTCGGGCTGCTCCGGGTGCTGATCACCTCGGGCAACCTGGTGCTGCTGGCGGTGCTCGCGCACCTCTCCTTCAAGCTCACCGGCTGGCCGCGCCGGGAACTCCGGCCGGTCGGGGTGGTGCTGGTCACCGGGCTCGGCGTCTGGCTGGAGCCGGTCTTCACCACCCTGCGGTACGGCCAGATCAACCTGGCCCTGGCCTGCCTGGTCCTCTGGGACCTCACCCGCTCCGACGGCCACCGCTCCAAGGGCGTGGCCATCGGCATCGCCGCCGGGATCAAGCTCACCCCCGGCCTGTTCGCCGTCTACCTGCTGATCACCGGCCGGGTCCGGGCCGCCCTCGTGGCCGGGTTCACCTTCCTGGCCACCTTCGCGATCGGCGCCGTCACCCTGCCGGACGCCACCTGGGGCTTCTGGACCAAGTACCTCTACGACTCCTCCCGGGTCGGCCGCACCGAGATCGTCGACAACCAGTCGATCCGGGGCGCCGTCGCCCGGCTGATGCACACCGCCGACCCCGGCAGCCTGGCCACCGCCGTGGCGGCCCTGGTCGCCGTCGCGGGCCTGGCCGCCGCCGTCTGGGCGCACCGCAGCGAGCCCTGGCTGCCGCGCTCCGAGGCCTGGGGCGTCTGCTGCGCCTCGGTCACCGCCGTGCTGATCTCCCCGATCAGCTGGACCCACCACTGGTGGTGCTGCGTGCCGCTGCTCGTGCTGCTGGCCGCCGAGGCGGCCCAGGAGCGCTCACGCCCGGCCGCCGTCCGTCGGCTGCGCTGGCGGCCGGTCTTCTGGGCCACCCTGCTGGCCTTCCTCTCCTACGCGATGTGGCTCGTCCCCCACAAGGGCGACCTGGACAGCCACCTGCCCGCCCTGCACCAGCTGCCCGCCTCGATCTACCCCGTGGTCGGCCTCTGCTTCCTCGCGCTGGCCGCCGTGCGGGTGCGGGCCCGCCGGCTCGCCGGGGGCGCGCCGCTCGGCCGGGTGCCCCGGCCGCGGGCCGAGCAGCCCGCCCGGGCGGGCGTGCGCTGACGTCTTCTCCGTCGTGTCCTCCCTGACAGGGGCCTCCGTGACGGGGACCTCCCTGACGGGGGCCTCGCCATCGGTGTCCTCCCTGACGGGGGCCTCCTCGAGGGGCGCCGTCACGCCAGCAGCTCGGCCAGCGAGTTGTCCAGGTCGAGGGCGGCCAGCTCGGCGCCGGGCGGGACGAGCCGGTGCGCCCGCTCCAGCCAGGAGGCCACCGCCGGCAGCGGCGCCTCCAGCAGGGCGTCGCCGCCCGGGGAGCTGAGCGCCAGGCAGAGCACGCTGTTCCGGCCCGACCGGGTCGGCCAGATCCGCACGTCGCCCTGGCCGCACGGGCGGAAGGTGCCCTCCACCAGCAGCTCGCGGGCGAACACCCAGGTCACCGGCGTGCCGCTGTCCAGGTGGAAGGTGATGTGCACGGCGAAGGGGTCGTGGATCCCGTACGACAGCCGGGCCGGGACGGGGACGCTGCGCTCGGGCGACAGCACCAGGTTGAGGTCGAGCTCGTGCTCGACGACGCTCGTGGAACGCTCCATGGCCGGTACCTCTCTCATCTCCTCGGGCCCGTCCTCCGGGGCCCTTTGTGGAGAGAGAGCGTGGTGCTGACACGGTCTTACACACATTTCGCGGATCGGTCGAGAATTTCTGGCGGGTGGCCCTGGGGGCGGGGCGGCGGGAGGGCGGATTCTCCCCCGTCGAGGGTTCCGGTGGGGGCTGTTCCGGTGGTGATTGCCGATCTGGCATCCGGTGTGGCCTGAAGGCACTACCCTTTGTGACTGCCTCGCGACTGTCCGCCCCGGCCCTGTGGGGCCGCTGGGGGTGCGCGGTGGATGGACCGCGCCCACGGCCTCGGCGGGCGGCGGACGGCCCGCGGAGACTTCAGGAGAGACCAGATGACGGAACGGCCGGTCGACGGCAGCACGTCCACCGCCGCCGGCCCGACGCCGGGGTACTACCCGGACCCGTCGGTCCCCGGTTTCGTCCGCTACTGGGGCGGCACCGCCTGGGTGCCCGGTACCAGCCGCCCCGCGCCGGCCGCCGGCGAGGAGCTCGTCCCGCCCAGCTTCGTCGGCCGCCACGCGGCGGCGCCCCCGGTCGCGGCACGGTACATGCCGCCGCCGGTGGTGGAGCCGGCGGCGGAGGCACCGGTGGCGGGAGTTCCGGTGGCGGGGGTGGCGGGGGGCACGGGGGCCGTGGTGCTGCCCGGGCAGGGCACCTTGGGTGGGGCGGTGTTCGCCCCGTACTCGGCGCCGCCGCTCCGTGCGGCCGCCGACGCGGCGGCCGGGGTCGACCTGCCGGGGCCGGCGAGCGCACCGGACGCGGTGGTCCGGCAGGCGGCGGCGGTCGGGGAGACCGGCCCGGTGTACTTCGACCAGACCTCGGCCGGGCGCTCCTTCACGTTCCGCGCGGCGGAGGCGGAGCCGGCGGTGGCCGAGACCGTACAGGGCGAGGCCCCCGGGGCCGCCTCGGGCTGGCAGGTGGACCCGCGGGCGCAGCGGGGCCTGCTGGAGGAGTCGGCCGAGCCGCGGTGGGTGTCCTGGGGTGCGGGCGCAGAGGCGGGTGGAGCCGCTTCGGTGGTGCCCGGGCCCCGGGGTGGGGCGGTCGAGGCGAACGGTGGCTCCGCCGGGCCCGCGGGGGCGGGAGCGGGCACGGCGGCGGTATGGGGTGGAGGGTCTTTTGCGCCTGGGGCGCAGGGCAGCGGTGGGGCTGCCGCGCAGGGGAGTGGGGCGGCGGCTGGGCCTGCTGATCCGCTGGCGGCTGGGGCGGGGGCCGAAGCCGGGGCGGGATCGGGGGGTGCGGTCGGGGTGGTCGCGTCGGCGGGTGCGGTGGCGCCGGTGGGCCCGGCCGGTTCGGCGGCGGGAGCCGTGGGTGCGGTGGCTGCGCCGATGGCGGTGGGCGGTGGGGCGGTGGCGCCGGTGGCGCCGGTGGTGATCGCTGCGTCGGTTCCGCCGGCGGCACCGGTCGACGGGTTGGGTGCGGTCGGTGTGGTGGCCGTACCCGAGCCTGCGGCGGCGGCGCCGCAGGCGGTGCCGGTGAAGCGGGCCGTCACGTCCCCGTCCTCCGCCGGCGCCGTGGTGCCTGCCGGTGCGGGGGCCGGGGTGCCTCGGGTGGCGGGGATGGGGCGGCGAGTGGTGGCCCGGGTGGTGGACGGGGTCGTGGTGGCCGTGGTGGGGGTCGGGGCCGGGGTGCCGTTGGTGGCCTCGGCGGTGGACCACCTCCAGACGAAGCTGGACCAGGCGAAGGCGGCGGCCGACGCGACGGGGCGTCAGGTGCAGGTCTGGTTGGTGGACCCGGTGGTGCTGGGGAAGACCGGGGTGCTGCTGGGGGTGCTGCTGCTGGTCGGGGTGGTGTACGAGGTGCTGCCGACGGCGCGCACCGGCCAGACCTTCGGGAAGCGGCTGGTCGGGGTGCGGGTGGTCCGGGCCGGGACGGCGGAGCCGCCCGCGCTGGGGCGGTCGGTGGCGCGGTGGCTGGTCGGCCAGGCCGGGGCGGTGCTGGTGGTCGGAGCGCTCTGGCCGTTCGCGGACTCGGAGCAGCGGCGGGCCTGGCACGACCGGGCGGCGCGCACCCGGGTGGTCCGCGCCTGAGCGGTCCGAGCCTGAGCGGTCCGTGCCCGAGCGGTCCGCTCCTGAGGTGGGGTCAGCCTGGCTCCCCAAAACGGACGAAATATCCCAAGCTCGTACTAAAAGTGATGTTCTACTCGACGTATGAGTACCTATGACCCGTCAGGCACCGAGCCGGAAGGGGGCGGCAAGCCCTCCTTCGAGAAGCAGCCGCCCCCGCCGGGCGGGCCCGCGAACGGGGGCGCCGACCCGTACGGCACACCCCCGCCGCCGCCACCCCAGGGCAGCCCGTACGACGCCCCCGGTGGGTACGGCGGCCCGTACGGCGCGCCCCCGCCGCCGCCCGGGTACGGCACTCCGCCCGGGTACGGGACGCCGCCGTACCAGGCGGACCCCGGGCCGGTGCCCGGGATGCCGCCGCTGGGCAGCTGGGGCAACCGAATCATCGCCCGGCTGATCGACTACCTGATGGTGCAGGTGATCGCGACGCTGGTGGTGCTGCCGTTCGTCAGCCTGAAGCACGAGAACGGCGTGGTCGGCGCCGTCTGGCTCGGCTACGCGCTCTACATCGTCTACGAGGGCCTGATGCTCAGCCGGGACGGCCAGACGCTCGGCAAGAAGGCGATGCGGCTGCGGGTGGCCATGCTGGTGGACGGCAGCAGCCCGACGCCCGCCGCGGCCTGGACGCGGGCGGCCGTGTTCATCGCGCCCGCGCTGCTCTGCTGCTCGCTGCTCTGGTGGCTGATCGACGGGGTCTTCGGCATCTTCGACCGGCCGTACCGGCAGTGCATCCACGACAAGGCGGCCAAGACGGTCGTGGTCTCCATCGCCGTGTGACGGCCCGTCGTCTCCCAGTGGGTCAGTGCCGGGCGTACTCCGGGACCGGTGGTGCGGCCGGTGCCGGGGCCGGGCTCCGGTCGGGGCGGCGGCGGGCGGCGGCCATCTGGAGTGCGGTGGCGAGGGTGCCGAGCGCCACGGCGAAGGTGGCCAGGACCGCGATCTCGAACACCCCCGTCGCATGGGAGACGGCCAGCAGCGCCACGGTGGCGGCGACGACGGTGAGGGTGCCGGTGAGCAGCTGGGCGATGGTGGGGCGCGGCATGGCGGTCCGTCCTTCGCGCGAGGCCGGTGCGGGAGCGCGGACGGTCACGGCCTCGGGGGCGGCGCTGCGGACCGGGTGCTCTCGTACCGGGTGCGGTTTGTCGTACCGGAGGTCTACCCACGGGGGCGGGTCGGTAAGTACAGCCTAACTCCGGGAGCCCGGGGCACGGGGGGCGCACGGGCTCACCGACGCCGTGCGGCCCGCGCCCTGACGGTCGGTACGGTGTGGACGGACCACCCGCACACCGCACCTGGGGGAGCCTTGCCCGCACCGGCCGACTGGCCCGCAACCGAGACCCAAGCCCTGGCCGAGCAGCACCGGCTGCGCGCCCTGGTCGAGCCGGCCGGGCCGGTGCCCGCCCCGGGAGCGCTGGTGGCCGGGGTGGACGTGGCCTACGACGACGAGCGTGACCTGGTGGTCGCGGCGGCGGTGCTGCTGGAGCACGGCACGCTGGCCGTGGTCGAGGAGGCCACCGCCGTGGGGCGGATCAGTTTCCCGTACGTGCCCGGGCTGCTGGCCTTCCGTGAGGTGCCGGCCGTGCTCGACGCGCTGGCCGAGCTGCGGCACGTCCCCGACCTGGTGGTCTGCGACGGCTACGGCCTGGCCCACCCGCGCCGGCTCGGACTGGCCAGCCATCTGGGCGTGCTGACGGGCCTGCGGACCATGGGCGTGGCCAAGACCCCGTTCACCTTCGGGTACGAGCAGCCGGGGCCGGGGCGGGGCGACTCGGCGCCGCTGGTGGACACCGACTCGGGGGAGGAGGTCGGGCGGGCCGTGCGTACCCGGGTCGGGGTCAAGCCGGTCTTCGTCTCGGTCGGTCACCGGATCGGCCTGGCCGAGGCCGTGGCCACCACGCTGGCCCTGGCCCCCGACTACCGGCTGCCCGAGACCACCCGGCGCGCGGATTCGCTCTGCCGGCGGGCCCTGACGGAACTCGGGTGAGATTCCGTCAGGCGGCTCCGGGGTAGGGGAAGGGGGGAGTGGGGCGTTCTGTCGGCCGTGGGCATGTGTTAGACATGTGAGTTGGATTTCCCTGGCCTTGAGCGCGCAGCCCAGGCCGGGGCGGCAGGTAGACGACGAAGTACGGGGGCACGAGGTCGTGAGCACGGGGAGCGGGTCGAGCGGCGGCCCGGGAGCCGGGTACCGCGTGGAGGTGGACGGCCTAAGGGCGTTCGCCGGGCAGGTGCGCAAACTACTGGACGAGTTCCAGGCCCACGCGGACGGTGGCAAGGCGCACATCCAGAGCGGGGTCGGGCGCAGCGCCTTCGGCACCTTCGCCGAGGCGCAGACGCTGCACGAGAAGTACGAGACGATGCGGGACGGCCTGCGGGACGTCCTGTTCGCCCTGCACGACGCGATCGACGAGGCCCAGCGGAAGGCCGACCTGACGGCGACCAACTACGAGGAGCAGGAGCACGAGACCTCCCGCCACCTCAAGGTGGCCTCGGACGGCTGGTCGGTCGGCAACCCGAACACCGTCACGCCGACCACCTACACCACCGCCGTCCGGCCCACCACCACGGTCGTGACCGGCCCGGTCTCCAGCCCGAAGGACCCGGGCGCCGGCACCCCACCCGTCACCGGCACCCCGAACGAGACCTGGTGAGCGCGGCATGAGCGATTTCACGAACTTCGACGCCTACAGCCACGGTGACCTGCGCAAGATGGTGCAGAGCATGGACTCGGGCGGCGTGATGTCCGCGAGCGACCCGTGGCGCCGCACGGCCGACTGCCTCAAGCAGATCCGGACCACCCTGCAGACCGCCTCCGGCGATGCCACCTCGAGCTGGGAGGGCACCAGCAGCGACGCCTTCTACTCGAAGATGACCAAGCTCGCCAACACGGTCAACAACGTCTCCGCGTACGCGAACGACGCGGCCATCACGATGAAGATGATGTCCGAGGCGATCGACCAGGCGAAGCGGGACATGCCCGAGGAGCCCAGCTTCCTCGACAAGGTGGGCGACGCGATCGGCGACACCGCCGAGACGGCCGTCGGCGTGGACAACGAGAACACCCGCACCACCATCACCGACGAGCGCAAGGCCAAGGCCGTCGCGGTGATGGAGACGCTGGCGACCAAGTACCGGACGGCGGCGCAGGTGCTCAAGCCGCCGAACACCGTGTCGGTGGAGAACATCGACCAGCTCAACCCGCCGGACGACCCGTCAGGGGCCACCGCGATCGGTGCGCTGATCATGGGTGGCGGGATGGGGCTCGCTGCCAACGGTGGCGGTGCGCGCAATGTCGAGATGTCGACTACTTCACGGTCCGTCAGCGGTGGCTCCCAGCGGGCTCCGCTGCCGCCGAAGCAGGGGGTGGCACCGACCGATCCCGGGATCAAGGGCGGTACGGCCAACCCCGTGCCCCGCCCGGCTCCGCCCGGTGGTGGCGGCAGTGTCGGCGTCGGTCCGACGCCCGGCCCGGGTGCCGGGACCGGCATCGACAGCGTGATCACGGGCCCCAAACCGACCACCGGCACCGGTGCGCCCGGGTTCGGGACCGAGACCGGCGGGCCCGGCGAGGGCGGCAGCCGGTTCGGCGGCGGGGTCTTCGGCAGTGGCAACTCCGGTTCCACCGGCAGCCTCGGCAGCCGTGGCGGACTGGCCGGAGGCGGCGGCCGGCCCGGGAGCTTCGGCTCGGGCGGCCTGGGCGGTCTGGCGGCCGGTGAGGGCACGGCCGGGGCCGGTGGCCGGGCCGGAGCCGGCGGTGCGGGGCGCAGCGGTGGCGTGGCCGGGGAGTCCGGCCACGGCGCGGCGAGCCGGAAGAGCTTCACCGAGGGCGGTTCGGGCCTCGGCAAGAGCCGGGCGGGTCAGGCGGGTCAGGGCGGCGCCGGACAGCGCGGCAAGGACGGCCAGCACGGGATGCCCGGTGGCTCGCAGGCCGGTAAGAAGGACAAGGACAAGAAGAAGGACGGGAAGCGGCCCGACTACCTCGTCGAGGACGAGGAGACCTGGATGACCGGGCAGCGGGCCAACCCGAACGTGGTGGACTGATCCGCCGCCCGTAGGGTGGCTGGACCTGAGGGTGTCCCGTGGGCGCGGCCTGCGGGGCACCCACCTTCGACAGATGGGGTGACCGGGCTTGACGACCAGTCGAGGCTTGCGTGGTGCGGCGGTGCTCGCGGCGGGTGCGCTGAGCTGGGGGTTGGCCGCCGGACCGGCTGCCGCCGACAGCATCCGTCAGGGCCAGTGGGCCATCACCAAGTACGACGCGGCGGGCGTGGTCTGGCCGGTCAGCCAGGGTGAGGGCGTCACCGTCGCGGTGATCGACACCGGCGTGCAGGCCAGTCACCAGGACCTGACCGGTCAGGTCCTGGCGGGGGCGGACTTCTCGGGGGAGAAGTCGGACGGCCGGGTCGACACGGCGGGACACGGCACCGAGATCGCCAGCATCATCGCGGCGCACGGGCACGGCGACCAGGCGGGCGTGACCGGCCTGGCTCCCAAGGCGAAAATCCTCCCGGTCCGGGTCGCTCTGGACGGCGGGGACGACATCGGGAACTTCGGTGGCACGAACCTGGCGCCCGCGATCCGGTACGCGGTAGACCACCACGTCCAGGTGATCAACATGTCGCTCGCCTCGGCCGGGCTGCGCACCGATCCGCAGGTGCGCGCAGCGGTCGAGTACGCGCTCTCCCAGGACATCGTGGTGGTCGGCGGCACCGGCAACCAGGGTGATCATCAGGCTCCCGTCACCTACCCCGCCGCCTTCCCCGGCGTCGTCGCCGTCGGTGCGGTGGATCAAGCCGGCGCCGTGTGGGCCAAGTCGAACTCCGGGCCGGAGACCACGTTGGTGGCGCCCGGGGTGGGGATCTACGGGGCCAGCAACAAGTCGGACACCAGCTACGGGAACGGGACGGGCACCTCGGCGGCCACCGCGTACGTCTCGGCGATCGCGGCGCTGATCCGGGCCAAGTACCCGCAGCTGTCGGCCGGTCAGGTGATCAACCGGATGATCAAGACGGCGAAGATGCCCGACGGGGCCGGGGCCGTCCCGAACGACAAGTACGGGTACGGGATCGCCTCGCCGTCCAAGGCGCTGGCCGCCAACCCGGCGGTGGACCAGGGCCCGAAGGACAACCCGCTGGCCGGGCGGGCCGAGTCGCAGGGCGGGCCGGAGGCCGGGACCTCCGCCGCGCCGAGTGGCGCTGCCTCCTCGGCGCCGGCGGCTGCCACGCCGGTGGCCTCCGGCGGGAGCAGCAGCGGTGGCGGCGGGGTGCCGGGGTACGTGATCGGGGCCGGCGGTGTCGTGGTGGTGCTCGCGGTGGTCGGGGGCGTGCTGCTGGCGCGCCGTTCGCGCCGGGGCGTAGCGCAGCCGGCTGCTCCGCAGGGGGCGCCGCAGTACCCGGGCCAGTACCAGCAGCCGCAGCCCGGCACCGCGCCGAACCCGTACGGCCAGCAGCCGTACGGCCAGCCGAGCCAGCCGGGGCAGAGCTCGCAGCCCGGCCAGCCGGGACAGTACCCGCAGCAGGGGCCGGCCGCCGGGGGCGGCAACCCGTACCAGCAGTGAGAGACGCGCCCACGGATGGCGGACAATCCGGGCGCCGGCGGGGGTCCTTCGGGTAGGGATGGTTCGTCCGTCGACTGTTCTGGAGGGCTGAGCCATGGTGAAGAAGCTGGTCGTGCTGGGTGTGGTGCTCGCGGCGTCCCTGGGGTTGGGGGCGGGGCCGGCTGCGGCCGACGGGCCGAAGAACGCGAAGGAGTCCGCCGTGTGTTCGCAGGTGCTGGGCGCGCTGCTGCCGAAGGTGCCGCTGGGTGCGGTCTGCGCGGTGCAGGGCGAGGACGACTGAGCTGACGGGCTCCCGAGAGGGCTGCCGGCCACGGGGTTGGCAGCATCTTGGTGCCGGCTGGCGGCCCCGGGCCTGTCCGGGGCCGGCGTCGGGGCGGCATGCTGAGGGGCATGATCACACCTGACACCAAGGACTGGACCTGGGTCCTCGAACGCGCCTGCCCCGACTGCGGGTTGGACACTCCGGCGGTCGTCCGGGAGGAGGTCGCCGGGATGCTGCGGGAGAACGCGGAGTTCTGGGTCGGGCTGCTCACCGGTACTCCGGTGGAGGAGTTGCGGCGGCGGCCGGCCCCGGAGATCTGGGCGCCGCTGGAGTACGCCTGCCACGTGCGCGACGTGTACCGGCTGTTCGACCTGCGGCTCGGGCTGATGCTCACTCAGGACGGCCCGCTGTTCGCCAACTGGGACCAGGACGAGACGGCGCTGGCCGAGCGCTACGGTGAGCAGGACCCGGCCCGGGTGGCCGTCGAACTCGCCGAGGCCGGTGCGGTGTTGGCCGAGGCCTTCGCGGCCGTGACCGGTGAGCAGTGGCAGCGGACGGGCAGCCGGAGCGACGGCGCCCGCTTCACGGTCGAGTCCTTCGCCCGCTACCTGATCCACGACCCGGTGCACCACGTCTACGACGTGACCGGCGTCCGGCGGTAGGAGACCTACCGCGAGGGCGAGTTGATCCGCACGGCGGCTCCGATCGGCCCCGGCCAGACCCTGGACGTGGGCGTGCTGCCGGGCGGCCGCCCCCCGCACGCGGTGACGCTCAACGTCACGGTGACCCGGCCGCAGAACAGCGGCTTCCTGACCGTCTTCCCGACCGGCAGTGCCCGGCCGGGCGTCTCCAACCTGAACTGGACGGCGGGCCGGACCATCCCGAACCAGGTCGTGGTCAAGACCGGCCCCGGCGGCAAGGTCTCGTTCCACAACGGGAGTTACGGCACCGTCGACGTGGTGGTCGACGTGTTCGGCTACCAGGCGTACTGACCCCGGCGCCGGCCGCGCCCCGCGCCCGTCACCACTCGGTGTCGTGGCGCAGGGCGTGCCGGAGCTGGCTGGCCACGCTCGCGGTGTCGGTGCCGACCACGTCGGCGATCTCGGGTGTGGCCAGGCCGACCACGTAGTGCAGGATGGCCAGATCCTCGTCCACCGCCCCGGGATCGGTGGGGCCGGCGGGACGGGTGGTGTGTTCGGTGACGGCGCCCCGGACGATCTGCCAGGCGGCGGCCGTCGGGTTCGAGCTGACCAGGATCTCAGGCCAGACCGCCGCCAGTGCCCGGAAGGCGTGCTCGACGGCCTCGGCGGCCCGGCCGGGCTCGCGGAACCAGACCCGCGCGTAGCTCAGGTAACGGGGCAGGTGGAGCTCCCGGAAGGCCATGAACTCCAGTGACAGTGCGGGGGATTGTGTGTCCCGGGTGGCGCCGGTCCGGTCGGCGGGCGGGATATGACGACTGGTCACATCGGCCTCGCGATCTGGGTGGGTCGACGGCGGGGGAGGGCGGGTGGCGCGTAGCGCTCACTCTAGGGCCTCGGACAGATGCTTTGAGTGACAATGTCGTGTCGAAGTCCGGACGGGGGGTGTGATTGAGACGATATGTGACTGGTCGTCAGTCGGCGGGCCAAGCGAGGCGCTAGGGGTTCGATCGACCGGAGCCGACGAAGGGGTGGCCTGGATCGGCGCAGCGGGCCGCCAAGGCGGCGCCATAGCTCGCGTATGGCCGCAGGCGAGACGCTCGGTGCATGGACCAGAACTTTGCGAACTCCGCCCGCCGGCTCGCCCTGGGCCCGCGCCCCATCCGGCGCCCTGCGCGGCGCCCCGCCCTTCGGTCGGCCGGGCGATCGGCGCCGAGGCCGGCTGCACCGTGGGCCGCTCGATCCGCACCGAGGCCGGGGCGGCGCCTCGCGGTGGTGGCTCTGGCGGTGCTGGCTGCGGCGCTCGTGCTGGCGGCCTACGCGCCGAGCTTCGCCTTCGCGTAGCCACTGTCGGCGGCCGTCAGCCGCTGCCGGCCGCCGTCGGCCGCCCCGGGGCCCAGCGGCCCCCGGGGGGCCGGGCGGCCGGGCGGGGCTAGTCCTCGGGCGTCTTGCGGCGGGTGGCGGCCCGGGCCGCTGCGGCGGCTGCGGCTGCTCCGGCGGCTGCGGCGGCCGGCGCGGCGGCGGCGCGGTCGGGGCCGGGCTGCTCGGGGATGGCGGGGCGCGGGGCGCGGCGGGTGGCCAGCTCCTCGGCGGCCTCCTTGGCGGCGAGGTAGGCCTGGACGGCGGCTATGCCGTAGACCGGCTGGATCAGCTGGTGGCCCTTGAAGAACGGCCGGGCGGGGACGAAGCCGGCGGCGATCACCACCTCGCGGATCTCCGCTATCTCCTGCTCGTTGCGAGCGGTGAAGCGGACCTCCCAGCCCTTCTTGTACGTGTGGCCGTCCTCGCCGCTGCGGCGGGCCAGGTCCGGCTGGCGGACGTAGCCGGGCAGGCGGCCAAGACGCAGTTGGGCGGCCCGCAGGCCGGTGGAGTCGTCACGTGACATGAAGCCGATGGTAGGCAATCCGGAGGGGCTGCTGTGACTCCGGAACGGTGCTTCTCGGTATGGTCCTCGTCACTCTCGGTCAGAAGCCGCAGTTCACGGACCCGGCCCGGGTGTCACCGTGACCGAGATGAAATGCGGAAAATCGGATGGTACAGGCCAACTGCGATCTAATCCGGCAACTGGCCGAACGTCCCTTACGCCGAATGGGTGAGGGTATGAGGACTTTAGTGCGGGGCAGTCCCGGTTTCGCGACGGTTGGGTAACGGTGCGTCAGGTCGTGGATGTGAGGGCGGGCCGGTTGGGGAGGGTGTCGGCATGAGCTACCAGATCCCCTCGCCCGCACCGTCCCTCCAGGAGCTGGCCCGCCGCCAGCAGAACGTGATCACCGCGAGCCAGTTGCGCGCCCGGGGCGTGCCGGCTCGGGTGGTCACCGAGCACTGCCGCCGGGGCGGCCCCTGGCAGCGGCTGCTGCCCCGGGTGTACCTGCTCCAGGACGGCGTGCCGACGCCCGAGCAGCGGATGTGGGCCGCGCTGCTCTACGCGGCCCAGGACGGCTGCGAGACGGGCCGCCGCGAGGGTGCGGTGATCACCGGGTCGGCGGCGCTGGCGCTCTACGGCTTCACCTCGGTGCCCCGGCTGCCCGCGGTGACCGAGGTGGACGTGCTGGTACCCCGGCAGCGCCGGCTCAAGGACGCGGGCGAGGTGCGGATTCGGCGGACCGGCCGCGCGCCGCAGGCGCGCTCGGTGCACGGGCTGGCCTGCGCCCCGGTGGCCCGGGCGGTGGCGGACGCGCTGCGTGAGTGGGCGGCCGAGGGCGCCTTCGAACTCGGCCTGGTGCCGCCCGCGTTGGTGCGGGCGCTGCTGACCGAGGCGGTCGGCCGGGGCGAAAGCGGCTGCACGGTAGCCGAGTTGGTGGCCGAGCTGGGCGAGGCGGGGCTGCTGGCCGAGGAGCGGGTGCGGGCCGCGCTCGACGAACTCCTTGCCGCCGAAAGGGAGTCGGTGCTCGACCGGCTGGGCGAGCTGGTGGACGAGTGGCTGCTGCCGGTGCCGCTGACCGGGCCCGAGCTGCGGATGCGCGGCGGCACCTACGTGGCCGTGCCGGACCTCTACTGGCCGGAGGCCGGGGTCGCGGTGGAGGTGGATTCGGAGCTGCGCTGCGTCAGCGAGGGCGAGGCCGCCTGGGTGCGGGCGGGCCAGCACCGGATGGAGTACCTGGGCATCCGGGTGGTGTACGTGTCGGGTGCGCGGGTCGCCGCCGACCCGGACGCGGTCGGCGGCGAGCTGCGCGAGGCGTTCCGCGCGGGCGGCGCGGACGTGGTCGAGCTGCTGGTGACGGAGCGCTGAGCGGGTCGGTGGCGGTCGGCCCCAGGCTGGTCCGAGGCCAGCCCGAGGTCAGCCCGAGGTCAGGCCTGGACCACCGGGGTGCCGGTCAACTCGACTCCGGCGGCGGCGAGTTCGGCCAGGGCCGCCTCGGTGGTGGCGGCCGCGACCCCGGCCGTGAGGTCGAGCAGGACGCGGGTGGTGAACCCCTCCCGGGCGGCGTCCAGCGCGGTGGCCTTGACGCAGTGGTCGGTGGCGATGCCGACCACGTCCACCTCGGTGACCGAGCGCTCGCGCAGCCAGTCGGCCAGCGAGCCGCCGTGCTCGTCGACGCCCTCGAACCCGCTGTAGGCGGCCGAGTGGGCCCCCTTGTCGAAGACCGCCTCGATCGCGCCCGAGGTGACCGAGGGCGCGAAGTTGGGGTGGAAGCCGACCCCCTCGGTGCCCGCCACGCAGTGCCGGGGCCAGGAGTGGACGTAATCCGGGGTGGGCGAGAAGTGGTCGCCCGGGTCGAGGTGGTGGTCCCGGGTGGCGAGGATGTGGGTGTAGCCGGCGGTGGAGTCGGCGATCAGGTCGGTGATCGCGGCCGCCACCTCGGCGCCCCCGGCGACGGCCAGGCTGCCGCCCTCGCAGAAGTCGTTCTGCACGTCGACGACGATGAGTGCCCGGTGCATGGGGTGCGTCCTTGGTCGGGTCGGGATGGTGCGGACGGGATGGTCCGGCGGGTACGAGGTGCGGGGCCACTGTAGGCAGTGACGCGCGTAGGCGGAAGGGTCGGCGCAGCGGCGCGCGGCCGTTCGGCCCGGCCGCGGCCCGGTGCGGGGCCGTTCAGCCCAGCAGCAGCTCGGTGGGGAGCACCGGCTCGCCCTTGGAGAGCTGGGTGGCCGAGAGCGGCAGCGCGGCGCGGCTGCGCAGGTGGCGCTCGCGCGCGACGGCCAGCGGCTCGCGGCCGACCACCTCGCCGCCGAGCACCAGCGGCACCTGGAGCAGGTGCGGGGCGAGCGATTCGGGCATCGCGCCGGTGCCGACCACCTCGGCCTCGGCCACGCCCTCCTCGTCGGGCCGCCGGGCGGCCCACTTGCGCCCGCCGACGCTGCTCTTGCCGCCGGCCGAGCGCTTGGCCACCGGTTCCAGCGGTCCGCCCGGCGTGGTGGCCCGGGCGACCAGCTTGTAGACCATCGCGCAGGTGGGGTGCCCGCTGCCGGTGACCAGGCTGGTGCCGACGCCGTAGCCGTCCACCGGGGCGGCGGCGAGCGCGGCGATGGCGTACTCGTCCAGGTCGGAGGTGACGATGATCCGGGTCTTCTCGGCCCCGAGCAGGTCGAGCTGGCGGCGCACCCGGTGGGCCAGCAGGGTCAGGTCGCCGGAGTCGATCCGGACGGCGCCCAGCGAGGGCCCGGCCACCTCCACGGCGGTGCGGACGGCCTCGGCCAGGTCGTAGGTGTCGATCAGGAGGGTGGTGCCCCGGCCCATCGACTCGACCTGGGCGGTGAAGGCGTCCCGCTCGCTGTCGTGCAGCAGGGTGAAGGCGTGCGCGGCGGTGCCGGTGGTGGGGATGCCGTGGGTGAAGCCGGCCTCCAGGTCGGAGGTGGCGGTGAAGCCGGTCAGGTAGGCGGCCCGGGCGGCGGCCACGGCGGCGCTCTCGTGGGCGCGGCGGGCGCCCATCTCGATGCAGGGGCGCTCGCCGGCGGCGCTGGTCATCCGGGAGGCGGCGGCGGCGATCGCGGAGTCGTGGTTGAGGATCGACAGGATCAGCGTCTCCAGGATCACCGCCTCGGCGAAGCTGCCCTCCACGGTGAGCACGGGGGAGCCGGGGAAGTAGATCTCGCCCTCGGGGTAGCCGTGGATGTCGCCGGTGAACCGGTAGTCGGCCAGGAAGCGCAGGGTCTCCTCGTCCACCACGCCCTGGTCGCTGAGCCAGTCGAGCTGCGGGGAGGTGAACCGGAAGTCCTCGACGGCGTCCAGCAGGCGGCCGGTGCCCGCCAGCACCCCGTAGCGACGGCCGTTCGGCAGCCGCCGGGTGAACACCTCGAAGACCGAGCGACGGTGGGCGGCGCCGCTGCGGAGCGCGGCCTGGAGCATGGTGAGCTCGTAACGGTCGGTGAGCAGCGCGGTGGAGCGGCGCGCGGTGTTGGCGTCCATGGGGATGATGCTACTACCACTTAGCGTCAGTTTGACGATTTCTCCGGGGCGGATTCGCTCCGAGGTCGCTCGGATGGAAGAGTGAGAGGCGCAATCCGTGTGCCCCAGTGAGCCGCCCGCACCGTCGGCGGCGCAGCGAGGAGTGTCTGCCGTGAGTGTCGCGCCCGTGGAGATCGAGCGCCCGGAGGTCGAGGGTCTCCCGTCGCTGGAGCCGGACACGCCCTGGGTGACCATCGTGCACAACGACCCGGTCAACCTGATGAGCTACGTGCAGCACGTGTTCCAGGCCTACTTCGGGTACCCGAAGGACAAGGCCCGGCAGCTCATGATGGAGGTGCACGGCAAGGGCCGGGCCGTGGTCTCCAGCGGCTCCCGCGAGGAGATGGAGCGGGACGTGCAGGCCATGCACGGCTACGGCCTGTGGGCCACCCTCCAGCACGACTGATCACCGGCCACCCGCGGCCACCCGTTACCCCGACGAAGACAGGCTGATCCAAGACTCATGGCTGGGTTGTTCGAGAGCACCGGCGAAGGCAGTGCCGCGATCGCGCTGGACGAGATCGAGGCGTCCATCCTCCGCTCGCTGGAGGTGCAGATGCTGGAGCTGATCGGCCCCGGCCCGGGCGCGGACAGCGACGACCCGCTGGCCGCGCTGTTCGCCGAGGGCCCCACCGAGGCGCCCAGCGACCCGGCGCTGCGGCGGCTCTTCCCGGACGCCTACGGCGAGCCCGGCACCGCCGCCGACGAGGAGACCAGGGCGGCCGCCTCGGAGTTCCGCCGCTACACCGAGCTCGACCTGCGGGCCCGCAAGCGGGAGGACGCGCTGGCCGTGGTCAAGGCGATCGACGGCCTCGGCGGTGAGGGCGGCAAGCTCGAACTGGAGGCGGGCGACTGCCCGCGCTGGCTCGGCGCGCTCAACGACCTGCGGCTCACCCTGGGCAGCCGTCTCGAGGTCACCGAGGAGGACGAGGAGGGCCTCTACGCGCTGCCCGACGGCGACGAGCGCAAGCCCCTGGTGATGGCCTACCTCTGGCTCGGCGGCATGCAGGAGTCCCTCATCGAGGCGATGACCGGCTGAGGCCGCGCGCCTGACCGCTGACGGCGCGTCACTCCGTGGTACGACTGCCTTACTCCACGTAAGGAAGGCACGACCATGGCAGCGCCCCGGTACGACGAGGTCGTCGACCCCACTCCGGACGAGGAGGGCTACGAGCGGGGTCTGAACAGCCGTCAGATCCAGATGATCGCGATCGGCGGCGCGATCGGCACCGGCCTCTTCCTCGGCGCCGGCACCGCGATCTCCAAGGCCGGCCCGAGCCTGATCCTCAGCTACGCGGTGGCCGGGGTGGTGATCTTCGTGATCATGCGGGCGCTCGGCGAGCTGCTCACCTACCGTCCGGTCTCGGGTAGCTTCGCCGAGTACGCCCGCGAGTTCCTCGGCCCGTTCGCCGGCTACGTCACCGGCTGGACGTACTGGCTGTTCTGGGTGGTCACCGGGATGGCCGAGACCACGGCGGCGGCGGTCTACGTCAAGTACTGGGCGCCGGGCATCCCGCAGTGGCTGAGCGCACTGGTCTTCCTGGTGATCCTCTACGGGGCCAACCTGATCTCGGTAAGTCTCTTCGGCGAGATCGAGTTCTGGTTCTCGATGGTCAAGGTGACGGCGATCCTCGGCATGGTCCTGATCGGCGTCGGGGTGCTGGTCTTCGGCTTCAGCAAGGCCGGTGACACCGCCTCGGTCACCCACCTGTGGCGGGACGGCGGCTTCTTCCCCCGGGGCCTGCACGCGACCCTGATGACCCTGCAGATCGTGATGTTCGCCTACCTGGGCGTGGAGCTGGTCGGCGTCACGGCGGGCGAGAGCGAGAACCCCGAGAAGACCCTGCCGCGGGCGATCAACACCCTGCCCGCCCGGATCGTGCTGTTCTACATCGGCGCGCTCACGGTGATCCTCTCGCTGGTGTCCTGGACGGAGTTCCAGCCCGGGGTCAGCCCCTTCGTGGCCGCCTTCGGGAAGATCGGCATCCCGGCGGCGGCCGGGATCATCAACTTCGTGGTGCTCACCGCCGCGCTCTCCTCCTGCAACTCCGGGATGTACTCCACCGGCCGGATGCTGCGCGACCTCGCCCTGCGCGGCCAGGCCCCCGCCGCCGTGACCCGGCTGAACGGCCACCGCAGCCCGGCCGCGGCGATCACCGTCTCCGCGCTGCTGATGGGCCTGGGCGTGCTGCTCAACGCCGTGGCGCCCGGCAAGGCCTTCGAGTACGTGACCTCGGTGGCCACCGTCTGCGGGATCTGGACCTGGGCGGTGATCCTGGTCTGCCAGCTGCGCTACCGGGCCGCCTGGCGTCGCGGCCACCTGCCGCCGCCGAGCTTCCGCTCGCCCGGCGGGGGCTGGACGGGCTGGGTGGCGCTGGCCTTCCTCGGCCTGGTGGTGGTGCTGATCGGCTTCGACGCCGACAACCGGATCTCGCTCTACGTCTTCCCCGTCTGGGCCGTGCTGCTGCTGATCGGCTACCAGGTGCTCAAGCGCCGCCGCCCGGAGGCCCTGCACGGCACCCCGCACGACCACCTGCACGTGCCGCCGTCCGAGGAGTGAGACGCCGGGCGGCGGATGGCTATCCTGACCGGCATGCTGACCATCACCCGTGAACTGCGCGACGCCATCCTCGCCCACGCCCGGGCCGACCACCCGGACGAGGCCTGCGGCGTGGTCGCCGGCCCGGCCGGCACCGGCCGGCCCGAGCGGTTCGTCCCGATGCTCAACGCCGCCCGCTCGCCCACCTTCTACGAGTTCGACTCCGGCGACCTGTTGAAGCTCTACCGCGAGATGGACGACCGGGACGAGGAGCCCGTGATCGTCTACCACTCGCACACCGCCACCGAGGCCTACCCCTCGCGCACGGACGTCAGCTACGCCTCCGAGCCCTTCGCCCACTACGTGCTGGTCTCCACCGCCGAGGGCGCCGAGGCGGACAGTCCGTACCAGTTCCGATCGTTCCGCATCGTGGACGGAGTGATCACGGAGGAAGACGTCGAGATCGTCGAGGAGTATTCCGCCTGATCGGAACGCACCCCTCCGGAGCCCGGCGCCCCGCCGCCCCGGCGGGCGCCGGGCTCCCTCCGTGGTGGTCAGCGGCCTGCCGGGGCAAGCCGGCGCGGCCGGTGTGACGGAATGTGAGACGGATCGGACCGGATGGCGAGATGAGGATGTCGGAGCAGGGGCGGGAATCTATACGATGAGTGCATGCGTTCCGTCGATGTGAGCTTCCGGGCCCCAGGCACCCGCCTCGTGGCGCGCCTGCACGTCGACCTGTGCCGGCTCGCCAGCGCCATCTGTCCCGGCACGGCTGACGCCCGCTGATCCCTCCGGCGCCACCACGCCCATGCCCCACCTCCGCCCCGGGGCACCCCTCCGCCTTCCGAGCCGCGCCCGAGCGGCCACCCCTCTCATCCCACAGGAGCGCAGCCATGGCCATCGAGGTCCGCATCCCCACGATCCTCCGCACCTACACCGACGGCGCCAAGGCCGTCGAGGGCAGCGGCGCCAACCTCGCGGAGCTGTTCACCGACCTCGACGCCCGCCACCCCGGCATCGCCGGCCGGCTGCTCGACAACGGTGAGCTGCGCCGCTTCGTCAACGTCTACCTGAACGACGAGGACGTCCGCTTCCTCGGCGGCGTCACCACCGCCCTCGGCGACGGCGACAGCGTCACCATCCTCCCGGCCGTGGCCGGCGGCTCCCGCTGACCTGAGCCCCGCCCGGGGGCGGCTCCCGCCGGAGCCGCCCCCGCTTCCTTGCCCACCCTCGACCTCCGCCGGAGGCTCCCTTGCGTTACGACAGTCCGCTCGAAGCCGTCGGCAACACGCCGCTGGTCCGGCTGCCGAACCTCTCGGCCGCCGTGCCCGGGAACGAGGACGGCCGGGTCTCCCTCTGGGCCAAGCTGGAGGACCGCAACCCGACCGGGTCGATCAAGGACCGGCCGGCCCTGCACATGATCGAGCAGGCGGAGGCGGCCGGCCGGCTCACCCCCGGCTGCACCATCCTGGAGCCGACCAGCGGCAACACCGGGATCTCGCTCGCGATGGCCGCCAAGCTCAAGGGCTACCGGATGGTCTGCGTGATGCCCGAGAACACCTCTGAGGAGCGCCGAGAGCTGCTCCGGATGTGGGGCGCCGAGATCATCTCCTCCCCGGCCGCCGGCGGCTCCAACACCGCCGTCCGGATCGCCAAGGAGATCGCCGCCGAGCACCCGGACTGGGTCATGCTCTACCAGTACGGCAACCCGGACAACGCCGGCGCGCACTACGCCACCACCGGCCCCGAGATCCTCGCCGACCTCCCCACCATCACCCACTTCGTGGCCGGCCTCGGCACCACCGGCACCCTGATGGGCGTCGGCCGCTACCTGCGGGACAAGATTCCCGGCGTCAGGATCGTGGCCGCCGAGCCGCGCTACGACGACCTGGTCTACGGCCTGCGCAACCTCGACGAGGGGTTCGTCCCCGAGCTCTACGACGCCGAGGTGCTCACCACCCGCTTCTCCGTCGGCTCCGCCGACGCCGTTCGCCGCACCCGCGAGCTCCTCCAGCAGGAGGGCATCTTCGCGGGCGTCTCCACCGGCGCCATCCTGCACGCCGCCCTCGGCACCGCCCGCAAGGCGGCCGCGGCCGGCGAGACCGCCGACATCGTCTTCGTGGTCGCCGACGGCGGCTGGAAGTACCTGTCCACCGGCATCTACACCGCCGAGTCCACCGAGGCGGCCGTCGAGGCCCTGCAGGGACAGCTCTGGGCCTGAGCATCGACCCGGTCGATGGGCTCCATCGGCACCCTCGTCGGCCCCTCGGGTGAACACTCGGGCGTGTGCGAAGCTGCTCCGGGCACGGTGTGCCCGTGGACAAGTCCCGTACGCGTCCCTCCCGGGAACGCGGGCGAACGAAGGGCTGACGATGGAGCTCCTCCCCTCTCTCCGTACCGGTGACTCTCCCCGTACCGGTGACGACTTCGCCCGGCAGCTGCAGCAGCACCGCACGCGCCGCCGGCTGACCCAGACCGAGCTCGCCGACCTCTCTGCCGTCAGCGTGCGGGCCCTGAGGAACCTCGAGAAGGGCCAGGTGGCCGTCCCCCGGACGGACACCGTGCGGCTGCTCTCCGATGCGCTGCGGCTGACCGCCCACGAGCGGGCCGAGTTCGAGGTGGCGGCCGGCTGCCAGAGCGGCGACGCGCTCTTCGAGTCGCTGGTGGAGGCGCCGCCGGCCAAGCCGCTGCTGGGTCGCGAGCGCGAGACCGAGGTGCTCCACCGGCTGCTGGCGGGCGAGCACCGGGGCATCACCGCCATCACCGGGTTCGCCGGGGTGGGCAAGACCCACCTCGCCGCGGCGGTGGCCACCCGGCTCCGGGCCCGGGGCGTCCCCACCCTGTGGGCCGGCCCGGCCGCGGCCGGCGCCGCCCGGCCCGGCCAGCCCGCCGGCCGGGTCACCGAGCTGCTGGCCTCGGGAGAGGAAGGCTTCGGCGAGCTGGCCCGGCTGGTCGGCGAACGGGCCGCCCTGCTGGTCGTGGACGGCAACGACCGCGGGCCGATCCCCCGGGAGCAGCTGCGCTCGCTGGCCCGGCTCTGTCCGAACCTGCGGATCCTGGAGACCTCCCGCGCTCCGCAGGGCGCGGTCGAGGAGTTCCACCTGCCGCTGCAGCCCCTGGGCGCGGCCGCCGAGGGCGGGGAGGGCCTGCCGACCCGGGAGGCGGAGGCGCTGCTCGTGCAGCTGATCGCCGACCGCCAGCCGGGCTTCGCGCCCGGGCCCGCCGTCATGCCGCTGCTCTCGGAGGTCTGCCGCCGGCTCGACGGGGTGCCCCGGGCCCTGGAGGCGGCCGCCTCCTGGTCCATGATCGCCTCGCTGGACGAGCTGCTGACCATGGCGCGCGAGGAGCCGCTGCTGCTCGCCACCCACCCCGGCAGCCCGGCCGGCCTGGGCCTGGCCGTGCACGAGGCGGTGGCGGTGCAGCCGCCCTCCCACCGCGAGCTGCTGGCCCGGCTGGCGAGCCGGCCGGGGCCGTGGACGGTGGAGGCGGTGGCCGCCACCCTGGGGCGCACCCGGACGGAGACCGCCGCGGCCGTCTACCGCCTGGTGCAGTGCGGACTGATCCGCAAGACGGCCGCTGCCACCGGCGCGCGCTCCGAGCTGGCCGTCCTGCACGCCGTGCGGGCCTACCTGGCCAACCCGGTCGTCCCGGTCTGACCCCGAGGCCCGCGATCGGCACTTGAGGGGCAGTTCCCCGGGGGGACGCCGAGCGGCCGGGCCGCTGCTGGCAAGGTGTTCCGCGGGCCGCCCCACCCTCCGGCCGGCCGCACCATCTGTACGGAATCTGTACGAGCAAGGCAGGCACAGTGACGCAGACCGCACCGGTCACCCCGGCTGGCCCGAAGGAATCGCTCTGGCGCAACCGCAACTTCATGTTGCTCTGGTTCGGGCAGGGCGCCGGCACCCTGGGCCCCCGGGTGGCGCTGGTGGCGCTACCGCTGCTGGCCCTGGAGGTCCTGCACGCCAGCACCTTCCAGGTCTCGCTGCTGACTTCGCTGAGCTGGCTGCCCTACGCCCTGCTCTCGCTGCCGGCCGGCGTGCTCGCCGAGCGGCTGGACCAGCGGAAGATCATGGTCACCTGTGACCTGGTCCGCCTCGTGCTGCTCGCCAGCGTCCCGCTGATCGCCCTGGCCGGCGGGCTGACGCTCTGGTACCTCTACCTGGTGGTGACCGTCTCCGGGGCGCTGACCGTCCTCTTCACGGTCGCCTACCGGTCGCAGCTGCCCAGGCTGGTCGGCGCCACCCAGCTGATCGAGGGCAACGCCAAGCTCGGCATGTGCGAATCGCTCGCCGAGCTGGCCGGCCCGGCGCTCGGCGGCACCCTGGTCGGGCTGGTCGGCGCCTCGCGCGCGCTGGTCGCCAACGTGCTCACCTACGCCGTCAGCGCCGTCACCCTCGGCCTGATCCGGGTGCCCGAGACGGAGCCCCGCCCCGCCGTCGCACGGGTGCCGTTCCGCGCCGCGATGGGGGAGGGCCTCACCTTCGTCCGCCGGCAGCCGATCCTGCGCCGGCTGCTCTGGTGCACCAGCGTGTCCAACTTCTTCGTGGTCGCGGCCTCCTCGATCGCCGTCACCTTCATGCTGCGCACCCTGCACGCCTCCCCGTCCACCGTGGGCCTGGTCTTCACGGCCGGATCGCTGGGCGGCCTGGCCACCGGGGCGCTAGCCCCGCGGATCTCCGCCAGGGTGGGCAGCGCCCGAGTCATCTGGCTCGCCATGCTCACCCCCGGGCCGCTCTACCTGCTGATGCCCGCCGCCCTGCCCGGCTGGGGCGTGTGGATGTACGCGGCGGCACTGGCCGCGCTCTCCGCCAACTCCATCCTCTTCAACACGGCCGCCGTCTCCTACCGGCAGGCCGTCTGCCCGCCCGGCCTGCTGAGCCGCGTCAACGCCGTCTACCTCTGGATCGCCTACGGCGTCATCCCGCTCGGCTCCCTGTTCGGCGGCACGCTCGGCGCCCTCGCGGGCCTGCGCCCGGCCCTGCTGGTGTGCGCGCTCGGCATGTGGAGCGCCTGCCTCTTCGTGGTCTTCTCCCCGCTGCGCACGATGCGCGACATCCCCGCCCCGAACTCCGAAGGACAGTGATGGTCGACCCCGCCTCCCGCCTGCTGCGCATCCTCCGGGAGCAGCTGGCCGCTCCCGGGCTGGACCTGGACGGCAAGTTCTACGCCCAGGGCGGGGACTCGCTCACCGCCGTGCGCGTGGTCAACACGGCCCGGGCCGAGGGGCTCCCGCTCACCCTGCGCGACCTGATGGTGCACCAGTCCGTGCGCGCCATCGTGAGCGCGCCGACCTTCGTGCAGGCCCTCGCCGAGCAGGCCACGGCCGAGCGCCCGGCGGCCGGCGACACCGCGTGGGCCCCCTTCGACCTGCTCGCCGCCGAGGACCGGGACCGCCTCCCGGCGGGGGTCGTCGAGGCCCTGCCGGCCTCCGCCCTGCAGGTCGGCATGCTCTACCTGTGCGAGCTCAGCCAGGACCGCGAGCTCTACCAGGTGATGGACGACTGGGAGGTCGAGGCGCCCTTCGACGAGCCGGCCTTCCGCGCCGCGCTGGCGGAGCTGGTGCGCCGGCACCCGGCCCTGCGCACCTGCTTCGACTTCGCCGAGTACTCGGTGCCCGTGCAGCTCGTCCGGGAGCAGGCCGACCCGGTGGTGGAGATCGAGCCCGCGGCCACCGCCGAGGAGGCCGAGGCCGCACTGCGGCACTGGCGCGACTCGGGCCGGGGCGGCGTGCACGACTGGGCCGAGGCCCCGCTGGTCCGGGTGCACGTGGCGGTGCGGCCGGAGTCCTTCCACGTCGCCTTCGCGGCGCACCACGCGATCCTGGACGGCTGGAGCTACAGCCGGGTGGCCGTGGAACTGATGACGCTCTACGCCCACGGCACGGCGGCCGGGCAGCTGCCGGCCCCGGCCGGGCCGGTGCAGCGCGCCTTCGTCCGGGCCGAGCAGGAGGCCCTCGGTTCGGCCGCCGCGGCCGAGCACTGGCTGGCGCAGGCGGACGCCCCGCCGCTGCTCTTCGCCGACCACGGCGCCGGCATCCCGGACGCCTCGGCCCGGCACGTCCTGGACCTGGAGCCGGAGCTGGTCCGGGGGCTGCACCGGGTGGCCCGGCGGCTCGGCACCTCGGTGAAGTCGGTCGCCCTCGCCGCCCACGCGCGCGCCCTGGGCGCCCTGGCCGGCCGGGAGGAGGACGTGGTCACCGGCGTGGTGTTCAACACCCGCCCGCCGGAGCCCGGCTCCGACCTGGCGGTCGGGCTGTTCCTCAACACGCTGCCGGTCCGCTTCGCGCGGGTCGGCGACGACTGGGCCGACCTGGTCCGGGCCGCGGCCGAGGCGGAGCGCGAGGGCGCGCCGCACCAGGCGTACCCGCAGGCGGCCCTGGTGGAGCGGCTCGGCCGCCCGGCCTTCGACGTGACCTTCAACTTCATGAACTTCCGCGACCAGCAGGAGTTGGCCGACCTGACGGCGGCGCCGACCAGCCGGTGGCGGCGGCGCGGCAAGCCCAGCTTCCCCTTCCACGTCAACCTGGAGATCACCGGCGGGCGCGGCCAGCTGCGGATCGGCCACGACCCCGCCCACCTGCCCCAGGAGCGGGCTGAGAGCTACGCGGGGCTGCTGGCCGGGGCGCTGGCCGCCGTGGTCCGCGAGCTGGCCGGGCCGGCCGATCCGGCCGATTCCGCCGAGGCCGTCGGTCCGGTCGAGGCGCTGGCCGTCGCCCGGCCCCGGTTCGCGGTGCTGTACGACGCGGGGGCCGTGCCCGCCGGGGAGATCGGTGCGGGCCTGGCCGATCTGGGCGAGATCCTCTTCCTGGTGCCGAGGCACTCCGCCCACGTGGACAACCTGCGGTCCGTGATGGAGCTGCTCGGCGAGGTCCACGAGCTGACGGGGGACCAGGAGGCCGATCTGCGGCTGGTGCGCGGCCTCGCCCCGGACGGGATCCTGACCTTCTGCGAGGACCTGCTGCGCCCGGCGGCCGAGTTCGCCGAAGCGCTGGGCCTGCCGGGCCAGTCCCCGCACGCGGCCCGGGTCTTCACCGACAAGGGGATGCAGCGCCGGATCCTGCGGGAGGCCGGGGTGGACACCACCCGGACGTTCCTGCTCGCCGCGCCCACGGACTGGGCGGAGGCGGTCGCGGCGGTGGGCCTGCCGGCGATCGTCAAGCCGGTCACCGGTTCGCGCAGCCGCGACGCCTACTCCTTCCGCGACCCGGCCGAGGCCGAGGCCGTCCGGGAGCGGCTCGAGCGGATCGCCGCGGCCGGGCTCTGGGAGCCCTTCGTGGTCGAGGAGTACCACGAGGGGCGGCCGAGCGAGCCGTTCGGTGACTACGTCTCGGTCGAGAGCCTCTGCACGCCCTCGGGGATCACCCACCTGGTGCTCACCGGCAAGACCCCGGTGATGCCGCCGTTCCGCGGCACCGGCCGGATCTGGCCGAGCCACCTGCCGGCGGCGGAGGAGGCGGAGGTCCTCGACCTGGTCACCGCGGCGCTGGAGGCGGTGGGGGCCGATCACGGCCACGCCCACACCGAGCTCAAGCTGACGGCCCGCGGGCCGAAGCTGATCGAGCTCAACGGCCGGATCTCGGGCCACGTCAACATGATGGCCCGGGAGTCCTGCGGCACCGACCTGGTCCGGGCGACCGGCCTGCTCGCACTGGGGGAGGACCCGCAGCTGGCGCCCTTCGACTTCGGCGGCAAGGTCCACTTCCAGTACAACAACCTCTCCCCGCTCACCGCCTGCACCATCGAGGCGGTGGACGGCGCCGAGGCCGTCCGGAGCCTGCCCGGCGTGACCGGCTACCGCAGCTTCGTCCGGATGGGCGATCAACTCCCGGGCGGCACCTCCACGTTGACGCTCGACGCGCTCTCCGGCGTGGGTGACAGCCACGCCGAGGTGGCCCGCACCATCGAGGCGGCCCGGGCGGCCCTCACCTTCACCTTCGGCATGCCCGAGGGGCCGCGCAGGGTCAACGGCCTCGACCTGGCCCGTCACTAGCCCGTCCCGTCCCCTCGAACGCCCTCGCCCCCGGCCGACCGGCCGGGGGCGAGGGCGTTCGGGCTCAGGCGTGCGGGCGCAGGTCCGTCCAGTGCTCCCGGACGTGCGCCAGGCACGCCTCGCGGTCGGCCTCGCCGTACACCCGCGCCCAGCCGGCCGGGGCAGCCACGGTGGCCGGCCAGAGCGAATACTGGCCGGCCGTATTGGCGAGCACCAGAAACCGGCCCCGGGAATCATCGAACACGTTCGCCATAATGCACACCTCGTTTTCACGAATTACCTGCTGCGGAGAGTTAACCCGCCGGTGCGAGGCGGTGACCAGTGGGCCGGGAAAACTTCCGGCGATGTGCCGCCGTTCGTGCCGCGAGGGCCGGGAGCGGGACTTTAGAGTCGAAAGACGTTATCCGCGATCGCGCGTGCACGATTCCATGGGCGCGGTCGAGCCCTTTCAATCGGCGGCCAAAAAGCCAGCCTTCCCTGAGACGGGTGCAATTTGTCACGCTTGAACTCCACTGAATTCCTGCCCTATGTCACCGGCGTAGCCGCTCAGCGCTACCTCCGGGCCGAAGAGGGGCTGGTCGCCGCGCGCGACGAAGGGTGCAGCCACTGGTACATCGACGCGAGCATCCTGTCGGACATGCCGCACAACTGGTCCGCGCAGCGCCGCAAGGAGCTCGCCGCCGCGGCCGCCGACCAGGGCATGGCCCCCCTGCTGCACGGCAACTTCCGGGCCCCGCTGGCCACCGAGATCCCCGAGCTGCAGGTGGCCTCCCTGGAGTACGTGCGCCGGGAGATCGACCTGGCCGAGGACCTCGGCGCCACCGCTCTGATCATCCACGGCGGTGTGTTCGTGGAGCCGAGGCCGACGAAGGCGCACCGCGACGCCGCGTTGGAGCGGTTCCTCGACCTGCTCGCCGTGACGGTCCGCGAGGCCGAGCAGCGAGGGGTGGCCGTCTGGCTGGAGAACCTCTCGTACTACCCGAAGTACCGTCCGTTCTCCTACGTCTTCACCCGGGAGACCGACTTCGCCGCGGCGCTGGAGGCCATCCCCGAGCTGAAGTTCATCCTGGACATCGGCCACGCGAACGTGAACCAGGAGCTGGCGCAGCCCGCCCTGGCCAAGTACGCCTCCTCGATCGCGGCGCTCTCGCTGAGCAACAACGCCGGTGACCAGGACGCGCACCTCGCGCTCGACGAGGGCACGCTGTCGATGGAGGAGATCACCCGGCTGATCAAGGCCGCCGACTGGCGCGGCCTGATCGCCTTCGAGACGCGCAACGCCAGCGTGCAGCTCGGTCTCGACTACCTCACCAGCCTGTGGAACAGCGACGCGCTGCTGCCGGTCTGATCCGGAGGTACCCGAAGCCTTGAGGGCCGGCCGCGAGCGGCCGGCCCTCAAGGCTTCCACCCGGCCGGAGTACGAAGGACTCTCACCCGGAGTACGAAGGAGGGGCGGTCCGTGACGGACCGCCCCTCCTTCGTACTCGGCCGCGGAGGCTAGCCGCCGAGCCGGGCCGCCAGGGCGGCGGGGGTGGGGTGCCGGTAGAGGTCGCGCAGGCCGACCTGGCCGTGGCCGGCCTCGCGCAGGGCGCTGATCAGCCGGACGGCCGACAGCGAGTTGCCGCCCACCTCGAAGAAGTGGTCGTCCGGGCCCAGGGCCGTGCCGAGCACCCGGCTCCACAGCGCCGCCATCGAGCCGTCGGCCGAGCCGGTGCCGGTGCCGGCCGGTGCGGCGGGGCGCTGCGCGGCCCGGGCGGCGGCGAGCGCCGCGCGGTCGAGCTTGCCGTTGATGGTGAGCGGGATCGCCGGAAGGGCGACCAGCTCGGCGGGCACCATGTAGTCGGGCAGGAAGCCGGCGCAGTGGCGCCGGGCGTCGGCGGTGGTGCCGCCGGCGGCCGGTACCAGGTAGGCCACCAGGTGCCGGGCCTCGCCCTCGCCCTCCACCACCACGGCCGCGTCGGCCACGTGCGGGGCGGCCAGCAGCACCGACCGGATCTCGCCCAGCTCGATCCGGAAGCCGCGGATCTTGACCTGCTCGTCGAGCCGGCCCAGGTGGTCCACGGCGCCGTCCAGCCGCAGCCGGCCCAGGTCGCCGCTGCGGTAGAGGCGCTCGCCGGTGAACGGGTCCTCGACGAAACGACGGCTCGTCAGCTCGGGCTGGTTGAGGTACTCCCGGGCGAGGCCGGGGCCGCCGACGGTGATCTCCCCGACCGCGCCCGGGGGCAGCGGCCGGCCGAGGCCGTCGCGGACGGAGACCGACCAGCCGGCCAGCGGGTGCCCGACGCAGTGCGGGCGCGCGTCCAGGTCCCAGGAGGTGAGGACGCGGGCCGTGACGTGCACGGTGGTCTCGGTGATGCCGTACATGTTGACCATGCGGCAGTGGCTGTCGGGGTGGCGGCGGAACCAGGCGCCCAGCATCCGCGGGTCCAGCGCCTCGCCGCCGAACACGACCAGCCGCGGGGCGACCACCGCGCCGTGGGTGCCCCGGGCGCCGAGGTCGGTCTCCAGCAGGCCGGCGAAGGCGGAGGGCGTCTGGCTCAGCACCGTGACCCGCTCGCGCAGCAGCAGCGCGTAGAACTCCTCCGGCTCCCGGGAGGTCAGGTAGGGGACGACGACCAGGCGGCCCGCCGTCAGCAGGCAGCCCCAGATCTCCCAGACCGAGAAGTCGAAGGCGACGGAGTGGAAGAAGGTCCAGACGTCCGCCGGCCCCAGGGCCAGCTCCTCGGCGGTGGCGCCGATCAGGGCCAGCACGCTGCCGTGCGTGACGGCCACGCCCTTGGGGCGCCCGGTGGTGCCGGAGGTGTAGATGACGTACGCGGTGTGCTCGGGCCGGACCTCCGGCAGGGCTGCCGGGGAGGGGGCGGCCGCGTCCAGTTCGGCCGGGGTCAGCAGCGCGGTGCCGGGGCCGGCCGGGAAGGTGGAGAGCGAGGTGAGCACCAGGCCCAGGCCCGCGTCCTCGGCGATGTACCGCAGCCGGTCGTCGGGGGCCTGCACGTCCAGCGGGACGTACGCGGCGCCGGTCTTCAGCACCGCCAGCAGGGCCACCACCAGGTCGGTGGTGCGCTTCATGCAGACGCCCACGTACGTGCCGGGCCCCGCTCCCCGGTCGGCGAGCACCCGGGCCCAGGCGGTGGCGCGCCGGTCCAGCTCGCGGTAGGTCAGGGAGCGGCGGCCGTCGCCCACCGCGACCGCCTCCGGGGTGGCGGCGGCGTGGCCCGCGACGGCGGCGGGCAGCGAGGCCACCGGCAGCGGGACGGGCGCCGCAGGGCGGGTGAGGGCGAGCACCTCGGCGGTGCCGGCCTCGTCCAGCAGGGTGAGGTCCTCGAGCCGGCGGCCGGCCGGGCGCTGCGTCAGCTGGGCCGCCACGTGGAGCAGTCGGCGCGCGAAGGCCTCGGCCACGGCGGGGTGGACGGTGGGGGCGTGGTCGTGGCGGGCGAAGGAGAGCCCGGTGGCGGACCGGTGCCAGGCCAGCAGCAGCGGGACGGCGCCGGGGGCCAGCGGCGCGTACTCCTCGCCCGGGCGGCGCGGGCTCAGCGCGAGGGCGAGGGCCGGGAGGGCGCCGCCGGCCGCCGTGGCCGGGGCGGCCAGCGCCGCCCGGGCCGAGGCGAGCAGGTCGGTGAGGGGCGCCTGGGCGTCGAGGTCGAGCGAGAGCAGCCGGAGGGTGTCCCCGGACCGCTCCCCGGCGGCGGCGGTCAGCACGGCGAACCGCACCTGGTCGGCGCGTTCGTAGCGGGAGAGCACGACGGCGGCCGCCGCGACCACGACCTCCTCGGGGAGGGGGGTGTGGCCGGCCGGGGCGGCGGCCGAAGGCGCGGGCGCCCGGTCCTCGGCCAGGCCCCAGCCCGGTGCGGCGGCGGGCGTCCAGCCGTTGGCC
This sequence comes from Kitasatospora sp. MMS16-BH015, assembly GCF_002943525.1. Classification (NCBI taxonomy): domain Bacteria; kingdom Bacillati; phylum Actinomycetota; class Actinomycetes; order Kitasatosporales; family Streptomycetaceae; genus Kitasatospora; species Kitasatospora sp. MMS16-BH015. Next base: position 3,105,213 of record NZ_CP025394.1, on the reverse strand, counting down.
CCGGCCCGGTCGGGCGCCGGGGCGAGGGCTCCGCCGTCCGGGGCGGTCAGGGCCAGCGCCCCGCCGTCCGGGGTGACCAGGGTGAGGGCCTCGCCGTCCGGCATGGCCAGGGCGAGGGCCGCGCCGTCCGGAGCGGCCAGGGCCCCGGCCAGTGCGCGCAGGCCCCGGTGGTCCAGCACCTGACGGCACGCCAGCACCACCAGGTCGGCCTGCCCGTCGGAGTACCGGAGCAGCACCACCCGCAGGCCCGGCCCGGCCGGGCCGAGCGGGCGGGCGAGCTCCCGCCGGCACAGGCCGTCCGCCAGGGCGGAGTCGGCGGGGGCGTGGACGGCCTGGGTGTGGAAGCCGGCCGCCGGGGCCGCCCGCCCCACGCCGGCCGCGGCGGCACGGATCCGGTCGGCCTCCGTCAGCCGCAGCACCAGGCTGTGGGTGGCCCAGGGGCCCGGGATGGTCGGCGCCCCGGTGGTGGGCGTGGGCTGCTGGGTCATCTCTGCGTCCGCTCCGGCGGTGTTCGGGGTGGCTGTCATCGTGCGGTGAACCCCCCGTCGACGGTCACCGTGGTGCCGGTGACCTGGCGCGACTCCTCGCCGGCCAGCCACAGCACGGCCCCCGCGACGTCGTCCGGCTCCACCAGCGAGTTCATCGGCTGCTGGGTCACGAACGCCTCCTCGTGATCGCGCACGTCCACGTCCAGGCAGCGGGCGATCTCGGTGAGCATCCGCCCCTCCACGTGCGTGGCGTCGCGCACCGACCCCGGGCAGACCGCGTTGACCCGGACCCGCAGGGGCGCGAAATCCAGGGCTGCCGCCTTGGTGAGCCCCACCAGGGCGTGCTTGGCGGCGACGTACGCGGCGAAGTGGCGGTAGCCCACCAGCCCCGCCGTGGAGGCGATGTTGACGATGCTGCCGCTGCGCCGGGCCAGCATGCCGGGGGCCACGGCGCGGATCATGCGCCAGGCCCCGGAGAGGTCGACGTCGAGCATCAGCTGCCACTCGTCGTCGGTGATCTCGTGCACGGCCCGCCCCGAGGGCGCGGCGATGCCGGCGTTGTTGACCAGCACGTCGATCCGGCCGTACCGGGCCAGGGCGGCCTCGACCGCCCCGGCGACCTGCTCGGAGCTGCTGACGTCGGCCGCCACGGTCAGGGTGGCGGCGCCCGCCTCCCGGCACAGGGCCGCGGTGCGCTCCAACTGGTCGGCGCTGGCCAGCGGGTAGGGGACGCCGGGGCGGTCGGCGGCGATGTCCAGCAGCACCAGGTCGGCGCCCTGCTCGGCGCAGCGCACGGCGCAGATCCGGCCCAGCCCGCGGCCGGCGCCGGTCACCAGGACCGTCTTGCCCTGCAGGCGCGACACCTCAGGCCTCCCGGCCGACGGCGGCCGGACCGGCGCAGACGTCCGCGATCAGGTCGAGGATCCGCCCGGCCTCGGTGGTGAGGTACATGTGCCCGCCGGGCATGGTGACGTACCGGAAGCCGCCCGTGGTGGCGCTCTCCCAAGCCCGCGCGTCCTGCTCGTCGACCAGGGTGTCCTGGTCGGCGAGCAGGCAGGTGACGGGGGCCTCGACCGGCCCGGCCGCCAGCGGCCGGTAGGCCTCGTGCATGGCCACGTCCGCCCGCAGCCCGGGCAGCATCAGCTCCCGGAACTCGGCGGAGTCGAAGGCGGGGTGCCGGTACCCGGCCAGCACCTCGACCTGGGCGAGGAAGGCGTCGTCGTCCAGGTCGGCGGAGTGCCCGGACCGCCCCAGGTGCGGGGCGGGGGAGCCGCTGACGAACAGCTCCACGACCTCGATCTCGGTCCGCTCCTCCAGCGCCCGGGTCAGCTCGAAGGCCAGCGCGGCGCCCAGGCTGTGGCCGAACACGGCCACCCGGTGGTGGCCCCGCACCGCCGCCACCGCCTCGGGGAGCAGCGCGCGGACGGCCGCCGCCACCTCCCGGTGCGGCTCCTCGGCGACCAGCTCCTCGCGGCCGGGCAGTTGGAGGGGCACCGGCTGCAGCCCGGCGGGGGCCTGCTGCTGCCAGGGCCGGTAGAAGCCGGCCCCGGCGCCCGCGAAGGGCAGGCAGAGCAGGGGCAGCGGTTGGGAGCTCATGGCACCTCGGATCGACTCGGCGGAGGACGGACGGTGACGGATGGTCGGTGATGGACGGCCGGTGACGGACGGACAGGTGGTGACGGGCGGTCGGTGACGGACGGGCCGTCAGGGGCGCAGCACGGCCGCGGGCCAGGAGGCCGGCTCGTCGACGCGGGAGACCAGCGACATGTCGCGGATGTCGTCGTGGTTCAGCACCCACATCAGGAAGCGCTCGACGCCCATGCCGAACCCGCTGGTGCGCAGCGGCATCTCGTCCTTCATCTGGACGTACCAGGCGTACTCGTTCTCCGGCACGTCGTGCATGGCCAGGGCCTTGCGGACCTCGGCGCCGTGGGTGTGCCGCTCGCCGGAGCCGACCACCTCGCCCATCCCGAACAGCAGGTCGGCGTTGCGCGCGGTGCGGCCCTCGCTGTCGCCGAAGGCCTGGTAGAAGGGCACGGTCAGGTGGTCGAAGTGGGTCACCCAGAGGAATTCGCTGATCCGGGACATCAGCAGCCGCTCGCCCTTGCGGGTCAGGTTGCGGCCCTTGCCCTGGTCGCTGATGCAGCCGGGCTCGTCGGCCAGCACGTCCACGGCCTCGTCGAAGGTGAGGCGGGAGAAGCCGCCGGCGGCCACCATCCGCTCCAGGTGCGAGATGTCGCCGCGGCTGCGGGCCAGCTGCTCGCCGTGCCGGTCCAGGATGGTCGCGGCCAGCGCCTTGACGTAGCCCTCCACGTAGCGGATCAGGTCGTCGAGGCCACCGGGCAGTTCGGCCTCGCTGTGGGTGAACTGGCCCAGGTGGGTCTTGTCGGGGACCTCGTCGCGGAACGAGGGCATGATGGTGTAGCCGCCGCCCGGGCTGACCTGGCAGCCCCACTCGAGCAGGAACTGCATGGAGTCCGGCAGGTAGGTGTCCACCCCGTTGACGGTGACGGGCACCGGGCGGGTGTCGCTGCCCAGGCCCGAGGGGCAGGTGATGGTGCGCGTGGTCAGCGGCAGGTAGAGCGACCGCAGGCCGCGCGAGGCGCCGTAGTTGACGGTGGTCGACAGCACGGTGTCGTGCAGCTCGGCGATCAGCGCGTACCAGGGCGAGCGCAGCGCCGCGAGGAACGCGCCGGGCTCGTTGGCGGCGAAGGTGCCGGGGGCGGTGATCTTCTCGGGGGCGTAGACAAGGGGGGGCATGGCCGACGGCTCTCTCTTCGTCTGGGGCGTCTGTCAGGGATTACCGGCGCGTCGCCGGTGCGATGTTCTGGTTGCCAGCCAGCACGTTCTGGGGGTCGTAGCGGTCCTTCAGGGCGGCCAACCGCTCGTAGCGCTCGCTGCCGTAGACCTCGGCGACCTTGCCGGGCGCCTCGTCCTGGAGGTAGTTGACGTAGGCGCCGCCGAACTGCCACGGCGTCAGCCGCTCGACACCCGTGCGGCTCCAGGCCGCGCAGGCGGCGTCCTCGGCGGGGTCCGTCCACTGCGCCGAGACGGTGCAGATGTACGGGGCGTCCCGGCGGGGGAAGGCCGCGTCGGCGCCCGGGTCGTCGCTGATGGCGCCGCGCAGGTACTCGAAGTCGATGGCGGACAGCGTGGAGGGCAGCTGCCGGGCGGATTCGACCAGCTGCTCGACCGGGCCCTCGGACAGCTCGGTGAGGTAGCAGGACTTGGTGAAGTAGCGGTGGCCGTGCGGCTCGCCGAAGTCGCCGAGCGCCTGCAGCTGCGCGTAGGACATCAGCTGCGTCCGGCCCCCGGCCGCCCGCTCGAACAGCGCGTCGGTGCGGGCCGGGCCCTCGGCCGCCTCGCCGAACCAGGCCGCGGTGAGGAAGAGCGCCGGGGTGCCGCGCAGCTCGGCCGGGACCCACTCCTGCTGCCCGGCCACCTTCAGGGTGCCGACGGCGTGCATGGCGTTGTCCTGCGCCTCGGCGAACTCCCGGTAGCGGGCCAGCGCCGCCGGCGCCTGGTCGAGCGGGAAGACCCCGGTGCGGTGGAACACCTCGCCGACCGGCCGCAGGCGCAGGGTGAAGCGGGTGACGACGCCGAGGTTGCCGCCGCCGCCGCGCAGGCCCCAGAGCAGCTCGGGGTGGCTCTCCTCGCTCGCCTCGACGATGCTGCCGTCCGCCAGCACCACCTCGGCCGAGACCAGGTGGTCGCAGGTGAGGCCCCAGGTGCGGGCCAGCCAGCCGTAGCCGCCGCCCAGGGTCAGCCCGGCCAGGCCGGTGTGCGAGACCACCCCGGCCGGGCAGGCCAGCCCGTGCGCGGTGGTGGCGGCGTCCACGTCGCCCAGCAGGCAGCCGCCGTCGGCCTCGGCGGTCAGCGCCTCGGGGTCCACCCGGACCTGCCGCATCAGCGAGAGGTCGATCATCACGGCCTCGTCGGCGACGGCGGTGCCGGCCACGTTGTGGCCGCCGCCGCGCACCGTCACGGCTCGCCCCGCGGCGGCGGCGTAGCGCAGCGCGGCGGCCACGTCCGGCGCGCCGACGCAGCGGGCGACGAGGTGCGGGGAGCGGTCGTGCATGCCGTTCCACACGGCACGGACGCGGTCGAACTCGGCATCACCGGGGTGGACGAGGGCGCCGCGGAACTCGGCGCGCAGCTGCGCGAGAGCGCTGTGGTCCACCGGGGCCAGCATTTCGGTCATGGGGAGTGGCAGCCTTCCGTGGGGCAGGTAGGGCAGGTGAGAGGGGTTCAGGAACGGGCCAGCAGGGCGCCGACCACGGCCGCGACCAGGGCCCGGGGCTCCGGGCCCATGGCCTCCTCGTGGCGGCAGGCGAGCTCGTGGCGGTCGAGCTCCGCCAGGTGCGGCAGCCAGGTCTCCGGCCCCGGGCGGCCGGGCCCGTGGCCGAGGGTGGCGGTGAAGTGCAGGGCCGGCGCCCGCACCGGCACCGGCCGGTACTCGGCGATCAGCCGGCTCGCGTTGACGCCGACCGCGACCAGCCGGTCGAGCACCTCGGGCGCCAGGCCGGTGTGCTCCGCCGCCGTGGCGCGCAGCTCGGTGAGGCGGACCCGCAGGTCGGCCGCGCCGGTGGGGTCGGCCGTGTCGGCGGGGCCGGCCGTGTCGGCGGGCACGGCTCTGTCGGTGGGGTCGGCTGCGCCGGTGGAGCCAGCCGTCCCGGCGGGGTCGGCCGTGTCGGTGGAGCCAGCCGTCCCGGCGGGGTCGGCCGTGTCGGTGGAGCCAGCCGTCCCGGCGGGGTCGGCCGTGTCGGTGCGGTCGGTCGCGCCCGTGGGCACGGCTCCGCCGGTCGGGTCGGCTGCGCCGGTGGGCATTGCCCCGCCGGTGGGGTCGGTCGCGCCCGTGGGCACGGCTCTGCCGGTCGGGTCGGCCGCGACCGTGCGCATTGCCCCGCCGGTCGGGTCGGCTGCGGCGGGGAGCAGGGTGGCCAGCAGGCTCCACTCGTCCCACAGCTCGGGCGCCACTCCGTCGGGGTAGGGCCAGGCCGGGCCGGGGAAGGAGTCGACCAGTGCCAGCAGCTCGACCTGCTCGGCCTCGGCCTCCAGCCGGGCGGCCAGGGCGTGCGCGATGTTGCCGCCGAGCGACCAGCCGAGCAGCCGGTACGGTCCGGTCGGCTGGGCCGCCCGGATCCGGGCCAGCAGGTGGTCCAGCATGGTCTCCAGGTCGGCGGGCAGCTCGGCGGGGTCCGCGAGCCCGGGAGCCTGCAGGCCGTGCACCGGCACCTCCGGCGGCAGCAGTCCGGCCAGCCCGGTGTAGCTCCAGGCGAGCCCGGTCGCGGGGTGCACGCAGAACAGCGGCCGCCCACCGGTGCCCGGCCGCAGCGGCAGCAGCACCGCGAAGTCCTCGGCCAAGGCGGCGGCAGCGGAGGCGGCAGCGTCGGAGGCCGTGCCGGCGGGGGCGGAAGCCAAGGCCAAGGCCGCAGCGTCGGAAGCGGTCCCGGCAGCAGCGGCAGCAGGGTCGGAGCCACCGGAAGCCGAGGCGAAGGCGGCGGCAGCAGCGGGGCCGGCAGTGGCGGCAGCAGGGTCGGAGGCGCCGGAAGCCGAGGCGAAGGCTGGGGCAGCAGGGTCGGAGGCGCCGGAAGCGGAAGCGGCGGTCGATGCAGGGGCGGAAGCTGGCGACCCGGCGGTTGCGGGTCCGGCGCTGCCGCGCCCGGCTGTGGCCAGCAGGCCGGCCACCGTCGGTGCGGCGTACAGCGTCCGCACGCCCAGCTCCAGGCCCTGCGAGCTCCGGATCAGGCTGACCAGGCGCATGGCGAGCAGGGAGTGGCCGCCCAGCGCGAAGAAGTCCTCGTCCACCCCGACCTCGGGCCGGCCGAGCACCTCGGCGAAGAGCCCGCACAGGGCGCGCTCCTCGGCCGTGCGCGGCGGCCGGCCAGCGGTGGCGGGGCCGGCCGAGGGCGCGGGCAGCGCCTTCCGGTCGATCTTCCCGTTGGCCGTCACCGGCAGGGCGTCGAGGTGCACCACGGCGGCGGGCACCATGTGCGGGGGCAGCAGCAGCGCGGCGTGCCGCCGGAGCTCCTCCCCGTCCACCGGCTCGCCGGCGGCCGTGGGGACGACGTAGGCGACCAGGCGCTTGTCGCCGGGGAGGTCCTCGCGGGCGGCGACGAACGCCTGGTGGACCAGGTCGTGCTGCTCCAGGACGGCCTGGACCTCGCCGGGCTCGACCCGGAAGCCGCGGATCTTGACCTGGTGGTCGACGCGGGCCAGGAACTCCAGCTCGCCGACGGTGTTCCAGCGGACCAGGTCACCGGTGCGGTACATCCGATCGCCGGGCTCGCCGAAGGGGTTGGCGACGAAGCGCTGCGCCGTCACCTCGGGGCGGCCCGCGTAGCCGCGGGCCAGGCCGGCGCCGCCGACGTACAGCTCGCCCGGGATGCCCGCGGGGAGCAGCTGGAGGTGGTCGTCGAGCACGTACGCCTGCATATTGCGCAGCAGTTGGCCGATCGGCGCCCGGCGGCGCCGGAAGTCGTCCTGGGCCGTGATGACCGAGATCGAGACGTCGTCCGAGCACTCGGCGGGGCCGTAGACGTTGGCCAGCGGGATGTCGGGGTGCCGGGCGAACCAGCGGTCGACCAGGTCGGGCGGGAGGTCCTCGCCGTGCACGAGCATCCAGCGCAGGCCGGCGAGGCCGGGCACGGTGGACGGGTCCAGGTCCCACATGTCCAGGATGGCCCGCAGCACCTGGGGCACGATCTGGAGGACGGTGATCCGCTCGGTGGCGACGCAGTGCACCAGCGAGCGCGGGTCGCGGGTGGTGTCCTCGTCGATCACGTGCACCCGGCCGCCGACCAGGGTGGTGGTCAGTGCCTGCCAGACGGCCACGTCGAAGGTGAGCGGCGCGTTGAAGGCCATGGTGTCCCGCTCGGTGAGGCCGTAGAGCTCGGCCACCGCCAGCAGGTGGTTGGAGAGGCCGCGGTGCGGGACCAGGACGCACTTGGGGCGGCCGGTCGAGCCGGAGGTGAAGACCGCGTAGGCCAGGTGCTCCGGGCCGACCCCGCCGGCCGGGCGGCCCGGAGCGGTGTCGCGGCCGGGCCGCACGTGCCGCACGCCGGCGGGCAGGCGCCCGGCCACCGCGCGGGTGGGCTCGGCGAGGTCGGGCGCGGTGAGCAGCAGCCCGGCGCCGCTGTCCGCCAGCATCTGCCGGACGCGGGCCTCGGGCACGGTGGCGTCCAGGGCCAGGTAGCCGCTCCCGGCGGCGAGGGCGCCCAGCGCGGCGGTGACGAACCAGGCGTTCCGGTCGGAGAGGATGGCGGTCAGGTCGTCCGGGCCGGTGCCGGCCGCCGCCAGCGCGCCGGCCAGCTGCTCGACCCGCTCGGCGAGCTCCCGGTAGGTGTACCGGACGGCGCCGTCCGAGACCGCGACGGCCTCCGGCCGCTCGGCGGCCCAGCGGCGCACCAGCTGCGGCAGGTCGACGAAGGACTCCGCGCGGGCCGGGCCGTTCCAGGTCACCAGCTGCTGCCGGCGCTCGGCCGCCGAGAGCAGCGGGAGCTCGTGGACGGGCCGGTCCGGGTCGTCGGCGGCGCCGGCCAGCAGCCGCAGCAGGCGGTCGCCGAGGGCCTCGACGGTGCGCTCCTCGAACAGGTCGGTCGCGTACTCCCAGCCGATGCCCAGCCCGGCGGGCCGGCCGCCCTGGTCACGGCGGTCCTCGAAGTCCACCGAGAGCGAGAACTTGGCGGTGTCCACCGGGCGGCGGAGCATCGTGGTGGTGAGCCCGGTCAGCTTCAGGCCGTCGGCCGGGCGCTGCTCGGCCAGGGCGGTCATCACCTGGAACAGCGGGTGGCGCGCAGCCCCGCGCGGCGGGTTGAGGGCCTCCACCACCTGGTCGAAGGGCACGTCCTGGTGCGCGTAGGCGTCGGTGGCGGCGTCCCGCAGCCGCAGCAGCAGCTGACGGAAGGTCGGGTTGCCGCCGGTGTCGGCCCGCAGCACCACGGTGTTGACGAAGAAGCCGACCAGCTCGTCCAGCGCCTCGTCGGTCCGGCCCGCGGTCGGGATCCCCAGCGGCACGTCCTCGCCCGCGCCGTGGCGGGTCAGCAGGGTGGCCAGCGCCGCCTGCAGCACCATGAACAGGGTGCAGCCGTTGTCCTGGGCCAGGGTGAGCAGCCGGGCGTGCAGCCCGGCGTCGGCGGCCAGGGTGAGCGTCGCCCCGGCGGAGGTCGCGGCGGCGGGCGGCACGGCCCGGTCGCAGGGCAGCGGCAGCTCCTCGGGCAGGCCGGCCAGCGCGCCCTGCCAGAAGGCCAGCTGACCACTGATCAGGCTGGCAGGGTCCTCCCGGCTGCCCAGCAGCTCGCGCTGCCAGAGGGTGTAGTCGCTGTACCGGACCGGCAGCGGCGCCCAGCCCGGCTCCTGCCCGGCGGTGCGGGCGGCGTAGGCGGTGGAGAGGTCCCGCAGCAGCGGCGGCATCGACCAGCCGTCGCAGGCCACGTGGTGCAGGACCAGGGCGAGCACGTGCTCCTGCGGGGAGGTGCGGAGCAGCCGGGCGCGCACGGGCAGGTCGCGGGCGAGGTCGAAGGGTCGGCGGGCGGTCTCGTCCAGCACCCGGTCGAGCTCGGCCGGCGCCACCTCCAGCAGCTCCAGGGCCGGGCCGGCCTCGGCGGGGGACAGCACCCGCTGGTGGGGGGTGCCGTCGGCCTCGCCGAAGACCGTGCGCAGGGCCTCGTGCCGCGTCACCACGTCCAGCAGCGCGGCCTGCAGGGCGGCGGTGTCCAGCGGGCCGCGGAGCCTGGCCGTGACCGGCACGTTGTAGGTCGCGTCGGGGCCTTCGAGCTGGTTGAGGAACCACATCCCCTGCTGTGCGAACGACAACGGGTACACGGTTGACTCCTTACTTTCCGAGATGGCGGGCGACCTTCCCAGATCGCGGGCGGGCCCTGCCGGGCAGGGTCAGGAACGGCGGGCCAGGCTCGGCCGGGCCGGGGCACCGGCCGGCGCCTGCCGGACGGCCTCGGCCACGGCGGCCACGGTCGGTGCCGCGAGGACCTGCCGGAGGTCGAGGGCCGCGCCGGTGACGGCCCGCAGCCGGTTCCACAGGCGCATCGCGAGCAGCGAGTTGCCGCCCAGGGCGAAGAAGTCGTCCCCGGGGCCCACCCGGTCCACCTTCAGCACCTCCGCGAACACCTCCGCGACCCGGCGCCGGAGCGGGTCCTCCTCCTCGGGGGCGGGCCCGTCCCCGGTGGTCGGCCCGTCCCCGGTGGGCAGCGGGAGCCGGGCCAGGGCCGAGCGGTCGACCTTGAGGGTGCGTCCGTGGGGCAGCGCGGCGATCTGTTCGAGCACCTGCGGCACCATGTACGGCGGCAGCTGCCGGGCCAGTCCGGCCCGGACCGCGGCCGGGTCGAGGGTGGTCGTCGAGGTCCAGAAGGCGCGCAGCACCGCCGTGTCCCCCCGGTGCGAGACCACGGCCACGGCCTCGCCGACCCCGGGGAGCCGCGCCAGCTGGTGCTCGATCTCGTCCAGCTCGATCCGGTAGCCGCGGATCTTCACCTGGTTGTCCCGGCGCCCCAGGCAGTCCAGCAGCCCGTCCTCCGTCCAGCGGGCCAGGTCGCCGGTGCGGTAGAGGCGCTCGGACACGGCGGGCGTGCCGGGCAGGAAGGCCGCGGCGGTCAGCTCCGGCCGGTTCAGGTAGCCGGCCGCGAGCCCGTCGCCGCCCACGTACAGCTCGCCGGGGACGCCGACCGGCTGGGGGTTGCCCTCGCGGTCGAGCACCCAGGCGGTGGAGTTGGCGATGGGCGTGCCGATCGGCACCCGCCCCTCGGGGAGGGCCGTCAGGCGGTGCGTGACGGAGAAGGTGGTGTTCTCGGTGGGGCCGTAGGCGTTGACGAACACGGCGTCCGGGCAGGCCCGCATGGCCTGCGCGGCGTGCCGGCCGGACATCGGCTCGCCGCCGACCAGGGTCCGGCAGCCGGCGAACACCGTCGGGTCCTGCTCGACCAGCTGGTTGAAGAGCGCGGCGGTCAGGAACATCGCGTTGACCCCGTGCCGGGAGATCACGGCGCGCAGCCGGGCGGCGTCGAGCACGGAGGCGGTGGGGGTGAGCACCACCGCCCCGCCGTTCAGCAGCGCGCCCCAGAACTCGAAGGTGGTGGCGTCGAAGGCCAGCGCCCCGGTCTGCAGGATCCGGGTGTCCGGGCCGAGTGCGGCGAAGTCGGTGCCGCGCACCAGCCGGAGGACGGCGCGGTGGTCGATCGGCACGCCCTTGGGCTGCCCGGTGGTGCCGGAGGTGTACATCACGTACGCGGTGTCCTGCGGCGAGCCCGCCTCGGGCCCCAGCGGGCTCCGGGCGAGCGGGCCGGGGGCGGTGAGGTCGAGCACCGGGACGGCGGCCCGGACGGTGGCGTCGTCGGTGACGAGCAGCTGCGCGCCGCTGTCCGCGAGCAGGAAGTCCCGGCGGGCGGCCGGCAGACCGGCGTCCAGGGGCAGGTACGCGGCGCCGAGCCGGAGCACCGCCAGCAGGGCGACCACCAGCCGGGGCGTCCGGTCGAGCAGCAGGGCGACCCGGCTGTGCCGGCGCACCCCCAGCTGCTGCAGTGCCTCGGCGAACTCCCGTGACTGCTCGTCAAGTTGACGATAGGTCAGCTCTCCGTCGTCCCAGCGGACGGCGGTCCGCTCCGGGCCGGCGGCGGCCTGCTCGGCGAACAGCCGGTGGATCGTCGCCTGCCGCGGGTAGGGGCGCCCGGTGGCGTTGGCCGCCAGCTGGGCGTCCCACTCCGGCGCGGTGAGCATCCGCAGCGAGCGCACCGGCTCCTGTGGGCGGCTGGTCAATTCACCGATGAGCCGGGCGAGATGGCCGAGCATCCGGTCGGCGAACGCGGCGCCGTGGACGTGCCGGTGCAGATCGAGGTGGAGGAGTAGCTCCCCCGCCGCGTCCTCCCAGGAGACCACCAGGTCGGCGCCGTGCAGGCCGCCGTCGGCGGGGCCGCCGAGCACGCAGAGCAGCTGCGGGGCCTCCTCCGCCGCCTCGGCCGGGAGCTCCAGGGCCGCGCGGACGGTGGCCAGGTGCGCGGCGGCGGTGCGCTCGCCCGGGGTGGCGGAGGCCGGCAGGGTGGCCGGGTGCGCGCCGGAGGCGGCGGCGTGGCGCACCCCGAGCCGGAAGGCCGGGGCGTCGGCGTACCGCTGGGCGAGCAACAGCAGGGCGGCGACCGGGAGTTCGTCGGGGGTGCCGTCGGCCGTGGGGCTGGGGAGGGCGAGGGAGCGGCGCTCGGCCGGGCAGGGGCCCGGCTCCGGGCAGCGGCCACCGAACGGGAGCCGGGAGGGCACCGCGCCCTCGTCCCCGATCAGGTCGCCGAGTCCGTCCGAGCTGCCCATAGGTTCCCTCACCGCTCATCCGTGTCGATGGAGCAGGGGCGGGCTCCGGGAGCCGGATCCGACTGGCGCGCGACGATCCCTTCCTCGTCGGCCACCCTGCAACGCTGCCACGCTATGAGCTGGTCATCCGCCTCGGCGGCAGGTGCTCAGGCAGCTCACCGGCAGTTGGCGGCGGCCCGGGTGCCGGTGGTCAGCGCCGGCCGACCCGGGCCCAGGTGGCGGCGTCCACCGGGCCGACCCTGCGGCGGAAGTGCCCGAGCGGCACCCGGCGGAGCTCCTCCGTCTCCAGCCAGCTGGTGCGGCCCTCCCGGTCGCCGACGGAGCCGGCCGGGAGGCGGAGAACGCCGGGGCGTTCGGCGTGGTGCTTGCTGGTGATCTTGGCGACGGTGGCGGTGCGGCCGCGGACGCCGAGCACGAGACAGGGTCGGTCCTTGGCCCCCGGGCCGTCCTCGAAGGGCACCTCGGCCCACCAGATCTCCCCGGCGGCCGGGCCGCCCGGCGGGGTCCGCCGCCGTCGCAGCGCGACGGCCAGAGCGGCCGCCGCCAGGACCGCCACCAGTACCGCCGCCACCCAGAGCAAGCCCTGCACCACACCACTCCTCGCGCTGTCCGAATTCGTACGCCAGACCGTACCGGCCGCCGTGACATTCGGGGATTTGTCCGTCTGCGGCTGCTGGTTCGTCACGGAACATCCACAAGGTCCGTTCCGCCCTAAAGCTCCTCGTTGGGCCGGAAAAGCTGGCCACAGCAGAACCAGCCTCGGAACCCTCCCCCGAAGGTGGCCCCCGATGAGCGCTCGCAGCACCGACCTCTGGTCCTACGCCGAGATCGCCCGCCACATCAACGTCCAGACCGAGACCGTGCGGAACTACCGGCGGCACGGCCTGCTGCCGGACCCCGACCTGACCGATTCGAACGGGCATCCGCGCTGGTATCCGGACACCATCCGCACCTGGGCCCGCAACCGCCCCGGCCACCGCTGAGGGCCCGCCCCGTTCTGGTGATTCCAGCCACAGCACGGCACGGAGACGGAGGCAAAGTGCCCTTCCGCCCTTACTCTCATCTCGCAGAGACCGCGCTACCTGTCGGTAGCCGCGGGCAGTCGCGGACCATGACCCAGTGGGGCGGAGGGGCTCGGCATGAAACTGACCGTGGTGGGGTGCTCGGGGAGCTTCCCGTCCGTCGACTCGCCCTGCTCCAGCTACCTGGTCGAGGCCGAGGGCTACCGGGCCCTGCTCGACATGGGCAACGGCGCGCTCGGCCCGCTTCAGCAGTACTGCGGGCTCTACGAGCTCGACGCCGTGCTGCTCAGCCACCTGCACGCCGACCACTGCATCGACCTGTGCGCGTACTGGGTGGCCCGCAACTACCGCTTCGAGGGCTGCCCGGACCCGCTCCCGGTGTACGGGCCGCAGGGCACGCCCGAGCGGCTCGCCCGCGCGTACGACATGCCGGCGGACCCGGGGATGAAGGAGGTCTTCGACTTCCACACCCTGACCGAGGGCACCTTCGACCTGGGCCCGCTGCGGGTCACCGCCATCCCGGTCAACCACCCGGTGGAGGCGTACGCCTTCCGGGTGGAGCACGCGGGCCGCAGCCTGGTGTACTCCGGCGACACCGGCGTCAGCCCCGAGCTGGTCGAACTCGCCCGGGGCGCCGACCTGTTCCTCTGCGAGGCGGCCTACACGCACGGCCGGGAGAACATCGAGGCGGTGCACCTGAACGGCCGTCAGGCCGGGGAGCACGCACAGGCGGCCGGGGTCGGCCGCCTGGTGCTGACCCACATCCCGCCGTGGACGGACGCCGGGGCCAACCTGCGTGACGCCGCCGCCGCCTTCCCGGGCCCCGTCGAGGTGGCCCGCGCCGGGGCGGTCTACGAGTTCTGACGGATCGTCAGCTCCGCCTGCGTCGCCGGATCACCAGCAGGGCGACGGCGCCCAGCGCCGCCCCGGCGGCGAGCACCAGCCAGCCGGTGGCCCCCCGCTGCTGCCGGGCGGGCCCCGGGGCCGTCGCGGCGGTGGTCGGGGTCGGCGTCTTCGGCGTGGCCGTCGGCGTCGGGGCGGCCGTGGCCGTCGGGGTGAAAGCCGTGCTGGGGTCGGTGAGTTGGGCGCTGACGGTGAGGTCCGTCTCGGTGCGGCCCAGGGCCGGGAAGCCGGCCTCCACGGTGAGGTGCCAGCGGCCGGCCGGGAGGAGGTCGGCGGTGGCGTAGCTGCCGTCGGGCTGGTGGACCAGCTGCCAGGGGCCGACCCGCCGGCCGTCGGGCGAGACGGCGGTGAGGGTGGCCGCCAGCGGCTCGGTGACCGGATCCCCGTCGTTCTCCCAGGTGGCCACCGTGTGCGGCTGGCCGCCGGCAGGGTTGCTGACCGCGAGGTGGACGGAGTCGCCATGGGCGACGGCCGGCCCGGCCGAGGCCAGCAGGGCGAGAACGGTCAGGGCGAGCACGGCCGGTCGGTGGTGGGTGCGTGGCACGGGGACTCCTCGGACAATGGGCGACGGCCCGGCCGAGGCGGCCGGGCCGTGCGTGAGGGGTGGGGTCAGGAGGCGGGCTGGACGGCCCACCGCTGGTAGGCGGCGGAGGTGTCGGGCCGCTGGAGTTCGAGCAGCCAACCGCCGTAGTACCAGCGCTTGCTGATGCCGAGCACGAGGTCGGAGCCCTTGGCCGCCAGCGTCCAGCTGCCGCCGGTGGCGGTGAGCTGCCAGCGCTGGGCGTCGGTGTCACCGCAGGGCTGCTGCGCCACGTACTGGCCGGGCAGCAGCGCCCCGCCGACCTGGAGGCACTTCTGGGTGAGGGCCGAGCGCAGGCGGAGGGAGCCGCTGCCGGCGTCCTCGAACAGCCACTGCTGGTTGGCGTAGCCGGTGCTCTGGTAGGCGATCAGCACGGTGCCGTTGTCGGCCGAGCTGCCCCAGAGGTCGGCGGCCTGGCCGGTGAGGCCGTTGAGCAGCTGGTAGCGGGCGCCGGGCTTGGTCGGGCCGTTGCCGGCGGCCTTGGTGCGGAAGGCGGCGGCCTTGCCCGGGGCACCGGTGTGCCCGGCGGCGTCCCTGACGGCCACGGCGACGGTGTACGCGGTGTCCGGCTGGAGCCGGACGATCCGGACGGCGGTGGCCCGGACCACGCCGAGCGCCCGGCCGTTCAGCCGGACCTCGTAGCCGGCCGCGCCGGAGACCTGCGGCCAGCCGGCCACCACGGAGTCGGCGGTGAGCTGACTGGTGGTCACCTTCGGCCCGGCACCGCCGGTCGGGGTCGGGGTCGGGGTGGGCGTGGGGGTCGGCGTGGGCGTCGGGGTCGGGGTCGGGGTGGGCGTGCCGGTCGGGCTCGCGGTCGAGCTGGGGGTCGGCGTCGGAGTCGGGGTGGGAGTGGGCGTGGGCGTCGGGTTGGTGGAGCCGCCGTTGCCCGCGATCAGGAACTGGTTGTTGGCCACGTTCCAGTGGGTGGTGAGGTAACTGCCGGGCGCGGGGTTGGTGTTGTAGTAGTCGTCGTGGTTGCAGTCCAGCCGGTCGTCGTGGGCGCGGTCCGGGCAGTGGATCTGCATCTGCGGGTAGTTCGGCGCGTCGGAGTAGCACATGATGTCCCACTCGTCGACGCAGTGGCCGGCCTTGCTGGAGTTGGGCGCGCTGTTGTTGACGGCGCCGAGGTTGTGGCCCAGCTCGTGCGCGGCGGTGGAGCCGCCCCAGCAGCCGTTGTCGGTGCGGCCGTAGGAGGGGCCGAAGTTGCTGATGTTGTCCTGGGTGGGCCGCTCGTCGCCGGCGAAGGTGCCGATGCCGCAGTAGACCTGGGCGTCCGCGAAGATCATGTACTTGCGGTCGCGGCGGTTGAAGCCCTGCTTGGCGAGGGCGTCGTTGGTGGCGCCGAACTCGCTCAGTGCACTGGAGGGCAGCTCCACGTCCAGCACGGCGGCGGTGCAGTCCGGCTGGGTGACGAAGCGGATGTGCCGGTCGCCGCCGGTCTCCTGGGCGCTCGCGTCGTAGATGGTGTCGGCGTCGGAGGCCCACTGCTGGAACGAGCCCCGGTACTGGCCGAAGCGGTCCTGGCCGGGCGCGTGCACGTAGAGCACCTGGACGCGGTTGCCGGTGGAGCCGTCGCCGTCGCAGACCACGGTGGTGCCGGCGGCGGCGGCCGGGGCGCCGCTCGGCGTGGCGGCGGCCGGTGCGGTTTCGGCGAGGGCACCGGTGACGGCGGCGGTGGCGTCGAGCACCGGCAGTTGGGCGTTCACCAGGTCGGAGGTGGTCGGGGTGCCGTCGGGGGTGGGCAGGGTGGGGGCCTGGCCGGTGGCGGCCACCGGGGCGGTGGCCCGGTGGATGTCCACGCCCTTGGGCGGCACGTCGGGGCCGTGGGTGCAGAGGGAGGCGGCGGAGACCTTGTAGACGCCCGCGCACTTGTCGCCCTTGTCGGCGGGGGTGAGGCCGCTGTAGACCAGGCCGCGAGCGGGCTCGCTCTTGGGCACGGTCTTGATCGGGGCGGGCACCTCGAAGTGCTCCGGCGCGGCGGCCGGGTCGCCGATCATCCGCAGCACGTCGGCGGCCACCGGCGGCTCGGCCACCGTACGCGGCGCCGAGCCCTCCATCGCCGAGCCGATCCCGACCACCCCGGCCAGCAGCGCCCCGGCGATGCCCGCCCCCAGGGCTATTCGTCCGCGCTGCCCGCGCTTGCGACGGCGGTGGTCGGTCTTCCTGATGCCCCTGTTGCCCATGCGGCGCTCCCCTTCGGTCCGGGTCGGTCACCTGGGAGAAAGGGGAGCGGGGCGCGGATAACAGAAATTCGCACGGTTGTTGTGGCCGACCGCGGTCACGAGCCGTCGACCGTGGTCACGAGCCGTCGGCCGCAGTCACGTCGGCCGCGCTCAGGAGTCGCGACCCGGGCCTCGGCCCCGGCCGAGCCGGAGCAGCAGCAGCCCGGCCGCGCCGAGCGCCGCGCCGGCGGCCAGCACCCGCAGGCCCGTCGAGCGCGGCCGGGCTGGTTCGGCCAGCGCGGGGGCGTCGGGGGCCAGGGTGTAGGGCGGCCGGGCGGTGGGGGTGCGGGTGTCGGTCGCGGCGGCGGCGACCACCAGATCGGCCTCGCCCCGGCCGAGGGCCGGGGCGGCGGCCTCGACGGTCAGGTGCCAGTGGCCGGGGGCCAGCGACTCGGCCGTGCGGTAGCTGCCGTCGGCGCAGACCAGCAGGCGCCAGGGCCCGGCGTGCCGACCGTCGAGGGAGTCGGCGCTGAGCGTGCCCCGGAGCGGCTCGGTGACCGGGTCGCCGTCGCGCTCCCAGGTCGGGACGGTGCGGGGCTGGCCGCCGCCGGAGTTGGCCACCAGCAGGTGCACGGAGCCGCCGTGCACGGCGGGTGCGGCGGCGGCCGGGGCGGCCGGCAGCACGGCGAGGGACAGCAGGGCGAGGGAGAGCACGGTGAAGGGCAGGACGGCGAACGGTAGGGCGAGGGCGAACGCGGCCAGGCTGCTACGGGTCGGCGGCACGGGGGCTCCTCGGGGGCGGGGCCGTACACGAGACGGAGTGGAGGGGGTGGCTGGCTGACCACCGTCAGTCAACCACCGTAGTACCAAGGACCGGTGACGCCGAGGGGCGTGCGGAAGAGTTCCGCACGCCCCTCGGGAGTACCGTCCAGTAACCCTGGAACCAGGCTTACTTGGTGATGTCCTCGATCTCCTCGTCGCTCTCGCGGCCGGGGGTCGGGAGGTTGAACTTGGTGATCGCGAAGCGGAAGACCACGTAGTAGACCACCGCGAAGACCAGGCCGATCGGCACGATCAGCCAGGGCTTGGTGGCCAGGTGCCAGGAGAGGCCGTAGTCGATCGCGCCGGCCGAGAAGTTGAAGCCGATGTGCACGCCCAGGGCCCAGGTGACGGCCATCGAGACGGCGGTCAGCACGGCGTGGACGACGTACAGCGCCGGGGCGATGAAGACGAAGGCGAACTCGATCGGCTCGGTGACACCGGTGACGAAGGAGGTCAGCGCGAGCGACATCATCATGCCCAGGACCACCTTGCGGCGCTCCGGGCGGGCGCAGTGCGCGATGGCCAGGGCGGCGGCCGGCAGCGCGAACATCATGATCGGGAAGAAGCCCGAGGTGAACTGCCCGGCGCTCGGGTCGCCCGCGAAGAAGCGGGTGATGTCGCCGTGCACCACGGTGCCGTCGGCCTTGGTGTAGTCACCGGCCTGGAACCAGGCGTAGGAGTTGACGAACTGGTGCATGCCGACCGGCAGCAGCGCGCGGTTGACCAGGCCGAAGGCCCCGGCGCCGATGGCGCCCGCACCGATCAGCGAGTCGTTCATGCTGCCGATGGCGTCGCCGACCGGGCCCCACGTGTAGGCGAAGAAGACGCCGACGGCGGTGCCGACGAAGGCCATGATGATCGGGACGAGGCGCCGGCCGTTGAAGAAGCCGAGCCAGTCGACCAGCTTGGTGCGGTGGTACTTCTGCCAGAGCACGGCGCTCAGCAGACCGATCACCACACCGCCGAGCACGCCCGGGTCCTGGTAGGTGGCGGCGGTGTACTTGCCGTCCTTGACCACCGCCTCGGTGATCGGGAAGGCGGTCAGCACGTTCTTGTAGACGAGGAAGCCGACCAGGGCGGCCAGCGCGGTGGAGCCGTCGGCCTTCTTGGCGTAGCCGATCGCGATGCCGACCGCGAAGAGCAGCGGCAGGTTGCTGAAGACGGCCTGGCCGGCGGTGGCGAACACGGCCGCGACCTTGAGCCAGCCGAGGCCGTCCTTGCCGAACACGTCGTCCTGGCCCAGGCGCAGCAGGATGCCCGCCGCCGGGAGCACGGCGATGGGGAGCTGGAGGCTGCGGCCCATCTTCTGAAGGCCCTGGATGAGGTTCTGCCCGGCCTGCTTGAGCGGGCTGGGAGCCGTGGCGGGCGGCGTTGCCTGCGCGGTCGTACTCATGGGGGTGGTTCCTAACGGCAGGGGCGGCCCGGTCGGGGGAGGTGCATCGGGGATCCGAACCGCAAACTGGTCTACACCACTAGTGGTGTAGACCAGTTTTCTAGCATGTGCCGAGGAGGGGGGAAACCCTCGTGAGCCGTGCGGGCGGCAAGTGCTATGAAATCGAAACCTTCTTGAGGATTAGCGGTCTTTTGGCGAGTGGCTCAACAAAACCGCCGGGAGGTCAGGCCTTGGTCACGTCCTCGATCTCCTCCTCGGGCTCGCGGCCCGGCGTCGGGATGTTCCACTTGAGGATCGCGAAGCGGAAGAGCCCGTAGTAGAGGGCCGCGAAGACCAGGCCGATCGGGATGATCATCCAGGGCTTGGTGGCCAGGTTGAAGTTGAGCAGGTAGTCGATCAGGCCGGCCGAGAAGGCGAAGCCGTCGTGCACGCCCAGCGCCCAGGTGACGGCCATCGACAGGCCGGTGAGCACCGCGTGGATCGCGTAGAGCGCCGGGGCGATGAACATGAAGGAGAACTCGATCGGCTCGGTCACGCCGGTGACGAAGCTGGTCAGGGCGAGCGAGATCATCATGCCGAGCACGGCCTTGCGGCGCTCGGGGCGGGCGCAGTGGGCGATGGCCAGGGCGGCGGCCGGGAGGCCGAACATCATGATCGGGAAGAACCCGGACATGAACTGGCCGGCCGTCGGGTCACCGTGGAAGAAGCGCGGGATGTCGCCGGTCCAGACGTGCCCGGCGGCGTCGGTGAAGCTGCCGACCTGCTGCTGGAAGAAGGTGTTCAGGAACTGGTGCATGCCGACCGGGATGAGCATGCGGTTGGCCACGCCGTAGATGCCCGCGCCGGCCGAGCCGAGCCCGGTCAGCCAGTCGCTCGCGTGGGTCAGGCCGGTGCCGATCGGACCCCAGGCCAGGCCGAACACGACGCCCGCCAGGGTGCCGACGAAGGCCATGATGATCGGGACGAGCCGGCGGCCGTTGAAGAAGCCGAGCCAGTCGACCAGCTTCTTGCGGTGGTACTTCTGCCAGATCACCGCGGAGAGCAGACCGATGACGATGCCGCCGAAGACCCCCGGGTCCTGCGGCTTGCCGGCCGGCAGCGCCTCGGTGACCGAGCCGGCCATCGGGAAGGCGGTCAGCACGTTCTTGAAGACGAGGTAGCCGACCAGGGCGGCCAGTGCGGTGGAGCCGTCGGCCTTCTTGGCGTAGCCGATCGCCACGCCGACGCAGAACAGCAGCGCGAGGTTGGCGAAGACGGCGTTGCCGGCGGTGGCGAAGACGGTGGCGACCTTGCCCCAATGCAGGCCGTCCTTGCCGAAGACGTCGTCCTGGCCCAGGCGCAGCAGGATGCCCGCCGCGGGGAGGACGGCGACCGGGAGCTGGAGGCTGCGGCCGATCTTCTGGAGGCCCTGGAGCAGGCCGGAGCCTGGCTTCTTGGTGGGGGCGGCCGCAGGGGCGGTCGTCGTACTCATGGCGTGTCCTTCGGCGGTGGGCGGCGTTGCGCACCTCTCGGCGGAAGGCCGATTGGTCTACACCACTAGGGGTGCAAAACCGTTCTAACACGCTCTTCACAGGGGGCTGAAATAAATCGGACGGTTGGTCAGGCGGGTAATGCGGCCGCAAAATCCGACAGGGTCCTTGGTCCTGTCCCGGGCAGGGCGAAGGCCCTCCGGCGGGGGAGCCGGAGGGCCTTCGGGAGGGTCGACCGTGTGCGAAGTCGCGGTTTGCGGCGGGATCAGGCCTTGGTGACGTCCTCGACCTCGTCCTCGTCCTCGCGGCCGGGTGTTTTGAGGTCGAACTTGATGATGATGAATCTGAAGGTCACGTAGTACACGACGGCGAAGCAGAGCCCGATCGGGATGATCAGCCAGGGTTTGGTGGCCAGGCTCCAGTTGATCACGTAGTCGATCAGGCCGGCCGAGAAGCTGAAGCCGTCGTGCACCCCCAGCGCCCAGGTGATCGCCATCGAGGCGCCGGTCAGCACCGCGTGCGCCCCGTACAGCGCCGGGGCGATGTAGGCGAAGGAGTACTCGATCGGCTCGGTGACGCCGGTGACGAAGCTGGTCAGCGCCACCGACGTCATCAGGCCGTAGATCTCCTTGCGGCGGTGCGGCTTGGCCGTGTGGGCGATCGCCATCGCGGCGGCGGGCAGCGCGAACATCATGATCGGGAAGAAACCCGAGGTGAACTGACCGGCCGTCGGGTCGCCGGCCAGGAAGCGGTTGATGTCACCGTTGACCACCGTGCCGTCGGGCTTGGTGAACGAGCCGAACTGGAACCAGAGGAAGGTGTTCAGCAGCTGGTGCATGCCGACCAGCAGCAGCGAGCGGTTGGCCAGGCCGAAGATGCCCGCGCCCCAGGCGTCCAGGTCGGAGAGCCACTTGGAGAAGTCGTTCAGGCCCGAGCCGATCGGCGACCAGACCCAGACCATCAGTGCGCCGAACAGCAGGCCGACCACCGCGGTGATCATCGGCACCAGGCGGCGGCCGTTGAAGAAGCCCAGCCAGTCGACCAGCTTCACCCGGTGGAACCTGACCCAGAGATTGGCCGACATCAGGCCCATCAGGATGCCGCCGAGCACCCCGGGGTTCTGGTAGGTGGCGGGCTTCGAGGTCTTCGCGGCGAAGTCCACGCACTGGTTACCCTTGAGGACGGCGCCGTGGCAGCTCTCCGGGAAGGCCTGGAGGACCGAGTAGTAGACCAGGAAGCCGACCACGGCGGCCAGCGCGGTCGAGCCGTCCGCCTTCTTGGCC
This sequence comes from Kitasatospora sp. MMS16-BH015, assembly GCF_002943525.1. Classification (NCBI taxonomy): domain Bacteria; kingdom Bacillati; phylum Actinomycetota; class Actinomycetes; order Kitasatosporales; family Streptomycetaceae; genus Kitasatospora; species Kitasatospora sp. MMS16-BH015. The sequence goes on along the minus strand of NZ_CP025394.1, from coordinate 3,083,781 downwards.
ATGCCGATCGCCACGCCGATGCAGAACAGCAGTGGCAGGCCCAGTGCCGAGTTCAGCAGCGCCCCGCCGGCGGCGCCGAGGGCGGCGGAGACGTTGTCCCAGCCGAGCCCGTCCTTGCCGAACATGTCCGGCTGGCCCAGGCGGTTGAGAATGCCCGCCGCCGGGAGTACGGCGACGGGCAGTTGGAGGCTGCGGCCCATCTTCTGCAGACCACCGTAGAAGGTGTGCCACCACGTGTTCTGCGGTACCGCAGCGCCTGCCGAACTCATCCGTCGCCCTCCGAGGGTGCTGTGTGGCGGGGGCCACCTGCCCGATGGTGGGTGTCAGGAACACCGGGCTCGAGCTCGGCGTTGTCCGAAGTGCACCTAGTATTGGTGTAGACCACTTTGGCGCTGAGCTGGGCGCGACGGGTCCTGGACCCCACTGATCGTCATCTTCGGATGACGCTCCGCAGTGCGCGCGCGGAAATGGGCCAAATGTGAACTAACGTGGCAGACCGTCGGGAGACGGGCGATGCTTGTCCACGGCAGAGCACGACCGCACAGCACGAGGGCACAGAGGGAGAAGGACATGGCCAGCAAGGCTGAGAAGATCGTCGCCGGTCTCGGCGGTATCGAGAACATCGAAGAGGTCGAGGGCTGCATCACTCGCCTGCGCACCGAGGTCATCGACCCCTCCAAGGTCGACGAGGCCGCGCTCAAGGCCGCCGGCGCCCACGGCGTCGTGAAGATGGGCACCGCGATCCAGGTCGTCATCGGCACCGACGCCGACCCGATCGCCGCCGACATCGAGGACATGATGTGAGCTGAGGCTCACCCCCGCAGGGCCCGCCACCACAGCACCGGTCGGCGGGCCCTCGCGTACCCGGGCGCGCCCCCGGAGGCACTACCCTCGGTGGCTATGTCACGCATCGACGGCCGCACCCCCGAAGAGCTCCGCCCCATCACCATCGAACGAGGCTGGAGCAAGCACGCCGAAGGCTCCGTCCTGGTCAGCTACGGCGACACCAAGGTGCTCTGCACCGCCAGCGTCACCGAGGGCGTCCCCCGCTGGCGCAAGGGCAGCGGCGAGGGCTGGGTCACCGCCGAGTACGCCATGCTCCCGCGCGCCACCAACACCCGCGGCGACCGCGAGTCCGTCCGCGGCAAGATCGGCGGCCGCACCCACGAGATCAGCCGCCTGATCGGCCGCTCGCTGCGCGCCGTGATCGACCACCGCGCCCTCGCCGAGAACACCATCGTGCTCGACTGCGACGTGCTCCAGGCCGACGGCGGCACCCGCACCGCCGCGATCACCGGTGCCTACGTCGCTCTGGTCGACGCCGTCGCCTGGGCCCGCGAGAAGAAGATCCTGCGCGCCAAGGGCCAGCCGATCACCGGCGGCGTCAGCGCCGTCAGTGTGGGCATCATCGACGGCGTCCCGATGCTCGACCTCCGCTACGAGGAGGACGTCCGGGCCGAGACCGACATGAACATCGTCTGCACCTCCGACGGCCGCTTCGTCGAGGTCCAGGGCACCGCCGAAGGCGCCCCCTTCGACCGCGCCCTGCTCGACCAGCTGCTCGACCTCGGCACCCTCGGCTGCGCCGAGCTGGACTCCATCCAGCGCAAGGCCCTCAAGGCGCTGGAGTCCTGAGCCACTCTCCGGGGAAGGCCGGGGACGGACCGGAGAAGGCAGCTGGGCCGCGCCGCTGTACACGGACGGGCCTGAAGCCGTACCGTTCCGGCCATGGGTCCGGCTTGGGAACCGCTGAAGCCCGCTTCTTCGTCCCTCTCCTATAGCCGGTACCGCCCGTGCCTTCCCCGGAGGACTCCTCGATGCCGTACAGCATCAACCGCTCCACCACGCTCGCCGTGGCCGCGCTCATCCTCGTCCTCCCGCTCTCCGCGGTGAGCTGCTCGGCCGCCCAGAAGGCCATCGACTGCGGCAACACCGCCGTCCGGGTGACCTCCGACGTGGCCGACGCCGGCACCGCCTTCAACAGCGCGGACAAGGACCCGGCCACCGCCGGGAAGGCCCTCTCGAAGCTCAAGAAGGACCTCGACCAGCTCGGTCGCAACTCCTCCGACACCGACCTCACCAAGGCCGTCGGAGACCTCCAGACCCAGGTCGACAAGGCGCAGCAGGCCGTGAACGCCAATCAGGTGCCCGACCTCAAGCCGCTCGGGGACGCCGCCGCCCAGCTCTCCAAGGTCTGCACCGGCTGAGGCAGTCAGTAGGGTTGGGCCCATGACTACCCGACGCCTCGTCCTCGCCACCCGTAACCAGCACAAGGTCGCGGAACTGCGCGACATCCTCGGCGCGGCGGACTTCGACCTGGTCGGCGCGGACGCCTACCCCGAGATCCCGGACGTCCGGGAGACCGGCGTGACCTTCGCCGAGAACGCCCTCCTCAAGGCCCACGCGCTCGCCCGGGCCACCGGCCTGCCCGCCGTCGCCGACGACTCCGGCCTCTGCGTGGACGTCCTCGGCGGCGCCCCTGGCATCTTCTCCGCCCGCTGGGCCGGCAAGCACGGCGACGACCGCGCCAATCTGGAGCTGCTGCTCGCCCAGCTCTCCGACATCGCTGACCCCCACCGCGGCGCCCACTTCGCCTGCGCGGCCGCCCTGGCCCTCCCGGACGGCACCGAAAGGGTCGTCGAGGGGCGCCTGCTGGGGACGCTGCGCACCGCCCCGGCGGGCGAGGGCGGCTTCGGCTACGACCCGATCCTGCAGCCGCTGGGGGAGACGCGGACCTGCGCGGAGCTCACGGCCGCCGAGAAGAACGCGATCAGCCACCGGGGGCAGGCTTTCCGCGCGCTGGCGCCGGTGGTCCGGGAGTTGCTCGGCTGAGGGGGAGTCAACTGACGCGACGAAGGCCCGCCCGGAGAGCATGCCCTCCGGGCGGGCCTTCGTTTCTTCGGTAAAACCTGGTGCGGCCGAAGGGATTCGAACCCTCAAGCCCTCACGGGCCAACGGACCTAAACCGTTTGCGTCGCCATTGCGCCACGGCCGCCTGGGCTTCCGGTCCTCATGCTACTTGGCAGTGAGGCGTGCCTGCACCTAGGTATTCGATCACTGGGGCCGCGGCTCCGGTCGGGCCGATCGCGGCTTGTTCCGGCCGCAGTAGGTGTCGGTGGTGGCGTGGCAGTTGGGGCAGAGCAGGCGGAGGTTGTCCGGGCGGTTGTCCGACCAGTCGCCGTTGACGTGGTCGACTTCGAGGGTGAGCGGGCGGCCCTGCCACTCGGGGCCGGTGCCGCAGCCCTCGCACAGCTCCGGTCGGCCGAGCTCGGCCAGGGCCCGGCGGATCCGAAAGCCCGGCAGTCGTCTGGCTTCCGCCGGGCGCTGCACCAGGATCTCTTCGGGGGGCAGCTTTCGAGGGGAGGGCTTGCCCCGGTTGTGCCCCGACCCGGTGAAGTGGGACGTGTCGATGTCGAACGCTTTGATCCGCCGCCCGATGTGGGCGTGCGTGCCGCCGGCCGGGCGGAGGTGGAGGCGGCGCATCACGTCGGCCAGGCTGCACGAGGCCGTGACGGCTGCCTGGAGGACCTCCCGCGTGTAGACGGTGCCGCGCTGTTCGAAGTGTGATGTGGCTATGCCGAAGGCGGTGAGCCGTCGGCGCAGGTAGTGCCGGGTCTGGTGATTCGGCTCCTTGCCGAGCAGGACCAGCGCCTCGTCGATCGACTGTGCCTGCTGCGCGGCGGCGAGCAGGGCTTCCTGGGTGTACTTGACCTGAGTGGGCATCAGATCACCTCCTACTGGTACGAACGAGTGATGAGCCCTGGGGGAAACGGGGTGCGGAAGATGAAAACGTGATGAGAGTCACGGCATGGGGGTGGTCTCGGTGGGCTATCGATTGGTACAGACCTATTGACCTGTGTGGTCTGGACCACATAGCTTCTCGGCCACATCCCCCACAGGTGCGCGCATCCCACGGCGTGTGCCCGGCACTCTCTCCAGGAGGACCGAGTGTTGATCCGAAACCTGGCGATGCGGCGTCCCACCGCTGCTCGCCGTACGAAGACCGCGGCGGCGGTGGCCGGTGTCGGCCTGGCCGGGCTGTTGGTGGCCACGCTCGGGGCGCTGCCCTCGCAGGCGGCTGCCGCGGTGGACAACCAGAGCTGTCGGCCGGACGGTATGTACACCACGCCCGGCGTGAACGTGCCGTACTGCAACGTGTACGACAGCAGCGGGCGCGAGATGATGGGTGCCGACCACCAGCGGCGGGTCATCGGGTACTTCACCGGGTGGCGGACCGGCAAGGACGGGACGCCGGCCTACCTGGTGAACAACATCCCCTGGGACAAGGTCACCCACCTCAACTACGCGTTCGCGCACGTGGCGAGCGACAACACGATCTCGGTGGGCACCGACGGGCCGAACAACGCGGCGACCGGGATGACCTTCCCCGGGGTGGCCGGGGCCGAGTTGGACCCGACGCTGCCGTACCAGGGGCACTTCAACCTGCTGAGCAGGTTCAAGAAGCAGTACCCGAACGTCAAGACGATGATCTCGGTCGGCGGTTGGGCCGAGACCGGCGGGTACTTCGACGACTCGGGCAACCGGGTGGCCTCCGGCGGCTTCTACTCGATGACCACCAACGCGGACGGCTCGGTCAACCAGGTCGGCATCAACGCCTTCGCCGACTCGGCGGTGAAGTTCATCGAGAAGTACGGGTTCAACGGGGTCGACCTCGACTACGAGTACCCGACCTCGATGAACAACGCGGGCAACCCGCTGGACGCGACGATCGCCAACTCCAAGCGCGGCTCGCTGATGAAGGGCTACGCGGCGCTGCTGCAGACCATGCGGCAGAAGCTGGACACGGCCAGCGCGGCGGACGGCAAGTACTACCTGCTCTCGGTCGCGGCGCCCTCCTCGGGCTACCTGCTGCGCGGCATGGAGACCTTCCAGGTCACCAAGTACCTGGACTACGTCAACATCATGTCCTACGACCTGCACGGCGCCTGGAACCAGTACGTCGGCCCGAACGCCTCGCTCTTCGACGACGGCAACGACGCCGAGCTCAAGGCCGCCAACGTCTACGGCACCTCGCAGTACGGCGGGATCGGGTACCTGAACGGCGACTGGGCCTACCACTACTTCCGCGGCTCGATGCCGGCCGGCCGGATCAACCTGGGCCTGCCGTACTACACCCGCGGGTTCAAGAACGTGCAGGGCGGGACGAACGGCCTCTGGGGCACCGCGTCCACCACCACCTGCCCGGCCGGGGCGGGGCTGACCACCTGCGGGGACGGTGCCGTCGGCATCGACAACCTCTGGCACGACCTGGACACCAACGGCAAGGAGGCCCCGGCGGGCTCCAACCCGATGTGGCACGCGATGAACCTGCAGAACGGCATCCTGCCGGACTACCTGTCCAAGTACGGCCTGACCGACACCGCGCTGAGCGGGACCTACGCGCGCAACTACAGCTCCGCGCTGGTCGCGCCCTGGCTCTGGAACGACGCCAAGAAGGTCTTCCTCTCGACCGAGGACGAGCAGTCGGTCAACGCCAAGGCGGACTACCTGGTCAACCAGGGCGTCGGCGGCGCGATGATCTGGGAGCTCGCGGGCGACTACCAGTGGAACGCGGCGGCCAACGGCGGCAAGGGCGAGTACGTGGCCGGGTCGACCCTGACCACCGACCTGTACAACAAGTTCAAGACGGCCGCGCCGTACGGGGCGACCCGCTCGACCATCGCGCTGCCGGCCCAGACCCTGCCGATCGACGTGTCCTTCACCAACTTCGCGCTGGGGGACAACAACTACCCGATCAACCCGAAGATCCACATCGTCAACAACTCGACGGTCACCCTGCCGGGCGGCACCGAGTTCCAGTTCGACTACGCCAACTCGGCGCCGAACAACGCGCACGACCAGTCGGGCTTCAACTCCACCATCGTCCGGGCGGACAACCCGGCCTCGGGCAACCTCGGCGGACTCAAGGGCACCTACAACCGGGTCTCGCTGAAGCTGCCGACCTGGCAGTCGCTGGCCCCCGGCGCCTCGGTGGACGTGGACTTCGTCTACTACCTGCCGGTCTCCACCCCGTCGAACTGGACGGTCAACGTGGCCGGCACCCTGTACGGCCTCACCGGTGACCTCAGCAGGGGCGCGGTGAGCGGTGGGGGCACCCCCTCCCCGACGCCGAGCGCCACCCCGAGCTCCTCGCCGAGCTCCTCTCCGTCGAGCAGCCCGAGCAGCTCCCCGAGCTCGTCCCCCAGCAGCTCCCCGTCGAGCAGCCCGAGCAGCTCCCCGAGCCCGTCCGGCAGCCCCAGCAGCAGCCCGTCCGGCAGCCCCAGCACGCCGCCGGGCGGCACCTGCACGGCCCCCAGCTGGAGCGCGGGCGCGGTCTACGCCACGACCGGCACCAAGGTCTCCTGGAAGGGGCACACCTACAGCAACAAGTGGTGGACCACGGGTGAGGACCCGAGCACCACGGGTGCGTGGGGAGTGTGGAACGACCTCGGTCCCTGTTGACATAAGCGCAGGTCGCTGAGGTAGCGAACGGCGGTGGCGGTGCACCCGGTCGGGGGGTGCGCCGTCACCGCCTCTGTTTTGTCCGGATGTGTGCGGTCGTGTTTAGCCACGATGGCGTGGGCGTAGCCGAGATGTGTCCTACGAAGCTCTTGACCGTGGGGTTGCGCTCGGGGTGTCATATCCACCAGCGAGTTCGATCCTGTTTGATTTTGATGGATTCTGAGCCCCCGCTCAGGCACCACCCTCTGCATCTCCAAGGGGAGCCCCCGCATGACCACTTCGCGTCACAGCCGCCGCGTCGCCGCCGCTGCCGGCCTCGTCCTGGCCCTCGGCCTCACGGCCTGCTCGACCGGCCAGTCCAGCGGCACCGCCGACTCCGGTACGGCCACCGTCAGCGGCAAGATCTCGATGACGTACCTCCAGAAGCAGGGCGACCAGGAGTACTTCATCGGCGAGGCCGCCGGTGCCAAGGCCAAGGCCGCCGAGCTGGGCGTCGACCTCAAGGTGGTCAACCTCGGCAGCGACGCGGACAAGACGGTCAGCGAGGTGCAGTCGGCCATCGCGCAGAAGTCCAACGGCCTGATCATCGTCGTGCCGGACCCGGCCGTCGGCCCGCAGGTCGCGCAGACCGCCAAGGACGCCAAGATCCCGCTGCTCACCTCGGACGACCAGATCTGCACCTCCGGCCCGGACCCGTCCAAGTGCGGCCCCTCGGACCTGGTGGCCCGGATCGGATTCTCCGGCGCCCAGATGGGCGGCGAGGTCGGCAAGCGTGCCGCCGACGAGTTCAAGAAGGCCGGCTGGAACGCCGCCGACACCCGCATCATCTCGGCCTGGAAGCAGGACGTGACGGTCTGCGGTGACCGCGTGAAGGCCGCCAAGGAGGCCTTCAACACCGGCGCCGGCGCGACCGTCCAGAACATCGACGTGGCCACCGACAACACCCCGACCGGCGCCCAGGACAAGATCGCGGCGACCGTCACCGCCAACGCCGGCGTCAAGCACTGGATCGTCTGGGGCTGCAACGACGAGAACGTCCAGGGTGGCGTCACCGCCCTGCAGAACGCCGGCTTCAGCGCCGACAACGTGATCGGCGTCGGCCTCGGCGCGTACCTGGCCTGCAAGGACTGGGGCAGCGGCAAGCCGTCGGGCATGAAGGCCGCGCTGTTCATCAACGGCTCGGACGTGGGCGCGCTGGCCGTCCAGACCATGTACGACAAGCTCAAGAGCAGCAAGGACTTCCCCAAGGAGGCCTTCGCCCCCACCAAGATGGTGGACGCCGCGACCTGGCAGTCCGCCGGCGTCAAGTGCAGCTGAGCGAACAGGGCTGAGTTGAACTGACATGGCAAAGATGAGCAGTGAGAGCACTCCGCCGGGCACCGGGGTGCGTGAGCTGGGCAAGCGCTTCGGCGCCGTCCAGGCGCTCGACGGAGTGACGCTGGACTTCCCGGCCGGCCAGGTGACCGCCCTGATGGGGGAGAACGGGGCCGGGAAGTCCACCCTGCTCAAGATCCTCGCGGGCGTCCAGCCGCCGAGCACGGGCCAGGTGGTGGTGGACGGCAAGGCCGTCACGCTGAACTCCCCGGCCCAGGCGCAGGCGGCGGGCATCCGGATCATCCCGCAGGAGCCCGAGATCATCCCGCACGTCTCGGTCGCCGAGAACGTGTACGCCGGCGCGCTGCCCCACAAGGCGGGGCGCCGGCTGGACCGGGCCGAGCTGGACCGGCGGATCCGCGCCGACCTGGCCCGGCTCGGCTTCGACCGGGTGCTCGACCCGGAGCTGCTGGGCTCCGAGCTGACCCCGGCCCAGCGCCAGCTGGTCGAGATCCTGCGGGCGCTCACCGGCGAGGCGAAGGTGATCGCCTTCGACGAGCCGACCTCCTCGCTCTCCGAACAGGAGGTGGACGCGCTCTTCGCGCTGATCCGCCGCCTGCGGGAGGAGGGCAAGGCGGTGGTCTACGTCTCGCACCGGATGGCGGAGATCTTCCAGCTGGCCGACCGGATCGCCGTCCTGCGGGACGGCACCCTGGCCGGGGTGCTGGACGCGGCGGCCACGGACGAGGGAGAAATCGTCCGGATGATGGTGGGGCGTGACCTTTCGGCCATGTTCGTGCGTCAGGACGTCGCGACCGACCGGGTGGTGCTGGAGGTGCGCGGTCTGGAGACGGACGCGGTGCACGGCATCGACCTCCAGGTCCGGGCCGGCGAGGTGGTCGGCCTGGCCGGCCTGATCGGGGCCGGGCGCTCCGAGCTGGCGCTCGCGCTGGCCGGCGACCTGCCGATCCACGGCGGCACCGTGACCCTGGACGGGCAGCCGCTCAAGGGCGGCCGGCCGGGCGCGGCGATCAGGGCGGGCCTCGGCCTGGCCCCCGAGGAGCGCAAGGCGCAGGCGCTGTTCCTGCACCGCTCGATCCGGGACAACACCGCGCTGGTGGTGCTGGAGCGGCTGCGCCGCTGGCGGTTCGTCAACCGCACCGCCGAGAAGGAGCTGGCCCAGGAGTACGTGGACCGGCTGCGGGTGCGCACCCCCTCGATCGAGCACGAGGTGCGCAAACTGTCCGGCGGCAACCAGCAGAAGGTGGTGCTGGCCCGCTGGCTGGCCCGCAAGCCCAAGGTGCTGATCCTGGACGAGCCGACCCGGGGCATCGACGTCGGGGCGAAGGCGGAGATCTACCAGATCATCGCCGACCTGGCGAAGCAGGGCGTGGCCCTGCTGGTGATCTCCTCCGAGCTGCCCGAGGTGATCGGGCTCTCGGACCGGGTGCTGGTGATGCAGAACGGCCGCATCACCGGGGAGTTGGGCCGGGCGGAGGCGACCGAAGAGGCGATCCTCTCGCTGGCGATGGCAGACGATCTGGCCGGGTCGGCAGGCGACCCGGCCGGGACGGCACAGGAAGGCAGGACGGCATGACCACCACCACCGCCGCCGGGGTACCGGCGAAGAAGAAGGCTCCGGCCTGGATCGCCCGGATCGGCGGTCAGAACCTCAGCCTGATCGGCGCGCTGGTCGTGGTACTGGCCCTGTTCGGGTCGCTCAACGGCAACTACCTGAGCTGGAACAACATCCAGGTGATCGGCCAGGCCGTCACCATCACCGGCCTGCTGGCCGTGGTGCAGACCGTGGTGATCATCTGCGGCGGCCTGGACATCTCGGTGGGCTCGCAGGCGGGCCTGGCCTCGGTGGTCAGCGCGATGGTCTTCACCTCCTCCGGTTCGAACGCGCTGGTCGGCATGGCCGGGGCGGTCGGGGTCGGCCTGCTGGTGGGTCTGCTCAACGGTGTCGTGATCGTCTACGGCCGGGTCAACCCGACCATCGCGACCCTGGCCGGTCTGGCCGCGTACAAGGGCGTGGCGCAGCTGCTCTCGGACGGCCGGGCGCAGGGCTACGTGCTGAACGACGGCATCTTCATCTTCCTGGCCCGCGGCAAGATCGCCGGGCTGCCGGTGATGATCTGGATCCTGCTGCTGGTCGCGGCGGCGGTGCACGTGATGCTCAAGTACACCGACATCGGCCGCAACGTCTACGCCCTCGGCGGCAACGACACGGCGGCCCGGCTCGCGGGCATCTCGATCAACAAGTACCTGGTGTCGGCCTACGGTCTGGTCGGCGTGGTCGCGGCGGTGGCCGGCATCCTGCTGACCGCCCGGACGGGCTCGGGCCAGCCGGTCTCCGGCTCGGAGGGCCTGGAGCTCAAGGCGATCACGGCGGCGGCGCTGGGCGGCTGCGCGCTCAAGGGCGGCAAGGGCGGCATCGGCGGCACGCTGCTGGCCGTGGCTCTGCTCGGCGCCCTGGAGAACGGCCTGACCGGCCAGAACATCAACGCCTTCTGGCAGAACGTCGCGCAGGGCCTGCTGCTCGTGGTGGCGGTGGTCATCCAGCAGCGCCGCAGCGGCGAGCGGGCGATCGGCCTGCCCGCGTAACCGGAGACTCCCGGCGTAGGGGCGCCGGGACTGTGGGGCTGGTGCCCCCGGCGGACGGGCCGGGGGCACCAGCAGTTCCCGCGGTCGGACGGGCCGTCAGGCCTCGATCTTGAGGTCGCGGAGCAGCTTGGCGACGTGGCCGGTGGCCTTGACGTTGTAGAGGGCGTGCTCGACCTTGCCCTGCTCGTCGACGATGACGGTGGAGCGGATCACGCCCTGGTAGGTGCGGCCGTAGTTCATCTTCTCGCCCCAGGCGGCGTAGGCCTCCATGACGGCGTGGTCCGGGTCGGAGACCAGGGTGACCTTGAGGTCCTCGGCCTCGCGGAACTTGCCGAGCTTCTCGGGCTTGTCGGGGGAGATGCCGATGACGTCGTAGCCGGCGCCCGCGAAGACCTCGAGGTTGTCGGTGAAGTCGCAGGCCTGCTTGGTGCAGCCAGGCGTGAGGGCGGCCGGGTAGAAGTAGACGATCACCTTGCGGCCGAGGTGGTCGGCGAGGGACACCTGCTTGCCGTCGGCGTCGTACAGGGTGAAGGCGGGGGCGGTGTCGCCGGGCTGGAGGCGCTCGCTCACGGTGGATCTTCTCCTCGGGCGTGGACTGGTGGTCGTACCACCGCAAACATAGACCCTTTGGTGGGTGGGGCCGCGCGGCTGCCCGGGCCAGCTGACAGACTGGCTCCTGTCGCACAGGACAACATTCAGTGAAGGGGTGGCCCGCGTGGGCAAGGCCGGGACAGAGGACAAGGCGCGCTCGACCGCCGAGATCGAGGCGAACATCGCGCGCACCCGTGAGCAGCTGGCGGCGACCCTGGACGAGCTGGCCGTCCGGGTGCACCCCAGCACGGTGGCCGCCCAGACCAAGGCCAAGCTGCGCGCCACGGTCGAGCAGCAGGCGGCCCGGGCGTACGTGGCGGCCAGCGGGGCCGTCGAGCAGGTCAAGGCGCAGTTCACCGACGAGAAGGGGCAGCCGCGCCCCGACCGGATCGTGCCGGCCGCGCTGGTGGGCGGCGGGGTGCTGCTGCTGATGGCCGCGCGGCGCCGCCGCCGCAAGGGCTGAGCGGTACGAGCGGGCGGAAGGGGCCGGGGCCTGCGTCACCGGCCCCTTCGGCGTGCTCGGGGCCGCGCTCCCGGATGCCGGGCCAGCCGCACGCGGCGCGCCGGGGCCCGGTACCGTCGGGGGCGTGAGTACCGACGACGAGACCCAGCAGGCCCGACGCCACGACCGGCTGGGCGAGAAGCTGCCGATCAAGATGTTGCACGACCGCGTCCTGGTGAAGACCGAGGGCAGCGAGGGCGAGCGTCGCTCCACCGGGGGCATCCTGATCCCCGCCACCGCCGAGCTAAGTAAAAGGTGCGCTTGGGCGGAAGCTGTGGCGGTCGGCCAGTCCGTCCGTGCGGTAGAGCCCGGTGACCGGGTGCTCTACGACCCGGAGGACAAGCTGGAGGTCGAGGTCCGGGGCGCCACGTACGTGCTGCTGCGTGAGCGTGACCTGCACGCGGTGGCCGCCGAACGGCTGACCGATGCCGAGGGCTCGACCGGCCTGTACCTGTGACCGGCTCGCGGCCGTGACCGGGCGTCGGCTGTAGCACCGTCAGGCGGGTACGGCCCGTGCCCGGCCGCCGCCGGACACGGGCCACCCCCCGTTCACCCCGGAGTCCGAGGGGTGGACCCCGGAGTGTGCGGACGATCCTGCCGGTGGGCGCTTACCGCCCGCTTACCGCTCGCTTTCAGCCTCCCGTGCCGCTCAGTGCGCGGACGGGGCGTGCTCGCCGAGCCGGGCCCGGATCTCGGCTGCCTCGGGGGCGTCCAGTTCGGTGAGGATGGCCAGTGCCTCGTGCAGCAGGGCCTGGGCCTGCTCGTGCCGGCCGCTGCAGGTGAGGCTGCGGGCCAGGTGGCCGAGGGCGAGCGCCTCGGTGTGCCGGTCGCCGCTCTCCCGCAGGGCGGCCAGGGCCGGCCGCAAGTAGCCCTCGGCGATGACCAGTTGGCGCATGTCGTTGTGCACGTCGCCGAGCCGGCAGAGCACCACGCCCTCGTGGTGGCGGTGTCCGCTCGCCCGGGCCAGTGCCAGCGCCTGGTGCAGGTGGGCCACCGCCTCCTCGTACCGGCCGAGATCCTGGAGCAGGCAGGCCAGGTTGGTCAGCCCGACGGTCTCCTCGGCCCGGCTGCCGAGCTCGCGGACCAGCTCCAGGTGGCAGCGGGAGTACTCGTGCGCCTCCTCGTGCCGGCCGAGCCGGCGCAGGCTGGCCGCCAGCGCGCGCAGCGCCCGGGCCTCGGCCGGGCGGTCGCCGCTCTCCCGGCGGATCAGCAGGGCCCGCTCCAGGGCCGGGACGGCCCGCTCGTGCCGCTGCGCCACCTGGTGGGCCAGGCCGAGGCCGCCGAGCACCCTGCTCTCGGCCGCCTGGTCGCCGAGCGCCTGGGCGGCGGCCAGCGCCAGCTCGTGCCCGGTCAGCCACTGCGGCCAGGTCCGGCGCAGCCGGTCGAAGGCGAGCAGGGTGACCGGCAGCTGCCAGCAGAGCCGGTGCAGCCCGGCGTCCCAGGCGTGCTGGACGGCGCTGAGCAGGTTGTCCCGCTCGGTGTCGTACCAGGCCAGCGCCTCGTCCTGGCCGGTGAACTCGGGTGCGGCGCCCTGGCCGGGCAGGGCCGGGGGCGGCTCGGGCAGGTGCGGGGCCGGGCAGTGGTCGCCGGGGGTCTGGAGCTCGGGCGGCAGGGCGTCCACCGCCGCCGCGCCCGCGTGCAGGTACCAGGAGACCAGCCGCTGCACGGCGGCGGCCCGGGAGGGGGCGGGCTCCTCGGCCTCGGCCCGTTCGGCCGCGTAGAGCCGGACCAGGTCGTGGAAGCGGTACCGGCCGGGGGCGCTCTCCTCCAGCAGGTGGGCGTCGGTGAGCGCGGCCAGCAGCGCCTGGGCGGTGGAGGCCGGGCCGCCGAGCAGGGCGGCGGCGGCCGGCAGCGGCAGGTCGGCGCCCTGCCAGAGGCCGAGCAGGCGCAGCGCCCGGGCGGCCTCGGGGTGGGTGCCGCGCAGGCCCGCGTAGCCGAGGCCGAGGCTGGCCCGGACGGCCAGGTCGTCCACGGCCAGCTCGTCGAGCCGGCGCAGCTGGCCGCCGATCCGGTCGGCCAGGGTGGCGATGGTCCAGTCGGGGTGGGCGGTGAGCCGGGCGGCGGCCACCCGCAGGGCCAGCGGCAGGCCGGCGCAGGCGCGCAGCACCTCGGTGGTGGCGGCGGGCTCGGCGGCGGCCCGCCGGGGGCCGAGGATCCGGTCGAGCAGCTCCCGGGCGCCGGGCTCGGTGAGCACCGCCAGCTGGATCCGCTCGGTGGCGGGCAGCCCGGCGAGGCGGTCGCGGCTGGTGACCAGCACCGAGCTGGTGGCGCCGCCGGGCAGCAGCGGGCGCAGCTGGGCGGTGTCCCGGGCGTTGTCGAGCACCAGCAGCACCCGGCGCTGGGCGAGCAGGCTGCGGTAGAGCGCGTAGCACTCGGCCTCGTCGGTGGGCACCAGGGCGGGGGCCAGGCCCAGGCTGCGGATCACCTGGGCGGCGACCGCGTGCGGGTGGAGCGGCTCGGGGCCGGCGCCGCGCAGGTCGAGGTAGAGCTGCCCGTCCGGGAAGGCGTGCCGGGCCCGGTGCGCCACGTGCACGGCCAGGCTGGTCTTGCCCACCCCGCCGGGGCCGGAGACCACCGCGACGGCGGCGCCGGCCACCGGGTCGAGCGCCTCGTGCAGCCGGGCCACGTCCATCGATCGGCCGGTGAAGTCGGCGAGGTCGTAGGGGAGTTGGGCCGGGGTGGGGAAGGGGCGGGGCCGGCTGTGGCCGGTCGGGCCGGCGGCTGCGGTCAGGGCCAGGGTGGGGTCGGCGTGCAGGATCCGCTGGTGCAGCTCGCGCAGCTGGGGGCTGGGTTCGACGCCCAGCTCGGCGCGCACGGTGGTGCGACAGCTGCGGTACGCCTCCAGGGCCTCGGCGGTCAGGCCGGAGCGGTAGAGGGCGAGCATCAGCTGGCCGTGGAAGCGCTCGCGCAGCGGGTGGGCGGCGGCCAGCGCCCGCAGGGTGGGCAGCAGCCGCTCCTGGCGGCCGAGCGCGAGCTCGGCCTCGCCGGACCACTCCACGGCCTGCAGCCGGGCCTCGCCCAGGTGGCGGCCGTAGTGGTCGTGCAGGTAGGGGCCGGGCACGTCGGTGAGGAAGTCGCCGCGCCACAGGCCCAGCGCCTGCTCCAGCAGGGCGGCCGCCTCGGCAGGCCGGCCGCCGCGCAGGGCCAGCCGGCCGCGCTCGCACTCGCGCAGGAAGCGCCCGCAGTCGGTCTCCTCGGCGCGGGCCTCCAGCAGGTAGCCGGGGTGGCTGGAGACGAGCCGGCGGGCGGCGTGGGGGCCGACGCTGTGCCGGAGCCTGGTCATCGCGGTGTGCAGCGCGGCCCGGGCCCGCCCGGGCGGGCTGCCCTCCCAGGCGACCTCGTACAACTCGTCCACCGGCACCGCCGTGCCGGCGCGCAGCACCAGCAGGGCCAGCAGGCTGCGCAGCTTCACGGCGGACACGCCGAGCTCGCCCTCGTCCGTCCAGATCCGGACCGGGCCCAGGACGCCGAACGCCAGCCGCGTGCTCACCACTGCTCCCCGTCCGTCCGGGCGGCCAGGGGCCGCCGTGGCGTGTACCGGCCGAGGCTAGCGCCCGGGCGGTGGGCTCCGGAGGGACTTCCCGGGGAGTGGTTGAGACCATGTCAGTTGACGGTCGGTCAGCGGTGGTGCCGGGGTCAGGACGGGCCGGTGGTGGCGCTGGGGATGCTGATCCCCGGGGATTCCGCCGGCGGCGAGCCGGCGGGCGAGGGGCTGGGCGAGGGGGTCCTGCTGCGGGACGGGCTGGGGCTCGGGGTGGCGAACGGGGAGGGCGAGCGGGTGGGGCTCGGGGTGGGCGTCGGGCTGGGGGTGGTGAAGGGGGAGGGCGAGCCGGAGGCGGTGGCGCTCGCCGAGGCGGTGGCGGTCGGGGAAGCGGGCTGGGTCACGCTGCTACCGGGGGCGAGGTCGAACTGCTGGATCCCGGTGCCGCGCAGCGCGCCGCGCATGTAGCTGGTCCAGATCGCGGTGGGGAAGGCGCCGCCGTTGATCCGGGAGTACCCGGCGGTGCCGGCCAGCGACTCCTTGGCGTGGGTCTTCGGGTTCTCCCGGAACAGGCCGACGGCGGTGGCGAGTTCGGGCGTGTAGCCGGCGAACCAGGCGGAGAGGTTGTTGTCGGTGGTGCCGGTCTTGCCGGCCGCCGGGCGGTTCAGCCGCAGCGCGGCGGTGCCGGTGCCGCTGGTCACCACGTCCTCCAGCACGTCGGTGACCGAGTCGGCCGCGCTGCGCGCCACGGCCTCGGTGGCCTGGTGCTCGGGCAGCTTGGGCACGTCCTCGGCGCCGGGCTTCTCCAGCTTGAGCACCGACCAGGGCGCCAGGTGCTGCCCGTGGTTGGCCAGGGTCGCGTAGACCGAGGCCAGGTCGAGGGCGCTGGGGGTGGCGGTGCCGAGCGTCATCGAGGTGTTGGAGGCGGTCATGCCGTCGATCGAGTCGGGCAGGCCGAGCTTGACGGCGGTGGCCCGCACGTTCGCCAGGCCGGCGTCCACGCCCTCCTGGGCGTAGACCGAGTTGACCGACTTCTGCATCGCGTACCGGAGCGTGATGGTGCCGTAGTCCACGTCGTCCTCGTTCGGCGGCGCGTAGGCGGTGGGGCCGCCGACCACCGGGCGGCGGCTGGTGCCGTCGTAGGTGGTCTGGGTGGTGATCACCCGGCCGTCCTGGGTGGTGTGCCGGCCGTTCAGCCCGGCGACCAGGTCGATCGGCTTGAAGGTGGAGCCGACCTGGTTGTCCTCGCGGGTGGCGTCGTTGAACGGCTGGGTGGCGTAGTCCGGCCCGCCGTAGACGGCCACCACCCGGCCGGTGCCGGGCTCGACCGAGGCGCCGGAGACCCGCACGTCGGTGTCGGTCCTGGGCCGGGCCGAGGTGTCCAGCTCGGAGGTCAGCTCGTCCTTGACGGCGGCCACGAAGGAGTCCTGCTTGCCCTTGTCGAAGGTGGTGGTGATCTTCCAGCCGCCGGACTTGAGGGTGGCGGTGTCCAGCACCCCGGTGGCGGCCAGGTAGTCGTCGGCGATGTCCACCAGGTAGCCGGCCTGGCCGCTGAGACCCTTGACCGGCTGCGGGTCGAGCGGCTCGGGGAAGGTGACGGCGGCCCGGGCGTTCGCGTCCAGGAAGCCGAGCGAGACCATGCCGTCCAGCACGTAGTTCCACCGGGCCATCGCCCTGGCCCGGCCGGCCGCGCTGGTGTTCTTCACGTCGTAGGCGCTCGGGGCCTGCAGCAGGGTGGCCAGGTAGGCGCCCTGGGGGAGGGTCAGCCGGGAGACGTCCACGCCGTAGTAGGCGTTGGCGGCGGTCTGGATGCCGTACGCGCCGCGGCCGAAGTAGCTGGTGTTGAGGTAGCCCGCGAGGATGTCCTCCTTGCTCTCCTGCTGGTCCACCTTGAGGGCGATGAAGAACTCCTTGATCTTGCGGGTGTAGGTCTGCTCCTGGGTCAGGTAGAAGTTCTTCACGTACTGCTGGGTGATGGTGGAGCCGCCCTGCAGGCCCTTGCCGGTGGCGCTGTTCCAGGCCGCGCGGATCATGCCGCGCAGGTCCACGCCCTTGTTGCGGTAGAAGCTGCGGTCCTCGGCGGAGACCACCGCGTGCTGGGTGTCCAGCGGGATCTGCCGGATCGGCACGTCCTCGCGGTTGACCGAGCCGGTGCGGGCCAGCTCGGTGGTGCCGTCGGCGTAGTAGTAGACGTTGCTCTGGGCCACCGCGTGGGCGTTCGGGTCGGGCACCGAGACGGTGAGGTAGAGCGTCACGAAGGCCGCGATGCCGAGCAGCAGCAGGCCGAGCAGGGCGCCGACCACCATCCGCCAGGTGGGCACCACCCGGCGCCACCAGGGCATCGCCCGGCGGCGGCCCTTGCGGGCGGCCCGCTTGGCGCGGTGGCGGTCGCGGCGGGAGCCCTCGGTGCGGTCCTCCGCCTCCAGGTCGGGGGCGGAGCCGTCCCGGCTGTCGGGGGCGGCCTCGGGTTGCCGGTCTGGGGGCTCCTCGTTCATGGGAGTGATTATGAGTCAGTTCGTCCGTATTCGGGGGGAGGGGGAGCGGAAAACCGATGCCCCATCAGCCGTCCTGCCGCTAGGGTCGGGTGACTTTCCGGGGGGCCGGGGTGGCGAGCGCCGGGCTCATGTGTCGACAAGGAGACTCGATGGGTGCCGCGCGGCTCTACCTGGCCGTCGCCGCCGGCTCGTTCCGCCGGTTCGCCACCTACCGGGGAGCCACCCTCGCCGGGGTCTTCACCAACTCCGTCTTCGGCCTCATCCTCGCCTCCACCTTCCTCGCGCTCTGGCACGCCCGCCCCGGCCTCGGCGGCTACGACGCCCGGCAGGCCGTCACCTACATCTGGATCAGCCAGGCGCTGCTGGTCACCGTGGCGGTCTGGGGCGGCGGCTTCCAGGACGACCTCCAGGAGCGGTTCCGCACCGGTGACATCGCCATCGACCTCTACCGCCCGGTCGACTTCCAGCTCTGGTGGCTGGCCACCGACCTCGGCCGGGCCGCCTTCCAGCTCTTCGCCCGGGGCGTGGCGCCCACCCTGGTCGGGATGGCCGTCTACCGCACCCGGCTGCCCACCGACCCGCGGGTCTGGGCGCTCTTCCTGCTCTCGGTCACCCTCGCCGTGGTGGTCAGCTTCGGCCTGCGCTTCCTGGTCTCGCTCACCGGCTTCTGGCTGCACGACTCCGACGGCATCCGCTCCCTGGCCCTGGTGGTCTCGATGTTCTTCTCCGGCATGCTGCTGCCGATCACGCTCTTCCCCGGCCTGCTCGGCGCCGTCGCCCCCGTGCTGCCCTGGGCGGCGCTGATCCAGCTGCCCGCCGACATCCTGCTGGAGCGCCGCACCGGCGGCGCCGCCGCGGCGGCGCTGGGCTTCCAGCTCGGCTGGGCGGTGGCACTGCTGCTGCTCGGCCGGCTGGTGCAGGGGCTGGCCACCCGCAAGGTGGTGGTGCAGGGTGGCTGAGCCCGTGCTCCTGGTCCGTGAGTCGCTGCCCCGGCGGGTCTGGTGGGCCCTGCGCTGCTGGTGGCTGATCGCCGGGATGTGGACCAAGGCCGCGCTGAGCTACCGGGCCTCCTTCGCCCTGCTGCTGCTCGCCTCGCTGGCCGTCAGCTCGCTGGACTTCGTGGTGATCCTGCTGATGTTCCAGCACACCGACCAGCTCGGCGGCTGGGCGCTGCCCGACCTCGCCTTCCTGTACGGCACCTCCACCTTCTGCCTGGGCGCCGCCAACATGCTGGTCGGCAGCATCGACGCGCTCGGCGACCGCGTCCGGGCCGGCACGCTGGACACCGTGCTGATCCGGCCGGCCCCCGCGCTGGCCCAGCTCTGCGCCGAGCGCTTCTCGCCGCGCCGGGTGGCCCGGCCGATCCAGTCGGTGCTGGTGCTCGGCTGGGCCCTGCAGCGGCTGCCGGTGCAGTGGACGGCGAGCCGGCTGCTGCTGGTGCCGGTGATCCTGGTCTGCGGCACCGCGATCTTCTGCGCCGTCTTCGTCGGCTTCGCCAGCCTGCAGTTCTGGTGGGGCCAGGTCGGCGAGATCCAGAACTCCTTCACCTACGGCGGCGCCACCCTGCTGCACTACCCGCCGACCATCTTCGCCAAGGAGCTGGTGGCCGGCGCCGTCTTCGGCGTCCCGCTGGCCTTCGTCAACTGGCTGCCCGCCCTGCACATCCTCGGCCACCCCGACCCGCTCGGCCTGCCCACCGCCTTCCAGTACGCCTCCCCGGTCGCCGCCGTGCTCGCCTGCGCCGCGGCCGGGCTGGTCTGGCGGCGCGGCCTGCGGGCCTACCGGGGCACCGGCAGCTGAGACCCTCCACGGAAAGGACCGACGCGTGGCACTGATCGAGGTCGAGGACGTCCACCGGACGTTCACCGTGCGCGCCAAGACCGGGCGGCTGCGGCGCGAGCGGCGCGAGGTGCGGGCCGTGGACGGGCTGAGCTTCACCGTGGAGGCCGGCGAGTGCGTCGGGTACATCGGCCCCAACGGCGCCGGCAAGTCCACCACGATCAAGATGCTCACCGGCATCCTGGTGCCCTCCGCCGGTCGGCTGCGCGTGGCCGGGGTCGACCCGGCCCGGGACCGCACCGCGCTGGCCCGCCGGATCGGCGTGGTCTTCGGCCAGCGCACCACCCTCTGGTGGGACCTGCCGCTGCGCGACTCCTTCGAGCTGGCCCGCCGGATCTACCGCCTCCCTGAGGCCCGCTACCGGGGCAACCTGGACCGCTGCGTCGAGCTGCTCGACCTCGGCGGGCTGCTCGACACCCCCGTGCGGCAGCTGTCGCTCGGTCAGCGGATGCGCGGCGACCTCGCGGCGGCGTTGCTGCACGACCCGCAGGTGCTCTACCTGGACGAGCCCACCATCGGTCTGGACGTGATCAGCAAGAGCCGGGTCCGCGACTTCCTGCGCGAGGTCAACACCGAGCAGAAGACCACCGTGCTGCTCACCACCCACGACCTCACCGACATCGAGCAGCTCTGCGGCCGGGTTATGGTGATCGACCACGGCCACCTGGTCTACGACGGCGGCCTGGAGGGCCTGCACGCCACCGGCGAGAGCGAACGCACCCTGGTGGTCGACCTCGCCGAACCCCGCCCGCCGATCGAGGTGCCCGGCGCCCGGGTGGTCCGGGTCGAGGGCCCCCGGCAGTGGCTGGCCTTCCCCAACCAGGCCAGCGCCGCGCCGATCGTCTCGGCGGTCGCGGCCGGGTACCCGCTGCTCGACCTCTCGCTGCAGGAGCCCGCCATCGAGGACGTGATCGCCCGGATGTACACGGAGGGCCTTTAGCGGGTGCGGCTCCTCACCCGGGCTGCGTAACCCTCGGGCGGCAACCGTAGTTGACACCGTGTGACACCGAACCGCCTCGCCGCCCTGCCCGCCGCCCGCCCCGCGCCGGGAGCCTCCGGGGTGCCGGACGTCAGTGTGGTGATCGCGGTGTACAACACCATGCCGTACCTGACGGCCTGTCTGGACTCGCTGGTGGGGCAGAGCATCGGGCCCGCCCGGATGGAGGTGGTCGCCGTCGACGACGGCTCCACCGACGGCAGCGGGGCTGAGCTGCGGCGGTACGCCGAGGCGCATCCGGGGCTGTTCACCCTGCGCAGGCAGGCCAACTCCGGCGGGCCGGCCGTGCCCACCAACCGGGGGACGGCGCTGGCGCGCGGGCGGTACGTGCTCTACCTGGGCGCCGACGACTGGCTCGGCCCGCAGGCCCTGGCACGGCTGGTGGCAGCCGCCGACGGCTGGGACGCCGACGTGGTGGTGCCCCGGCAGGTCGGCGAGAACGGGCGGCTGGTGCCGCAGGGCATCTTCGCCCGGACGGCCCGCGAGGTGGGCTTCACCGACTCCGCCCTCGCCTGGGCCCTGGCCGACACCAAGCTCTTCCGCCGCTCCCTGCTGCGCGGCCTGCACCGCCGCGAGGACCTGCCGGTCCACTCCGACCAGCCGTTCACGCTGGAGGCACTGCTGCGGGCCCGCCGGGTCTCGGTGCTGGCCGACTACGACTACTACCACCTGGTGCGGCGCGCCGACGGCGGCAACGTCACCCAGCGGGCCCGCCCGCTGGAGCGGCTGCACGGCATCGGCGCCGTCCAGGAGGTGGTCGAGCGGCTCACCGCCCCCGGCCCGCAGCGCGACGCCATCCGGGCCCGCCACTTCGGCTGGGAGCTGCCCCAGCTGCTCCAGGCCCCGCTCTTCGAGCTCGACCCGGCCGTGCGGCAGCGGGTCTGCACCGGGGTGGGCCACCTGGTCCGGGCGTACGCCCACCGGGAGCTGCTGGCCGGGCTGCAGGTGGCCGACCGCCTGCGGCTGGTGCTCGCCGCCCAGGGCCGGCTCGCCGCGCTGCAGGGGCTGGTCCAGTACGAGCTCGCCCACGGCAGCCCGCCGATCCGGGACGGCCACGCCGCGTACCCGCTCTTCCGCAACCGCCGGCTCGCGCTGCCGGACTGGGTGTTCGCCGAGCCGCCGGCTGCCCGGGACGCGCTGACGCCGGGGCACTGACACCGGGGCACTGATGCCAGGCCCCGACGCCGGGGCAGGGAGGCCCGTGGGCAGCGTGGCCCGCGGGCGCTGATCGAAGGAACTGAGATGGACATCTGTGTGGTCGGGCTGGGCAAGCTCGGTCTGCCGCTCGCGGTGCAGTTCGCCGCCAAGGGCCACCGGGTCACCGGTGCGGACTGCGCGCCCGGGGTGGTGGCGGCCGTCAACGAGGGGCGCCCGCCCTTCCCCCGGGAGGCCGAGCTGGACGAGCGGCTCAAGCGGGTGGTGGCCGAGGGGCGGCTGACCGCCACCACCGACACCACCCGCGCCGTGGACCGGGCCGAGGCCGTGGTGCTGGTCGTCCCGCTGGTCACCGCGGCCGACGGCACCCCCGACTTCACCCTGCTCGACTCCGCCACCGACGCCGTGGCCGCCGGGCTGCGCCGGGGCACCCTGGTCGCGTACGAGACCACCCTGCCGGTGGGCACCACCCGCAGCCGCTGGGCGCACCGCCTGGAGCAGGGCTCCGGCCTGGTGGCCGGCCGCGACTTCGGGCTGGTCTTCAGCCCCGAACGGGTGCGCACCGGCCGGGTCTTCGCCGACCTGCGGCGCTACCCCAAGCTGGTCGGCGGGATCGACGCCCGCTCGACCCGGCAGGGCGTGGAGTTCTACCGGGCCGTGCTCGACTTCGACCCCCGGCCCGACCTGGAACGCGAGAACGGCGTCTGGGCGCTCGGCTCGGCCGAGGCGGCCGAGTTCGCCAAGCTGGCCGAGACCACCTACCGGGACGTCAACATCGCCCTGGTCAACCAGTACGCCCGGTACGCCGACCGGTGCGGGGTCGACCTGGCCGAGGTGATCGAGGCCTGCAACTCGCAGCCCTACAGCCACCTGCACCGCCCCGGCATCGCGGTCGGCGGCCACTGCATCCCGGTCTACCCCCGGCTCTACCTCTGGAACGACCCGGCCGCCACGGTGGTCCGCGCCGCTCGGGAGGCCAACGAGACCGTCCCCGCGTACGCGGCCGGGCTGCTCGCGGGCGCCCTCGGCGGCTCGCTGGCGGGGGTGGGCGTGCGGGTGCTCGGCGCGGCCTACCGGGGCGGGGTCAAGGAGACCGCGTACTCGGGCGTCTTCCCCCTGGTCGAGGCGCTGCGGGCGGCCGGGGCGCAGCCGTGGGTGAGCGATCCGCTGTACTCGGCGGCGGAGCTGGCGGCGCTCGGGCTGCCGCCGTACCGAGGCGAGCCGGCGGTGGCGGCGGTGCTGCAGGCCGACCACCCCGAGTACCGCTCGCTGGAGCCGGCCGACCTGCCGGGGGTGCGGGTCTTCCTGGACGGGCGGCGGTGCACGGATCCGGCGCGGTGGGGCGGCGTGCGGCACCTGGTGCTCGGCGGCGGGGGTCAGGGCAGGTAGGTCACCTCCGGGAAGTCGCGGGACGGGCCGTCGAGCAGGCGAGAGCGGTGGCCGCACAGGTGCCGGCCGAAGAAGGCGAGCGGGTACGCCTGCTGGATCCTCACGGCGCGGGCCGGGTCGATGGTGCCGATCAGCTCCGGTACCTGGTCGGGGCTGATTCCGAGCAGAGTGGCGGCCTGGGCCACGAACACCTCGGTGTCGCCGTAGGAGCTGTGGACGGCGCCCTCGGCCTGGACGTTGAGGCGCCAGCCCTTGAGGTGGCCCCAGAACTGCTCGGCCGCCGGGTCCTGGGCGCGCGGGAAGCTGGCGGTCATCATCAGGAACGGCCGGTCGAGGTCGGCGGTGATGAGGGGCTGCATCGGGGCGTCCAGGCTCAGGCCGGCCTTGATGCGCTGGTCGCCGAGCATGGCGTAGGCGGTGGCGGTGCCGCCCTTGGACCAGCCGAAGGCGCCGATGCGGGAGGCGTCCAGCGCCTCGGTGAGCCCGGCCGGGAGCGGGCGCCGCTCGGCGTCGGGGTTCTGCCCGGCGGCGAGCTGCTCGACGCAGTCGACGAGGAAGTGCAGGTCGGCCGCGAATTCCTTCGGGCCCATCATGTGCTGCCGGTCGAAGACCGGGGTGAGGAGGCGGCCGTCGGGCAGGCGGCTGTACGCGTCCCAGGTGTGGTCGACCGTGACCACGGCGAAGCCGTGGCTGGCGAGCTCCTGCACGATGACCGTGTGGTCGGCGCGGTGGTCGTGCGCGCCGTGCGAGAACAGGACCACCGGCAGGCCCCGGCCGGTGCGGTGCACCGGGGCGCCCAGGTGACCGGAGGTCAGCGGACCGACGAGGTCGGCCGGGTAGCCGCCGTCGGCGAGGAAGACCCGCAGCAGGTCGGGGTGCATCCAGGGAGCGAGCGGGTAGCGGTCGACGTCGCCACGGGCCGGGTACCAGACGCTGGCCATCAGCCGGCGGAACCGGCCGGGGTTGTCCGGGTCCGGGCGGGAGCCGTCGACCAGCTCCAGCTCGACCGTGCCGACCGGGTGCGGGCCGGTGGGCTCGGGCAGGGCGAACGGGGAGCCCGTGGCGGTGGCGGCGGCAGACCGGGCGGGGGTGGTGGCGGCCCGGGCGGGGGCGGTTGCGGCGGGGGCGGTGGCGGCGCGGGCGGGGGTGGTGGTGGCGAGTGGCAGGGCGGCGCCCACCGCGCCGGCCGCGCCGACGGTCAGGGCGGTGCCCAGCAGGCGGCGGCGTGACAGGGCCTCGCGGCTGGTGGTCGGTGTGGTGGTCACGGGTCCTCCCCAGGATCGGTCACTGATCTTCCGTCAGCTGGAACGTTGTCACGCGGACCGCACGGACCACATCCATCCGTCGTAGGGGTCGGCGGGCACCCGCATTCGCCCACGGATCTACATCTCAGGGTTGAGTCAGCCTTGGGGCTGAACCGTTCGGGCGGCCCGGCGGGGCAGACTGTCGGGGTGAGTGTCGATACGAAGAACGGACCGGTGGGCTCGACCGCTTCCGGGGCCGGTCGAGCCCGACCCGGGGCTGGGGTGAGCTTCACCGAGGCCGACCAGGCGAAGACCCGGGGCGTCCGCCGGATGAAGCGGATCGCCACCGGGCTGCTGGCCTTCGCGACGCTGGTCTTCGCGCTGGCCACCTGGGCCAAGGCGGCGGGGGCCGGGGCCTGGGCCGGGTACGTGGCGGCCGCCGCCGAGGCGGGGATGGTCGGCGCGCTGGCCGACTGGTTCGCCGTCACCGCGCTGTTCCGGCGGCCGTTCGGGCTGCCGATCCCGCACACCGCGATCATCCCGACCAAGAAGGACGCCTTCGGCCGCTCGCTGGGCGACTTCGTCGGCGACAACTTCCTCTCCGCCCCGGTGGTCCGGGACCGCTTGGCCCGGATCGGCATCGCCCGCCGGCTCGGCGAGTGGCTGGCCGCCCCCGGCAGCGCCGAACGCGTCACCACCGAGGCGGCCGCCGCGCTGCGCGGGGTGCTCGCGGTGCTGCGCGACGAGGACGTGCAGGCCGTGGTGAGCGAGGCCGTCACCCGCCGGGCCGCCGCCACCTCGGTGGCCGAACCGGCCGGGCGGCTGCTCGGCAAGGTGGTCGCCGACGGCGGCCACCGCGGGGTGGTCGACCTGGTGGTGGTCCGCGCGCACGACTGGCTGGTGGCCAACCACGAGGACGTGGTGCGCCGGGTCACCCAGAAGACCCCCGGCTGGACCCCGCGCTTCCTCGACCACCAGGTCGGCGAACGCGTCTACAAGGAGCTGCTCCGCTTCGTCACCGACGTCCGGGACGACCAGCTGCACGCCGCCCGCGGCGCCGTGGACAAGTTCCTCGGCGACTTCGCCACCGAGCTCCAGCAGGACCCGGCGACCATCGCCCGGGTGGAACGGGCCAAGAACGACCTGCTGGAGCGGGCGGAGGTGCAGGAGCTGATCGCCTCCTCCTGGACGGCCGTCCGGCAGCTGGTGGTCTCCGCCGCCGAGGACGAGCAGAGCGAGCTGCGCCGCCGGATCCGGGACGGCCTGCGCTCCTTCGGGCAGCGGCTGGCCACCGACGCCAAGCTTCAGTCGAAGACCGACGGCTGGCTCCAGGACGCCGCCCAGTACGTGGTGGAGACCTACCGCTCCGAGATCACCGCCCTGATCTCGGACACCGTGGCCGGCTGGGACGCCGCCGACGCCTCCCGCAAGATCGAGGCCAACGTGGGCCGCGACCTCCAGTTCATCCGGATCAACGGCACGGTGGTCGGTGCGCTGGCCGGCCTGCTCATCCACACCGTGGCGGTGGCGCTGGGCGGGTAGCCGGTCTGCGGGTAGCCGGTCTGCGGGGTGACGTCGGCCGTCCGTGGTGTCGGACGCGCGTAGACGGGTGGGCGCCCGGGGCGTGGCATGATGCGGAGTCGGCTGCTGGAGCTACGGACGAAGGAGTGCTGGGGTGTCTGGTCTGGAGACGGGTACGCGGGGGATCGAGGCGTTCATCGCCGGGATGCCCAAGGCCGAGCTGCACGTGCACCACGTGGGCTCCGCCTCGCCCCGGGTGGTGGCCGAGCTGGCCGCCCGCTACGAGGGCCGGTCGAAGGTGCCGACCGATCCTGCGGCGCTCGCCGAGTACTTCACCTTCACCGACTTCGCGCACTTCATCGAGGTCTACCTGAGCGTGGTCGACCTGATCCGCGACGCCGAGGACGTGCGGGCGCTCACCTACGGCGTGGCCGAGGACATGGCCCGGCAGCAGATCCGCTACGCCGAGCTGACCGTCACGCCGTACTCCTCCACCAACCGGGGCATCCCGGACGTGGCCTTCATGGAGGCGATCGAGGACGCCCGGAAGTCGGCCGAGAAGGACTTCGGCGTGGTGCTGCGCTGGTGCTTCGACATCCCCGGCGAGGCCGGGCTGGCCGCCGCCGAGGAGACGGCCCGGCTGGCCGTCGACCTGGCCCCCGAGGGCCTGGTCAGCTTCGGCCTCGGCGGCCCCGAGATCGGCGTGCCGCGCCCGCAGTTCAAGCCGTACTTCGACCGGGCCCGGGCGGCCGGCCTGCACAGCGTCCCGCACGCGGGCGAGTCCACCGGGCCGGAGACGGTCTGGGACGCCCTGCGGGTGCTCGGCGCCGAGCGGATCGGCCACGGCACCCAGTCGGTCAAGGACCCGGCCCTGATGGACCACCTCGGCGAGCACCGCATCGCGCTGGAGGTCTGCCCGACCTCCAACCTCGCCACCCGGGTGGTCGAGCGGCTGGAGGAGCACCCCATCAAGCAGATGGTGGACGCCGGCCTGCTGGTCACCGTCAACAGCGACGACCCGCCGATGTTCGGCACCGACCTCAACACCGAGTACGCGGTTGCCGCCCGCCTGCTCGGCCTGGACGAGTCGGGCGTGGCCGGCCTGGCCCGGAACGCCGTGGAAGCCTCCTTCCTCGACGCCCCGGGCAAGGCCCGCCTGACCGGCGAGATCGACTCCTACCTGGCGGCTTGGCGCCAGGGCTGACCTGACGCAAGGGCTGATCTGGCGCCAGAGGTGCCCTGACGCCAGGGCTGGCCTGCCGCCAGGGCTGGCCTGGCCCCGGGCCTGACGGCCGGGCGAGGCGGGCTGCGGAGCGCTCTGGCGGTGCTGCGGCGAGCTGCGGCGGGCTGCGGAGAGCTTCGGAGCGCAGACTGGTGGTGTGGCCCACAACCCCTCCGGGAGGTGGCCATGAGAGCCTCCAGGCTGCGATCCGGGCTCGGGGCGGCCGCGTTGGCGCTGCTTGCCGCCTGCGGCGGGGCGGGTGCGCCGGGTACGTCCGGTACATCGGGTGCGCCGAATACCTCCGGTACGCCGGGTGTGTTGGGCGCACAGCACCCGGCCACGCCACCGGCCGTCCCCGCGCCGTCCTCGGTCCCGGTGTCACCGTCGGTCCCCGCGCCGTCGTCCGTCCCTTCCGTCAGCTCGCCTTCCGCCCCCGCCGTCCCCGCCGTCCCTGCCGCTCCCGCCACCCCCGCCGCTCCGGCTACGCCCACCACGCGTGCCGCGGCCGATGCGGCCACGGTGGTCCGCCAGTACTACGCCGCGATCAACGCCGGTGACTACCGGGCGGCTTGGGCCCTGGGGGGCGAGAACCTGGCGGCCGACTACGCCACCTTCGCGGACGGCTTCGCGGGCACGACCGCCGACACCCTCCTCGTGGACGGTGTCCAGGGCAACACCGTGAACGTCCGGCTCCATGCCGAGCACAGCGACGGGACCAGCGCCGACTACGCGGGCTCGTACACCGTCGTGAACGGTGAGATCACCGGTGCCTCGGTGCACCTGACCGGAACGGGAGGCGGGCCCACCACTCCCACCGCTCCCACCGCTCCTGCCGCCGGGGGCGGCAGCCTCAACCCGGCCGTCACGCAGACCACCATCAGGTCGACGATCTGCGTGGCCGGCTGGACCGCGACCGTCCGTCCGCCCGTCTCCTACACGGACGCGCTCAAGATCGGGCAACTCGCGGCCTCGGGCAGGGCCGACCAGGACCCGTCGCACTACGAGGAGGACCACATCGTGCCGTTGGAGCTCGGCGGCGCACCGATGGACCTGGCCAACCTGCGGCCGGTGCCGAGCGGCCGGGCCGCTCGGGACGACGTCGTCGAAACTCGCCTGCACACCGCCGTGTGCAACGGCACCCTCACGCTCGCGCAAGCGCAGGCTCAGATACTGGCGGCCAAGGCGGGCGAGTAGGTCGCTCAGTGCAGTGCCCCGCGCCGGTGGGGGTTCAACAGCTGCTTCACGTCCACGTCGCCGTGCAGCAGGGCGCGCTCGGCGGCCGTCCAGGCCGTGGTGGTGAGCAGGTAGAGGCCGGCCGCGAGCGGGACGAGGGCGGCGAAGAGCACGGTGCCGAAGGCCAGGTAGGACATCAGGTCGGTGCCCGGGAGCGGGGTGGTGCCCTGGGCCTTGGCCTGGGCGGCGGCCCGGCGGGCGCGGCGGAAGCCGACGTAGCCGACGCCGGCCAGGGCCGCGTACAGGGCGGCGAAGACCAGCCACTGGGCCGGGCCGTGGGCCGAGCCCACGTGCAGGCCGAGCGGGACGCCGAACAGGGTGTGGCCGAGCAGGTCGTTCGGGGTGGTGAAGAGGCGGTACATCACCGAGAAGAACGGCAGCTGGACCAGGAGCGGCAGGAAGCCCGCGAAGGGGGAGGCCTGCTCGGCGCGGTACAGCTCGGCGAGGGCGGTGCGGAGGCGCTCCGGGTCCTTGCCGTGCTTCTTCTGCAGAGCGGCGACCTTGGGGGCCAGCCGGGTCCGGGTCTTCTCGGCCCGGGCGGCGGAGCGGGCCAGCGGGTGCAGGGCCAGCCGGACGGCGGCGGTGAACAGCACGATCGCCAGGGCGGTCGGGACGACCTGGGCGAGGCCGGCCACCACCTGGTGGGCCAGGCGGACGGCGGGGTCGAGCACGGCGAACAGCGACATGGGGTGAGCCCTCCGGGGGTCTCGGGAGACGAGTGGGTCGCACGGCGTCGGAGGGCGGCCGGGGTGGGGCAGGAATGCGAGCTGGTCACGCGGATGTGAGCGCGCACATGGGGCGAAGTGTGAGCGTGAACACGGGTGGAACGTGAGCGCGAACAATGCGGGGATGTGAGCGCGAACACGTGCGTGGGAGGTCAGAGTGACCTGGGTCGCCGACCGTGGGGCCGGTGACCGTCACTCCGGTGACCGGGGGCTCGACCTGCGGGTTACGCGGCCGCCGGGGCGGCGCCGGGTGCCCTGGGGCGCCGGCGGCCCCGGGCGTCCGGGTCGCGCTGCGGCAGGAAGGCCGTGCGGAAGGCGTGGCGGCGGAGTGTCCCGCTCCGCACGAAGGCGGGCGCCCGGGCCCCGAGCACCCGCGCCGTGGCCAACGTGGCGGCGGCGACCCCGGCGACCAGCACCAGCGCCGCGGCCGCAGCCACCATCGTCAGCCCGGCGGGGCTCACCACGAGCTCACCCGTCAGCACCCGGAACAGCCCGAGCAGCGCGGCGACGACCACGAACACGAGGGCTGCTCCTCTCCGGCTGACGGTGGACGGCTGACGACTGACGGGACCGAACTCACGGCCACGTCCGCATCGTAGGCGCACGTCCCTCGGTTGCGACACCCTGACTTTCCCCTGAGTGCCGCAACCGGGACGGGCTCCGTCAGATTCCGAGCTGCCCGGATCCGAGCTGCCCGGATCCGACCGGGGCCGATCCGGCCGGGGCCGATCCGAGCGGGCCGGACTCGGCCGGGGTCAGAGTCGCACCACCGTGCCGGTGGCGGCCGAGCCGCGGGCCGCCTCGAGCACGGCGAGGGTGGCCACGGCGTCCCGCGGGTCGACCGGCGGCGGGGTGCGGGTGAGCAGTGAGTGGGCGATGCCGGCGTAGTAGGCGGGGTAGTCGCCGGGGTCGGTGGTCAGCCGGGTGGCGGCCTCGTCGGTGCCGAGGGTGCCGTACGCGGCCTGGTCGTCGGCGCCCCAGGGCAGTCCGTCGCCGGGGCGGCGGCCGCTGCGCAGGTCGGACTCCTGCGGGTCCATGCCGAACTTCACGTAGCCGGCGGCGTCGCCGAGCACCCGCAGGCGCGGGCCGCCGAGCGGGGCGAGCGCGCTGGTCCACAGGTGCGAGCGGACGCCCGAGGCGTGGGTGAGCGCGAGGAAGGCGTCGTCGTCCACCACCGCGCCGTCCCGTCGGACGTCGATCTCGGCGTAGACCGAGTCGACCGGGCCGAACAGGGCGAGCGCCTGGTCGACCAGGTGGCTGCCGAGGTCGTAGAGCGTGCCGCCCACCTCGGCCGGGTCGGCCAGCTCGCGCCAGCCGGCCTTGGGCTTCGGCCGGAAGCGCTCGAACCGGGACTCGAACCGGTGCACCCGCCCGAGCGCGCCCTCGGTGATCAGGCGGCGGGCGGTGAGGAAGTCGCCGTCCCAGCGGCGGTTCTGGAAGACCGACAGCAGGGTGCCGGTGCGCTCGGCGAGCGCGCAGAGCTCGGCGGCCTCGGCGGCGGTGCCGGCCAGCGGCTTGTCCACCACCACGGCCAGGCCGGCCTCCAGCGCGGCCCGGGCCAGCGGGAGGTGGGTGCGGTTCGGGGAGGCGACCACCACCAGGTCGAGCCGGTCGGCCTGGTCGAAGAGGTCGCCGGGGGTGTCCAGCGGGCGGGCGTCCGGGTGCTCCTGGTGCAGCTGGGCGCGGCGGTCGGGGTTGGCGGTGACCACCGCGTCCAGCCGCAGCCCGGGGGTGGCGGCGATCAGCGGGGCATGGAAGGCGGACCCGGCCAGGCCGTAGCCGATCAGTCCGACGCGGAACGGGGTGCGGGGCTCGGTGCTCATGGCCCCACTCAATCACGCGGCCGCCCGCCGGCGCGGTCGGTGGGCGCGGGCGTCGCGGGGAGCCGTCAGCGGGCGTGGGCGCCGCCGGTGCGGCGGGCGTGCGCACCGGCCGCGTGGCGGCGGCGCTGGAGAAAGGCGGTGGCGGCCCCGGCCAGCACGAAGGCGGTGCCGACGGCGCTGACCAGGATGGTGGCCCGGCCGGTGCCGGTCTGGGCCAGGCTGGCGGCGACGGGGGTGCCGTCCGGGGCGGTGGCGGGCTTGGGCGCGGGCGTGCGGCTCGGTGTGGTGGTGCTGCCCGGGAGGCTCGCGTTGGCCAGGGCGGCGTGGGAAGGGGTGGCCTGCTGCGCCGGGGACTGCGCCGGGGGCTGCGCTGCGGGCTGCGCCGGGCTCGGGGTGGTGGCCGGGTGGGAGTGGTTCATGGTGGGCGGGGTGCTGGGGACGGGAGCCGTGCCGCCGGTGCTGCCGGAGCCGTCGAAGACCACGTCGGAGCAGGAGTAGAACGCCTCGGGGCTGTCGGAGCGCTGCCAGATCGCGTAGAGCAGCTGACGGCCGGTCCGGCCGGCCGGGAGGCGGCCGGGGAGCAGGTACTGACCCTCGCTCAGCTGGGGGTCGGTGACCGTCAGGAAGGGGGCGGCGTCCAGATCGGCCCAGGTCAGCGGCTTGGTGGGGGAGTAGTGGGCGTTGGTGAGGTAGAGCTGGAAGGTGCCGCGGTGCGGGGCGGTGGCCCGGAAGCGGAAGGTGTAGTCGGCGCCGGCCGGCAGGTTGGTGGCGGGCCAGTCGGCGCGCGGGAGGTCGAGCCCGCGGTAGGCGGCCTGGCCGGCGCTGCAGAGCTGCCCGTCCGGGATCAGCTCGCGGTGGCGCCCGGCCGCGTCGCCGATCCGCAGGCTCATCCAGTCGTAGAACGGCGCCGTCCCGCCGGCCGCCACGGCGGCCTGGCAGGCGGCCGTGACGGGGTGCTCCGGGCCCTCCAGGTAGCAGCCCTCCAGCCGGCTGAGGGGGTTCTGCATCGAGCCGTGGGCGTATGCGGCGCCGCTGCCCGAGGCGGTGACGGCGGCGGTCGCGGCGAGCAGGACGGCGAGGGCGGTGACGGGACGGCGCATGTCGGGGCTCCTGGTACGGCTTCGAGGGTGGGCCTTCGGGGGCGGCCTGAGA
This sequence comes from Kitasatospora sp. MMS16-BH015, assembly GCF_002943525.1. Lineage (NCBI taxonomy): Bacteria > Bacillati > Actinomycetota > Actinomycetes > Kitasatosporales > Streptomycetaceae > Kitasatospora > Kitasatospora sp. MMS16-BH015. The sequence goes on along the minus strand of NZ_CP025394.1, from coordinate 3,052,029 downwards.
GGGACGCTAGCCGTGTGGGGTAGGTGAGTTGACGTGAAATCAGCTCTGACTAGGGGCGATTTAAGGAGCCGTTGAGGATGCGGGTCCGGCCCCGGGTGGGCATCGGCCGGGCTCGCGGCGGGGTGCGGCGGGGCGTGTCCGGTGGGCGGGCGGTGCTGCCGTCGGGCAGGCGTGCGGATTAGGCTGAGGGTGTTGGGGCAGCCGGCAGTACCCCGGCCGACCGGCGTGTCCGGCGGTGGGGCGAGAGCAAATCCCGTACGGCCACCGCACGCCGTACGGCCACCGCACGACTTCGGGAGACACGCACGTGGCAGACCGCAAGCCCATCGAGTCCTGGCTGACCGACATGGACGGTGTCCTCATCCACGAGGGCACCCCGATCCCCGGCGCGAAGGAGTTCATCGCGCGCCTGCGCGAGTCCGGCAAGCCGTTCCTGGTGCTCACCAACAACTCGATCTACACCCCGCGCGACCTGAGCGCCCGCCTGGCCGGGATGGGCCTGGAGGTGCCGGAGGAGTGCATCTGGACCTCGGCGCTGGCGACGGCCAAGTTCCTCAAGGGCCAGCGCCCCGGCGGCACCGCGTACGTGATCGGTGAGGCCGGTCTGACCACCGCGCTCTACCAGGCCGGGTACGTGCTGACCGACAACAACCCCGACTATGTGGTGCTCGGCGAGACCCGCACCTACAGCTTCGAGGCGCTGACCAAGGCGATCCGCCTGATCAACGCGGGGGCCCGGTTCATCTGCACCAACCCGGACGAGACCGGCCCGTCCACCGAGGGCGTGCTGCCGGCCACCGGTTCGGTCGCCGCGCTGATCACCAAGGCGACCGGCGTGGAGCCGTACTTCGTCGGCAAGCCCAACCCGCTGATGATGCGCGAGGCGCTCAACACTGCCGGGGCGCACTCGGAGACCGCTGTGATGATCGGTGACCGGATGGACACCGACATCGTCGCGGGCATGGAGGCCGGCATGGAGACCATCCTGGTGCTCACCGGCCTCACCGCCGCCGGCGACGTGGAGCGGTTCCCGTACCGGCCGACCCGGGTGGTCACCTCCGTGGCCGACCTGATCGAGCTGGTCTGACCCCGGTTGGTCTAGTCTCGCTGCAACGCTCCTGCCCCCGGCCGCACGTGCGGCCGGGGGCCGCTTTTCTCTGCACGTCTTCTCTGCATGCATTCTCTGCGCGCTTTCTCTGCCCGCTTTCTCTGTACGGCTTCACGGGGGGATCCGTTCGGTGGACTCGACTGGCACGTCCGCATCGTCAACTGCTGGGCCCGAGGCGGGCGGTGCGGTGGAGGAGAAGCGGGTCACCTGGGCGGAGCTGTACTTCGACCTGGTCTTCGTCTTCGCCGTCACGCAGGTCTCCGCGCTGCTGCACCACCGGCACGGCTGGGCCGAACTCGCCCGGGCCGCCGTGGTGTTCGTACCGGTGTACTGGTGCTGGGTGGGCACCACGGTGCAGGCCAACGTCCGCCAGGTGGACAACACCCGGGACAGGCTGGGCATCTTCGCGGTGGGGCTCGGCGGCCTCTTCATGGCGCTGGCCGTGCCCGGGGCAGACGGCCCGCGCGGGGTGCTGCTCGGCGCCGCGTACTGGTACGCCCGACTGGTGCTGCTCCTGCTGATCACCACCGGGCCGCAGCGCACCCGGAAGGCCTGGATCGGGCCGTACGGGGTGGGCGCGTTCGTCAGCGGGCCGCTCCTGCTCGCGGGCGGCCTGCTGGACGGCGGGCTGCTCGACGGCTGGGCCCGGACGGCGCTCTGGACGGTGGCCGCGCTCTGCGACCTCTCCGCGCCGGTGGTCTTCCGCCGCCGGCTCGCCAAGGTCACCTACCACCCGGCCCACCTGCCCGAGCGGTTCGGCTGCTTCCTGCTGATCGCGCTCGGCGAGTCCATCGTCGGCATCGGCGCCCCGGTGGCCGCCGCCGAGCACCTCACGGCGGCCGAACTCGTCTCGGTGGCAACGGCGTTCGTGATCACCTGCGAGCTCTGGTGGCTCTACTTCAACTACGCGGCGGACGCGATGCGGTACGCCGTGGCCACCTCCGCCTCCCGTCGGGACGTGATCCGCCGGGTGTTCAGCTACGGCCACTTCGCGCTGATCGCCGGGGTGATCGCGGTGGCGGTCGGCTTCGGCGAGACGGTGGCCGACCCGGGCGAATCGCTGGCCGCCGGGCCGCTCGGGCTGCTCTACGGCGGCTGCGTGCTCTACCTGACGGCCTTCAGCTACACCCGCTGGATGATGTTCCGGATGGTCTCGCCGACCCGGCTGGTGGCGGCCGGAGTGGTGATCGGCCTGGTGCCGGCCATGGTCCGGCTGCCGGCCCTGGGGGCGCTGGTGGTGCTGGCCGTGGTGCTCGGGGTGCTCAACCTGGTCGAGTACCGCCGGGTGAGCCGGGCCCGGCACCTGGACGAGGCGGCCGAGGCCACCGAACTGCTCTGAGGCCGCCGGGCTGCTCTGAGGCCGCCGGCGTCCTGGGCCGGCGGTCCGTCCCGCCGGATTCTCGTTGTGTCGGTGGCGCTGTGTAGCGTTCGGAGTGAAGTCGGGGGCGGAGAGCGATGTACGGGAAGGCAGTGGGGTCGTGACGGAGCTGGCAGAGGTGACCGTGGGTACGGAGTTCGAGGTGCCCGAGTCCTGGCGGGCGGCGCTGGCGGGCGAGTTGGAGAAGCCGTACTTTGCGAAGCTCGCGGAGTTCGTCGCCGAGCAGCGGGCCGAGCACCAGGTCTTCCCGCCGAGCGGCCAGGAGTTCGCCGCGCTCGCGGCCACCCCGTACCAGGGCGTCCGCGTCCTCGTCCTCGGGCAGGACCCGTACCACGACGACAACCAGGCGCACGGCATGAGCTTCTCCGTCCAGCCCGGGATCAAGATCCCGCCCTCGCTGCGGAACATCTTCAAGGAGCTGGACGCGGACCTCGGCGTGCCGGCCCCCGACCACGGCTACCTGATGCACTGGGCCGAGCAGGGCGTGCTGCTGCTCAACGCGGTGCTCACCGTCCGTGCCCACGAGGCGAATTCGCACAAGGGCAAGGGCTGGGAGAAGTTCACCGACGCGGTGATCAAGGCGGTCAGCGACCGCGAGGAGCCGTGTGTCTTCGTGCTCTGGGGCAACTACGCCAAGAAGAAGCTCCCGCTGATCGACACCACCCGCCACGTGGTGGTCGAGGGCGCGCACCCCTCGCCGCTCTCCGCCCGGCTCTTCTTCGGCAGCCGCCCGTTCTCGCAGATCAACGCGGCCCTGGAGGGCTTCGGCGGCGAGCCGATCGACTGGCGGATCCCGGCCCTCCCGCAGGGCTGAGCCCCACCACCCCGCCGATCTCCGGACGCGGTCGGCACCCAGTGTGCGAAGCTGAGTGCCGACCGTGACGGTGGTGTTCCGTGGTGCGGTGCCGATGCTTCCGCTCGGCGCCGGGCTCGGTGCTCCTGGAGTGGGGCTCCGTCCGTAGGGCTCCAGGCACGGGGTCCGGGCGGGGCCCTGGGGAAGGCGATTCCGTGCGTCGGTGGTGGCGGGGCGTGATGGCGGCCGGGGCGGCCGCGCTGACGGCTGGTGCGGCGGCGGGCTGCACGGCAGCCCCGGCAGCCGTGCCGAGACCGTCCGGCCCGGCGGTCGGAGCCGGTCTCGCCCAACCCGCCGGGCAGACCTTCTACGTGGACGACCAGAGCTCCGCCGCAAAGGAGTTGGCCGCGCTCACGGCCGGTGCACCGGCCGATACCCCGGTCAGCGCCCCGGCCGGTGTGCCGACCCCTGGCCAGGCCCCGGGGCGGGCTTCGAATCAGGCCTCGGATCAGGCCGCAGGCCAGGCTCCGGGGCAGGCTTCCGACCGCGCTCGGCTGGCGGCCCTCGGTCGGATCGCCCACCAGCCCTCGGCCCTCTGGCTGGCCGGAGCGGACGCCCGGGCCAAGGTCGAGGACCTCACCATCCGCGCTGAGGCGGCCGGCCGCACCGCCCTGCTGGTCGCCTACGACATACCCCACCGCGACTGCGGGCAGTTCTCGGCCGGCGGCGCCGCCACCGCCACCGCCTACCGGGCCTGGATCGACGACCTCTCGGCCGCCCTGGCCGACCGCGCCGCCTGGATCGTGCTGGAGCCGGACGCCGTCGCGCACACCCTGGACAGCTGCGCTGTACCGGCGGCGGAGGCGGCCGAGCGGTACGACCTCCTCGCTTACGCGGTACGGCAGTTGAAGCAGCATCCCAAGGCCAGGGTCTACCTGGACGCGGGCAACGCGGGCTGGGTCAAGGACCCGGGCCAGCTGGCCGAGGCGCTGCGCCGCTCCGGCGTCGACCAGGCCGACGGCTTCGCCGTCAACGTCTCCAACTTCTACACCACAGACCAGAGTTCGGCCTTCGGATCCGAACTCTCGGCGGTCCTGGGCGGCAAGCACTTCGTGATCGACACCAGCCGCAACGGCAACGGCCCTCTGAGCGACAAGGATTGGTGCAACCCGCCCGGCCGCGCGCTCGGTGAGCCGCCCACCACGGCCACCGGCCGGGCCGGGGTGGACGCCTACCTCTGGATCAAGAACCCCGGCGAGTCCGACGGTGACTGCGGCCGGGGCGAACCCCCGGCCGGCAGCTTCTGGCTCCCGTACGCCCTCGGACTCGCCGGCTCTCACTGAGCCCCGCTCAGGGCTTCACCTGCACCCAACTGGCCTTCGAGGGAGTGCCGTTGTGGTCGGTCAGGAAGAGCATGTACCAGCCCGGCGGCACCAGGTTCGGGTTGCCGGGCACGGTGAAGGTGAGGCCGCCGTCGGTGCGGGCGGTGATCGGCAGGGCCACCGAGCGCTGCTCCACGTCGGTCGCGTGGGTGACCGAACTCGGGCGGATCAGCTTGGCGGTGGCGATCGCGGCGGAGTCCGGGGTGGCCACCGTGACGGCGTTGCCGAGCTGCACCGCGCCTGGAGCGGCGGTGAGTTCGGGCCGGGTGCCGTGGTAGAGGTAGGCGGGCGAGTAGATCTCGATCCGCTGCTCGAAGGAGGCCGGCTCGGTGTCGGCCTTGTCGGCGAAGAGCGGGTTGGAGCCGAGCACCACCACCCGTCCGTCGGGCAGCAGCAGCGCCTCGGAGTGGTAGTCCCGGCCGACCGTCGGCGCCGCGGCCACGGTGAAGCTGTTGCTGTCCGGGTGATAGGTCTGCGCCTTCAGCAGATCGCTACGGTGCTTGCCCCGGTAGTCACTTGAGCCGCCGGTGGTGAACACGGTGTCGTCCGGGAGGATCACGCTGTTGAGGTAGCGGGTGCCGCCGGCCGGCAGGTCCGGCCCGGCCGTGAACTTCGGCTGCGCCACCGAGAGGTCGGCCACCGCCGTCCGGGCCGTGGAGAGCGGCGACTCGCCCACCCCGCCACCGCCGAGCACCATCACCTTCTGCGCCTGCGCCGGCGGCAGCAGCACGGAGGAGGAGGTCTCCAACCGGTCACCGTCGCGCAGCCCTTGGACGGCCTGGAAGCTGTTGTCCCGCAGGTCCCACAGGCCAGGGGTGCGACCCCTGTCGGCCGGTCCGTAACCGGCGTTGGAACCGGAGTAGAAGAGCTTGCCGGCGGCGGTGAGGAAGAGCGAGGGGTAGGTGGGGAAGTAGCGGTCCGGCGCCTTCGACCAGGTCTTGGTGGCCGGGTGGTAGACCTCGTTGTCGTTGCCGGAGAGGATCTGCCCGGTGTCGTCGAGCCCGGAGACCGTCACCACGTCGCCGTTGCCGAGCCCGGTGAGGGTCGGGTACCACCGGGCGTAGGCCATGTCCGGCACCTGCTCGTAGGTCTCGGTGTCCGGGTTGAACTCGTAGGCGCTGCGGATGCCTTGGAAGTCCTGCTTGTCCAGCGACATCCGGTCGGCCATGCCGTAGAGGTTGTCGGCGTCGACTCCGGTCAGTCCCTTGATCGCGTACTGGGCGGGCTGGTCGTTCACATAGCTCTTGCCCTCGGCCGCCGCCTCCACGAAGACGTGCTGCTCGCCGGCGGTCACGGTGACCTTGCCCGGGCCGCCCGGCCTGCTCGCCGGGGTGACCGTCTTGGTGGCGGCCGGCACGGTCACCTCGGCGGTGGAGACGTACGCCCGTCCGTCGGGGGCCGTGAAGGTGGTGCCCTTGGGGAAGGTCCGCGGGCCGTCCGGGTTCTCGTTGCGCACCCGCATGGTGCCCGCGGCCTTCTTCACCGCGCCGTCCAACTGCTCGTAGCGCAGCGTCCCGCCGGCCACCAGCACCCGGCCGTCCGGCAGCGAAGTGTGCCCGCCGCAGAACATGTCCTTCGGGGTCGGCACCAACTTGTAGCTGTTGCGCACCGGGTCGAAGAGCAGGCTCTTGAAGGTGCCCGCGTCGAAGCTGCTCTGGTCGTTGCCCGAACCCGCGATGATCAGGATCTTGCCGGTCCGCAGCAGCGTCGCGTGGATCGCGTTCACCCGGAACGCGGTCGGCAGCACCAGCGTCTGCCAGTGCCCGAACTCCGCTTTGTAGCCCGGCTGGTTGATCACGTAGTGGTGGTACTGGTCGCCGGCGAAGCCGAGCACGGCCGGGGCGTTCATGCTCGCCACCACCAGGGCGACGGTGCTGCCGAGCGCGAAGCGCTTGGTCCGGCCCGGTGCGGCGAGCCTGGACCGCTTGATCCTCATGGGTGTTCGTCCCCCTCGGTGCACAGTGGAAGATGGCCCGGACGTCCGGGTGTTCGGGCATCCGGACGTTCGGGTTTCGGGTTTTCGGGTTCGCTGGGTGTTCGGGTCGGCCGGGGGCTGTTCAGCCGGCCCGGCGGGCGCGCAGGCGGTCGACGGCGCGGACGAGCAGCGGCAGCAGGCTGAAGAAGAGCGCGATGCAAGCCCAAGTCCGCATCGCCACATGGCCGTTGCCGGTCACGTACGAGGCAGCGAGGGCGCCTCCGAAGACGGCGGCCCAGAACAGGTGGATCCGGAAGGTCCAGAGCCGGTCCGGGCTGGCCGAGTCGCCCTTCGGGGTCACCACGAACCGACTGCTGCGGCGCAGCAGCGCCTGGAGCAGCGAGGCGGCGTAGATCGGGCCGCAGAGCGCGGACATCACCATCCCGGCCACCCCGGAGGAGCCGGCCGGCTCGTGCGGGCTGACGTTGTGCTTGCGGTTCCAGGTGTAGAGCAGCACCTGGAGGGCGGCGGCGTCGCTGTAGAGCATCATCCAGATCTGCGAGGAGACGTGCACGCCGGAGGCCCCGAAGCCCAGGTAGAGCACGCTGGAGAGCCCGCCGAGCAGCCAGGTGAGCCCGGCCATCGGGTAGAAGCACATCATCAGCGTGTAGTTGAGCAGCCGGCCGGGGGAGAGCCGCCGGCCGGCCTTCCAGTACTGGGTCAGCAGGGTCTCGTACGTGCCGCGGCTCCACCGGAGTTGCTGCGAGAAGAAGTCCGTCCAGGAGGACGGTCCCTCGCCGACGGCCAGCACGTCCGGGGTGTAGACCGACTTCCACCGCTCGCCGGTGCGCGGGTTGCGGCGGTGGTGGAACTCCAGGCCGGTGGCCATGTCCTCGGTGATCGAGTCGTGCAGCCCGCCGATCTCCCGGAGCGCGCTGAGCCGGACGGCGTTGTTGGTGCCGACGAACATCGGTGCGCCGTAACGGTTCCCGGCCCGCTGGATGAGCGCGTGGAAGAGGAACTGCTGGCTCTCGGAGAACTTGGTGACGGCCGAACCGGCGGAGGCGTAGTTGCCGTAGACCTGCGGGCCGACCACGAAGGCCACGTCCGGGTCGCGGAAGTAGCCGAGCATCCGCTCGCAGAACTCGGGCAGCGGGACGTGGTCGGTGTCCACCGAGACCCAGTAGTCGTAGTCGGTGCCGTGGGCCTGCAGCCAGCTGTTGTAGTTGCCGTGCTTGGTCTTGGCCCGGAAGCCGCCGCGCGGTGTGTTCCACTCCTCGCGGCCCCGGCGGGTGAAGTGCCGCACGCCCAACTCGGCGCAGATCGAACGCATTTCGGGGTCGTCCCCCTCGTCCAGCAGCCAGACCTCGTACGGGCCGTCGTGCCGCACCTGGAGCGCGGCGGCGAGGGTGGCCCGGACCATGGCGGGCGGCTCCTTGCCGGGCACGCAGGTGGTGAGGAAGGCCACCCTGGTGCCGGTCTCGGCGGTCACCGGCACCGGATCACGGGCAACCAGCGTGGCGTGCGCGTTCGAGACCACGTTGACCAGCCGGAACACCTCGATGAGCGCGATGATGGCGATCATCACCTTGTCACCCACCAGCAGCCAGGGATGCGTCTCGCCCGGCCGCACCGGCCAGTGGCTCGGCTGGAGCAGCCAGACCAGCAGCACGCCCTCGACCAGCGGTGCCAACGCCATCAGCAGGGCGGCGCGGAGCCGGTGCGGCTCGCTGCTCAGCAGACTCCGGTACGCCACCCGGTACTCGGCCGGGTCGGCGGGCGGCTCGGTGAGCGGGCCGGCCAGCCGGCTGAACCTGCTGTAGTCGTACCGCCCGTCGGGGCTGGGGGTGCGGCTGGGGGTGCGGCTGGGGCTGGGACTGGATTCTGGCTGAGTGCCCTGGGGGGCCGGTGCGCTCTGGGCGTCCGTCCGCGCCGGCGCGAGAATCGTCGTACTGCCGTCCGTATTCGCCGGCGCGTTCCCCTTTCGGGGGCCGTGTGCGGGTATTCGTGGAATCGGAACGGTGCCTTTGGCATTGCGTCCGGTGAGGCTGCTCGCATCGCCGGGTGCGGTGGTGCCCGTGGTGTCGGTGTCGACGTCCATGGTGGTGCCGTCCACGGTGTCGACGGCGCCGGCGGTGGCCACGGTCGCCATGGCCTCGGCGGTGTCGGTGCCAGGGCGAATGCTGTCCGCGAATACGTCCGTTGTGCTCATGATCGTGAAATCCCCCCGAGGGCTGCGGCTTTTGGGCCGAAGCCGACTATGCGTACGTCGTGAATCCGAGGGGAGGAACGGCCGACCGGACCGCCGGTTCGTCGGTGGGTCCCGACGATGAGCCGGCGGTCCGGTTGCGCCGGGTTCCTGATGGAAGCGTGCCGAGGAGCCGCTCGACTGCCCTGAGACCGGTGTGACCTCGTGCTTCTGCTGCCGCATGCCCCCGCATGCGCGCGACTCCGACGGCGTCGGCCTCCCCCCGGACGTACCGACGCCTTACATCAGAACACCGCCGAATAAACGCTCGAATTCCGCAGCGTTTCCTAGCGGTCAATGCAGCTCGTTGCAGCCTGCCGCTCAGTTGCAGCTTGTCACGCGGGCGGCCGGGCATTCCCCGGGCGCCCGGTGACCGATGGCTGCGATAGTCTTCGCCCCATCAGCCCATCCTGTGTTGCCACTTGGCGTGTTGACCGTTCGACTGACTGATCCCCAGGTGACCAACTCTCCCGAAGCGTCCGGGTGATCGCAACCGATCCGCGAAATGATCAATGCCGGAGAGTGAAGATGTGGCGGAATTGCCACTCGGGGCGACCGAGAAGTGATATTTGGAAGGACGCAAGTTCGATTGACGTGAATATGCTCGGCCGGGCCGCCCGAGGGGTGGGCGACCCGGCCAGTGGTGGCGCTGCAACGACATCACCTGCTGCTGGGGGGTGAACCTCAGTCGGTGAGCAACTCCGATTCGGTACGGGCCTGTACGTCGGCAGTGGTGTACCCCTCGGCGACCTCGACCAGCCGCAGACCGTCCGGCGTGACGTCGATGACGGCCAGCTCGGTGACGATCCGGTCCACGACTCGCCTGCCGGTGGCCGGAAGCGAGAGCCGCTTCACGATCTTCGGAGCTCCCTCGCGCGTGGTGTGCTCCATCACCACGACCAGCCGCCCGGCGCCGTGCACCAGATCCATCGCGCCGCCCATCCCCTTGACCATCTTCCCGGGGATCATCCAGTTGGCGAGATCGCCATCGGCCGAGACCTCCATCGCCCCCAGCACCGACACGTCGATCCGCCCGGACCGGACCATCCCGAACGACTGCGCCGAGTCGAAGTACACCGCCCCGGCGACGGCCGTCACCGTCTCCTTCCCCGCATTGATCAGATCGGCATCCTCGGCACCCTCGACCGGGTAGGGGCCGACGCCGAGGACGCCGTTCTCCGAATGCAGCACGACCTCGACGCCCGGCGGCAGATGACCGGGCACCAGCGTCGGCAGCCCGATCCCGAGGTTGACGTACTCCCCGTCACGGAGCTCGCGCGCGGCCCGCGCCGCGAGCAACTCACGTAGCTCACTGGGTTTTCTGGGCAGGCGAGTTGGTGGGGTGGCAGGCTCGGCGGGGTCGGTGGTGTCGGTGGCGTTGGTGGCGGTGGCGTTGGTGGCGCTGGTGGGCGGCATCGGTGGGACCTCCTTGGGTGATGGGTGCGGGGTGTCCGCTGGCCAGCCCGAGTGGGGTGGCTCGGCGGCGTGGCGTGGCGTGGTGCTGAGTGGTGCGACTGAGCGCGGGGTGACGAGGGCGGGGCGGCGGGGGCGTGGCGACGAGGGCGGGGTGACGAGGGTGCGGCGGGCTGGAACGTGAACCGGGCGCGGGGTGGGCGTCCGCCCGGGGGCCTAGGCGTGGCCGTGCGGTGGGCTTCCGGGGTGACCGATCTCCCAGCGAGCCGTCTCGGAGCGGCCAGCCTCCAGCGCGGCCGAGCCCCCAGCGCGTCTGCCCGGTCAGGGGTGATCTACAGATCGACCTTCAGGCGGACGGTGCGGCGCTCGATCCGACGATCGTCCGGATCGGCGGGGACGACCCGGTCGACGTGGATGCCGGGCAGGTGGACGGCGTCCGGACCGAGGGCGCCGGGCTCCACGATCCGTTCGGCCTCGACGATGGTGAGCCGTCCGGCCATCGCGCAGAGCGGGTTGAAGTTGCGGGCGGTGGCGTGGAAGACGCAGTTCCCGTGCCGATCGGCCACGGCGGCCCGGACCAAGGCGTAGTCGGCGGTGATCGCCTCCTCCATGAGGTACCGCCGCCCGCCGAACTCCCGGACCTCCTTGGCGGGAGAGGCCACGGCGACGGTGCCGTCCGCCGCGTACCGCCAGGGCAACCCGCCCTCCTCCACCTGGGTGCCGACCCCGGCGGGGGTGAAGAACGCCGGGATGCCCGCGCCACCGGCCCGCAACCGCTCGGCGAGCGAACCCTGTGGGGTGAGCTCGACCTCCAACTCCCCGGTCAGGTACTGCCGGGCGAACGCCTTGTTCTCGCCGACGTACGAGGAGGTCATCCGGGCGATCCGGCCGGCTCGGAGCAGCAGGCCGAGCCCCCAGTCGTCGACGCCGCAGTTGTTGGAGACCACGTGCAGCCGGTCGGTGCCGGCGGAAGCCAGCGCGGAGATCAACCCGCTGGGGATGCCGCAGAGGCCGAAACCGCCGACCGCGAGCGTCGCACCGTCGGGGATGTCCGCCACGGCGTGGGCGGGCGAGTCCATGACCTTGTCCAAGGGAGGCACCTCATCGGGGGTGGGGGAACGAACGGGCGTCGGGCGTCGGGCACGTGGCACTGGACGCCGAGGAAGCCGACCCCGCCGGTCAGAGCGAGGGACCGTGGCCGTTCATCGGCGTCACGGCACGGCACGGCGCAGCGCGGCGCGGCGCGGGTCGGCGCGGGTCGGGCCCGAACCACCCTCACCGGCCCGCCTCGGCCAGGCCATGGTGGCTGCTGACATGCGAACGCGCCGCACCATGGTCGCGATGCACACCGCCCCTCGACGGCGCGGGCGACATGGGGTCCCGTCACACAAGAGGACGCCCGGATGCGTCGCCCGGTCACATGTCCGGGCCGTACCCGTCCCCCTACGGTTCCGGAATCCACCACCGCACGCCGCAACCCTCGGGAGACCGCCGCCATGCCCCGTCCGAATGCCGCAGCCCGTCGCCCTCTCCGACACACCGTCAGCCCTCCCGCCACACCCACCCCCGGTTCTGCTCACGGCACCCTCCCCGCTCGCGCCGCAACCGGCGGGAGTCTCCGTCGAACGGCCGTGCTCGCGGCCTGTGCGCTGCTTGCGGTGAGCTGCGCCAAGGCCGGTACGGCCGGGACCTCGGCTGCGGGCGGTGGTGACGGGGCGGCCGCGAAGGGGGCGGTGAAGGTCGGGCTGCTCTACTCGAAGACCGGACCGCTGGCGGCGTACGGCAAGCAGTATGTGGAGGGGTTCCGGGCGGGGCTCGAGTACGCGACCAAGGGCACCGGTGCGGTGGACGGGCACCGGATCGAGCTGTCGGAGGAGGACGACGCGGGCGATCCGGCCAAGGCCGTCTCGGGGGCGAAGGACCTCATCGGCAAGGGGTACAAGATCCTGGCCGGCTCGACGGCCTCGGGGGTGGCCCTCCAGGTGGCACCGATCGCGGCGCAGAACAAGGTGCTCTTCATCAGTGGCCCGGCTGCCGCCGACAAGATCACCGGACTGAACCGCTACACCTTCCGCTCCGGCCGCCAGTCGTACCAGGACATCCGGACCGCCGCGACCTTCGTCGGCGACGCCAAGGGCAAGCGGGTCACGGTGCTCGCCCAGGACAGCGCCTTCGGGCAGGCCAACGTGGCCGCCGTCAAGGCAGTCCTCGGCGCCCAGGGCGCCATCGTGGACGCGGTGCTGGCGCCGCCGAGCGCGACCGACCTCACCCCGTTCGCCACCCAGGCCAAGTCTGCCAAGCCGGACCTGCTGTTCGTCGCCTGGGCGGGCGACACCGCAGCGGCCCTCTGGACCTCGCTCAGCCAGCAGGACGTCTTCGCCTCCACCAAGGTGGTGACCGGCCTCGACCTCGCGGCCTCCTACCCGCTCTTCGGCCCTTCGGCCGAGAAGATCTCCTTCCTGAACCACTACTTCGCGGGGGCGGCGGGCACCCAGGTCGAGCAGACGATGACCGACTCGGTGACCAAGGCCGGTTCGAAGCCGGACATCTTCACTCCGGACGGTTTCACCGCCGCCCAGATGATCGTGCACGCGGTGGAGGAAGCCCACGGCTCCACCGACGACACCTCGGCGCTGGTGAAGGCGCTGGAGGGGTGGAGCTTCGACGGGGTCAAGGGCCGGCTGACCGTCCGCGCCGCTGACCACGCGCTGCTCCAGCCGATGTTCCAGGTCCGCCTGACCAGCACCAGCACCAGCACCAGCACCGGCACCGGCGCCTCGGCGAAGCCGGCTGTCGAGCAGACCCTCGCCGCCGACCAGGTGGCGCCGCCCACCGCCACCATCGCGGGCTGACACCGATGACGTACCAGGAACCCGAGGCGGGCGGCGCCGCACGGACCGCCCCGCCCGAGCCGGGCCCGCCCGCCCGGGGCCAGTCGGAGCCGAGCCGGACCGCATCGCGGTTGTCGGAGCATCTGGAGGCGGACGGCCCCGTGGCGGAACGTCCGTCGACGGAGAGCTCACGGTCGCAGCGCCCGCCGACTCAGTGCCGGCCGACTCAACGCCCGCCGGTGCTGTGCCTGGAAAGGCTCGGGTGGTCGGTACGTGGGGTGCCGATCGTCGAAGATGTCTCCTTTGCTGTGAGGGAAGGCGAGTTCATCGCGTTCATCGGTCCGAACGGGGCCGGTAAGACCTCCTTGTTCAACCTGATCTCCGGGATCTACCCGGCGACCAATGGGGTGCTCGAACTCGACGGTGTCGATGTGACACGCGAGTCCGTCCACGGGCGGGCACGCCGTGGGTTGGGGCGGACCTTCCAGACGTCCTCGCTCTGGAACGGCATGACGGTCGCCGAGCACGTCCGGCTCGCCGCGCAGGCCGCGATGCCGCCCCGCGCCTCGTACCGACTCTGGCGCCGTGCCGGCAGCTTCACGTCCCAGGTCGCGGAGACCCTGGAGCGCACCGAACTCGCCCACCGCTCCGAAGTCTTGGCAGGCTCCCTCTCGCACGCTGAGAAGCGCAAGCTCGAGCTCGCCGTGCTGCTGGTCTCCGACCCCAGGCTCATCCTGCTCGACGAGCCCATGGCCGGGGTCAGTGCGGAAGAGGTGCCGGCCCTCGTGGCCCTCATCCGGTCGGTGCACCGGGACCTTGGTCGCACCGTCCTGATGGTCGAGCACCACATGGACGTGCTGCTCGGCCTCGCCGACCGGCTGGCGGTGATGCACCACGGCACCCTGCTGGCGCTGGACACCCCCGACGCGGTGATGGCGGACGCCACCGTGCAACAGGCATATCTCGGTGAGGCACTGTGATGGGCGATTCCTCTCTGGTCGGTGGGCGACCGCTGACTCCGGTGTCACCGTCGACTCTTGGCGGAGGTGGCGGCCCTGGCGGTGCTGGCGGTGCTGAAGCCGGTGCTTCCGCTTCCGTTGTTGCCGGCCAGGCCGGCTCGGCGGCACTGCTGAGCATCCGTGATCTGCGGGTCGTGATCGACGGGGTGCATATCCTCCACGGGGTCGAGTTCGAGGTGGCGCCGACCGGCGTCACCGCGTTGCTGGGTCGGAACGGGGCGGGGAAGACCACCACGGTCCGGGCCGTGATGGGTTTGGTACCTCGGACGGGCAGCGTCCGCTTGGTCGGCGCCAGTTCTGACCTCGGATCCGGGTCCGCTGCCAATTCGGGCGTCGGCACAGGCGCCTGCGCCGACGCCGCGGGCGGAGGTACTGCGGGCGGAGGTACTGCGGGCGGAGGTGGGACGGAGCTCGAACTCATCGGGCTGCCGACTCACCTGATCGTCCGACAGGGCATCGGGTACGCGCCGGAGGACCGCGGGATCTTCGCGGGCCTGACGGTCGCGGAGAACCTCCGTCTCGCCGAACGGGACGCCACTCCCGCCTATCCGCTGGTGCATGAGATCTTTCCCGAACTCAAGCGCCGAGCAGGCCAGTTGGCAGGGACCCTGTCCGGCGGGCAGCAGCAGATGCTGGCCATCGGGCGGACCCTCCTCAACGGCAACCGTCTGATCATCGCGGACGAACCCACGAAGGGGCTCGCCCCGAAGATCGTGGCCGAGGTGGCCGAAGCCCTGGCCCGGGTGGCTGAGGCGGTGCCCGTACTCCTCGTCGAGCAGAACCTCGCCTTGGTCCGCAGGCTGGCCGGCCGGTGCGTCGTGTTGGCCGACGGGCTCACGGCCCACGCCGGGGAGACCGCCGAACTGCTGGCCGACGAGGCCGCTGCTCGCCGACTGCTCGGGGTCGGCGGGCGAGGCGGTCGCGGAGGCGAGGCGCGGGGTGGTCTCGCGGTGGGGGAGGGCGGGGCTCGGACTGGCGGCCGACGACCCGGCGACGAGAGGGCGGTGGAGCTCTGATGAACACGGTGATCCTCCTGGTCTGTACGGGACTCGGGTTGGGGGCGTTGTACTTCTTGGTGGCCTCCGGGCTCTCCTTGATCTTCGGGTTGATGGACGTGCTGAACTTCGCCCATGGAGCGCTGCTCTCCGTCGGCGCCTACGGCACCTGGTGGGCGGGCACTCAGGTTGGGATGGGCTTCTGGTGGGCGGTCGGATTCGGCACCGCCGTCGGTACGGTGGCGGCAGTCCTGCTCGAACTCCTTCTGATCAGGCCCCTCTACCAGCGGCCCAGGGATCAGATCCTGGCCACCGTCGGCGTGGGGCTCGCGATTCCGGCCTTGCTGATGGGGGTGTGGGGTGCGGATGCCCGACCCTTCCCCCAACCCGCCGCCTTGGCAGGCACGGTGCGGATGCTGGGGGCGATCGTCCCGGTCAACCGCTTCGTCCTGATCGGTGCGGCCGGCCTGGTGTTGCTCGGGCTCCGGCTGTTCCTCGGCCGCACCAGGTACGGCCTGGTGGTCCGAGCCGGCGTCGAGGACCGGGCCATGGTCACGGCCCTCGGGATCGACGTCCGGCGGGCGTTCACTCTCGTCTTCGCCCTCGGCGGGGCCGTGGCTGCCCTGGGAGGTGCCCTCAGCGGGCTCTACTTCGGCTCCGTCCACCCCGGCCAGGGGACGAGCCTGCTCATCTTCGCCTTCGTCGTGGTCGTCATGGGAGGCATGGGCTCCGTCACGGGAGCGGCAGTGGCCTCCGTCGCGGTCGGTCTCGTCCAGCAGTTCGCCAACTACTACACCGCCGCCGGGCTCGGCGACCTCTCGGTCGTCGTGCTCCTGGCCGTCCTGCTCTTGGTACGGCCGCACCGCGGACTCACCGGGAGGCTCGCGTGAGCACCAGCACCTCGTCCACGAGCACCGGCGGAGGGGCGACCGAACCGGCGTCGGATGCCGCTACTGCCCTGTCGGACAGTCCCGCTGACGATCACTCTGCTCCAGGAGATCGTGTTCGCACAATCCCTCGAACAGGTGAATCATTTGCTGAAAGCTCGACAGGTCGTAGGCGAGCGCTACGCTGGTGGCCGATCGCTCTGCTGATCCTGCTCCTTGTCGCCCCATACAGTGCGCTTCCCATACCCGGGGTGCTCGACGGCCCACTCGGCAGCCCCGGAAGTCTGCAGCTGATCGCCCTCTGCCTGGTCTACGGCGCTCTCGCCTCGGGCTACGACCTGCTCCTCGGCCGCACCGGTCTGCTCTCCTTCGGCCACGCGCTCTACTTCGCCACCGGCCTCTACGTCACCGATCTCGCGATGCTCGAACTACGGCTGCCCTTCGCCGCCGCCGCACTCTGCGGTGTTGCCGGATCCGCCCTGCTCGCCCTGCTGCTCGGTTCGGTGAGCCTTCGGGTCACCGGCATCGGCTTCTCCATGGTCACCCTCGCGTTCGCCCAGGCCGGCTCGATCCTGGTCCAACGCAACCCGGCCGGCCTCACCGGCGGGGAGGAGGGCCGGGCAGCCCCCGCCGACCGGCTCCCCTCGGCACTGGTCGGCATTGAGAACACCCCGAACCTGTACTGGATCGCCCTCGCCTACCTCGTCCTGACGATCACGGTGATCCACTGGGCCGCCAGGTCCCCGGTCGGCAGGGTGTGGACCGGCATCCGCGAGAACGAGCGCCGCGTGGAGGTGCTCGGTCTGCGCCCGTACGGCTTCAAGCTGCTCGCGTTCGTGCTGGCCAGCGGCCTCGCCGGCGCCGGGGGAGTGGTGTACCTGCTGCTCACCGGCGGTGCCACCCCGCAAGCGGCCAGCTCCGACACGACCCTGTCCCTGCTCGTGATGGTCGTCCTCGGCGGCTCCGGCAGCCGGTGGGGCCCGCTGCTCGGTGGCGTGCTCTACACCTGGGCGAGCCACCGACTCGGTGACCTGGCCAACTCCACGGCTGTCGCCGATCTGCCGGCCGTTCTCCGGGTGCCGCTCTCGCAGCCGCTCTTCCTACTCGGAAGCCTGTTCGTCGCGGTCGTCTACCTGCTGCCCGGCGGCCTGGCCGGCCTCCCGGCGCGGTTGCGCGGCCGCGTACGGCGGGTTGCTCGGTCCCTCACCGACGCCGCAGCCGATGCCCGAACCCGGACCTGAGCCCGAACCCGAACCCGAGCCCGAACCCGAACCCGAACCCGAACCCGAGCCCGAACCCGGACCTGAGCCCGAACCCGAGCCCGAACCGCCGACGGCTGCCGCCACCGATCCGACGGTGGCGCGATTCCCCCGAAGGGGTCTTGCATGACCGATTCTCAGCACCCGGGTCCGGACCTGGACTCGAGCCCGAATTCGAACCAGCCAGCGGGCACCGCCGGCCAGCCCGTGTACGAGGAACTTAGCGTGCCGGTGCCCGGCGGGGAGCTGGCGCTGCTGAGGTGGCCTGCCACCGTGGCGGGTGCTCCCATAGTGGTCGCTGTCCACGGCATCACGGCGAACGCCCTAGCCTGGGGCGAGGTGGCTCGGCAGCTTGCGGGGCGGGCCGAGCTGGTGGCCCCGGACTTGCGCGGGCGCGGCGCCAGCCGGGCCGTGTCCGGGCCGTACGGTCTGGCCCGGCACGCTGACGACACGGCCGAGCTGATCGGAGCCCTCGGGCTCGGGCGGGTGGTCCTCGCTGGCCACTCGATGGGGGCCTGGGTAGCGGCGCTGACGGCCGTCCGGCATCCGGAACTCGTCGAACGGCTGCTCCTGGTGGATGGTGCGGTCACCTTCCCGCTCCCCGCCGAGGTGTCGCAGGACGATGTCCTGGCGGCCGTGCTGGGGCCGGCCCTGGCCCGGCTCTCGATGACCTTCACCGACCGGAGCGAGTACCGGGTGTTCTGGCAGCGGCACCCGGCCTTCGTGGGGCAGTGGTCCGAGGCCACCGACGCCTACACCCAGCGTGACCTGGTGGGGGAGGAGCCCGAACTGCGCTCCTCCTGCGTGCTGGAGGCGGTACGGACGGACGGCGGCCAGGTCCTGCTCGACCCCGACGCGGCCGGGGCGATCCACCGACTGCCCTGCACGGCCGAGTTGCTCTGGGCCGAACGCGGCCTTCTCGACGACCCGCAGGGCCTCTACGACGAGCAGCGCCTCAAGCTCGCCCGGCTCGACCCGGACCGGGTGAGCGTGGCACCGGTCCCCGACACCAACCACTACTCGATCCTCGCCGGCCCACGCGGGGCGGCCAGGTTGGCTGCCCACTTGCTCGGCACCGCCACGGCCGACTCCTGACCCCCCAACCGACCTCGACCCACCCCGATCGACCGTGATCGATCGTGACCAGCCCCACCTCCGCCCCCCACCCCGCACCTGCTCCCATCACCCCGAAACGCAGACTGGCTGCCCCGACTGGAACCGGGGCAGCCAGGGGCAGCCAGGGCCGCCGGAGCGGCCGGCTTGCAGCGGGTGGATCCCACCCGGCTACGGACCAGGTCAGCCCGCCGCGCCGAGGAAGGACTCCCAGCCGCCGGTGGGAGCCTTGCCCACGCCCAGCGTGCGCAGCTTGCGCAGGGTGGACTCGTCCTGGACCTCCAGCCACTCCACCAGCTGACGGAAGGAGACCAGCCGGACCTCGGGCTTGCCCGCGATGGCCTTGATCGTCTCCTCGACCGCGTCCATGTAGATGCCGCCGTTCCACTGCTCGAAGTGGTTCCCGACGAAGAACGGCGCACGGTTGGTGGTGTAGGCGCGGTCGAACCCGGCCAGGTACGAGTCCCGGGCCTGGTTGCGCCAGTCCGCGTACTTGGACGCGTCGCCCTTGGTGGTGCCCCCGGACTGGTTGAACAGGATGTTGTAGTCCATGGACAGCACCTGGAAGGTGTGACCGGGGAACGGGATGCCCTGGAGCGGGAAGTCCCAGATCTTGCCGTCCTGCACCTTCTGCGGCCAGATCTGGAGGCCGCCCGGCGAGCTGGCGTCGTACTTCCAGCCGAGCTTGGCGGCCGTCGGGAGGAGGGCCTTCTGACCCTCCAGACACGGGGTGCGGCCGCCGATGAGCTCCTTCTTGTAGTCGAAGGGCAGCGGGTCGACGTCGGTGAAGCCGGTGTTGGTCTTCCACTGGGTGACGAAGGAGATCGCCTGGTCGATCTCGCTCTGCCAGTCCTCGGAGCTCCACTTGTTGACGCCGTTCCCGTCGGAGCGGGTCGAGCAGAAGTGGCCGTTGAAGTGGGTGCCGATCTCGTGGCCGGCCAGCCAGGCCTGGCTGATGAGCTTGAGGGTGTTCTTGACCGCGCCGTCCGACAGGAACGGGATGTCGGAGGCACCGACCGAGTGCTTCGGCGGGTGGTACAGGGACGACTTGCCCTTGGGCAGCGCGTAGATGCCCGACAGGAAGAAGGTCATCGTCGCCTTGTAGTCCTGGGCGAGCTTCAGGAACCGGGGGAACTGGCCGTCGTCGGTGCCGCCCGCACCGTCCCAGGAGAAGACCACGAACTGCGGCGGGCGCTCGCCCGGCTTGAGCTTCTCCGGCTTCGGCTGGTTGGGCTGGGGGCCGGTGTCGGAGGTGGAGCCGTCACCGATCAGGGTGCCCTTGGCCTTCGAGGACGAGCTGCTGCCGGGCGTGCCCGAGTGGCCCGAACCGGCGGTGTCCGAAGCGGTCCCGGAGCCACCGGAACCCGACTTGCCGCTCCCGCAGGCCGCGACGGCCCCGAGGGCCGCGGTGGCCGCGGTGGCACTCAGCACAGTCCTGCGCGAGATCCTGCTCATGGTCTCCCCTGCCAGGTTGAGTCCGGGCCTCACAAAACATCCGGAGGCCCTGTGGAGGGGCGCCCGGACGCTCAGGAGAAAACGGACATTTGCTAGATACTTCGCCTTCAGCATGTCATGCGCGAGGGGTGCGGTGCAGCCCGCTCCCCTGCCAATCAGGACACCGTGGCGGGGCCGTGCGGATGCATGTTCGGCGCTTCTGTTGCCGTCCTGAGACAGTACTGCGCGTGACCGGTCGGAAGGGGCGCGTTGCCCTACTGTTCAACGCCTTCTCGACGGTCGGACTCCGACGGTGACTCCGGGCCCCGCCCCCCGAATCCGACTCGCAGGATCGAATCCGACCCGCAGGATCGTGGGAACGCGGGCTCGCCGCTCGAGTGTCAGACCGCGGTGGCGAGGCGACGGCGTCGGCGGACCACCTGGGCCACGGCCGAGCTGATCGCCGTGGCAGCGGCGCAGGACACCGCGAAGCTGAGCCAGGCGGTGTTGAACCAGTGGCTGTTCAGCCAGCCCAAGGTCACGATGTACGCGGCCCAGACCACGGCCGCCAGCGCCGACCAGCGCAGGAAGGTCCGCGGGTGCTCGGGTGAGTGGCCCATCGCGAGGTCCAGGACGGTCCGGCCGGCCGGCACGAACCGGGCGATGATCACCAGGGGGGCCGCGGCCCGGCTGGTCTTGCCGGACAGGTGGGCCTGTACCCGCTCCACGCTGGCTGCGAGCTTCGGGCGGTGCTCCAGGCGCCGGTGCACCATCGGAGCCCCCTTGCGGGCGAGGCTGAGCAGTGCCAGGTCACCGAGGAAGGAGGCGAGGGCCACCCCGAGGGCCAGCAGCAGCGGAGCGCCGTTGAAGTGCGAGGTCCGCAGCACGGCGAGGATCACCAGGGTGCCGCTCGGCAGGAACGGCAGGAAGGCGTCACCGAGGACGGCGCACAGCGCCAGACCACAGATCCAGGCCGGGCCGATGATCGATACGGCTTCCATGTGACAACTCCCTCCAGGCCGCCCTGGGGAGAATCAGGTGGCTGCGAAGTACAACGCTAGCCGGTGGACCTTTCATGCCATTAAGGACCCCCTGTATGCCGTGGATCACAGGGCGTACGAAAGCCCCCGGGGCGGGGTGCCGCTCCAGGGGCTCGCAGGGGCCGACGGCGCTGGTCCAGCATTGCGGCCGTGCTCGGTGACGTGGGCCGTGGTGTGCGGCTTCCGTCGGTGACCAAGATTGCCGGACGGCGGGTCGGCTCCGCGAGCATCCGGGCTGGCGGGTTCAGGCGCTGGCGTCATGTCGCCACTCGCTGACACCGGTTCGCGGCGTTCCGTGACGGTGTCTGCGGGAGTGTCGCGGGTTGACCGGGGTTGACGGGGTGCGGAGCCGTTGTGTGTCACTCCCCCGATTTGCGGTGAATCGGGACCGTTGAATCGGGAACACGGCGGCGAGGAGGTCGCTTGCTTACGGAGGACGAGACGAACGGGAGCGGTCTCCCGTGGCCGACAAGGAGGACAGAGCGCCCATGAGCACCAGCGACGCGCCGCAGCGAGCCGACCAGGGACCCGAGGGGTCCGGCGCCACCCCGGCCACCGGCCCCGCTTCGGCCGCCACTCCGGGCCCGGCCTCGGCTGACACCGCGGACTCCGGTTCGGTCCACGCCTCCAGCGCCCTCGTGGTTGACCCCATCCGTGGCGTGGCCCGCGGCACTGCCCCGGCCCCGCTCTCCATCCTCGACCTGGCGACCATCGGTGCCGGCTACACCCCGGCGCAGGCCCTCGCGGCCACCACGGCGCTCGCGCAGAGCGCCGAGCGGTGGGGCTATCACCGGTTCTGGGTGGCCGAGCACCACGGCATGCCGGGCGTGGCCAGCTCCAACCCGGCCGTCCTGATCGCGCACCTCGGCGCGAACACCACCACCCTGCGCCTCGGTTCCGGCGGCGTGATGCTGCCCAACCACGCCCCGCTGGTGATCGCCGAGCAGTTCGGCCTCCTCGAGGCGCTCAACCCCGGGCGGATCGACCTGGGGCTCGGCCGCGCGCCGGGCACCGACCAGGCCACCGCCCGCGCCCTCCGGCGGGGCCGCACCGACGGCGCCGAGGACTTCCCCGAGCAGCTCAGCGAGCTCACCCACTTCCTGGACGGCAGCTTCCCCGCGAACCACCCTTACGCGCGCCTCACCGCCGTACCCAAGGGCGAGGGCCGCCCGCCGATCTGGCTGCTCGGCTCCTCCGGCTTCAGCGCGCAGCTGGCCGGCCGACTCGGCCTGCCCTTCGCCTTCGCCCACCACTTCAGCGCGGCCAACACCGAGCCCGCCCTGGAGCTCTACCGGTCGAGCTTCCGCCCCTCGGCCGTCCTCGACACGCCGTACGCGCTGATCGGCGTCGGCGCGGTCGCCACCGAGGAGGAGAAGCAGGCCCACCGCCACGCCCGCACCGCCGCGCTCGGCATGCTCCGCCTGCGCCTGGGCACCCCGGGGCCGATCCCCACCCTGGCGGAGGCCGAGGCGTACCCGTACAACGCGGCGGAGGCCGACTTCGTCGAGTCCTGGATCGGCAACCTGGTGCTCGGCACCCCCGGTGAGGTGGCCGACGGCCTGGAGGCGCTCCGCAACCGGACCGGCGCGGACGAGCTGATGGTCACCTCGCACGTGCACGGCCACGAGGTGCGGCACCGCTCCTACGGCCTGATCGCCGAGGCGTACGGCCTGACCGCGGCCTCCTGAGCCTCGCACCCTCGCATGGCGACGGTGGCTCCGCTGCCCTGCCCTTGACGGGCCCTACGCCGTTGGCTGATCCGAGCCGAGCTGATCCGAGCTGATCCGAGCCGAGCGGCACCAGCCGTCAGGCGGGGTTGTGGTGGTTGCGCAGCATGGCCGCCACGGCCTCGGCCGGGCCGGGGCGGGCGAAGTACCAGCCCTGGGCGGTGTCGCAGCCGGTCTGGCGGAGGCGTTCCGCCTGGGCGGCGTTCTCGATGCCCTCGGCGGTGACGGTGAGTCCGAGCGCGTGGGCGAGCTGGACCATCGCTCCGACGATCTGCTCGTCCGCGTCGGCCCGCCGGAACCGGCCGTCCGGCCGGCCGCCGGGCACGGGGTCGCGGAAGCCTTCGACGAAGCTGCCGTCCAGCTTCAGCACGTGGACCGGCAGTCGGGAGAGGTAGGCGAGGTTCGAGTAGCCCGTGCCGAAGTCGTCGATGGCGATCCGGATGCCCATGTCGGCCAGCGCCTGGAGCGCCTGGACCGGTCGGCCGCCCGGGCCCAGGACGGCGCTCTCGGTCAGTTCCAGCTGGAGCAGCCGGGGTGGCAGCCCGGTGCGTTCGAGCACCTCGGCCACGTCCGCCACCACGTCGGAGTCCCAGATCTGCCGGGCCGCCAGGTTGACGCTCACGAACGCCTCAGCCGCAGGGGACTCCGTCAGCCAGCGCTGCGCCTGCCGGCAGGATTCCTCCAGCACCCACTTGCCGAGCGGCACGATCGCGCCGGACTCCTCGGCCAGCGGGATGAACCGGTCCGGTGAGAGCGTCCCGTAGCGCGGGTGACGCCACCGGACCAGCGCCTCGGCGCCGTGCACCGCGCCATCGGCCAGCCCCACCAGCGGCTGGTACTCGACGGTGAACTCGCCCCGCTCCAAGGCCGGTCGGAGCGCCGTGGCGAGCCGCTGACGGGTCAGCTGGTGGGCGCCCCGATCCGGGTCGTAAAGCGTCCAGCGTGCCCGGCCGTCCGCCTTCGACCAGTACAGGGTGGCGTCGGCGTCCTTCAACAGGTCGGTGGGCGTGGTGTCGAGCACGGGCCGCTCGACCACGCCGATGCTCGCGGTGACCACCAGCTGCTGGCCCGCGATGTCGAAGGGCTGCTCCAGAGCCTTGATCAGTTCGGCGGCGAGCGAGGTGAGTTGGTCGTGCCCGTCGCTGTCCGGCACCAGGACGGCGAACTCGTCGCCGCCGAGCCGCGCCACCAGCCGGCCCTCGCCCCGGGCGAATCCACGCTCCAGCCTGGCCGCCACGGCGACCAGCAGCTGGTCGCCGACGTGGTGCCCCAGTGTCTCGTTGATGGCCGCGAAGCCGTCCAGGTCGACGTAGCAGAGCCCGACCCGGCGAGGGTTGGACGAGTCGCCGTTCGTGGTGGGCAAGGTGCCGGGGGTGGCGGCCCCCGGTGGGATTGACGATTCGTCAGCCGTCCTGGCGAAGGCCGCGTTGAGCTGCTCGAAGAAGAGCGCGCGGTTCGGGAGGCGGGTGAGCGGATCGTGTATGGCCTGGTACGCCAGGCGGTCGCCGAGCATGCGCTGTTCGGTGACGTCCTCGACCATGGCCAGGGTGTAGAGCGGGCGTCCGGAGCCGTCGCGGATCAGCGAGATCGTCACGTTGCTCCAGATCTCGCGTCCCTCGCGGTGCTTGAGGCGCTTCTCGACCCGGATGCGGTCACGCTCGCCCCGGACGAGTTCGCGGTAGAGCCGGCGCGGGGTGTCCTCGGGGTCGATGATCTCGTGGATGTGGGTCCGGACCAGGTCCGGCACCTCATGGCCAATCATCGCCGCGAAGGCCGGGTTGGCCTCGATGATCAGGTCGTCCGGGCCGACCAGGAGCATCCCGATCCCCGCGTCGGCGAAGGCCGCGCGGAAGCGGGACTCGCTGGCCCGGAGGGCGGCGAGGAGTTGCTCGGTGCCGCTTTCGGTCGGTGCCGAGCAGAGCGGGCAGACCGAGTCGGGGAGGTCGGAGAGCCCGGTGAAGGCCCCCGGAACGGGGCCGGGGTGGCCCGGGTGCTGCCGGGCGGGCCCGGCCGGGGCGGCGGGTTCGGCGGTGGTGGCGGCTTCCGTGGCTCCGGCGGCCGATCGGCCGAGGGGCTCTGTGGCCGGGTGCCGGTCGAGCGTCGGGTGGGCGTGGTGCTCGCGTCCGCCGACGGTGCCGGGCTCGGCGGGCTCGCGTTCGTGGCCGTCGGCCGAGCTGTCCGCCGGGCTGTCCGCCGAGCCGTCGATCAAGCCGCTCGGGGCGACCGCGGCGGCGGCCGGCGTCTGCTCGGGGGCGGCGGGCGCGTGGCCGTCGTTCAGGGCGCGCCGGTGATGTGCGTCGGCCCCCTCGTTCCGGCCCGGCACGGCACACTCCCGTCCGTTGCTGACGCTAGTCCCGGCCGGCCGACCGTGTTGCGGCACCCACCGGCATCCCGCTCTGTGCGAAGGGCCCGGAAAGCAGTGCGGGAACGTTCAACTGGAAAGTCCGGCAGAGCACAGGGCACTGGGGCTGATCATAGGACGCGCTCTGAGTCGGGGCGACCGCCGCCAGGGTGATTCGCCAGGTTTCGTCAGTAAACGCGTGAGCAACTGCGCGAGTAGGTGCGCATTTCGAGCGGCTGTGCGCTTTTGTGTTGCGTGTGAGTGTCCGGCGCGCACTCGGGGGCACGCGCCGGACACGGGTCTCCCGAACGGGTGACGGGTCAGGCCAGCTGGGCGGTCAGCGTGATGGTGGTGCCGGTGAGGGCCTGGCTGACCGGGCAGTTCGCCTTGGCGTCCTCGGCGGCCTTCACGAACCCGGCCTCGTCCAGGCCGGGCACCTGGCCGGTGACCGTCAGGTGGATGCCGGTGATGCCGGTGCCGGGCTGGAAGGTGACGTCGGCCTGGGTGTCCAGCTTGGTGGGCGGGGTGCCTGCGCCGGCCAGGCCGTGCGACAGGGCCATCGAGAAGCAGGCCGAGTGGGCGGCCGCGATCAGCTCCTCCGGGCTGGTCTTCCCGTTCGCCGCCTCCGCGCGGGACGGCCAGGAGACGGGGTACTCGCCGATCCCCGAGGACGCGAAGGTCACCAGGCCGTTGCCGTCGACCAGGTTGCCTTCCCAAGCAGTGCGTGCGGTGCGAGTGGTTGCCACGATCAGGTACCTCCTGAGTTGGGGGAACTGCTGCTTCGTCACGTTTCGTCACGTCCGGCCGTGCCCGGCCAGCCTACGGCCAGTGGCCCCCGTTCCCGGGTAGTCCGGCGGTTCGCCGACCCGCGGTCGGTGAACCACGCCCGACGGGCACCGGGGAGCGGCCTCCCGTCCACATGCCGGACGGGCAGGTGAATATGGGGAGTCCGCCGGGGTGCCCCTGTTAGATTTGCCGGGGCCCGAGCCCGGCCCGTGGGTCGTCCGGGTGCCATTCACTCAGCAAGCCCCGGAGCCCTTTCGATGACTGATCAGCCCACGAACTCCGCCGCCGCCGCGCACACTTCGCTCGACGAGGTCGCCCCCGACGTCCGGGACGAGCTGCGTTGCCTGCGCGAGAGCATCGACAACTTCGACGCCGCCGTGGTCCACCTGCTGGCCGAGCGCTTCAAGGCCACCCAGCGCGTCGGCAAGCTCAAGGCCGAGCACAAGCTGCCCCCGGCCGACCCGGAGCGCGAGCGCGACCAGATCCGGCGCCTGCGGGAACTCGCGGCCGGGGCCCACCTCGACCCGGTCTTCGCTGAGAAGTTCCTGAACTTCATCATTGCCGAGGTCATCCGCCACCACGAGGCGATGGCGCGCTCCTGAAGAGACGCGCTCCTGGACAGACGCGCTCCCGAGTGGCGCGGCAGTGCGGTTCCGCGCCGGGGCCGGATCTCGCTCGAAGGAGTGAAGCGGTGACGCGGGCGGGCGACCCCGGGCAGTGCCCGTGAGGTGTGTGTAGCAGCTAAATGTCTGATTTCGTGCCGTCTCGTGGCGGGGTTAGCGTGCTGTCTTCCCCAGGTCGTCGGATCTGATCGACCGTGGTGTGCCCCGGCCAGGACGGCCGGTCGGCGTTCGCCCCGCGGTCACAGGAGAGGCGGTGCAGTGATGGCACGCAAGCAGCAGCGGAGCAGCACGCGGCAGAACGGCAGGGTGACCGGCGGGCGGACCGGCGGGCCTCGGCGCGCGGGTGGGGCGGTCCTCGGGGCTGCAGCCGTCGCGGCGGGCGCCGCCGGTCTGGCGGGGTTCGCGGGGCACAGCCCGGTGGCGGAGGTCTCCGCCGGGGTCAGCCGGCTCGCCGCGGTCGGCGAGAGCGTCCCGTTCGCCGTGGCGGACTGGGACGCGGCTGGTACGGGTGCCGCACTCGCCGCCCTGGCCGGCGGCGTCGGTTCGGTGGTCGTGATCAGGCGTCGGCAGCCGGCTCGGGACGCGGTCCGCTCCGGCTCGCAGGCGGCCTGACCCGGTGCGACCGGAGCAGGGCGACGGCGCCCCGGGCGGACGCCCGTCCGAGGAAGTACTCAGGCAGGAGAGGTACGGTCCAGTTCAGGAGTCGTACGGACCGCCGCAGCTGCGAGCGGATCGGGAACTGGTGGGGTACGAGCGCGTGGGGCACGAGCTGGTGGGTCAGGGGCGAGCGGCGCAGGGATCGGCCGACCAGGAACGGCAGGACCGGCAGGACCGGCCGGGACAGCAGGACCCGCCGGACGGCGGGTGGGTCGGGCCGACCGGGACGGCGCCGGGCGCGCACCACGGTGGGGCCGCCCGCCAGGAGTACGAGAGCGCCCCCTCGGAGCAGGCCGGCCGTGCTGAGCCCGGCCATGTCCAGGGTGGCCACGGTGAGCCGGGGGCGGCGCGGCGGTCGGTCCGTGGGTTCTGGCGTGCCCGCGCCGCGCGGCGGAGCGGGCAGGGTGGTCGGCGGCGGTGGCCGTGGTGGGCGGAGTTCCCGGTGATGGTGACCGCCGGGCTGGCCGCCGCACTGTTGATCAAGACCTGTCTGTTCCAGGTGTTCACCATCCCGTCCGGTTCGATGGAGAACACCCTGCGGATCGGCGACCGGGTGGCCGTGAACAAGCTGGCCCCGCTGTTCGGCTGGGAGCCGAAGGCGGGCGAGCCGGTGGTGTTCAAGGACCCGGGTGGCTGGCTCCCGCCGCAGGCGGGTGGTTCGTCCGGGCCGGTCGGTGAGGCACTGAGCTTCATCGGGTTGCTGCCGCCGAGCGGGGACAACTACCTGGTCAAGCGGGTGATCGCGACCGGCGGCGAGACCGTGCAGTGCAATGCGAAGACCCTCCGGGTGGACGGCCACCCGGTCGCCGAGCCGTACCTGCACGTCGGCGACGACTCCTGCGCCGGCCTGGACTTCGGCCCGGTGAAGGTCCCGCAGGGCTATGTCTGGGTCGAGGGCGACCACCGCAGCGATTCCGCCGACTCCCGGTACCACCGCGAGGGCCCGGCCGGCGGCGCCGTCCCGGTCACCGACGTGGTCGGCCCGGTCTCGGCCGTGGTCTGGCCGCTCAACCACCTGGACTGGTTCGGGGCCACCGGTCGCTGACGGGTACCACTCCGGAAGCTTGCCTGGCGTAGCCGGGACCGGGGCCGCCCGACCGAGGTCAGTCGCGCCGAGCGCTCCCGCTGCCGGCCACGGCGTCCAGCGCCCCGCCGTCCTCGGCCACGCTCGCTGTGCCCACCCCGCCCGTGGCGCTCGCCGCATCCGCGGTGGTGGCGGCGGGCTTGCTGGTCTGGGCGGCGAAGGCGCCGAGCAGCACCAGGAACCCGCCGATCACCTGGGCCGTCCCGAGGTGTTCGCCGAGCAGGAACCAGGCGGAGACGGCCGCGACCACGGCCTCCAGGTTGGCCACCACGGCCGCGACCTGCGGGGAGAGGTGGCGGACCGAGACGACCCCGGTCAGGTAGGCGAGCACGGTGGCGATCAGCACCATCCAAGCCGCCGGTATCAGGGCGGGCAGGCTGTGCCCGTTCATCACGGCCCGGCCGGCCAGCAGACCCCAGTCGGCCTCCCAGGGGCGGGTGAGCACGGTGAGCACCACGGCCCCGGTCAGCAGCCCGTAGGCGCTGAGCGCCAGCGGGTCGACCGGGTGCTCGCCCTCGCGTCCGGCGTCGGCCAGCACGAAGTAGCCGACCTGGCAGCAGGCCGCGCCGAGGCCGAACAGCACGCCCAGCGGGTCGAAGTTCAGCCCGTGCCAGACCTCGACCACGCAGGCCAGCCCGGCCACCGCCACGCCCGTGCCGATCGCGGCGGCCCGGGTGATCGGCCGCCGCTGGACGAACTTGATGTAGCCGAGCAGCAGCAGCGGGCCGAAGTACTCCAGCAGCAGCGCGACCCCCACCGGGATCCGGGAGATCGCCGCGAAGTAGCAGGCCTGGACTCCGGCGACCGCCAGCAGGCCGAAACCGAGCAGCAGCCAGGGGCGCTGCTTCACGACGGCCCGGTGCCGGTAGGCCAGCGGGAGCAGCACCACGGCTGCGCCGGTGACCCGGAGCCAGACGACGTGCAGGGGTGAGAGCCCGGCTTCGATCAGCGGTTTGGCCGCCGTGCCGGACCCGCCGAAGGCGAACGCCGAGACCAGCGCGAGGGGCAGTCCGAGCGCCCGCACCTGGCCCCGGGGGCGGGAGGGTGAGCTGTGCATCGACGCATTCTGTCAGCTTGTCGACATCCCAGTAAGGGGCAATCTCGCCCTTTGGTCCTGGTTGGCCGCCGTCACTGTCCGGCCCGGACCTTGCACCGGTTCACCCCCGCGCACGGTCCGGATCCCCCGACGGGGAGGGGCCGGGGGAGGGCGATCCGGACGGCGAGGGGGAGGGCGACGGGGGCGGGGGCGGCGAGCTCGAAGGCGAGGAGGAAGGGGTCGGTGTGGGCGTGGGCCGGTCGCCGGTGGGGGTGGCGGAGGGCGCGGGCGGCGTCGCCGGTCGCCCGGTGCCGGTGCCGGCGGGCGAGGAGGCGGTCGCGGAGGAGCTCGGGCTCGGGCCGCGGCTCGGGGTGGCGCCGGTGGCGGACGGGTCGGCGGTGGGGGAGGGGGAGGAGGCGGCCGGGTCGGCGGGGGCCTTCGGGAACGGCGTGACGGGCTGTCCGTCCAGTGCCGCCTTCATGTAGGCGGTCCAGATCTGCGCCGGGTACCGTCCGCCCGCCGCGCTCCCGGTGCCGCCCACGTCGTCCAGGGTGACCTGAGCACCGGTCTTCGGATCCTGGCCGAAGAGCCCGACGACGGTGACCAGTTCGGGGGTGTAGCCCGCGTACCAGACCGACCGCGAGTCGTCGGTGGTGCCGGTCTTGCCGGCCGAGGGGCGGCCCAGCTCCTTGGCCCGGTAGCCCGTGCCGCCGGGATCGTCGACGACCCCGCGCAGCAGGTCGGTGACCTCGGCGGCGGTCCGCTCGGAGACGGCCCGGGTGGTGGCCGGCTGCGGCAGCCTGAGCCCCTCGCCGCCGTGCCGCACCTCGGCCACGAGCCGGGGCTCGATCCGTCGGCCGCCGTGGTCGAGGGTGGCGTACACCCCGGCCAGGTCGAGCACGCTCGGGGTGGAGACGCCCAGCGGGATGGCCGGGTCGGCCGTCAGCCCGGGGGTGCTCGCCGGCAGCCCGAGGTCCACCGCCGTCTGCCGCACCTTCTCCAGCCCGGTGTCCTGGGCGAGTTGGGCGAAGGCCGAGTTCACCGACCAGTCGGTGGCCTGCCGGAGGGTGACCGGTCCGTAGCTGCGGCCGCCCTCGTTCGGCGGGGCGTACGGGGTGCCGGTGCCGCCGCGGACCGGACGGCCGCTGGTGCCGTCGTACACCGTGGACGGGGTGATCCGCTGCCCGCCCTGGGTCTTGGCGCCGCTGTCGAGCGCGGCCGCCAGCGCGATCGCCTTGAAGGTCGAACCGGCCTGGTAGTCCCGCCGGGTGGCGTTGTCGATCCAGTGCTTGGTGGCGTCCGTGCCGCCGTACAGGGCCAGCACCTCGCCGGTGCTCGGGTCGACCGAGACGGCCCCGGCCTGCGCGTCGGCGTCCTTCCTCCGCTGCGCCGGGTCGAGCCGGTCGGTCAGCTGCGCCTTGACCGCCGTCTCCAGCTGCTGCTCGCGCTGCGGGTCGACGGTCAGCCGCACGGTGTACCCGCCCTGGGCCAGCGCGGCCTCGTTGACGATCCCGTGCGAGGTCAGGTAGTCGGTGGCCGCCCGCACCAGGTAGCCCGCCTGCCCGGAGAGACCGGGTGGGCTCTGCGGTTCGCGGACCTGGGGGAAGGCCGCGGCGGCCCGGTCGCCCGCCGGGAGCCAGCCCTCCTTGACCATCGCGTCCAGCACGTGGTTCCACCGGTCGAGCGCGTTCTGCCTGCCCGCCGCCGTCGCGGTCGAGACGTCGTAGGCGCTCGGTGCGTTCAGCAGCGCGGCCAGGTAGGCGCCCTGGGCGGCGTCCAACCGTGCCGCGTCCACGCCGAAGTACGCCTGGGCCGCGGCCTGGATGCCGTACGCGCCCCGGCCGTAGTAGGAGGTGTTCAGGTAGCCGGCGAGGATCTCGTCCTTGCTCTTGGTGGCGTCCACCTTGAGCGAGATGAAGAGCTCCTGCACCTTGCGGGTGACGGTCTGCTTCTGGGTCAGATAGGTGTTCTTCACGTACTGCTGGGTGATGGTCGAGCCGCCCTGGGTGCCGCCGCCGGTGGCGGTGGTGAAGGCGGCCCG
The DNA here is from genome assembly GCF_002943525.1 of Kitasatospora sp. MMS16-BH015. Classification (NCBI taxonomy): domain Bacteria; kingdom Bacillati; phylum Actinomycetota; class Actinomycetes; order Kitasatosporales; family Streptomycetaceae; genus Kitasatospora; species Kitasatospora sp. MMS16-BH015. Next base: position 3,020,919 of record NZ_CP025394.1, on the reverse strand, counting down.
GGCCAGGCCCTTCAGGTTGACGGCGCCCTCGTGGTAGAAGTTTCGGTCCTCGGCGGCCAGCGCGGCCTCGCGCGCGGCCGGGGAGATCCGGTCGATCGGCACGATCTGCCGGTCCGTCTCACCGGTGCGGGCGAGCACGCTGCCGTCCCGGTACAGCCAGGTGTTGCTCTGCGCCACGGCCGCCGCGTGGGCGTCGGGCACCTGCACGAAGGCGATCCCGAGCCCGAACAGCGTCATCCCCAGCAGCACCGCCGTCACCAGCCCGCCGAGCGTCATCCGCCAGGTCGGCACCAGCCGCCGCCAGCCGGTCCGCCGGGCGAGGCGGGCCCGGCGCCGGGCGCGTCGGCCGGCCGCACTCGTGGACCCGGCCCGGCCCGTGCTGCGGGCACGGTCGCGGGGAGAGGACGGGAGGGAGCGGGGCGAGGGGCGGCGGGGCAACAGCGGGCCTTTCCAGCGAGCCCCGTGACGGTTGCTCACGCGTTCCGGATCCATGGCGGTCCGTGCCAGCCTGCCTGAGCGACTTGTCACCCGTTAGGGACCTTTGTCCCGTTCCGTCCGAGGGCGGGGCGCGCCCCTCGGCGGCGGGATCCGGCCGACCTGTCCGTACAGCTCGACGGCCGTCCGGAGGCCTTCCCCTGTTCACGTGCCGCTGGAATCATCCCTACTCCCCGGTAACTGAGCTCTCGTCAGGAGACCCTCATGTCCCCGATCTCCCGCCGCGCCCTGCTGGGTTCGGCCGTCGCCTCCGGTGCCGCGCTCGGCGTCGGCGTGCTGCCCGGCACGCTCCAGTAGGCGCTCGCCGCCCCGGCCGCGCGCGGCACGCTGGACGACGTGGAGCACGTCGTCGTCCTGATGCAGGAGAACCGCTCCTTCGACCACTACTTCGGCACCCTGAACGGCGTGCGCGGGTACGGCGACACCTCCCGGGTGCGCTTCCCCGGCGGCTCCGACGTGCTGCACCAGCGGATGCTCGGCACGGTCGGCGGCACCACCCTGCTGCCCTGGCACCTGGACACCGCCACCAGCGACGCCCAGCGCATCTTCGACCTCGACCACTCCTGGGGCGGCACCCACAGCGCCTGGGCCAATGGCCGGTACAGCAACTGGATCTCCGCCAAGACCTGGTACACGATGGGCTACTACCGCCGCCAGGACATCCCGTTCCAGTACGCGCTCGCGGACGCCTTCACCCTCTGCGACCAGTACTTCTGCTCCACCATGGCCTCCACCGACCCGAACCGGCTCTACCTCTGGTCCGGCACCGTCGACCCGCACGGCCTCGGCGGCGGGCATCTCCTGGAAGGTCTACCAGCAGCAGGACAACTACGACGACAACGCCCTGGCCTGGTTCAAGTCCTTCCAGACCGCCCCGACCGACTCCCCGCTGTACCTCAACGGCATGGCCCGGCGCGGCGCCGAGGACTTCGCCCAGGACGTGGCCGCCGGACGGCTGCCCGCCGTCAGCTGGGTGGTCGCCCCAGAGGCGCAGTCCGAGCACCCGAACCACCCGCCGGCCGCCGGGGCCGACTTCACCTCCTCGTACGTGCTGCAGGCGCTGGCCGCGCACCCCGAGGTCTGGGCCAAGACCGTCGTGCTGCTCAACTACGACGAGAACGACGGCTTCTTCGACCACGTGGTGCCGCCGACCGCGCCGGCCGGCACGCCGGACGAGTTCATCGGCGGCGCGCCGATCGGGCTCGGGCCGCGGGTGCCGATGATCGTCATCTCGCCGTGGAGCCGGGGCGGCAAAGTCTGTTCGGAGGTTTTCGACCACACCTCGGTGCTGCGATTCCTGGAGAACTGGACGGGGGTGCGCGAGCCCAACATCTCCGCCTGGCGCCGCACCGTGTGCGGCGATCTGATGTTGGCATTCGACTTCACCGTCAGCAATCGCACTTTCCCGGCGCTCCCCGACACCGGGAAACTGCTCGCCGATCTCGCCGAGCAGGACAAGAAAGTGCTCCCGCCGCTCTTTCCGCCGCTCGTCCAGCACGCCCCCGAGATCGAGCCGGGTGACCGGCCGTCACTGCCGCTCGGTTACCGATTCGGTTCCTCCTCCCGGACCGATCCGGCCAAGGGCCTGCTCTGGATCACCCTCGACAACCTGGGCCGGCTCGGCGCCGGCATCTCGATGTACACGGTGAACTTCCGCGCATTCGGCGCCTGGCAGTACACCCTCCCGGTGGGCGGGCAGGTCACCGACTACTTCAGCGCCCTCGGCGTGAGCGGCGGCCCCTACGACATCGACGCCCACGGGCCGGACGGCTTCCTCCGCGGCTTCAAGGGCGACGTCCGCACCTGGTCCGACCCGGCCAAGCCCCACCCCGAGGCCGGCTCCGTCGAACACCCCCAGGCCCTCCACCTCACCCTGACCAACCAGGGCGCCCAGCCCGCCACCTTCACCATCGCCCCCAACGCCGCCCCGGGCGCACCCCGCCACCGGCCAGCCCGCCCAGACCCTGACCGTCACCCCCGGCGCCACCCTCACCACCACCCTGCCCCCGACCCCGGCCGACCGCTACGACTACACCGTCACCGCCGCCGACGGCTTCGAACGCCGCTTCGCGGGCCGCCTCCAGCCGTGAGGATGTCGACAAAGCGACCCGTGCTGACCCGGTGAGTGGCCGGGAACGGCTGAAGGCCCTCCGCTTTCGCGAAGGGCCTTCGGCCTGTCTGTGCGCCGCCAGGGACTCGAACCCCGGACCCCGAGTCGCTGCGGGGCGGGTCGGTCAGGGGCGGCGTCGGTTGGTTCGGGCTGACCCGGTGAGTGGCCGGGAATGACTGAAGGCCCTCTGCTTTCGCGAAGGGCCTTCAGTCTGTCTGTGCGCCGCCAGGGACTCGAACCCCGGACCCGCTGATTAAGAGTCAGCTGCTCTAACCAACTGAGCTAGCGGCGCTTGCTGACCTGGAAAACAATACACGGTCCGAAGGGGTGCCATGCGCCACGTCGTCCGAGGGGTGACCGGTTTGTGCTGGTTGGCGGCTTTAGGGTGAGGGGGTGATGCGCCGCGCCGCCGCGAGCCCGCAGTCGCGGGTCATCGCCGTCCTGCTGTCGGTCAGTGCGCTCGCGTACACCGCGTGGGTGTTGGAGGTGGTGATCGGGACCGGGCTCGATCCGGTGCAGGCGTACGTCAGTGAGCTGGCCGCCGAGGACCAGCCGCTCGGGGGGCTCTTCCGGGCCACGGATCTGGTGGCGGGGGCGGCGGTGCTGGTGGCGGCCGTGCTGGCGTTGGTGGGGTTGGAGCGGCGGGCCTGGGCGACCACGGGGTGGTCGGCGCTCGCGCTGTTCGGGGCCGCGACGGTGGCCGACTCCCGGTTGCCGCTCAGCTGCAAGCCGACCCTGGACCCGGAGTGCGCCGCCCGGGAGACGGCGGGCCTGGTGCCGGCCACCCACACCGCGCACGCGGTCAGCAGCACCCTCGCCATGATCGGCGCACTCGCCGCCCTGACCGCCCTCACCATCGCCGCGCGCCGCTACGGCTGGTGGCCCCGGTTCGCCCGCCTCGGGCCCTGGCTGCTCGGGGCCGAGCTGCTCGCCACCGGCTGGAGCCTCGCCGCGATCGCCGCCTTCCAGGCGGGCCGGGGCACCTGGTCGCTCGGTGCCGGACAGCGGCTGCAGGTCCTGCTGGTCGCCGTCAGCCTGGCTGTCCTGGCGCCGGCGGTCGGTTCCGCCCGTGGCGACGCGGCCGCTCGGAGCCCACGGAGTGCGGGGACCGTCCGGAGCACCCGGTGAACGGACCGGGCGAACGGTTCGTCCGGCTGGACGGCCGGGCCCTGCACGTGCGGGCGGAGGGGAGCGGGCCGGTCTGCGTGCTGAGCGCGGGGCTGGGGATGGCCTGGTTCGACTGGGAGCCGGTGGTGCCGCTGCTCGCACCGCACCGCACGGTGGTCCGCTTCGACCGCCCCGGCTACGGCCTGAGTGCCCCAGGACGGGCGGCCCCGACCGCCGCCGGGGAGGCCGACCGGATCGCCCGGCTGCTGACGGCGCTCGGTCTGCCGGGCCGCTGCACGGTGGTCGGCCACTCCCTGGCCGGCTTCCACGCCGAGGCCTTCGCCCGGCTGTACCCGGACCGGACGGCCGGGCTGGTCCTGGTGGACGCCAGTGCGGAGCCGTGCCCCCGTCCGCGTCCGGCCCCCGCCGCGCGCGACCTGGCGGCCCGGGCGGCGGCGGCCACCGCCGGCGCGCTCGCCCTCCCGTACCTGCTCGGCCCGCCCGGCCGCCGCCTGGTGGCCGCGCTGAGCACCGTCGGCCGCACCGCCCCGGCCCCCGCCGCCCTGGTCCGCCGCAGCTACCGCCCCACCCGGGCGCTGCGCGCGGCCCTGCGCGAGAACGCCGGCTACCTCGACGTGGCCGCCGAGCTCGCCGCCCTCCGCACCCACGCCCCCCTGCCCGCCGTCCCGGTCACCGTGCTGGCCGCCGACCGCGGCCGCGGCACCCGGGCCGCCGCCCGCTGGCTCACCCGCCAGCGCGAACTGGCCGACCTGCTCGGCGCCGCCTTCCGGGTGGCCGCCCCGGCCGGTCACCTGGTCATGTACGACCGGCCGGACCTGGTGGCCCGCGCGGTGCTCGACGGTTCCTGAGACAGTCGTCGGAGCAGGCCCTCGGGCCGCCCGGGAAGGCGACAGTTTGGCAGCCCGCAGGCGGCAGCGGTTACGGTCTGTAGCCGATTGGAGTATGAAGAATTCATACTTGACTGGTGAACGCATGAACTGGTGATCGAGGCCGTCCGTCGTGAACACTCTCCACGAGCACAGAGACAACGGCCCGCTACCCGACAGGCCACCGCCATCTGGGGGATTTACATATGAACGCCAACACGCCCACCGCAGCCTCTGCCCGGGCGGCGAAGGCTACACATCGGTATGCCCCTGATGCGTCCGACGTGCTGGATGCCCTGTCCGCACAGCTGGGGTCCTCGAGCGTCCTGACGCTCGACGACCCGCAGCTGGACGACCTGGGCATCACCGGCCGGGTCCCGCGCGACCTGGACCGGCTCGACCAGGACCTCGAGGACCTGCTCCTCGACGACCTGGGCATCACCGGCGCGTCGGTCCTGGCCGTCCGCCGGGATGCGGGTCGCAGAACGCCGGTGCGGACAGTGGAGGGGACCGCCCGCACCGGCGTCGGCTTCGTGATCGAGGAACTGGACGAGCCCGATCCGAACACGGTGACCATGTTCTGCCTCTGCAACCGCGTCGAAGGGGCGCCGGGCGTCGAGCGCGCCGCATGACTGCGGTCGGGGCCGGGGCGGCCGGCGAGGCGCGCCTCGGCTTCAAGGCGCACCTGCGCGTCCGCGTGGTGCCTGGCGAGGCGACCTACCTCGTCTCGCCCCGCTCGGTCACCGCGCTGCGCGGTCCGGAGGTCGAGATCCTCGCGCCGTTCCTGGACGGCACCCGCACCGGAGTCGAGATCCTCGCGGCCGTCGCGGGTCGGCTCTCAGCCGACCAAGCGATCAAAGGGCTCCGGGCCCTCGTCGAGACCGGGCTGGTGCGGACCAGGACGGACACCGTCGATCCTGCGGCGGAGGCCTACTGGGACCTGGCGGGGTTGAACGGCGGTCAGGCCGCAGCAGACCTGGCCCGCGACGGGATCCGGGTGGTGACGCTCGGCGGGATCGACCAGGAGGCCGTCGAGCAGGCCTGCCGTGACTCCGGGCTCAGGCTCGTCCAAGGCCGGTCCGCCGCGCTCACCCTGATGCTCTGCAACGACTACCTCGATCCCGCGCTCGCCGAGATCGACGCTCGTCAGCGTGCCGCCCGCCGACCGTGGCTGCTGGCTCGTCCGACCGGACCGGACCCGTGGATCGGACCGATCTTCCGGCCGGGGGAGAGCGCCTGCTGGCACTGCCTCGCCAACCGGCTGCGTGGTCACCGCCGCTCCGAGCTTCCGCTCCTGCATGCCGACCTCCGTCAGCCGCCCGTTGCTCCGGCGAGCCCGCCCGGCGCGGGCGGCGCGCCGCTTCCGCGCGCGGAGGCCTCGCTGGCCGCCGGTCGCGCCATCGGGGTGCAGACCGCCGTACTGGAAGCCGCCAAGTGGTTGAGCGGCCTGCGCTACGAAGGCCAGGACGCCGTGTACGCCCTCGACACCCTCACCCTTGCCGGCAGCTCTCATCCCGTCACCCGTCGCCCGCAGTGCACCGAGTGCGGTGACGGCGCCCTGGTGGCCCGTCTGGTCCGCCGGCCCGTGGTGCTCACCAGTCGGCCCAAGGCGCCCGGTGCGGCCAACGGTCACCGCGCGCTGACCCCGGGGCAGATGCTGGCGGCCTACGGTCATCTCGTCGACCCGATCACCGGGGTGGTCCGGGAGCTCCGCCGTGACCCGCGGAGCCCGGAGTTCGCCCACAGCTACCTCTCGGGCCACAACCTGGCCCTGGCCCCCGGCACGCTCGGCGGCCTGCGCAGTGGCCTGCGCTCCCTCTCCGGCGGCAAGGGGCTGACCGACGAGGAGGCCCGGGTGAGTGCGCTCTGCGAGGCGGTCGAGCGCTACAGCGGATCCTGGCACGGCGACGAGCCGGTGGTGCGCGCCAGCTACCGGGAGCTCGGCAAGTCCGCGGTCCACCCGGCTCGGATCCAGCTCTTCCACGACCGCCAGCACTCCGGCCGGGCCCAGTGGAACGCCGAGCACGCCGACTCCTCGTTCCAGCAGGTGCCCGAACCGTTCGACGAGCAGCGCGTGGTGGACTGGACTCCGGTCTGGTCGCTCACGGCCGGCGAGCGCCGGTTGGTGCCGTCCTCGCTCCTCTACTACTCGGCCACCGCCCCCGACGAGGGGTTGCCGGTGGCCGACTCCAACGGCAACGCGGCGGGGGCCAGCCTGGAGGATGCGGTGCTGCAGGGTTTCCTGGAGCTCGTCGAGCGGGATGCCGTCGCCCTCTGGTGGTACAACCGCACCCGGCAGCCCGCCGTGGACCTGGACGCCTTCGCGGCCACCGAGTCGTGGCTGCCCGCCATGCGCGCGGGCCACCGGGGGATGGGCCGCGAGGTCTGGGTGCTCGACCTCACCGCCGACCTGGGCATCCCGGTGATGGCGGCACTCTCCCGCCGGACGGACCAGCCGGCCGAGGACGTGATCTTCGGGTTCGGTGCACACCTCGATCCGGCCGTGGCGCTGCGCCGGGCGCTGACGGAGCTGAACCAACTGCTTCCCGCTGTGGCGGATGCCACAGCCCGCGACGGCGGGTACGCCGTGCAGGACCGCACCGCGGTCGCCTGGTGGCGGACCGCGACGGTGGCCCGCCAGCCGTACCTGCGGTCGGACGAGGGCGTCCCCGCTCGCGGCCCGGAGGCCTGGGAGTGTCGGCGGACCACGGACCTGAAAGACGACGTCGAGGGCGCGATACAGCTGCTCAGCCGCCATGGCCTCGAACTGTTGGTGCTCGACCAAACCAGGCCGGACATAGGCCTGCCGGTGGTCCGGGTGATCGTTCCGGGCCTGCGGCACTTCTGGGCCCGCTTCGCCCCCGGCCGGCTCTACGACGTGCCGTTGGCCCTCGGCCGCGTGAAGAGCGCCACACCCTTCGAGGAGCTCAATCCGATCCCGCTTTTTGTCTAGCCGCAGCTCGCACCGAGTTCCCTGGTCAGGGGGCGGAAAGGATAGAGATATCATCCTTTCCTTGAGCGGGGTCGATGTCATATGCTCCGTCCGGAGTCGAGTAGGACCCATGGGAGCCGGTATGAGGGATGGTCAGCCCGCCCAGCCGCCGCAGCGTCTGGCGGACACGGCGGAGGTGCTCGCTCCGAAGCTTGCCCGGGGGATGCTCTACGCGGTTCTCGTGGCTTATCTCGTCATTACCTACCTCAATATCCTGACCTTCATTCGGGATATTCCGACGATTATCGCCGGCATGGTGGGGGTGCTGGTCATTTTCATGCTCCAGCTCCTCCATTCGAATCCTCGAATGCGCCAGGCGACGGTGCGGGTCAAAACCCTGAGCCTGGGGAGCCAGGCCCTGCTGACTTTCCTGCCGCTCATCGTCTTCCACCGCGGCTGGGGAGGCATGGGCTCGTTCCTGGCCGGATCCTTCCTGCTCATCCTGCCTGCCCGCTGGGCCTGGACCCTTTACGGCCTGACCGGTCTCAGCATGATGGTCTACGGCGGAATCGCCGGAATGAGCGTGGTGGACACGGTCTATATGGGCCAGTCCACCTGGCTCAGCGGTCTTGTCGTGTACGGGATCTCCCGACTGGCGGAACTCGTCACAGTGCTGCACGAGACCCGTGGTGAACTCGCCCGGATGGCCGTCTCCAACGAGCGGCTGCGATTCGCCCGCGATCTCCACGACCTGCTCGGCTACAGCCTCTCCGCGATCTCGCTCAAGAGCGAGCTGATCCGCCGTCTGCTCCCCGCCAGCCCGGACCGGGCTCGCGAGGAGGTGTCCGAGGTGCTGGACATCTCGCGGCAGGCGCTGGCCGATGTCCGGCTGGTGGCCAGCGGGTACCGGGAGATGTCGCTGGTGCAGGAGTGCGCATCGGCGCGGGAGGTGCTGCGGGCCGCCGAGGTGGACGCCGCGCTGACCGTCTCGGTGGGCGAGCTGCCGCCGGCGGTGGACACCGTGCTGGCGACGGTACTGCGCGAGGGCATGACCAACCTGCTGCGGCACAGCCGGGTGCGCTCCTGCACCATCGAGGCGGTCCAGGAGGACAACACCGTCCAGCTCTCGGTCGTCAACGACGGCGTGGATCCGGGCGTGGCCACCGTCGACCCGCACGGTGGCAGCGGCCTGGGCAACCTGACCCTGAGAGTCCGCGCGATGGGCGGCACGCTCAGCGCCGGGCTGCGCCCGGACGGGCGGTTCCACCTGGTGGCCACCGTCCCGGTGGAGGCTGCGCCCGAGGCGGTGGGGCTGGACATCCAGCCGCTCAGAGCGCTGCGCAGGCTCTCCCGGAAGGTGGCGGTCTGATGGTGCGGCCCGGTAGCGCCGTACCCGAGACCGCCGCGGCCCCGGAGGCCGAGGGGCGCAAGCTGCGCGTACTGCTGGCCGAGGATGCCCACATGGTGCGCGGTGCGCTGATCGCGCTGCTCCAGCTGGAGCCGGACATCGAGGTCGTGGTGGACGTGGACCGCGGGGACGCGATCCTGCCCGCGGCCCTGGAGCACCGGCCCGACGTGGCCGTGCTGGACGTGGACCTGCCCGGGATGGACGGCCTCGCCGCCGCCGCGCAGTTGGCCGAGCAGCTGCCGTCCTGCCGGGCGTTGATGTTGACCAGCCTCGGCCGACCGGGCACGCTGCGGCGGGCGCTGGACGCCCAGGTGAGCGGGTACCTGCTCAAGGACGCGCTGCCGGAGCAGTTGGCTGCGGCCGTCCGTTCGGTGGCCGCCGGGCAGCGGGTGATCGACCCGCAGCTCGCGATGTCGGTCTGGGAGAGCCGGGAGAGCCCGCTGACGGCGCGTGAGGGCGAGGTGCTCCAGCTGGCCTCGCCGGGAGCCGAGGTCGGCGAGATCGCCCGGGCCCTGCACCTCTCCGAGGGGACGGTGCGCAACTACCTGACCTCGATCGTGGTCAAGGTCGGCGGTCGGAACCGGATCGACGCGATCCGGATCGCCCGCGAGGCGGGCTGGATCTCCTAGGCCGGACTCCGGTCGGGCCCCACCCGGTCGGGCCGGACTCCGGTCGGGCCCCACCCGGTCGGGCCGGACTCCGTCAGACCCCGCTCGGTCGGGCTGGACGGTCAGGCCTGACCGCGCTGACCGCCGCTCAGAGCCAGCCGCGCTCGCGGGCGGCCTTGGCGGCCTCGACCCGGGTGCGGGTGCCGGTCTTGGCCATGGCCGCCGAGAGGTGGTTGCGGATGGTGCCGTGGGCCAGGTGCAGCCGGGAGGCCACGTCGGAGAGCGGGGCGCCGTGCTCGGCGGCCTCCAACACCTCGCGCTCCCGGCCGGTGAGCGGATTGGGCGCGGCGGTCAGGGCCGTGACCGCGAGGGCCGGGTCGATCACCCGGCGGCCGGCGGCCACCTGACGGACCGTGTCGATGATCTCCTCGACCTGGGAGTTCTTGGCGAGGAAGCCGTCGGCCTGGGCGTTGAGCGCGCGGGTGAGATAGCCGGGCTGGCCGAAGGAGGTCAGGATGACCACCTTGATCTGCGGCAGCTCCTGCTTGACCTGGGCCGTCACGGTGAGGCCGTCCTGCTTGGGCATGTCGATGTCCAACAGGGCCACTGCGGGCCGGTGCTGACGGATCGCCGCGAGGGCCTGGTCACCGTCGCCGACCACGGCGAGGACCTCGATGTCGTCCTCCTGGGCCAGCAACTGGCCCAAGGCGTCGGCGATGATGCGCTGATCGTCCGCCAGAACCACTGTGATCACTGGGCGCCCCCTTCTCCGTCAGACACTCCCTGCCGTCGCCCGCACCCCCGACCGGGGGGTGGTCGGCACGACCGCGACGAGCTCGAAGCGGGAGTCGCTACGGTCGACCCGCAGGGTGCCGCCCATCACCGAGACCTGGGCCAGCATACTGGGGATACCGCTCCCACTACCGGGCCCGAGGGGCCGGTGCCGGCTGCCGGAACGCTCCTCGCCGAAACCGCTCCGCTCCGGGCCGCCGCGGCGCCGGGGGACGCCGTTGTTGCCGATCGCGAGGCGGAGGCCGTCGGCCGTCGGCGAGAGCGAGATCCAGGCCCGGTGGGCGGTGCTGTGCCGCAGGATGTTGGCGGTGCACTCGCGCAGCACCCAGCCCAGCGCGTCACAGGCCTGCGGGCTCCAGCCGGGCGCGCCAGCGACCCAGGCGGAGGCCGTCTCCAGAGCGGCGGCGATGTCCAGCTCGATGCCCACGGCGCGCAGGGTGTCGGCCGCCCGCACCAGGGCGGCGCTGAGCGACACCGGGCGGTAGCCCGGGGCGGTGAACCGCACCTCGTGCAGGGCGGCCCGCAACTCGTGCTCCAGTGAGAAGAGCTGGGCGTGCTCGCCGGCCGCCTGGACCTCGCGGAGCCGGGTGCTGAGCGCGCTCAGCCGACGGTCCGTCTGATCGAGCTTCCCGGCCAGACTGGGGGAGGTGGCCGTGGAGACCCCGCCTGCGGTGACGCCGCCCGCAGTGACACCGGAGGCGGCGGCACCGGCGAGGGCGGCCGAAGGGGCGGGGCGGAAGGGCCAGAGTGCGTAACGTGCCACTGTCACCGCCCGGGTCGGCTGTGGGAGGCCAGGGGGCTGGGGGAATTCGGGGGCCGCGATGAATTTCTCCCGGCGCGCGCTGGGGTCGTTGACGTCATGACGATGCTCCGTTCTGCACGCGTCGGCGGGTGGAACCGCTGCGATCCTATTCGGCCCGGTATGCGGACGCCCAGGGTTACTTGTCGCTGATGCGTCGTTACAGTTGTCATGACGCTCCGGGTGCTAGCGGTAACTCTGGTGTGCTGCAGGGAGGTTATCGCCCCTGGTGCCCCTGGGTGTCATGACAACTGTCATGGGTCCCCCATGAGGTTTGGATGGTCTGTCACCGGGCTCATCTGACAGTTGTCACGTCTATTTCGCAAAAGGTTGACGAATGCGGAGATGGAGTGCGAAAAATATGCCACCGGTCGATCGAAGGGAGCGGATCCTGATCTCCTGAATTCCCCGTCGGGTCATTTCCCGTCAGGGGTGGCGATCAGTCACCACTCCGGATGCCGTTCTCCCCCGCGGCATCGGCTTCGCCGGCCAGGACCTGGAGGTCTAGAGGTCCGCTCCTGTGCCGTTCCAGAGGAAGCCCCATGTCCACCACCACGATCGCGCCCGAGTGGGAGTCGCTGCACGTCTTCGCGCACGGCGACCGCAGCACCGCCGACCACCTGTACCTCGCGGCAGCCGAGGAAGGCCGCCGCGCCACTGACGCGGGTCTGGCCAGTGGCTGGTTCGCCCTGCGGTACTGGGAGGGCGGCCCGCACATCCGGCTGCGCCTGCGCGACACCCTCCCGGGGCTGGCGGACGGGGTGGCCGAGCGGCTGGCGGCCAGGACGAGCACACTGCCCGGCACCGAGCCCTTCCCCTCCTTCCCGCTCCAGAGCGGCGGCTTCCGGCCCGGCACCCGGCGCTCCGCCGAGGCGATCGGCTGGCAGCCGACCGGCACCGTGCTGCGCCCGGGTTACCGACCGGAGACGGCCCGGTACGGCGGCCCCGAGGCGATGCCGCTCGGGGAGGACATGTTCCAGTTCTCCAGCGAGATCGCCGCCGAGGCCCTCCCCGCGATCATCGCCGGCGCCTCCCGCACCGGCACCGCCCTGACCCTGCTGGCCGGCCACGTGGCCGGCCTGATCGACGCCGGCTTCGACGAGACCACCGTCGGCACCGCGCTGCGCCGGTACGCGCTGGCCGCCGCCGCCCGCCCCGGCGCCCCCCGGGTGGAGGTCCCGGCGGCCCGCGCCCGGGCGGAGCAGGAGTACGAGCAGCAGCCCGAGCGGTTCCGGGCCACGGTCGCCCGGCTGCGCGCCGAGGCGGGCCGCCCCACCGGGCTGGCCGGCCGCTGGGCCGTCGCCGTGCACGACTACGCCCGCCGGCTGCAGGTGCTCGGTGCGCCCGGTGCACTCGGCATGCCTGGCACCCCGGGCGCTCTCGGCGCCCGCGCTGCGGAGCCCGGCCGGGGCCAGGAGTCCGGCCCCTGGCCCGCACTGACCGGCCAGTGGCACATGCTGGCCAACCGGCTCGGCGTCTCGGTGGCCGACGAGTCCTTCCTCACCTGGCTCGCCGGGCTGACGCTCTCCGGCTCCCTGACCAGCTTCGACCAGCCGATCGGCCCGGCGCTCCCCGGGGTCCGCACCGCCCGGGCCACCGGCGAGTTCCTCAAGGCCGTCAAGGTGCACCGGGAGTCCCTCGGCGAGTCCCTCGGCGCCCGCCCGCACCGGTCCGCTCCGGAGCACACCGCCCACGCCCACGCCGAGGGCGAGCCCGCCGGCCCGGCCGTTTCCGGCCCGACCATCTCCGGCCCCGCACTCGACCGCCCGTTGGTCGACGGCCCGGCCCGAGCCGGCCACCCGCAGGACCGGGCCGACACCGCCCGCCGTGCGGCCGACATCGCGCACGGTGCGGCCGGTACCGCCCACCGATCGGCCGGCACCGCGCACCGCGCGGCCGACACCGCCCACCGCCAGACCGACTCGGCCTTCCCGCCCCGCCCGGTCCACCGTCCGGCCGATCCGGCCCGCCGCCCGGTCTTCGATCACACGGTCTTCGAATGGCCGGTCTTCGATCACCCCGTGGTCGCCGGCCGCCGGTCGTACGCCCCCGTCCCGCCCGCCGCCGGAGAGTCCGACCACACCTACGCGGCCGGCGAGCACTTCACCCCCGTTCCGCTCCACGCCGTCCCCCGCCCCGCGCACCGTTCCGCCCCGCCCCGCCTCCGCCCCGTCCCGCTCCCCGCGGTGGACGTGGCGCTGATGGGTGCCCCGGCCCTGCCCGAGCTGCTCGCGCTGCTCGGGGGCGCCGGTCAGGGCGGCCCGGGCGGCGAGGCCGACGGGGAGCCCGGGGTCTGCACAGGCGAGCTGGACCCGGCCCGCCTGGCCACTTTGCTCGGCCTCGCGGCCGGGGCCGTCTCCGGGCCGGCAGCACCCGGCCCGGAGCGGTCGGGGGTGGGAGCGACCACCCACCCCCTCCTTCTCGATGTAGTGGTCCGGCGGGTGTCCGGGATCCCCGCCGGCAGCTACCGCTACCTCCCGGGCGAGCACCTGCTCTCGCCCCGTCCGGCGGTGGACACCGCAGCCCTGCTCTCCACCGCGCCGTACGCGGCCCCGCGCCCGGCCTGGCACCGGCCGACGGCGGCGGAGCAGGCCCCGGTCCTGCTGATGCTCGGCACCGAGACCGGGGTGAGCACCCTCCGGTACGGCCCGCGCGGAGCCCGTTCGGCCCTGCTGGAGGCCGGCCGGCTGACACAGAGCCTGCTGCTCACCGCAGCCGCGCTGGAGCTGCGGGCCGTCACGGTCTGCGGCGGGTACGACGAGCTGGCGCTCGCCTCGGGCGGCGGTGGTCGGCCGACTCAGCCGCTGTGCCTGGTGGCCCTGGGGGCGGCCGCATGATCACCATCCGGCCCACCGCCAGGCCCACCGCCACCGTGGTGGTGCCGAACCCCGATCTGCGCGCCCTGCTGGTCGAGCGCGCCGCCGGGCACTGCTTCGTCGACCGGGAGCGGCGGGCCGAGGCCCGGCACGCGGTGGTCGAGCGGGCCGGCTGGCTGCTGGCCGGTGACGTGGCGCTGGTCGAGGAGGCGGCTCCGGTGCCGACCGGTGCCCTGCCGCACCACGCGGCCGTGGTGGCCGGCCTGCTCCGGCGGCTGACCGGTGCCCCGGGGGAGTGGTACGCCTTCGACCTGGACGGATTGAGCCTGCGAGGAGGCCACGGTGTCCCTGATCTCCGCTGACCACCTGACGGCCGCCGGCGCTGCCACCACCACGGCCCCCGCAGCCACGCCGGTGAAGCCCGCCCCGGCCCAGCCTGCCGTGACCAAGCCTGCCGTGACCAAGTCCGCCGTCAGCAAGCCCACCGTCAGCAAGCCCACCGCGCAGCCCTCCGCCGCCAGGTCGGCAGCGAAGCCGGGCGGCGCTGCTCCCGGCAGTGCCAAGCCCGCTGCCCCGGGCGCTTCCGGTACCAAGACCATCTCCACCACCGGTGGTGCCGCGCGCTGCGACACCACCCCGCCCGCTGCCCTACGGGCGGTGTCCGGCCCCCACCGGACACGCTTCGCCGAACCGAGTCAGGCGCGGCCCGCCCAGCCCGGTTCGGCGGAGCGGCCGGGCAGCGGCGCGCCGTCGGCGACGGTCCCGCCCCGGCTGACGCCCTCCGTCCCGGCCCCGCGGTGGCCCAGTGTGCTGCCGCTCCCGCCGGAGGAAGAGGCGGAGCCGGCGGCTGAGGAGTTCTCCCCGGCCGTGCAGGGGCGGCCCTCCGCCGGGCTCGGGGTGCAGTACGACTCGAGCGGTTCGGTGGTGGTCGGAGGCCCGCGCACCTGGCGGTTCAGCGGCGAGGCGGGCACCCGGCTCGGCGAGATACTGCTGGGTCAGCGGGAGGCCGAGGCCGCCGAGGCGGAGCTGTTGCACACGCTCGGCCTCTGGGAGACGGCCGACCCCGAGTTGGCGGCGGCCCAGCGCACCGCCTTCGTGGACACCGACGTCACCGCCGGGGCACTCCGCTTCTGCGGCCGTTGGGCTCCGACCACCCGGCGGCACGGCTCCGGCGCCGAATCCCTCGCGGCCTGGCGGCAGCTCCGCCCGGTGGTGGTCGGCGATTCACCACTGGCCCGGGCTCTGGTCCGGGAGCTGGCGCTCGGCTGGCCCGCCACGGAGGAGGGCGCCGAGCAGCTGCTGGTGCTGGTCGACGGCGCGGCGCCGCCCGTGGCGGATCGGTCCGAGGGGCTCGAAGCCGAGAATGGTGCCGCCGGCCGAGCTGCCGGCCGAGCCGTCGGGGCCCGGCTGCCGGTGTTGAGCTGGGGCGGCACGGTGTCGATTGGGCCGTGGACACCGGAGGGCGAGCTCGAGTGCGTGGTCTGCCACGCCGATCGGCGCGGGCGGTCCGCCTGTGTGGCCGGGGCGCCCGGGCTTGCGAGCAGCACGGTGGACATGGATCTGCTGGCCGCGCTGGTGGTCGCCGAGCTGGTGCACACCGGCGCGGGGATAGGGCGTGGCGCCCGTCCGGGCCTGATCGTCGAGCACACCCCGGCCGCCGGCCGGACGAAGGCCTACAGCTGCCACCACGCCGACTGACCCAGGGCTCGTAACGACCGAGGCCCGGGAACGACCGAAGCCGGGAACGACTGAAGGCCCCTCGCTTTCGCGAAGGGCCTTCAGCCTGTCTGTGCGCCGCCAGGGACTCGAACCCCGGACCCGCTGATTAAGAGTCAGCTGCTCTAACCAACTGAGCTAGCGGCGCCTGCTGACCTGGAAGACTGTACGCGACTTCGGCTGGATCTCCGAATCGTCACCGGGTCAGCACGGAAGGTGACCGAGGTCAGCTGGGGGCCTCGGCGCCCGGGCGGGCGTAGAACCACCAGCAGACGCCCAGGCAGACCACGTAGAAGGCGACGAAGACCCAGAGCGAGCTGGTGACGGGGAAGAGCGCGAACATCGCGGGGATGAAGAAGAAGCCGTAGGCGGCGATCGCCGAGGAGAAGCCGGTGACGGCGCCGGCCTCCATCTCGGCTTGGTGGCGGGCCTCCTCCTGGGCCTGCGGGTCGGGGCCGGCGGCGGTGCGGTGCTGGTTGAGGAAGATCACCGGGATCTGGCGGAAGGTGGAGCCGTTGCCGATGCCGGAGAAGAGGAAGGCACAGAGGAAGCCGGCGTAGAAGACCCAGAAGTTGCCGTTGTCGCCGCCGGAGGGGAGCGCGTTGATCACCACGATGATCGAGGCGGCCATGCCGACGAAGGAGATCATCGTGCACCGGGCGCCGCCGACCTTGTCGCCGAGCCAGCCGCCGAGCCAGCGGGTGAGGGCGCCGATGAAGGGGCCGACCCAGGCGTACTTGGTGGCGGAGTAGGCGGAGTTGATCGGGGTGAAGGTGTTGTTGATGAGGTTCGGGAGGGCGGAGGCGAAGCCGATGAAGGAGCCGAAGGTGCCCACGTAGAGCACGGTCATCAGCCAGTTGTGCTTCCGCTGGAAGATGATCTTCTGGCGGCTGAACGGGGCGGCGGCCACCTTGAGGTCGTTCATCAGGAACCAGGCGGCCAGCGTCATCACCACCAGCAGCGGGATCCAGAGGAAGGCGCCGTTCTGCAGCCAGACCTCGGTGCCGTCCTTCTGCTTCTGCGGCCCGCCGGCCGGCGGGCCGAGGATGCCCGCGGTGATCACGATCGGGGCCACCAGCTGGACCACGCTGACACCCAGGTTGCCCAGGCCGCCGTTGATGCCGTTGGCGTTGCCCTTCCGGGCCTTGGGGTAGAAGAAGCCGATGTTGACCATCGAGGAGGCGAAGTTGGCGCCGCCGATGCCGCAGAGGGCCGCGATCACCACCATCACCCAGTACGGGGTCGAGGTGTCCTGCACCGCGAAGCCCAGCCAGAGCAGCGGCCCGATCAGGATGATCGTGCTGAAGGTGGTCCAGCGCCGCTGGCCGACCACCGGGCCGACGAAGGTGTAGACGAGCCGGAAGGTGCCGCCGGTCAGGCCCGGGATGGCGGTGAGCCAGAACTTCTGCGACTCACTGAAGGTGAAGCCCACCTTGCTCAGCTGGACGACCGTCACCGACCAGACCTGCCAGACCACGAAGGCGAGCAGCAGGGCGGGCACGGAGACCCAGAGGTTGCGGTTGGCGACCTTGCTGCCGGTGGCGGCCCAGAAGCCCGGGTCCTCCGGCTCCCAGGTGGAGATCGTCCGGCCGGGGCCGTAGTTCTCCCGGCGGTGGTCGGGGGCCTTCTCTTCGGTGGTGCTCAACTCGGCCTGCCTCGGTAGGAGTTCGGCGGGTGGTGCCAGGAATGCGGGTGGAGTCAGCGGTCGCGGGGGGAGATCCACCAGGCCAGCAGGACGACCAGGAAGGAGGCCGCCGAGAAGCCGGTGCACCACCAGGCGGTGCTGGTGTCGCCCTTCATCCAGGCGTTGGTGGCCACGGTCAGCGCCCAGAGCTGGCCGATCACGATGGTGATGACCAGCAGCACCCTGGCGGTCAGGACGGCCGAGCGCTCGGGTTCGTGCTCGCCGCCGGCGCCCAGGCCCGGCCCGGTGTGGCGGATCCGCGGGTCGCCGTAGCCGCTGGTGGAGCGGATCTGCGGGTAGCGGTCGGACAGTGGGCGGTTGAGCCGGGGTTCGTCGCTGCCGGGGTGGTAGTCGGGCGGGAAGTGCACCGGATCCGGAGTGGTCACGACGCACCGCCGCGGCGGATCGCGTTGCAGCCGGCCCGGGCCGCCAAGTCTGGGTCGCGGTCGTTCAGTTGGCGGCAGAGGCCGCTCTCGTCGCTCTCGCCGGAGCGGGCGGTGCCGATCGCCCAGACGGCGCCCCGGCCGTCCTCGACCATGACCACCCGGGGGAGCGGGCGGGGCGGCGGGCCGGCCGTCACCTCGCCGGTCCGGGCGCTGAACACGCCTTCGTGGCACGGGCAGTAGAGCTCGCCCTCGGTGCCGCGCTCCTTGCGCCAGAGCACCCCGCAGGCCAGGTGGGTGCAGACGGTGGAGTAGCCGACCAGGGTGCCGTCGGCCAGCCGGATGGCCATCGCCCGGTCGTGCTCGCCGGGGTAGTTGAAGGCCACGGCCTCACCCGGGGGCAGCTTCTCGGCCACCCGGAGCGGCGGCGCGCTGCCGTCGCCGTGCCGGTGCAGCACCCCGGCCGCGACCATGGTGGAGCCGACCACCAGGCCGCCGGAGACGGTGGCCACGATCCGCAGGTAGTCCCGCCGGGTGGTCAGCGAATCGGCGCTGATCCGGTCGACCAACGCGGCCTGGTCGGGCGGGAGTCCGGCATCACCGAGCGGGAGTCCGACATTCCCGAGGGGGAGTTCGGCATGCTCGTGAGGGAGTCCGGGGAGTCCGGGGAGCCCGTCCGGAGTGTCCGAGGGTGGTGCGCCGTTCACGCGGGGGCTCCGTTCCCGGGCGTGGGGCGCCCGTTGACCTCGATGATCGGGAGGCCGCCGGGGACGCTGGTGCGCTGCTCGGCGGGCACCACCATGGCGACCCCGGTGTGGACGGTCACCGGGCCGAAGGCGAAGGCGGTGGAGACGTCCACGCCGGGGCGTTCGGCCTGGAGCTCCTCCAGGGTGCCGTAGAAGAGGGCCCCGGTCGGGCAGACCGTCGCGCACATCGGGGCCAGGCCGTAGGCGGTGCGGTCGTAGCAGAGGTTGCACTTCATCTGGAGCTTGGCGTCCAGGTCGATCTTGGGGATGCCGAAGGGGCAGGCGTTGACGCAGTTGGCGCAGCCGATGCACCGGGTGGCGTCGGCCTGCTGCACCACCCCGTCGGCGGTGATCAGGATGGCGTCCGCCGGGCAGACCTCGGCGCAGGGGGCCACCGGGTCCTCGCAGTGCATGCAGACCGAGGGGAGCGAGGCCACCGAGTGGCCCTCGTCGGGGTAGTCGAGGTGGATCATCGACTTGCCCCGGTGCGAGTCGCACTCCCGGCAGGCCGAGACGCAGGCCTGGCAGCCGATGCAGCGGCCGGGGTCGATGAAGATGGTTCTGCCCAGCACGGGCCTCAGCCCCTCTCGGCGGTGCCGCGCCCCTGGGGGGAGGTCGGCGGCAGCGGGTCGGTGCGGGAGGCCTGGGCCTCCGGGTAGGCCGTGCGGCCCGGTGGGGTCGGCGGCGCGGGGACTTCGTCCAGCGAGGCGGCCCGCTCGATCCGGACGGCGCAGACCTTGTACTCGGGGATCTTCGAGCGCGGGTCGAGCGCGTCCACGGTGAGCGCGTTGGCGGCCACCGGGTAGGGCCAGTGGTACGGGACGAAGACGTGGTCGGCCCGGATCGCCTCGGTGACCAGGGCGGGCAGCACCTGGCTGCCGCGCCGGGTGACCACCCGGACCGGGTCGCCGTTGCGGAAGCCGTGCGAGGGGTGCACCTCGACCCAGGGGCGCGGGGTCTGCTCGACCAGGGCGCCGAGCCGGCGGGTCTGGTTGCCGGAGAGGAAGTGCGCCACGGTCCGTCCCGTGGTCAGCGTCATCGGGTACTCCTCGCTGTACGGGTCGGCCGGCGGGTGCCACTCGACGGTCTGCAGGTGCACCTTGCCGTCCGGGTGGTACGTCTTGCCGCCCTCGAACAGCCTTGGCGTGCCCGGGTGTTCGAGGGTCGGACAGGGCCACGCGATGCCGCCGGTCTGCTCCAGACGCTCGTAGGTGATGCCGAAGTAGTCGTTCACCGTGCCCGCCGAGGCGAGGCGCAGCTCGTCGAAGAGCTCGCGCGAACCGGGGAAGTCGAACTTCTCGCCGACGCCGAGCCGGCGGGCCAGTTCGCAGAGCACCCAGGTGTCGGTGCGCACGCCCGGCGGGGGCTCCTGGGCCTTGTTGTGCTTGACCACCCGGGCCTCGGCGTTGGCCATCACGCCCTCGTCCTCGGCCCAGGTGGTGACCGGGAAGACCACGTGGGCGTTGGCGGCGGTCTCGGAGAGGAAGAAGTCCAGCTGGGCGTGGAACTCCAGGGTGTCGTAACCGTCCTTCACCGTCGCGTAGTTGGGCAGTGAGACGAAGGGGTTGTTGCACAGGCCGATCAGGCCGCGGATCTCGCGGCGCTGCATCTGCCAGACCATCTCCATCATCGAGGTGCCGGCCTTCGGGAGTTCGGCCTCCTCGATGCCCCAGATCTCGGCGATCTGCCGGCGGTGCTCGGGGTTGCTGATCGAGCGGCCGCCCGGCAGCAGGTCGGACTTCTGGCCGTGCTCGCGGCCGCCCTGGCCGTTGCCCTGGCCGGTGATGGTGCCGTAGCCGCGGCCGGGTTCGCCCAGATTGCCGGTGGCGGCACAGAGGTTGATCACGCTCAGGCAGTTCTCCACGCCCTGGGTGTGGTGCTCGATGCCGCGCGCGTGCCAGGCCATCGCCCGGTGTGCGGTGGCGAACATCCTTGCCACCTGGACGACTTGGGATTCCGGGATGCCGCAGACCTCGGCCGCCCGGCTGGGCGGGTAGGCCTTGACGGTCTGCTTGACCTCGGCCCAGCCGGTGGTGTGCGCGGCGATGAACGCCTCGTCGGTCAGGCCGTCCTCGATCACCACGTTCAGCAGCGCGTTGAAGAACACCGAGTCGGTGCCGGACTTGAGCGCCACGTGCACGTCGGCCGTCCGGGCCACCGCCGTCTCGCGCGGGTCGACCACGATCAGCTTGGCGCCGCGGTCCCGGGCGCCCCAGACGTACTGGGTCATCACCGGGAAGCACTCGCCGACGTTGGAGCCGGCGATCAGCAGGCAGTCGGTCTGCAGGATGTCCGAGAACGGGTTGCCGGCCCGGTCGATGCCGAAGGCCAGCTTGTTGGCCCCGGCCGCGCTGACCATGCAGAGCCGTCCGTTGTAGTCCACGTGCCGGGTCTTCAGTGCCACGCGGGCGAACTTGCCCACGAGGTAGGTCTTCTCCGAGAAGAGGCTGGCCCCGCCGAGCAGCCCAAAGGAGTCCGCGCCGTGCTCGCCCTGGATCCGGCGGATCTCCGAGACGGTGTAGGAGAGCGCCTCCTCCCAGGTCACCTCGCGGAACGGCTCGGTGCGGGTGCGGCGCAGCAGCGGGGCGGTGAGCCGGTCGGGGTGGTTGACCTGCTGGTAGGCGTTGATGCCCTTGGGGCAGAGCCGCATCCGGTTGATGTCGTGGTTGCGCGGCTCGACGCCGAAGACCTGGCCGGCCCCGTTGACCCGCAGGTACATCCCGCACTGCACGCCGCAGAAGCAGCAGTGGGTGGGCACCAGGCGCTCGCCGGTCTGGTCGGCCCGCCAGCGGTCGGCGGGCAGGCCGCCCGCGTCGCGGAAGCGCCGGGTGCCGGGCGGGGCGATCACCGGGTCGACCCGGTCGAACCGGTCACTCACTTGAAGCCTCGCTTCACCTGGGAGAGGTAGGCGCTGCCGCGCAGCGCCCGCTTGCAGCGCGGGCAGTACTCGGCCCACTCGTCGAAGTCGAGCCGCAGGTCGCGCATGGTGGCGCGGAGGTTGTCCACGTAGGCGGCGGTGTCGATCGGCTCGGAGCAGCGGCGGCAGACCCGCACCTCGGCCTCCGGGCCGCGCCGGGAGACGTACTTGAAGAGCTGCATGCCGACGGCGGCCGGGCGCTGCACGATGTGGAAGAACTTGCCGAAGGGCAGGTAGACCAGGGTGAACACCACCGAGGCCATGTGCAGCAGGGCGAGGAACTCGTAGCCGCCGCCGTGCAGGGCGACGGTGGAGAAGGTGAGCAGCAGGCCGGTGACCGAGATGGTGATCAGGGCGAGCAGCGGCAGGAAGTCGTAGCCGAAGCGCTGGCCGGTGATCGCCTCGCGGTCGCGGGTGCGGCGCCAGAGGAAGTAGCCGGCGCCCGCGATGACCAGCACGGCGGCGAGGTCGAGGCCGTGGTACATGGCCCAGCCGAAGAAGCTGCCGGAGTCGAAGCCGAGCACCTTGAAGCCCCAGATCCGCATCGCGTAGCCGGGGCCGGTGGCGCTGGAGGCGGTGAAGGTGAACCAGCCCCAGGTCAGCGGGAAGGTGATGGCCGCGGCCAGCAGGCAGCCCCAGAACATGAGCTGGTGGGCGGCCCAGCGGGCGTGCGAACGGGCGCCGAGGAACTTCTGGAAGCCCAGGTAGGTGACGGCCAGCCGGGGCAGCGCGGTGGGGGTGGAGCGCAGGTTCTGCCAGGAGAGGGCGGTGCGCCAGCCCTGGCGGAAGAGCCGGCGGGCGCCGGGCGCGGAGATCCACACCACGTACCGGTAGGTCACGCCGAAGGCGAGGAAGACGGTGGCCACGGTGTAGGGCACCAGGGCGGAGTCGAAGTCCCGCAGGCCCCGGCTGCCGAGCACGATGGCCACCAGCAGCAGCGCCGCCACCCCGGCAGCACACAGGCTCGCCCTGGTGGCGACGGAGCGGCCCGGGGTGGGCGGGGCCTCCGGCGGCCCGGCGCCGAGGGTCTCATCGGCGCCGAGCGCGTCGGTGGGGGTGGTCGGATCCATGGCCCGGACGCTACTGACGGCCCGTCGGGCCCGCGCTCCGGACGGGCCGTCCGGGTGAAGGGTCACCTGGTCAGCCGGCCGGGGCGACCAGGCGGGTCGGGTAGCTGGGCAGGGCCCGCTCGGGGTCGTCCAGGCAGTGGCCGGTGCGCAGGTCGAAGGTCTGCTTGTGCATCGGGGAGGCGACGATCGGCACGCCGTCCACGCTGCCGGTGATGCCGTCGGCGATCACGCCGGCACCGGAGAACGGGTCGCGGTTGCCGACGGCCAGCACCTCGCCGGAGGGCAGCCGGAAGACCGCGGCCTGGCCGCCGTCCGGGAGCAGGGCGGTCACCCCGCAGGCCGGTTCGAGCGCCGCGTAGCGGCAGACGGTGACCCAGCCGTCGGTGGGGGTGCGGAGCTGGACGAGGTCGGTGGTGCGCATCAGCTCTCCTGGAGTTCGGGGGTGGACGGGGTGGCGGCGGCCGGGGCGCCGTCGGCGGAAGTGGGGTCGGCGGAAGTGGGGTCGGCGGAAGTGGGGTCGGTGAAGGCGATGTCGGCGGGGGCGTTCACGAAGGGGGCGAAGCGGCGCAGCCGGGCTGGGTCGGCCAGCACGGCCTCCCACTCGTCGCGGTAGGCCGCGACGTGGCGGGCCAGCTGGGCCTCCAGCTCGGCGGCGGTGCCCTCGGCGTCCTCGACCACCACCCGCCGCACCGACTCCAGGCCGACCCGCTCGATCCAGGCGGCGGTGCGCTCCAGCCGCTCGGCGGTGCGCACGTAGTGCATCAGGAAGCGGTCGGTGAGCCGGATCAGCTCCTCGGTGCTCAGGTCGGCGGCCAGCAGGTCGGCGTGGCGCGGGGTGGTGCCGCCGTTGCCGCCGACGTAGAGGTTCCAGCCGTTGGCGGTGGCGATCACCCCGAGGTCCTTGCCGCGGGCCTCGGCGCACTCGCGCAGGCAGCCGGAGACCCCGCCCTTGATCTTGTGCGGGGTGCGCAGCCCCCGGTAGCGCAGCTCCAGGTCGATCGCCAGCTGCACCGAATCGCCCTGGCCGAACCGGCACCAGCGGCTGCCCACGCAGGACTTCACGGTGCGCAGCGACTTGCCGTAGGCGTGCCCGGATTCGAACCCGGCCGCCACCAACCGCCGCCAGATTGCAGGCAGTTGATCGGCCCGGGCGCCGAACAGGTCGATCCGCTGGCCGCCGGTCAGCTTGGTGTAGAGCCCGAAGTCGCGGGCCACCTCGCCGATCACGATCAGCTGCTCGGCGGTGAGTTCGCCGCCCGGGATGCGCGGCACCACCGAATAGCTGCCGTCCTTCTGCAGGTTGGCCAGGTAGCGGTCGTTGCTGTCCTGGAGCCCGGCCTGCCCGGGGTCGAGCACATGGGCCAGGCCCAGTTCGGGGGAGAGGGTGGCCAGGATGTTGGCCACCACCGGCTTGCAGACGGCGCAGCCGTCGCCGCTGCCGTGGCGGGCGGCGATCTGCTCGAAGGAGGTCAGCCGCTCGGTGGCGATCCGCTGGTAGAGCTCGCTCCGGGAGAATGCGAAGTGCTCGCACAGGCCCGGGAGTTGCTCGACCCCGAGGCCGTCGAGCAGCTGTTGGAGGGTGCCCGCGCAGCCGCCGCAGCCGGTGCCGGCCTTGGTGCAGCGCTTGACCCCGGCCAGGTCGGTCAGCCCGTGTTCGGCCACCGCCCGGTGGACGGCGCCCTTGGTCACGTTGTGACAGCTGCAGACCGCCGCCTCCTCCGGCAGGAGGTCGGCGCCGGGCAGCGGTTCGCCGCCGGCGGGCAGCAGGAAGCTCTCCGGGCTTGCCGGCAGCGGGAGTTCGCTGCCCGCGTGCGGTCGCAGCGAGCCGTAGGCGGCGGCGTCGCCGACCAGGATGCCGCCGATCAGCCGGCCGTCCGCGCCCAGCACCAGCTTCTTGTAGACGCCCGCGCGGGAGTCGGAGAACAGCACCCGGACGGTGTGCTCGTCCTCGCCGAACGGGTCGCCGAAGCTGGCCACGTCGGCGCCGAGCAGCTTGAGCTTGGTGTCGGTGTCCGCGCCGGTGAAGGCCGACTCCCGGTCGCCGCAGAGCCGCGCGGCCACCGTCTCGGCCATCTGGTAACCCGGGGCCACCAGGCCGTACACCTTGCCGTCGCAGGTCTGCGCGCACTCGCCGATCGCGTACACCGCCGGGTCGGTGGTGCGGCAGTACCGGTCCACCGCGACCCCGCCGTGGTCGCCCACCAGCAGGCCGGCCGCACGGGCGAGTCCGTCCCTCGGGCGGACGCCCGCCGAGAACACCACCAGCTCCGCCTCGACGCTGCTGCCGTCGCTCAGCCGCAGCCGCCGGACGGCCCCGGCCTCGTCGCGCTCCACCTCGGCGGCGCCGACCCCGGTGTGCACCGAGACGCTCATCCGCTCGATGGTGGCCCGCAGTGCGGCGGCCCCGCCCTCGTCCACCTGCAGCGGCATCAGCCGGGGTGCGAACTCGACCACGCTGGTGCGCAGCCCCAGGCTGCGCAGGGCCCCGGCCGCCTCCAGGCCGAGCAGCCCGCCGCCGACCACCACGCCCGTGCTCGCCCCGGCCGCGTGGGCGGTGATCGCCTCGACGTCGGCCAGCGTGCGGTAGGTGAAGCAGCCCGCCGCGTCGGCGCCGGGCACCGGCGGCACGTACGGGTACGAGCCGGTGGCCAGCACCAGGGCGTCGTACCGGACGGCGCGGCCCTGCGCGGTGGTGACCGTGCGGGTGCTGGTGTCGATCCGGGCGGCCGGCTCGCCCAGGCAGAGCTCGATGCCGTGGGCGGTGAAGAACTCCGGCTCGGCGATGGTGAGTTGCTCGGGCGTGGTGCCGGTGAAGCTCGCCGAGAGCTGCACCCTGTCGTACGCGGGGGTCGTCTCCTCGGCGAGCACCACGGCCTGCCAGCGTCTGTCGGTGAAGGCCCCGCGCTCGGCCATGGCTTCCAGCAGGCGCTGGCCCACCATTCCGTGTCCGACGACGACCAGGGTCTCTGTCATGACGGCTGCTCCTCCGGTGGCATTGCTGGCTGTGCTCGACGCTACGTTCGCCGGCCGGGCCCCGGGAGTGAGTGAAAGGCCCGATCAGCAGGGACTTTCGGCCCGGCGGCTGGTGGCCGGTGGCGTCTCCCGGGGTGGCCGGGGGCTGCCTAGCGTGGAAGGCGGACGGAGAGGAGCGGACGGAGAGGAGCGGACTGATGACGGAGCTCGGGCTGGTGGCGGAGGCGCCCCCGCTGGTGCTGGCGGTGCACGGCAGTGCGGCGGCCGGGGCGGAGGCCGTGATCGGTCGCCTGCGCGGGCAACTCGGCGCGTGGCTGGGGGAGTTGCCGGCTGTCGGGTACCTGGACGTGCGGCGGCCCGGGCCGGCCGAGGTGCTGGACTCGCTGGGCGGGCCCGCGGTGGTGGTGCCGGTGCTGCTCGGCGACGGCTACCACCGGCGGGTGGACCTGCCGGCGCTGGTCGGCGACCGGGCCGTGCTGACGCCCGGCCTGAGCGGCGCCGGGGCGGTCGCGGTCGCGCTCTACGGACGGCTGCGGGAGGCCGAGGAGACGGCCGGCGGGGCGAGTGAGGCGGTGGTGGTCGCGGCGGCGGGGTCGGCGCGGGAGGGTGGCAATGACGGCGCGCGGCAGGCGGCGGCGCAGTTGCGGGGGCTCCTCCGGGACACTCCGGTACGGCTCGGCTACTGCTCCTGCAGCGGCCCCGGCCGGCCGTCGGTGGCCGAGGCGATGGCCGAACTGCGGGCCGAGGGGTACGGGCGGGTGAGCATCGCGACGCACCTGCTGGCCCCCGGCCGGTTCACGGAATCCCTGGCGGACTCGGGAGCGTGGGCGGTGGGCGCACCGCTGGCGGACCATCCCTTGATCGCCAGGCTGGTCCTGCGACGCTACCTATTGGGGGCGCGGGGAACGGCGCGGCCGACCATGCAGCGTCTGCTGTCTTACCCGGATGCCCAGTTGCACCATCCGTTGACGGTGCAACTGGCTACCGAGGCGAGATGACGCGTCCGCCGCTTCCGATTTCGCGCAGTTCCCCGCGCCCCTTATTGCAACTCACCGAAGTGGCAGGCTGCGGCGTGGTCGACTCCCGGGTCAGCCTGCTCCAGCGCCGGGGTGGACTCCTCGCAGAGAGTCCGACGCGAAGCGTCGAGTGCGGCGTAGACGTTGCAGCGGGTGCGGAAGCGGCAGCCGGTGTGCCGGGTGGTGGCGGACGGCGGGTCGCCGGCCAGCAGGATGCGCTCGCGGGCGCGTTCGGCGGCGGGGTCGGGCAGGGGGACGGCGGAGAGCAGGGCGCGGGTGTAGGGGTGGCGGGGTGCGGCGAAGACGGACGCGACGGTGCCGGATTCGACGGTGCGGCCGAGGTACATCACGCTGACCCGGTCCGAGAGGTGGCGGATCACCGAGAGGTCGTGCGAGACGAAGAGGTAGGCCAGGCCGAGCTCGGCCTTGAGCTGCTGGAGCAGGTTGAGCACGCCAGCCTGGACGGAGACGTCCAATGCGGAGACCGGCTCGTCCAGGACGAGCAGCTTGGGCTGGACGGCCAGGGCGCGGGCGATCGAGATCCGCTGGCGCTGGCCGCCGGAGAACTGGTGCGGGTAGCGGCCGGCGTGGGCCGGGTCGAGGCCGACCTGGCGGAGCAGTTCGGGCACCCGCTGGGTGATCAGCTCGCGCGGGGCGCGCTGGGCGAGCAGGGGTTCGGCGATGATGTCGCTGACCGGCATCCGGGGGTCCAGGCTGGCCATCGGGTCCTGGAAGACGATCTGCAGGTCCGAGCGGAGCCGGTGCGCGGCGGCGCGGTCCAGGCCGGCGGTGTCCTGGCCGAGGAGTTCGATCCGGCCGGTCTGCGGGGCGGCCAGGTTGAGGATCTCGAACAGGGTGGTGGACTTGCCGGAGCCGGATTCGCCGACCAGACCGAGCGTCTCGCCCTGGCGGATGTCCAGCTCCACGCCGTCCACGGCGTAGACCTCGCCGACCTTGCGCTTGAAGACGGAGCCCTTGAGCACCGGGAAGGTCTTGCCGAGGCCGGTGACGGTGAGCACGGCGGAGCGCTCCGCGCGCGGGGCGGCCACGGCGGGCGGCGGCACCACGGGCAGCGGGTAGACCTCGCCGGGGGCGGGCGCCCGCTCGGCGAGTTCCTCGGCGCGGACGCAGGCGGCCAGGTGGTCGCCTGCCCCGGTCAACGGGGGCTCGACCGTGCGGCAGCGGTCCTCGACCAGCGGGCAGCGGGCGGCGAAGGGGCAGCCGCCGGGCAGCTCGGCCAGCGGGATCGGCGTGCCGGGGATCGGCACCAGCGGGCCGCCGCCGGCGTCCAGGCGGGGGACGGCGCCGATCAGGCCGAGGGTGTACGGGTGGCGGGGGCGGGCGAAGAGCTCGTCCACGGGGGCGGTCTCCACCACCCGCCCGGCATACATCACGGCGACCCGGTCGGCCATCCCGGCGATCACCCCGAGGTCGTGGCTGACCAGCACCAGGGCGGCGCCGGTCTCGCGCTGGGCCCGGCGCAGCACCTCGAGCACCTGGGCCTGGATGGTGACGTCCAGGGCGGTGGTGGGCTCGTCGGCGAGCAGGATGTCGGGGTCGTTGGCGATCGCCATGGCGATCATCGCGCGCTGGCGCATGCCGCCGGAGAACTCGTGCGGGAAGCTGTCCAGGGCGCGCTGCGGGTCTGGGATGCCGACCAGGTCGAGCAGTTCGGCGGCCCGGGTGCGGGCGGCGGCCTTGTCCAGGCGCTGGTGGATCCGGAGGGCCTCGACGATCTGGTCGCCGATCCGGTAGACCGGGGTGAAGGCGGAGAGCGGGTCCTGGAAGACCATCGCCACCTTGTTGCCCCGGATCTTGGCGATCTCCTTGTTGGGCAGGCCGACCAGCTCGCGGCCCTCCAGCTGCACCGAGCCGCTGACGGCGGCGGTGCCGGGCAGCAGGCCGAGCACGGCCAGCGCGGTGACGGACTTGCCGGAGCCGGATTCGCCGACGATGCCGAGCGTCTCGCCGCGCCGCAGCCGCAGGTCGACCCCGCGCACGGCGGGCGCCGGCCCGAAGTCGACGGTCAGCTCGCTCACGGTCAGCAGGTCGACGGCGGCGTCGAGGTCGGTGGTCACTTCGTGCTCCGAACGGTCCGGGCGGTGCGAGCGGTGCGAGCGGTACGGGCCGGCCGGGCCGCCTCGGTGGTGGGGTCGAGGGCGTCGCGCAGCCCGTCGCCGATCAGGTTGATCGCCAGCACGAAGAGCACCAGCAGGCCGGCCGCGAAGTAGAACAGCCAGGGGAAGACCGGGGCCTGGTCGGTGCCGGCGGCGAGCAGGGTGCCCAGCGAGACGTCGGGGGAACGGACGCCGAAGCCGAAGTAGGAGAGCGCGGTCTCGCTCATCACGGCCCCGCCGACGGCCACCGTGGCGTCGGTGATCAGGAAGGAGGCGACGTTCGGCAGGATGTGCCGGACGATGATCCGCAAGCTGTGCACGCCCATGAACTGCGCGGCCCGGACGAACTCGCGCTCGCGCAGCGACCGGGTCATCGAGCGGATCACCCGGGCGGTGATCATCCAGTTGAAGGCGGCCAGCAGGAAGACGAAGGCCACCCAGCCGGCGCCCTTCAGCTTGGGCGAGATGATCGTGATGATCAGGAAGCTCGGGAAGACCAGCAGCAGGTCGACCAGGAAGGTCAGCGCGCGGTCGGTCCAGCCGCCGAAGTACCCGGCGCAGGCGCCGACCAGCGAGGCGACCACGGTGGAGAAGACGGCCACCAGGAGCCCGATGACCAGCGACTTCTGCAGACCGCGGACGGTCTGCGCGAACACGTCCTGGCCCAGCCCGTTGGTGCCGAACCAGTGCTCGGCGGACGGAGGTTGGCGCAGCGCGAGGTAGTCGGGGGTGGCGTAGTCCCACTTGGTGATCAGCGGCCCGCCGAAGGCGAGCAGGAAGAGCAGCAGCACGATCACCCCGCCGACCAGCACGCCCTTGGCGGCGAGCAGGCGGCGCAGCACGATCCGCAGCCGGCCGGGGGCGGCGGCCACGGGGGCGGCGGGCAGGGGGGCCTCGGTGAGCACGGCGGTCATGGCGGGGCCCTCTCAGTACCGGACACGCGGGTCGAGTGCGGCGGTGAGCACATCGGCCAGGAAGCCGGAGGCCAGCACCACCACGGCGGCGAACAGGTTGACGGCGACCACGGAGTTGACGTCCTGTTCGTTGATCGCCTGGATGAACCACTCGCCCATCCCGTGCCAGCCGAAGATGGTCTCGGTGAAGGCCGCGCCGGTCAGGATCCCCAGGAAGCTGTACGCGAACATGGTGGCCATCGGAATCACCGCCGTGCGCAGCCCGTGCTTGAGCAGCGCCTGATTGCGGGTGAGCCCCTTGGCCTCGGCGGTGCGCAGGTAGTCGGAGCCGAGCACGTCGAGCATGGTGCCGCGCTGGTAGCGGCTGTAGACGGCCAGGCCGCCGAGGGCGAGCGAGAGGGTCGGCAGCAGCAGGTGCAGTGACCAGTCGGCCAGGTGGGCGCCGATCCCGCCGGCCAGCCCGGGGGTCTCGTAGCCGGTGAACGGGATCACCTCGTGCCCGGTGGCGTCCTTGGCGGCGATCGCGCCGTTCTTGAGGAAGAGTGCGAGCAGGAAGACCGGGGTGGAGAGCAGCACGAAGGAGACCAGGGTGATCGTCCGGTCCGAGATCCGGTACTGCTTGACCGCGCTCCAGGCTCCGGCGGCGACCCCGAGCACCATGCCGAGCACGCTGCCGACCAGCAGCAGCCGCAGCGAGACCCAGATCCGGCGGCCGAAGTCCTCGTTCACCGAGGTGTTGTGGATGGTGCGCCCCAAGTCCCCGTGCACCACCAGGTCCTTGGCCCAGATCCCGAACCGCTCGACCACGGGGGTGTGGTCGTTGATGTTCAGCGCGGTCAGCTGGCGGTCCACCGAGGCGGCGGAGGGCCGGGGTTGCTTGGCCTCGAAGTAGGTGCGCGGACCGAGCGCGGAGGAGGAGAGGGCGTAGGCCAGGAAGATGGCGACGATCATCAGCGCGAGGTAGTAACCGAAGCGCTTGGCCAGGTACCGGATCACCGCCTACCGCCCGGAAGACGGTTCGTGTACCTGGGAGACATGATCACAAGCCTTCGCAAATGGGGGAGTTGACACAACTTCGGGCAGCAGTTCTACGCGACCGGACGGTCGGTCGTCCAGGGGTCGGACGGCCGGTGATCCGTTGTCGCACAGAAACCCGCAGGTCAGAGTGAATCAGTCGGTTACTGACGGAGTATTGCGGTGACGTTTCCTGGTGTTTCGTTTCGATCAGAAGTGAACTCAGGACCCTGGTGGAGCGGTTGAAGCGCTGTTACGTTCTGCTCGCGTAGGCACCCACTTGGCTGCCCATGCTCAACAGTCGCCACACCTGGCGACCCCGAATCCACGACACCAACTTGGGGGCACCCCTCATGGACGCATCCACCACAGCCCGGTCGGCCACGGCCCGGGGTCTCGGCCGGGCCGCGGTGCTCGCCATCGCGCTGGCGCTGACCGTCACCGCGTGCAGCTCCGGCAGCTCGGGCTCGGGGGATGTGGCCAAGAACGTGGTGCCCACCCAGGACGCGGAGGACAACAACCCGCAGCCGCTGGAAAACATCAAGGACGGCGGCGAGCTGCGCGAGCCGCTGCAGCAGTGGATCACCCAGTGGAACCCGTACCAGGTGGACGGCCGCTACGGCGACGCCGTCGAGGCCATGGGCTACCTGGAGGCGAAGCTCTTCCACTCGGACGCCAAGGGCGTCTTCCACCCGACGCCCGAGTACCTGGTCTCGGCGGAGGTCACCTCGCAGTCGCCCCAGGTGGTCACGTATAAGGTCAACCCGAAGGCCAAGTGGTCCGACGGCAAGCAGATCGGCTACCAGGACTTCAAGGCCGTCTGGGAGACCTCCAACGGCAAGAACCCGGCGTACAACATCGCCGACTCCTCCGGGTACGAGCAGATCGCCAGTGTCGAGAAGGGGGCCGACGACCAGGAGGTCAAGGTCACCTTCGCCAAGCCGTACGCGGACTGGCAGAACCTGTTCAACCCGCTGCTGCCGGCCTCCGGGCTGACCGACCCGAACACCTTCAACACCGGCTGGATCGAGAAGGTGCCGGTCTTCGGCGGCCCGTTCAAGATCGGTGCGCTGGACAAGAGCGCCCAGACCATCACCCTGGTGCCGAACCCGGACTGGTGGGGCCCCAAGCCCAAGCTCGACAAGATCACCTACCGGGTGCTGGACGCCCCGGCGATCACCCAGGCCTTCCTCAACAACGAGGTGGACTACGCCGGGGCCGGCTCGGCCACCGCCTACGGCCAGCTCAAGGACGCCAAGGACGGCGTGATCCGCACCGGCACCCCGTGGGACGAGGTGCACATCTCCTTCGGCGGCAACGGCCCGCTGGCCGACCAGGGCGTGCGCCAGGCGCTCGGCAAGGCGATCGACCGCAGCTCGCTGATCAAGATCGCCAACCAGGGCGTGCCGGTCACCTTCAAGCCGCTGGACAACCACCTCTACATGACCAACCAGTCGGGGTACCAGAACAACTCCGGCGACTGGGCCAAGTTCGACCCGGCGGCGGCCAAGGACCTGCTGACCAAGGCCGGTTGGCAGGACGCCGGGGCCGGGCAGCCGCGCACCAAGGACGGCCAGAAGCTCGAGCTGCACTACGTGATGAGCGACGGCTCGACCCAGGCGCAGAGCGACATCGCCACCGCCGTGCAGAACATGCTCGGCCAGATCGGCGTGAAGCTCGACGTGGACAAGGTGGCCAGCAAGGAGTACTTCACCAAGTACGTCAACCTGGGCAAGTTCGACCTGGCCAGCTGGCGCAACACCGGCTCCTTCCCGCTCTCCACGGGTGTGGCCAACTTCCGCGCCCCCGAGGGCGACAACGTGTTCGGCAACTACTCCAAGCTGAGCACCCCGGAGATCGACTCGCTGCTCAAGCAGGCCGCCGGCACCCTCGACCCGAAGGCCGCCGACAAGCTCTACAACCAGGCGGACGCCAAGATCTGGGAGCTCGGCCACACCCTGGAGCTCTACCAGCGCCCGAGCATCGTCGCCGTCCGCAAGGGCCTGGCCAACTTCGGGGCGGGCAGCCTGGCCGACACCGACATCCTCAAGGTCGGCTGGCAGAAGTGACCGAATCCGCCGCGCCGCGCGCCCGTCGAGCTGACGGACGACCGGCGGCGCGGCGGGCCGCGCGGTGATCACGAGGCCGGCGACGGGGTGCAGTGGGGCGGTGGACAACCGCCCCCCTGCACCCCATCGCCGGTCTTGACCTTCCGCACGGTGCCCGCGGACCGCCCGCGTCCTCGTGTCCGCTGAGGAATCTAACCGGCGGGCGGCGGCGCGCACGGCCGCCGCCGCCCGGCTGGCCCACCGTGTCACCCGGTTCGCGCACTGCCACGTCAACGCTGGCTGACAGCCGGGCAGATCGGGCGCAACCCGCCCCCGCCGAGCACCCCCGGTTACGTGCCAGCGGGCCTCTCCGGTGCCAGGATCACCTCTGATCCCGAGCCGTGGAGGCACCCGATGACCAGCGACCCAGCCGCGTTCCGAACCGTCCGGCGGATGACCGCCCGCGACCGGGCCGAGCACCACCGGGTGGCCACCCCGCTGGAGCTCTTCTTCGACCTCTGCTTCGTGGTCGCCGTCGGCCAGGCCGGGCGCGAGCTGGCCGGCTCGCTGGCCGAGGGCCACTACGGGGTCGGCATCCCCGGCTACCTGCTTAGCTTCTTCGCCATCTGGTGGGCCTGGATGAACTTCACCTGGTTCGCCTCCGCCTACGACGTGGACGACGTGCCCTACCGGGTCACCACCCTGGTGCAGATCGCCGGCGTGCTGATCCTCGCCGCCGGGGTGCCGCGGGCCTTCGAGAGCCATGACTACGCGCTCTTCGTGATCGGCTACGCCGTGATGCGGCTGGCCCTGGTCACCCAGTGGCTGCGCGCCGCCCAGGCCTGCGCGGGGCCCGAGCGCACCATGACCCTGCGCTACGCGGGCGGCGTCGCGCTCTGCCAACTCGGCTGGTGGCCCGCCCTGTTGCTGGTGCCGGACGGCGCCGGGCGGACGGTGGCCGCGCTGGTGATGATCGTGGCCGAGCTGAGCGTGCCGGTGATCGCCGAGCGGCGCACCCAGACGAGCTGGCACCCGCACCACATCTCCGAGCGGTACGGCCTCTTCACCCTGATCGTGCTCGGCGAGACGGTGGCCGCCGCCACCGTGGCCGTGCAGTCCGGCCTCGACGAGCACGAGGCGCTGGGCCGCTTGATCGCCGTCGCGGCGGGCGGCCTGCTGATCTGCTTCAGCGCCTGGTGGGTCTACTTCGCCGAGCCGATCCACGACCACCTGCGCTCCAACCGCCAGGCGTTCGTCTGGGGCTACGGCCACTACCTGGTCTTCCTGGGCGCCGCCGCGATCGGCTCCGGCCTTGAGGTGGCGGTGGAGCACGCGGTGGGCCAGGCGCACGTCTCCGGCACGGTGGCCGCCGCCACCGTCACCGTGCCCACCGCGCTCTACCTGCTCACCGTCTGGGTCCTGCACGCCCGGCACGTCAAGACCGGCGCCGCCCAGGCGGTGCTCCCGCTGGCCGCCGCCGCCACGCTGGCCTGCACGGCGGCCGGCGAGCACGCCGTGCTGCCGACCGGCCTGGTCAGCGCCGCCGCGGTGGCCGCCGGGCTCACCTTCCGCGCCCGCCGCGCCCGGGGCTGACCGGGCCGGCCGCACCCGGGGCCGGCCAGGCCCGTTGTCGGACCCGCAGGTGAGACTGAGGGGTACCCGCCCCTTCGAAGGAGACCGCCCGTGCCCGCCGCCCCCGACCAGCTCGCCGACCTCCCGTACGCGCACCTGCTCCAGCCCCACGCCGGGCCGCTGCGCCCGGACGAGAGCTACGACACCGCCCACTTCGACGGCCTCGCCTTCGAGGGCCGGGCGAACGGCGCGAGCTTCCTGGAGTGCGCGCTGACCGGGGTCGAGCTCCAGCAGACCAAGCTGCGGCAGGCCCGGTTCAACGAGGTCTGGGTACACGGCGCCCGCTGGGTGGCGGTGGAGCTGGCCGAGAGCGACTGGCAGGACAGCGCGGTGCTGGCCAGTGTGTTCGCGGGCATCTCCGGGTACGGGGCGGCGCTGCGCCGGGTGGTCTTCCGCCAGTGCAAGCTGGAGGCGGTCAACCTGCGCGGCGCGCTGCTGCGCGAGGTGGTCTTCGAGGACTGCCTGCTGCGCGACGTGGACTTCGGCGGGGCCAAGCTCACCGATGTCTCGGTGCCCGGCTCCACGCTGGAGGAGGTGCGGCTGAACGGCGCCACCCTGAAGAACGTGGACCTGCGCGGGGCCGTCCGGCTCGGCCTGCCGGACGGCCCGCAGGGCCTGCGCGGCGCGACCATCGGCACCGGACAACTCTTCGAGCTGGCTCCGCAGTTCGCCCAGGCGCTGGGGATCACCGTCAAGGATTCCTGAGGCCGGGTCGGGCCTCCCTCTGCCCGCCGCTGTGAAGGAAGCCAGCTCAGCGGCCCTCCCCGCCGTTCACCTGCCCGTCGCCGTGCGAAGCGTGGGCGAACAGCTCGCCAAGCCTTCCTCCCGACCTATGGTCAGCCCGCCGGGCCTGCGCAAAGATGCTCCGCGTCGGGTGGCGTGGACACAACGTGTGTGCACAACATCCCTATCGCGAAGGGACGGGCTGGCGGATGTCCGAGCTCAGTCGGAGAAAGTTCATGGCGCTGTCGGCGAGCGCGGCGGCGGGCGCCGCGGTCGCCGGATCGGTCACCGAGGGGGCCGCCCCGGCCTCGGCGGTGACGCTCGGCACCAGCGGCACCATCGCGGACGCCCAGCACATCGTCATCCTGATGCAGGAGAACCGCAGCTTCGACCACTACTTCGGCACCCTCAAGGGCGTCCGGGGCTTCGCGGACCGCAGCGCGATCCAGATCGCGGGCGGCTACAGCGTCTTCAACCAGCCGAACGGCCTCTTCTCCCGCCAGTACCCCTGGGCCTTCAACCCCAGCGGCGCCTCGGGCTCGCCCGAGACCACCGCCCAGTGCAACGGCGACCTCTCGCACGCCTGGTCCGACCAGCACAAGGCCTGGAACACCGGCAAGATGGACTCCTGGGTGTCCGCCAAGGGCACCGTCCGCACCCTCGGCTACCTGCAGCGCGGCGACATCCCGTTCCACTACGCGCTGGCCGACAACTGGACCATCTGCGACGCCTACCACTGCTCCACGCTGAGCGCGACCGGCCCGAACCGCACCTTCCACTGGTCCGGCATGATCGACCCGAACGGCACCGCGGGCGGCCCGGCCTACGACGGCGGCGACGAGTCCGGCCTGCGCTGGCAGACCTACGCCGAGGCGCTGGAGGCCGCCGGGGTCAGCTGGAAGGTCTACCAGAACGCCGCCGACAACTTCGGCGACAACGCGCTCGCGTACTTCACCCAGTTCTCCTCCGCCCCGGCCGGCAGCGCGCTGGCCGTCAAGGGCATGGGCTCGGTGCCCAAGGTCACCGGCCGCACCCCCGACGACATCGCCGCCGCGATCCGCGCCGACGTGCTGAACGGTACGCTGCCGCAGGTCAGTTGGATCGTCGCCGACCAGCAGTCCTCCGAGCACCCGTACGCCACCCCGGAGGACGGCGCGCACTTCGTGCACCTGGTGATGGACGCGCTGAACGCGGACCCGAACGTCTTCAACTCCTCGATCATGTTCCTCAACTACGACGAGAACGACGGCTTCTTCGACCACGTGCCGCCGCCCTCCCCGGCCGCCGGGGTCGCGGGCGAGTACTACAACGGCACCGCGATCGGCCTCGGCTTCCGCGTCCCGATGATCGCCATCTCGCCCTGGTCGCGCGGTGGTTGGGTCAACTCCGAGGTCTTCGACCACACCTCGGTGCTGCGCTTCCTGGAGAAGTGGACGGCCGCCATCGGCAAGCCGGCCAAGTGCGTCAACATCAGCGACTGGCGGCGCAAGGTCTGCGGCGACCTGACCGGCGTCTTCGACTTCACCAGCCCGGTGTACGGCATGCCCGCGCTGCCCGACACCTCGCAGACCATCGGCCTGGCCACCTGCGGCCCGATGTCCAACCCCTCCCCGGCCAACAACGCGCTGCCCGCGCAGGAGCCCGGCACCCGCCCGGCCCGTGCGCTGCCGTACCAGCCGAACGCCAACCTCGACCACTGGGACACCAACACCAGCGGGGTCATGCACGTCTACCTCAAGATGGCGAACGACGGCGCGGCGAACTCCGCGCACTTCGCCGCGTACGCCAACGCCTACCGCAGCGGCGGCCCCTGGCAGTACACCGTGGACTCCGGCAGCCCGGTCACCGACTTCTTCAACTGCGGCACCAACGGCTTCGGCAACGGCAAGTACGACCTCACGGTGGTCGGCCCGAACCGCTTCCTGCGCCGCTTCACCGGCGACCTGACCCAGGCGGGCCGCTTCGCCGCCTGCACGGCCTCCTACGCCCCGGCCCCGGACACCGGCAAGCTCGCGCTCTGGTTCGCCCTGGCCAACACCGGCACCTCGGCGGTGACCTTCACCGTCACCTCCAACCAGTACCGCACCGGCACCTGGACCTACACCGTCCAGCCGGGCGCCACCACCAGCGACTACTTCAACGCGGTGGCGTACCAGAACGGTTGGTACGACTTCACGGTGACGGTGAGCTCCGACTCCACCTGGTCGCAGCGGTTCACCGGCCACCTGGAGACCGGCGCGCCCAGCATCAGCGGCTGAACGACCCGCTCAGGCGGCTCCCGTGGCGTACCAGGGATCGGCGACCACACGGGGGCCGTCGGGCGTGTGCAGGGTGATCACCTGCGGGGAGGTCGAGTACTCGGCCAGCGAGACGGCTCCGTGCCTGGTCTCCAGCTCGGCCTCCACCCAGACCGGCAGCTTGCGCAGGGCACGGCGCAGCAGCAGGGCGTCCCGGCGGCTGAGCGGCATCGGGCTGCGCAGCAGCAGCCGCAGCGGGCTGGTCGGGCCCACCGCCGGTGCTCCGGTGGCGAGTTCGCAGCCGACGGCGCCGATCGGGCCCCAGATCAGCCGGTAGTCGCCGATGATCTCGCCGACCTTCGGCAGCGCCGCCAGGGCCGGGATGTGCTCGCGCCGCTCCTCGGGCAACTGCGCCAGGCGGCCGGGCAGTTGCTCGGGCCGCAGGGCGACGGCCACGGCCGAGCGGGGGGCGTAGCCGGTGGCCCGCTGCTCGCGCTCGGCGCCGCGCAGGGCGATCGGGATCCAGCTCTCCGGCGCCGCCGTGACGTCCCGGCGGCAGCGCACCGGCCGGTCCCCGGCGGGGCCGCCGGCCAGCACCGGCGCGCGCCGCACCGTCACCCACGGGTTGCCGCGCAGCACGGCCTTGGTCCAGTCCGGCATCGGCTCGTGCCGGGCCACGCTGCGGCGCAGCGAGTCGGGGCAGTGCAGCAGCAGCAGGTCGTGCGCGGTGGGGGTGCGGGTGTCCAGCGCCGTGACCGGCCCGACCACCCGGCGGGGGCGGCCCAGCTGGTCCTCGGTGAGGTGCTCCCGGCGGGAGCGGCGGCGCGGCGCGGCGGTGGGCATGGCGGGGTACCTCTCGAATCAGATCGCGTGGAGCCCGTGCCCGGCGAAGATCGCGCGCGCGGCGGCGACCTGCTCGGGCGTGGGCGAGGGGGTGTCGGCGAGGGCGAAGTCCTTGCCGAGCGCCTCGTACTTGGCCGCCCCCAGCTTGTGGAAGGGCAGCACGTCCACCCGGGAGACGTTGCCGAGCGAGCCGGCGAAGGCGGCCACGCCCTCGACGTTCTCGGCCGGGTCGGTCAGCCCGGGCACCAGCACGAACCGCACCCAGACCTCCTTGCCCAGCTCGGCGAGCCGCCGGGCGAAGCGCAGGGTCGGCGCCAACTCCTGCCCGGTGAGCCGCCGGTAGAGCTCGCGGTCCCAGGACTTGATGTCAAGCAGCACCAGGTCCACGTCGGCGAGCAGCTCCTCGCTCGCCCGGGCGCCCAGGAACCCGGAGGTGTCCAGGGCGGTGTGCAGCCCGAGTTCGTGCTTGTAGCGGTGGAACAGCTCGCCGGCGAAGGCGGGTTGGAGCAGCGGCTCGCCGCCGCTGACGGTCGCCCCGCCGCCGGCCGCCCGGATGAAGGTGGTGTACTTCGCCGCCTCCGCGACCACCTCGTCTGCCGAGACCCGGCGGCCGCCCCGCATGGACATGGTGTCGGGGTTGTGGCAGTAGAGGCAGGCCAGCGGGCAGCCGGCCAGGAAGGTGACGAACCGGGTGCCGGGGCCGTCCAGGCCGGTGGACAGGTCCCAGGAGTGCACCGAGCCGGTGTGCGCGTCGGGCGCGCCGAGGGGGATGTCGGTACCGAGCAGGACGGCCATGGCAGTCACCTTCCGGTCAGAGCGAGCCGTGGAACGTGCGGTTCAGCACGTCCAGTTGCTGATCGCGGGTCAGCCGGACGAAGTTGACCGCGTAGCCGCTGACCCGGATGGTCAGCTGCGGGTAGTTCTCCGGGTGCTCCATCGCGTCCAGCAGGGTGTCCCGGTTGAGCACGTTGACGTTCATGTGGAAGCCGTCGCCGGCCATGTAGCCGTCCAGCACGCCGGCCAGGTTGCGCACCCGCTCCTCGGGGGTGCGGCCCAGCGCGTCGGGGGTGACGGTGTTGGTCAGTGAGATTCCGTCCTCGGCGTGCTCGTACGGCAGCTTGGCCACCGACAGGGCGCTGGCCACGTAGCCGTGGCTGTCCCGGCCGTTCATCGGGTTGGCGCCGGGGGAGAAGGGCTCGCCGGCCCGGCGGCCGTCCGGGGTGGAGCCGGTCTTCTTGCCGTAGACCACGTTGGAGGTGATGGTCAGCACCGACTGGGTGTGCTCGGCGTTCCGGTAGGTCGGGTGCTTGCGCACCTTCTTCATGAACTCCTCGACCAGCCAGACGGCGATCGAGTCGGCCCGGTCGTCGTTGTTGCCGTACGCGGGGTACTCGCCCTCGATCACGTAGTCCACGGCCAGGCCGGTCTCGTCCCGGACGGGCCGCACCGTGGCGTGCTTGATGGCGGAGAGCGAGTCGGCGGCCACCGAGAGGCCGGCTATGCCGCAGGCCATCGTGCGGCGCACGTCCCG
Organism: Kitasatospora sp. MMS16-BH015; assembly: GCF_002943525.1. Classification (NCBI taxonomy): domain Bacteria; kingdom Bacillati; phylum Actinomycetota; class Actinomycetes; order Kitasatosporales; family Streptomycetaceae; genus Kitasatospora; species Kitasatospora sp. MMS16-BH015. The sequence goes on along the minus strand of NZ_CP025394.1, from coordinate 2,981,401 downwards.
GTCGTGCAGGGCCATCTCGATCCGCTCGTAGGCGTAGCGGTCGTGCATGTAGTGGATGACGTCGAGGGCGTGGACGTAGGTCTCGGCCAGCCACTCCATCTGCTGGTCGAACTTGGCCAGCACCGCGTCGTAGTCGAGCACCTCCTCGGTCAGCGCGCCCGTCTCCGGGCCGACCTGGGCGCCGGACTTCTCGTCCCGGCCGCCGTTGATCGCGTAGAGCAGGGTCTTGGCCAGGTTGACCCGGGCGCCGAAGAACTGCATCTGCTTGCCCACGGCCATCGCCGAGACGCAGCAGGCGATCGCGGTGTCGTCGCCGAACCGCGGGCGCATCAGCTCGTCCGATTCGTACTGCACGCTGGAGGTGTCGATCGACACCTGGGCGCAGAACTCCTTGAAGCCCTGGGGCAGTTGCGGGCTCCAGAAGACGGTCATGTTCGGCTCGGGGGCCGGGCCGAGGTTGTAGAGCGTCTGGAGGTAGCGGAAGGAGGTGCGGGTGACCAGCGGGCGGCCGTCGGTGCCCATGCCGCCGATCGACTCGGTGACCCAGGTCGGGTCGCCGGAGAACAGCTCGTCGTACTCGGGGGTGCGCAGGAAGCGGACGATCCGCAGCTTGACGATGAAGTCGTCGACCAGCTCCTGGGCCTCGGACTCCGTCAGGGTGCCCGCCTCGATGTCCCGCTGGAGGTACACGTCCACGAAGGTGGAGGTGCGGCCCAGCGACATCGCCGCGCCGTTCTGCTCCTTCACGGCGGCCAGGTAGGCGAAGTACAGCCACTGGATGGCCTCGCGCCCGGTGCGGGCCGGCCCGGCGATGTCGTAGCCGTAGGCGGCGGCCATCTGCTTGAGCTCGTCCAGCGCCCGGATCTGCTCGGAGATCTCCTCGCGCTGGCGGATGACCTCCTCCAGGCGGCCCGGCTCCCTGGGCAGCGCGTCCAGCTCGGCCTTCTCCTCGCGCTTGACCTCGATCAGCCGGTCCACGCCGTACAGCGCCACCCGGCGGTAGTCGCCGATGATCCGGCCGCGCCCGTAGGCGTCGGGCAGCCCGGTGACGACGCCGGCCTTGCGGGCGGCCCGGATCTCGGGGGTGTAGGCGTCGAAGACCCCGGCGTTGTGGGTCTTGCGGTACTCGGTGAAGACCTTCTCCAGCTCGGGGGAGACGGGGTACCCGTAGGTCTCCAGCGCGCCGGCCACCATCCGCCAGCCGCCGTAGGGCATGATCGCCCGCTTGAGCGGGGCGTCGGTCTGCAGGCCCACGATCAGGTCGCGGTCCTTGTCGATCCAGCCCGGCGCGTGCGCGGTGATGGTGGAGGGGATGTCGTACGCGACGTCGTACACGCCCTTGGCGCGCTCCTCGGGGAAGCGGGCGGTGATCTGCCGCCAGACCTCGGTGGTGCGCTCGGTGGGGCCGGCCAGGAAGGCCGCGTCGCCCTCGTACGGGGTGTAGTTCTGCTGGATGAAGTCGCGGACGTCGATGGCGTCCCGCCACAGACCGCCCTTGAAGCCCTCCCAGGCGCCGCTGCCGGTCTTCTCGAACTGCTGGGTGCTCATGGTGTTGCTGCTCCCGCCTCGTCTCGATGCCCTACCCGTACATTGTGAATCGATTCACAAAGTCACATGGGCTCGGAAAGTCCCGAAAGCCGGGGACCAAGGTCACTCGGTCCCCGGCCGGTCGGCTCAGACCTGGTCGCCGTAGTAGGCCTGGCGCATCAGCTGCTGCATGTCCGCGATCATCGGCATCCGCGGGTTGGCCGGGGCGCACTGGTCCTCGTAGGCGTTCATCGCCTGCTGCGGCAGGGCCGCCAGGAAGGCGCCCTCGTCCACGCCGGCCGCCTTGAAGGAGGCGGGGATGCCCACCTTGTCGCGCAGCTCCTCCACCGCCCGGGCCAGCGACTCCACGCCCTGCTCCGGGGTGGCCGCCTCCAGGCCCAGCAGCTGCGCGATCGCCTGGAAGCGCTCCGGGGCCACGTAGCTGCGGTACTTGGGCCAGCTGGTCACCTTGGTCGGCGCCGAGCCGTTGTAGCGGATCACGTGCGGCAGCAGCACCGCGTTGGTGCGGCCGTGGGCCACGTGGAAGGTGGCGCCCAGGGTGTGCGCCATCGCGTGCACCACGCCCAGGAAGGCCGAGCCGAAGGCCATGCCGGCGATGGTGCCGGCGTTGTGCATCTTCTCCCGGGCTACCGGGGAGTTCGGGCCGTCGACGACCGCCTGCTCCAGGTTCTCGAAGATCAGCTTGATGCCCTGCAGGGCCAGCCCGTCGGTGAAGTCGTTGGCGTAGACCGAGACGTAGGTCTCGATGCAGTGCGTCAGCGCGTCGAAGCCGGAGTCGGCGGTGACGGCCTTCGGCAGGTGGGTGGTGAGCGCCGGGTCGCAGATCGCCACGCTCGGGGTCAGCGCGTAGTCCGCCAGCGGGTACTTCTGGCCGGTCTCCGAGTCGGTGATCACCGCGAACGGGGTCACCTCGCTGCCGGTGCCCGAGGTGGTCGGGATGCAGACCAGCTTGGCCTTCTCGCCCAGGTCGGGGAAGGTGAAGGCGCGCTTGCGGATGTCGAAGAACTTCTCCTTCAGGTCCGCGAAGACCGTCTCCGGGTGCTCGTACATCAGCCACATCACCTTGGCCGCGTCCATCGGCGAGCCGCCGCCGAGCGCGATGATGGTGTCCGGCCGGAAGCCGCGCATCAGCTCGGCGCCCTTCTCCACCGTGTCGATGCTCGGGTTCGGCTCGACGAAGTCGATCACCCGGATCTCGACCGGCTCGGTGCGGCGGCCCAGGATGCCGCGGACGCGCTCCAGGTGCCCGATCTCCACCATCGTGCGGTCGGTGACGATCACCACCTTGCGGGCACCCCGCATGTCGGCCAGGTACTTGATCGAGTTGCGCTCGAAGAAGACCTTCGGCGGGATCTTGAACCACTGCATGTTGGTGTTGCGCCGCCCGATCCGCTTGATGTTGACCAGATTGAGAGCGCTCACATTGCCCGAGACCGAGTTGTGGCCGTAGGAGCCGCAGCCCAGGGTCAGCGAGGGCATGAACGCGTTGTAGACGTCACCGATGCCGCCCTGCGAGCTCGGCGCGTTCCAGATCACCCGGCAGGCCTTGACGGCGTGGCCGAACTCCTCGGCGAAGGCCTCGTCCTCGGTGTGCACGGCGGCCGAGTGGCCCAGCCCGTGGAACTCCACCATCTGCGTGGCCAGCTTCAGCCCCTCGCGCCGGGTGCCCGCCTTCAGCACGGCCAGCACCGGGCAGAGCTTCTCCCTGGTCAGCGGCTCGTCCTCGCCGACCTCGCCGACCTCCACCAGGATGATCGAGGTGTCGGCCGGCACCTCGAAGCCCGCCGCCTCGGCGATCTTCACCGGGCTCTGGCCGACCACCGCCGCGTTCAGCTTCGCGCCCGCACAGTTCCGGTCCTCGCCGGTGACGCCGAAGACGTACTCCTCCAGCTTGGCCTTCTCCGCCTCGGTGGCCAGGTACGCCTTGAGCTTCCTGAACTCCGCCAGCGCCGGCCCGTAGACCTCCTGGTCCAGGATCACGGCCTGCTCGGAGGCGCAGATCATCCCGTTGTCGAAGGACTTGGAGAGCACCACGTCGTTGACGGCCCGCTTGAGGTCCGCGCTCTTCTCGATGTACGCGGGCACGTTGCCCGCCCCGACGCCCAGCGCCGGCTTGCCGCAGCTGTACGCCGCCCGCACCATCGCGTTGCCGCCGGTGGCCAGGATGGTGGCCACCCCCGGGTGGTTCATCAGCGCGCCGGTCGCCGCCATCGAGGGCTGCTCGATCCACTGCACGCAGTGCGCGGGCGCCCCCGCGGCGATCGCCGCGTCCCGGACGATCCGGGCCGCCTCGGCCGAACAGCGCTGTGCGGAGGGGTGGAAGCCGAAGACGATCGGGTTCCGCGTCTTCAGCGCGATCAGCGCCTTGAAGATCGTGGTCGAGGTCGGGTTGGTCACCGGCGTCACGCCCGCCACCACGCCGACCGGCTCGGCTATCTCGACGATCCCGTCGATCTCGTCCCGGCGGACCACCCCGACCGTCTTCATGTCGGCCATCGAGTGGGTGACGTGCTCACAGGCGAAGATGTTCTTGACGGCCTTGTCCTCGAACACCCCGCGGCCGGTCTCCTCCACCGCCATGACGGCCAGTCTGGTGTGCGCGGCCAGCGCGGCCAGCGAGGCCTTCCTGACGATGTGGTCCACCTTCTCCTGGGTGAACCCGGCGTACTCCTGCAGGGCCTTCTGCCCGTTCCGCACCAGCAGGTCGACCGCTGACGCGGCCTCGGAAGGGGTGTCGACGGGCGTGTCGACGGGAGTCGCGGCTGCGGTCGGGGCTTGCTGGCGGGCCATTTCGCTCACCTCGGGGGGTCGGCGGCGGAGTGCGGCCCGGCGGCGCTGCCGGGACCGGCTGACAGCTCCACCCTCCGTCCGCACCGGATGAGGCCGCTACGGCCCTACGGCGCCTCTCCCGGGGACCAAAGTCTCAACCCCCGGCGGCCGTACGGACATCACCGCGCGGGGCGGGGGCGGGGTGCGGCTCGCCCGTCCGAGTGAGGCGGCCGCCGGCGGCCGCGTCGCGGGGGCGGCGTGCGGGTCGGGGCGGGCGGCGCGTGGTGGGTGGGGTGCCCGGGGGCGGAGTGACCATCCCATGATCGCTTCGTTGGCCACGGCGGTGGGCCGCCGGCGGATACCGGGCGGCCTCGGACGGCGGCGTGCCCGGGTGGTCCCGGGGGAGTGAGGTGTGGGGGATGGCCGAGCGGCGGGGTACCGGTCGGGGGTTCCGGCTGCGGGCCGGGCGGGGGCGGCGGGCCCGGTTGGCGGAGCGGGAGGCGGTGCTGGTCGCGCACTACCGCGAACTCGCCCGGCTGGCCTACCTGGTGCTGGCCGGCAGCGGCGACCGGCACCACCGGGTGCTCGCCGCCCACCGCATCGTCCAGCGCTCCCTGGCCGGCCCGGCCGGCGGCCGGCGAGCGGCCGTTCCGATCGCTCCGGCCGCTCCGATTGCTCCGGTCGTTCCGGTCGACGGGCAGGTCGAGGTCCCGGACGGGTCGGCGGCCGGCTTCGACGGTGAGGCCGAGGTGGTGGCGGCCGTGCGCGGGCGGGTGGTGCGGCGGGCACTGCGGGTGGCCCGGGGGCGGGGAGTGGGGCTGCCGCAGGTGTGGGGGTTGCGGCTGTACACCGAGGCCGGGGAGGCCGAGGCGCTGACGGTGGACCAGGCCCTGGCCCGCCTGTCGCCGGCCGGGCGGGCGGCCTGCGGGCTGCGACTGACCGCCGGGCTGACCGAGACGGAGGTGCTGGGGCTGCTCGCCGCGGCCGGGGCCCCGGCCCCCGCCGGAGCGCTGGCCGAGGCCGAGCTGCTGCTCACCGCGCACCCCGAGGCCGGCCGGGTGCTCAACGGATCGGCCGAGTTCGACCCCTGCGCCGTCCGGGCCCAGCCGGCCGACCTGATGCGGCGTCGGCTCCGGATACGCGGCTCCCTCACCGCCCTGGGCGCCGCCGCCCTCGCCGCGGTGCTGCTCCTCCCCGGCACCGGCACCGGCACCGGCGCCGGCACCGGCCCGGCCCACCCGCTCCCGCCGCCCCCGGCCGCCGGGCCGGCCGCGCTCGCCGCGCCGGTGATGGCAGCTCCCGACGCCTGGCGGCACACCGCCCGCCTGGACTTCGAGGTCTGGCCCGCCCGGGGCGAACTCCGCACCGACCACGCCCTGGTCGACCGGGCCCGCCGCGCCTGGGCCACCGGCCTGGCCGGTGCCGAGGTCGCACCCGGCACCCCGCCCGGCCCGCCCGCCGGTCCACCCCGGCTGCTCTACGCCGGACGGGTGGACGGCGAGACGGTGGTGCTGCTCCAGGGCGAGGGCCGGCTGGCCCGCTACACCGAGGGCGCCACCACCGGCCCCGGGCTGGCCCTGGCCCGCACCGACCAGGCCGACGTCACCACGGCCGCCGCGGTGGTGCTGCACCGCACGGCCGCCGGCGCCCGCCTGCTGCTGGCCCCCTGGGTGGACACCGCCGAGACCCGCGACCTGCGCCGCCCCGACCAGCCGGCGGCAGCCCTGCCGCACCCGGACGGCCTCACCGCCCCCGTCCCGGCCGGCGCCGCCGACTGTGCGGCCAGGCAGGTGCTGCAGCTGCGCTCCTCGCCGGTGGTGGCCGAGCAGCACGCCTTCCTGCTCGCCGACCTCGGCGGTCTGCTGCCCGTCCACCTCACCTACACCCCGCCCCCGCAGGCCGGCCCGGCCCGCGCCCCGCGCGAGGCCACCGGCACCGACGCCCTGCTCACCTGGGCCCGCACCGCCTGCACCCTCACCACCGCCCAGCCCGGCACCAAGGCCGTCAACGCCTGGGTCTTCGCCGAGCAGCCCCTCCCGGAGAACGCCGGCCCCGCCACCTGGGTCTGCCTCCGGAGCGACCGCTGGGACGGCGGCGGCACCGCCGCGACCGAGCTGCTGCCGCCCGGCACCGCCGCCCCGATCCGGACGGCGGAGGCCGCCGAGAGCCGCGCCTGCAGCCGCTTCGACCAGAACGTGCTCGGCGCCACCTGGTGGCGGGCGCGCTCCGGCACGGCGTACCTGCTGGTCGCGGGCAGCCGCAAGGTGGTGGCCGTGACCGGCGCCGCCGGCTACCCCCTGCCCGAGACCCGGACGGACGGCCATCCGCTCGCCCTCCCCGCCCACGGACCGGGCCCGGGCCCGGTCCGCCTCACCGGCCGCCTGGACAACGGCGGCCAGACCGCCACCCTCGGCTGAGCCCGGTGGCACCCCCTGCGGCGTAGTGTGACAGTGGGGGGTGCCCGTAGCCCGACGCAGCACGAGGAGGAGACATGGGCATCCTGGACCGACTCCTGGGCCGCTCCCACCAGCCGGCAGCCGACCCGACCGAACGCGCGGCCCTCGCCCACGACGAAGCAGCGGACGCCTTCGCCCCGGGCGTGGAACGCTCCGCCCCACCGGCGGCGGGCACCGCCATGACGGAGGAAGACCGCCAGGCAGCGGCGGACATGACCGCCGAAGGCGATCCCTGGGACTGATCCTCAGCCCAGGGACCGGTGGTGCTGTCCATCCGGGGCGCGGTTGCACTATCTAGGGGCGCGGGGAACTGCGCCACCAGCCAGTGAACTCGCCGCACTGCCGTACAGATGCCCACTTGCACCGTCATCGGATAGTGCAAGTGGGCATCTGCGTAAGACAGCGGGAGGTGCATGGCTGGCCGCGCCGTTCCCCGCGCCCCTACCTGTTCCTGGGTGGCAGAGGTGGGCGTCGAAGATCCGGCCGTGGGGTGTCCGCCGGAGGCGGGGTGGCCGGGGGGTGGGTGTCGGCGAGGTGGAGCGCCAGGCGGACGGCTTCGATGAGGTCGGGGTGACTGCGGCGGGCCCAGTCGTGGGGGGTGCGGAGGACCTCGACGTCGGGGGATACCCCCTGGTTCTCGATGCTCCAGCCGGTGCCGCCGGTGAACCAGGAGGCGTTCTTGGGGACGGAGATCTGGGTGCCGTCGCCCAGGGTGTGGCGGCCGGTCATGCCGACCACGCCGCCCCAGGTGCGGGTGCCGACCACCGGGCCGAGGCCGAGCAGTTTCACGGCGGCGATGATCACGTCGCCGTCGGAGCTGGTCGCGTGGTCGGCGAGGGCCACCACCGGGCCGCGCGGGGCGTCCCGCGGGTAGCGGACGGGCAGCCGTCCCCGCGCGAAGTCCCAGGCCAGGACGCGCCGGGAGAGCTTCTCCAGCACCAGCTCCGAGACATTGCCGCCCGCATTGCCCCGCACGTCCAACACCACGGCGTCGAAGGCGAGTTCACGACGCAGGTCGCGGTTGAACTGGGCCCAGCCGGAGCCGCCCAGGTCGGGGATGTGCAGGTAGCCGCACCGGCCGTCGCTGTACTCGCGGACCAGGCGGCGGCGGCCGACCACCCAGTCCTGGTAGCGGATCGGGCGCTCGTCGGTGAGCGGGGTGACGGCGATCCGCCGGGACGGGCCGCCGGGGCCGCGCCGGAAGGTGAGTTCGACGGTGGAGCCGCCGGCACCGGCGAGCAGGGGGGCGGGGCCGCGGACCGGGTCCGGCGGGCGCCCGGCGATGGCCAGCAACTCGTCGCCGTCGCGCAGGCCGTAGCCCGCGAGCGGGGCCCGGGCCCGGGGGTCGGAGGACTCACCAGGGAGGATTCGTCGGACCAACCACCGTCCGTCCGGGGAGCGGTGGACGTTGGCGCCGAGCAACCCGAGGGCCTGCTGCACCGGTTGGGGGCCCTCGCCGCGCCGCGAGGGGGTCACATAGGCGTGCGAGGTGCCGAGCTCGCCGAGCAACTCCCGTAGCAGGTCGGCGAAGTCGTCCGGCCCGGCGATGCGGTCGAGCAGCGGCTCGTACTGGGCGACCAGGGCGTCCCAGTCCAGCCCGCACATCCCGGCGTCCCAGAATTCGCCCCGGACGATCCGGGCCGCCTCGTGGTACGACTGCCGCCACTCCGCCGCCGGGTGCACGGTGTGGCTGATCCGCCGTAGGTCGACCGACAAAGGCGATCCACCGCTGGGCAGTTGATGGAGCATCAGGGATCCGGCGTGGAAGACCGCGACGCAGCTCCCGTCGCCCGAGACGGAGAAGCCGTCGAGCTTGTCGACCACCGTGGAGCGGGTGCCGCGGGCGAGGTCGAAGTACTCCAGGGAGGGGCGGCCGGAGGTGTCGGCCGGGTTGACGAAGGTCTCGCCGAGCGCGCCGGAGATCGGCCAGCGCAGCCAGGCCACGCCGCCCCGGACGGGGGTGGTGGCCGAGTACTTGGAGGCCATCACCGGGAAGGGCACCAGCCGTTCGGCGAGACCCTGCGGCTCGACCGTCACGGTGCCGTCGCCGCCCGCCTCCTCGGGGTCGAGGCCCACCGGCGGGCGGCCCTCGGCGGGGGAGGCGAACGGGGAGGGGGTGTCGGCGGCCAGCGGGACGAGGTAGGGGCGGCAGCCGAGCGGGAAGGAGAGGTCGCCGGTGTGCACGTCGTGCACCGGGTCGAAGCCGCGCCAGGAGAGGAAGACCAGGAAGCGGCCGTCCCGGGTGAAGACCGGGTGCTCGTCCTCGAACCGTCCGCCGGTCACGTCGAGGTGCAGCGCGGGCGCGTCCACCCGGGCCAACTTGATGCTGCGAAGCGAACGGCCGGCCACCGGTTGCGACCAGGTGAGCCACCGCGAGTCCGGGGAGAAGGCCGGGCTGGTGACCGGCCCGTACGCGGAGGCCGCGACCTCGCGGACCTCGCCGTCCTCGGCCGAGACCAGCAGCAGTCGGCCGTCGGCGGAGGTGACGGCCAGGGTGTGCCCGTCGGGGGAGGCGGCCAGCTCCAGGGCCCGGCCGAGCTCGCCGGCCGCGAACCGGCGGTGCGGGCCGTCGGCGCCGCCGCGCCCGGGCAGCGGGGCGAGCTCGACGGCGTCCGCGCCCTCGGCGTCGGTGAGCCAGGCCAGCCGGCCGGTGGCGCCGAGCAGCACGGGCAGCCGGGCCCGGACGCCGGGGGTGTCCGCGATCACCCGGGCCGGGCCGTCCCGGTGGGTGAGCCAGTAGAGGCTGCCCCGGACGGTGATCGCGCTGGCCCGGCCGGTGTAGTCGCAGATCAGGTCCTTGACCTGCCCGGCGGTGGCCACCGGGTAGGGCCGCCGCCCGGCCCGGGTGCCGCCGAGCGGCACGTCGAGGCGGCGCGGCGCGGGGGAGTCCAGGCTGTCGAGCAGCCAGAGGTCGCCCGCGTGCTGGTAGACCACCCGGGTGCCGTCGGTGGCGGCCTCGCGCGCGTAGTAGGTGGCGTGGTCGGTGTGCCGCCGCAGGTCGGAGCCGTCCGGGCGGCAGGAGTAGAGGTTGCCCACGCCCTCGTGGTCGGAGAGGAAGGCGATCCGGCCGCCCACCGGCATCGGCGAGGCCAGGTGGCCCCGGTGCCCCGGCAGCAGCTCGGTGGTGTCCCGCCAGAGCCGCCCGGTGGCCCCGCCCCGGTACCGCTTCCAGGCGCTCGGCTCGTGCGGGGCGGCGGCGGTCAGCAGCACGGTGTGCTCGCGGTCGGCCTGCGCGTCGTTGACCGGCCCCCAGGGCATCCGGTGGCCGGGGGAGCCGTCCGGGGGCAGCGCGTACGCCCAGGTGTAGTGGGCGAAGGGTTCGTGGTACGAGGTCACGGCGAGCACTTCGCCGTCCGGCAGCCAGCCCCGCACCCGGGTGTCCTGGCTGCCCCAGTAGGTCAGCCGGACGGCCTCACCGCCGTCGACCGGCGCGGTGAACACCTCCGGGGTGAGGGTCTGCCAGCTCGTCCAGGCGACGGTGGCGCCGTCGGGGGAGAGGCGGGGGTGGCTGACCCGGGTGCGGTCGCAGCTGACCCGCCAGGCCCGGCCGACGCTGCCGTCCGGGTGCAGCGGGGCGGCCCAGACATCGTCCTCGGCGGTGCAGGTGAGCAGCCCGTCGCGCAGGTGGGGGTACCTCAGGTAGGCGGGTGCGGTCACCACTCCACGGTGCGGTGGGCCCTGGCGGGCCGCAACCGGAGGTCTGCCTGACGGCTGCTCAGCACCTGACATCCCCATTGACACGGTGTTGGCTCTTCGCTTCAGTGGTCTAGTCCAGCCGGGCTCCCCCACCACGTGTCGGACGTTCCCCCACAACTCTCGGCAGGAGCACACCCCCACATGCGTACCTCCCACCTGCGCACTCCCAGATCGGCCCTCGCGGCCGGCACCGCCTTCGCGCTGGCCGCCACCGGCGCCGTCGCCCTCAGCTTCGGCCTGGCCTCCTCCGCCTCGGCGGGCGAGTTCCTCACCAACGGCGGCTTCGAATCCGGCTCCCTCGCCCCCTGGAGCTGCACCGGCGCCACCGGCAGCGTGGTCACCGGCCACGCCCACAGCGGCAGCTACGCCCTGGCCGGCGCGGCCTCGGCCAGTGACTCCGCCCAGTGTTCGCAGACGGTGACCGTGGCCCCCAACACCACCTACACCCTCAGCGCCTACGTCAACGGCGCCTACGTCTACCTCGGCGTCAACGGCGGCAGCAGCACCTGGACCCCCGGCACCGGCGGCGCCTACCAGAAGCTCTCCACCACCTTCACCACCACCGCCACCCAGACCACGGCCACCGTCTACACCCACGGCTGGTACGGCCAGGGCACCTACTACGCCGACGACGTCTCCCTCGACGGCCCGGGCGCCCCGTCCCCCTCCCCGTCGCCGTCCACCTCGGCCTCCCCCTCCCCGTCCAGCTCGCCGTCCTCCTCGCCCTCCTCGTCCCCGTCCTCCTCGCCCAGCTCCTCCCCGTCCTCGTCCCCCTCCTCCTCGCCGACCACCACCCCGCCGCCCTCCGGCGGGCTGCCCGCCCACGCGCTGGTCGGCTACCTGCACGCGAGCTTCGCCAACGGCGCCGGGTACCTGAAGATGGCGGACGTGCCGGACAGCTGGGACGTGATCGACCTCGCCTTCGGCGAGCCCGACTCGGTGACCTCCGGCACCATCCACTTCAACCGCTGCTCCACCACCGAGTGCCCGACGGCCGAGTCCGACGCCGACTTCAAGGCGGCGATCGCGGCCAAGCAGGCCAAGGGCAAGAAGGTGCTGCTCTCGATCGGCGGCCAGAACGGCGAGGTCCAGCTCACCACCACGGCGGCCCGGGACGCCTTCGTCTCCTCGGTCTCCGCGATCATCGACAAGTGGGGCCTGAACGGCCTGGACGTCGACTTCGAGGGCCACTCGCTCTCGCTCAACACCGGCGACACCGACTTCAAGAACCCGACCACGCCGGTGATCGTCAACCTGATCTCGGCGCTCAAGGCCCTGAAGGCCAGGTACGGCTCGGGCTTCGTGCTGACCATGGCGCCGGAGACCTTCTTCGTCCAGCTCGGCTACCAGTACTACGGCTCCGGCCCCTGGGGCGGCCAGGACCCGCGGGCGGGGGCGTTCCTGCCGGTGATCTACGCCATGCGGGGTGACCTCACCCTGCTGCACGTCCAGGACTACAACTCGGGCTCGATCATGGGCCTCGACAACCAGTACCACTCGATGGGCGGCGCCGACTTCCACGTCGCGATGACCGACATGCTCCTCAAGGGCTTCCCGGTCGCCGGCAACACCGCCAACATGTTCCCGCCCCTGGCCCCCTCCCAGCTCGCCATCGGCATGCCCGCCAACTCCTACGCGGGCAACGGCTACGTCACCCCCACCGAGGTCGACAAGGCCCTCGACTGCCTCACCAAGGCCACCAACTGCGGCACCTACGTCCCCCTCAGCGGCCCCCAGCCGAGCCTCCGCGGCCTGATGACCTGGTCGATCAACTGGGACCAGTACGGCGGCAAGGAGTTCTCGAACACCTTCCACAGCTACTTCGGCTGACCGAAGCAGGCTCACGGTCCTGATGAACGACTGAAGGCCCTCCGCTTTCGCGAAGGGCCTTCAGTCTGTCTGTGCGCCGCCAGGGACTCGAACCCCGGACCCGCTGATTAAGAGTCAGCTGCTCTAACCAACTGAGCTAGCGGCGCTTGCTGACGTCGAGAACATTACCTGGTCAGCGGGCGAAAGCAGAAATCGAGGTCACCCGGTCGGCCAGGGGGTGAGGACGAGCTTGCCGCGGGTGTGGCCGGCTTCGACGAGGTGGTGGGCTTCGGGGGCCCGGGAGAGGGGGAGGGTGGCGGCGATGGTGAGGTGGAGGGCGCCGGCGGTGTGGAGGTCGGTGAGTTCGGCGAGGCGGGTGGCGGTGCGGGGGCCGCGGAGGGTGCGGAGGCCGAGGCGCAGGGCGGCGGGGTAGTCGACGATGGTGCCGATCCGGTCGAGTGGGGCGCCGAGGTCGAGGGAGGCGTCGAGGGAGCCGTGGCCGGCCGCGTCCAGGACGGCGGTGACGCCGGTGGGGGCGGCGGCGCGGATGCGGTCGGCGAGGCCGGGGCCGTACGCGACCGGGGTGGCGCCGAGGGCGCGGAGGTGGTCGTGGTTGGGGGCGCTGGCCACGCCGATCACGGTGGCGCCCCAGTGGCGGGCGAGCTGGACGGCCACCGTGCCGACGCCGCCGGAGGCACCGTGCAGGAGCAGGGTGTCGCCGGGGCCCACGCCCAGCTCGGTGAGGGCGACGTGGGCGGTCTGGCCGGAGGCGGAGAGCGAGCCGGCCTCGGCCCAGCTCATCGTGGCGGGCTTGGCCACCAGCTGGTCGGCGGGCGCGGTCACGTACTGGGCGTGCCCGCCGAGCAGCCGGAAGCCGAGCACTTCGTCCCCCGGCGACCAGCCGTGGCTGCCCGGGCCCAGCCGCTCGACCACCCCGGCGAACTCGTTGCCGGGGATCGCGGGCAGTTCGACGGTGGTGCCCGGCGGGCTCCACCCGCGCCGGACCGCCGCGTCGGCCGGCTGCACCCCGGCCGCCAGCACCCGCACCAGCACCTCCCCGGGCCCGGGTACGGGCACCGGTACCTCGGCGAGTTCGAGCACCTCGGGCCCACCCGGCGTACGGAACAGCGAAGCCAGCATCAGGTCTCTCCCCCGTCGGTTATCTCTTCGGACACCAGTCTGCAACTTCAAGTCGGCTTGAGGTCAACCGTCTGCGGCGAGCCGCCCCAACATGACGTTTTGTCACATTTATCCTGGGCCCGACGTCGGTATCCCCCGAATTCCGTTGAGAGGACGTCCGGACGTGGCCCAGCTGTCCCTGCTCTTCCTGGTGCTGCTCGCCTCGGTGGTGACGATGCCGCTGGCCCGCCGCACCGGCGTGCCGCAACCGGTGATGATGACGGTGCTCGGCCTGGTGATGGCGGTGGTGCCGCAGATCCCGGACGTCACCATCGAGCCCGACCTGATCCTGCCGCTGGTGCTGCCGCCGCTGATCTTCGCCGTGGCCCGGCGCTCTTCGGTCGGGTACTTCAAGGCCAACATCCGCTCGATCCTGCTGCTCGCGGTGGCCCTGGTGATCGTGACCACCACCGCCGTGGCCGGGGTGTTCCACTGGCTGACCCCGACCCTGCCGGTGGCGGCGGCCGTGGCGCTCGGCGCGCTGGTCTCGCCGCCCGACCCGGTGGCTGCCGTCGCGGTGGCCGGCAGCATCGGGCTGCCCCGGCGGCTGGTGGCGGTGCTGGAGAGCGAGGGGCTGTTCAACGACGTGACGGCGATCGTCGTCTACTCGCTGGCCATCGACGCGGTGGTGAGCCACGACTTCTCGGTGCCGCACGCCCTGCTGCGGTTCGTGCTCTCGGCCGTGGTCGCGGTGGTGATCGGGATCGTGCTCGGCTGGCTCACCACCAAGCTGGCCGCGATGCTGGACGACCCCACCCAGCAGGTCGCGCTCAACCTGCTGGTGCCCTTCGCCGCGTACACCCTGGCCGAGGAGGGCCACGGCTCCGGGGTGCTGGCCGTGGTGGTCTGCGCGCTCTACCTGGCCGACCGGGCCGCCGACGCCGACGAGGTCTCGTACCGGCTGGTCGGCAACGCGTTCTGGGAGATCGTCGAGATCCTGATCACCGGCGTCGCCTTCGGCCTGATCGGTCTCGAGCTGGCCACCGTGCTGCGGGACGTGGGCAGCAGTTGGCGCGACATGCTCGGCGACACCGCCTGGGTGATCGCCACCGTGGTGCTGGTGCGGCTGGCCTGGCTGCTGCCGGCCTCCTGGATCTCGAAGCGGGTCACCAAGGGCGAGGAGGACACCCCGCTCACCTGGCAGGAGACGGTCGTGCTCTGGTGGTCCGGCATGCGCGGGGTGGCCACCGTGGCGCTCGCCCTCGCCATCCCGTACGCGCTGCACAGCGGCGAGCCGTTCGCCGGCCGCAGCGAGATCGTCTTCGTCGCCTTCGGGGTGGTGCTCTTCACCCTGCTGGTGCAGGGCCTCACCCTGCCCTGGCTGGTCCGGCGGCTGCGCCTGGACGACAGCCAGGACCACCACGAGGCGGCGGTCAAGCAGCTCTGGTGGCGCTCGGCCAAGGCCGGGCTGCACCGCCTCGCCGAGCTGGAGGAGCAGGACAAGCTCCCCGCCGAGATGGTGGAACGCCTCCGCGAGCGCCAGCACGACCGGCTGGCCCGGCTCTGCCCGGAGAAGTACGAGGAGCAGGAGGCCGCCGAGGCCAAGCTGCGCCTGGTCCAGTGGCGGGAGGCCGCCAAGATCGAGCAGGAGATGATCGCCGCCGGCCGCCGCGAGGTGCTGCGCGCCCGCACCGAGCCCGGCGCCGACCCGGAGATCGTCGACGAGGTGCTGCGCGGGCTCGACCTCCGCTCGGCCCGCCGCTGACCCGCCCGGTGGCTGACCCGACCCGGCCCGCCGCTGACCTGACTGGATGCGCCCGCCGTCCGTCGAGGTGTCCGCTGACGGCACGCCAGGACGCGTAGGCTGGCGCCCGGGCAGCGGCCGTCAACGGAGTCGGCAGTGCGCCCCCTTGCCCGGCCCGGCCTCGCGCGACCCTCCGCACCGCCGTACCGGTACCCGCACCGACCGACCGCGCCGCACCGGACCACAGACCGGGCGGGCGCACCGGACGACCCAAGGAGAGACACCGACATGTCGCAGACCCAGGCAGGCGGCGCCAAGCTCAACCAGCTGCCGCAGTGGGACGCCCTGGCCAAGCACCGTGCGGAGTTCGGAGAGCGGCACCTGCGCGAGCTCTTCGCCGCCGACCCCGAGCGCGGCACCCGGTACGCGCTGCGGGTGGGCGATCTGCTGGTCGACTACTCGAAGCACCTGGTCACCGACGACACGCTCGGCCTGCTGCGCGAGCTGGCCGCCGCCACCGGGGTCGCCCGGCTGCGCGACGCGATGTTCCGCGGCGAGAAGATCAACATCACCGAGGACCGCGCCGTCCTGCACACCGCGCTGCGCGCCCCGCGCGGCGCCGTGATCGAGGTGGACGGCGAGAACGTGGTGCCCGCCGTGCACGCCGTGCTCGACAAGATGGCCGCCTTCGCCGACCGCGTCCGCTCCGGCGAGTGGACCGGCCACACCGGCAAGCGGATCCGCACCGTGGTCAACATCGGCATCGGCGGCTCCGACCTCGGCCCGGCGATGGCCTACGAGGTGCTGCGCCCGTACAGCGACCGCGGCATCGAGGTCCGCTTCGTCTCCAACGTGGACGGCGCCGACCTGCACGAGGCCGTCCGCGACCTGGACGCCGCCGAGACGCTCTTCATCGTCGCCTCCAAGACCTTCACCACCATCGAGACCGTCACCAACGCGACCTCCGCGCGCGGCTGGCTGCTCGACCAGCTGGGCGCCGGCCAGGAGGCCGTGGCCAAGCACTTCGTCGCGCTCTCCACCAACGCGGCGGGCGTGGCCGACTTCGGCATCGACGTGGCCAACATGTTCGAGTTCTGGGACTGGGTCGGCGGCCGGTACTCCTACGACTCGGCCATCGGCCTGTCGCTGATGATCTCGATCGGCCCGGAGAACTTCCGGCAGATGCTGGACGGCTTCCACCTGGTCGACGAGCACTTCCGCACCGCCCCGGCGGAGCAGAACGTGCCGCTGCTGCTCGGCCTGCTCGGGGTCTGGTACGGCGCGTTCTTCGACGCCCAGGCGCACGCGGTGCTGCCGTACTCGCACTACCTCTCCAAGTTCACCGCCTACCTCCAGCAGCTCGACATGGAGTCCAACGGCAAGTCGGTGGACCGCGCGGGCGACCCGGTCGAGTGGCAGACCGGCCCGGTGGTCTGGGGCACCCCCGGCACCAACGGCCAGCACGCCTACTACCAGCTGCTGCACCAGGGCACCAAGGTGATCCCGGCCGACTTCATCGGCTTCGCCCGGCCCACCGCCGAGCTCTCCCCGGCCCTCACCGCCCAGCACGACCTGCTGATGGCCAACTTCTTCGCCCAGACCCAGGCGCTGGCCTTCGGCAAGACCCCGGAGGAGGTCGCCGCCGAGGGCGTCCCGGCCCACCTGGTGCCGCACAAGACCTTCAAGGGCAACCACCCGACCACCACCGTGCTGGCCGCCGAGCTCACCCCCTCGGTGCTCGGCCAGCTGATCGCCCTGTACGAGCACAAGGTGTTCGTCCAGGGCGCGGTCTGGAACATCGACTCCTTCGACCAGTGGGGCGTCGAGCTCGGCAAGGTGCTGGCCAAGCGGATCGAGCCCATCCTGCTCACCGGCGAGGGCACCGAGACCCTGGACGGCTCCACCGCCGCCCTGGTCGCCAACTACCGCTCCCTGCGCAATCGCTGACGGTCGGTAGGCTTTCTGGTCCGGCCCCTCGCCGCCCGGCGAGGGGCCGGTCTCACACCCGGTACGCCAGTGCCTGCCGGAGGTGGTGGTCCGCCACGCCGAGCATCCAGTCGCGGTCCGGGAAGTCGCCCTCGGCGATCCGGAGCGGGCCGCCGACCAGGTCCAGGTGCATCACGTACTGGTAGTACGCGAGCCGTCGCGGGTCCAAGTCCGGGTTGCGCAGGGCCTCGTAGTGCGGGCCGAAGCGCATCCGCATCCAGCAGTGCTCCACCTCCACGTCGGTGTACATCAACCCCTCGATGTCGATGATCACCGGCTCCCCGTCCGGCCCGACCAGGGTGTGCTCGGCGCACAGCTCGCCGTGCACCACGCCGAACTCGGCCCGGGGCTCAAGCGCCTCGTACAGCGCGTGCAGCTTCTCCACCAGCTGCCCCTCGCCCTCCGCCGCCCGGGCGTCGCGCGGCACGGCGGTCGCGATGTGCGTCAACGACCGCTCCAGGTAAGCCCGTTCGCAGCTCTGCGAGGGCGGTGCGCCCCCGCCGTCGATCCAGGCCACCCGCCCGAAGGCCGGCCCCCGGTATGCGTGCATCCCGCGCAGCATCTGAGCCAACTGCCCCAGCGTCCGCCGCCCCGCCGCCGGATCCCGCTCCAGCAGCGCCTCCAGCGTGCCGCCCCGGACGTCTTCCGCGACGGCGATGTCCTCCGGGTACAGCCGCCTGCTCCGGTCCGCCAGCAGCAGCCGCGGCGACCGGGCCCCCACGGCCGCCAGCCGCCGGGTGGCCCCTTCGAAGAAGTCCAGCCCCGAGGCATGGGCGAACGGATTCGCCGGGTCGTCGTGCCCCTCCGGCAGCAGCCCGTCCCAGTAGTCCTCGTCGGCACTCCAGACGTAGACGATCGTGCTGGTCCCGTCGTCGAGCCCGACCCGGTAAACCCCCTTCTTCGTCCCCTTGACCAGCCGCTCCACCCCACTGATCCGCCGATCCGTCCCGAACACCTCCCGCACCACCGGAGCCAGCCCCTCGGCATCGGCGAACTTCCGCCCAGCGGTCATCCCTGTTCCCCCGTCTCCGCAAACGACTGAAGGCCCCCCGCTTTCGCGAAGGGCCTTCGGCCTGTCTGTGCGCCGCCAGGGACTCGAACCCCGGACCCGCTGATTAAGAGTCAGCTGCTCTAACCAACTGAGCTAGCGGCGCCTGCTGACAGAGGAGACTCTAGCAGTGGCTCCGGGTGCAGCCAAAATCGAATACCTGCCGGGGGCGGGGTCAGGCGGAGGGGCAGGGCTGGGGGACGGCCGGGACCTGGGGGGTGGGGCGGGTGCGGGCGGCGCGGACGGCGGCCCAGAGGACTACGGCGGCGCCCGGGAGCCAGGGGTCCTTGCTGTCGGGGGCGACGATCCAGCGGCCGGCGCCCTGGCCGGGGGAGTCCGGGGCGTCGACCATGCGCTGGACCGGGGGGACGGTGACGGCGTCGCCCCGGCCGTGGCAGAGCAGGGGCGGCACCTCCCGGGCCCACTCCTCCCAGGCCAGCAGGGTGCGCAGCCGCGCTGCCGCGCCGGGCTGCACGAACAGCAGCGTCCGACCCCGGTACGCGGCCACCGGGCCGCAGCCGGGGCCGGAGGCCCAGAGTTCGTCCAGCACCCGGCGCCCGAACAGCGAGGGCATGCTGATCACGTCGAAGACACGCCCGCAGGGCAGGACGGTGGGCGCCCACGGGCGGGAGTGCCAGAGGGCTCGCATGCTGCGCGGGTACTCGCTCGCGGAGGCGAGCCAGGCCTCGCCCGCGACGGTGACGTACTCCACGGATTGATACGTCCAGATGTCCACGCCCAGCAGCGTGGCGCGCGGCGCCACCGAAGCGGAGCGAAACCCCGGTTTGCCGGACACCGGCGGGGGGAGGGGCGTACCCTTCCCACCCGCATATGCCAGTGGCGATCGAGCGGCCGGGCGGGCACCCCGGGGGTGCGGGCTCAGTGCTCGGGGTTGCGCTGCTGCTTCAGCAGGCCACGGCCGTGCTCGACCATCCGGACGGCGTAGTCGGGGGTCCAGTCGGCGCGGTCGGCGATCTCGGCGGGGGAGAGGGCGTCGAAGCGGCGCGGATCGGCCAGCTGGGCGGCGGCCACGGCCTGGAAGTCGGCCGCGCGGTCGGCGGCGGCGCGGAAGGCGAGGGTCAACTCGGTGGAACGGCGCAGCAGTTCGGCCGGGTCGTCGATGGACTCCAGGTTGAAGAACCGTTCCGGCTCGGGGGTGTCGGCCTGCGGCTCGAAGAGCAGCTGGGCGGGGCGGAACCGGCGGACGGGGGTGCCAGAGCCCGGGACGGCCGGTGCGGCGGGGCTGCCGCCCTGGTCGGAGAGCGGGGGTTGGCGGTCGGGCATGTGCGGGCACCTCCGAGGTCGCGGCTTCAGGCCGCCCGAGTGTGCCCGGGCAGCCAGACAGGGCCGCCGTCCATTGTCGCGCCACGGCAGCCGGTAACGGAACGGTGCGCAGGCGGGCGCTATTCCCCCGCCGCACGCCCCTGTGGTGGTGCCCGGGCGCCTCAGAGCCGGATCCGGTGCCGCCCCAGGTGCTCGAGCACGGCGTGGTTGGCCTCCCAGCCGTCCGGGAACTGCACGGTGACGCCCAGCGACACCGGCTCCGCCGCCGGGTGCTCGGCCAGCACCTCGGCGATGCCCTCGCGGGCCACCACGATGCAGGCGTGCCGGTGCCGGGAGGCGAGCACGCAGAGCCGGCCCGTCTCCAGGTGGAAGGCCGTCGCGTCGGCGCGGCCGGAGAGCGGGTGCAGCACGACCGTCACGTCGTACTCCCGGCCCTGGAGCCGGTTGGCGGTGTCCACCGTCACGGCCGGGCCGGCCGTCTCGTCCACCGGCACGCCGAGCCCCACCAGCGCGGCCCGGACGGCCGCCGCCTGGTCGCGGTGGGCCGTGCCGACGGCGATCCGCTCCGGGCCGACCGGCTGGGCGCCGAGCTCGGAGTGGGCGGTGAGACCCCGGTCGAGCAGCCGCCGGACGGTGGCCGCCACCGCCGCCACCGCCTGCGGATCCGTCCGGACCGACCGGCGGGCGGGCAGTTCGAGCAGGGCCCAGCCGTGCTCGGCGGCCTCCTCGATCGCCGCGTCCACGGCCGAGCCGTCCGGCCGGACGGTCGCCGTCAGGCGCCGCTCGCCCGGGCCGGTGCCGGAGCGGAACGGGGTGTAGGGGTAGAAGGCGTCCGAGATCAGCCCGGCCGCCGAGTGCGGCAGCCGCCAGGAGACCGGCAGCCGGTGCGGGCGGATCGCCGGGTTGTGCGCGAGCAGGGTGACCACCGCGCTGCTGGACGGGTCGTAGCTGAGCCCGGCCCACTGCTCGGTGCCGACCACGGTGAAGGGGTCGAGCTGGCCCGGATCACCCACGAACAGCGCCCGCTCGAACAGCCGGGCCACCGCGAGCAGTGCGTCCGAGCGCATCTGGTACGCCTCGTCCACGATCGCGTGCCGCCAGGGGGCCTCGGCCTTCACCCACTGCCACTTGGCGGCGGTGGAGATCACCACGTCCTGCTCCAACAGGTCGGCGACCTTCGCGGAGGGGGTGACGCCGGGGTGGCGCAGGGCCTCGGCGGACGGGCGGGAGTCGCTCGCGTGCAGCCGGCCGATCCGCAGGTCGGGGCCCTTGGCGGCGAGCCGGTCGACCAGGTCGTCCACCTGGCTGTTGGTCTGCGCGACGATCATCAGCCGCTCGCCCGCCGCCACCAGCTCCCGGGCCGCCTTGACCACCAGCGTCGACTTGCCCGCCCCGGGCGGCGAATCGACCACCACCCCGCGCGGCGCGCCGGGCGCGGGGCGCGAGACCGCGGCCAGGATCCCGGCCACGGCGGCATCGGCCGCCGCCCCGGGGGACCAGCCCTCCTCCGCCCGCTGCTCCTCGGTGAGCTCCGCCACTACTCCCACTCCTCGTTCGCGAGCACGGCCGGGCCGGTCTGCTCCGCCAGCGCCCCGGGCGGGCCGCCGTGCGTCCACGGCGTCTCCTCCGGCTCGGGCAGCGGGGCCGACTGGCGCGGGGCGAGCTCGAACAGGGTGAACGTCACCGTCTCGCCCGGCTCGGGCAGGCTGCCGGGCTCCGGCTCCTTCTTCCGGCCCATGCCGCTCAGCACCCGGACGGTGACCAGGCTGCCGCCCCCCTCGCCGCCGGTCACGGCGACGATCTCCGCGCGCTGGGCGGTGGGGCCGCCGACCCGGTGCACCTCGCGGCCGAGATCGGCGTGCGGCCGGTCGGCCGTCCGGACGGTGACCAGGGGGCGCGGCTTCGGCGAGCGGCCGGTGGTGTCGTACTCCGGCACCACCTCCTCGACCGCACCGCTGAACGCCTCGCCGGCCAGCCGGTACTCCGCCATCGCGAGCGGGTCGTCCAGCGCCTCCTGGACGTCCACCCGGGTCTGCTCCCGCTCGCGCTGGGCCAGCTTGCGGGCGGCCGTCACCGCGTCGTCCTGCTTCGGCTGCGGGGGTTCGCCGGCGGCCAACCTGTCCCGGTGGCCGGTGTACGACCAGCGGTCGCTCTCCCAGCGCTCGGCCAGGTGCGCGGCGCGCGGCAGCGCCCGCAGCAGGTCGAGCCCGGCCCAGACGTCCCGCCAGGTGGGCAACAGGACGCTCTCCAGGGCCGTGGTCAACTGCTCGGCGGCCACCTTGAGTTGCAGCTCGGCCCGGTCGCGCCGGCCTGGGTCGGCCGCCTGCGCGGCGGCCAGCGCCGCATCGTGCCGGGTGATCGCCGGGGCGAGCACGGCCTCGTCGAAGCGCGGATCGGTGGTCGGCCCGGCCGGCGGGTGCAGCAGCTGGCCAAGCTCGTCCCGCCCGCTCTCGGCCAGCTCGGCCGCCTCGGCGCCGGTCAGGCCCACCGGCGGGTGGTGCCAGGCGAGTTGGGCGGCCAGGTGCTGGTCCTCCAGGTGGCTCTGCCCGGTCGCCCAGTGCCGGCCCAGCAGGCCCGTCATCGGCAGCAGCAGGCTGGAGCCGGGCACCTGGGCCCGCTCGGTGAGATGGGTCAACCAGCGCCCGAGCAGCGGCACCCGGGTCGGCGCCGGGTACAGGCCCGGATCGGCGTCCTCGGCGGTGCGGCGGAACCGGGTGGACCGGCCGATCAGCGCGAGGTGCCGGATCGCGGCCGAGTTCGGCACGATCAACTGCGGGGCATCCAGGCAGAGCTCACGGAAGACCTGGCTCTTCTCGCCGGTCTCCCGGTCGGTCTCCGAGCCCTCCCGCTGCTCCACCTCGGTGCCGAACTCCTCCAGGTAGGGCAGGAGTTCGGCGGCGAACCGGGCCAGGAAGTCGAACCGCTGGGTGCGGTTGAGCGGCTGCGGCACCAGGTGCAGCCGGGGCGCCGCCCGGTCGGTGCCCAGCATCACGGCCAGTGGCGCCCCCGCCTCGCCGGCCGCCGCCAACGGCACCACCACCATGGGCCGCTCGGCCAGGTGCCGGTGCAGCACGGTGGCCGTCGGCTCGGCCCGGCCGCTGCGGACCGCCTCCAGCCGGGCGAGCGTACCGAGCAGGCTCATGCCGCCCCCTCCACGCCGGCGGCCGAGGCCAGCGCCTCGGCCCGCAGCGCCGCCGCGTACGCCAGCCGCTCGGCGGCCTCGTCCGTGTCCTCGCCCTCGGCGGTCTGCCCCGAGGCCGCCGCCAGGGCGGCCGTCACCGTGTCGATGCTGCCCAGCTCGCCCCGGACGCCGGGGCCGAGCTGGCCCACCGAGTCGCTGCACCGGGCCTGCGCCCGGCAGTGGAAGCCGAGCTCGCAGGTGGAGAGGCAGTCCGGACGGTAGGCGGCGGGCACCGTCTCGACCGCCTCGGCCAGCGCCTCGGCGGGCCGGGTCGGGGCGCCCGCCTCGTCCGGGGCGAGGTCGAAGGTGGTGCCGGACGGGAGCGCGGCGAGCAGCTGGTCGATCCCGGTCAGCCGGGTGAGCCGGCGCCGGGTCGAGGCGAGCTCGCGGCGGACGTCGACCACGGCGGCCGTCGGACGGTTGCCGAAGTCCTTGGGGCAGACCAGCAGCACGCTTGGCTCGGGGCTGCCAGGCAGCTCGGCGGTGGCGTACGGCGAACGGCTCGGCTCCCGCCCGGCCAGCGCGGCGGCCGTCTCCTGCAGCGCCAGCACGTAGACGGCGGCCTGCCGGGCGGCGGCGCCGACCTTGGCCGGATCGGCCGCGCCGTCCAGGATCGGGAAGGACTTGATCTCCACCACCGTGCAGCGGCCGCCGTGCACCAGCACCGCGTCCGGCTCCAGGTAGGCCGGGCTGCCGGCCACCACCAGGCGGAGCATCGGGTGGTCGAGCAGCGTCCACCCGGTCGGATCGGCGGCGGCCTCGGCCAGCGCCTGCCTGGTCCGCTCGGCCCGCACCGCCGGGCCGGCGCTCGGCAGTAGGTCCGGTACGGCGAGCGGGGGCCCGGCCTCGGCCGGCAGCGCTCCCGGCAGCGCGAGGTGGCGCCGCAGCGGTTCGAGCAGTGCGGCGTACCCGTTCTCCTTGAGCCGCCGCTCGAAGACGTTGCCTCGGGAGATCGCGAACGGCGACTGCCCGAACGGCGCCGGGCGGCCCAGCCGCTGCGCCACCGCCGCCTTGTCCACGCCGACGGCGTCGAGCACGGCCCGACGGCGGCAACCCGGATTGGCGGCGAGCGCGGCGAGAGCACGGGCATCGAGACTGCGTTGCGGCGCCGGGCCGCGCAGGACGGCGAGCCGCTGCGCAAGCGGGTCGGCCTGCCCGAGGTGCGAGACGTTCATGGTGCGGCCCAGTGTCGCATCCACCGCTGACACTCCGTGGCCATACGCCCCGAACGAGCCCCGCCCGGCCCGGGAGGACGGGGCACGGCCGGGCGGATCGTCGGACCACGGGCGGCGCCGACCCGGCCCCCGGCCGCACTGATTCCGGACCGCCGGGGCGGCGCCGGCCCGTGGTGCGCGATCATGGGAACTGGCACTCGACGGTGAGCCCGCCCGCCGCACCACCCCTCGGTACGACCCCTCGGCACCACCGCCACCCCAGCTGCGAGGAGACCTCCATGCCCGCCCGTATCGTGCTCGTCCGCCACGGCGAGACCGCCTGGTCGGCCAGCGGCCAGCACACCGGCCGCACCGACATCCCGCTCACCGAGGAGGGCCGCGCGATGGCCCGCGCCCTCGGCGAGCGGCTGGCCAAGGCGCCGTGGGAGGGGCTGCCGGGCGCGGTGGTCTACACCAGCCCGCTCTCCCGGGCCAAGGAGACCTGCGAGCTGGCCGGGCTCGGCGACCGCGCGATCGAGCGGCCCGAGCTCCTGGAGTGGGACTACGGCCAGTACGAGGGCCGCACCGGCGCCGACATCCGCGCCACCGACCACCCCGGCTGGCTGATCTGGCGGGACGGCGTGCCCGGCGGCGAGACGCTGGCCGAGGTGGCCGCCCGGGTGGACGGCTTCCTCGCCGACCTCAACGAGGACCACGGCACCCCGCACCCGGACACCACCACCATGCACTGCGCCGACCAGGACGTGGTGGTCTTCGCCCACGGCCACCTGCTGCGCATCCTCACCGCCCGCTGGCTCGGCCTCGCGCCGGAGTACGCCCAGCGCTTCAAGCTCGGCACGGCCGCACTCTCCGTCCTCTCCTGGGAGTACGGCCTGCCCGCCGTCGAGATCTGGAACGACACCAGCCACCTCCAGGGCTGACCCCGGGGGCCCGAAGACGGGCCTTACGCCGCCGCCTCCTCGAACCGGACCAGGAAGGCCCCGACCTCGGGCACCGCGTGGTGCGGGCGCAGGTGGCGGGCGGTGTCGGCCAGCATGCCGCGGATCCGGGCCGAGCGGACCTCACCGAGCAGGGCCACCGCCGTCGAGGCGTGGTGGGCGGCCCCGGCGAGGTCGCCCCGGCCGAGCCGGTCGTGGGCGAGCTCGGCGGTGTAGAGCACCCGGTTCCGGACGAACTGACTGCCCTGGAGCGCTATCGCCCGCTCGGCCCGCTCGCTGGCCCGGTCCCACTCGCCGAGCGCGGACCAGCACTGGGCCTCCAGCCCGGCGATCTCGGCCTCGCCGAAGAAGGACATCCACTCCGGATCGGCCTCCGACTCGCCGCGCTCGAAGAGCGTGTGCGCGCGGCCCAGCGACCGCTCGCAGGCCCCCCGGTCCTGGAGCAGGGCCCAGGCCCCGGCCTCCCGGAGGGCGAGCAGCGAGAGCAGCCGGTCCGAGTCGAGGTGCCGGGCGGCGGACTGCCCGGCCTGCGCGGCGCGCAGCGCCTCGCGGGGCCGGCCGGCGTCCCGGGCCAGGAAGGCGCTGTTGCAGAAGACGTGCGCTTCCAGGGCCGAGTCGTCGGCCATCCGGGCCGTGGCGAGCGCCTCGGAGTAGAAGGAGCGGGCGTCGCCCAGCCGGTTGGAGTCGTGGGCCAGCCAGCCGACCGAGATGGCCAGCTCGCCCGCCCCGGCCTGGAGCCGCTTCTCGGTGGCCCGGCCGTAGTCGCCGTCGTTCAGCAGCACGTAGGCGTTGCGCAGGGACTGTCCGGCCAGCTCGAAGAGCGCGTCGCCGCCGCGGGCGTCGTCGAGCAGCCGGATGTCCCGGACGGCCTGCTCGACGCTGAGCACCTCGGCGGCACCGACCTTGCGCCGGGCCGGCGCGGGCCGGCGGAGCGCGAGCAGGGTGCCGGGGGAGGCGTCGTCGGCGGCCGGCAGACCGGAAGGGGAGGCGCCGGTGGGGGCGAGGGCGCCCGGGGCCGGGAGGCCGGGGGCGAAGGGGGACGCGACCCGGGCCGGCCCGTCCAGGCCGATCACCGCCGCCAGGGCGGTGGGGCCGCTGTTCAGGAACGTACGGCGACGCACGTCGTCGTTCTCCTCGTCAGGATGGTGCGGATCGTTGAGCCGCAGCGCCTCGTGGGGCAGCAGCGCGCCGATACCGGGGGCACCGGAGGCCGGACCGGCACCCGTGGCCGGGCCGGCCCCCGTGGCCGGGCCGCCGGCCGCCGCGCGGCGCCGGACCTCGGTGCGGGGTGCGAAGCCCAGGTCCGTCAGGGAGCGGCCGGGCCACATGTGCCGGAAGACCCGCTCGTACGCGTAGTTCGGACAGCGGATCTCGCCGGTCTCGACGCGGCCGACGTACCGGGCGTCGCAGGACACGTGCTCGCCGATCTCCCGGGCCGCCCGCCGGATCGCGGTGGCGAACTCGCCCGGGGAGAGGTCCCCGCGGAGGAGGCGCATCGCGGTGTTGGGGGCGGGCGTGGTCGACTGCGGGGGGACAGGTCCGGGTGCTTGGGGGGACCCGGCTGATCTCGTGGCTGCCATGTCTGCGCTCCGAGTCCGTGCCTGTTGGCGGCCTGTTGGCGCCGATCCTGCTGTGGTCCGGTGAAGACCGTGGGTGCGGTGGATGAGCCTGGTGCTGCGGGGGGACTGCTGACCGGTGACAGTACCCGGAGTCACCGATCGACCACAGCGAGTTCCCGGATCATGTGGGGTCAAACCGGTAGGTATCGGGCGCTGTTGCCGAGTTCCGCCATGAAATGCCATGGCTTGCTGTACGGCTCCCCGTGGCCTCGCGGGCACCATCGGCGTTGTCCTGATACGTGGAGGCCACCACCCGCACCCCCACCCGATCGAGCGGGGCGGCCTCCGAGTTGACGAGGTGGCAGGAGAGTTCCATGGTCATCGGAGTGCCGCAGTTCAGCCGTCCGGCCTTCGCGGGCGCGTTCCCCCTCGCCGTGCCGGCCATGCAGCGCGCACTCTCCGATCCGGGCGGTGCCCGCCGCGAGGTGGCCCCGCCCGTCTCCCCGACCGCTCCGGTCGGGCCGCCGCTCCCGGTCGGCCGGCTCGCCCAGGAGCGGTACGACACCGTCACCGTCTCGGTCCGGCACGGCCTGGAGACGGTCGACATCCTCCGACTCCGCCGCGCCTGCGGCTCCGTCCTGCAGAGCGCGGGCGGCACGGCCATCGCCTTCCTCGTCCCGGCCGGCACGGTCGACCGCTGGCACCTCCCGGGCAGTACCTGTACCGCGGGCGCCCCCGCCCTCTCCCCGACCGACCCGCTCTGGGTCATGCCCCCGGCCGGCCCCGGCGCCGCCGTTCGCCCCACCGACGCCTGGGTGCTCCGCTCGGCCCTCTGCGAGGCCGCCTGCACCCTCACCGCCGGCGGCCTCGGCCCGCTGCTCTGACCCTCCCCGCTCCTCCCCGTACGCAGCCCGTCCTCGCCCCTGCCTGCCAGCTCAGCGCGGGTGCGATCGAACGTCCGGGCGATAATGGTCGCCATGGGACGCAGCAACCGGGCCGGTCGAGGCCGTCAAGAGCCGGCACCGACGACCACCGGTACGGCCACCCGCAACGGCCGTGGTGCCCGCACCGAAGAGGTCCGCGCCGACGGACCGCGCACCCACGCCCAGGGCCCCCTCGCCCGGCCAGTCTCCTCCGGGCTCGCCGAGCTGATGCCCGACCGCGACCGTCCGCAGGCCTGGACGCTGTTGGTGGACGGCGCCCCGCAGTCACTGGTGGACCTCGCCGACCCGGCGCACCTGGGCTTCGAGTACCAGCGCCGCCTCGGCCACCTGATAGACCTCGCGGCCGCCCCCGGCAAGCCGATCACCGCCCTGCACCTCGGCGGCGGCGCGCTGACCCTGGCCCGGTACGTGGCGGCCACCCGGCCGCGCTCCCGCCAGCAGGTGGCCGAGATCGACCAGCAGCTCACCGAACTCGTCCGCGCGGAGCTGCCGTTGGAGCGCGGCTGGCAGATCAAGGTGCGTGGCGCGGACGCCCGCGCGGTGCTGGAACGCACCCCGGAGGGCAGCGTCGACCTGGTGATCGTCGACGTCTTCGCCGGAGCCCGGGTGCCGGCCCACTGCGCGACCCTGGAGTTCGCCGGCCTGGCCGCCCGGGCGCTCGCCCCCGGCGGCCGGTACGCCGTCAACATCGCCGACGGCGGCCCGCTTGCCTTCGCCCGCTCCCAGGTGGCCACCCTACGGGCGGTCTTCCCGGAGGTCGTCCTGGTGGCAGACCCGGCCGTGCTCAGAGGGAAACGTTTCGGCAACCTGATCCTGGCCGCCGCCCACCAACCTCTCCCGATCGAGGAACTGGGCCGCCGGGTCGCCTCTGACTCCTACCTCGGCCGCCTTGAACACGGCCGCGCCCTGGCCGACTTCACCGCCGGCGCCACCCCGGCCACCGACGCCACGGCCGCCCCGTCCCCGGCGCCCCCGCCCACCGTCTTCCGCTGACCGTCTTCCGTTGGCCGGCTCGGTGCGGGCCTGACGCAGTCCTGGCTTTCAGTGACCCCGGGGGAGTCCCCGGTGCTTGTACATCGCCGCGCCGGTGAGCAGCAGGCCGGCCGCGATCGGCACCAGGACGGCGGTGTAGTCGTCGCCGCGCTCCACCGGAGTGGCGGTGGTGGCCAGGGTGAGGTCCTGCGGCCCGGCCGGCCCGACCGACCCGACCGGGTACTGCGCGGGCACCAGGACGGGGGAGGCCGCCGGCCTCGGCGCCCCGTCGGAGGTCGGTGCCGGTGCGCCGACCGCCGGGTCGGCCTGGGTGCCCGCACCCTCGCCGGTACGCGGTGCGGCGGCTGCCTGGTCGGTGGGCCGACGGCTGTCGGAGCCGGTCTGCAGCGAACGGGAGGCCCGGGCGGGGTCGTCACCCCGTGGCTGTGGCGGCACCGAGGGGAGCAGCACGGCCGCGATCGCGAAGGCGTCCGGCACGGTGGTGGCCTGGCCGGGCAGTGGGAGGCCGCCCTGTCGGATCCGCTCGTGCAGCACCCGGCCGACCGGCTCGGTCTGGCGTTCCACCAGCGGTACGGCGTCGGAGGTCAGCTGGTCGAGCAGGGCGGGGGTGTCGGCCCGGCTGACCAGGTCCGTGGTGGGGTCGCCGACGGCCGCGTACGCGGGGCACAGGCCGAAGCCCAGCCCCCAGACCTGTGCGAGCACGGCGCCACCGGCCGCCAGGGCTCGGGGGCGGGGCAGCCGGCCGCCCGGGCGGCCGACGCTCGGGGCGGCGGTGGCTTCGGGCTCGGTCGCGTGATTGGCTCGCACGTGAGGAGAGAACGAGCGCCCACGGGGTGAAGTCACGCCGGGGAGTGACGCGGGTGATGACGGGGTGTCACCGTTCACCCGCCCGGGCCTAACGCCCGCCCGGTCCAGGCACCCCGGTCCTGTGGGCTTCTCAGTGGCCTGTCCACGGTGCACCGCGGTGGGGGAGCGGTTTTCGGTCGATTGCCGGTGTCCGGCCGCCGAACGGCGACGGGAGGCGTGCGAGCCCCGCCGTGCTTCGGAAGGCCGTCCGCGGGGAGCCGGCGTACCGAGGGCCGTCGTAGCGGAGCTCGTCCTACGGAAGGGCCGTCGCAACGGAGCTCGCCCTAGGGAGGACCGCCCGGCCCGGGCCCGTCGGTGGGGGACCCGAGCCGGGCGGCGGCTCTTCGGGTACTGCGTGCGGCGCTGCCCGGTGCGGAGGGCAGGGCCCCGCCGGAGGGCGGTGGCTCAGGAGTTGGGGCGCAGCGTCCAGAGGATCGTCAGCACGCCGGTGACGGCGCCGTCTGCGCGGGTGATCTCGACGGTGACCGGGATCTCGGGCCGCTCGCCCTTGTCCAGCTCCGCGACGACCTCCTCGATCGGGCGGCCGATGGTGGCGGTGGCGGTGACCACGCCCATCGCCAGCTTCTTGTACGCGACCTCGGCGCTCACCACGAGCGGCACGGCGCGCGAGAGCTGGTCGCCGAAGGCGGCCAGCACGATGCAGCCGCTCGCCGACTCGGCCAGGGTGAACATCGCACCGGCGTGCGGGCCGCCCACGTGGTTGTGGAACTCCGGCTGGTCCGGCAGCTGGAGCACCGCCCGCTCGGCGCTGGTCTCCAGGTACTCGAGCTTGAGGGTGTGGGCCATCGGCACGGTGGAGTCGAGCAGCTGCCCGATCGAAGGTGTGGTCATGCGGACGATGTTACTGGCTGGTAGCCCATTGGGAAGGGGGTGGCGGCAATTCGTGCCGGAGTCACACCGGGAGCCGTGGTGCGGGCGTCGATCGTAGAGTGACGCGGGACACACCCGCCGGTGGTCGAACTGACCGGCCTCCGATTGCCCTTGGGTCGGAGCCCGCCGCACGGACGCAGAAAAGCCTTGTGGGGCTGGTCTCTTGAAGACCAGCCCCACAAGGCTGTTGGGGTGAGTAACGGGACTCGAACCCGCGGCCACCTGGACCACAACCAGGTGCTCTACCAACTGAGCTATACCCACCATCTTTCGGGGCGTTCCCGCTCCGACAAGAAGAACTCTACAGGATCGGAGCGGGTGCTCGCGCCAGGGTTTCGAGCTCAGCCCCGGTCAGGGGCTGCCGGCCGGACGACGGGCGCCCGGCGCGGACTCAGGAGGAGGGCAGCTGGTACTTCGCCGCGATCGCCCGGGCGGAGTCGGTGTCCGGGCCGGGCTGGGGGACGAAGACGGCCTCGCGGTAGTACCGGAGCTCCGCGATGCTCTCGCGGATGTCCGCCAGGGCGCGGTGGCTGCCGCCCTTCTGTGGGCTGTTGTAGTAGGCGCGCGGGAACCACCGGCGGGCCAGCTCCTTGATCGAGGAGACGTCCACGATCCGGTAGTGGAGGTGGCTCTCCAGGGCGGGCATGTCCCGGGCCAGGAAGCCGCGGTCGGTGGCCACCGAGTTGCCGCAGAGCGGGGTCTTCCCCGCCTCGGGCACGTGCTCCCGGATGTAGGCCAGCACCATCGCCTCGGCCTCGGCCAGCGTCACACCGTGCTCGAGCTCGTCGAGGAGCCCCGAGGTGGTGTGCATGGTGCGGACGAACTCCGGCATCCCCTCCACCGCCTCGGCGGGGGGTCGGATGATCACATCGACACCCTCGCCGAGGATGTTGAGATCGGAGTCGGTCACGAGGGCCGCGACCTCGACCAGGGCGTCCCGGTCGAGGTCGAGCCCCGTCATTTCACAGTCGATCCATACCAAACGGTCGTTCACACCACTCACCCTACGGCGCGATCCCGGGTACCCGACAGCTCCCGCCCGTCATCGGCGGGCCGCTCCGTCGCCCCGGCCGCCCCGGTGCTGCCCGCACCGCTGCGACCGCCGGACTGGACGGCTCCGTCCGCCCGGTGGCCCTGCCCCAGGTCACGGGCCGTCGGCTGACCGTGGCCCTCCTCCTCGGCCACGGCGTGCTCGACGGCCTGTTGCTCTCCGGCCTGCCGCTCGACGGGCTCGCCGGACTGCTCGCCCACCCGACCGGCCGTCGGCCCGGACCCCGGGCCGGTACCCGCGCCGAGGCCGCGCCCGACCCCGGGGTGCCCCGAGCCCGCGTACGGCGCGCCGAGCTGCCCGGGGTGGCCCCCGGTCGGGTGCTCGCCGCCGGGGTGCCCGTCGCCGAACGGACCGGCCCCCACCGGGCTCGCGGACTGATGCCCGCTCACCTGATGGCCGGCCGGGTGGCCGGTGGCGTGCTGCTGACCGGCGGAGTGCTGGCCGGCCGGGGGCCGACCCTCCGACTCCGGACCGCGGCGCCGGGCCCCGGGGCCGGACTGCGGGGGCACCAGGGCCCGGCCGCGTCCCTGACCGCCTTGGCCCTTGGCGCCTGCCGGTCCGACGGCACCGGAGACCACGCCGCCCTGACCGGCTGCCCCGACGCCCGGACCGCCGCTGCCCGGCAGCCCGGCGCCGCCGGCCGATGCGGCCGCCCCGGACAGGCCCAGGCCCGCGCCGACGGCACCGACCAGCCCGGCCTGCCGCTCGCCCGAGAGCGCCTGCGCGGGCACGGCCGCGCTCGGCACCGGCCGCCGCGCCCGGTAACTGGTCCGGTACGTGGCGGGGGAGACCCCGAGCTGCCGCCGGAAGTGACCGCGCAGGGCCACCGGCGAGCGGAAGCCGCACCGGCGCGCCACGTCGTCCACCGAGAGTTCCGAGGTCTCCAGCAGCCGCTGTGCCTGGAGCACCCGCTGGGTGATCAGCCACTGCAACGGCGCGCTGCCGGTGAGCGTGCGGAACCGCCGGTCGAAGGTGCGACGGCTCATGTACGCGCGGGCCGCCAGCACCTCTACGTCGAACTGCTGGTTGAGGTTCTCCAGGGCCCAGGTCACGACCTCGGCGAGCGGGTCGTTGCCGATCTCTTCAGGTAAAGACTGATCGATGTACTGGGCCTGTCCTCCGCCGCCGCGTCGGCTCGGCACCACCAGGCGGCGGGCGAGCGCGTTGGCGGCCTCGGCGCCGTGGTCGCTGCGGACCACGTGGAGGCAGAGGTCGATGCCGGCGGCGGTGCCGGCCGAGGTCAGCACGTCGCCGTCGTCGACGAAGAGCTCGCGCGGGTCGACGTGCACCCGGGGGTACCGCTTGGCCAGCGTCGGCGCGTACATCCAGTGGGTGGTCGCGGGGCGGCCGTCGAGCAGGCCGGCGGCGGCGAGCACGAAGGCACCGGTGCAGAGGCCGATGATCCGGGCCCCCTCGTGGTGGGCCTTGCGCAGCGCGGCGATCGCCTCGACCGGGGGCGGCTGCGAGATCGAACGCCAGGCGGGCACCACGATCGTCCCGGCCCGGGCGAGCGCCTCCAGGCCGTACGGGGCGCTCAGGGTGAGGCCGCCGGTGGTGGCCAGCGGGCCGTCCTCACCGGCGCAGACCAGCAGGCGGTACCGGGGCACGCCCGCGTCCTGGCGGTCCACCCCGAAGACGGAGAGCGGGATCGAACTCTCGAAGATCGGCGCCCCACCGAAGATCAATACGGCCACGGTCTCCCGGCGCCGCCGCCCGGAGAGCTTCCGGGGCGCGGTCAGCACACCGGGGCCACTGGCCCCACCGCTCGCCCCCGCCGAACCGGCCGTCGCCGCACCGGTCAGCAACCCGCCTGCCCCGTAGCCGGCTTGACCGGGCCCGCCGCCTTGGGCGGAGCCGCCCAGCCCCGAGCCGCCCTGGCTCAGGCCGCTCTGTCCGAGGCTGCCCGGCCCGAAGCCGCCCGTGCCGAAACCGCCCTGGCCGAGGTGCGTTTGCGCTGCGTGCGCCTGAGTCGTGTGGCCCTGAGCTGCGTGGGCCTGAGCTGCGTGGGCTTGCAGTGCCTGGCTCTGCGCGGCGTGCCCCTGGCCGGAATGGCCCTGGCCGAGGTGGGCCGACTGCTGGGAGAGTGCGGCGGGGTGGTGCGGGCCACCGGACGAGGAACCGTGGCCCAGCGGGTGGGGCTGGTGGTGTACCGGGGGCTGGCCGTAAGCCTGCTGATGGGTCGGCAGGTGAGGCCTGCCGTGCGGAGTGGGCGGCTGAGCGGCTGCGATGGCCGAACCTCCGGTCGGGGAGCTGAGCGGGCCGCCGGGCTTGCCGCCGAGCGGGACTGAAGTCTGGTGGCTGGAAGGCGAGTTCAGTCTGTGTGCCGAGGAGTTCTCCACGCGCGGCCCGGGTCCGGCGCTTCGTGGGGCCTGGCTCACGGGGCCGGTCGGTGACTGGCTCCCGTCAGGACCCGTGTCGCTCCTGCTCACCCTGCTCAAGGCGTTCCAGCCCCCTCGGTGGTGTGGTGTGGTGGTGCCGCACTGCTCGCCAAGATCGAATCTATCGGGTGGACCGTTCCCGTTGTGACAAGTTCACCATCCGACGCTATGTCGACATGGCAATTTGGCGTGATGCATTCGATCACGAAGCGTGGCACCCGTCGACCCCTCTGGGAAGGGGGCCTGAGGAACGGTGGCTTGTTGTTGCACGACCCACCGGACGCCTGTGTGACAAGTCGATCCCCGACAAGGCGTCTGGGCTGGAGCTTTCCCCAACCTGACTTGTCCGAAGCGAGATTGACTGAAAATGAGCGGTTCGCGGGAGGGCGCGCGAGGTAGCGGCGTGCGCCTCCGCGAGCCCCCAAAGCGCTCTGTCACGGCCTTTCCGGCCCTCCCAGGGAGCAGCCGCCCCGAGCCACCCCCCTACGCCACGCCGACTCGAACTGGCCATCGGTGCACCCGTCGCCGTCGGCACCGATGCCCCACCGACCGGCGTCCCTCGGCCGACCCCGGAGAGTCGCCCCCGAAAGTCGCCCCGGAAGTTGCCAGGTGGGTCGCCACGGGGGTCCATGTCCGGGTCGGCTCGTCACTTTGTTGCCGCGCCCCGCGCTGATCGTTCGGCGCCGGTCACCTCGTGCTGGCCGCTCGGTGCGGAGGCCGCGCTGGCCGGTGCCGGTCGGGCCCGGTCGGGTCGGCGTGCGCGGGGCTACGGAGCCACGGCGCGGAGCCCGGCGCCGGTGCCGCCCGAGTTCAGGCGGGCGCCGGTGCCCAAGCGGACGGCTAAGCCCTCGGCGCCGCCGGCCGCTGCACTCAGCACCGCACCCGTACCCGTACCCGTACCCGTAGGTGTCCCCTGGCCCGCACGTCCGGCCACCGCCGAGCGGGCTCGGGCGAGCGAGCGGGCACCCGGGGCGGGGCGGGCGGCGAGCACCTGGCCGACCGCCTCCGGTAGTCCGGGGGCAGTGAACGTCGGGCGGTAGCCGGGCTCGGCCCACGGGCGGCCGTGATGGAGCCAGACGCTGCTGAGGCCGGCGAGTTCGGCGCCGGCGATGTCGGCGGGGGCGTGGTCGCCGATCATCCAGGCGTGGGAGGTCCAGTCGGGGGTCAGCGGGTAGCCGCACCGGCGGGCGGCGATCTCGAAGATCAACGGGTCCGGCTTGAGACATCGGGCCTCTTCGGAGATGACCCAGCCGTCGACCAGCGGAGCGAGCCCGGTGCGGCGGATCTTCTCCAACTGCGGCCGGGTGCCGCCGTTGCTGACGATGCCGATCGTCCAACCGGCGGCCCGGGCGGCCCGGAGTGCGGCTATGTGCGAGGACGGGCACTGGATGTGCGAGTTGATGCCCCGTCGGTAGTGGGCCAGCAGGAACTCGAGGGAGTGGTCCAGCTCGTAGCGCCGCTTCACGGCGCCGAGCACGGTGGAGCGGGGGACGTACCCGCCGCCGTCGAGGGTGGCGAACCAGCTCAGCTCGTCGGCGGGCAACCGGTGGTCGGCCAGGAAGTCCCGGGCCCACCCGAGGAACGCGGCGTCCCGGGGGAGGAGGGTGTTGTCGAGGTCCAGCAGCAGCAGCGGCATGCGCTGCATGGTGCCAGCGGGCCCGCCTATGCATGAGGCATTTGCCAGCTGACGGCCCGAACTGCCGTAAGTGGCCGAAAGCGGAGCGTCACGGGAGGTGCGGGCTGGTCGAGGGTTTCGCCGGTGGGCGCGCGGGGTGGCTGGTGGATGACAGTCGGATCACGTTGTGTGTCTGCCCTGTTGCGCGAATCGGCGGCCTCGGTCAAGCTCCAGGGAACTCCTCGGACGGGCGAGCGCACAGCGCCCGGAACGGGGCGTGAAACGGGCGGCGCGCGCATCCTCCGATCGCGGGATAGATGAGCGATTCGAGGCTCACTGCTGGGCTGGACCCCGCCCCCGTCGTACTCTGAAAGGAACAGGTCGCATTCGGTGGTGCTCGGCGGAGACCGGCTCGATGTCATGGGTGGACCTGTTGCCTGGGCAGCGTCGTCCTTTCCTGTCGGCCCATCTCACTCGAAGAGCTTTGAGCCATGGCTGGTTTTGAGCCCCCCAAGTCGGCCGGAGCGGATGCTGCCAGGCCGGTCGAGGAGTTTCCCCCCGCTGACCCGCGAGACCGGCGGCCTGCGGCCGCGTTCGTCCGCGACGTGGTGCGCCGCGGCTGGCGCCCACGACAGCGGAAGGGCAGCCCTGGGGAAGAGCGCACGGAGGGTGCGGTGACGGACGGTACGGGGTCGACGGTCGGCAGGTCCGGCGGGGTCGGTGGGAGTGGCGGTGCCGCCCGGGGCGAGGCCGGCGGCGCCGGTGACCCGGTGCTCGAGGGACAGGCCCTGCGGGCCTGCGACCCGGTGTTCCAGCACGGCGTGGTGGTCGGGTTCGACGGCTCGCTGTCGAGCGAGCGCGCGCTCGCGTACGCGGTCGGGATGGCCCGCCGGTCCCGCTGCGGGCTGGTGATCGTGCACGTGGCGAACCGACTGCCCACGACCGTCTGGGCCGGCTGCGAGCCCCCGGTCTTCGTGGACCTGCCGGACCACCGCACGGAGATCCTCGGCCTCGAACTGGCCTGCGCCGACTACCTGTCGGGCGTGCCGTGGATCCTGGTCGAGCGCGGCGGCGACATCTGCCACGAGATCGAGGAGGTCGGCCGGGAGTACGCCGCCGACGCCATCGTGGTGGGCTCCACGCACGGCATCCTCGGCAAGCTCTTCGGCTCGGTCTCCGGCCGGCTGGCCCGCCGGGCCAACCGCCCGGTCATCGTCATCCCGTAGCGCGAGCGAGCCCCTGGATCGGGGAGCGAGCGCCCGGACCAGGAAGCGATGCCCCGGGCCAGGGAGCGATCCCCCGGGTCAGGTGCGGCGGCGGAGCGGCCTTGCTGCCGCCGCCACACCCGACCTCGGTATTCGACCACCGGATCCCGACCAGCGGATCCGGACGATCGGCACCCGGGAGCCGATCGCCCGGGAGCCGATTGCCCGGGAATTGATGCCCGGGAATTCAGGGCGGGAAATTCAGGACGTGATGCCCAGCTCGCGGGCGATCAGCATGCGCTGAACCTCCGAGGTGCCCTCGCCGATCTCCAGGATCTTACAGTCGCGCCACATGCGGGCGACCGGGAACTCGTTCATGAAGCCGTAGCCGCCGTGGATCTGGGTGGCCTCGCGGGCATTGTCGACGGCTGCTTCGG
Organism: Kitasatospora sp. MMS16-BH015; assembly: GCF_002943525.1. Lineage (NCBI taxonomy): Bacteria > Bacillati > Actinomycetota > Actinomycetes > Kitasatosporales > Streptomycetaceae > Kitasatospora > Kitasatospora sp. MMS16-BH015. The sequence goes on along the minus strand of NZ_CP025394.1, from coordinate 2,944,729 downwards.
AGGAGTAGAGCTTCGCGATGGCAGCCTCCTTCTTGAAGGGCTCGGAGTGCAGCAGCCGGGAGGCCGCGTCCCGCCAGGCGATGCGGGACATGTGCGCGCGGGTCTCCATGTCGGCGAGCTTGAACTGGATCACCTGGTTGGCGCCGATGGTCCGGCCGAAGGCCCGGCGGGCATTGGCGTACTGGACGGACTGGTCGACGCAGCCCTGGGACAGGCCGGTGGCCAGGGCGGCGATGGCGATGCGGCCCTCGTCGAGGATCCGCAGGAATTGGGCATATCCACGACCGCGCTCTCCGAGGAGATTGGCGGCGGGGACACGGCATTCGGTAAAGGACAGTTCGCGGGTGTCGGATGCATTCCATCCGACCTTCGAGTACTTCTTCGACACCTGGAACCCCGGGGTCCCGGTAGGCACGATGATGGAGGAGATTTCGCGGGTGGGCGAGACCTTTCCGCCGTCTTCACTCGAACGAGCGATCGGTTCGGTGAGTGCGGTCACCGTGACCAGGCCGGTGATGTCCGTGCCCGAATTGGTGATGAAGCACTTGGTGCCGTTGATGACCCACTCGTCGGTCTCCGCGTCGTAGCGGGCCGTGGTCCGGGTCGCGCCGGCGTCCGAGCCGCCCTCGGGCTCGGTCAGGCCGAAGCCGCCGAGCATCTCGCCGGAGGTCAGCTTCGGCAGCCACTCCCGCTTCTGCTCCTCGGTGCCGAAGCGGTAGATCGGCATCGCGCCCAGCGAGACGGCCGCCTCCAGGGTGATCGCGACCGAGGAGTCGACCCGGGCCAGCTCCTCCAGGGCGAGGCAGAGGGCGAAGTAGTCGCCGCCCATGCCGCCGTACTCCTCGGGGAAGGGCAGGCCGAACAGGCCCATCCGCCCCATCTCGCGCACGATCTCGTACGGGAACTCGCCCTGCTCGTAGAACTCGCCGATCTTCGGCGCGACGAAGTCCTGGGCGAACTCCTCGACGGTGCGGCGCAGATCCTCGTACTCGGCGTCCAAGCGGTGGTCGAGCATGGTCAGTCTCCTGGGTGCGAGGCCCGTGCGGCCGTGCCGCGACGGGAGAGCGGGGGCGCTGAGGGGGGCGCCCGAGGGTGGGAGCGTGCGGTCGGCCGAGGGCGCGACGCGAGGTCAGTCGGTGGTGCCCGCGAGGGCCTGGACGGCGCGGGACGGGCTGGGGCGGCCGAGCTGGCGGGCCATCCAGGAGCTGGTGGCCACCAGGGAGCGGAGGTCGACCCCGGTCTCGATCCCGAGGCCGTGCAGCATCCAGACCAGGTCCTCGGTGGCGAGGTTGCCGGTGGCGCTCTTGGCGTAGGGGCAGCCGCCCAGGCCGCCGGCCGAGGCGTCCACGGTGGTCACGCCGGAACGCAGCGCGGTCAGCGTGTTGGAGAGGGCCTGCCCGTAGGTGTCGTGGAAGTGGACGGCGATCCGCTCGACCGGCACCCCGGCCCGGACGAAGCCGTCCAGCAGCTCGGTGACCTGGCCGGGGGTGGCGACGCCGATGGTGTCGCCGAGGCTCAGTTCGGTGCAGCCGAGTTCGAGCAGCCGCACCCCGAAGTCGACCACCTGGGCGGCCGGGACCGGCCCCTCCCAGGGGTCGCCGAAGCACATCGAGAGGTAGCCGCGGGTCGGTACCCCGGCCTGCGCGGCCCGGTCCACGACCGGCCGGAACATCTCCAGCACCTCCTCCGCCGAGCGGTTGAGGTTGCGGCGGGCGAAGGTCTCGGTGGCGCTCGCGAACACCGCGATGTCGGTCACGCCGAGGTCGAGCGCCCGGTCCAGGCCGCGCTCGTTCGGCACCAGCACGGGCAGCCGGAGCCCGGGGTGGGCCTGGCGGAGGCCGTCGAGGCGCGGCACCAGCTGCTCGGCGTCGGCCAGCTGCGGCACCCACTTGGGGTGGACGAAGCTGGTCGCCTCGACGGTGCCGAGGCCGGCCGCCACCAGGCGGGTGATGAACTCGGCCTTCACCTCGACCGGGACGAGCGAGCTCTCGTTCTGGAGCCCGTCCCGCGCGCCCACCTCGTGGATCCGCACCCGGGCGGGCAGGCCGTCGGCGCGCACCGCCATCGGCAGGCCCAGGTCGAGCGCGTCGGGCTCGCGGGTGACCTCGGCGGCCGTGCCGCTCTCCTGGTGGTCCGTCACGACGACACCTCCTGACCGGCCTTGGCCGCCTCGGCGGGGGCGTCCGCGGCGGGCTCCTCGGCAGGGGTGACCACGGCGAGCACCTCCTCCATCGCCACGGTGCCGCCGGCGGTGGCCCGCAGCTCGGTGACCGTGCCGTCGTGCGGCGCGGTGATCACGTGTTCCATCTTCATCGCCTCCAGGACGAGCAGGGCCTGCCCGCGCCGCACCTGCTCGCCGAGGGCGGCCTTGACCACCGTCACGGTGCCCGGCATCGGGGCCGTGAGGGCGCCGTGGTGGGCGCCGCCGGCGGCCGACCGGTCGGTGACCGGGTCGTGCGGGTGGACGGCCCAGGCGTCGCCGTCGATGCCGAGCCAGGTCACCGCGCCGCCCGCCGCACCGGCGGCGCCGGGGGTGGTGTCGGCGGCGTGGGCGAAGGTGGTCTGCAGGCCGTCGACGGTCAGGTGGAGCCGGCCGGGGGTCCGGCCGGCCCGGGCGGTGCGGACCGGCCCGTCGCCCAGCCGGATCTCCAGCAGGGAGGTGGCATCGGCGGGAATATCGAAGGTGTCTGACGTGTTGTCAGTTCGCGTGGGCCGGACGGACACGGTGGCCGGATCGTGTCCCGGGAGGCGCAGCCGGTGCTGGGTCCAGGCTGCCTCGCCTCCCAGCCGCCAGCCCGAGGGCACGGCGAACGGGTTGGTCCACCCCGAGGCCGAGGCCGCCGGGGCCAGCGCCAGCTGCCGCGTCAGCGCGGCGGCGTAGTAGAGCAGTTCCAGACCGGACGCAACGGAAGGAGCACCCCCCTCGGCGGCAACACCATCAGCAGCACCCTCGGCAGCCCTTTCACCGTCAACCGTGGTGGTCAGCACCGCCGCGGGCGAGGCCAACAGCTCCGGCCGCTCCTCGACGGTCCGCTCGACCAGGCCGGTGTCGAGCCGACCGGCGACGACGTCCGGGTGGGCCAGCAGCCGCCGGAGGAATCCGGCGTTGGTGGTCACGCCGAGCACCCGGGTCTCGGCCAGTGCGGCGCGCAGGCGGCGGATCGCGGTCGGGCGGTCGGGCCCGTACGCGATCACCTTCGCCACCATGGGGTCGTACAGGCTGCCGATCTCGCTGCCGACGGCGACCCCGGAGTCGACGCGGATGCCCGGGCCGTGCGGCTCGTCCAGCGCCAGGATGCGCCCGCCCGTGGGCAGGAAGTCCCGGTCCGGGTCCTCGGCGCAGATCCGGGCCTCGATCGCGTGGCCCAGGAAGGAGAGGTCCGACTGCTCGAAGGAGAGCGGCTCGCCCGCCGCGACGCGCAGCTGCCACTCGACCAGGTCGAGCCGCTGCGGGTCGGGGGTGTCCGCTCCCACGGCGATGGCCAGCTCGGTGACGGGGTGCTCGACCTGGAGCCGGGTGTTCATCTCCATGAAGAAGAAGTCCAGGACGCCCTCGGGGGTCGGCCCCGACGGGTCGATGCCCGGCACGATGAACTCCACCGTGCCGGCCCCGGTGTAGCCGCACGCCTCGGCGGCGCGGACGGCGGCCGCACCCATCGCGGCCCGGGTCTCCGGGTTCAACAGGACGGAGGGAGCCTCTTCGATCAGCTTCTGGTGCCGGCGCTGCAGGCTGCACTCGCGCTCGCCGAGGTGGACGGTCCGGCCGTGGGTGTCGGCCAGGACCTGCACCTCGATGTGCCGGGGCTGGTCCACCCAGCGCTCCAGCAGCAGCGTGTCGTCACCGAAGGAGGTCCGGGCGACGCGCCGCGCCGCCGCAAGCTCGGCCGGCAGGTCGGCCGGGTCGCGGACCAGCCGCATGCCCTTGCCACCGCCACCGGCGGAGGGCTTCAGCAGCACCGGGTAGCCGATCTCCTCGGCCGCCGCGGTGAGTTCGGCGTCGGTCGGCGAGCCGCCCTGGCTGCCCGGCACCACCGGGACACCGGCGGTGCGCACGGCCTCCTTGGCGTTGATCTTGTCGCCCATCAGCTCCACCGCGGCCGGCGGCGGGCCGATGAAGACCAGCCCGGCCTCGGTGCAGGCCCGGGCGAAGGCCGAGTTCTCGGCGAGGAAGCCGTAGCCGGGGTGGATCGCCTGGGCACCGGTGCGGCGGGCCGCGTCCAGGATCTGCTCGGTGCGCAGGTAGGTCTCCACCGCGGTGCTGTCGCTGCGCCCGGCCGGGCCGAGTCGCACCGCGACATCGGCCTCGCGCACGTGCGGAGCCTCGGCGTCGGCGTCGCTGAAGACGGCGACCGACCGGACGCCGAGCCGGCGCAGGGTCCGGATCACCCGTACCGCGATCTCGCCTCGGTTGGCGACCAGAACAGTGTCGAACATGGGAGGCGTCCCTCCAGGGCGAGGACGAGGGTGGGGGCGGGGCAAGGGGTGGGGCAGGAAGAGGGGGGAGGAGCGGACGGGCCGGCCGCCCACGGGCCGTCAGGTCCCTTGGCCGGCCGACCGGTCACATCCGGAAGACGCCGTACGGCCGGGGCTCGGCCAGCGGGGCGTTGGCGCAGCTGCTGAGGGCCAGGCCGAGCACGGCCCGGGTGTCCATCGGGTCGATCACGCCGTCGTCCCAGAGCCGGGCGGTGGAGTAGTACGCGTTGCCCTGCCGCTCGTACTGGTCGCGGACGGGGCGCTTGAACTCCTCCTCCGCCTCGACCGGCCACTCCTCGCCCTGCTTCTCCAGCTGGTCCCGGCGGACGGTGGCGAGCACCGAGGCGGCCTGCTCGCCGCCCATGACCGAGATCTTCGCGCCCGGCCACATCCAGAGGAACCGGGGCGAGTAGGCCCGGCCGCACATCGAGTAGTTGCCCGCGCCGTACGAGCCGCCGATCACCACGGTCAGCTTCGGCACCCGGGTGCAGGCCACCGCGGTGACCATCTTGGCGCCGTGCTTGGCGATGCCGCCCGCCTCGTACTGGCGGCCGACCATGAAGCCGGTGATGTTCTGCAGGAAGAGCAGTGGGATGCCGCGCTGGTCGCAGAGCTCGATGAAGTGCGCGCCCTTGACGGCCGATTCGGCGAAGAGCACGCCGTTGTTGGCGACGATCCCGACCGGGTGCCCGTGGATCTTGGCGAAGCCGGTCACCAGGGTCGCGCCGTACTCGGCCTTGAACTCGGCGAAGCGGCTGCCGTCCACGATCCGGGCGATCACCTCGCGGACGTCGTACGGCGTGCGCGGGTCGACCGGCACCGCGCCGTACAGCCCGGCCGGGTCCACCGCCGGGGGCTCGGCCGGGGTGAGCGGCCAGGGGGCGGGGGTGCGCGGGCCGAGCCCGGAGACGATGGTGCGCAGGATGGAGAGCGCGTGCGCGTCGTCCTCGGCGAGGTGGTCGGTCACGCCGGAGGTGCGGGAGTGCAGTTCGCCGCCGCCCAGCTCCTCGGCGGTGACGACCTCGCCGGTGGCCGCCTTCACCAGCGGCGGGCCGCCCAGGAAGATGGTGCCCTGGTTGCGGACGATCACGGCCTGGTCGCTCATCGCGGGCACGTACGCGCCGCCCGCCGTGCAGGAGCCGAGCACGGCTGCCAATTGCGGGATGCCGGCGGCGGAGAGCCGGGCCTGGTTGTAGAAGATCCGCCCGAAGTGGTCGCGGTCGGGGAAGACCTCGTCCTGCATGGGCAGGAAGGCGCCGCCGGAGTCCACCAGGTAGAGGCAGGGGAGGCGGTTCTCCAGCGCCACTTCCTGGGCGCGGAGGTGCTTCTTGACCGTCATCGGGTAGTAGGTGCCGCCCTTGACGGTGGCGTCGTTGGCGACCACCACCACCTCGCGCCCGGCCACCCGGCCGATCCCGGCGATCACGCCGGCCGCCGGGGCGGCACCGTCGTAGAGGCCGTCGGCCGCCAGCGGGGCCAGCTCCAGGAACGGGGAGCCCGGGTCGAGCAGGGTGTCCACCCGCTCGCGCGGCAAAAGCTTGCCCCGCGAGGTGTGCCGGGCCCGGGCCTTGGCACCGCCGCCCTCGGCGGCCGTCGCGAGCTTCTGCCGGAGTTCGGCGACCAGGGCCCTGTGGGCGGCGGTGTTCGCCGCGTACGCCGCCGAGCCGGGGTCGGCCGAGCTCTCCAACCGGGGCGCCGGTGCGGCCGCGGCGTCGTACCCGCCGGGGGCGGCGCCGAAGGCCGGCTGCGGGCCGGCGGCCGGGTTCACGACCGTGCCGGAAAAGGTGGGGACCATCCCAAGAGCTCCCTTGCCCTCGGAGCCAGCTGAGCCGACGGACGGGTGGTCCGCCGACCAAGTTAGTGAGCGTTAACTCGTGCTACCAGGTTAACGGTCGATAACCCAGGTGTCTACGATGGATGTCATGTCGAACGGTCAGCCTGCCTCCGCGTCCGCGCTCCCTCGCCGCGACCAGATCCGCCGAGAGGCCGCCCGGCTGTTCGCCGCGCGCGGCTTCCTCGGTGTGGGGGTGGACGAGATCGGCAAGGCCGTGGGCATCAGCGGCCCCGGCCTCTACCGGCACTTCTCCGGCAAGGACGCGATGCTCGCCGATCTCCTCGTCGGCATCAGCGAGCGTCTGCTGGAGGAGGGGCGCCGCCGAGTGGGTGAGGCCGGGAGCGCCACCGGCGCGCTGGACGCCCTGATCGGCGGCCACGTCGACTTCGCGCTGAACGACCGCGACCTGATCATCTTGCACGACCGCGAGCTGCTGCACCTGAAGGAGGAGGACCGCCGCCGGGTCCGCCGCCTCCAGCGCGGCTACGTGGAGCTCTGGGTCGAGGTGGTCCGCGAGGCCTTCCCGCCGCTGGCCACCCCCGAGGCCGCCGCCACCGCCCGCGCCGCCGTCCACGCCGTCTTCGGCCTGCTCAACTCGACCCCGCACAGCGCCGCCCCCACCTCCACCGACGGCGACCGCGGCGGCCTTCGCCGCGAGGCGATGGCAGCCCTCCTGCACGACCTCGCCCAGGGCGCCTTCGCGGCCGCCGCCGAATCGGCCGACCGGGCCACCCGCGCCGCATGAACCCGTCGCCCGCGCCGCGCCAAGCCGGGCCACCCGCGGCGCGCCAAGCGGGCCGCCAGCGCCACGACAGCGACGACAGCCACGCCACCCGCGCCACCCGCGCCGCGCAGATCCGTCGTGTCGGCGTGCCGCCTCCGGCTCCCGCGTCGCCGGTCCGACCGGCCGGTCGGAGAGTCCGGGCCTAGGACCAAGTGCCGAGTCGGCCGGTCCGGTGGCCCGGTGCGCCCGGGTCTCGCTGCGCGGGAGGCTGACGGAGTAGTCGCGGAGTGGCCCCGCCGGGGAAGTTCGCACCTCGCCGCGCTGTTCGCTTGTCTACGTGTCCACTGTCGTTCGCGTGTCCACGGCCCGCTCCGGACCGACCCGCCGCGTCCCGGTCCGCTCCGGCGGCCCGGGCGGCCGGTCCGTTTCCGGGCCCGTGGACTGGCCCTGACGGAATGGTTAGTATCCCTAAATATGCCTGAGACTCAAGGATCTACGGCCGAACTTGCCCAAGGCACCGGCGCCCCCGGCAACGTCTCCGACCGCGCCTCGGAGCTCCGGCCGGCCACGCCGCTGACCACCCCGCCGTCCGACCGTCCGACGCCCACCGCCCCGCCCGAGGCCGCCGGGTGGCTCCGCCGCCTGTTCGGCTACTGCTGGCGCTACCGGCGCAACGTGCTGCTCTCCTTCGGCGCCTCGCTGATCGGCATGGCCGTGACCTCCGTCGTCCCGCTGATCACCAAGGTGATCATCGACGACGTCATCACCAGCCACACCCGCCCGCTCACCCCGTGGGCCGTCGCCCTGCTGCTCGCGGCCGCCGTGGTCTTCCTCTGTACCCAGGTCCGCCGTTACTACGGCGGACAGCTGGCCCTCGACGTGCAGCACGACATGCGGGCCGACCTCTTCCGCTCGCTCACCCGGCTGGACGGCGCCCGGCAGGACTCGCTGGACACCGGCCAGGTGGTCGGCCGGGCCACCTCCGACCTCCAGCTGGTCAACGGACTGCTCTCGATGCTGCCGATGATGACCGGCAACTTCCTGATGTTCGGCATGTCCGTGCTGGTCATGCTCTGGCTCTCCCCGACGCTGACCCTGGTCGCCGTGGTGATGGGCCCGGCGCTCTGGTGGTTCGTCACGCTGAGCCGCAAGAAGCTCTTCCCGGCCACCTGGGCGGCCCAGCAGGAGGCCGCCGTGGTGGCCGGCGTGGTCGACGAGGCCGTCGGCGGCGTCCGGGTGGTCAAGGGCTTCGGCCAGGAGGCTCAGGAGCGGGCCAAGCTGGAGCGCGCCTCGCGCGGGCTCTACGGCTCCCGGCTCCGCTCGATCCGCCTCAACAGCCGCTACACCCCGGCCATGCAGGCCATCCCGCCGCTCGGCCAGGTCGCGGTGCTGGCCCTCGGCGGCTGGCTGGCCGTGCGCGGGCAGGTATCGCTCGGCACCTTCGTCGCCTTCTCCACCTACGTCGCCCAGATGGTCGGCCCGGTCCGGATGCTCACCATGGTGATCACCGTCGGCCAGCAGGCCCGGGCCGGTGTCGAGCGGGTGCTCCAGCTGGTGGACGAGCGCCCGTACGTCCAGGAGCGCCCCGGCGCCGTCGACCTCGCCACCGCCGCCCCGGCGGGTTCCGCCGCGCTGGAGTTCGACCACGTGGACTTCCGGTACGGCGCGGAGCGGGCGGCCGACGGGCCGCTGGTGCTCCAGCAGTTCACGCTGCGCCTCGAACCGGGGGAGACGGTCGCCCTGGTCGGCGGCTCCGGCTCCGGCAAGTCCACCGTCGCCCAGCTGGTCTCGCGGTTCTACGACCCGACCGCCGGCGCCGTCCGGCTGCACGGCCACGACCTGCGCGAGCTCACCCTCGACTCGGTGCGCGCCGCGATCGGCATCGTGCCCGAGGACAGCTTCCTCTTCTCCGACTCGGTCAGCGCCAATATCGCCTACGGCCGGGCCGACGCCACCGAGGAGCAGATCCTGGCCGCGGCCCGCGCCGCCCAGGCCGACGGCTTCATCCGGGAGCTCCCGGATGGCTATGCCACCAAGGTCGGTGAGCAGGGGCTCACCCTCTCCGGCGGCCAGCGGCAGCGAATAGCCCTGGCTCGGGCGATCCTCAGCGACCCCGGCCTGCTGCTGCTCGACGACGCCACCTCGGCGGTCGACCCGCAGGTGGAGGCCGAGATCCACGAGGCGTTGCGCGCCGTGATGGCCGGCCGCACCACCCTGCTGATCGCCCACCGGCAGTCCACCCTCCAGCTCGCCGACCGGATCGCCGTGCTGGAGCACGGCCGCCTGATCGACCTCGGCACCCACGCCGAACTCGAAGCCCGATGTCCCCAGTACCGCGCGCTGATCACCGACCCCGACGGCGGCCTGACCGCCCCGGGCACCGCCGGTGCCGCACCGGTCGAGCCGGTCACGAAGGGGACCAAGGCGGCGACGGCGACGAGGTCGGCCGAGGCCGCGAAGGCCAAGAAGGCCGCCACCGGCGGCGCCGACACCGACCTGCTGGCCAAGGTCGCGGCACTTCCGCCCGCCACCGACACGCCCGACATCCCGGTCGCCGAGGCGGAGGCCGCCGACCGCGACTTCAGCCTGCTCCGCCTGCTCGCCCCCTTCCGGGCCCAGCTGGGCCTCGCCCTGGTGCTGCTCGCGCTGGACGCCGCCGCCGGCCTGGCGATCCCGGTGCTGATCCGGCACGGCATCGACGACGGCGTCAGCAAGGCCGCGATGTCGGGGGTGACCGTGGCGGCGCTGGCCGCCCTCGTCGTGGTGCTGCTCGACTGGCTGGTGCAGAGCGCCGAGACCCGGGTGAGTGGTCGGACGGGTGAACGGGTGCTCTACACCCTCCGCCTCAAGATCTTCGCCCACCTCAACCGGCTCGGCCTCGACTACTACGAGCGCGAGCTCTCCGGCCGGATCATGACCCGGATGACCACCGACGTGGACTCCATCTCCTCGTTCCTGCAGACCGGCGTGGTCACCGCCGTGGTCAGCCTGCTGACCTTCTTCGGCATCTTCGTCGCGCTGCTGGTGATCGACCCGGAGCTGGCCCTGGTGGTCTTCGCGGTGCTGCCGCCGCTGGTGATCGCCACCCTGGTGTTCCGCCGCAAGTCGACCCAGCAGTACCAGATCTCCCGCGACCTGATCAGCACCGTCAACGCGAGCCTCCAGGAGAACGTCGCGGGCATGCGGATCGTCCAGGCCTTCCGCCGCCAGGAGACCAACACCGAGCGCTTCCTCGCCTCCGGCCTCGAGTACCGCAACGCGCGGGTCCGGGCGCAGCTGTACATCTCGCTGTACTTCCCGTTCGTGCAGTTCCTCTCCAGCGTGGCCGCCGCGCTGGTGCTGATCGTCGGCGCCTCGCGGGTCGACTCCGGCACCCTCACCATCGGCGCCCTGGTGGCGTACCTGCTCTACATCGACCTGTTCTTCGCCCCGGTCAACCAGCTCTCGCAGATCTTCGACGGCTACCAGCAGGCCTCGGTGGGCCTCGGCCGGATCCGGGACCTGATGCGCACCCCCTCCAGCACCCCGGACGCGGCGGAGCCGGTCGCGGTCGAGAAGCTGCGCGGCGAGGTGCGCTTCGAGAACGTCAGCTTCGCCTACAACGGCGGGGCCGAGGGCAGCCCGGAGGTGCTCTCCGGCATCGACCTGCACGTGCCGGCCGGGCAGACGGTCGCCCTGGTCGGCGAGACCGGCGCGGGCAAGTCCACGCTGGTCAAGCTGGTCGCCCGGTTCTACGACGCGACCGGCGGCACCGTCCGGGTCGACGGCACCGACGTCACCCGGTACGACCTCGCCGGGTACCGGCACCGGCTCGGCGTCGTGCCGCAGGAGGCGTACCTCTTCGCCGGGACGGTCCGCGAGGCCATCGCGTACGGGCGGCCGACGGCCACCGCAGCCGAGGTGGAGGCGGCGGCCAAGGCGGTCGGCGCGCACGAGATGATCACCGGCCTGACCGACGGCTACGACCACGAGGTCACCGGCCGCGGCCGCAACCTCTCGGCCGGCCAGCGCCAGCTGATCGCCCTGGCCCGGGCCCAGCTGGTCGACCCGGACGTGCTGCTCCTGGACGAGGCCACGGCCGCCCTCGACCTGGCGACCGAGGCCGCCGTCAACCACGCCGCCGACCAGCTCAGCGGCGGCCGGACCACCCTGGTGATCGCCCACCGCCTGACCACCGCTCAGCGCGCCGACCGGATCGTCGTACTGGACCACGGCCGGGTGGTGGAGGACGGCGCGCACGAGGAACTGCTGGCGCGCGGCGGCGCGTACGCCAAGCTCTGGGCCGCCTTCGTAGGCGATGCCCACGGGGCTCACCACCAGGCCTGACCAGGGCCGTTCGATCACGGAGCGATATCGGCTGGGCCCCAACTGCGCAGACCCGCCCGGAACCCCTCACCAGGGGCCCGGGCGGGCTGGTAGACAGTGCGTGCACACCCGGCCTCCACCGGGCGCATCCCCCGCACCGCCCCCGGTCGAGAGGCCACCCCCATGTCCTCGCGCTCCCGCGAGACGGGGCGCCCACCAGCGCACCAACTCCCCACCCCGGCCGCCCCACTCCACTCCCGGACGGCCCGCCCGAGGTTTCCCCGCTCCACCGCAGCGCGCTCCGCCTCGTCGCGGTCGGGCGCATCCCGTTCCGCAGCGCCCCGGTCCGTCTCGCTGAGCGTCGACGTGTCCCGTCCGGACAGCTCCCACCGGGGCAGGGCTGGCAGGCCGACCGGGTCGTTGCGGCGGCGCGTCCGGCGGACGGGCGTGCACCGGGCCCGACCGGTCGCCACCGCCCGCCCGGCCTTCCCACTGGCGCTGGTGGCACTGTTCTCCGTCGGCTACCTCCCGGCGTACCTGCTCCCGGTGGTCGTCGCGCGGGTGGTCACCGACCTCGGGGTGACGGCCACTCAGGCGGGCGCGGTGGGCAGCGGCCTCCTGCTCGCCTCGGCCGGCGCCGGACTGCTGCTCGCCACGCGGGTCCGTACCATCGGCGCCCGCCGCCTGGCCCGCGCCGGCCTGACCCTGCTGATCCTCGGCTTCGCCCTGGCCGCCGTCGCCCCGAGCCTGCCGCCCCTGATCCTCGGCTGCCTGCTCGGCGGCCTGGGCACCGGCACGGTGGCCGCCGTCGCGGGCGTCGGCATCGCCGCGGCCGACCAACCGCACCGCCTCTCCGCCCACGGCCTGCTCGCCGCCTCGGCCACCGCCGCCGGCCTCTTCCTCGCCCTGCCCCACCTCCCGGGCGGCCACGCCCTGCCCTTCGCGGCCCTCGCCACCTACGGCGCGGCCACCCTCCCCACCCTCGGCCGCCTCCCGGGCACCCCTCCTCACCCGAGCCCTTCCCGTGGGACGCGCGACCCCGACCAGCCCGCCGACCTCCGTCCGTCTCTCCCGTGTCCGTCTCTCCCGTGTCCGTCTCTCCCGTGCCCGTCCCACCTGCCCCGCCGTGCCGCCGGCACGGCCCTCGCCCTCGGCATGGCCGCCTGGTCCATGGCACAGAACGCCCTCTGGGGAGTGAGCAGTCAGATCGGGCTGCACCGCGTGGGGTTGAGCGAGTCCACGCTCGGGCTGGTCTTCGCGGCCGCGCTCGGCGGCGGACTGCTCGGTGTGCTCGCGGCGGCCGCCCTTGGCACCCGTCTGGGCCGGGCGGTGCCGATCGGCGCCGGGACGGCGGTGATCGCGCTCTGCGTGGCCACCGCCGGCAGTGCGCAGATGCCGGTGCCGTTCGCCACCGGCGAGGTGCTCTGGAACTCGGTGTACCCGCTCGTCCTGACCCATCTGCTCGGCCTCGCCGCCGCACTGGACCGGGCCGGTCGGTGGGCGGTGCTGGTCGGGGCGGCCTCCTCGCTCGGAGTCGCCTGCGGTCCGGTGGCCGGGGCGGCGCTGGCCGGCACGGCGGGGTTCCCGGCCACCGGGTTGGCCCTCGACGGGCTGCTCGCGGCGGTCGCCGTCCCCCTCACCGCCGTCGCCCGCCGCTCCGCCGAACCGTCGGCCGAGCCCGAACACCGGCTCTCGGCACCCCACCCCTTCATCCCCCGTCAGACCGGCCAGGCCAATCCCCCCGAACCAGTCCCCGAGCCAGCCCCTGAACCCACTTCCGTTGCGGCAGCCGGCCTGCCGGTCCGGGCACTCGGCCGTCTCCACACCCACCGGAGCGCCGTCACCCCGTGACCACCTCGCTCACCGCAGTACCCCTTTTCTGCCCCCCTTTCTGCTCTCGAGCCGTCACCCTCACCGCTACGCGGCGATGAGCGAGGCCAACAGCCCGGTCGCGTCCACCCCGCGCGGCAGGTCGCTCACCTGACCGTCGCCCACCTCGACCACCCGCCAACCGCCCCCGTCGGCCCGCTGCGCGAGGTCGGTGGTGACGAACCGGCAGCCCAGCCGCCGGACCAACGGCCGCACCTCGGTGAGGTCGGGCTCCGGATCGCTGCCGGGGCAGTCGGGGTGCGGACCGGTCAGCACGGGCTCGCCGTCCAGCCACCAGACCCGTGCCTCCACGGCCCGGCCGACCTCGTCCCGCACGTAGTGTTCGAACCGGCGCAGCACCACTCCGCCGGTGAGCGAGTCCTCCTGCAGGGCCACGAACCGGGAGACCACCCGGGCCAGGCCGTCCAGGTCCGCCAGGTCCGGTACGTAGCAGGCCTCGGCCCACTCGTGCTTGCGCGACTTCACGTAGTCCTTCACCACGGCCGGGCCGCGTCCGCCCAGCCGGGCCGCCAACTCGGCCAACGCCGCCGGCCCGGGCGCACCGCCCGGTGCCCACGTGCTCGTGGGTGTCGCACCTTCGAACACCGAGTACCAGCCGGGCAGTTCGTGCGCGTCGGCGTAGGAGGGCGGCGAGGTCAGCAGGGTGCAGTCCCGGCCGGACAGCTCCGCCGCGAGCGCGGCGTACGCGCCCGTCGGCATCATCCAACCCCGGTACCAGAGCGGCCCGGTGCCCCTCGGCACCCGTGACACGGCCTCCGCGACGGCGCCGGCGGTCAGTGCGTCGTGGTCCAGCAGGACGTACTGGCCGCCGAGTTCGCGGACCAGTTGGGCCTCCCACACGTAGTGGGGATCGGGCCGCTTGGGGGCCAACGGGTCGGAGGGCAGCAGGATCACCGGTACGGGCATGCGGCACAGCGTAGGGCGGCGACCGGTCCGACCGGGGCCGATCGCCGCCCGGACGCGCACCGACGAGTGACACCGCTGCGCTGCTCTGGGAGGGTGGCCGGATGCGAACTCCCCGACAGGCAGCGCGAACCGTCGTCCTGGCGCCGGATGGTGCCGTCTTCCTGCTCCGCTCGGACAACGTGGAGGTCGGCGTCCACTGGGCCCCGCCCGGCGGCGGGATGAAGCCGGGGGAGACCCCGGACCAGGCCGCCCGTCGCGAACTCGCCGAGGAGACCGGCTGGCAGGACCTCGCCCCGGGCGTCCTGCTCTGCACCTGGGAGCACGACTTCACCTGGCACGGCACCCCGGTCCGCCAGCACGAACACGTCTACCTGACCCGCGGCCCCCACCGCGCGCCCATCGGCGACCTGAGCGAGGCCCACCAGACCGACCGCATCCTCGGCTGGAGCTGGTGGACCGAGCCCGAACTCACCGCTCCGGACGCCGACGCCCTCTGGCCCCCACAACTGCCGACCCTGCTCGCCGCAGCCCGGCAGCAGTGGCCCACCGGCACCGCACCCGTCCACCTGGGGTACATCCCGAACCGCTCCTGACCTCGCCGCCTGTTCGGCGGCGCTAGCGGGAGGTCCGTCGCGCGGCGGGTTCGGGGCGCCACTCGGCCAGGTCGAGCTCGCGGTCGTGCATCGCTTCCGGGTTCATCCGTACGGTCAGCCGGGCTCCCGGGAGCTGTTCGGAGGGCAGCCCGGTCTCGCGCAGCAGCAGTTCGGTCGGCACCGACACCGCGATCGCGGCGCGCCAGGAGGGGAGCACCACCAGGCTGGTGCCGCGACCGACCCGGACCACCTGGGCCTGCACCCGGCGCGGCGCCCGCTGCTCGGGCTGGCCGGGTGGCTCGGTGTAGCTGGGGGAGGCGCCGATCAGGATGCCCAGCGGGGCGGAGACGGCGGAGTCGGCCACGTCCGCCGCGCCGGCCACCTGGGTGGTGACGGTGACGACCGTCGCCGTGGCGGGTGTCGTGCCCGGCCAGCTCCCGGCCAGCGCGGCCGTACCCTCGGGTCCGTCGCCCTTCGGGTGCAGCCGACTGAGCCGCCGGGACGGCGTCGGCCGTCGGACCCGTCGGAGCTGCTCCAAGGCCGGTGGCATCTGTGGGTCCTGGTCGTCCGGCGGCAGCAGCACCCCGGCCGATCGAAGCAACTCCCGGACCTCGGCCGGAGACTGATGGGAGGCCACCGCGAGCCCGTCGATGTCCGCCCCGCGCTCGTACGCCGCGCGCAATCGGGTGGCCAGGCCCGACAGCAGGTTGGCCGCGGTGACGGCCTCGGCATCCAACCCGCGCGAGCTGGCTGAGGACGACTCCCCCCTGGAGTCGTCCCGCGCGGTCCGGTCGAGCGTGGTCATCGGTGTGGGCCCTCCGAGATGTCTTTCGGATGATCCTCCCGTAGAAGCGGGTGTCGGCCAAGGGTCGAGCCCGCTCCCGAACCCGTCTCCAGCGGCCGCTGACGCCCGCAGAACCCTTGCTGCCAAAGGGCCGTTCGTGTTCTGCATACCGCGCAAGCCCTGACCCAAGCCTGACGAGCCCATGGGGCTGCCTTTGCCAACGAACGTCCACGGACGGCCCCCGTCGGCCCGTTGCCGCCCCGACCCTCCGCCTGACCCGTCCGCGCGGCCCGCCGGGCCGGTCTGTCCGCTCCGGATCAGACCCCGGGCGCGACGAAGCCGGCGAGATCGGCGAACACCGCGTCAGCCGCCATCACCCCGAGCCCGAGGAACCAGGTCTCGTCAGCCACCGGCCGGGCCTGACCCGATTTCACCGCGCCGAGCGTCCGCCAGAGCGCGCCACCGAGCACGGCGTCCTGACTGGTGGCGCTGGGCGAGCCGTAGACCCCGTAGAAGATCCAGTCGGCGTCCGCCTTGTCGATCTGCTCCGGACTCACCTCCACGGCCAGCTCCTTGACCTGCTCGATCTTCGGCTGCGCCAACGGGATGTCGGCCAGCAACGTGCCGATGAACGACAACTCCGCGTAGAGCCGGATCCGCCCCGGCATGAACCGCAGCGGTGTGATCGTCGGCAGCTTGCCACCGAGCTTCGAGCTCAGCTGCGCTCCGAGCGCCTGCGCCCGGCTCCGGTAGTCGTCGAGCTTGGCCTTGGCCTCCGCCTCCAATCCGAACGGGGTCGCGTTCAGCGTGAAGTTCTCCTTCCACGGGTACCCGGGCCGGATCGAAAAGACCGTCGGGGCGATCTTCGAGAGCGCGGCGTACTGGTCCTGGGCCCGGAGCTGGCTGCCGAGGATCAGGTCGGGCTTGAGCCCGGCGATCGCCTCCAGGTTGAGGCTCGAAATCGTGCCCACCGCCGCCGGGCTGCCGGCCTGCCCCTTGAGGTAACCGGGCATCGTCTTCGACCCGTCGGTGTAGGCGACACCCACCGGCTGGATCCCGAGCGAGACGACGTTGTCCAGCTCACCGGTGTCCAGCACGACCACCCGGGTGGGCCTTTGCGGGATCTCCGTGCTGCCCATGGCGTGCCGGATCGTCCTGGGGAACACCCCGGCGTCGGCATCGGTGCCGAACCCCTTCATCTTCTCGATCACGGCGGCGAAGTCGTCCCCGCCCTGGGCGATCGACTTCTGACTCCCGCTCTTCCCACCGCTGCCGTTTCCGCTGCCACCGCTTCCCTGGACACTCCCGCTGCCACCCCCGGAGCTCGAACCGCAGGCGGTGAGCAGTCCGCCGAACCCGAGCACCGCACCGCCGGTCAGCCCGACGGAGAGGAACGTGCGGCGGGAGGCGCTGGGGACGGGCATGGGGGAGCTCCTCGGATCGAGAACGAACTTAGGTAAGGCAAACCTATCTCACCATCCGCCAGGCCTTCCCATCACGGCCCAAACAGTCACAAATCACCTCGCCTTCACTTCGACCTCCGCTTCCGTGTTCGACATCGATCCTCCATCTCCTCCCACCCGACCCCTTTCGCCTCACTCGCCCCTTGGTCCACGCTCCCCTCACCGCCGCTGCGGCGACCCTGGCCCTTCTCGACCCGCCAAGAACGCGGCTACCGTGAACAGCTGCGCCATCACGACCGCCCAGGCTGCCCCGGACACCACCCGCACCTCCTTGCTCGGCAATCCCGATTCCCCTCGTCCTCCCGACTGTCCGTTCCGACCGGCAGCAGCGGCAGGACGCCAGGGCGACTGTCCGGACCAGCAGGCACCTGACCTGCCCCGCCCGACTGCTCGCGGCCGTCGCGCCGGCACCTCACCACCTCCCTCACCAGACAACCCATTCGCCACCGCACCGAAGGAGGAGGCCGACGATGCCGCCCACTCCCACTTCCTCACACGGCTCCAGCCCGGTGGCCGGTCGGCCCTCCGCGCTGCGCCGTCCGCACGCCCTCGCCCCGGGGGATCGGGTGGCGGTCATCGCTCCGAGCGGACCGATCGACCGAGAACGCCTGGCCGCCGGAGTCCGCATCCTCGAGGACTGGGGCCTCGAGGTCGTACCGAGCGAGCACCTTCTCGACGCCCACCCGACCGCCGCCTACCTGGCCGGCTCGGACGAGAACCGCGCTGCTGACTTCCAGCGGGCCTGGCTCGACCCGACGATCGCCGCCGTCATCTGCGCCAGGGGTGGCTACGGTGTCCAGCGCATGGTCGACCTGATCGACTGGGACCGGCTCCGCCCGGCCACACCCAAGGCCCTGGTCGGCTTCAGCGACGTCACCACGCTGCACGAGACCGTTGCCCAGCGCTTGGGCGTAGCCACTCTCTACGGGCCGATGGTCGCCGCCCAGGCCTTCGCCACCGATCACGCCTTGGCCGACCACCTCAGGCGCACGCTCTTCAGCCCGGCCGAGACCACGATCCTGACCTCGCCCACCGCCGCACCACTCATCTCCGGACGCGCCCACGGCATCACGGCGGGTGGCTGCGCCTCGGTCCTTGCCTCGGACCGGGGCACCCCGACCGCCCGCCCGAGCTTCGCCGGCATGATCCTGCTGCTCGAGGACATCGGCGAACACCCCTACCAGCTCGACCGCATCCTCACCCAGCTGATCCGCACCGGCGCCCTCGACGGAGTCAGGGGGATCGCCCTTGGCTCCTGGGAAGGCTGTGGCACACCGTCGGAGGTCCGCGCTCTGATGAAGGAATGCCTCGCACCGCTTGGCGTCCCGGTCATCTGGGAGCTGGGCTTCGGCCACGGGCCGGCCGCTCTCACCGTCCCGCTCGGTGTACCGGCCCACCTCGATGCCGATGCCGGCACCCTGACCTTCGACCTCCCTGCCCTCGCCGACTCTCGGCGCACTGCCGATGCCGTTGCCTGATGAGTAAGGTGCGCTCCATGAACGCGGACGGTCCCACGGCATCATCGCCGTCGCTTGCCTCTCCTCCCTCCAGCGCCTCTGCCCAGACTGGTACTTCCAGTACTTCTGATACCTCCAGTACTCCTTCTGCTCACACCGCCGCCGCGATGGATGCTGTCTCCACCACCCCCTCCTTCTCCTCGGCCTCACTGGTGGACGACATATTGGCCCTGCTCCGGCGACAGGGAGCTCGCACCGGACGAGTCCTACTCGGTCTCACCGGCCCACCCGCAGCCGGCAAGTCGACGCTGGCCCACCACCTGGTCGCCCAGATCAACCGAGTGGAGGGCCCGGAGACCGCCGCGTATCTGCCACTCGACGGTTTCCATCTCTCTAATCAGCAACTTGACCGCCTGGGCCTACGAGCTCGCAAGGGTGCTACCACTACCTTTGACGGCCTGGGCTACCTGGCCCTGCTGCGTCGGGTCACCAACGAGCGGTTCCATGACATCTACGCCCCGGACTTCGACCGCACGCTCGACGAGCCGGTCGCGGCACGACACGTCATCCACCCGCACACCCGCCTGGTGGTCACCGAAGGCAACTACCTGGCCAACACCGAGACCCCCTGGCCCGAGGCACGCGCGCTCCTGCACGCCCTCTGGTACGTCGAGGCCGACGACGACGCCCGAGAGGAGCGTCTCCTCCAGCGCCACCTGGCTTCCGGGGACGACCCCGCGACGGCCCGACGACGCGTCAGCACCAACGACCACCCCAACGGCGAGGCCGTGAAGGCGCTGCGAGCCACCTGCGATTGGGTGGTCCGCCTGGACGTCTTGCCAGGATGATTTGCCCCCACCCTTGATGGGGAGTAGTGTTACCTGGTCGCTTGGCAGGGAGCACCGGACACGCATCAGCGCGGACGGTCCCGGAGCGGCCAATCCTCCTGAACCACCACTTCTGCTCAGCGGAGTCGTGTCTTCTGACACGCCTCAGCTTGAATTGTCGTGTGCGTTTATCGGATTGCGGTCGGATTCGCTTTTCGGAGCGGGGATCGGCTAAGGTTTGAAACGTCGGACGGGCCGTCAGGTCGCAGACCGGCAGGGAAAACCGAGTGGAAAGCGAAGCGGAAATCATCTGCTAAGCTGGAAACACGAAAGAACGAAACGAACGAAGCCCGGAGAGCTTGCGAGAGCGGCTTGAAGGAAGCGTCCGTTCCTTGAGAACTCAACAGCGTGCCAAAAGTCAACGCCAGATATGTTGACATCCCTGGCCTTGATCCTTCGGGATCGGGGTTGGAGATTCCTTTAGTAACAAAACACAGCGAGGACGCAGTGCGCGGGATCACCCTATTCCGGTGGTTGCCGTGCCGCTCAACGCGAGTGTCCCTCCCGATTACGGGAAAACATTCACGGAGAGTTTGATCCTGGCTCAGGACGAACGCTGGCGGCGTGCTTAACACATGCAAGTCGAACGATGAAGCTCTTCGGAGTGGATTAGTGGCGAACGGGTGAGTAACACGTGGGAAATCTGCCCTGCACTCTGGGACAAGCCTTGGAAACGAGGTCTAATACCGGATATGACCTTCCTCCGCATGGGGGTTGGTGGAAAGCTCCGGCGGTGCAGGATGATCCCGCGGCCTATCAGCTTGTTGGTGGGGTAACGGCCCACCAAGGCGACGACGGGTAGCCGGCCTGAGAGGGCGACCGGCCACACTGGGACTGAGACACGGCCCAGACTCCTACGGGAGGCAGCAGTGGGGAATATTGCACAATGGGCGAAAGCCTGATGCAGCGACGCCGCGTGAGGGATGACGGCCTTCGGGTTGTAAACCTCTTTCAGCAGGGAAGAAGCGCAAGTGACGGTACCTGCAGAAGAAGCACCGGCTAACTACGTGCCAGCAGCCGCGGTAATACGTAGGGTGCGAGCGTTGTCCGGAATTATTGGGCGTAAAGAGCTCGTAGGCGGCCTGTCGCGTCGGATGTGAAAGCCCGGGGCTTAACCCCGGGTCTGCATTCGATACGGGCAGGCTAGAGTGTGGTAGGGGAGATCGGAATTCCTGGTGTAGCGGTGAAATGCGCAGATATCAGGAGGAACACCGGTGGCGAAGGCGGATCTCTGGGCCATTACTGACGCTGAGGAGCGAAAGCGTGGGGAGCGAACAGGATTAGATACCCTGGTAGTCCACGCCGTAAACGTTGGGAACTAGGTGTTGGCGACATTCCACGTCGTCGGTGCCGCAGCTAACGCATTAAGTTCCCCGCCTGGGGAGTACGGCCGCAAGGCTAAAACTCAAAGGAATTGACGGGGGCCCGCACAAGCAGCGGAGCATGTGGCTTAATTCGACGCAACGCGAAGAACCTTACCAAGGCTTGACATATACCGGAAACGGCTAGAGATAGTCGCCCCCTTGTGGTCGGTATACAGGTGGTGCATGGTTGTCGTCAGCTCGTGTCGTGAGATGTTGGGTTAAGTCCCGCAACGAGCGCAACCCTTGTTCTGTGTTGCCAGCATGCCTTTCGGGGTGATGGGGACTCACAGGAGACTGCCGGGGTCAACTCGGAGGAAGGTGGGGACGACGTCAAATCATCATGCCCCTTATGTCTTGGGCTGCACACGTGCTACAATGGTCGGTACAAAGGGCTGCGATGCCGCGAGGCGGAGCGAATCCCAAAAAGCCGGCCTCAGTTCGGATTGGGGTCTGCAACTCGACCCCATGAAGTTGGAGTTGCTAGTAATCGCAGATCAGCATGCTGCGGTGAATACGTTCCCGGGCCTTGTACACACCGCCCGTCACGTCACGAAAGTCGGTAACACCCGAAGCCGGTGGCCTAACCCTTGGGAGGGAGCCGTCGAAGGTGGGACCAGCGATTGGGACGAAGTCGTAACAAGGTAGCCGTACCGGAAGGTGCGGCTGGATCACCTCCTTTCTAAGGAGCACATAGCCGGTTGCGAGCGAATGTCTCGCACGGTTGCTCATGGGTGGAACGTTGACTATTCGGCACGATGAGGGTCACCTCTCCAAGTACTGCTTCGGCGTGGAACGGGTTGGTTGGTCTTGATCGTGTCGGGCACGTTGTTGGGTCCTGAGGGAACGGCTTGATGTCGTTGCTTCAGTGATCGCCGGTCTCACTTGAGAGCCGCCTTGTGCGGGTCGAAGGTGGGGGACTGGTCGTTGTTTGAGAACTGCACAGTGGACGCGAGCATCTGTGGCCAAGTTTTTAAGGGCGCACGGTGGATGCCTTGGCACCAGGAACCGATGAAGGACGTGGGAGGCCGCGATAGTCCCCGGGGAGTCGCCAACCAGGCTTTGATCCGGGGGTTTCCGAATGGGGGAACCCGGCAGTCGTCATGGGCTGTCACCCGCACCTGAACACATAGGGTGTGTGGAGGGAACGAGGGGAAGTGAAACATCTCAGTACCCTCAGGAAGAGAAAACAACCGTGATTCCGGGAGTAGTGGCGAGCGAAACCGGATGAGGCTAAACCATATTGGTGTGAGACCCGGCAGGGGTTGCCGATGTGGGGTCGTGGGAAAGTTCTTCAGCTGTCTGCCGGCAGTTGGGCGAGTCAGAAACCGTATGGATAGTCGAAGGACATGCGAAAGGTCCGGCGTAGAGGGTAAGACCCCCGTAGACGAAATCTGTACGGCTCGCTTGAGCTTCTCCCAAGTAGCACGGGGCCCGAGAAATCCCGTGTGAATCTGGCGGGACCACCCGCTAAGCCTAAATATTCCCTGGTGACCGATAGCGGATAGTACCGTGAGGGAATGGTGAAAAGTACCGCGGGAGCGGAGTGAAATAGTACCTGAAACCGTGTGCCTACAAGCCGTGGGAGCGTCGGACATGCAGCTTGCTGTGTGTCTCGTGACTGCGTGCCTTTTGAAGAATGAGCCTGCGAGTTTGCGGTGTGTAGCGAGGTTAACCCGTGTGGGGTAGCCGTAGCGAAAGCGAGTCCGAATAGGGCGATTGAGTTGCACGCCCAAGACCCGAAGCGGAGTGATCTAGCCATGGGCAGGTTGAAGCGCGGGTAAGACCGTGTGGAGGACCGAACCCACCAGGGTTGAAAACCTGGGGGATGACCTGTGGTTAGGGGTGAAAGGCCAATCAAACTCCGTGATAGCTGGTTCTCCCCGAAATGCATTTAGGTGCAGCGTCACGTGTTTCTTGCCGGAGGTAGAGCACTGGATAGGCGATGGGCCTCACCGGGTTACTGACCTTAGCCAAACTCCGAATGCCGGTAAGTGAGAGCGTGGCAGTGAGACTGTGGGGGATAAGCTCCATGGTCGAGAGGGAAACAGCCCAGAACACCGACTAAGGTCCCTAAGCGTGTGCTAAGTGGGAAAGGATGTGGAGTCGCAGAGACAACCAGGAGGTTGGCTTAGAAGCAGCCACCCTTGAAAGAGTGCGTAATAGCTCACTGGTCAAGTGATTCCGCGCCGACAATGTAGCGGGGCTCAAGCACACCACCGAAGTCGTGTCATTGCAGCTATAGGGCCAACGCCTGCTGTGATGGGTAGGGGAGCGTCGTGTGCCGGGTGAAGCAGCGGAGGAATCCAGTTGTGGACGGTTCACGAGTGAGAATGCAGGCATGAGTAGCGATACAAGAGTGGGAAACTCTTGCGCCGATTGACCAAGGGTTCCTGGGTCAAGCTGATCTGCCCAGGGTAAGTCGGGACCTAAGGCGAGGCCGACAGGCGTAGTCGATGGACAACGGGTTGATATTCCCGTACCCGCTTTGAAGCGCCAACGGCGAACCTCTGAATGCTAAAGCCGTGAAGCCGGCCCGGAGTCTTCGGACGAAGGGACGTGGTGGAGCCGCTGACCCAACAGGGTAGTAGCTGAGCGATGGGGTGACGCAGGAAGGTAGTCCAGCCCGGGCGGTGGTTGTCCCGGGGTAAGGGTGTAGGCCGAGTGATAGGCAAATCCGTCACTCATTAAGGCTGAGACCTGATGCCGAGCCGATTGTGGTGAAGTGGATGATCCTATGCTGTCGAGAAAAGCCTCTAGCGAGTTTCATGGCGGCCCGTACCCCAAACCGACTCAGGTGGTCAGGTAGAGAATACCGAGGCGTTCGGGTGAACTATGGTTAAGGAACTCGGCAAAATGCCCCCGTAACTTCGGGAGAAGGGGGGCCGGAACTGGTGATCGGATTTACTCCGTGAGCTGGGGCCGGCCGCAGAGACCAGCGAGAAGCGACTGTTTACTAAAAACACAGGTCCGTGCGAAGCCGTAAGGCGATGTATACGGACTGACGCCTGCCCGGTGCTGGAACGTTAAGGGGACCGGTTAGTCAACTTTCGGGTTGGCGAAGCTGAGAACTTAAGCGCCAGTAAACGGCGGTGGTAACTATAACCATCCTAAGGTAGCGAAATTCCTTGTCGGGTAAGTTCCGACCTGCACGAATGGCGTAACGACTTCTCGACTGTCTCAACCATAGGCCCGGTGAAATTGCATTACGAGTAAAGATGCTCGTTTCGCGCAGCAGGACGGAAAGACCCCGGGACCTTTACTATAGCTTGATATTGGTGTTCGGTTCGGCTTGTGTAGGATAGGTGGGAGACTGTGAAGCCGTGACGCCAGTCATGGTGGAGTCATCGTTGAAATACCACTCTGGTCGTGCTGGATGTCTAACCTGGGTCCGTGATCCGGATCAGGGACAGTGTCTGGTGGGTAGTTTAACTGGGGCGGTTGCCTCCTAAAGAGTAACGGAGGCGCCCAAAGGTTCCCTCAGCCTGGTTGGCAATCAGGTGTTGAGTGTAAGTGCACAAGGGAGCTTGACTGTGAGACCGACGGGTCGAGCAGGTGCGAAAGCAGGGACTAGTGATCCGGCGGTGGCTTGTGGAAGCGCCGTCGCTCAACGGATAAAAGGTACCCCGGGGATAACAGGCTGATCTTCCCCAAGAGTCCATATCGACGGGATGGTTTGGCACCTCGATGTCGGCTCGTCGCATCCTGGGGCTGGAGTAGGTCCCAAGGGTTGGGCTGTTCGCCCATTAAAGCGGTACGCGAGCTGGGTTTAGAACGTCGTGAGACAGTTCGGTCCCTATCCGCTGTGCGCGTAGGAATATTGAGAAGGGCTGTCCCTAGTACGAGAGGACCGGGACGGACGAACCTCTGGTGTGCCAGTTGTCCTGCCAAGGGCATGGCTGGTTGGCTACGTTCGGGAGGGATAACCGCTGAAAGCATCTAAGCGGGAAGCCTGCTTCGAGATGAATGTTCCCACCTCCTT
The DNA here is from genome assembly GCF_002943525.1 of Kitasatospora sp. MMS16-BH015. Lineage (NCBI taxonomy): Bacteria > Bacillati > Actinomycetota > Actinomycetes > Kitasatosporales > Streptomycetaceae > Kitasatospora > Kitasatospora sp. MMS16-BH015. The sequence continues at coordinate 2,920,070 of NZ_CP025394.1, read as the reverse complement.
GAGAGGGTAAGGCTCCCAGTAGACGACTGGGTTGATAGGCCGGATGTGGAAGCCCAGTAATGGGTGGAGCTGACCGGTACTAATAGGCCGAGGGCTTGTCCTCAGTTGCTCGCGTCCACTGTGTTGTTCTGAAACAACGACCCCATGCTCATGGAGAGTGTGGTGCGGTCGGATAGTTTCATAGTGTTTCGGTGGTCATAGCGTGAGGGAAACGCCCGGTTACATTCCGAACCCGGAAGCTAAGCCTCACAGCGCCGATGGTACTGCAGGGGGGACCCTGTGGGAGAGTAGGACGCCGCCGAACAATCATTGTGGAGAAGCCCCATCCGGGAGACCGGATGGGGCTTCTTTGCGTTTACAGGGCTTATGAGCTGCCGGCAGCACCAGAAGGTTTCGACCTCACCCTCCAGCTATGACCCGCTCACAGGTAGACCTAGGTCCACCTCAAAGTCGGGCCCAGGGGCCACTGCCTACTCGGTCGTCAGCGGACAGACTGGTGCCCAGATCGGGCGTCAGATCAAGTCAGCGCCAGATCAAGTACACGCGCAGCTGTGAGTTGCCACGAGGTTGAGGTGTGGAGATGGACATGGTGAGTCAGGTGGCCCAGCCGGGTGTTGCCGTGCAGCGGGCCGAGCAGGCATGGGAACGCCTGCTCATGGGTCTCCAGGCGCAGTGGCGGTGCGCGCTCGTCCTGCTCCAGGCCGGCATCGGTCCGGTGGTCCTTCTCTACAGCGGGCTCCTGGCTGCGGCCACGGTGGCTACCGGTGGCCTCGGCCGCGGGCCGCTCGCGGGGCTGTTGGGGGTCGCCGGCCTGCTGGCCTGGCCACTCGCCTTCTTCTGGTGGAGCCGTCAGCATGCGGCGATCACTCGTAGTCGTGCTGCCGCGTGGTCCGGGCTGCTTCTGCGGGAGTACCACCGTTCGGTTCCGGGGCTGGTGCAGGACGAGCGGGGGCACTGGTGGACCGGACACTCCTACTTCCGGGACAAGCGGGTGGCCGAGTCGGTCCTGCTCGCTCGTACGCGGGTGTCGGATCCGGCGACTTGGCGCGATGTCAGGTGGTTGGCTGGCAACGCGGTCAGTGCGGGTGTGTTGGCGCTGCCGAGCGTCGGGCTGCTCGTGGGTGGCGGCCTGCAGATGACGATCAGTCTGGCGAGGTCCTACTTCGGGCGATCGCCCGAGGACTTCGTCCAGGCGATCTTCTGGGCGGGGGTGGCGGTGCTCGGGCTGTTGGTGGCTCCGCATGCCGTTCGGATGCACAGCGAGTGGGCGTGCCGGCTGCTGGACCCGGAGAGTTCTGCGAAGCAGGAGAAGGTCCGACTCACGAAGCGGGTCGAGCACCTCACCACGACGCGGGCCGATGCGGTGGGTAGTCAGGTCGCCGAGCTCCGCCGGATCGAGCGGGATCTGCACGACGGCGCGCAGGCGCGCCTGGTGGCCATCGGCATGACGCTCGGCACCATCGAGCACCTGATGGAGACCGACCCTTCCTCGGCTCGGTCGTTGCTGGCGGAGGCCCGTCAGTCGTCGGCGCGAGCCCTGCAGGAGCTGCGTGACCTCGTCCGGGGCATACACCCACCGGTCCTGGCCGAGCGTGGTCTCGGTGACGCGGTAAGGGAGTTGGCACTCGACAGCGCCTTGCCGGTGGAGGTGACGGTCAGTCTGCCGGCCCGTCCCGAGCCACCGGTGGAGTCGGCGGCGTACTTCTGCGTGAGCGAGCTGTTGGCCAACGCGGCGAAGCACTCTGGCGCGGGGCAGGTGTGGGTGGACATCCTCTTCCGCGCCGGCCAGCTGCGAATATCCGTGACGGACGACGGCCGAGGTGGCGCGGCTCCGGAGCGAGGAAGCGGTCTTCGCGGGATCGAACGTAGGCTGGCGACTTTCGACGGGGTCTTCTCGCTCAGCAGTCCGCTGGGCGGCCCGACGACGATCACGATGGAGCTGCCGTGCGTGTTGTCCTCGCCGAGGACCTCTACCTCCTCCGAGAGGGTCTGATCCGGCTGCTGGAGGCGCACGGGTTCACCATCGCGGCGGCGGTCGAGACGGGTCCCGAGCTGCTCGAGGCGCTGTTGGAGCACCGGCCTGACGTGGCGGTGGTCGATGTCCGGCTGCCGCCGACCCTGACCGACGAGGGTCTCCAGGCCGCGCTCGCGGCACGACGGGAGATACCCGGCCTGCCGGTCCTGGTGCTCTCGCAGCACGTGCAGCAGCTCTACGCACGGGAGTTGCTGGCCGACGGTTCCGGCGGGGTCGGGTACCTGCTGAAGGACCGGGTGTTCAACGCCGACCAGTTCATCGACGCGGTGCGGCGGGTGGCGGCCGGTGGTACCGCGATGGATCCGGATGTGATCGCCCGGCTGATGCAGAGCCGGTCCGGGTCGGAGCCGGTGCAGCGGCTCTCGCCCCGGGAGCGGGAGGTGCTGGAGCTGATGGCGGAGGGGTGCTCGAACCTGGCGATCGGTGCTCGACTGATGGTCAGTGACGGGGCAGTGGCCAAACACATTGCCAATATCTTCACCAAGTTGGAACTGGCTCCTGCCGAGGACGCCAACCGCCGTGTTCTCGCGGTGCTGGCGCACCTCAACGGCACGCCGCCCCAGCCTCGCTAGCCCTGGGCTGAGTCGATTGCCAAACCCGTGTGCGAGTAGTATCCGGTGGGCCGAGACGGTCGCGGACGCGGTGATCTGGCGCTGATCCGGTGCGGCGACGCAGGTGGATTGGGCCGCACCGTGCACACGTACGGCACCTGCCGAATCCCAGGGGTTGATCAACGAATGGCACGTCCATCCCTCACCCGCGCCCACCGGGCTCTGCTCGGGCTGGTCGCGGCCGGGGCCTGTCTGATCTCGGGCATCGGCTTCGCCGGCTCGTACAACGCCGTGCGCGAGTTGGCGATGGAGAAGGGGTTCGGCGCCTTCTCATATGCCTTCCCGATCGGCGTGGACGCCGGCATCGTCGTCCTGCTGGCGCTGGACCTGGTGCTCACCTGGCTCCGAATACCGTTCCCGCTGCTGCGTCAGACGGCCTGGCTGCTGACGGCGGCCACGATCGCGTTCAACGCCGCGGCCTCCTGGGGCGACGCCCTCGGGATGGCGATGCACGCGGTCATCCCGGTGCTCTTCGTGGTCGTGGTCGAGGCTTCCCGGCACGCTGTCGGCCGGATCGCGGCGATCACAGCGGACCGGCACATGGAGTCCGTCCGGCTGATGAGGTGGGTCCTCTCACCGGTGCCGACCTTCCGGCTCTGGCGTCGGATGAAGCTCTGGGAGCTGCGTTCCTACGACGAGACGGTCCGGCTGGAGCAGAACCGCCTGGTGTACCGGGCGCAGCTGCGGTTCCGGTACGGGCGTGGTTGGCGCCGGTCGGCGCCGTTCCAGGCGTTGCTCCCGCTCAAGCTCGCCAAGTACGGCGTGCCGCTCGATCCCGGCATCCTGGACCGGATCGACGGACCGTTGGAGGCGGCCCCGACCCAGGCCACTCCGCCGGGCGCGAGTCGGTCCGAGTCGCGCGGGCTGCCCCAGGCCGCCGGCGCTGTCGGTCGGCAGGTTCAGTCGGGCCATGCAGGTCTGCCCACGACGGGCGATCAGGTGCCGGTGGACCAGGCCCCGGTGACGGCGGCGGTGGCCGTCCCCACCCTGGCGAAGCTGGCCGCCGTCCGACTGCGGGACGCACAAGAGCCCTCGCATGAGGAGGAGGGCGCGGCGGCACCGGCGCAGCCGCAGCCCGAGCTCAACGTCTGGTTGGCCCGGACGCAGCAGGAGCAGGCGCAGCACGGGTACCAGTCCAGGGTGCCCGGGCAGGCGTCGCCTTGGTTCAAGCCGCCGCGCGTGTCGCGCCCGGGCGAGCAGGTGTCCGGTGGGGTCCCCGCCGATGGGGCGCTGACCGGCGGACAGGGTGCGGGGGCTCCGATGGCGGGTGCGCCCGTGACGGCGGCGCCCGAGCACGGGATGCCGGCGCCCGTTCCGGCAGGTGCGGTGCCCGGTGGAGTCCGGCCGCGTCCGGTGGGTCCGCGCCCCGTCCGGATCGAGCAGCTCGCCCCGGAGGGCGCACGGCAGGTGGTGGCCGTGGCGGAGGAGGACAACGAGCCTTACCTCGGGACCGAGGAGGCTTTCGCCGAAGCGGTCGCCCTCGAACTCGAAGAGGAAGCGGCGGCGCTGAACGGGGAGTCGGCCGAGCACCGGGCCGCGCAGCAGGGCGTGGAGCACACGGCCTCCTCGCACGCCGAAGACCGGCACCCGGTCGCCGCGCCGCTCGACCCGGAGGTCTGCTTCGCCGCGCTGGTCAGCTACATCGACCAGTACGAGCGGCAGCCGGACGTCGCCGCGCTCGCCGAGTACCTGACCACCGAGTACGGGGTGGTGGGCACCCGTCCCGACGGCTCGGTGAGCCCGTCCGAGCTGGGGCGGATCTGGGAGCGACTGCAGCGCCAGTACGTCGCCAGCGGGCGCGACTGAGCAGCGGAACGAGGCGCGGCGCCCCTGCGCTGAAAGCGGGGGCGGAGGACAATTTCACAGTGGGTGCGGCCGCAGGGTGACAGTGGTCCGGCACGTGGGCGGCCATTGACGGCCGGGCCCTGCGAGGTTACCTTCACCTCCAGCAGGCATCAACAAATTGTTGAAGAGCCGTGGCGTGATGGAGGGTCCCAGGATGTCCCAGGCCGAGGTGGACGGTACCAAGTCCGAGGGTGGAGTGTCCTTCTCGTCCGAGGCCCGGGCCGCCGTGGACGCGTTGCTGGCGCCCGTCGACGCCGAGCTGGCGCGCCGCTACCCGGGGGAGCCGAGCACCCGTCAGCCGGTGCACACCGTCTACGTTCCGGCGGACGTCTTCGCCGCCGACACCGTGCAGACCTGGGGTCGGGAGGCCCTGGAGGTCTTCGACACCCATGCGGGTACGCCGGCCGAGCTGGCCGCGGCGCTGGGTGTTCCGGCCGACGAACTGCTCACGGAGGTGCATGCCCGGGTCCGGGCCAAGCTGGAGCGCGAGCCGGTCGAGGACCTCCGGATCGACTTCGAGGACGGCTACGGCCCGCGTCCGGACGCCGAGGAGGACGAGGCCGCCGTCCGGGCCGCCCGCCTGGTGGCCGCTGCGGTCGCCGACGGCACCGCGCCGCCGTACATCGGCATCCGGATCAAGTGCATGGAGGCGGCGGTCCGCGCCCGGGGCATCCGCACCCTGGAGCTCTTCCTCGCCACCCTGATCGCCGAGGGCGGCCTGCCCGAGGGCCTGGTGCTCACGCTGCCCAAGGTCACCTACGTCGAGCAGGTCACGGCGCTGGTCCGGCTGCTGGAGGACTTCGAGGCGCGGGCCGGTCTCCCCGCGAAGCGGATCGGGTTCGAGATCCAGATCGAGACCACCCAGGCCATCCTCGGTGCCGACGGCCGCGCGACGGTGGCCCGGATGATCGAGGCCGCCGAGGGGCGCGCCACCGGTCTGCACTACGGCACCTTCGACTACAGCGCCTCCTGCGGTGTCAGTGCGGCCTACCAGAGCATGGACCACCCGGTCGCCGACCACGCCAAGGCCGTCATGCAGGTGGCTGCGGCGGGTACCGGGGTCCGGCTCTCGGACGGTTCGACCAACGTGATCCCGACCGGTGGCCGTGAGCAGGTCCACGCCGGCTGGAAGCTCCACCACGACCTGGTCCGCCGCTCGCTGGCCCGGGCGTACTACCAGGGCTGGGACATGCACCCGGCCCACCTGCCCACCCGCTACGTCGCCGTCTACTCCTTCTACCGCGAGGGCCTCCACGCCGCGGCCGCCCGCCTGACCGCCTACGTGGCCAAGGCCGGCGGCGACGTGATGGACGAGCCCGCCACCGCCAAGGCGCTCAGCGCGTACCTGCTGCGCGGCCTCGACTGCGGCGCCGTCGACTCCGCCGAGGTCACCGAGCTCACCGGTCTCAGCCGCGTCGAGCTCGACGCCCTGGCCGGTCGCTGAGCAGGTTCGGGAGGCGGGACCGCCGGGCCAGGCTGAGCCCCAGCTCGGCTGAGCTCAGCCGAGCTGGACTAGGCTCCACTGCCTGACCGGGGGCATTGCCGCACCGGGGTGCCGCGGGTCGACGGTCGCGTGGCGCCGCCGAGCCTGCGAGCCTGCGAGCCGCCGAGTCGCGGTGCCCGGGTAGGCCGGCGGCGTCGGCGCTCCCGGGGTCTGGTGCGTCGGGCGTCCGGTGTCGATCTGGACGGGCTCGGAACGGGTCGGCGGAGCTGGCCGGTGGGGCCGGTTAGGCTGGCGGGGGCGATCACGTCCGTAGCCAGCCTTCTTCCCGTACGTCTGGAGATCACCGCGCGATGTCGGAGCCGAGCGCGAAGCCGTACCTCACCGTCCGGGGCTCCGGCACCCACGAACTCGAGATCAAGAAGTCCCGGTTCATCTGCCACCTCGCTCGGGTGGCAGACGAGGACGAGGCCCAGGCATTCATCGCGGGCATCCGGAAGAAGTACTGGGATGCCCGGCACAACTGCACCGCGTTCGTGGTCGGCGGGGAGAGCCCGCGCGAGCGGTCGAGCGACGACGGCGAGCCCGGCGGTACGGCCGGGGTGCCGATGCTGGAGGTGTTGCGCCGGCGCGGGCTGACCGACACGGTCGCGGTGGTGACCCGCTACTTCGGCGGGATCAAGCTCGGTGCCGGCGGACTGGTCCGGGCATACGGGAGCGCGGTGTCCGAGGCGGTGGACGCCATCGGGTTGCTGGAGCGGCGGCCGGTCACCCTGCTGGCGGTCTCCGCCGACCACACCAGGGCCGGACGACTGGAGAACGACCTCCGAGCAGCCGGGCACGTGGTGCGGGGGCTCTCCTACGAGCCCACCGGTGTGCTGATCGAAGTCGGTGTGCCGGAGCCTGAGGTGACCGCCTTTCACGCCTGGCTCGCCGAGGTCACCGGGGGCGCTGCGGAGGCGATCGAAGCGGGGCGCAGCTACGTCGAGGCCCTCGTCTGACCATGGCTCGGAGCGTCCGCCCGAGCACGGCGGCGGACACGCGTCGCACCGACCGCCGCGCGGGCGTCGGCTTGGCAGGGTGCCCCTGCCGGGACGGTAGCGGATCCGATGATTCGTCGGGCGGCAGAAGCCCGAGTGACACCCGAACGAATTAACCATGCCCGGAGTTGGAACTTCCCCTCCGGGCTCTTGCGTTTTCTCGACAAGGAATCCCACCCGGTCTCCCGGAGCGGGAGCCACAGTCTCGACCCCATCGATGGAGGAATTCAGACCCCACCCACCACCCCACGGGAGGTACCTCGCATGACATCGGCATACACTCCGTCCCCCGGTCAGAGCCCTGACGCCGCAGGTCATTTCGGCAATTCGGAGCCCTACCGCACGACGGTCACCACCCAGCGTCCATTTCCCGAAGTCGTCGCCCTGGCCGATCAGCTGCTGACCGCCTGGTTGAAGCAGGAAGGGGTCGAAGAGCCCCCGCCCGCCGCAGCCACGCCGGGCGCAGAGCGGTTCCGCCCCGGCCCGCGTATCCTCCTCGACCGCGACAGCGGCGAGCTCCGGCTGGATCCCCCCGATCCCGAACAACCACCCGAGGTGGGTGACCCTCCTGACGTGGGTGCCCCGCCCGAGCGGGCTGCCACCCCGGGCCGCTATGCCCGCCGTCGCCTCCGCACCCCGGTGCCGCACGGCACCCACCAGCTCACCATCACCATCGCCACCGGCCCGCCTCCTGCTGCTGCCGCTGCTGCTGCCGCTGCCGCTGCCACCAGTCTTTCTCCCACCACTCCGGTGGCCGCCGGTCCTCCCGCCGGCAGTCCGACGGGGGCCGCCGCGACCGTCGGCGGGCCGAGCACCCCGAGCGTCGGCCGGCAGCGAAGCAAGCCCCCGGCGCGCAGGGAGCCGGAGCAGCCGACCTGGGTCAGGGTGGAAGCCGAGCACCTCGCGGCCGGAGCGGGAGCTCGCCCGGCCGGGCGAGCTCCAGTCCCCGAACTGGCCCGCACGCTCCTCACGCTGATCGACGCCACGGACGGTACCGCCGCGATCGAGCCGCTGCCCCGACTGGTCACCCCGGCCGAGGTCGACGCCCTGATCGACGAGCTCTGCGACCCGGACCGCAGCCTGCCCACAGTCGTCGCCAGCGTCCCGCCCGCCGCCCAGCTCGACACCTGGCTGGCCGGCGTGGTCCACCCGCTGATGCGCCACCTCACCGGCCTGGCCGCCCTCTACGTTCTCGACCATGCGGCGCTTCCGCACTTCAACGTCGCGTTGGAGTACCACAAGGTCTACGGCGGAGCAGTGCGTACCTACCTGCCGGAGATCGACCCCGCCTCCCGGGCGGACAGTTCACGGCACCCGGTGATGCCCAGGCACCGGATCGAGGACGACGTCCGCCGGGCCGCCGCGCTGATCGCCCGCGAGCCGCGCCGGGCCGCCGCCGAGCTCCCGCTGCCGCCCCTGCTTGCCGCTGTTCCGGTCCTCCAGCCACCGCCGGAGTCCAAGCGTCGCCCACAGCCCGCACTGTCCGATCCGGCTGCCCCGTCCGAGCCGTCCGAGCCGTCCGGGTCGGCCGCGCAGTCCGGTCACTCGGACAGGCCTGGTCAGGTCGGCCGTTCTGATGCAGCTGGCCAGACAGTGCAGTTGCCCGGCCCACGGTCTGACCGAGCGCTGCCCTCAGTGGCGGAGCCGGGCACCGACTCGCTGGCCGCAGCGCACACCCAGTCCACGGTTCTGTCGGACTCGAGCGGTCCGGGCGAGCAGGGCGCGCAGGGCGAGCTGACCGACCACCTCGGGCGAGCCGACCAGGCCGAGCGGCAGGTCCGGGCTGACGAGCTCCAGCGCATCAAACGCAGTCTGCTCCTGGCCCGTCGCCGGGAGCAGCGCCTGCGGGCGGAGAGCGCCGAGCAGCACGCCGCACTGCGTGCGATCAACGCCCAAGTGCGCTCGCTCACCGATCAATTGCGTGCCATGACCGGGGTCGAAGCGGCAGACTTGCTCCGCTTCACCACCGATCCGCTGACGTCTGGAGCGTTCGGCGGCGGTGCGCCCGCTCTCGGTGGCTTCGCCGCTGAGGCGTACGGCGCCGAGCCGCTCGGTGGTGAGCTCTTCGGCCTTGAGGGGTTTGGTCCCGACGGGTTCGGCGGGCTCGCTGCGGACGGGGTGGAGCAGGACGACGATGCGCCGGCCAGCTTCGGTGATCTGGTCGGACGGTTCGACGAGTTCCCGCTACTGGAGTTCACCGGTGACCAGAAGGAGGCCCTGGCACTGGACGGCCAGTACGCGGGTACGGGGTGGGCGAAGCTCACCTGGGAGGGGCTGACGGCCCTGCAGGAGTACGCCAGCGCCGCTGTCCGTGGTGAGGCGCACGGGGATTTCAAGCAGTGGTGCGAGCACACACCACCCGGGTGCCACCGCTTCCCGCCGCGCAAGGCCGTCCGAGGGGAGTCCCGGACGGTCGAGAGCCACACCAAGTGGAAGCGCGAGCGGATGCTCCCGGTACCGGCGTGCGTAGATTCCTCACGGCGCGCGTTCATGGGCGCACACCTGCGGATCGGTGGTGGCCGCACCGCCCCCCGCCTGCACTACCTGGACGACTGCTCGGGCAGCGGCCGGATCTACGTCGGCTACATCGGACTGCACCTGACCAACACCCGCACGAACTGAGCAAGGGCAATAGAGACGCCGCAGAGCGGGGGAGGAGGTGACGAGAAGGCAGCGAGCGGACAGGGCGCGCTAGCCGAATCGCAGTTGACGGCAAGGCGGTTGAGCCCGGAATCGACGGAGAATCACAAATGGAGGGAGGAAAGGTCGGAGAGACGGTTCCGGAGTGCCCGTACGGTGGAGAATGAAGCCCGGGCCAGGCCGTGTGGCCCGGCGAGCACACCGGACGAGCTTGGGGGAACGACCGCCGATGCAGCACTCATCCGAGGGTCAGCCGGACGGTACGGCCGCGGTGCTCCAGCCCGGCTTCCTGGCCTCGGTCTTCCGAGACCTGGGGGCCGACGTCCCGGAGCCGCGTACGGACCAGGACGCCCCCGGTGTGCCCAGGGTAGCTGCCGACGGTCCGACCGCCCAGCTCCCAGGTCAGGCCGTCTCCGCCCCCACCGGCCTCACCGGCCCGCTTGGCCAGGCCGACGCCGCCGGCTCGATTGGTGCCCTCGACGAGTCCGGCGTCGCCGGCCCGGTAGGTGATGGTTCGGCAGGCGACAGTCCGGCAGACGGTGGTCTTTCGGGTGGTGGTCTTTCGGATGGTGGTCTGCTGGGTGGTGGTCTGGCGGACGGCGGTCCGGTGGGCGGTGGCGCCGGCAGGAAGCCGGGTCTCGGTGAGCCGGACGCGGGCGTGGCGGCCCACGGGCGGGCCGCCGCACTGACCCACCATCGGACGCTCACCGTCCAGGCCGAGCACGAGCGCCTGGCGGACCTGCTCCGTCGAGCCGCCCTGCCCGTCTCCGCGATGGACTTCGAGAGCCAGCTGCGCAGCTACGAGCCGCGCCCCTACCCGCATGGTGAGGAGGCTTCCGCTGCGGGCGCCGAGCCTCGGTGGGCCGACTACGCTCCGGCGCAGCCGGAGCTGGCCGACCCGGACGAGGCCCCGTCCCGGCGGTTGCTCGACTCCGGCTACCAGCGGGAGCTGGCCGCGGCCCGGCTGCGCCATCAGCGGGACCTCCGGGAGTGGCGGGCACGCCAGGCCGAGGCGGCCGACAGCGGGGAGCAGGCGGCCCGGCAGGCGCACGAGGAGATGGAGCAGGCCCGGGCCCGGGCCGTCCGGGAGTACAACGAGAGTTTGGAGGAGTGCCGGCGGGCCTACCGGTTGGCCGAGCCTGCCGCCGTCGAGTCCCTGCTGGAGCGTGCCCTCGCCGCCGCCGAGGGCGCGACCCAGGACCTGCCCGCCCCCTGCCGGGCAGTCTTCCGTCCGCTCACCCGCACGGCCGTGCTCGACCTTGACCTGCCGTCGCTCGACGTGGTGCCCTCGCTGTCCGGCTACCGGCTTTCGCCGGAGGGCGAGATCACGCCCATCCCCCGTCCGGCTGCCGACCGGGCTGCCGACTACCTCCGGCTGGCCGCTCGGCTGGCCTTGCGGGCCCTCCAGGCGGTCGACGCCGTGGACACCGAGGACATCCTGGCCGGGGTGGTCCTCAACGGTTGGCTGCGCCCCGGTCCGGCGGCCGTCGCGACGGCCGCTCCGGTCGCCGGGGGAGTGGCCTCAGCCGAGCCGGTCTGCCTGCTCAGCGTTGACGCGGATCGCAATGCCCTCGCCCGCACCCGGCTGTTCCCCGCCGAGGAGACGTTGACCGGGGGAGCCGATCAGCCGGGGCAGGGCCGGGGACAGGAGCAGGTACCGGGGCAGGTACCGGGGCAAGAGGCGGACGGTCAGGGCGTCTACGCCGCCGCCGAGCAGGACGAGGCGTTGGTCAGGCTGCGGGAGCTGGCTGCCGTGGTGACCCCCGACCCGTACGGGCTGGCGCAGGTCGAGCCGAGCGGTACGGCCGGGATGGCCGTGCCGTCGGCGGCCGAGCTGTCCTCGAACGAGTTCGCCCAGCTGGTCCGGGAGCTGCTGACCAGGGGCGGTCTGGCCGAGTGGAGCGTCCGGTTGCGCGGGCAGGCCGGGCTGGTGGCCACCGGCGAGGGGGCCAGGGGCAGTGCGCTTCCCGGGCGCTGGGTGGTCTGGGCTTCGCGCGGGGCCGCACCGGTCGGCTCCGAGGAGTTGCAGACCCTCGCGGAGGCCGTGGCGGAGGAGGGCGCCGACCGTGGCCTGCGCCTGACCTGCGGCCACTTCAGCGAGGAGGCCCTCGACCTGGCGGCCGAGCCGGCTTACGAGCAGATCCACCTCGTGGACGGCAACGGGGTCCAGGAGCTGACCCGCACCCACCTCGGCCTGCCCTTCACCCCCGCCGAATAGCCCGTCGACCCGTCAACCCGTCAACCTGTCAGCTTGATTCCCGCGATCCCGACCGGCCCCGACCGGCCCCGACCGGCCTGTTCCGGGGCGCCGATGTCCGGGAGCCAGGCAGTTCTGCTCGGTCGTGCCGGGTGGCCTCGGAGTGGGCTGACCCACCCCCCGACCTGCGGTGCTGTCTGCCGGTCTGCTTCAGTTACTCGTCACTCCGACGGCCCCGGCCCAGGGGCGATGGTCGGGCGAGCCGCAGAGGCTTGCCGTACAGGCGGCAGCCGGAGCTTCCGGGGGCCGCTGACCGACGGCCGGTGGCCGGGGCGGTCAGGGAAGCAGCGGGAGGGAAGTGGATGACGGCGATACTCGTCGCCGCCGGAGCGTTCATGATGACGCTGATCGGCGGCTTCGTCGCCCAGCGGACCGGGGACCGGCGGCACCTGGTGCTGGGGTTCGCCGCCGGGCTGATGCTCGGGGTGGTCGCCTTCGACCTCCTGCCGGAGGCCCTGCACGCCGCGCCGGACGAGATCCACGGCGTCCCGCAGGCGCTGCTGATGTTCGCGGCGGGCTTCCTGACCATCCACATCATCGAGCGGGCGGTGGCGATCCACCGCAGTCACGAGGACGAGTACGCCGAGCACACTCACGGCCGGTCACAGAGCCACGGCCATGGGCACGGTCACGGCCATGGTCACGCTCACAGTCACGGACGGCAGGGGGTCGGGTTGGCGGCCGCCGGTGCGCTGGTGGGGCACAGCCTGATGGACGGGTTCGCGATCGGTGCGGCCTTCCAGGCTGGCAGTACCGTCGGCACGGTGGTGGCGATCGCCGTCGTGGCGCACGACTTCGCGGACGGGTTCAACACGTACACGATCACCCGGATGTACGGGAACGACCGGCGTCGGGCGTTGGCCCTGCTCGGGGCGGATGCGTTGGCGCCCGTCACCGGGGCCGGGATCACGCTGCTGTTCACCATCCCCGAGCACGTGCTGGGGCTCTACCTCGGGTTCTTCGCCGGCTTCCTGCTCTACCTGGCGACCTCCGACATCCTGCCGGAGGCGCACAGCCCCCACCCGTCCCGTTCGACGTTGCTCTGCACCCTGCTGGGCGTGGGCTTCCTCTGGCTGGTCATCGGTTTCGCGGGCTGAGGCGGGTGTGCTCAGGCGTTGCCGGAACGGCTGGAGTGGCTGGAACGGCTGGAGCGGTCGGGCGGGGCTGCCAGTGGCGTTGGACGGCGGACAGAGCGGCCGTGATGGCCGGGCGGCGCGAGGCCTGGCTGCGCCAGAGGAGGAAGACGCGGCGGGCGGGTTCGGGCACCACCGGGCGGGCGACCACCCCGGGCGGTAGGGTGCCGCGGCCGAGCCGGGGGACCAGGCCGACGCCGAGGCCGGCCGCGATGAGGGCGATCTGGGTCTCGAACTCGCCGACCTGGTAGTGGACGTCCGGCTCCTCGCCGGCCTCCCGCATGGTGCGGACCAGCCAGTCGTGGCAGATGTTCCCCGGCGGCACGCTGATCCAGCGCCGTCCGCAGAGGCGGGCCACCGGCACCACGGTGAGGGCCGCCAGCGGGTCCTCCTCGCGGAGCAGCAGGTCGACCGGGTCGGGCCCGAGGTCGAGCCGGGCCAGCCCGTCCTGGACCGGCAGCGGCACGGTCGGCCAGTCCTGGACCAGCGCGAGGTCGACCTCGCCCCGGGCGACCAGTTCGGCCGCGAGGTAGGGGTCGGTCTCCAGCAGGCGGACGTCGAGTTCGGGGCAGGTCTCTCGCAGCTCGGCGAGGGCTCCGGGCAGCAGGCCCCGCGCGCCGGTGGCGAAGGTCGCGACCATCAGCCGGCCGACGGCCTGCCCGCGCTGCTCCTCCAGCGTCACCTCGGCCTGTTCGACCAGGGCGAGCACCTGCTGCGCGGTGTTGGCGAGCTGTTGGGCCGCGTCGGTCAGCACCACGCCCCGGCCCTGCCGTTCCAACAGCACGGTGCGGGTCTCCCGTTCCAGCTTGGAGATCTGCTGGGAGACCGCCGAGGGCGTGAAGCCCAGCGCCGCCGCCGCGCCGCCCACCGAACCGTGCACCGCCACCGCGCGCAGCGCCCGCAGTCGACCGAGATCCATCATGACCCTGATGGTAGCCAGCCGGAGGCGGTCACTGTGTAGTGATGCTGAAGTATGGCCTTCAGTAATCATCGCTGGTGCTACACGGTTGTACTCCGGGATGCTCGTCACATGCCACGGAACAGCAGCTCACCCGCCACCGCCATGCCCGCCCGGTCCGGCACCGCCCGGTCCGCCACCGGCGCCATGACGCCGCGTCACATCGCCCTCGCCGTCCTGATCGCCGCCGTCTGGGGCCTCAACTTCGTGGTCATCCACGTGGGCCTGGAGAACTTCCCTCCGCTGCTCTTCTGCGCACTGCGGTTCACCGTCGTGGCGGTGCCCGCCGTCTTCTTCGTCGGCCGGCCTCGGGTGGCCTGGCGCTGGGTGTTGCTGGTCGGCTGCACGCTCGGGGTGGTGAAGTTCGGGCTGCTCTTCCTGGGCATGCACGCGGGGATGCCCGCCGGGCTCTCCTCGCTGGTGCTGCAGAGTCAGGCGATCTTCACGGCGCTGTTCGCCACGGTGATGCTGCGCGAGCGTCCGGGCGGCCGTCGGGTGCTGGGCCTGGCGATCGCCTTCGGCGGGATCTGCCTGGCCGCCGTGGACCGTGGCATCGGCGGGCCGATCGGCGCGTTCGTGCTGGTCATCGTCTCGGCGGTGTTCTGGGGCCTCTCCAACGTGCTCACCCGGCGGGCCGCCCCGCCGGATGCCCTGCGCTGGATGGTCTGGGTCAGCGTCGTCCCACCGCTGCCGCTGCTCGCGCTCTCCCTGCTGGTCGAGGGTCCCTCGGCCGACCTGCACGCACTGGCCGGCATCACCTTCTCGGGCCTCGGCGCGATCGCCTTCGTCGGCCTGGGGGCCACCCTGTTCGGCTTCGTCGCCTGGAGCTTCCTGCTCCGCACCTACGACGCCTCGTCCGTCGCGCCGTACTCGTTGCTGGTGCCGGTCTTCGGGATGTCCTCCTCCTGGCTGCTGCTCGGCGAGCGGATCAGCCCGCTGGCCGGCGGCGCAGCCGCCCTGGTCGTCCTCGGCATCGGGTTGACCGCGCTGCGGCCGGGCCTGATGGCCGGTCTGGCCCGACCGGGGTGGATGGCTGCGCCGGCACGGCGCTCGAGGGACCGTCAGGCCGAGGGTGGAGCCCAGGCCGGGGCCGCCAACGGAACTGTCGGCGGGGTCGCGCTGCGGGCTCGCTGACGTGGAGCGGAACGGAGCGGAACGGAGCGGAACGGAACGGAGCGGGACGGAGAGGCGCAGCGGATGCAGACGGTCCAGGGATGAGCGGGTGTCAGCCGAGGTCGGCGGCCGATGCCGGGGAGGTGGCCGGAGCGGCGATCGGGACGGGGGTCCGATCGCCGGTCTGGCGGGCCTCGTGGGCGAGTTCGGCGGTGCGGAGGGCCCGGAGGAGAGCCTCCTGTTCGGGGCCGGCAATCGGGCCGAAGTACTCCTGGGCCACCTCGTGGCGGACTCGGCCGATCCGTTCGAGGGCGGCGTGGCCGGCCTCGGTGAGGGTGACCCGGACGGCGCGGCGGTCGGCCGGGTCCGGCGTCCGTTCGACCAGGCCGGCCTCTTCGAGGGCGTCGACCACGGTGGTGGCCGAGCGCGGCGCGATGTGGAGGCGTTCGGCCAGCGCGCTGAGCCGGATCGCCTCGCTGCCCTTGCAGCCCGGGTTGTGGGCGAGCATCCGCAGCGCGCGGGCCTGGCCCGGGGTGATCCCGTACGGCTCCAGCCGGTACATGGTCTGCCGCCGGATCCGCTTCATCGCCCGGGTCAGCGCGTCGGCGAGCTCGGCGGCGGTCTCGGGCGGCGGGGTGGTCATGGTCGGGGCTCCCGGGCTGGGCTGGGCTGCGGACGACCCCGGCCGCGGTGGCCGGGGGAGAGGTGGGCCCAGGCTACCCGCCCCGGTCGGGCCGGGGGCCGGTCGGTGGCGCACCGGCGGGCGGGGCGAGGCAGCGGGTACGCGGGGTGGTGGGTACGTGGGGCAATGGGCGGACGGGCGCGCGAGTCACAGGCGGACGGCTCGGTGGGCCACGGGTGGATGGGCGTGTGGGCGGATGGGCGGACGGATATGCAGAGTCAATGACACCTTGAGCTTAGCTCAGTATCTGGGCTAGCGTGAGGTAAAGACGGCAGTGACAGCCGGTGCAGCAGAGACAGTCGTACGAACCGATTCAGGAGTGATCACGATGGCCCGTTCGGAAGCCCGTGTGAGTACCGACCGCCCCGCGCGGTACGGCAAGCAGTTGGCCGCGCACCTCGGCCGCAAGGTCGAGGCGAGCTGGTCGGAGGAGACCGGTCGGGGCGAGGTCGCCTTCCGTGCCGGGACGGCCACCCTGGTGGCCGAGCCGGGCGTGCTGGCGCTCGCCGTCGAGGGCGAGGCGGCCGACCTGGCGCAGTTGGAGGACGTGGTGGGCCGTCACCTGGTCCGCTTCGGTGCCCGGGACGAGCTGGTCGTCGAGTGGCAGCGGGACAGCGGCGAGCCCGGCCTGGTCCACCGTCACGAGGGTGAGTGACCTGAGGGCGCGCGGGTCGAGGGCGGGCGAGCCGAGGGTGAGTGGCTTGCGCGCGGGTGGCCCGTCGGCAGCGGTCAGGTCTCGGGGGGCAGCGGTCAGGCCCCGGGCAGCGGCGGCGTCGCGTCCGGATCGGCCGGGGGCCGTACCTGGCTCGCCGGGCCGGCCGGGCTGAGGAGGCCGCCCGGGGCCGTGGCGCGGGCGAGGGTCCAGAGCAGCAACCCCGCCAGGCACCAGCTCGCCAGCACGTCGAGCAGCCAGTGGAAGTCGCTCCAGACCAGGCCCCAGCCGACGCCGAGGCAGGCCAGGGCGGTGAGGGCGGTCAGCCGGCGGTGCAGGGCCGGGCCGGGGAAGGCCCGGCAGAGCAGCAAGGTGGCGGTGCCGTAGGCGATGGCCGAGGTGGCGGTGTGGCCGGACGGGTACCAGCCCCACTCGCCGGGGTGCAGCGGGGTGCCGAGCGGGCCGGGGCGGGCGAACCAGTTCTTGGCGGGGATCACCAGGGCGGGGATGAGCAGGGCCGTGACGGCGGCCGTCGGCAGCGGGAGCCACCAACGGCGCAGGCCCGTGCGGCGGTGCCGCCAGGCGGCCAGGGCGCCGGCGGCGAGTAGGACGGGGATGGCCGGGATGGTGTTGCCGAGGTCGGAGAGGCCGCGGCCGAGGCGGTCCAGCCAGAAGCCGTCGGGGCCGGGGTGGGCCGGACGGAGGTGGCCGAGGCCGGCGTCGGTGGCGCCCGGGGGCAGTTGGCCGCCCAGGCTCAGCCGGGTCGAGTGGACCAAGGACCGGACGTGCAGGTCCAGGTCGAGCAGTGGCCCGTGGACGGCGACCTGCCAGGAGATCAACACCAGCAGGGCGAGCAGCAGCACCGGCAGCCAGGGCTGTGCCCGGGCATGTGAGAGCCGCCCTGGAGCAGGGGGGAGAGCTCCAGGGCGGCTGGGAAGATCGCCGATCCGCGTGGCCCGGGGGGTGTGGGCCGGACGGCCGGTCGATCGGTCCTCGGCTGCCACCGCCCCTGACGGGGCGACGGCCGGTGTCGCTGAGGGTGTCAGCTCGCTGTCCATCTGTTACCAAGGTACGTCAGGAGCGCTGCGACTCCCAGGGACTTCAGAGCTTTCGCACAGCATCTTCACCGGGTGGAGCCGATGCGGAGTACGACTGTACGAAAGGGTGGCCCGAGCCGCACAGACGTAGCTGCGCGGGGCTCGGACCACCCTCTCGGGCCACGACTCAGGCCACGGCCCGGGCCACGGCCCGGGACACGACTCAGACCGTGGCGAAGGCGTTCTCGATGATGTCGAGGCCCTCGACGAGCAGGTGCTCCGGCATGACCAGCGGCGGCAGGAAGCGCAGCACGTTGCCGTAGGTGCCGGCGGTCAGCACGACCAGGCCCTCGGCGTGGCAGGCCTTGGCGACGGCGGCGGTGAACTCGGGGTTCGGGTCCTTGCTGCCCGGCTTGACCAGCTCGACGGCGATCATCGCGCCGCGGCCGCGGACCTCGCCGATCACGTCGAACTTCTCGGCCATGGCGCGCAGGCGGCCGAGCATGACCTCGCCGATGCGCTGCGCCTTGGCGTTGAGGTCGAGCTCCTTCATGGTCTCGATCGAGCCCAGCGCGGCGGCGCAGGCGACCGGGTTGCCACCGTAGGTGCCGCCCAGGCCACCGGCGTGCGCGGCGTCCATGATCTCGGCGCGGCCGGTCACGGCGGCCAGCGGCAGGCCGCCGGCGATGCCCTTGGCGGTGGTGATCAGGTCCGGGACGATGCCCTCGTCGTCACAGGCGAACCACTGGCCGGTGCGGCAGAAGCCGGTCTGGATCTCGTCGGCGACGAAGACGATGCCGTTCGCCTTGGCGTACTCGACGATGGCCGGCAGGAAGCCCTTGGCCGGCTCGATGAAGCCGCCCTCGCCCTGGATCGGCTCGATCACGATGGCGGCGACGTTGTCGGCGCCGATCTGCTTGTTGATGATGTCGATCGCCTGCGCGGCGGCCTCGGCGGCGCAGTTCTCCGCACCGGTCAGCCAGCGGTAGGGGTAGGCCACCGGCACGCGGTAGACCTCGGGGGCGAACGGGCCGAAGCCCTGCTTGTACGGCATGTTCTTCGCCGTCATGCCCATGGTGAGGTTGGTGCGGCCGTGGTAGCCGTGGTCGAAGACCACGACGGCGGTGCGCTTGGTGTAGGCACGCGCGATCTTGATGGCGTTCTCGACGGCCTCGGCGCCCGAGTTGAAGAGGGCGGTGCGCTTGTCGTGGTCGCCCGGGGTCAGCTCGTTGAGCTGCTCGGCGACGGCGACGTAGCCCTCGTACGGGGTCACCATGAAGCAGGTGTGGGTGAAGGCGGCCAGCTGCTCGCTCGCCTTGGCGACGACGGCCTCGGCGCTGTTGCCGACGTTGGTCACGGCGATGCCGGAGCCGAAGTCGATAAGCGAGTTGCCGTCCACGTCCTCCAGCACGCCACCGTTGGCGCGGGTCACGTACACCGGCAGGGTGGTGCCGACACCGGCGGCCACCGCGCCGAGCTTGCGGGCCTGAAGCTCCTGCGACTTCGGGCCGGGCACGGCGGTGACCAGGCGGCGCTCCTGCGGGAGCGGCGTAACAGCGCTCATGGTGTTCTCCAGATTTCTCAAGGCGTCGTCCTTCGAAGGCTACGGCCGGGTACCGGCGCCGGGCATGCGCCACTAGGTAGCAGTAGCCCGTCCGACTTGTCCGGCGCGGCCAGCGGGTGGAGATCGGCTGCCAGGGCCCTCCCCTCCACTAGATTGAGCGCGGGCGTGTCGCCGCGAGGGCGGCGTGGGTATCTGCCGCTTCGGGGCCGCATGGGGCGCGCGGGCGGCCGGGGTGTCGAGAGAGCGGGGCCAGGGATGGGCTTGGACGGCGCGTACGGTCAGCAGGCCGGGCAGGCCGGTCAGGGGCAGGCCGGTCGGGGGCAGGGCGCTCAGGGGGAAGCCGGTCACGGTCCTGGCGGTCCTGGCGGTCCTGGCGGTCCTGGCGGTCCTGGCGGTCCTGGCGGTCCTGGCGGGCACGGCGGGCCGGGCGGCCTGCCGCCGCAGCGGGCCCTCGGGCCCCAGCCCGGGGCCGCACCGAGCGCCGTACCCGGGGCCGTACCGGGCACCGGAGCGGGCTTCGGAGCGGGCTTCGACCTGGCCGGCTGGGTGTACGCCCCGCGCCCGGAGGCCGCGCCCGGCGTGCTGCGCTACGGCTACCGTCCGCTCGACCCGGCCCGGAGCAAGGACGCCGAGGTGCCGGCCGGGCCGCTGCTGCTGCGCGCGGCGCTCAACCTGCTGGTGGCCTGGCCGGCTGCGCTCTATGCCCCCGTGCTCGTCTACTACCTGATGAGTCTGTTCGGCATCCCGGCGCCGAGTTCCGAGGCCCCGGCCACCCTGCTGGTGGTGGTGCTCCAGCTGGGCGCGGTGATCCTGGCGATTCGTTTCTTCGGCCGGATGGGCCGCTGGCCCGAGGTCTGGCGGCGCTGGGTCGCCCCGCTGCTCGCCCGCGCCGTCACCCACGAGCAGCCCGCCGAAGCGCAGACGCCCGCCCCCGCCCCGGTCACCGACCCCTGGTACGGGCTGCGCCACGGCGGCGCCCCGCAGGCCGCGGCCGCGCTGGACGCGGCGGCCGTCGGCGACGTGGACTACGTCCGGATCCAGCGCGCCTGGGAGGGCGTGCTCGGCGAACCGGCCCGGCTGCCCGAGTTCCTGGCCGAGGTCGCCGCCCGGGGCGCCGCCGCCTGCGCGCACCCCTCCGAGGCCCGCGACCTGCCCGGCCGCGGCGCCGGGCACGACCTGCTGACCCGTCAGGTGCGGCTCGGCACCGCCCAGGACGTGGTGAAGAACCCGCCCGCCCACCGCGCGGCCGGCTTCGCCCTCGACCCCGCGCTGCTCGCCACCTCGCTGCTCGCCGTCGGCCCGGCCGGCACCGGCAAGACCGCCCGGCTGGCCCGCCCGGTGGCCGAGGCGCTCTGCCTCCAGGCCCTGGCCGGCACCGCCTGCGCCGTGGTGATCGGCGCCGCCGAGGCCAACCTCGGCCCGGACTCCTGGTACGACGTGGTGATCGCCCCCGGCGACCCGGTCACCGCCTACGGGCTCGACCTCTACGGCGCCGCCCGCGAGGTGGACGAGGCTGCCGCCCGCCTGGCCGACGCCCTGCTCCCCGACGAGCTGGCCCCCCGCGCCGAGAGCGCCCGGATCGCGCTCCAGCAGACCGTCGGCCCGTTCCACGCCGCCTACGGCCGCTACCCCGGGGTCCGCGAGCTGCGCGAGCTGCTGGGCGGCAGCGAGGACGGCGCCGAGCGCTGGGCCGTGCTGGCCGAGACGCTCCGCAAGGCCGGCCGGTACGCCGAGCACGAGCCCGACCTGCACCACCGCGAGCGCCAGCGCGGCCGGGCCGACGACCCCGGCGCGCTGCTCGCCGACCGCCTGGCCCTGCTCGACCGCCCGGCCTTCGCCGGGCAGTTCGCCGCCGGGGAGGGCGCCAGGCCCGCCTTCGCGATGCGGGCGCTGGACCACCCGCTGCGGGTGCGGGTCAAGCTGCCCGAGCAGAGCCACCCGGAGGCGGCCCGGATCCTGGCCCGGCTGGTGGTGGGGCAGTTCCTGCAGGCCACCGCCGTGCGCACCGACCGCTCGCTCTTCGCCGGCCTGGTGGTGGACGACGCCTCGGCGGCGGTGGACGCGCCGATCGTGCGGGGCCTGCAGCGGCTGCGCGGGGCCAATGCCGGGGCGGTGCTGCTGCTGCGCACCCTGGTGGACCTGCCCGAGGCGCTGCGCGCCCCGCTGTTCGGCGCGGTCGGCTGCCGGATGGCCTTCCCGGGCATCGCCCCCTGGGATGGCCGGCTCTTCTCCGAGGCCTGGGGCACCCACCTGGTCCAGGAGAAGGCCGTCACCCACGCCCCCGACACTTCCGGCGGCTTCCTCCGCAAGCTCGGCCGGGCCGGCCGCAAGGCCCTCTCCGGCACCACCGCCCAGACCGAGAGCATCACCACCCGCGACGTGGAGCGCCACCGCTGGTCCCCCTCCGACCTGGCCCACGCCCTGCCCACCGGCCACGCGGTGATCTCGCTGACCACGGTGGCGGGTGAGCAGGTGCCACCCGTCCTGGTCGACCTGCGGAGCTGAGAGGCTGCGGAGCCGAGAGGGTGCGGAGCTGAGAGGCCGCGGAGCTGAGGGTAAGGGCGCCGCTACGGAGGATTCGGTCCCGGCGGTTGTCCGGCGCGTCCATAATGGTGGGGAGACGCTCAGCCCTCGCCGGTCGCAACGGGGCGACCAGGTCGAACCATCGAAGGTGCCATGCCCCCCACTCTCGCCTCCGTCGTCCGCAACAGCTCGCTCCACCTGACCGTCCTGGCCGGTGCGGACCATCTAGAACGGCCCGTCCGCTGGGTGCACACCAGTGAGCTGGACGATCCGACCCCCTTCCTGGAGGGCGGGGAGCTGCTGCTCACCACCGGCATCAAGCTGGGCAAGAGCGCCGCGAGCCTGCAGGCGTACGTGCACCGGCTGGCCGACGCGGGGGTCGTGGGGCTGGGCCTCGGGGTCGGGCTCTCGCACGCCGAGGTGCCGCAGCCGTTGGTGGACGCCGCCGCGCAGCGCGGCCTGCCGCTGCTGCGGGTGCCGGAGGCCACGCCGTTCATCGCGATCAGCAAGTCGGTCTCGGCCGCGCTGGCCGCCGAGCAGTACGAGGCGGTCACCACCAGCTTCGAGGCCCAGGAGGAGCTGACCCGGGCCGCCCTCGGCAAGGACGGCACCACCGCGGTGGTCCGCAGACTCGCCGCCCGCCTCGGCGGCTGGGCCGCGCTCTACGACGGCTCCGGCGCCCTCTCTGCCGTGGCCCCCGACTGGGCCGCCCGCCGGGCGGGCCGGCTCGCGGCCGAGGTCGACCGGCTGCGCCGTCGCCCCGCCCCGTCGAGCGCCGCGCTGCAGGGCCGCTCCCCGGGCATCGACACCGCGGACGAGGACTACGTGGTGGTCCAGTCGCTGGGCGCCGACCGCCGGGCCCGCGGCTTCCTGGCCGTCGGCACCGAGGACCGCATCACCCCCACCGAGCGGTACGTGCTGAACGCCGCCGTGGCGCTGCTCACCCTCACCCTGGAGCGCTCCCGCGAGCTGCGGCAGGCCGAGGAGCGGATGGGCGCGGCGCTGCTCGGCATGGTGCTGGCGGGGGAGGTCCCGACGGCCCGGCAGGTCGCCTCGGGCCTGTTCGGCGGGCTGCCGGAGGGTACCGTCCGGGTGCTGGTCGCCGGGGCCGCCCCGGGCACCGACGCCACCGAGGCGGTCGGCGAGCTGGGCGACCGGGCCGAGCAGGCCGGCGGCCGGGTCGGCGAGAAGCTGCTGGTCTCCCGCGAGGAGGGCCCGCACGGCGCCCGCCTGGTGGTGCTGGCCGCCGACAACGGCGCCGCGCACCGCGCCTGCCTCGGCGCGGTGGAGGAGCACGAGGGCCTGGCCGTCGGCGTCTCCGCCCCGACCACCCTGGAGGAGGCCGGCGTGGCCTTCGCCCAGGCCGAGCGGGCCCTGGCGGTGGCGCTGCGCGGCGGCAAGCGCTCGGTCGACCACGAGGAGGTCGGCGCGGGTTCGCTGCTGCCGCTGCTCGGCGAGGAGGCCGTGACGGCCTTCGCCGAGGGCCTGCTCCGCCCGCTGCGCGAGCACGACCGCACCTCGCGCGGCGACCTGGTCGCTTCGCTGCGGGCCTGGCTCTCCCGCCACGGCCAGTGGGACGCGGCCGCCGCCGACCTCGGCGTGCACCGGCACACCCTGCGGTACCGGATGCGGCGGGTCGAGGAACTCCTGGGGCGCTCGCTGGACGACACGGACGTCCGGATGGAGCTCTGGCTCGCGCTCCGCGCCGGGGAGGAGTAGGCACGGTCAGGGGCGCGGGGAACTGCGCGAGGTCGGGAGAAGCGGAGTCGCCATCTCGCCCGCGCAGTCAGTTGCACCGTCAACGGATAGTGCAACGAGGGCATGCAGGTAAGACAGCGGCAGAGTGCGGGGTGGGCCGCGCCGTTCCCCGCGCCCCTGCTTTCTGCAACTTGGCGAAGTCACACGAGTGACCACTCCACCGTGTCCAATCCGTCTGACGGGTGCTCCGCCCTACCGTTGGGTCCGAGGCTTCACGACCCGCGTGGGGCGCAGACGAGAGGGCCGGTGTGACCGTGACCACCACTCATGACTTCTGGCTGGCCGGCCGCCGGGCGAGCGGCGAGACGGAGTTCGAGGTCCACCACCCGTTCGACGGCAGCCTGGTCGGCAAGGTCAGCGTGCCCACCGACGCGCAGGTGGAGGAGGCGCTGGACGCCGCCGTCGCCGCGGCTCCGGTCTTCGCCACGACCCCCGCGCACGTCCGGGCCGCCGCGCTGGACCACGTGTCCCGCCGGCTGACCGAGCGCGCCGAGGAGATCGCCCGGCTGATCACGGCCGAGAACGGCAAGCCGATCAAGTGGGCCCGTGGCGAGGTCGGCCGCGCCGCCTCGGTGTTCCGCTGGGCCGCCGAGGAGGCCCGCCGGACCAACGGCGAGACCATGCGCCTGGACACCGACCCGGGTGGCGTGGGCCGCTTCGCGGTGGTGCGCCGCTTCCCGCGCGGCGTGGTGCTGGGCATCGCCCCGTTCAACTTCCCGCTCAACCTGGTCGCCCACAAGGTCGCCCCGGCGATCGCCGTCGGCGCCCCGATCATCCTCAAGCCGGCCCCCTCCACCCCGCTCTCCGCGCTGGTGCTGGGCGAGCTGCTGGCCGAGACCGACCTGCCGGCCGGTTCCTGGAGCGTGCTCCCGGTCGCCAACGAGAAGATGCCCGCCCTGGTCCAGGACGACCGTCTGCCGGTGATCTCCTTCACCGGTTCGGACAAGGTCGGCTACCAGATCATGGACTCGGTGCCGCGCAAGCACGTCACCCTGGAGCTCGGCGGCAACGCCGCGGCGGTCGTGCTGGCCGACTACTCCTCCGAGGCCGACCTCGACTGGGCCGCCACCCGGATCGCGATGTTCTCCAACTACCAGGGCGGCCAGTCCTGCATCTCGGTGCAGCGCGTGATCGCCGACGCCTCGGTCTACGACGCGCTGGTCGAGAAGGTCGTGGCCAAGGTCAAGGAGCAGGTCACCGGCAACCCGTCCGAGGACGCCACCGACGTCGGCCCGCTGGTGGACGAGAACGCCGCCAAGCGCGTCGAGTCCTGGGTCGAGGACGCCGTGGCCAAGGGCGCCAAGGTGCTCACCGGCGGCACCCGCGAGGGTGCGCAGTACGCGCCGACCGTGCTCACCGAGCTGCCCGAGGACGCGATCCTGGCCACCGCCGAGGTCTTCGGCCCGGTGCTCTCGCTGCACAAGGTGGAGTCGACCGACGAGGCCTTCGCCCTGGTCAACGACTCGAAGTTCGGCCTCCAGGCCGGTGTCTTCACCCACGACGTGCAGCTGGCCTTCCGCGCCCACACCGAGCTGGAGGTGGGCGGCGTGATCATCGGCGACGCCCCGTCCTACCGCGCCGACCAGATGCCGTACGGCGGCGTCAAGGACTCCGGCGTCGGCCGCGAGGGCGTCCGCTACGCGATGGACGACTTCACCTACGAGAAGGTCATGGTCCTCACCGGCCTCTCCCTCTGAGCGCTCTGAGCGCTCTGAGTCCTCTGAGTCCTCTGAGTCCTCTGGGATCCTCCGAGGTCCTCGGGGCAGCCGGACCAGGCTGACCAGACCTGCGCCGAGCCCCCGTCACCGCCCTGCGGAGACGGGGGCTCCGTCATGCGTACAGGGCTCAACTCCCTTGATTTTCCTACTCGTTGGTTCTCTTGACCCCCACTCGTCAGCCTCACTACGCTCGGCCGCGCCCCGGACACCCACCGGGCCACCCCCACGGATCAGCGCGTTCTTCGATCACCCTCAGTCGAAGGGCTATGCCTTGCTGCGTTCGCTCAAGTACCTCGCCGCGCCCGCCGCCGCCCTGGCCGCGGCCGCGCTCTGTGCCGCCCCCGCCGGGGCGCAGCCTCCCGAGACCGCCGGCCACGCGATGCACGCCCACGGCGGCGTGCCCGCCGCCACCGGCGGCAACCTCGCCTACGGCGGGGGCAACATCGTCACCGACCCGAAGATCTACATCGTCTACTGGGGCAGCCAGTGGGGCAGCGGCTCCACGATCACCAACGACCCCGCCGGCCTGGCCCCGCTGCAGCTCTCCTTCTTCCAGCACGCCTACGGCTCCGGCGACACCTGGTCCAACTCGGTCACCCAGTACTGCCAGGGCGTGGCCGTCGGCACCACCCAGTGCAACGGCGCCGGCACGGCGGTCGGCCACCCCGCGAGCAACCCCGTCGCGGGCACCTGGCTGGACAGCGGGGTGAAGGCGCCCAACCGCCCGGGCCAGTCGGCGATCGCCGCCGAGGCCGTCCGGGCCGCCGCGCACTTCGGCGTCTCGGGCGACAACGTGCAGATCATCGTGGACGTGCCGCACGGCATCGTCCCGCAGGGCTTCAAGACCCAGTACTGCGCCTGGCACGACCACACCACGGCCTCGGGCGGCGGCGACCTGCCGTACACCAACATGCCGTACGTGCCGGACGCGGGCAGCGGCTGCGGCGCCGGCTTCGTCTCCGGCGGGGGCATCGACACCACCAACGAGGGGGTGACCATCGTGGGTGGGCACGAGTACGCCGAGACGGTCACCGACCCGGCGCCGAGCAGCGGCTGGCTGGATTCGGCGGGGGCGGAGAACGGCGACAAGTGCGCCTGGATCTCCAGCGGGCAGGGCGCCTCGACCGTGGTCGGCATGAACGGCGCGAACTTCGCGGTCCAGTCGCTCTGGAGCAACAACTTCGGCGGCGGCGCGGGCGGCTGCGTGAGCGCGTACACCAGCGCGTCGAACCAGCACTGAGCTCGCGGCGCAGCCCGTTCCAGCAGCACTGAGCCCGTACCCGGGGGCGTGCGGCCGAGTCCGCACGCCCCCGGTCCACCGTGGAAGGCCGCCCGTGCGCAGAACCCTCCTCCCGCTGCTCCTGCTGCTGGCCGCCTGCGCGGCGCCCACGGCCCCGGCGGCCCCGGCGGCCCCCGCCACGCCTCCGCCCGCCTGCCGGGCCCTGCCGGAGCCCGTGGTGCCGCAGACCGCCGGGACGCTCGGCGAGCAGGACGGGGGCCGGTACTGCCTGGCCCTCGGCGCCCAGGTCGGGGTGTTCCTGACCGGGGACGCCGCCGGCCGCTGGTCCGCGCCCGTCAGCTCGGACCGGGCCGTGCTGGCGCCCGTCGGCACCGCCCGGCTGACCGCCCCGCTCGGGGTCACCCCGGGCGTCTTCCGGGCGGCCCGGCGCGGCACCGCCGAGCTGGCCAGCACGCTCGGCGGACGGCACTGGCAGGTCACGATGGTGACGAATTGACGACGGTGGAGAGCTCCTCCCGGGCCTCCGGCACACTGCCGGGCGCCCAGGTCGGCGACACCGGCACCTGGCGGTAGATCAGGTGGTAGAGCAGGCGGTAGCGCAAGTGGCGGAACAGGTGGCGGAGCAGTCTGCGGGGTCGCTACACCGGAGGCCGTGCGGCAGGACACAATGGGCTCCATGAACGAGCTCGCCCACCCCCACACCCGCTTCACTCCGAAGGTCGCCGACCCGAGCGGTCCCCGGGAGCTGGTCATCCTCGGCTCGACCGGATCGATCGGCACCCAGGCGATCGACGTGGTGCTCCGCAACCCCGACCGGTTCAAGGTGGTCGCCCTCTCGGCGGCCGGGGGCCGGGTCGAGCTGCTGGCCGAGCAGGCGCTCGCGCTCGGCGTGCACACCGTCGCGGTGGCCGACGAGGCCGCGCTGCCCGCGCTGCGCGAGGCGCTCGTCGCGAAGGCCGGAGGCCGCGCGCTGCCGACGCTGCTGGCGGGCCCGGAGGCCGCCACCGAGCTGGCCGGGCTGGAGTGCCACTCGGTGCTCAACGGGATCACCGGCTCGATCGGCCTCGGCCCGACGCTGGCCGCGCTGCGGGCCGGCCGGGTGCTGGTGCTGGCCAACAAGGAGTCGCTGATCGTCGGCGGCCCGCTGGTCAAGGCGGTGGCCAGGCCCGGCCAGATCGTGCCGGTGGACTCCGAGCACGCCGCGCTCTTCCAGGCGCTGGCGGGCGGCACCCGCGCGGAGGTCCGCAAGCTGGTGGTCACCGCCAGCGGCGGCCCGTTCCGGGGGCGGACGAAGAGCGAGCTGGCCGCCGTCACGGTCGAGGACGCGCTGGCCCACCCGACCTGGGCGATGGGCCCGGTGGTGACGGTCAACTCGGCCACCCTGGTCAACAAGGGCCTGGAGGTCATCGAGGCCCACCTGCTCTACGACATCCCCTTCGACCGGATCGAGGTCGTGGTCCATCCGCAGTCCGTCGTCCACTCGATGGTGGAGTTCACGGACGGCTCCACGCTGGCCCAGGCCAGCCCGCCGGACATGCGGATGCCGATCGCGCTGGGCCTCGGCTGGCCCGAGCGGGTGCCGGATGCCGCGCCCGGCTGCGACTGGACCAAGGCCGCCACCTGGGAGTTCTTCCCGCTGGACGAGGAGGCCTTCCCCGCCGTGGCGCTCGCCCGCGAGGTGGGTACGCTCGGCGGGACGGCCCCGGCCGTGTTCAACGCCGCCAACGAGGAGTGCGTGGACGCCTTCCTCAAGGGGCGCCTGGCCTTCACCGCGATCGTGGACACGGTCGCCAAGGTGGTCGCCGAGCACGGCGCCCCCGCCTCGGGAACTTCCCTGACGGTGGAGGACGTCCTCCACGCGGAGGGCTGGGCCCGGGCCCGTGCGCGGCAGCTCGCCGCAGGCTGAATCGATGGACCGGAGCGGGATGACGGAGGCTGAGCGGTGGCAATGGTGATGTGGGTGCTCGGCATCCTGCTCTTCCTGGTCGGGCTGCTCTTCTCGATCGCCTGGCACGAGCTGGGCCACCTCTCCACGGCCAAGCTGTTCGGCATCCGGGTGCCGCAGTACATGGTCGGCTTCGGCAAGACCATCTGGTCGCGCAAGAAGGGCGACACCGAGTACGGCATCAAGGCCATCCCGCTCGGCGGGTACATCCGGATGATCGGGATGTTCCCGCCCGGGGCGGACGGCCGGATAACGAAGCGCTCCAGCTCGCCTTGGCGCTCGATGATCGAGGACGCCCGGGAGGCCTCCTACGAGGAGCTCCAGCCCGGGGACGAGCACCGGCTCTTCTACACCCGCAAGCCCTGGAAGCGCGTCATCGTGATGTTCGCCGGGCCGTTCATGAACCTGGTGCTCTCGGTCGCGCTCTACCTGGCCTGGTTCATGGGCATCGGCTACCAGACCACGGTGCCCACCGTCTCCACGGTCAGCCAGTGCGTCGTCCCGGCCGCCACGGCCCGCACCGACGTCTGCCCGGCCGACGCGCCCAAGTCGCCCGCCAACGCGGCCGGCCTGCGGGCCGGCGACCGGATCGTCTCCTTCGACGGGGACGCGATCTCCACCTACACCCAGCTCCAGGCCGACATCCGCAAGTCGCCCGGCAAGCAGGTGACGATCGTGATCGAGCGCGGCGGGCAGCAGCAGAGCCTCACGGCCGGCATCACCAGCAACACCGTCGCCGCCGTGGACAAGGACGGCCGCCCGATCGACGGCAAGACCGTCACGGCCGGCTTCCTGGGCTTCTCGCCCGCCATCGGCGTCCGGCACTTGAGCCTGGGCGAGAGCGCCACCCAGATGACCGACATGGCCAAGCACGGGATCACCTCGCTGGCCGCGCTGCCCGGCAAGATCCCCGGCCTCTGGCACGCGATCGTCGGCCACGACCCGCGCCCGGCCGACTCGCCGATGGGCATGGTGGGCGCCGCCCGACTGGGTGGTGACGTGTTCGCGATGGACCTCCCGGCCACCCAGCAGCTCGCCTTCATGGTCCAGCTGCTCGCGGGCATCAACCTCTCGCTCTTCCTCTTCAACATGCTGCCGTTGCTGCCGCTGGACGGCGGGCACATCGCCGGTGCGCTCTGGGAGTCGCTGCGCCGCCACGCGGCCAAGCTCTTCCGCCGCAGCGACCCGGGCCCGTTCGACGTGGCGAAGCTGATGCCGCTGGCGTACGTGGTGGCGGGCATCTTCATCTGCTTCACCGCGCTGGTGATGGTCGCCGACATCGTCAACCCCGTGAAGATCAACTGACCCGAAAGGGGACAGTGGTCGATCGAATGTGCTCCCGCCACCGGGCGTGGCGTACCGTGGGAGGCCGGTCCGGCCGCCCACGGCCGCCCGTTCCGGCCCGAGCCACCGGCCGGCCCATCACCTGATCTGGGGAACCCTGCGCACATGACCGCGATCTCGCTCGGTATTCCGTCCCTGCCGCTCAAGCCGCTGGCCACCCGCCGGGTCTCCCGGCAGATCAAGGTCGGCAACGTCCTGGTCGGCGGCGACGCGCCCGTCTCGGTGCAGTCCATGACCACGACGGTGACCGCCGACATCAACGCCACGCTGCAGCAGATCGCGCAGCTGACGGCCTCCGGCTGCCAGATCGTCCGGGTCGCCGTGCCGACCCAGGACGACGCCGACGCGCTGCCGGTCATCGCGAAGAAGTCCGGCATCCCGGTGATCGCCGACATCCACTTCCAGCCGAAGTACGTCTTCGCCGCGATCGAGGCCGGCTGCGCGGCCGTCCGGGTCAACCCGGGCAACATCAAGCAGTTCGACGACAAGGTCGGCGAGATCGCCAAGGCCGCCAAGGACGCCGGCGTGCCGATCCGGATCGGCGTCAACGCCGGCTCGCTCGACAAGCGCCTGCTGGAGAAGTACGGCCGGGCCACCCCCGAGGCGCTGGTCGAGTCCGCGCTCTGGGAGTGCTCGCTCTTCGAGGAGCACGACTTCCGCGACATCAAGATCTCGGTCAAGCACAACGACCCGGTCGTGATGATCAACGCCTACCGCCAGCTGGCCGCCGCCTGCGACTACCCGCTGCACCTGGGCGTCACCGAGGCCGGCCCGGCCTTCCAGGGCACCATCAAGTCGGCGGTCGCCTTCGGTGCGCTGCTGGCCGAGGGCATCGGCGACACCATCCGGGTGTCCCTGAGCGCTCCCCCCGCCGAGGAGATCAAGGTCGGCATCCAGATCCTGGAGTCGCTGAACCTGCGTCAGCGCGGCCTGGAGATCGTCTCCTGCCCGTCCTGCGGCCGGGCCCAGGTCGACGTCTACAAGCTCGCCGAGGAGGTCACCGCCGGCCTGGAGGGCATGGAGGTGCCGCTGCGCGTGGCCGTCATGGGCTGCGTGGTGAACGGCCCGGGGGAGGCCCGCGAGGCCGACCTCGGCGTCGCCTCCGGCAACGGCAAGGGCCAGATCTTCGTCAAGGGCGAGGTCATCAAGACCGTCCCCGAGTCGAAGATCGTCGAGACCCTGATCGAAGAGGCGCTCAAGCTCGCCGAGGCGATGCAGGCCGAGGGCGTCGAGTCCGGCGAGCCCACGGTCATCGCCGCAGGCTGATTCCACCGCCGAGTTCGGGGCCGTCCGTCCACGGACGGCCCCGAACCCTTGCTCCGGGGGAGGGGCGGAGTAGGGTGCGGCAAGAGCTTTGATTGGTGAGGTGCCTGTGCTCGATCGAGGTGTGATGCTCCCCGGCCCCTTCCAGGTCGCGCGCGCCCTGGCGACCACCCGGGTCCTCGACGCCGCCGACCTGGTGGACACCCTGGAGGTGCTGCACCGCGACCCGGTCGCCAACGCCTTCGTGGCCACCCGGGTCGAGGCCGTCGGGCTCGACCCCTGGCGGCTCGGCGGCGAGATGTGGGGCTGGTTCGACGCAGACGGGCGGCTGGAGTCGCTCTGCTACGCCGGCGCCAACCTGGTGCTGGTGGGCGCCGGCCCCGAGGCCGTCCGGGCCTTCGCCGAGCGGGCCCGCCGGCAGGGCCGCCGCTGCTCCTCGATCGTCGGCCCGGCCGAGCCCACCGCCGCCCTCTGGGCGCTGCTCGAGCGCAGCTGGGGCCCGGCCCGCGAGGTCCGCGCCCACCAGCCGCTGATGGCCACCTCCAGCCGCTCGACCGAGGTGGCCCCCGATCCGCTGGTGCGCCGGGTGCGGCGGGGCGAGGTCGAGGCGGTGATGCCCGCCTGCGTCGCGATGTTCACCGAGGAGGTCGGCATCTCCCCGCTGGCCGGGGACGGCGGCCTGCTCTACCAGGCCCGGGTGGCCGAACTGGTCGGCGCCGGGCGCTCGTTCGCCCGGTTCGACGAGGCCGGTCAGGTGGTCTTCAAGGCCGAGATCGGCGCCGTCACCGCCGGGGCCTGTCAGATCCAGGGCGTCTGGGTCGCCCCCGAGCACCGCGGGCAGCGGATCTCCGAGGGCGGGATGGCCGCCGTGCTCGACTTCGCGCTGGCCGACGTGGCGCCGGTCGCCTCGCTGTACGTCAACGACTTCAACGTCCGGGCCCGGGCGGCCTACCGCCGGGTCGGCTTCCACGAGGTCGGCGCCTTCATGAGCGTGCTGTTCTGACCGGGGGCTTGACCGGGGGCTTGAGCGGCAGCTCGGGCGGGTGGTCCGGCAGGCGGCCGGGCGGCCGGGACAACCCGGCCTTTCTGCGGTTTCGTCGGCCCCGACCGGCCTCCGGGGTAGTAACCTCCGGGGGCATGGAGCAGCTGACCGAGGTGACGATCGAGGCCATCGACCTCGCGGCCTGGGCGCCGTACGCCCTGGACGTCCAGGCGATCGCCTTCGGGCTGACCCCGGAGGAGGTCGCCGTCCGCCTCCAGATCGTGGGGCGGCACGCCCTGCAGCCGGGGGTGCGGGCACTCGGCGCGCTGAGCGAGGGTCGGCTGGTCGGCTTCGGCTACGGCATGCCCAACCAGCGCGAGCACTGGTGGAGCACGGTGATCCAGCCCCACCTGGAGGCCCAGGGCCACGGGGACTGGCTGGACGACGTGTTCGCCGTCACCGAGCTGCACGTGCTCCCCGAGTACCAGGGCCGCGGCCTGGGCACCCGGCTGATCCGCAGCCTCTGCGAGGGCTCCGGGCAGCCGCGCAGCATCCTCTCCGCGATCGACGCCGAGACCCCGGCCCGGCGGCTCTACCGCTCGCTCGGCTACCGCGACCTGGCCCGGCCGGTGCGGTTCCCGAACACGGTGCGGCCGTACGCGGTGATGGGCGCCCGGCTGCCGCTGCTCGGCGCGCCCAGCGGTGCCGCCCCTCAGAGCCAGGACGCGAACTCCAGGTAGAGCTCGCCCAGGCGGTCCTGGTCGGCGCCGAGGTGGCGCAGGCCGGTGGCGGTGGCCCGGTAGAGGGTCCAGCCGCGCAGGCGGTCCGGGTCCACCTCCACCGCCTCGGCCAGCCGGGTGATCCGGCGCCTGGCCGCGCCCTTCGGGCCGGGGGAGCCGATCAGCGTCTCCAGCCGGTCGAGCGCCAACCAGGCCAGGTCGTAAGCGCGTTCACCGATCACGGGGTCGGGGGAGATCGCCAGCCAGGGCGCCCGGTCGGCGGCCAGCACGTGGCCGTGGTCGAGCGCGCCGTGCAGCAGCAGCCGCTCGGCCTGGCCGGCCAGCAGCTCCTCGGCGGTCTCCCGGGCCTCCTCGACCAGCGGGCCGAGGTGCTCGGCGAGCTCGGGGAAGACGTGCTCCCCGTCCGGCTCCACCCAGAGGTGGCGCAGCAGGCTGGTCGCCTCCAGCACGGCCTTGGGCTCGGCCAGGGAGCGCAGTGGGATGTCGGCGTGCAGGCGCTCCAGGAGCAGGGCTCCTGGCTCGGCCTTGAGCAGGAGGACCGCGCCCTGGCCGTTCCAGCGGCGCAGTGCGGCAGCCTCGTGCTCGGCCGGGCCCAGCTTGAGGACGGCCGGGGTGCCGTCGGCCTGCCGCACCAGGGCGGTGACGCCCCCTCGGTGCCCGGGCACGCAGACCCGATCCAGGGTCAGCTGCCAGCGCACCAGCCATTCGTCCAGCATGCCGGCCTCTCCGTCGATCCTCTGACCATTGTGTTGCACCACCTCAGGGGCGCGGGGAACGGCGCGGCCGGCCGGGGGCGTGGCCGCACTCTTGCGAGGTGAACGGGTTGCACTGTCCGTTGACGGTGCAACTGGCTCTCGGGCTGCGCTGGCTGGGCGGCTTCTTCCGATTTCGCGCAGTTCCCCGCGCCCCTGGTCGCCTACCCGATCACGCCCGGCAGGGCGGGCAGGGCGCCGCCCCAGTGGCGGGCGCGGAAGGCGGTGTTGCGCAGGGCCTCGGCGGCGGTCTGGCGCAGGGGGCCGGTGGTGGCGGCGACCAAGTCGGCGTAGACGGCGGTGAGTTGGGCCTCGATGTGGACGGCGAGGTCGGCGGCGGTGGCGGGGCTGGTGACGGCGGTGGGCAGGCGGTAGCCGGCGGCTGCGGCGGTGGGGGTGGCGCCGCCGTCGGCGAGCAGGCGCTGCCAGGCGTCGCGCTGGGCCTGGTGGGCGGCGTAGGAGGCGTGGCCGTCCTCGCGCTGGGCGCCGGCCGGGAGGTGACCGCCGATAACGCCGTAGCCGTAGACCGCGGCGTGCTCGGCCGCCAGGGCGGTCTGCAGGGCGGTGGCCTCGGCGGAGGGCTTGGGGGCCGCCTTGGCGGAGGTGGTTGCGGCTGCGGAGGCGGAGGCGGCGGGGCCCGCGGTGGGGGCGTCGGCCTTGGGGGCGGTGACGGGGGACTGGTCGCCCAGGGTGGCGGCGTGCAGCGCGTCGGAGGTGGCGACGGCGGCGAGCAGCTTGGCGAGCGCGGGGGAGGCGGCGTCGAGGTCGGCCAGCCGGGATTCGGCGGTGCTGTGCTCCAGGGCGGCCAGTGCGGCGACGCTGCCGGGGGCGGTGCCGGTACCGGTCGCGGCGGGCAGCGCGCTGGGGGAGGCCGCGGCGGTGCCGGAGGGGGCCGGCAGGCCGGTGGCCAGGGCGGTGCGGTGGGCGGCGACCTCCGTGCGCAGGGCCTTCAGCTGCTCGGCCTGGGCGGCGCCGGGGCCGGCCAGGACGGCGTCGTAGCCGGCCAGCAGGGTGTCGGTGGCCGCGACGGCGCGGGCCCGCAGCGGGAGGTCCGGGTCGGCCTTGTGACCACCGCCACCACCCCCGCCGCTGCCGCCGGAACAGCCGCTGACCACCAGGGCACCGGTGAGTACGCCGAGGGCCAGGAAGGTCCGCCGGTTGGGCGACAGCATCGGAACGCTCCGGTGTGGGGTGGGGGTCGAGGGGCGGCTGGGGCGTGGGAGCCGCCGGGCCCCCTCCCGCCGTGCATCATTACAGAAAGCGCCGACGCCGCCCCGCGCCGGGCCCTCGGTGTGTCCGGTTTGCGTGGAATCGGCGGTTGGGCGCCCGACCGGTTAGGATTTCCGCCGAGCCGCCGTGACCTGGACGCGTCCAGGGGAGGGGGCTGCACCTTCCGACAACAGCACACGCGGCCGAGGAGTCACCCGGATGAGCACCAACCCCACCGACCGGTTGCGCGAATTGCTGGAGCCCCTGGCCGCTGCGGCGGGGCTCGACCTGGAGGACGTGAAGGTCACCCAGCAGGGCAGCCGTCGCCAGGTGCAGGTCGACGTGGACGCCGACGGCGGGGTGGACCTGGACGCGGTCGCCGACTTCAGCCACCTGGTGAGCCAGGCGCTCGACGATTCCAACCTGATGGGCGACGCCCCGTACGTGCTCGAGGTCGGCTCGCCCGGCGCCGAGCGCCCGCTGGCGCTGCCGCGGCACTGGGCCCGGGCCGAGGGCCGGCTGGCGAAGATCCACCTGGTGGACGGCGGCGAGATCGTCGCCCGGGTGCTGGAGAGCGACGAGGACGGCGCGCTGGTCGAGGTGCAGCCGGTGAAGGGCCGCGGCAAGCCGAAGGAGCGCCGCCTGGAGTTCGCCGAGGTGGCCCGGGCCCGCGTGCAGGTCGAGTTCAACCGCAAGGAGGACGAGCACGTCCTGCAAGCGGTGGAGTCCGCTGAAGACACTGTCGACGACGCCTCCGACGAAGACGACGAGTGACAGAGCAAATGATCAACTGCACGAAGAAGACGAAGGAAGAGGAGGCGTAGCCGTGGACATCGACATGAGCGCCCTGCGTGGGCTGGTCACCGAGAAGAACATCCCGTTCGAGCTGCTGGTCGAGTCGATCGAGTCGGCCCTCCTCATCGCGTACCACCGCACCGAGGGCTCGCGCCGCCGCGCGCGGGTCGAGCTGAACCGCAAGAGCGGTCACGTGACGGTCTGGGCCCTGGAGGACGCCGCGGAGCTGGAGGAGGGCGTCGAGCCGAAGGAGTTCGACGACACCCCGAGCGGCTTCGGCCGGATCGCCGCCTCGACGGCCAAGCAGGTCATCCTGCAGCGCCTGCGGGACGCCGCCGACGACCAGACCTTCGGTGAGTACGCGGGCAAGGAGGGCGACATCGTCACCGGTGTCGTCCAGCAGGGCAACGACCCGAAGAACATCCTGGTCGACATCGGCAAGCTGGAGGCCATCCTCCCGCCGCAGGAGCAGGTGCCCGGCGAGGACTACCGCCACGGCACCCGCCTGCGCTGCTACGTGGTGGCCGTGCGCCGCGGCGTCCGCGGCGCCTCGGTGACGCTGTCCCGTACGCACCCCAACCTGGTGAAGAAGCTCTTCGCCCTGGAGGTGCCGGAGATCGCCGACGGCTCGGTGGAGATCGCCTCGATCGCCCGTGAGGCCGGCCACCGCACCAAGATCGCGGTCTGGTCGCGCCGCCAGGGCCTGAACGCCAAGGGCGCCTGCATCGGCCCGATGGGCGGCCGGGTGCGCAACGTGATGGCCGAGCTGCACGGCGAGAAGATCGACATCGTCGACTGGTCCGAGGACCCGGCCGAGATGGTCGCCGCCGCACTGTCCCCCGCGCGGGTGACGAAGGTGGAGATCGTCGACTACGCGCAGCGCTCCGCCCGGGTGATCGTGCCGGACTACCAGCTCTCGCTCGCGATCGGCAAGGAGGGGCAGAACGCCCGCCTCGCCGCCCGTCTGACCGGCTGGCGGATCGACATCCGACCGGACACCGAGCCCGCCGACGGCGGCCCCGTCGAGGGCTCCGCCGACGCGTAGTACGTCCACGCGCCGCCCGGCCGGATCATACGGGGCGGCGCCAGGTCCCTTCGGAGGGGTAGACTTGAGGTTGTCTGGCCGGACGCATGTCCGAGCATGCCCGGAACGCACCTGCGTGGGCTGCCGCAAGCGCGCGGCCAAGCACCAGCTGTTGCGTGTCGTGGCCATCGAGGGCGAGTGCGTCCCCGACGGCCGCGGCGCACTGCCCGGCCGGGGCGCGCATCTGCACCCCGACTTGGCCTGCCTTGATCTCGCGGTACGCCGCCGGGCGTTCCCCAGGGCCTTCCGGCTCCAGGGCGCGCTCGGTACGGACGTGCTCCGTGCGTACGTGGAACAGGCAGGCGGCACCTCGGCGTTCTGATCACTCAGACGCACAAGCACCACCGTAGAAGACAGCTCGGCTCGCGCATCGTCGCGCGCCGCGCGCCACATCAAATACCTCGCGAGTTGGAAGTAGGTCGAGATTGCGATGAGCACTCGATGAGTACGCGATGAGTACGCGATGGGTTCGCCCATGAAGTAGCGACAGTCCGGCGGACGATTGCCCCGGACTCATAGACAGGAGTGAAGTGGCTAAGGTCCGGGTATACGAGCTCGCCAAGGAACTTGGCTTGGAGAGCAAGGCCGTCATGGCCAAGCTCACCGAGCTCGGTGAGTTCGTCCGTTCGGCGTCCTCGACGATTGAGGCGCCGGTCGTTCGCAAGTTGACTGACGCGCTGGGAGTGGCCCCTACGGGTGGTTCCGCTGCCAAGCCTGGCCCGCGCAAGCCCGCGGCGCCCCAGCCGGCCGGTGGTGCCTCCGCACCCAAGCCGGGTGCCCCCACCCCGGGTCCGCGCCCCGCCGCGACCCCGGGTCCCCGTCCGACCCCGGCTCCGGCCGCGCCCGCCGCTGCGGCTCCCGCCGCTCCGGCCGCGCCCGCCGCGCCGAAGCCCGCCGTGACCCCGGGCCCGCGCCCGGCGGCCCGTCCGGCTGCCCCGGCTGCTCCGGCGGCCGAGTTCTCCTCCCCGGCCCCGGCCGGCGAGGCCCCCGCCCGTCCGGCCACCCCGCCGGCCCGTCCGGCCGCTGCCGCGCCGGGCTCCGGCGCCCGTCCGGGCCCGCGTCCGGCCGGCCCGCGTCCGGGCAACAACCCCTTCACCTCGGGTAGCGCGACCGGCATGGGCCGCCCCGGCGACCGTCGTCCGGCCGCCCCGGGCGACCGTCCGCGTCCCGCGGGTGCTCCCGGTGCCGCCGGCGAGCGTCCCCGTCCGGGTGGCGACCGTCCGCGTCCCGCCGGTGCCCCGGGTGCCGACCGTGGCGCGCCGCGTCCCGGTGGCGACCGCGGCCCCCGTCCCGATGGGACCGCCGGTGCACGGCCGGGTGCCGACCGTGGCGCCCCGCGCCCCGGTGGCGACCGTCCGCGTCCCGCCGCCGGTCCCGGTGGCGCGCCGCGTCCCGGTGGCCCCGGTGCCCCGCGTCCCGACGGGATGCCGCGTCCGGCCGGCCCGCGCCCCGGTGGCCCGAGCCCGTCCGGCATGCCCCGCCCGAACCCGGGCATGATGCCGCAGCGTCCCGCTCCGGGCGCCGGCCCGCGTCCGGGCCCCGGCGGCCGTGGCCCGGGTGGCCCCGGCGGCCGTCCCGGCGGCCCGGGTGCCGGTGGCGCCCGTCCCGGCTTCCAGGGTCGTCCGGCCGGTCCGGGCTCGCGCCCGGCCGGTGGCGGCGGCTTCGGCGGCCCGCGTCCGGGTGGTGCCGGTGGCGGCGGCGGCTTCGGCGGCCCGCGTCCCGGTGGCTTCGGCGGCCGTCCCGGCGGCCCGGGTGCCCGTGGTGGCACGCAGGGCGCCTTCGGTCGTGGCCCGGGCGGTCGCCCGGCCCGTGGCCGCAAGTCGAAGCGTCAGCGTCGCCAGGAGTACGAGGCCATGCAGGCCCCGTCCGTGGGTGGCGTGATGCTCCCCCGCGGCAACGGACAGACCGTCCGCCTGTCGCGTGGTGCCTCGCTGATGGACTTCGCGGAGAAGATCAACGCCAACCCGGCCGCGCTCGTCTCGGTGATGTTCAACCTCGGTGAGATGGTCACCGCGACCCAGTCGGTCTCCGACGCGACCCTCGAGCTGCTGGCCGGCGAGATGGGCTTCGTCCTGGAGATCGTCAGCCGGGACGACGAGGACCGCGAGCTGCTCGAGTCGTTCGACATCGACTTCGGCGCCGACGAGGGCGACGAGGAGATGCTGGTGGCCCGTCCGCCGGTCGTCACCGTCATGGGTCACGTCGACCACGGTAAGACCCGCCTGCTCGACGCCATCCGCAAGTCCAACGTGGTGGCGGGCGAGGCCGGTGGCATCACCCAGCACATCGGTGCCTACCAGGTGTCGGCGGTCGTGAACGGCGAAGAGCGCCCGATCACCTTCCTCGACACCCCGGGTCACGAGGCGTTCTCCGCCATGCGTGCCCGTGGTGCCAAGTCCACCGACATCGCGATCCTGGTGGTCGCGGCCAACGACGGTGTCATGCCGCAGACGGTCGAGGCGCTCAACCACGCCAAGGCCGCCGGTGTGCCGATCGTGGTCGCGGTCAACAAGATCGACGTCGAGGGCGCCGACCCGACCAAGGTCCGCGGTCAGCTGACCGAGTTCGGTCTGGTGGCCGAGGAGTACGGCGGCGACACCATGTTCGTCGACATCTCCGCGCGCCAGGGTCTGCACATCGACCAGCTGCTCGAGGCGGTCGTCCTGACCGCCGACGCCTCGCTCGACCTGCGGGCCAACCCGGAGCAGGACGCGCAGGGTATTGCGATCGAAGCCCACCTCGACAAGGGCCGCGGCGCCATGGCGACCGTCCTCGTCCAGCGCGGTACCCTCCGCGTCGGTGACTCGATCGTGGTCGGCGACGCCTACGGCCGCGTCCGCGCCATGCTCGACGAGAACGGCAACAACCTGGAGGAGGCGGGTCCGTCCCGTCCGGTCCTGCTGCTCGGTCTGACCTCGGTGCCCCGCGCCGGCGACAGCTTCATCGTCGTCGACGAGGACCGCACCGCCCGCCAGATCGCCGAGAAGCGCTCGGCCCGCGACCGCAACGCCGCCTTCGCGCAGCGTCGGGTCCGGATCTCGCTCGAGGACCTGGACAAGGCGATCGCCGCCGGCTCCATCGAGCAGCTCAACCTCATCATCAAGGGTGACGTCTCCGGTTCGGTGGAAGCCCTCGAGGACGCCCTCGTCAAGCTGGACGTGGGCGAGGAGGTCGAGCTCCGGGTCCTGCACCGCGGTGTGGGTGCCATCACCGAGTCCGACGTGGACCTGGCGATGGGCTCGGACGCCATCATCATCGGCTTCAACGTGCGCGCCGAAGGCCGTGCCCGTACCGCAGCCGAGAAGGAAGGCGTGGACGTCCGGTACTACTCGGTCATCTACCAGGCGATCGAGGAGATCGAGGCGGCGCTCAAGGGCCTGCTCAAGCCCGAGTACGAGGAGGTGCGCCTCGGCTCCGCGGAGATCCGCGAGGTCTTCCGCTCCTCCAAGTTCGGCAACATCGCGGGTGTCATCGTCCGCGAGGGCCTGCTGCGCCGCAACGCCAAGGCCCGCCTCATCCGCGATGGCAAGGTCATCACGGAGAACCTCACCATCGAGGGTCTGCGTCGTTTCAAGGACGACGCGACCGAGGTGCGCGAGGGCTTCGAGGCCGGTGTCACCCTCGGGTCGTTCAACGACATCAAGGTCGAGGACGTCATCGAGACCTACGAGATGCGCGAGAAGCCGCGCTCGTAAGTAGCGTCAGCCGGGGCCGGTCGACGGGTGCTGTTAACCCGTCGACCGGCCCCGGTCTCGCTGTGTAGGGTCGCCGTACGTTCCCCCCAGGGGGATCTCTACGAGGCCTTCAGGTCGGCGTGACCTGTCATACATGTTCGTGGGAACACTCACCTTCGACCTGCTCCTCGGCGACGTCCACTCGCTCAAGGAGAAGCGTTCGATCGTGCGGCCCATCGTGGCCGAACTGCAGCGCAAGTACAGCGTGTGCGCTGCGGAGACCGGGAACCAGGACCTGCACCGGCGGGCCGAGATCGGCCTGGCGGTGGTATCCGGCGAGGCCGGGTACGTCACCGAGGTCCTGGACAGCTGTGAGCGGCTCGTCGCCGGCCGCCCCGAGGTGCAGTTGCTCTCCGCGAGGAGGCGCTACCACGGCGACGACGATGATTGAGAGCGGGGGCGGTGGTGGTACGTCACCACCGTCACACCGACGAGGACCGACAGCGCCCACAAGGCTGGGCGCGGGCGGGTATTTTGGGGCGTGGGCCCCACCGGGCGGACTTCTCGCCCGGGTACCGCGCTCACTGCACGAGGAGGCAACGTGACCGACACCGCAAGGGCGCGCAAGCTCGCCGACCGCATCAAGGTGGTCGTGGCCGAGACCCTGCAACGGCGGGTCAAGGACCCGCGTCTGGGCTACGTCACCATCACCGACACCCGGGTCACCGGGGACCTTCGCGAGGCCACCGTCTTCTACACCGTCTACGGTGACGAGCTGGAGCGCGAGGCCTCGGCCGCCGCGCTGGAGAGCGCCAAGGGCGTGCTCCGCTCCGAGGTCGGCAGGCAGACCGGGGTGCGGTTCACCCCGACCCTGACCTTCGTGGCGGACGCCCTGCCGGACAACGCGAAGAACATCGACGACCTGCTGGACAAGGCCCGGCTCTCCGACGCCGCCGTCCGCACGGCCGCCGCCGGAGCCAGCTACGCCGGGGACGCGGACCCGTACCGCACCCCCAAGGCTGACGACGAGGACGAGTAAGCATGACCGCGGAGCCGGTCCGAACCGGCCAGGGGGCACCCACCACCGACACGGTGGAGGGTGCCCTCGCGGTGCTTCCGGGCCCTCGTACCGAACCGCCCTCCGGCCTCGAGCTGGAGTGGCAGCGGGTGGTCGCGCTGATCGGCTCGGCCGCCTCGATCGACCTGATTTGCCACATCAGCCCGGACGGCGACGCCCTCGGCTCGGCGCTGGCCGCCGGGCTCGCGCTGCGCTCGCTCGGCCACGAGGTGCGGGTCTCCTTCGGGGACGACCCGCAGATCGTGCCGGAGTCGCTGGGCTTCCTGCCCGGCCAGGAGCTGCTGGTGCCCGCCGCCGAGGTGCCCGACGCCCCCGAGCTGGCGCTCTGCTTCGACGTGGCCGCCGAGTCTCGGCTCGGGCTGCTGCACGCCAAGGCCTTCGCGGCCAAGGCGATGGTGGTCTTCGACCACCACGCCTCCAACCCCGGCTTCGGCACCCACCGCCTGATCGACCCGGGCGCCCCCGCCACGGCCGTGCTGGTCGACGAGCTGCTGCGGCGGCTCGGCGTGCCGCTGGACCAGGCGCTCGCCACCTGCCTCTACACCGGCGTGGCCACCGACACCGGCTCCTTCAAGTACGCCGCCACCACCCCGGCCACCCATGAGCTCGCGGGCCGCCTGCTGGCCACCGGCATCCGGCACGACCTGATCTCCCGCCGCCTCTGGGACACCTCCTCCTTCGGCTACCTCAAGGTGCTCGCCGCCGCCCTCGACCGGGCCGTCTACGAGCCCGAAGCCGCCGGCGGCCGCGGCCTGGTGTGGACCTGGGTGCCATACCAGGACCTGGCCCTGTTCGGCGTCACGGTCGAGGAGATCGAGGGCCTGATCGACGTGCTCCGGCGCCCCGCCGAGGCCGAGGTGGCCCTCGTCCTGAAGCAGGACCCGGACGGCACCCTGCGCGGCTCCTGCCGCGCCAAGGGCGCCGTGGACGTGGCCGCCGCCTGCGCCGAACTCGGTGGCGGCGGGCACAGGTTCGCGGCCGGGTTCGCCGTGCGGGAGGAGGTGCCGGCGGTGGTCCGGCGCTTCCGCACCGCACTCCTCTCCCACATCTGCACGGAAAGTACCGATGAAGCGTAAGGGCACGGGGCCGGACGGCCTGGTCATCGTCGACAAGCCGGAGGGCATCACCTCGCACGGGGTGGTCGCGAAGCTGCGGTGGCTGGCCGGCACCCGCAAGGTCGGCCACGCGGGCACGCTGGACCCGATGGCGACGGGCGTGCTGGTCATCGGGGTCGAGCGGGCCACCCGGCTGCTCGGGCACCTGATGCTCACCGCCAAGACCTACGAGGCCACCGTCCGGCTGGGCCAGGACACCGTCACCGACGACCGCGAGGGCGAGGTGACCTCCTCGACGGACGCCTCCGGCGTCTCGCGGGAGGCGATCGAGGCCGGGATCGCCAAGCTGACCGGCGAGATCATGCAGGTGCCCTCGAAGGTCTCCGCCATCAAGATCGACGGGAAGCGGTCGTACTCGCGGGTACGGGAGGGCGAGGAGTTCGAGATCCCCGCCCGGCCGACCACCATCCACTCCTTCACCGTCCACGACCAGCGCTCGGCGGTGGCGGAGGACGGCACCCCGGTGATCGACCTGGACGTCACGGTGGAGTGCTCCTCCGGTACCTACATCCGGGCGCTGGCCCGGGACTTGGGCGCCGACCTCGGCGTCGGCGGGCACCTGACGGCGCTGCGGCGGACGAAGGTGGGGCCGTACGAGGTGCAGAGCGCTCGGACGCTGGAGGAGCTCGAGGAGAAGCTCGAGGTGCTGCCGATCGCCGAGGCGGCGGCCGCGGCGTTCCCCCGTTGGGACATCGACGCGGAGCAGGCGAAGTTGCTGTCGAACGGCATGCGGCTGCCCGCGCCCGGGCTGGGCGCCGACGGTCCGGTGGCGGTCTTCGGGCCGGACGGGACGTTCCTGGCCCTGATCGAGGAGAGCGGCGGCAAGGCGAAGCCGGTGGCCGTCTTCGTCGGCTGACCGGTAGTTGCACTAGCCAGGGGCGCGGGGAACTGCGCGAAGTCGGGAGACTCCAGACCGGAGCCTTCCGCAGTCGCGCAGTTCCCCGCGCCCCTTTTCGTGTGCAACTGGCTCACTGCGGAGCGATTTCCGGCCGCTTCTTCCGTGTTCGCGCAGTTCCCCGCGCCCCTGAAAAGCGCCCCTGGCGCGTGTACTTCACCCGGATGAGTGAGGGGGTGTGTGGGTGGGCGGAGGGTGAGGGCAGGCTCCCGGGCGGCGTGGTCAGGTGGCCGGCGGTGTGGGAGGCGGGTGGATGGGCCTCGCGGTGGTGCGGGTGTGTGATCCGGACGGGCGGGTCAGGGGCCTGGGGTTCGTCGCCGACCTGTCGGGGACGGTCGTCACGGCGCACGAGGTGGTGGCCGGGCTGGAGCGGGTGGTGCTGCACGTGCCCGGGGGGCAGACCCGGGTGCTGGGGGAGGGCAGGGTCGAGCCGTGGCCCGAGTACGGGTTGGCGGTGCTGCGGACGGACGGGGTCGGGGGGCTGCCTGTGCCCCCGCTGGCGGTGGTGGGGGCGGGCGGGCCGCTGGTGGCGGTGCCGTACCTGCGGGCGGAGGCCGAGGAGCCGGCGCTGAGCCAGGGCGGGGTGCTGGCGGGCGGGGCGGCGGTGTACCCGTGGCAGGGGGTGTTCCACCTGGTGGAGGGGGCGCTGCTGCTGGACCTGCCGCAGCTGGGGGCGCCCCCCACCGCCGGGGCGCCGGTGCTGGACGCCGGGACGGGGGCGGTGCTGGCGGTGGTCGCGCCGGGGCTGCGCAGCGGGCACCAGCAGGGCGTACCGGCGGTGCCGCTGCGCGGGGCCGGGGTGGCCGAGCTGTTGGCCCGTAACGCGGCGACGGTGCCCGCGTACGGGCGGGCGCTCAATCTGGCGGGGGTGCTCCAGCTGGCCTCGGTGCAGCTCGGGTCGGCGGTGGCCGGGCCGGGGCGGATCGCCGATCTGGCGGCCGACCGGGTGGACCGGCCGGACGGGCTGACCGGGGAGGAGCCGCAGTGCGCGGTGACGGCGCTGGTCGGCGCGGCGGGCAGCGGGCGGACCACCGAGCTGGCGGCGCTCACCGTGCGGCGGGCGGGTGGGCGGCAGCCGCTGCCGACGCTCTGGCTGCGGGGGGCCGATCTGGCCTCCGGGGACGGTTCGCCGGTGCCGGCGGTGGCCCGGGCGCTGGCCCGGGCGGCGGAGCTGCTGGAGGTGGCGGCGCCGGAGCCGGACGAGGTGGCGCGGATCTGCGGGGCGGCCGGGCGTCCACTGCTGGTGGTGCTGGACGCGCCCGAGGAGGCCCAGGCGGCGCTCACCGAGCGCTGGTTCACCACCTGCCGGGACTGGCTGGCCGAGGTGGGGGCCCGGCTGCTGCTGGCCTGCGGCCCCCAGGAGTGGGAGCGGCTGGCCCCGGCGCTGCCGGAGGCCCGGCCGCACGGCCTGGGCCCGCTGCCCGCCGAGGCGGCCGACCGGGCCGCCCGGCGGTACGGGCTGCCGAGCGGCTGGCTCGGCCCGGCCGAGGCGCCGCACCCGCTGGCGCTACGGCTGGCCGGCGGGCTGCAGAGCGAGGGCGTGCGGGGGCCGGCGCCCGGGCGGGGCGAGCTGTTCGCGGGGCACTTCGACCTCTGCTGCCTGCGGGTGGCCCGGCGGCTCG
This sequence comes from Kitasatospora sp. MMS16-BH015, assembly GCF_002943525.1. Taxonomy (NCBI): domain Bacteria; kingdom Bacillati; phylum Actinomycetota; class Actinomycetes; order Kitasatosporales; family Streptomycetaceae; genus Kitasatospora; species Kitasatospora sp. MMS16-BH015. The sequence continues at coordinate 2,875,325 of NZ_CP025394.1, read as the reverse complement.
CGGCGGGCACCCAGGTCCGCCCGCCGGGGGCGCACCGGCGGGGGGCGGTCCGCCCGGCCGCCGAGCGGCCCGGGCAGGTGCGGCGGCTGGCGGCGGTGGTGGCCGGGAGGCTGCACGAATCGGCCCGGCTGATGCTCGCCGTCGGCCACGGGGGGCTGAGCCGGGCCGCCTTCGAGGGCCTCTTCCCGGAGGAGGGCGGCTGGGCGGCGGCGGTGCTGGCCGAGGGCGTCTTCGTCCCGGCGGGCTCGGGCTACCGGCTGGCGCACGAGGAGTTCGCCGAGTGGCTCCAGGGTCTGCACCTGGACCTGGACGGCGCCCTGCGGCTGCTGCTGGCCGAGCGGGAGGAGCCGGACCGGGCCGGCTCGCCGGCCGGGGCCGACGGGGTGGGGCACGCCTGGGGGGTGCCGGGTGCGGGCGGAGCCCGGTCGCACGGGGTGCCGCGGCACCGGGTGGGGCCGGTGGTGGCGGCGCTGCGGCGGGTGGCGGGGGAGCCGCGGGCGCTGGACTGGTGGCTGCGGCGGCTCTGGCGGGCGCTGGAGGGGGCCGAACCGGGGAGCGAGGGCCAGTGGTGGGCCGGGCGGCTGCTCGCGGTGGTGCTGGCCGGGCTGCCGGAGCCCGGGGAGCACCTGGAGCTGCTCGGCCTGCTGGCCGAGCGGGGCGAGCGCGGAGGCGAGTTCGGCCCGGCGTTCTGGGCCGGGCTGCCGCTGGGCCTGGCCGACCGGCTCGGGCTGCTGCGGCGGCTGGTGCGCTCCGACGGCCCCGAGCAGAGCTTCCGGGCCGCCACCGCCGAGCTGCTGGTGGCCGATCCGGCCGGGGTGCTGCCACTGCTCTGCGGCTGGTTCGAGGACGACAGCCGCCCGGCGGAGCGCCCCGGCGCCACGGTCGCCGACATCGCACACGACCTGCTGTACGCCCACCGCCGGCTCGCCCTGGACAACCTGACGGAGTGCCTGGTCGACGCGGCCCACCCGAGGGCCGACGCGCTGCTCTCGCTGCTGGCGGTCGAGGAGCCCTCCGCGCTCTGCCGCGCGGTGGACCGCTGGAGCCACGACCCCCGCCCGGAGCGGCACGTCGCGGCGGCCGTGCACGGGCTCCGGGCGGCCCCGTACGCGAGCGGCTCGGGCGGCGGGCTGCTCCGCTTCGCCGCCGCCACCCTGCTCGCCCGGGAGGGCGAACCCGCCCTGCACGGCGCCGCGTTGGCGCTGCTGCTGCGGTACCCGGAGAGCCGCCCCCGGCACCTGGCCCGGGCGCTGGCCGCGTACCGGGCGGACGACCCGTTCGTCACCGCCCAGGCGCTGGCCCCGGCACTGGCGGCCGAGCCGGAGCCGGTGCTGGCGGCGCTGCGCGAGCGGCTGGCCGAGCCGGGCGGGGCGGTGGCCGAGGCGCTCGGCCTGCTGGCCGAGGCCCAGGACCCGGCGACGGTCCGTCAGGGCCTGTTGCTGGCCGCCGAACTGCTCGCCGACCACCCCGAGCGGGCCGACCGGCTGGCCGCCTACGCGGACCGGCTGCTGGCCCGGGGCCACCGGGTCACCCCGCTGCTGGCCCCGCTGCGTGGCCAGCCCCCGGCCGTGCGCCGGGCCTTCGCGGCGCGGCTGGCCCGCCCCGGCCCCGCCCCCGGGCGAGCACGCTGGACGGTCTGCTGGCGGGGGAGCGCGACCCGCTGGTGCTGACCGCCGTGCTGGAGCGCACCGCCGAGACCTGCGAGGAGCACGAGCCGCGCCGGGTGAGGGAGTTGGTGCGCCGGCTGGCGGTCGGCGGACTGCCGCTGGATGCCGCCCTGGTGCGCAGTGCGGGCCGGTCGGCGGCCTTCGCCCGGCTGCTCGCGGAGTGGCCGGCCGAGGAGCCGGAGCCGGGCGGCGGGCCGCTGCTGGCCCGGATGCGGGAGCTGGTGGCCGAGGGCCGCGACCCGCAGTACGCCGCCGCCGAGGCCGAGCGCGGGGCGGACGGCGGAGCCGCCGGACCGGCCGGCCCGCTGCCCGCGCAGCGCCCGCCGCGCGCAGCTGGCCTTCCGGTGCCGAAGCCGGGACGGGCGCATGGCACGCTATAGGGGTTCGGGTAGGAGCGTTTGAGCGCACAGCGGGTGCGCGACGTACGGAACGAGGAGCGGTCAGGGTGCAGCGCTGGCTTGGCCTGGAGGAGATCCCCGGGGACTGGGGGCGCAGCGTCGTCACCATCGGATCGTTCGACGGTGTGCACCGAGGCCACCAACTGATCATCAGGCGGGTCGTGGAGCGCGCCCGCGAGCTGGGCGCGAAGGCCGTCGTGGTGACCTTCGACCCGCACCCGAGCGAGGTCGTGCGGCCGGGCAGCCACCCGGCCCTGCTCGCGCCGCAGCCGCGGCGGGCCGAGCTGATGGCCGAGCTCGGGGTGGACGCGGTGCTGGTGATCCCCTTCACCCGGGAGCTGTCCCAGCAGTCGCCCGAGGAGTTCGTGCAGCAGGTGCTGGTCGACGCGCTCGAGGCGCGGCTGGTCATCGAGGGCCCGAACTTCCGCTTCGGCCACAAGGCGGCGGGCAATGTCGGCCTGCTGGCCGAGCTCGGCCGGGCGGCGGATTTCGAGGTCGAGGTGATCGACCTGAAGGTGCGCGGTGCGGCGGGCGGCGGCGAGCCGTTCTCCTCCACCCTGGTCCGCCGGCTGATCGCCGAGGGGGACGTGGCGGCGGCGGCCGAGGTGCTGGGGCGTCCGCACCGGGTCGAGGGCGAGGTCGTCCGGGGCGCGCAGCGCGGCCGCGAGCTCGGCTTCCCCACCGCCAACGTGGACTCGGTGGCGCACAGCGCCGTCCCCGCCGACGGCGTCTACGCGGGCTGGCTGACGGCGGCGGGCGAGCGGATGCCGGCCGCCATCTCGGTCGGCACCAACCCGACCTTCGACGGCACCGCCCGCACGGTCGAGGCCTACGCGATCGACCGGGTCGGCCTGGACCTGTACGGCCTGCACGTGGCCGTGGACTTCCTCGCCTACCTGCGCGGCATGGAGAAGTTCGACTCGATCGAGGCTCTGCTCGACCGGATGGCCGACGACGTGAAGCAGGCTCGCGACCTCACTGGGGCGTAAAGCCAGGGGCGCGGGGAACTGCGCGAAGCGGAAGAAGCGCGCCTCGTCAGCTCGCAGAGATGCCCACTTGCACCGTCAACGGATAGTGCAAGTGGGCATCGATGTAAGACAGCAGGAGCTGCAGGGTTGGCCGCGCCGTTCCCCGCGCCCCTGGTGGTGCTACTGCTGCTGGGTGGGCGGGTAGCCGTACCCCGGCTGCTGCTGCTGTCCCTGCTGGGACCACTCCTGCGGGAGTGCCTGTCCCTGCTGCTGCGGCGGGTACTGCTGCTGCGGGGGCTGCTGCCCCCACGGAGCGCCCTGCTGCGGGTAGCCGCCCTGCTGGGGGTAGCCGGGGTAGCCCTGCTGGGGCTGGCCCGGGTAGCCCGGGTAGCCGCCCTGCTGGGGCTGCTGCTGCCAGCCGCCGCCCGCCGCGTGCTGGGCGCGGGCGATGTCCTCGCCGACCAGGGTGGCGAGCTCGAAGTAGGCGTCCCGGACCTTGGGCCGCATCATCGCGAGGTTGACCTCGGCGCCGGCCGCCAGGCTCTCGTCGAACGGCACCACGACGACCCCGCGGCAGCGGGTCTGGAAGTGCGCGACGATGTCCTCGACCTTGATCATCTTGCTGGTCTCGCGGACTCCGGAGACCACCGTGATGGAGCGCTGCACCAGGTCGGCGTAGCCGTGCGCGGAGAGCCAGTCCAGCGTGGTGGAGGCACTGCTGGCGCCGTCCACGCTGGGGGTGGAGACGATGATCAGCTGGTCGGCCAGGTCGAGCACCCCGCGCATCGCGCTGTAGAGCAGCCCGGTGCCGGAGTCGGTCAGGATGATCGGGTAGTGCTGGCCGAGCACCTGGATGACCTGGCGGTAGTCCGAGTCGTTGAAGGTGGTCGAGACGGCCGGGTCGACGTCGTTGGCCAGGATCTCCAGGCCCGAGTGCAGGTCCTGCGAGGTGAACTGGCGGACGTCCATGTAGCTGCGCAGGTGCGGGATGGCCGTCACCAGGTCGCGGATGGTCGCGCCGGTCTGCCGCTTGACCCGGCGGCCGAGGGTGCCGGCGTCCGGGTTGGCGTCGATCGCGATGACCTTGTCCTGGCGCTCGGTGGCCAGGGTCGCGCCCAGCGAGGTGGTGGTCGTGGTCTTGCCGACACCGCCCTTGAGGCTGATCACGGCGATCCGGTAGCAGCTCAGCACCGGGGTGCGGATGATCTCCAGCTTGCGGGCCCGGTCGGCCTCGGCCGCCTTGCCGCCGAACTTGAAGCGCGACTCCTTCTGCTGCTTGGGCTGGCCGCGCAGCAGGCGGTCGGAGGAGAGCTCCACGGCGGCGGTGTAGCCGAGCGCGGCGCCGTGCGCGACCTGCTGCTGCGGGCCGCCCTGCTGCTGGAAGGCCTGCGGGGCCTGCGGCATCGCCTGCTGCGGGTAGCCGCCGCCCTGCTGGGGCGGCGGGTAGGCGCCCGGCTGCGGGGCCTGCGGCCAGCCGCCCTGGCGCGGGTCGACCGGCTGGCCCTGCTGCGGGCCGGGCTGCGGCACGGCCTGCGGGGGCAGCTGCTGGGCACCGGAGACCGGCGGCACCGGGACGACGCCGGTGGGCCCGACCCCGCCGGGCAGCGGAGCGCCGGGCTGGCCGGCCTGCGGCGGCCAGGGCGCGGGCGGGGTCTGCTGCTGGTACGGCTGGGCGGGGGCCGCACCCTGGGCCGGCGGCTGCTGGGCCGCCTGCGGGGCGGCGGGCTGCGGCGCGGCGGGCTGCGGCGCGGCGGGCGCGGCCGGGGCGGTGGGAGCGGGGGCCGCGGGCGTGACCGGGGCGGCGGGAGCCTCGCCGGGCGCGGGCCAGACCGGGGTGCCGGCGGCCGGGGTCGCCGGCGAGGGCGTACCGGCAGCCGGCGTGCCCCCGACGGGAGCGGCCGGTGCGGCCGCACCCGCGGTCTCCAGGTGCGTCGGAGCTGCGGGCGCCGCCGGGGCCTGGGTCTCGACCGGCCCGGGGGCCGGTGCGGCGGGGGCGGGAGCCTCGCCGGGCGCGGGCCAGAGCGGGGTGCCGGCGGCCGGGGTCACCGGGGAGCCCGGGACGGGGGTGCCGGCGGCGGGCGCGACCGGGTCCGGGGCAGGAGCGGGCGCCGGCGCGGGTGCCGGGGCGGCCGGGGCCTGCTGGGCGGGCGGGGTGGAGCTCTGGGTGTACCAGGACGGGGGCGAGTAGTCGGGCGTGTCCGACCAGTCGTCGTCGTCCTCCGCCGCGTTGTCGCCGACGTAGACGCCGTCCCGATCGCTGCTCACTTGGGCTCCCTCGTGTTGCGGCCGCTGTGTTCGTTCGCGGTGCTGCCGACATCAAGACTAGGCCGTCAATCAAGGCCGACTGAAGGCGGTGTCCGACCGCCGCTGCCCCGGTGGCCGCACGCCCCGGGGCGGACGAGCAGGACGCCCGTGCGCCCCTGGCCGCCGCCGGCCGGGGTGCACGGGCGTCGTCGCACGCCAGGTGGTGACCGGTCAGCCCGTCGGGCCGTCAGTCCATCCGTCGGGCGAGGCCGAGGACCTGGGCCTCCGCCTCACCGGGGTTGGTCATCACGAACTGGCGGCGCATCCGGGTCGCCCAGAGGGTGATGTTGTCGCCGAGAGTTGGCAGCGCGGCCACCTCCTGGTCGCCCAGCGAGAGCAGACGGGCCAGCAGCTCGGCCTCCTGCGGGGAGACCCGCTGGATGCCGACCAGATCGGCGGCGCCGAGCACCCGATTGGCGTTCGGGCCGAGGTAGGGCAGCACGGTGAGGGTGGTCTGCCAGGGCGCGGCGGAGAGCCGGCTGCGCGGCGGACGGGCACCGAGGTCGCGGACCACCAGGACGGGGGAGGCCACCGAGGCGCCCTGGGCGCCGAGCCGGCCGGCCTGGTGGATCGTCACGCAGGGCTGGCCGCCGCCGGCCGCCTGGGCCATCGGGGCCCAGGCCTGCGGGCGGCCGGTCTCCACGGCGATCCGGGCGCCGGTGGCGGCGGCCCGCAGCGCGATGATCTGGGCCGTCCACATGCCGCCGACCAGCACCAGCTCGTACGGGTTGGGCCGGAACAGGCCGAGCACGGCGGGCTGCTGCTGCGGGTCGACGCCGATGACCACGCCGTCGTCGCCGACCGGGAAGGAGAGCGCCGCCAGGTCCTCGCGGGCCAGCACGTGGCGCTCGCGGCGCGGGCCGCGCAGGCCGAAGCCGGGGCGCAGCAGCGGGGTGCGGCCCGGCTCGGTGCCGGGCTCGGGGGCGTGGGTGGGGTAGGTCTGATAGGCCATCAGGAAGTCCCTCCCAGGGGCAGCGTGGCGAGCAGGCCGGGGGCCTGCTCCAGGTCGAGGCGGGTCAGGCCGGCCCCGGCGTGCTGGGCGCGCGACTCGACGAGCCGGCCGACCTGGTCGACCTCGCTCTCGCTGCGGCCGGTGACCCGGACGTGCCCTTGGATGGCGAGCGAGCCGCCGGTGCCGGCGGTGGCGGTCAGGCTGAAGGTGCTGGCCAGCGCGGGGGTGCCGGTGACCAGGTTGACCAGGTCGGGGGCGGCGATCCGGCCCGGGGCGCCGCCGGGGCGGCCGAGCTGCGGCCACTTGGAGATCCAGTAGGTGCCGTGCCAGCGGTCGTCGATCCGCCAGAACTTGCGGCTCTCCTGGGTGCGGCGGGTGGTGCCGCCACCGCCGCCGGTGCCCTGGCGGCCGGCCACCGCGATCGGGTTGGCGCAGGTGGAGATCGAGAGGGCGGCGATCAGCTCGCGCTCGTCCAGCGCGTTGGCGGTGAAGCCGGCCCCGTTGAGGCGCCCGGCCAGCTGGTCGGTGACGCGCTGGAGCGCCTTGCGGGCGCCCTCCTCGCCGCCGCCGCGGGCCAGCACGGCGGTGGCGCTGCGCTCCGGGTCGAGCCGCAGGGCGACCCAGGTGAGCCGCAGGCCGGGGGTGGCCAGGCCGTCGGGCAGCTGGTGGTAGGCGCGGGCGGCCAGCGACTGCTCGGGCAGGTGCGGCGCGGGGGCCGGCTGGGTGTGCTGCACCAGCTGGACGGAGGCCAGCGTGATGTCGTCCACCTCGAGCGCCGAGCAGATCACGTCCAGCGGGAGCGGCAGCGCGGTGCGGTGCGGGCGCAGCGGCTGGTCCTTGGCCTGCACCAGCAGGACGGAGGTGAGGAAGGTGCCGTCGCCGACCATGCCGGTCTCGCGGCGCATCGGGCGCCCGCCGCCGAGGTCGGTCTCGGTGGCGTGGGTGCAGGTGCGCAGCGCGGGCTCGACCTCCAGGACGGGGGCGAGCGCGGGGTCGGTGCCGGGCGGCGGCACGTTGGCCGCCGAGCGCTTGCGGCGCGCGTTGTACTCGGCGCGCACCCGCAGCGCCTCGGGCAGGCTGCGGCCGCCGAGCGGCAGCAGGGCCATCACCAGCAGCAGGACGGCGGGCACCACGCAGATCGCGGCCACCGCCGGGCTGATCGCCCAGCCGGCCGCGACCAGGGCCACCGCGACCTCCAGCAGCACGAGTTGCTGCAGCTGGAGCCGGGAGCCGAGCAGGCCGGGGCGGGGGTGGAGCTTCACCTGGACCGGCGCGGTCGGGCTTCCCTGGGCGGGCTGGGCACGTCGTCCGGAGCCCCCTGAGTGGCCGCCGCGGCGGCCGTGCCCGGTACTGCGTCGCTCTGGAGCGGTCTGGCTTGGCATCCCCCGAGTGACCCTCTCTTGAATCGGTTGTCGCAGCCCGGTTGGCCGGTGGGCGAACCTGGGCCGCTACGGTACTCACCGTCTGCTGCCGCATCGTAGAGGGTTGGCTCCACGTTCCGCCCGTCGGGTGGCAGACTCATGCAGGGATGAATCGTGCTGACGTACGCACAGGTGCCGGAGCCCGGGCGCGCGTGACGTCACAACAGGGGAGACGACGATCATGGCATCACGCCGGGACGAGTTGAACGCCTACACCTTCGCGCGCAAGCGCATGGTGGGAGCCTTCCTCCAGCCGAGCGGGGGCGGCAACGACGAGGACGCGCCGCGCCCGGTCAAGGCCGTGCTGCCGAGCGTCGTGGTCGCGGCCGTGCTGGTGGCGGGCTTCGGCATGCTCGGGGTGGTCAGCCCGACCGCCCCGCAGGGCTGGGACGACACCAAGAACATCATCCAGGGCCGCGACTCGACGACCCGTTACGTGGTGCTGGTCGACCCGGTGACCAAGGAGAAGCAGCTCCACCAGGTGCTCAACATGGCCTCGGCCCGCCTGGTCACCCCGGCCAACGCGAAGATCGTGATCGTCGCCGACAACGTGCTGGACGCGTACAAGAACCACGGCCCGACCATCGGCATCCCGTACGCCCCGGACAAGCTGCCCACCCCGGACGTGGCGGCCGCGGCCAAGAAGTGGTCGGTCTGCGACAAGGCGGGCTCGGACAACACCCAGGCCACCATCAACCAGTCGGTCTTCGTGACGGTCGACAAGGAGGCCGCCCAGCTCGAGAAGCCGGGCAAGAAGCTGGCCGCGGGCGAGTGGCTGTTCGTCGCCGAGCCGGACACCACGGCCAACCGCGGTGCCTGGTACCTGGTCGACTCAGGCGGCTTCAAGCACGCGATCGGCCGGGTGGACACCAGCGCGGGCGACCGCCTGGCGCTGGCCGGCGCGGTGTTCGGCGCGGCCAAGCCGCAGCAGGTCACCAAGGAGTGGCTGGACACCCTGAAGGACGGCGAGCGGATCGACTACCCGGTGGTGCCCGGGTACACCGGCCGCAAGGTGGCCTCCAGCCTCAAGCTGACCAACCCCGACGACCAGTACGTCGGCCGGGTGCTGACCTACCAGGGCACCAGCTTCTACGCGGTCGGCAAGGACCAGCTGTTCGAGATCTCGCCGTTCCAGGCCTACATGATCGGCAAGAGCCCGGCGGCCGCCGTGCTGTACGGCGACGTCCCCGAGGTGAAGCCCGCTCAGCTCAGCCAGACCGACTACGGCAAGTACGCCAGCCAGGTCGACTCGCAGACCATGCTCAAGCCCAAGGGCGACCTGCCCAGGGAGAAGCCCTCCGGCCACCCGGTGAACGTGCTGGCGGACGGTCAGGGCCGCACGGTGCTCTGCTCCACCTTCGAGAGCATGGACGACAGCGGCAACACCGCCCAGTCCGTCTTCGCCGACGCCCAGTACCCGGCCGAGGTGGCCAGCGGCTCCTCCAGCGCCCACGTCTCGCCCGGCGCCGGCCTGGTCTTCCGCGCCTCCGAGGGCGGCCAGAACGGCTCGGGCAGCAACTTCCTGCTCACCGAGACCGGCCTGCGCTACCAGCTCAAGGCCAACACCGCCGACGGGGCAAAGAGCACCGGTACGACCGGGCAGCAGCAGGCGCCCCAGCAGGGCGACGGCGCGCAGGCCCGGCTGGGCTACGACAAGATCCAGCCGGTCATGGTGCCGAACGCCTGGGCCGCCCTGGTGCCCGCCGGCCCGGTCTTGGACGTGAACGCAGCGGCCAAGCCGCAGAACTACTGACGGTGGCTCAGGGGGCAGGAGTGCAGGCCGGTGTCATGGTCTGGTAACTACCTTGCTCCCGGTGTTGGGTGACCTGCGCACGGCAGCTACAGTGCTGGATGGCGTCACACCGGTGGCGTCGGACGGGTGGGCCGTGCCAGGACCATCCGTCAGGAAGTCTGTCTCATGGGGGACGGTGGATTATGGCTGGCCAGTTCAAGACGACCGCTGAGGAAATGAACGCGTTCGCGAACCGCATCGGTGAGGTGAACGCGCAGGTCCAGGGTGAGATTCAGCGTCTCAACACCCTCGTCGACGAGATCAAGAGCGGCTGGCAGGGTGCGGCCGCCACCGCGTACGGCCAGCTCCAGGCGCGCTTCAACGAGGACGCGACGGCGCTGAACAAGGTCCTCGACGAGATCAAGCAGGCCATCGAGGCCACCACCAAGCTGTACGCCGCCACCGAGCAGGAGCAGCAGTCCTCGATGTCGCACGCGGGTGGGTTCTGAGCCTCGTGACGGCGGAGCTCCGCTCCACCGCTCGGCGCTCGTAGCGATCCACCACACGTAGCTTCAACATCGAACAGGAGACAGACATGTCCGACAGCCACATTCTCGTTAGTTTCTCCACCATCCAGAACGCGGCTGGCGAGGTCCGTCAGACCGCCTCGCGCATCCAGCAGCAGCTGGACGAGCTCAAGGCCGGCGTGACCCGCATCGCCGCCAGCTGGGAGGGTGCTGCGCAGGAGGGCTACCAGGCCCGCCAGGCGCAGTGGGACGCCAAGGCCGCCGACCTGCAGCAGGCGCTCGGCCAGATCGCGTCCTCGCTCGACAACGCGGCGCAGAGCTACCAGGCGACCGAGCAGAAGAACGCCGGCCTCTGGGGCTGAGCCTCGACGGCTCGACAGGGCGGGCGTCCGTGCGGGCGCCCGCCCTTGGTGCATGGCTGCGGCCGGGCACCGCACACGGGTGGACCAGGAGGGGAAGTAGCAGTGCCGTCGTTGGGTGGGTACCGCAGATCGGGTGCGGCTTTGGTGGCGCTGGGGGTGGTCGGCGGCCTGGCGGCCGGGCCCGCCTACGCGGACGACTCGGCTAAGAGCACCGCGCGCTGGACGCCGCTGGTGGTCTCGGCCGCCGCCGAGTGCGCCGTGCCGTCGCTGGACGTCCAGGGCGTGCCCTGGTCCCTGCAGCGGGTGCTGCTGAACCAGCTCTGGCTCCCGGACACCAGCCTCCCGGTGAACGAGCGCAAGCCGATCGACGGCACCAACGTCAAGGTGGCCGTCATCGACACCGGGGTGGACAACGCCAACCCGCAGCTGGCCGGCGCCGGCAAGGTCATCGACGGCGGCGCGTACATCAAGAAGGACGGCAAGGAGGACAACGGCAGCGGCATCGGCGACCCGGTCGGCCACGGCACCAAGGTCGCGGGCATCATCGCCGCCAGTCCGTTCGCCCAGACCGGCTTCGTGGGCCTGGCCCCGGGCGCGCAGATCATCGCCATCCGGCAGAACGACGCCGAGGGCAACGGCGACGTGCCGCACCTGGTCCAGGCGATCAACAGGGCCGTCGCGCTGGGCGCCGGGGTCATCAACATCTCCCAGGACGTCCGGGGCACCGACTCCAGCGGCAAGCTGTTCGACGGCAAGGACGACCTGGAGTACGCGCTGAAGAAGGCCGAGGCGGCCGGCGTGGTCGTGGTGGCCTCCTCCGGCAACGACGGCCTGGAGGGGGAGACCTACCCCGCCGCCTTCTCGACCGTGCTCGCCGTCGGCGCCTCCGACCGCAACAACGAGCGGGCCTCGTTCTCCCAGTACGGCTCCTTCGTGGGCGTGGCCGCGCCCGGCGTCGACATGCTCTCCACCGCCCGGGTGCACGGGCAGTGCGTGGACAACGGCACCAGCTTCTCCTCGCCCTACGTGGCGGGCGTGGCGGCCCTGCTGAAGCAGAAGTACCCGAAGTGGACGCCCCGCCAGATCCGGACCCGGATCGAGCAGACCGCCGAGCGCAACGGGCGGGACCGCAACGACTACACCGGCTGGGGCGTGGTCGACCCGGTCAAGGCCGTGCAGAGCACCGCCGAGCCGGCCGACGAGCCGACCCCGGACGCGGCGGTGCAGATCGACTCGGCCCGCATCGTGGCCATGCCGCTCGGCCTGGCCGAGACCCAGCAGGACCGCGACCGGCGCACCGCGCTCTACGTGGTCGCGGTCGGCCTGCTGACGGTGGCCGGCCTGGGCGGCGGCTCCGTGGTGCTGCGCGACCGCCGCAAGACGCGGAGCGGCGAGGGCGGCTGAGACTGCCCCCGCGGGCGCACCCGACGGCACGAAGAAGCGGCCCCCACCGATGGTGGGGGCCGCTTCGTCAGGTCCGGGAGGTCAGACCTGCTCGTCCTCGGGCAGGGTGATCACCCAGCGGGTGTCCTGCCGGGGGCGCAGGTAGAAGACCCAGTAGAGGCTCGCGAGGGCGGTGATCACGCCGGTCCAGACCAGCGACTCGGTGTCCAGCTGGAACAGGGTGTAGCCGAGGGCGAGGACCAGCAGCGCCGGCAGCACCGGCCAGAGCGGCTGGCGCCAGGCCGGGGCGTGCTTGTGGTGGCCCCGGCGGGAGAACAGCGCGGCGACGGCGACCAGCAGGTAGAGCGCGGCCACGGCGACACCGGTGATGCCGATCAGCTTGTCGTTGGGGACGAAGCAGAGCACGGCACCGGGCACGCCCACCGCGAGGGTGGAGATCCAGGGGGCGTTGAAGCGGTTCAGGGTGCCGAAGGCCTTGTTGATCGGCTCGGGCCAGGCCTTGTCGCGGCCGGAGGCGAAGAGCACCCGGGAGTTCTGGATGACCATCACGATGCCGGCGTTGATGATGGCCAGCGCGATGCAGAGGCTGATGAAGGTGCCGAGCGCGGAGTCGCTCCAGCCGGCCACCAGGCCGGAGATGTCGCCGCCGGTGAGGGTGGCCAGGTCCGGGGCGCCCATGGTGATGGCGACCACCGGCACCAGGATGACCACGGCGGAGAGCGCCAGGGTCCACAGCACGGTGCGGGCGACGTTCTTGCGCGGGTTCTCCAGCTCCTCGGAGAGGTAGACCGCGGTGGAGAAGCCCTGGGTGACGAAGAGCGCGGTGCCCATCGCGGCCAGGATCGCGCCCATCCCGACCGGGCCGGCGGCGCCGCTGGAGTCGGCCACCACGCCGTGCAGCATGCTGGAGACGCCGCGCTGGCTGTGCGCGAAGCCGAGCACCGAGACCACGCCGGCCGCGATGACCTCGAGCACCAGGAAGACGCCGGTGATCCAGGCGTTGGCCCGCAGGTCGAGCAGGCCGGCCACGGTGGCGGCCAGCATCACTGCGGCGCCGGCCACCTTCGGGTCGATGTGCACGATCGGCGCCAGGTAGTCGGCGGTGCCGAGGGCGATCACCGAGGGCACGATCATCACGACGATCAAGGACTGGATGAAGACCAGCCACCCGGCGAACCGCCCGGCCAGCGTGCCGACCATCGCGTACTCGCCGCCGGCGCTGGGCACCAGGGTGCCGAGCTCGGAGTAGCAGAACGCCACCGCGATGCAGAGCACGGCACCGATCGCGATGCTCATCGCGGTCGCGGTGCCCAGGGTGTTGAAGAGCGTCGGCACGATCACGAACAGCGATGACGCGGGCGTCACGCAGGAGAGCGTGAGCAGCGTGCCACCGACGACGCCGAGCGAGCGGCTCAGCTTCCGAGGGGCCTCGGTGGTGCCCGCGTCCGCCGTGGGGGCGACGGTGACTGGCGGGCGAAGCGTGTCGGTCATGCGCGTTCCGATCGACTCTGATGCGGTTCATGGGGGAGGGAGCGGTATCGCCTCCGAAGCGTTCCGTCGTCTTGGTCCTGTCGCTCCCGAGCCGCCATGGAACCTTGCGGAAATGGTCGAGTCAACGCGCGAAACGCTGCGGAATCCGTTGCGGAGCGGCTGGTTCGGTACGGAGGCGCTGCGCCCACCCTGGGTCGATGGCATATGAATCGAAGGTGAACAGAATATTGCGCCACTGATTCGAAGGTGACGCCCCGGTGGGGCACTGGGACGCCCCGGCGGTGCCAGTAACCCGCCGGAGGGGGGATTGACAACGAGAACCGCAGCTAGGCGCCGTAAAGAAGTCGATAACATTTCGGCATTCGGTACGCGAAAAGGCCCGGATCCGACGGATCCGGGCCTTTTCGTCACAGAGGGTCACGCGGGTCAGGGCGTCGGCAGCCAACCGGTCTGGACCATTTGGCCGGCCGCGATGCGGCGCGACACGAACACACCGCGGCCCGCGGGCAGCGGCTGCGGCTTGACGGTGCCGAGCAGCGCGCCCTCGCCCTTGTCGCCGGAGAGCAGCAAGCCCTGCCCGCCGAGCTCGCGCATGCGCTGCATGACGGGCTCGAAGAGCGAGCGGCCGGCGCCACCGGCGCTGCGGGCGATGATCACGCGCAGGCCGATGTCACGGGCGAACGGCAGGAACTCGGCCAGCGGGGCCAGCGGGTTGCCCGAGGCGGTGGCGACCAGCTCGTAGTCGTCCACGATCACGAACATGTCCTTGCCGCTGTACCAGCTGCGGTCGCGCAGCTGCTGCGGGGTGACGTCCGGGCCGGGCAGGCGGCGCGAGCAGGCGCCGCGCAGCATGTCCACGATCGAGGTCATGGCGGGCGCCGCCGCCGCGTACTCGACCAGGTACTCCTGCGGCACCACGCCGAGCAGCGAGCGGCGGAAGTCGCCGATCACGATGCCGGCCTGCTCCGGGGTGTACCGCTCGGTGATCTGCTTGATCAGCATGCGCAGCACGGCCGACTTACCCGACTCGCTCTCACCGAAGACGATGAACAGCGGGTCGGTCTCGAAGTTGAGGTACGTCGGCGCGAGCTCGACCTCGTCGACACCGAAGGCGATGCCCAGCTCGGGGTGCTCGAAGCCCTTGGGCAGCGAGTTGCCGTCGAGCACGGCCGGCAGCATCCGGACCTGCGGGGCGCGCGGGCCCTGCCAGGCGGCGTCCACCTGGGCGACCAGGTCGGCCACGCCGTCGGCCAGGTCCTCGATCTCCGAGGAGCCGTCGAGCCGGGGCAGACCGGTCAGGAAGTGCAGCTTGGCGGAGGTCAGACCGCGACCGGGCTGGCCGGCCGGGACGTTCTGCGCGACCTTGCGGTCGATCTCGGACTCCATCGCGTCACCGAGCCGCAGCTCGGTGCGGTTGAGCAGGAGGTCCTTGAGCGCCGGGCGCACCTCGGCGTAGCGGGCGGCGGTGATCACCACGTGCACGCCGTAGCCGAGACCGCGCTGGGCGATGTCGGAGATGACCGGCTCCAGCGCCTCGAACTCCTGCTTGAAGGTGAGCCAGCCGTCGATGATCAGGAAGACGTCACCGAACTGCTCGTCCGGCAGCTGGCCGGCCGCCTTGCGGGTGCGGTAGGTGGCGATGGTGTCGATCCCGGCCGTGCGGAAGAGCTCCTCGCGGCGGTTGAGCACCCCCTGCACCTCGCTGACCGAGCGGCGGACCTTGTCCACGTCCAGACGGCCGGCGACCCCACCGACGTGCGGCAGGCCCTGCAGCGCCTGGAAGCCGCCGCCACCGAAGTCGAGCAGGTAGAACTGCACCTCGGCCGGGGTGTGGGTGACGGAGAAGCCCGCCACGGTGGTGCGGATCATCGTCGACTTGCCCGAGCGGGGGCCACCGATGATCAGACCGTGACCGGCCGAGCCGGAGTAGTCCTGGTAGAGCACGTCGCGGCGCTGGTCGCGCGGCTTGTCGACGATGCCGACCGGCACCACGAGCCGGCCGAGCGCACCGAACTCGGGCGAGGTGAGCCCGCGCTCGGCGGTGACCTGCAGCGGCGGCACCAGCTGGTCGATGCTGGGCGCGGCGTCCAGCGGCGGCAGCCAGACCTGGTGGGCCGGCGGGCCCTGGCCGATCATGCGCTGCACGAAGACGTCCAGCATGGTGTCGAGCAGCGAGTCGTCGATCTCCTCGACCTCCTCGATCACCTCCTCGACGACCTGCTCGACGATCTCCACCTCGGCGGCGGTGAACAGCACCGGCTGCGCGGTGACGCTGCGGCCGCCGCTGGCCAGCACCTGGCCCGGCGGGCGGTAGGCGCCGGAGACGTACGCGGCGCGGAAGCGCTCCATCACGTCGGAGCCGAACTTGAGGTACCCGACACCGGGGATCGGCGGCAGGTGGTAGGCGTCCGGCACGCCGATCGCGGCCCGCGACTCGGCGGCCGAGAAGGTGCGCAGACCCAGGCGGTACGAGAGGAAGGTGTCCAGACCGCGGAGCTTGCCCTCCTCCAGTCGCTGGGAGGCGAGCAGCATGTGCATGCCGAGCGAACGGCCGATCCGGCCGATCTGGATGAACAGGTCGATGAAGTCCGGCTTCGCGGTGAGCAGCTCGGAGAACTCGTCGATGATCATCAGCAGCGAGGGCAGCGGGTCGAGCGCGGCACCGGCGGCGCGGGCCCGCTCGTACTCGTTGATGTTGGCGTAGTTGCCCGCCGAACGCAGCAGCTCCTGACGGCGGTTCATCTCGCCCTCGATGGAGTCGCGCATGCGGTCGATGAGGGTGGCTTCGCCCTCCAGGTTGGTGATCACGGCCGCGGTGTGCGGCATCTCCGCCATGCCGGCGAAGGTGGCACCACCCTTGAAGTCGGCGAGCACCAGGTTGAGCACCTCGGAGGAGTGCGTCACCGCGAGCGCGAGCACGATGGTGCGCAGCACCTCGGACTTGCCGGAACCGGTGGCGCCGACGCACATGCCGTGCGGGCCCATGCCCTGGAGCGAGGCCTCCTTGAGGTCCAGCCAGACGTACTCGCCGTTCTGGCCGACGCCCAGCGGCACCTTGAGCTTCTCGGAGATCGGCTTGGGCCGCCAGTGCCGGGCCGGGTCGAAGGCGCCCGGGTCACCGGTGTTCATCATCTCGGTGAAGTCCATCGAGACGAGCGACGGGTCGCCGTCGTCGCCGCCCACCGAGGCCCGGAAGGGGGCCAGCTGACGGGCCAGCGCCTCGGACTGCCAGGAGGAGAGGGTGTCCGGCTTGCCCGAGTAGGAAGCGCCGGAGGCCGATTCGAGCAGCAGCTCGTCGGGCGTGACGGTCACGATCAGGTGCCCGCTCGGCTCGTCCAGGTCGCCCGGGACGACCTCGATCACGGTGACGCCCTCGACGCCCTCGGCCCCCGCCAGCAGCGAGTCCGGCGGCACGGCGGCGCCGTCCATGATCACGATCAGGTGCGGCTGGTCCGGCGAGGGGGCCGAATCCCGGGAGAAGCCCTTGCGGCCGGCCAGCTGGTCGGCCAGCAGGGCCTCCAGCTCACCGAGCTCGGTGGCGATCAGACGGCGCGAACCGGCGCCGTCGTTCTCCTTGCGGTGCTGGGTGTGCGGCAGCCACTTGGCCCACTCCCACTCGTCCACCGCGCCCGGCGCGGCGGCCACGCCGAGCATCAGGTCGTCGGGGGAGTGCAGGGTGGTCAGCTGGGCGATCATCGCCCGGACGTTGCCGTAGACGGTGTCCGGGTCGCCGCAGACGGTGATGTGGTAGAAGGCGCGCAGCGAGACCGCCAGCGGCAGGTCCTGCAGGGTGCCGTGCGAGGTGAGGAAGTTCTTCATCGCCTCGGCGGCCAGCGGCTCAAGCTCGTCCATCGGCGCGGTCTGCGGTGCGACCAGCGGGGTGGAGAGCTGCTGCGGTCCCTGGCCGAGCCTGATCTGGGCGAAGTCCGGATCGGTGGGCCGGCGCTCCCAGAGCCGGCGGCCCTCGGCCACGATCGACCAGAGCTGGTCCGGCTCGGGGTGCAGGAAGAGCTGCGCGCCCCGCTGGCGCTCCGCCGTGCGCCGGACCTGGCGGCGCATCTGCTGGAGGTACTTCAGGTAGTCCCGGCGCTCGTCGGCGGTGCCGGCGTTGCCGCCCTTGCGGGCCTTGACGATCTGCGCGACGGCCATGCCGGCCGTCGAGGCGACCATCAGGACGCCCATCATTTTCATCGGCCCCTGGGCACCGGGGGAGAAGAAGAACGCCGCCGAGCCACCCATGCCGAGCAGGGGCAGCAGCGACATCATCCAGTCTTCGGCGCCCGACCGGGGCAGCTCGGGCGGCGGCACCAACTCCACCGGCTCGTCCGGCACGGCGGGCGGATAGGCCCGCGCCGGACGCTTGACAGTAACAACGCTCACTACGGCATCAGCCCTCACGCAACTGGGATACGTGCGGGTGAGGTCGCCCTGTGAACTGACGCCGCCCCCGCTCCGTCGACCGCAGGCGCCCCCGGGTGTTCGCGCTGAACCGCCCCCGTACGCCTTGCGCAGGCGCCGATCCTACTGGTCGGCCCCGATACATCCAGCACGGGGTGGTTTCGCTTTCCGACCGGTCCTGTCCGAGGGGGTGCGCGAAAGGGCCGAACCGGTAATCCCCCGCCCCGTAGGGACGCGCGCCGCACCGGGCGGTAGGGTAACGCCGCGCCAACTGTTGGCCGGCCCGTGTCAGTTCCGGGGCGGTCGGGCGAGAGCTGACGTACAGGCACAGTCAACAAGGGGGAGCGCCGGTGAGCGCAAACGCAACGACCGGATTCTGCCGGGTCACCGTCGTGGCACCGGACAGCCGGATCGACGTCGCACTGCCGGAGGACGTGCCGCTCGCGGACGTCTACCCCGAGGTGCTGCGGCTGTCCGGCCAGACCCAGGTGGACGGGGCACCGACCGGGTTCCACCTGGTCCGGCGCGACGGCACCGTGCTCGACAGCGGTCTGCCGCTGGCCGCCCAGCAGGTGCGCGACGGCGACCTGCTGAGCCTGCGTCCGTTCGCCGAGTCGCTGTCCGCGGCCGTCTACGACGACGTGGCCGACGCGATCGCCAGCGCCGTCGAGGCCGACCGCCGGTTCTGGAACACCGACCTGATGCGCGGCTTCGGCCTGATCGGGGCGGGCGTGCTGCTCGCGCTGCTCGGCTTCGCGCTCTGGTACTCCGACCTGCGGCACGACATGCACAGCCTGCCGGGCATCCTCTCCGGTGTGACGGCGATCACCCTGGTGGCCTTCGCGGCCGTCCGGGCCCGGGTCTACGGCGACCAC
Organism: Kitasatospora sp. MMS16-BH015; assembly: GCF_002943525.1. Lineage (NCBI taxonomy): Bacteria > Bacillati > Actinomycetota > Actinomycetes > Kitasatosporales > Streptomycetaceae > Kitasatospora > Kitasatospora sp. MMS16-BH015. Next base: position 2,856,826 of record NZ_CP025394.1, on the reverse strand, counting down.
GACGCCGGGCTCGCGCTCGGCCTCGGCGCCCTGCCGCACACCCTGATCGCGGGCACCGGCATCATGCCCGTCGCCCACGTGGGCGACGGCCCGGGCCGGCTCCAGCTGCTGGTCGGCTGCGTGGCCGTGCTGGTGGTCTCGATCCTGCTGGTCGGGCTGCTGCCGGAGAAGGACTCGGTCTTCGTCTCCTCCTCCTTCCTGGCCGTGGCCGGCACGCTGGCCACCTTCGCCGCCGTGCTGCTCTCGGACACCCCGGCCACCAACATCGCCGCCGTCACCGGTGTGGCCGCCATCTCGGTGATCGGCTTCCTGCCGGCCCTCTCGGCCCGCTTCGCCCGCCTGCCCGTCGGCTTCAGCGCCCCCGGCCAGACCCGCACCCGCGGCACCGCCTACACCGAGGAGAGCGGCCGCGCCGAGGCCGTCCAGTACGAGCGGATCGCCCACCAGGCCCGCCGCGGCCACGAGGTGCTGGTCGGCCTGGTCGGCGGCTGCGCCGCGACCATCGTCGGCGCCTGCGTGGTGCTCGGCTTCAGCGACCGGATGTACGCCGAGCTGCTGGCGCTCAGCCTGGGCCTGGCCACCATGCTGCGGGCCCGCCTGTTCCGCTACACCGCGCAGGTCTTCAGCCTGGTCATCGCCGGCCTGGCCGGCCTGGCCCTGCTGATCGTCGGCCTCTCGCTGCACACCCCGCTCTTCATCATCAAGGCGGCCGGCGGCACCTCCGCGGACATGCGCACCGTCTGGCTGGCCGTCTCGATCGCGGCCGGCGCCGCGATCCTCACCGCGATCGCGCTGATCGTGCCCAAGCTGGGCGTCTCGCCGTTCTGGGGCCGCATCCTGGACATGGTGGACGGCCTCACGCTGATCGCCCTGGTGCCGCTGGCGCTGGCCGTGCTCGACGTGTACGGCCTGATCCGCGGCGCGACCGGCTGAGCCCGGCTGGTACCCTTGCCTCTTGGCGTGTGCTGCGGCCCCCGGGTCGCGCCCGCCGCGTACGACACCGAGTCCTCTCAGATCCTGTGCCGTAGACCAGGATCGCTCGGATCACCACTGAAGGAGTTGCTGTGGCCCTCGACGCCGCTGTCAAGAAGCAGATCTTCGCCGAGTTCGGCACCAAGGAGGGCGACACCGGCTCCCCCGAGGTCCAGGTCGCGATGCTGTCCCGCCGGATCTCGGACCTGACCGAGCACCTCAAGTTCCACAAGCACGACCACCACTCGCGTCGTGGCCTGCTGATCCTGGTCGGCCAGCGTCGCCGCCTGCTGCAGTACCTGGCCAAGAAGGACATCGAGCGCTTCCGTACGCTCGTCGACCGCCTGGGCATCCGTCGCGGTGCCGCCGGCGGCGCCCGCTAAGACCGCCGCGCTGGGGCGGCTCCCCTCTCCGGGGAGCCGCCCTTCGCTGCATCCCCGGGACGCCGGCCGCGACATGACCACATGCCGGACGACCCGGGAAGCGCACTCCACACGCGTGGTAATGACGCGCTGAGTAGGGTGTGAATTTGTAAGGTGAGGGGCATGCCCGCTCTTGGCGCCGTGTGACACGACGCCGCGAGACGTGAGGCAGCACGACATCACCCCAGCGGGCCGAAGGCTTCAAACGGAAGCCGCCCGCATCCGGAGGAGCGTCCACACGCGACCGCCGCAGCCGAGAGGCGCCGGTCCTCGGTAGTGGCCGCCGGGAGTCCCCACAGCGGACGGCCCGGGGGCTTCGATCGAAGACCGGCCCAGACTGCCCGGGCCGCAGGTGGGTGAGCGCAGGGGCGCTCCTCGGGAGACGTACGAAAGAGGAGATCTTCCAGGTGGAAGAGAACGTGTTCTACGCCGAGGCCGTCATCGACAACGGCAGCTTCGGCACCCGTACCATCCGTTTCGAGACCGGCCGCCTGGCTCGTCAGGCCGCCGGCTCCGCCGTGGCCTACCTGGACGACGACACCATGGTGCTGTCGGCCACCAGCGCCTCCAAGCAGCCGAAGGAGCACTTCGACTTCTTCCCGCTGACGGTGGACGTCGAGGAGCGGATGTACGCCGCGGGCCGCATCCCCGGCTCGTTCTTCCGTCGTGAGGGCCGGCCCTCCGAGGACGCGATCCTCACCTGCCGCCTGATCGACCGCCCGCTGCGCCCGTCCTTCGTCAAGGGCCTGCGCAACGAGATCCAGGTCGTCGTGACGGTCATGGCGCTCAACCCGGACCACCTGTACGACGTGGTGGCCATCAACGCCGCCTCCGCGTCCACCCAGCTGGCCGGCCTGCCGTTCTCCGGCCCGATCGGCGGCGTCCGCGTCGCGCTGATCAAGGGCCAGTGGGTGGCCTTCCCGACCCACACCGAGCTCGAGGACGCCGTCTTCGACATGGTCGTGGCCGGCCGCACCCTGCCGGACGGCGACGTCGCGATCATGATGGTCGAGGCCGAGGCCACGGACAAGACCATCAAGCTGGTCGAGGGCGGCGCCGAGGCGCCGACCGAGGATGTCGTCGCCGCCGGTCTCGAGGCCGCGAAGCCGTTCATCAAGGTCCTGTGCGCCGCGCAGACCAAGCTGGCCGCCCAGGCCGCCAAGCCCACCGGCGAGTTCCCGGTCTTCCTGGACTACCAGGACGACGTGCTGGCCGCGCTGACCACCGCCGTCAAGGGCGAGCTGGCCAAGGCGCTGACCATCGCGGGCAAGCAGGAGCGCCAGAACGAGCTGGACCGTGTCAAGGCGATCGCCGCCGAGAAGCTGCTGCCGGAGTTCGAGGGCCGCGAGAAGGAGATCAGCGCCGCCTACAACGCGCTGACCAAGAAGATCGTCCGCGAGCGCGTCATCAAGGACAAGGTCCGCATCGACGGCCGCGGCGTCACCGACATCCGCACCCTGGCCGCCGAGGTCGAGGCCATCCCGCGCGTGCACGGTTCCGCGCTGTTCGAGCGTGGCGAGACCCAGATCCTGGGCGTCACCACCCTCAACATGCTCCGCATGGAGCAGCAGCTCGACACGCTCTCCCCGGAGACGCGTCGCCGCTACATGCACAACTACAACTTCCCGCCGTACTCGGTCGGCGAGACCGGCCGCGTCGGTTCGCCGAAGCGCCGCGAGATCGGCCACGGCGCGCTGGCCGAGCGGGCGATCCTGCCCGTGCTGCCGACCCGCGAGGAGTTCCCCTACGCGATCCGCCAGGTCTCCGAGGCGCTGGGCTCCAACGGCTCCACCTCGATGGGCTCGGTCTGCGCCTCCACCATGTCGCTGCTGAACGCCGGTGTGCCGCTCAAGGCCGCCGTCGCCGGCATCGCCATGGGCCTCATCTCCCAGGAGATCGACGGCGAGACGCACTACGTCGCGCTGACCGACATCCTCGGCGCCGAGGACGCGTTCGGTGACATGGACTTCAAGGTCGCCGGTACCCGCAACTTCATCACCGCCCTCCAGCTGGACACCAAGCTGAACGGCATCCCGGCCTCCGTCCTGGCCGCCGCCCTCAAGCAGGCCAAGGACGCCCGTCTGCACATCCTCGATGTGATGAACGAGGCCATCGACGCGCCCGACGAGATGTCGCCGAACGCGCCGCGCATCATCACCATCAAGATCCCGGTGGACAAGATCGGTGAGGTCATCGGCCCCAAGGGCAAGATGATCAACCAGATCCAGGAGGACACCGGCGCGGACATCACCATCGAGGACGACGGCACCATCTACATCGGTGCGGTCGACGGTCCCTCGGCGGAGGCTGCCCGTACGACGATCAACCAGATCGCCAACCCGACCATGCCGGAGGTCGGCGAGCGCTACCTGGGCACCGTGGTGAAGACCACGACGTTCGGCGCGTTCGTGTCGCTCATGCCGGGCAAGGACGGCCTGCTGCACATCTCGCAGATCCGCAAGCTCGCCGGTGGCAAGCGCGTGGAGAACGTCGAGGACGTGCTCGGCGTCGGCGCCAAGGTGCAGGTCGAGATCGCCGAGATCGACCCGCGCGGCAAGCTCTCGCTGATCCCGGTCGTCGAGGGCGAGGAGGGCGGCGAGGCCGCCTCCGAGTGAGTCCCTGACTGACTCTCCGCGGCCCGTACGCCCCTCGCGGCGTACGGGCCGCACCCTGTTGTCTTTGTTTTTTCGAGAGGAACACCTCGTGGCTCAGGCCTCGGCAGCACACCAGCGCCCCGGCACCACCCGGACGCTGCTCAAGGGCGTCGACGGCGCCGGCACGGTCCGGCGGACCGTGCTCCCCGGCGGCCTGCGGGTCGTCACCGAGACGCTGCCGACGGTCCGCTCGGCGACCTTCGGCATCTGGGTCGGCGTCGGCTCGCGCGACGAGACGCCCGTCCTGAACGGCGCCACGCACTACCTGGAGCACCTGCTCTTCAAGGGCACCGAGCGGCGCAGCGCGCTGGACATCTCGGCCGCCCTGGACGCCGTCGGCGGTGAGATGAACGCCTTCACCGCCAAGGAGAACACCTGCTACTACGCGCGGGTGCTCGACACCGACCTGCCGCTGGCCATCGACGTGGTCTGCGACATGCTCACCGGCTCGCTGATCCGCCCCGAGGACGTGGAGGCCGAGCGCGGCGTCATCCTCGAGGAGATGGCGATGGCCGAGGACGACCCGGGCGACGTGGTGCACGACCTGTTCGCCCAGGTCATCTACGGCTCCTCGCCGCTCGGCCGCCCGATCCTGGGCACCCAGGAGACGGTCACCAACCTCAGCCGGGACCAGATCGCGGGCTTCTACAAGCGCCGCTACAAGCCCGAGCACCTGGTGGTCGCCGCCGCCGGCAACCTCGACCACGCCAAGGTCGTCCGCCAGGTCGAGAAGGCCTTCGCCGAGGTGCTGGCCAAGTCCGAGGGCCACCCGGCCGAGGCCCGCCGCGGCGTCAAGGCGCTGCGCACGGCCGGCAAGGTCGAGGTGCTCAACCGCCCGACCGAGCAGGCCCACCTGGTGCTCGGCGTGCCCGGCGTGCCCCGGCACGACGAGCGCCGCTGGGCGATGGGCGTGCTCAACGCGGCCCTCGGCGGCGGCATGAGCTCGCGCCTGTTCCAGGAGGTCCGGGAGAAGCGCGGCCTGGCCTACTCGGTCTACTCGTACTCCTCCTCCTACGCCGACAGCGGCCTGTTCGGCATCTACGCCGGCTGCCAGCCCAAGCGGGTCGAGGAGGTGCTGCGGATCTGCCGCGAGGAGCTCGCCAAGGTGGTCGCCGAGGGCATCACCGAGGAGGAGCTGCGCCGCGCGATCGGCCAGATCTCCGGCTCCACCGTGCTCGGCATGGAGGACACCGGCTCGCTGATGAACCGGATCGGCAAGGCCGAGCTGGCCTACGGCCACCACCTCTCGGTGGACGACATGCTGGCGAAGATCGCCTCGGTCACCCTGGAGGACGTGCACGCCGTGGCCCGGGACGTGCTGGGCGCCCACCGCCCCTCGCTGGCCCTGATCGGCCCGATCACCGACAAGCGGGCCGCCAAGCTCGCCGACCTGCTCGCCTGAGCGACTCCACTCGCCGAAGGGACCCCTGTTATGACCCTGCGTGTCGCCGTCATCGGCGCGAGCGGCCGGATCGGCTCGGAGGCCGTCAAGGCCGTCGGCGCGGCCGAGGACATGGACCTGGTGGCCACCCTGGGCCGGGCCGACAAGCTGGCGGCGCTCACCGAGGCCGGCACCCGGGTGGCCGTCGAGCTGACCCACCCCGACGCGGTGATGGCCAACCTCGAGTACTGCGTGGCCAACGGCATCCACGTGGTCACCGGCACCACCGGCTGGACCGAGGAGCGGCTGGCCACCCTGCGCGGCTGGCTGGCCGCCGCGCCCGAGGTCGGCGTGCTGATCGCGCCGAACTTCTCCATCGGCGCCGTGCTCGCGATGAAGTTCGCCCAGACCGCGGCGAAGTACTTCGAGACCGTCGAGGTCGTCGAGCTGCACCACAACAACAAGGCCGACGCCCCCTCCGGCACCGCCGCCCGGACCGCCCAGCTGATCGCGGCAGCCCGCGCCGAGGCCGGCCTGCCCCGGCAGACCGACCCGACCACCCACGGCCTGCCCGGCGCCCGCGGCGCCGACGTGGACGGCGTGCCGGTGCACTCGGTCCGCCTGCGCGGCCTGCTGGCCCACCAGGAGGTGCTGCTCGGCGACACCGGCGAGACGCTCACCCTGCGGCACGACTCGCTGCACCACAGCTGCTTCATGCCCGGCATCCTGCTCGGCGCCCGCAAGGTCGTCGACACCCCGGGGCTGACCTTCGGCCTCGAGCACTTCCTGGACCTGTGAGACCCCTCTGATGACTTCGCGCACCGGCTTCTTCATCCTCTCCGGCGTCCTGCTGCTGGTCTCCCTCATCTGCATAGGCGAGGGCGTCCAGCTGATCGCCACCGGCAAGCCGCTGGGCATCGGCATCGGCCTCTGCGCCTTCGTCATCCCGGCCATCGGCGTCTGGTTCCTCCGCCAGACCGTCCGCTTCGGCAGGGCCAGCGAGCAGCTCGCCCGCGAGCTGGAGGCCGAGGGCGGCCTCCCGGTGGACGAGCTCAAGCGCACCAGCGGAGGCCGGATCGACCGCGCCAGCGCCGACGCCGTCTTCGCCCGCCGCCAGGCCGAGGCCGAGGCCACCCCCGGCGACTGGCGGGTCTGGTTCCGCCTCGCGGTGGCCTACGCCGACGCCGGCGACGTGCCCCGCGCCCGCAAGACCATGCAGCACGCGATCAAGCTGCACGCCACGGGCTCTACCCTTGGTGTCTAGTTACGTGCCGCCGAACCTGAGGAACAACCGCGTGAACGACGCAGTCGAGCAGGCCCCCACCTTCCGCAGCGATGTCACCGTCGACCTGGTCCGCAGCGCCGCCCAGGACTCCGACGTGATCTGGGCCGCCCGGGTCTCCACCGCGGGCGAGCAGTCCCTGGAGGCCCTCCAGCAGGACCCGGAGAAGTCCAAGGGCCTGATCAACTTCCTGATGCGGGACCGCCACGGCACCCCCTTCGAGCACAACTCGATGACCTTCTTCATCAGTGCGCCGATCTTCGTCTTCCGTGAGTTCCACCGGCACCGCAGCGGCTGGTCCTACAACGAGGAGTCCGGCCGCTACCGCGAGCTGCAGCCGGTCTTCTACGTCCCCGGCGCCGACCGCAAGCTCGTCCAGCAGGGCCGCCCCGGCCGGTACGAGTTCGTCGACGGCACCGACAAGCAGCAGGCCGTGGTCGCCGAGCAGATGGAGTCGGCCTACACCGCGGCCTACGCGTCCTACCAGGCGATGCTCGCCGAGGGCGTGGCCCGCGAGGTGGCCCGCGCCGTCCTCCCGGTCGGCCTGTTCTCCTCGATGTACGCCACCTGCAACGCCCGCTCGCTGATGCACTTCCTCTCGCTGCGCACCAAGGCCGAGAACGCCAAGGTGCCGTCCTTCCCCCAGCGGGAGATCGAGATGGTCGCCGAGGCGATGGAGGAGGAGTGGGCCAAGCTCATGCCCCTCACCCATGCGGCCTTCAACGAGCACGGTCGCGTCGCTCCCTGACCTGGGTCGATTGGCATATGGGCGGCTCTTCTGGCATGTCTGGATTGCAGCGCGCCTGGCCGCTCCCTAACCTCAGGACAAGGATTCCGGTGCTGCCTGAACCCCCGAGCACGCAGCACCGGAATCCCATGTCCGGCCCCCTTTCCCGCGCCCACGGCCGGTTCGCGGAGCCCCCGGCTGTCCGAACCCTGGACCGCCCTGGGTGTCGACCCGTCCCGTACGAGTAGTTTTGGACCCATGGCTCCGACCTCCACCCCCCAGACTCCCTTCGGCCGGGTCCTCACCGCGATGGTGACCCCCTTCACGCCCGACGGCGCGCTCGACCTCGACGGCGCCCAGCGCCTGGCCGCGCACCTGGTCGACTCCGGCAACGACGGACTCGTCCTCAACGGCACCACCGGTGAGTCCCCGACCACCAGCGACGCCGAGAAGGCCCAGCTCGTCCGCGCCGTGGTGGAGGCGGTAGGGGACAGGGCGCACATCGTGGCCGGCTGCGGCACCAACGACACCCACCACAGCCTGGAGCTCGCCCGGCAGGCCGAGGCCGCCGGTGCCCACGGCCTGCTGGTGGTCACCCCGTACTACAACAAGCCCCCGCAGGAGGGCCTGTACCAGCACTTCACAGCCGTGGCCGACGCCACCGGGCTGCCCGTGATGCTGTACGACATCCCCGGCCGCAGCGGGGTGGCCATCAGCCACGAGACGCTGGTCCGGCTCGGCGAGCACCCGCGGATCGTCGCCAACAAGGACGCCAAGGGCGACCTCGGTGCCGCCTCCTGGGCGATCGCCCGCTCCGGCCTGGCCTGGTACTCCGGCGACGACATCCTCAACCTCCCGCTGCTCTCGGTCGGCGCCGCCGGCGTGGTGAGCGTGGTCGGCCACGTGGCCGCCGCCCAGCTGCGCGCGCTGATCGAGGCGTACACGGCGGGCCGGGTGGCCGAGGCCACCGCGATCCACCAGTCGCTGCTCCCGGTCTTCACCGGGATGTTCCGCACCCAGGGCGTCATCCTGAGCAAGGCCGCCCTCGGCCTCCAGGGCCACCCGGCCGGGCCGCTGCGGCTGCCGCTGGTCTCCGCCACGCCCGAGGAGATCGCCCGCCTGAAGGAGGATCTCGCCGCCGGCGGGGTACACCTGTAACGACGAGACGTGCGCGCCCCCGGCTCGCCGGCCCCCACCGGGCCGCCGCTGGACCGGACGGAAGGCGCGAGTAGACCCGGTAAGCAGGCAACCAACGAAAGCACGCACGCCACATGTCTTCAGGGGAGGACCCTCTGCCGCAGACGGCGTGCGTCGTGAGGAGAGTTCTTTGAGCCACCCGCATCCCGAACTCGGCACGCCCCCCGCCCTCAAGGAAGGGGCGCTGCGGATCACGCCGCTCGGCGGTCTCGGCGAGATCGGCCGCAACATGACGGTCTTCGAGCACGCCGGCCGGCTGCTCATCGTCGACTGCGGCGTCCTCTTCCCCGAGGCCGAGCAGCCGGGCATCGACCTGATCCTGCCGGACTTCTCGTCCATCCGGGACCGCCTGGACAAGATCGACGGCATCGTCCTGACCCACGGGCACGAGGACCACATCGGTGCCGTCCCGTTCCTGCTCCGGGAGAACCCGGACATCCCGCTGATCGGCTCCAAGCTGACCCTCGCCCTGATCGAGGCCAAGCTCGCCGAGCACCGGATCCGGCCCTACGTGCTGGAGGTCAAGGAGGGCGAGCGCGAGCGCATCGGCCCCTTCGACTGCGAGTTCATCGCCGTCAACCACTCCATCCCGGACGCGCTGGCCGTGGCCATCCGCACCCCGGCCGGCATGGTCGTCGCCACCGGTGACTTCAAGATGGACCAGCTCCCGCTGGACGGCCGCCTGACCGACCTGCCGGCCTTCGCGAAGCTCGCGGAGGAGGGCATGGACCTCCTGCTGGTGGACTCCACCAACGCCGAGGTCCCCGGCTTCATCCCGCACGAGCGCGACATCTCCGCGGCCCTGCGGAACGTCTTCGCCAACGCGGAGCGCCGGATCATCGTCGCCTCCTTCGCCAGCCACGTGCACCGCATCCAGCAGGTGCTCGACGCGGCCCACGAGTACGGCCGCAAGGTCGCCTTCGTCGGCCGTTCGATGGTCAGGAACATGGGCATCGCCCGTGACCTCGGCTACCTGAAGGTGCCCGGCAACCTGATCGTGGACGTGAAGACCCTCGACGACCTCCCCGAGAAGGACGTCGTCCTGGTCTGCACCGGCTCGCAGGGCGAGCCGATGGCCGCCCTCTCCCGGATGGCCAACCGCGACCACCAGATCCGGATCGTCGAGGGCGACACCGTGATCATGGCCTCCTCGCTCATCCCGGGCAACGAGACCGCGATCTACCGCGTCATCAACGGCCTGACCCGCTGGGGCGCCAACGTCGTGCACAAGGGCAACGCCAAGGTGCACGTCTCCGGCCACGCCTCGGCCGGCGAGCTGCTGTACTTCTTCAACATCTGCAAGCCCAAGAACCTGATGCCGGTCCACGGCGAATGGCGCCACCTGCGCGCCTGCGCCGACCTCGGCATCAAGACGGGCATCCCGAAGAACCGCACGGTCATCGCCGAGGACGGCGTGGTGGTCGACCTGGACAAGGGCGTCGCCAAGATCGTCGGCAAGGTCCAGGCCGGCTACGTCTACGTCGACGGCTCCTCGGTCGGCGACGTGACGGAGGCCTCGCTCAAGGACCGCCGCATCCTCGGCGAGGAGGGCTTCATCTCCGTCTTCGTCGTGGTCGACTCCAACAGCGGCAAGATGGTCAGCGGCCCCACCATCCAGGCCCGCGGCTCCGGCATCGAGGACGCGGCCTTCGCGCCCGTCGTCGCCAAGCTGGAGGAGGCACTCGCCCGCTCCGCGAGCGACGGCGTCCTCGAGGTCCGCCAGGTCCAGCAGCTGGTCCGCCGCACGATCGGCAAGTGGGTCGCGGACAACTATCGCCGCCGCCCGATGATCCTGCCGGTCGTCGTCGAGGTCTGATCCACCCGGTTTGACGTGGGGTGGCCCGGTGCGTAATGTTCTCCGGGTTGCCCCACGGCCGGTGGGTCTCGCTCCGAAATTCGATTGACTCGAATGGAAGAGCGGGAAAGCGGCCGAAGAACTCTGATAGAGTTCGGGAGCGCCGAAAGGCGGAAAGCAAACCAGAAAGAGCCCGGCGGAAATCGCGCGGAAAACATCTGGTAAGCTGGGAAACACGAAAGAACGAAGCCCGGAGGGCCTCGCCGGAAGGCGGCTCGAAGGAAGCGTCCGTTCCTTGAGAACTCAACAGCGTGCCAAAAGTCAACGCCAGATATGTTGACATCCCCGGCCTTGGTCCTTCGGGATCGGGGTTGGAGATTCCTTTAGTAACAAAACACAGCGAGGACGCAGTGCGCGGGATCACCCTATTCCGGTGGTTGCCGTGCCGCTCAACGCGAGTGTCACCCGGCTTGGTCCGGAAAACATTCACGGAGAGTTTGATCCTGGCTCAGGACGAACGCTGGCGGCGTGCTTAACACATGCAAGTCGAACGATGAAGCTCTTCGGAGTGGATTAGTGGCGAACGGGTGAGTAACACGTGGGAAATCTGCCCTGCACTCTGGGACAAGCCTTGGAAACGAGGTCTAATACCGGATATGACCTTCCTCCGCATGGGGGTTGGTGGAAAGCTCCGGCGGTGCAGGATGATCCCGCGGCCTATCAGCTTGTTGGTGGGGTAACGGCCCACCAAGGCGACGACGGGTAGCCGGCCTGAGAGGGCGACCGGCCACACTGGGACTGAGACACGGCCCAGACTCCTACGGGAGGCAGCAGTGGGGAATATTGCACAATGGGCGAAAGCCTGATGCAGCGACGCCGCGTGAGGGATGACGGCCTTCGGGTTGTAAACCTCTTTCAGCAGGGAAGAAGCGCAAGTGACGGTACCTGCAGAAGAAGCACCGGCTAACTACGTGCCAGCAGCCGCGGTAATACGTAGGGTGCGAGCGTTGTCCGGAATTATTGGGCGTAAAGAGCTCGTAGGCGGCCTGTCGCGTCGGATGTGAAAGCCCGGGGCTTAACCCCGGGTCTGCATTCGATACGGGCAGGCTAGAGTGTGGTAGGGGAGATCGGAATTCCTGGTGTAGCGGTGAAATGCGCAGATATCAGGAGGAACACCGGTGGCGAAGGCGGATCTCTGGGCCATTACTGACGCTGAGGAGCGAAAGCGTGGGGAGCGAACAGGATTAGATACCCTGGTAGTCCACGCCGTAAACGTTGGGAACTAGGTGTTGGCGACATTCCACGTCGTCGGTGCCGCAGCTAACGCATTAAGTTCCCCGCCTGGGGAGTACGGCCGCAAGGCTAAAACTCAAAGGAATTGACGGGGGCCCGCACAAGCAGCGGAGCATGTGGCTTAATTCGACGCAACGCGAAGAACCTTACCAAGGCTTGACATATACCGGAAACGGCTAGAGATAGTCGCCCCCTTGTGGTCGGTATACAGGTGGTGCATGGTTGTCGTCAGCTCGTGTCGTGAGATGTTGGGTTAAGTCCCGCAACGAGCGCAACCCTTGTTCTGTGTTGCCAGCATGCCTTTCGGGGTGATGGGGACTCACAGGAGACTGCCGGGGTCAACTCGGAGGAAGGTGGGGACGACGTCAAATCATCATGCCCCTTATGTCTTGGGCTGCACACGTGCTACAATGGTCGGTACAAAGGGCTGCGATGCCGCGAGGCGGAGCGAATCCCAAAAAGCCGGCCTCAGTTCGGATTGGGGTCTGCAACTCGACCCCATGAAGTTGGAGTTGCTAGTAATCGCAGATCAGCATGCTGCGGTGAATACGTTCCCGGGCCTTGTACACACCGCCCGTCACGTCACGAAAGTCGGTAACACCCGAAGCCGGTGGCCTAACCCTTGGGAGGGAGCCGTCGAAGGTGGGACCAGCGATTGGGACGAAGTCGTAACAAGGTAGCCGTACCGGAAGGTGCGGCTGGATCACCTCCTTTCTAAGGAGCACACAGCAGCTCGGAGCGAATGTCTTCGAGTGCTAGCTCATGGGTGGAACGTTGACTATTCGGCACACTGGGTGATGGTTCGTTAGTACTGCTTCGGCGTGGAAAGCGTATCCAGAGTCTGGTGGGTCGGGCACGTTGTTGGGTCCTGAGGGAACGGCTTGATGTCGTTGCTTCAGTGATCGCCGGTCTCACTTGAGAGCCGCCTTGTGCGGGTCGAGGGTGGGGGACTGGTCGTTGTTTGAGAACTGCACAGTGGACGCGAGCATCTGTGGCCAAGTTTTTAAGGGCGCACGGTGGATGCCTTGGCACCAGGAACCGATGAAGGACGTGGGAGGCCGCGATAGTCCCCGGGGAGTCGTCAACCAGGCTTTGATCCGGGGGTTTCCGAATGGGGGAACCCGGCAGTCGTCATGGGCTGTCACCCGCACCTGAACACATAGGGTGTGTGGAGGGAACGAGGGGAAGTGAAACATCTCAGTACCCTCAGGAAGAGAAAACAACCGTGATTCCGGGAGTAGTGGCGAGCGAAACCGGATGAGGCTAAACCATATTGGTGTGAGACCCGGCAGGGGTTGCCAATGTGGGGTCGTGGGAAAGTTCTTCAGCTGTCTGCCGGCAGTTGGGCGAGTCAGAAACCGTATGGATAGTCGAAGGACATGCGAAAGGTCCGGCGTAGAGGGTAAGACCCCCGTAGACGAAATCTGTACGGCTCGCTTGAGCTTCTCCCAAGTAGCACGGGGCCCGAGAAATCCCGTGTGAATCTGGCGGGACCACCCGCTAAGCCTAAATATTCCCTGGTGACCGATAGCGGATAGTACCGTGAGGGAATGGTGAAAAGTACCGCGGGAGCGGAGTGAAATAGTACCTGAAACCGTGTGCCTACAAGCCGTGGGAGCGTCGGACATGCAGCTTGCTGTGTGTCTCGTGACTGCGTGCCTTTTGAAGAATGAGCCTGCGAGTTTGCGGTGTGTAGCGAGGTTAACCCGTGTGGGGTAGCCGTAGCGAAAGCGAGTCCGAATAGGGCGATTGAGTTGCACGCCCAAGACCCGAAGCGGAGTGATCTAGCCATGGGCAGGTTGAAGCGCGGGTAAGACCGTGTGGAGGACCGAACCCACCAGGGTTGAAAACCTGGGGGATGACCTGTGGTTAGGGGTGAAAGGCCAATCAAACTCCGTGATAGCTGGTTCTCCCCGAAATGCATTTAGGTGCAGCGTCACGTGTTTCTTGCCGGAGGTAGAGCACTGGATAGGCGATGGGCCTCACCGGGTTACTGACCTTAGCCAAACTCCGAATGCCGGTAAGTGAGAGCGTGGCAGTGAGACTGTGGGGGATAAGCTCCATGGTCGAGAGGGAAACAGCCCAGAACACCGACTAAGGTCCCTAAGCGTGTGCTAAGTGGGAAAGGATGTGGAGTCGCAGAGACAACCAGGAGGTTGGCTTAGAAGCAGCCACCCTTGAAAGAGTGCGTAATAGCTCACTGGTCAAGTGATTCCGCGCCGACAATGTAGCGGGGCTCAAGCACACCACCGAAGTCGTGTCATTGCAGCAATACCCCCAACGGGGGCTGTGATGGGTAGGGGAGCGTCGTGTGCCGGGTGAAGCAGCGGAGGAATCCAGTTGTGGACGGTTCACGAGTGAGAATGCAGGCATGAGTAGCGATACAAGAGTGGGAAACTCTTGCGCCGATTGACCAAGGGTTCCTGGGTCAAGCTGATCTGCCCAGGGTAAGTCGGGACCTAAGGCGAGGCCGACAGGCGTAGTCGATGGACAACGGGTTGATATTCCCGTACCCGCTTTGAAGCGCCAACGGCGAACCTCTGAATGCTAAAGCCGTGAAGCCGGCCCGGAGTCTTCGGACGAAGGGACGTGGTGGAGCCGCTGACCCAACAGGGTAGTAGCTGAGCGATGGGGTGACGCAGGAAGGTAGTCCAGCCCGGGCGGTGGTTGTCCCGGGGTAAGGGTGTAGGGCGTTGTGTAGGCAAATCCGCACAACAATAGTCTGAGACCTGATGCCGAGCCGATTGTGGTGAAGTGGATGATCCTATGCTGTCGAGAAAAGCCTCTAGCGAGTTTCATGGCGGCCCGTACCCCAAACCGACTCAGGTGGTCAGGTAGAGAATACCGAGGCGTTCGGGTGAACTATGGTTAAGGAACTCGGCAAAATGCCCCCGTAACTTCGGGAGAAGGGGGGCCGGAGCTGGTGATCGGATTTACTCCGTGAGCTGGGGCCGGCCGCAGAGACCAGCGAGAAGCGACTGTTTACTAAAAACACAGGTCCGTGCGAAGCCGTAAGGCGATGTATACGGACTGACGCCTGCCCGGTGCTGGAACGTTAAGGGGACCGGTTAGTCGTGATTCGTCACGGCGAAGCTGAGAACTTAAGCGCCAGTAAACGGCGGTGGTAACTATAACCATCCTAAGGTAGCGAAATTCCTTGTCGGGTAAGTTCCGACCTGCACGAATGGCGTAACGACTTCTCGACTGTCTCAACCATAGGCCCGGTGAAATTGCATTACGAGTAAAGATGCTCGTTTCGCGCAGCAGGACGGAAAGACCCCGGGACCTTTACTATAGCTTGATATTGGTGTTCGGTTCGGCTTGTGTAGGATAGGTGGGAGACTGTGAAGCCGTGACGCCAGTCATGGTGGAGTCATCGTTGAAATACCACTCTGGTCGTGCTGGATGTCTAACCTGGGTCCGTGATCCGGATCAGGGACAGTGTCTGGTGGGTAGTTTAACTGGGGCGGTTGCCTCCTAAAGAGTAACGGAGGCGCCCAAAGGTTCCCTCAGCCTGGTTGGCAATCAGGTGTTGAGTGTAAGTGCACAAGGGAGCTTGACTGTGAGACCGACGGGTCGAGCAGGTGCGAAAGCAGGGACTAGTGATCCGGCGGTGGCTTGTGGAAGCGCCGTCGCTCAACGGATAAAAGGTACCCCGGGGATAACAGGCTGATCTTCCCCAAGAGTCCATATCGACGGGATGGTTTGGCACCTCGATGTCGGCTCGTCGCATCCTGGGGCTGGAGTAGGTCCCAAGGGTTGGGCTGTTCGCCCATTAAAGCGGTACGCGAGCTGGGTTTAGAACGTCGTGAGACAGTTCGGTCCCTATCCGCTGTGCGCGTAGGAATATTGAGAAGGGCTGTCCCTAGTACGAGAGGACCGGGACGGACGAACCTCTGGTGTGCCAGTTGTCCTGCCAAGGGCATGGCTGGTTGGCTACGTTCGGGAGGGATAACCGCTGAAAGCATCTAAGCGGGAAGCCTGCTTCGAGATGAATGTTCCCACCTCCTTGAGAGGGTAAGGCTCCCAGTAGACGACTGGGTTGATAGGCCGGATGTGGAAGCCCAGTAATGGGTGGAGCTGACCGGTACTAATAGGCCGAGGGCTTGTCCTCAGTTGCTCGCGTCCACTGTGTTGTTCTGAAACAACGACCCCATGCTCATGGAGAGTGTGGTGCGGTCGGATAGTTTCATAGTGTTTCGGTGGTCATAGCGTGAGGGAAACGCCCGGTTACATTCCGAACCCGGAAGCTAAGCCTCACAGCGCCGATGGTACTGCAGGGGGGACCCTGTGGGAGAGTAGGACGCCGCCGAACAATCATTGTGGAGAAGCCCCATCCGGGAGACCGGATGGGGCTTCTTTGCGTTTCCGGAAGATGATGTTCGGGCCTAAATCCAAGAGATACGACACGAACGGTTGCCACCTGAGCCGGTCCAAGGCACACTGACGCGTCATGGGCGGTGACCGCGGGGCTGAGGACGAGTTCAGAGCGTTCTACGAGAGTGCTTACGGTCATCTCGTCGCGCACCTGTACGCGCTGACGGGTGACCTGGGGGAGGCGCAGGACGCCGCCCAGGAGGCGTTCGTCCGAGCTTGGGACCACTGGGACCGGCTCACCAAGTACGAGAACCCGGTGGCCTGGATCAGGCTGACCGGGCAGCGGATCGCGATCAGTCGGTGGCGGCGGACCAGGACGGCGTTGCGGAGCTGGGTGCGGCACGGGGCGGCGAGTCCGGTGCCCGAGCCGGGGCCGGAGTCGGTGGCGTTGGTCGAGGCGCTGCGGAAGTTGCCGGAGGCGCAGCGGTCGGCGCTGGTGCTGCATCACATGGGGGGTAGGTCGGTGGCGGAGATCGCCGCCGAGGAGGGCGTGCCGGTCGGGACGGTGAAGGCGCGGCTGCACCGGGGGCGGCAGGCGTTGGCGCTGCTGCTGGGCGAGGAGGCCGAGGGCGGTCCGGCGACGGAGGCGGCTCCGGTGGGTGCGGCGTCCGGGAAGGTCGAGCCGGCCAAGGTGTCGGCGGCCCGGGCGGATACTCGACGAGGGGGGAAGGAAACTCGTCCGGTCGGGACGGCGTTGACCGAGACGGCGAACGCTCATGCTTGAGAGGACGACACTCATCATGGACGAGCTGGATCGGCCGACGATCAGTGCGGCGCGACTCGAGGAGATGTTCAGCGGCGTCCGGGCCGAGCTGACCACCGGTCTGCGGCCCCCGCCGGCGGCTCAGTTGGTGCGGCGGGCGGCGCGGCGCCGACGGTTGCGGCACGGCGGGATCACGGTGCTCACGGGCGCCGTGACGTGCAGTCTGCTGCTCGGCTGGAGCCTGTTCTCCGGCGGTTCGGACACGGGGGTGTCGACCTCGGGCTCGGGCGCCGAGCACACGCTCTCGCCGGTGATCGAGCTGCCCGGCCCGGCGCCGCTCTCCTCGGGGAGCGCGGCGGCGACTCCGACGCCCCAGGGGCTGTTGCTGGATCAGGCGGGGTTCTCGATGCTCTTGCCGACCGAGCAGCTGCCGACGGCGGCGGCTCTGTACGGTCCGTGGACGCGGCTGACGGAGAATCCGACGGCGGTCCTCGACCGTGGGGCCTCGGCTGCCTCCTCGGCCTCGCCGTCCGCTTCCGGCACGCCCCTCGCCCCGCCCCTCGCGCCGCCGCTGTCCGCGGCGGACCAGCGGGCGAACGGGGCGTCAGCGGTGCCGCTGTCGATCTCCGAAGGGTGCGCGGCGGCGTTGGTGGAGCGGTCGGGCGCGTTGCGGCACTGGGAGTTCAGGTACTCGGGGCTGGCCGGCCAGGGTGCGTTCGCGCAGCAGTACCTGGTGGAGTACGACTCGCCGGCGGCCGCTGCCAGCGCCGGGGCCGGCGTGGCCAGTGCGGGGGCCTGCACGACGGACGGTTCGGGCTGGACCGTGGAGGACCGGACGCCGAACGCGGTGGCGGTGCGGCTGCAGAGCGACCGCGTGCTGGTGGAGGAGATCACCGGTCAGGTGGTCGGCAACCGGCTGGTGGTGATGATGGTGGAGCGGCTGGGCGACAAGCCGACCGCCGACGTGAGCGTCCAGGGAGCGTTCCGCCAGGCGGCTGGTCAGCTGGCCGACCAGGCCCGGAAGCTCAGGGCCGGCAGCACGCCGGGCAGCACGCCCACGGCCTCGCCGTCCGCGACGCCGTTGCAAGGGGCACCGACCAGGGGCTGAACGGGGCGGAACCTCCCCGTTCTCAGGCGCCTCTCAGAAATCTGCAGATTTTTGGTCCGAGGGTGCAACCTTTCCCCCGTGACACGCGTCAAAGATGCGAGATCGCCTTCGTGACCCCGGGGGCGGGGCATTGACGTTCTGCGGAGCACAGGGGACTCCGCAGCCCGGCGGGCCACCCCCGGGGTCGCAGGCGGTCTCGCGTTCTTTACCGTCAAAAAGCTGCTAAAACTGCCACTTCACTGCTCTGATCAGGGGATATCCGGCCGGTAGGCCGTAGTCTCGAAACCAGCGAACTGGTGTCCGGGGGCGGAGCTCCCGGGCTGGATCAAGAATGGTGCGCATGGCACGCGGCAGGCTGCGGATCTACCTCGGGGCGGCCCCCGGGGTCGGCAAGACGTACGCCATGCTCGCCGAGGCCCAGCGCCGGGTCAGCCGGGGCGCCGACGTGGTGGTCGGCTTCGTCGAGCACCACCACCGGCCGCTGACGGCGGCGCTGGCCGAGGGGCTGGAGACCGTACCGCGCCAGGAGCTGACCCACCGGGGGGCGCTCTTCACCGAGATGGACCTGGACGCGGTGCTGCGCCGGGCCCCGGCGGTGGCGCTGGTGGACGAGCTCGCCCACACCAACGTGCCGGGCAGTCGGAACGCCAAGCGCTGGGAGGACGTCGAGGAGCTGCTGGCGGCCGGGATCGACGTGGTCTCCACGGTCAACATCCAGCACCTGGAGTCGCTGGGCGACGTGGTCGAGGGCATCACCGGGGTGCGCCAGCGCGAGACCGTGCCGGACGAGGTGGTGCGGCGGGCCGACCAGGTCGAGCTGGTCGACATGTCGCCCCAGGCGCTGCGGCGGCGGCTCGCGCACGGCAACGTGTACGCGCCGGAGAAGGTGGACGCGGCGCTCGCCAACTACTTCCGGCCCGGCAACCTGACGGCCCTGCGCGAGCTCGCGCTGCTCTGGACGGCCGACCGGGCCGACGAGTACCTCCAGCGGTACCGGGCCGAGCAGGGCATCGAGGGCACCTGGCAGGCCAGGGAACGGATCGTGGTGGGCCTGACCGGCGGGCCGGAGGGGGCGACGCTGATCCGCCGGGCGGCCCGGATCGCGGCCCGGGGCTCCGGGGGCGAGCTGCTGGCGGTGCACATCGCCCGGTCGGACGGGATGGCCGGCTCGGGCTCCCCGCAAGCGCTGATCGAGCAGCGGGCGCTGCTCGAGAGCCTGGGCGGCAGCTTCCACACCGTGCTGGGGGACGACCCCGCTGCGGCGCTGCTGGACTTCGCCCGGGGGGTCAACGCGACCCAGATCGTGCTCGGCAGCAGCCGCCGGGCGGCCTGGCAGTACATCTACGGGCCCGGGGTGAGCGCGACGGTCACCCGGGACTCCGGCGACATCGACGTGCACATCGTCACCCACGAGCACGCGGCCAAGGGGCGCGGCCGGGTGCCGATCCGCAAGGTCACCGACCTGGGCCGGACCCGTACCGTGGCCGGCTGGCTGATCGGGGTGGCCGGGCCGCCGCTGCTCGCGGTGCTGCTGGTGCAGCTGCACGGGCTCGGGCTCTCCACCGACATGCTGCTCTTCCTGTCGGTGACGGTCGGCGCGGCGCTGATCGGCGGGCTCTTCCCGGCGATCGCCTCGGCGCTGGTCGGCTCGGCCACGCTGAACTACTACTTCACCCCGCCGCTGCACACCTTCACCATCTCGGCGCCGCAGAACATCCTGGCGGTGGCGATCTTCACCGCGGTCGGCATCTCGGTCGCCTCGGTGGTCGACCTGGCGGCCAGACGGACCCATCAGGCTGCCCGCAGCCAGACCGAGGCCCAGACGCTCAGCGCGCTGGCCGGCACCGTGCTGCGCGGCGTCCCGAGCGGGGACGGGCTGCTGACGGCGCTGCTCGAACAGGTCCGGGAGACCTTCCAGCAGGACGCGGCGGCGCTGCTGGAGCGGCCCGACGAGCTCTCGCCCTGGCACACGGCGGCGGCGAGCGGCCCGCAGCCGCCGGCCCGGCCGGACCAGGGCGACGTGGACGTGCCGGTGGGCGAGCACCTGGCCCTGGTGCTGCGCGGCCGGGTGCTGCCCGCCGCCGACCGGCGCCTGCTCGGTGCCTTCGCCGCCCAGGCGGCCGTCCTGCTGGAGCGCCGCCGACTGGCGGGGGAGGCCGCGGCGGCCCGCCGGGAGGCCGAGGGCAACCGGATCCGCACCGCTCTGCTGGCCGCCGTCTCGCACGACCTGCGCACGCCGCTGGCCGGGATCAAGGCGGCCGTCAGCTCGCTCCGCTCGGCGGACGTGGAGTGGGACGAGGCGGACGAGGCCGAGCTGCTGGAGGGCATCGAGAACGGCGCCGACCGGCTCGACCACCTGATCAACAACCTGCTCGACATGAGCCGGCTCCAGACCGGCACGGTGACCCCGCTGATCCAGGAGACCGATCTGGACGAGGTGGTGCCCTTCGCGCTCGGCGGGGTGCCGCTGGAGTCGGTGCAGCTGGACGTGCCCGAGACGCTGCCGATGATCCACGCGGACGCGGGGCTGCTGGAGCGCTCGCTGGCCAACCTGATCGAGAACGCCGTCAAGTACAGCCCGGAGGGTGTCCGGGTGCTGGTGAAGGCCGAGCAGCTGACCGTGCCGGCGGCACCGGTGGCCGGAGCCGGCTCCTCGGGCGGCAGCCGGGTCCAGCTCCGGATCGTGGACCGGGGGCCCGGCGTGCCGGAGGAGGCGCGCGAACGGATCTTCGCGCCCTTCCAGCGGTACGGCGACGCCCCGCGCGGGGCCGGGGTCGGCCTCGGCCTGGCCGTGGCGCGTGGCTTCGTCGAGGCGATGGGCGGCACCGTCGCGGCCGAGGACACCCCGGGCGGCGGGCTGACCATGGTCGTCACCCTCCCCGCCGTCACCCTGCCCGACCACCCCCGACAGCCCAACGACCGAAAGGCGGAACCCGCATGACCCGGGTCCTCGTCGTGGACGACGAGCCACAGATCGTCCGCGCCCTGGTGATCAACCTCAAGGCCCGCAAGTACGAGGTGGACGCGGCCCACGACGGCGCGAGCGCCCTGGAGCTGGCCGCCGCCCGCCACCCCGACGTGGTGGTGCTGGACCTCGGGCTGCCCGACATGGACGGCGTCGAGGTGATCCGGGGCCTGCGCGGCTGGACCAGGGTGCCGATCATCGTGCTCTCCGCCCGGCACGCCTCCGACGAGAAGGTCGAGGCGCTGGACGCGGGCGCGGACGACTACGTGACCAAGCCCTTCGGCATGGACGAGCTGCTGGCCCGGATGCGGGCCGCCGTCCGCCGGGCCGAACCGGTGGCGGGGGAGAACGACTCGGTGGTGACCACCGAGACCTTCACCGTCGACCTCGCGGCCAAGAAGGTCAACCGCGAGGGCGCCGACGTCCGGCTCACCCCGACCGAGTGGCACCTGCTGGAGGTGCTGGTGCGCAACGCCGGCCGGTTGGTCAGCCAGACCCAGCTGCTCCAGGAGGTCTGGGGGCCCGCGTACCGGACCGAGACCAACTACCTGCGGGTCTACCTGGCCCAGCTGCGCCGCAAGCTGGAGACCGACCCCTCGCATCCGCGCCACTTCATCACCGAACCGGGCATGGGCTACCGCTTCGAGGCCTGACCGGCCGGGTCGGTGGCCGTCCGCAGGGGCTCTCCGGGCCCACCGGACGGCCGTTCGCACCTGCCACCGTCCGTCCCGGAACCGGTACCCTTCGGGCATGAGTGGTGACAACAGCAGCGACCAGCCGCAGGGCCGCTTCCGGCGGATGTTCAGCCGGCTGACCTCCTCCACCGAGGAGCTCCAGGCCGAGGAGCTGCGCCAGGACGCGGCGGAGTCGGGCTGCACCCCGATCGCCAGCTGCGGGGACCGCGAGCTGGTCACCGTCGCGGGCACGCTGCGCACGGTGACGCTCCGGCCCCGGGCCGGGGTGCCGGCGCTGGAGGCGGAGCTCTTCGACGGCAGCGACGCGCTGGACGTGGTCTGGCTCGGCCGTCGCTCGATCGTGGGAATCGAGCCGGGCCGCCGGCTCGTCGCGAGCGGGCGGATCAGCCACGCGCGCGGGCGCCGGGTGCTCTTCAACCCGCGCTACGAGCTGCGTCCGGCCGGACACGGGAGCGAGTGAGCGTGAGCAACCTGCCCGGCGGCGACCGCGCCGCCCAGACCGCCGAGACCTCGGTGGTCGGGACGATCGAGGGGAACGCTGTCGAGATGTCCGAGGCCGTCGAGCACACCGGGGCGCCCGGAGCCCCCGGGGCTGCGGAAACCGTCCTGGAGACCCCCGAGCAGGCCGCCGCCCGCGAGGCCGCCGCCTCCAAGGAGGCCGCGGACACCGTGATGCAGGCCTTCGGCGGCATCCGGGGCATGGTCGACATGACCCTGCCCGGCCTGGTCTTCATCCTGACCTTCAACATCACCCACCAGGTGTCCACGGCCGCCTGGGCGGCGCTCGGCCTGGCCGGCGTCTTCGTGGTGCTGCGGCTGCTGCGCCGGGAGACCATCCAGCACGCCTTCAGCGGGGTCTTCGGGGTGGCGATCGGCGCCTGGATCTCGATGAAGACCGGCAAGGCGGAGAACTTCTACCTGCCCGGCCTGCTCTACAACGTCGGCTACTGCGTCGCGCTGGCCGTCTCGGCCCTGGTGCGCTGGCCGCTGGTCGGGCTGATGCTCGGGCCGGTGACCGGCGAGATGTTCACCTGGCGCACGCAGAACCCGGGCCGGCTGAAGGCGTACACCAAGGCCACCTGGGCCTGGGTGGTGATCATGGGCATCAAGCCGGTGATCCTCTTCCCGCTCTACTTCACCCACAACACCACGCTGCTCGGCTGGCTCAAGACGGCCCTGGGCATCCCGGCCCTCGCGCTCGCCATGTACGTCACCTGGCGGATCCTGCTCAAGGCGCCGGCCCCGATCAAGGCCGTGGTCGAGGAGGAGTAGCGCCCGCCCCGCAACGCACGAGGGCCGTACCCGGTCTCCCGGGTACGGCCCTCGTACTTGGGCTGCAGTGCTACGCGGCTGTTGCCGGGGCTGCTGCCGTGCTGCTGTTGGGCTGCTACTGGGCGCCGGAGACGGCGGAGAGCAGGCTCTCCAGCTCCTCCTCGCGCTCCTGGGCGGCGACGAAGAGCAGCTCGTCGCCGCCCTCCAGGGTGTCGTCCTTGCCCGGGACGAGGACGCGGCCCTCGCGGATGATGGTCACCAGGGCGGTGTCGGTGGGCCACGGCACGTCGCCGACCCGGGTGCCGACCAGCTCGGTGTCGGCGGCCAGGGTGAGCTCGACCAGGTTGGCGTTGCCCTGGCTGAACCGCATCAGGCGGACCAGGTCACCGACGCTGACGGCCTCCTCGACCAGCGCGGACATCAGGCGCGGGGTGGAGACGGCGACGTCCACGCCCCAGGACTCGTTGAAGAGCCACTCGTTCTTCGGGTTGTTGACCCGGGCGACCACACGGGGGACGCCGTACTCGGTCTTGGCCAGCAGGGAGACGACCAGGTTGACCTTGTCGTCACCGGTGGCGGCGATCACCACGTGGCAGCGCTGGAGCGCGGCCTCGTCCAGCGAGGTGATCTCGCAGGCGTCGGCCAGCAGCCACTCGGCCATCGGCACCCGCTCCACCGAGATGGAGTTCGGGTTCTTGTCGATCAGGAGGATCTCGTGGCCGTTCTCCAGCAGCTCGCCCGCGATTGAGCGGCCGACGGCACCGGCTCCGGCAATTGCGACTCGCATCAGTGCTCACCCTCCTGCGGGCCCTGCGCGAAGGCCGCCTCGACCGCAGCCTGGTCGGCCCGGCGCAGCGTGACGTGCACGAGGTCGCCCTCCTGCACCACCATCTGGGGGGTGGGCAGGACGCCCTCGCCCAGGCGGGTGAGGAACGCGATGCGGGCGCCGGAGGCCTCCTCCAGCGCGCTCAGCTTGTGGCCGATCCAGGACGGGGCGTAGGCCACCTCGGCCAGCTGGATCGAGCCGCTCGGGTCCTGCCAGAGCGGTTCGGCGCCGCTGGGCAGCAGGCGGCGGAGCATCTGGTCGGCCGTCCAGCGGACGGTGGCCACGGTCGGGATGCCCAGGCGCTGGTAGACCTCGGCGCGGCGGGGGTCGTAGATCCGGGCCGCGACGTGCTCGACGCCGAAGTTCTCCCGGGCCACCCGCGCGGCGATGATGTTGGAGTTGTCACCGCTGGAGACGGCGGCGAAGGCGCCGGCCTCCTCGATGCCCGCCTCGCGCAGGGTGTCCTGGTCGAAGCCGACACCGGTGACGCGGCGGCCGTTGAACCCGGCGCCCAGCCGGCGGAAGGCCGTCGGGTCCTGGTCGACGACGGCCACCGAGTGGCCGTGTTTCTCGAGCGCTCTCGCGAGGGCGGAGCCCACGCGCCCACAGCCCATGATGACGATGTGCACGGGACGCTACCTCACCCAATCCGTCGGGGTCATGACCTGCGCAAACACCGTTCATCCGCCTTCCGCACCCCGCGTCACGGGGTGATCTACGAGCCGCGCCCTCGGACGGGTGCGGCGGGGCAACAAGGGTGTTGCCCACAAGCTCATCATCCGACACGCTAGCCGACCGCTCGAACGCAGTCCCGACGAAGGTGGGCACCGCGGTCTGGGAGGCGCCTGAATGAAAGGTGGGTACGGAGGTCGGCGCCCGGGAGAACAGCCTCTACGATTCCTTAACGTGCCTATGCCTGCCGACCTACCGAAACGCATCCTGATCGGGCGCGCCCTCCGCAGCGACAAGCTCGGAGAGACGCTCCTGCCGAAGCGGATCGCGCTGCCCGTCTTCGCCTCCGACGCGCTGTCCTCCGTCGCCTACGCGCCCGAGGAGATCCTCCTCACGCTGTCACTGGCGGGGGCCTCGGCCATCCACTTCTCCTGGCAGATCGGGGTGGTCGTCGCCGTCGTCATGCTGGCGGTGGTGGCCTCGTACCGGCAGAACGTGCACGCCTACCCGAGCGGTGGCGGCGACTACGAGGTCGCCACCGTCAACCACGGGCCGAACTCCGGCCTGGTGGTCGCCAGTGCGCTGATGGTCGACTACATCCTCACCGTGGCGGTCTCCACCACCTCCGGCGTGGCGAACGTGGTCTCGGCGGTGCCCGCGCTGCGCGGGCACGAGTTGGGGCTCTCCGTCACGCTGGTGGTCCTGCTGATGGGGATGAACCTGCGCGGGGTCCGCGAGTCGGGCACGGCCTTCGCCGTGCCGACCTACGCCTTCATGGCCGGCGTCATCGGGATGCTGCTCTACGGGCTGGTGCGGCACTTCGGCTTCGGGGCGCAGATGCACGCCGAGAGCGCGGGCTTCCACCTGGAGGCGACGCCGGGGAACGGCTCGCTCGCGGGCTTCGCACTGGTCTTCCTGCTGCTCAAGGCGTTCTCCTCGGGCTGTGCGGCGCTGACCGGTGTCGAGGCGATCAGCAACGGCGTGCCGGCCTTCCGCAAGCCCAAGAGCAAGAACGCGGCGACCACGCTGCTGATGATGGCCACCATCGCCGTCGCGATGTTCATGGGGATCATCTACCTGGCCCACCTGACCGGGACCCAGATGGCGGAGAACCCGGCCGAGCAACTGCTGGGCGCGCCCGCCGACTACCACCAGAAGACCGCGCTGGCCCAGATCAGCGAGGCCGTATTCTCCAACTTCACCCCGGGCTTCTACTTCATCGCCGGCGTCACCGGGCTGATCCTGGTGCTGGCCGCGAACACCGCCTTCAACGGCTTCCCGGTGCTCGGCTCGATCCTGGCCCAGGACCGCTACCTGCCGCGCCAGCTGCACACCCGCGGTGACCGCCTGGCCTTCTCCAACGGCATCATCCTGCTGGCCGTCGCGGCGATCCTCTTCATCGTGGCCTTCGGCGCCGACCCGAACCGGCTGATCCAGCTCTACATCGTCGGCGTCTTCGTCTCCTTCAACATGAGCCAGTCGGGCATGATCCGGCACTGGACGCGGCTGCTGCGGACCGAGACCGACTCGAAGAAGCGCCTGCACATGCAGCGCAGCCGGGCGATCAACACCTTCGGCCTGGTGATGACCATGGCCGTGCTGATCGTGGTGCTGGTCACCAAGATCAGCCACGCCTGGATCGCGATCGCCACCATGGTGGTGCTCTTCGTGATGATGAAGGCGATCCGCCGCCACTACGACCGGGTCTCGGCCGAGCTGGTCGCCGCTGAGGAGCCGGACGACGTGGTGCTGCCCACCCGGGTGCACGCCATCGTCCTGGTCTCCAAGCTGCACAAGCCGGCGCTGCGCGCCCTCGCGTACGCCCGCCTGGCGCGGGCCCACACGCTGGAGGCCGTCACCGTCAACGTCGACCCGGCCGACACCGCCGCCCTGCGCAAGGAGTGGGACGAGCGGGGGATCGAGGTGCCGCTCAAGGTGCTCGACTCGCCGTACCGCGAGATCACCGGTCCGGTGCTCGAGTACGTCAAGAACCTGCGCCGGAGCAGCCCGCGCGACGTGGTCTCGGTGTACATCCCCGAGTACGTGGTGGGGCACTGGTACGAGCACCTGCTGCACAACCAGAGCGCGCTCCGGCTCAAGGGGCGACTGCTCTTCAAGCCCGGCGTGATGGTCACCTCGGTGCCGTGGCAGCTGGAGTCCTCCGAGCGGCGGCAGCCGCAGAAGGCGTGGTCGGCTCCGGGCGCGGTGCGGCGTGGTGAGCCGAGGCAGCAGAATGTACGGGTCGGGGTTTCGGGCGGCTCGGGTGCATCTGGCACCTCGAGCGGCCCGGGCACTCCGGACTCCGCCGCTGACCGCAGTGGCACCGCCGACCGCAGCAAGGACGCATCCTCGTGAGCCGCAACACCCCGCCCCGCCCCTCCGGTAAGTCGGGCAAGTCCGGCGCGAAGCCCGGCAAGTCCGGCACCAAGCCCGGGCAGGTCGCCCGGCCGCGCTGGGGGGCCAAGCCCGCCCGTCCGGCCGCGACCGACCGGGACGGCTACACCGCGCAGACCGCTCCGCTGGCGCCGGGCGAGACGGCTGCCCCGTCGGGGGCGGCCGGCTCGGGCGGCCGCTCGGGCGGCGGTGCTGGGGCGGATGGCCGTCCGGGTTCGGGCGGACGTTCGGGTGGCGGCGCCGGGGCGGGGAAGGGCTCCGGTGCAGGTGCCGGCGCTGCTTCTGGTTCCGGTGCGGGTGGTCGGGCGAAGAAGGCTGCGGGTGCTGGCGACGGTGCTGCTGCCGGCTCGGGTGCCGGTGCCGGTGCCGGTGCCGGTGCGGGCCGGGGGCGGGGCGGGCAGCAGGCCCGGGCGGGGCGCAAGCAGGGGGTCCGGCCGCCGAAGGCGGTGCGGACCGCGCAGCCGGTGCTGCGGGTGCCTGCCGGTGATCCGCTGGTCGGCGAGCGCTACGAGGTCGAGGTCGGGCCGGTCGCGCACGGCGGCGGGCACTGTGTCGCCAGGCACGAGGGCCGGGTCCTTTTCGTCCGGCACACGCTGCCGGGCGAGCGGGTGATCGTCGAGGTCACCGAGGGCACCACCAAGTCGCGCTTCCTTCGCGCCGACGCGGTGGAGGTGCTGACCCCGTCCAAGGACCGGATCGCTGCGCCGTGCCCGTTCTCCGGACCGGGCAAGTGCGGCGGCTG
Organism: Kitasatospora sp. MMS16-BH015; assembly: GCF_002943525.1. NCBI lineage: Bacteria > Bacillati > Actinomycetota > Actinomycetes > Kitasatosporales > Streptomycetaceae > Kitasatospora > Kitasatospora sp. MMS16-BH015. Next base: position 2,829,349 of record NZ_CP025394.1, on the reverse strand, counting down.
CGACTGGCAGCACGTCACGCCGGGCGGGCAGCGCAAGCTCAAGGGACAGGTGCTGACCGAGCAGCTGGCCAAGCTCGCCGGGCTGACCCCGGCCGAGGCCGGCTGGGACGGCAGCGTCGAGCCGGTCGGGGGCAAGCTCCCGGCGGGCGAGGTGCCGCGCTGGCGCAGCCGGGTGCAGTACGCGGTCGACCCGGAGAGCGGCGAGCTCGGGCTGCGCAAGCACCGCTCGCACGAGATCCAGTCGGTCGACCAGTGCCTGATCGCCTCGGCCGGCGTGGCCGAGCTGGGCCTGGAGACCCAGGACTGGACGGGGCTGAGCTCCGTCGAGGTGATCGCCTCCTCCGGCTCCTCGGACCGGCAGCTCATCCTCACCCCGGTGCCGGGTGAGCAGCTGCCGCTGGTGGAGCTGGACAAGCCGGTGGCGATCGCCCGGATCGACGAGCAGGACAACTTCCACCAGGTGCACGGCCGTACCTTCGTCCGTGAGCGGGCGGCCGGGCGGACCTGGCGGGTCAGCAACGGCGGTTTCTGGCAGATCCACCCGGAGGCGCCGGACACCCTGGTGGACGCCGTGCTCGCCGGGTTGGACCCGCAGTGGGGCGAGAACGCGCTCGACCTGTACTGCGGCGTCGGGCTGTTCGCCGGTGCGCTGGCCGACCGGGTCGGCGAGGACGGTGCCGTCCTCGGCATCGAGTCCAACAAGCAGGCCGTGGTCGACGCCCGGCACAACCTGGCGGCCCTGGAGAACGTCCGGATCGAGTGCGACAAGGTCGAGACCCTGCTGCCCCGGACCGGCATCACCTCGACCGACCTGGTCGTCCTGGACCCGCCCCGCGCGGGTGCCGGCCGTGAGACCGTCAGCCACCTCGCCGGACTCTCGGCGCGGCGGATCGCGTATGTCGCCTGTGACCCGGCGGCACTCGCCCGGGACCTGGGCTTTTTCAAGGAGCACGGCTACCGGCCGGTCTCGCTGCGGGCCTTCGACCTGTTCCCGATGACCCACCACTTCGAGTGCGTGGCCATCCTGGAGCCGGTGAAGGGCTGACCGGAGCAACCGCCGCCGCAACGGCGGCGTGACGTCCACGAGCTGGTGGACGAGCTGGTGGACGAGCTGGTGGACGAGCGGGTGGTGTCGGCTGGGGGTTTCCCGGCCGGGGCCGCCCGCTCTGCCGTTTGAGGACTGCGCGGGGAAGGCGGATGGCCGGGGTTGGGAGCTGGGTGGTCAGGGTTGGGAACCGGGGCTGCGAACCCGGGGGATGGGGGAGTAGGGGCGGGGGCTGAACGGTCTATTGCGGCGGGCGTGGTGGGGGTGGGGCGCCTAGCCTCCTGGTACCGGCGATGGTCGGTGGGAGCTGCTGCTGTGGTGGTGCGGGTTTGCTGCTGTGGCGAGCTGGGGCCAGGAAGGCTTGTGAGGTCGGCTGATGAGTGCGGCGCCCGAGGTCGGAACGGTGGAGGCGGAGGTGCCGTCGGCGGAACCGCCCAGTCGGCGGACGACGGCCCTGCGGATCGGTGTGGCCTGTGTCGGGGCGGCTCCTGCGGTCGGGTTGCGGCTGGCGGGGGTGCACCTGGAACCGGTGCCGGGGATGGTGGTCTTCGGGATCGGGGTGCTGGCGGCTGCACTGTTGCTGATGTGGGCGGCCGAGACGGCTCGAGCTGACATCTCCGGGCCGCTCGCACTGGCCCTGCTCGCATTCATCGCGGTGCTGCCGGAGTACGCCGTCGACCTGTACTTCGCCTACACCGCAGGCAGCAAGCCGGAGTACGCGGCCTACGCTGCCGCCAACATGACGGGCGCGAACCGGCTACTGGTGGGCGTGGGCTGGCCACTGGTGGCGCTGGCGGCGTACTTCTCCGCGCGGCGAGCCGGGAAGCGGCCCGGGATCGTGCTCCGGGAGCACCGCCGGATCGATGTGGCCTTTCTGGGAGCGGCGGCGCTCTTCGCCTTCGTGATGCCACTGACGCGGGAGATCTCGTGGGTGGTGGCCGTGGTGTTGATCGCTTGGTACGGCTCCTATCTGTATCGGATCGGGCGGTGCAGCGAGACGGACGAGGAGGAGCTGGTCGGGGTGCCGGCCCGGCTGGCCCAACTTCCGGCCGGGCGGCGGAAGCTGACCACGGTGTGCGTCTTCCTGGTGGCTGCGGGGGTGGTCTTCGCCTGCGCCGAGCCGTTCGCCACCTCGCTGGTGGACGCCGGCGCTTCGCTGGGCATCGACCGGTTCCTGCTGGTGCAGTGGCTGGCGCCGTTGGCCTCGGAGGCACCTGAGCTGATCGTCGCGGTGGTGTTCGCGTGGCGGCTGCGCGCTGATGACGGTCTTGGCGCCCTGCTCTCCAGCAAGGTCAATCAGTGGACGCTGCTCATTGCCTGTCTCCCTCTGGCGTACGGGGTGGGTGGAGGTGGCTGGTCCCTGCCGTTGGTCGAGCGGCAGGTGGACGAGGTGATGCTGACTGCGGCTCAGACGGTGCTGGCCGTGGTGTTGCTGTTGGACCTGCGGTTCCTGTCGTGGAAGGCGGGGCTGCTGTTCGGTCTCTTTGTGGTGCAGTTCGTCCTGCCGGGAGAGAACGCACGGTTGGCGCTGAGTTATGTGTACTTGGCGTTGGCGGTCGTGCTGCTTACCAGGAAGTGGGCTGAGCTGAAACCCACTGCGGTGGCGGTGACTGGTCGGGTGGAGGGGGACCCCCACTAGTCGTGGTGCCGGCGGTGCCTACGGATGGTGATAGCGAGCCCGGGATCGATCGCAGAGAGTCATCTGAGATCACCGTAGGGCGACGCACGTTCGAAGGGAAGGGGCGTCAAGCAGGCTCATGCTGAAGAGTGGCGATTTCACTCGTTCGGCGGTGAAGGTGGCTGGAGGGTGCCCTGGTACGCCTGGGAGTGCCCGGCGGCTGATCCCGGCGGCTGAGCGGGCTGGCTGGCCGAGGTGGAGGCGATGGCGGTCGGTAGGGGGTCAGCGGGGTTCGCGGGGTTGGGGATGTGGAGGTGGAGCCGGCCGGGGGCCACGGTGTGTGGGTACGCGGTGACGTACGGGGTATGGGGGAAGAGCGCGCGGTCGGGGGTGTGTGGCGCGGGGAGGCTGGAATGCGCCCTTGTTGTGCTAGCACCTCGGCGCTAGCTTGAAGTATGGCCAAGAAGCAGCTGAATGTCCGGGTGGACGCCACCACCGCCGAGATGGCCCGCGAGCGGGCGGAGCAGCAGGGGATCAGCATGAATCAGTACATCGAACGGCTCGTCCAGCAGGACATGGGCGAGTCGGGGCGGCTGTTCGTGGAGAAGGCGGCCCAGTTCATGAAGGAGTACGAGACGGCGTTCCTCGCCGAGTTCGGCGAGCGCGGCCAAGCCGAACTCCAGGACGTGCGCCGTTGAAACTTGAGGTCGACCTCTCCTGGCTGCTGATGACGGCCGAGCAGTACACCCCGGGCGATCCGCAGGTCACCGACTACGGATCGCTGCTCGCCGCGGTCGCCCGTCACCAGGCCGACATCTTCGACATCGCGGTCTACCCAGAGCCGCATGATCGCGCGGCGGCGCTGATGCACCAGCTCATCCGGGTGCCCGCACTGGAACGCAACAACGAGCTGTTCGCCACCGCCGTCGCCTACGCCTACCTGTCGGCGAGCGGGTGCTCCGTCGCCACCACGGCGCGTGAGGTGCGCAGTCTGGCCCGGGCGATCCGCGAGGGCAAGCTCGGCGTCGGGGGCGTGGCGGAGCGCCTCGCCGCCTGGGTGGTGGACGATCCGGAGGACGAGGAGGTGAGTGGCGAGGACGACGGGGAGGAGGGTGACGCGGACTGAGCTCCGAGCGGGGTCGCCTCAAAGCAGGGTCGCCTCCGATTAGGGTCGCCTCGGTGTGGGGGCGCCTCCGCGGGGGGCGTGATCACCCGAAGCCGGGCGGATCGTGGCGTGGAGGCCGGGCGCGCGGTACCGGCGGGGGCGCGGGAGCGGTACGGATGCGCTGAGTACCCTGGGGGTTCACATCCCCACGCGAGGAACGACTGACGTTGCTGCAGGACATCGAGCGATACCTGGCCTGCCCGCACTGCACCCAGCGGCTCGCCCTCGACGGGCGGACGCTGCGCTGCGCCGCAGGCCACAGCTTCGACCAGGCCAAGCAGGGGTATGTCAGCCTGCTGCCCGGCGATGCGCACACCGGTACCGGCGACACCGCCGAGATGGTGGCCGCCCGTAGTGACTTCCTGGCAGCCGGGCACTACCAGCCGATCGTGGCAGCCCTGGCCGGTGCCGCCGGCGGACCGGTCGACGGTCTGGTGGCAGACCTCGGGGCCGGTACCGGCCACTACCTGGCGCACGTCCTGGAGCACACCGGCGGGGTCGGTGCGGCGCTCGACATCTCCAAGTTCGCGCTGCGGCGCGCGGCCAAGGCCCATCCGAGGATCGGTGCCGTGGTCTGCGACGCCTGGCGCCCGCTGCCGCTCCAGGACGGCTGCGCCGACTTGGTGCTGAACGTCTTCGCACCGCGCAACGGCCCGGAGATCCAGCGGATCCTCCGACCGGGTGGCCGGCTCCTGGTGGTCTCGCCGACCTCCCGTCACCTGGCTGAACTGGTGTCAGCGCTCGGCCTGCTCTCGGTCGACGAGGACAAGGACCGCCGGATCGACGAGAAGCTCGGGCCTTGGCTCACTCGGACGGAGCAGGTCGAGGTCGACTTCCGGCTGGCCCTCTCGCAGGCGGAGGCAGCGGCCGTGGTGGCGATGGGGCCGAACGCCTGGCACACCGACGCTGGGCGGCTGGCGGCGGCGCTCGCCGAGTTGGGTGAGCCGGTGTCGGTGACCGGTGCGGTGCGGGTGACGACCTACACCCGCTGAACCGTCGGTGCCTGCTCGCTCGTGTTCCGGCGTACGCCTTCCGTCATCCGCCTTCCGTCGCACGCCTTCCCGCCACCCGCCGCTTCCTTGTCTGCTTACCTGCCCTCCCCGACCGGGTGATCGGCTGACCCCCTGCCGCGTCGTCGCCTTCCCCGGGACCCACCTCACGCGCACGGGTCTCGTCGCGCCGCAGCCCGGTGGCTTGGGTCTGCTGAACCGTCTCTCCCGGAGACCTGGCCGGTAAGGCGCATTACCGGCGTTGACCAGGGGATCAGGCCGGGACTCGATGGGATGAACCTGGCGAGAAGGCACGTTTCGCCTCCTCCGACGGCGGCTAAGGTCCCCCGGGTGACCAGCGAAGCCTCGCCCGGCCTGCGGTCGGGGGAAACCCAGCCGCCCGCCACCCGTCCCGTCTTCCGCCCCGCTGTCGAGGAGCTGAGACTCACCTCCTTCAAGTCGTACCGCCGGACCTCCCTGCCGCTCTCTCCCCTGACCGTCCTCTACGGGCCGTCAGGGGTGGGGAAGTCCAATGCGATGGACTCGCTGACGGTGCTCTCCCGCCTCGCGCTCGGCGAGCCCATCGCACCTTCACTCGATGGCGTCGGCGGCACCTCGGGCCCGCTCGCCACGCCCGTGCGGGGTGGGCTGGTGGGCTGTGTACCGCACGGCCGCAACGCGATCATCCTCGGTTGCACCGTGCGCTCCCCGGCCGGGCCCATCCGGTTGGAGCTGGTGGTCCGCACCGACGGTCCCGTGCGGGTGGCCCGGGAGTGGCTGACCTGCGACGGTCGGACCCTCATGGAGACCGGGGAGCAGGACGTGGCGCGCGGGCGGATCAACGTCACCTGGCACAACGACACCCGGCAGGGTGACATCCGCGCGCCCTTCCCGAGCTGCTCGCTGATCACCAGCCAGATCCCGCTGCGAGTGGCTGGGTCGTCAGCGGGCGAGCGGATGGTGCTCGCCGCGAGCGAGCACCTGCTCACCGCGCTGCGGGAGGTCTTCCCGCTGCACCCCGAGCCGGCGCAGATGCGTGGTTGGGTGGAGCACGAGAACGACGCGCGGCTGCTCGGTACGGCTGCCAACATCTCGCCGGTGCTGGCCCGGTTGAAGGGCGAGTGCACCCGGCGCTACGGGAAGCTGCTCAAGGCCGTTCAGGCCGCTGCGCCGCACCCCTTGCTCGGTCTGGACGTCGCGCGCCGTGGCCCGGAGGCACGTCAGCAGTTGATGGCCGTCTTCGACGAGGGGGTCCTCGGGCGGACCACTGCCGACCAGGCCTCGGACGGCATGCTGCGGCTGCTCGCCTTCGCGGCGGTGCTGCTGACCGGCGCGGGTGTGTTGGACGTGGATCCGGCCGTGGAGGTGCCCGCGGCGCACCGGCAACTCACCGTGCTCGCCGAGGACCTCGGGGCTGGCCTCGCGGCGGACCAGGTCGCCGCCCTGCTGCGGGTCGCGCGGGAGGTGTGCGATCGGGAGGATGTCCGGCTGCTCGGCGCTCTGCAGGAACCGACGGCTGCGCGTGAGGTCGGCGGTATCGAGTTGGTCGAGTGCCGTAGGGACCCGGCGACCGGGCACAGCGTGCTGCGGCCGGAGACGCCTCGGGTGCCGGCCCAGGCGGCCGGGGTAGTGGGAAGTTGACCAGGCGTCGGGTGGGGGTGGTCGGTGCGCTGGGTGTGTGCACGGGGGCCTCCTTGGCTGGTCCGGGGCTGTGAGCTGGTGGCTCGTGTGCGGTAGACCTTGGGGGTGAGCGAGCGAGAGACGGACATCGAGGTGGCGGGGCGGTCGGAGTCGGTGGAGCCGGCCGCGTGGGCAGGAGCAGCGAGGGCGGGCGCAGCGCGGCCGGCGGCTGCCGGGCGGAGCGACGCGCTGAGCGCCTTGCAGGAGCGCTTGACCGAGTTCGCGGTGGCGCGGGACTGGCAGCAGTACCACCTCCCCAAGAACCTCGCTGCGGCGCTGAGCGTCGAGGCCGGAGAGCTCCTGGAGATCTTCCAGTGGCTCACTCCCGAGCAGGCCGCAGCCGTGATGGCGGATGCTGACCGCGCCCACCGGGTGCGGGACGAGGTCGCGGACGTACTGGCGTACCTGTTGCAGTTCTGCACGGCCGTGGGGGTGGATCCGGTGGTCGCGCTGGCGGAGAAGATCGAGCGGAACGAGCTTCGCTTTCCGGTGCCCAAGCGGGGGCCGGAGGGTGCTACCGGCGCGGCGGCCGGTACTGATGCGGTAGCCAGTACTGATGTGGTGGCCGGTGCCGGCAAGGGGGCCGGTGCCGGTAAGGGGGCCGGTACCGGCGCGAGCACCGGCGCCGGTACCGATACCGGTGCTAGCGCCGGTGGTGACGAGGATGACTGAGGTTGGCCGGTTCGGCCGAGGACTCTTTCAGACCTGGGGATAACTGGGGTGGGCTAGCACCCCTTGGAGGCCGAATGGGTGTCTCCCCGTAGGCCATGTGGGGGACAAGGGTTGTCCACAGGCCGGGGTTGTCCACAGCTTTCAATTGGTTGCTGCGCGAAGCTTGGTCGCGCAGCACGCTTACGCCGTGAACGACCGCCTGAGAGGGCGGCCACGAAGCCGTCCGCGAGGGCGGCCACGACGTGAGCGAAGGGAGCGGCGAGAGATGGAAGCGCTGCGACTGATCAAGACCGGTAGGCATGCTCTGGCCCAGGCCCGAAGCGTGGGTGACGTACTGACGGAGGCTTGGCAGACCGGGATGCTCACCGAGCTGATCGGTGCCCGGATCGCCGAGGCCGAAGAGGGAGAGCTCGGTGCGCTCGGCCAGCTGCTCTGTGAAGCGGGCGCGCACGCCGTCAGCTCGGTGGACCAACCGACCATGGCCGTGGCGGACGATGCTGAACCGGAGCCGGATTGGCACCGGGCCGATTGGAGCGGCCAGGGGCGGGCGGGGCGGATGACCGAGCTTGGTGAGCTCGCCCCGGTGCTGGCCGAGCTGGAGCGGCTGCTCCACGAAGTGGCTGACTCCTTGGTGGTGCTGGCCTGTGGCGCCGAAGGGGAGGGCCTCTACTGGCGGTGCATCGACGGCGTGGATGCCGGCTCCGAGTGCAAAGACCTGGTGGCCGAGCTGATGAGAGCGGTCCGTAGGGGCCAGCCGGACGAAACGGCTGCTGCCGCCCTCTATGGTCGCTCGGAGCTGGGTCTCGACGAGCTGGACCTCGACGATCTCGTCGACCTCGACTCCATCGAGGACCTCAGCCGCTCCAGGGGCTTGGACGATCTCGGTGGGCAGGAAGCCGAGACCACAGACGTCGGCAAGACGCGGACTGGCGCACGGGCGGCTGATCCGGAACCAGATTCAGACTCGGAGCTGGCTCCGGATCTTGAGCAGGACGCCGACTCGACACCGGAGGCGGAAGTGGCTTCGAGCTCGGCCTCGGCCTCGGAGTCGGGCTCGGACTCGCTGGTGGACGACGACGAGGCGACGGTGGTCGCCGCGGGCCGAGGCCCGGGCCCGGGCCGTTCGAGGCCCGGGCCGGTTGTGGAGCGGGGAGCCGAGGGCGGAGTACCGATACTGCTGGTGACGCTCAGCCCGCCGGTCAAGGGACGGGGCTACCAGCCGGAGGTCGCGGGGCCGGCGGAGCTGTCAGCCTGTCCCCGGCCCTCGACAGCCCTGGTGCCGGAGGATTGCAGGTCGGCGTCGAGCCCGGCCAGGTCGGCGTTGACGGAGTTGAGCAGGTCCTGCATCTGTTCGAGCAGGCTCTTGGGTGCCGCGGTGGGCGCCGGGAGGACGCCGGGGGTCTCGCGGGGGACAGCGGGTGTCTCGGACCAGGGCTCGGACATGAGGGGGCCCCTCCAGCTCGGTAGCGCGGTGTGAGTAGTCAGGGCAGTGACCGGGCAGCCGCCCGGGCCACCCGCCCCGGTGGTGCAACGAAGCGGCTTCTCACCTGGTCACGGCGGACCACTCGTAGAGGTCCAACCCTCGCCGGGGTCAGCCGCAGGAGTGACCTCGGGTTTGCGGCGCGCCGAACGGCTCGGCTAGCGGCGCGGACGGCCGTAGCAGTGCAGTACGAGCAGACGGTCGTGTCAGCACCAGCAGTGCGGGCCGTCCCGCCGACTCGAACAGGGCGGTGCCAGCGGCGGGCTGCCGGATAGCCGAAACCCCCGGCCCGTCACGGAAGCGACGAAACCAGGGGCCGGCGGAAGGGAGTCGAAAGGGCTCGGGAGGCCCGAGTCCGAGGGATTCCCGACAGCACATCAAAGAACCAGAGGCACGGAGTGGCCGTGTCGCCGGAACGAGAGGAGATCAGTTGTGAGCGTGCAGTTCGGCGTTGAGACCGCCCCACGAGCCGGACCGGGCGATGACCTCGACCGCGCCGCTCTGGGAGTTGCGGCGGAAGAGCAGGTTGTCCTGGCCGGAGAGCTCGACCGCCTTGGCGATCTTGCCGTCCGGGGTGGTCACTCGGGTGCCGGCCGTCACGTACAGGCCTGCCTCGACGACGCAGTCGCTGCCGAGGGAGATGCCGATGCCGGCATTGGCACCGAGCAGGCAGCGCTCGCCCACCGAGACGACCTGCTTGCCGCCGCCGGAGAGGGTGCCCATGATCGAGGCGCCGCCACCGATGTCGCTGTGGTCACCGACCACGACACCCGCGCTGATCCGGCCCTCGACCATCGAGGTGCCCAGGGTGCCGGCGTTGAAGTTGACGAAGCCCTCGTGCATGACGGTGGTGCCGACGGCCAGGTGGGCACCGAGGCGGACGCGGTCCGCGTGCGCGATCCGGACACCGGACGGGGCGACGTAGTCGGTCATCCGCGGGAACTTGTCGATCCCGTACACGGCCAGCTGGCCGCCCTGGGCTCGGACCGCGAGGCGGGCGCGCTCGACCTGGTCGACCGGCACCGGGCCGATGCTCGTCCAGGCGACGTTGGCCAGCAGGCCGAAGAGGCCGTCGAGGCTCTGGCCGTGCGGACGGACCAGACGGTGGCTCAGCAGGTGCAGCCGCAGGTACGCGTCGTGCGCATCGATCGGCTTCTCGTCGAGGGAGGCGATGGTGGTGCGCACCGCGACGACCTCGACGCCCCGACGCGCGTCCGCACGCAGGGCCTCGGAGGCGCCCTGGCCGAGGTCGGCGTCGGCCTCGGCGGCGGTCAGCCGCACGGTGCCGGCCGGGCCGGGCTCGGCGACGAGCTTCGGCGCCGGGTACCAGGTGTCGAGGACGGTGCCGTCAGCGGCGATGGTCGCCAGGCCGGAGGCGACAGCGCCGCTTGCGAGGGTGGAGGTTTCAGCAGTCACATCGTGCACGTTAACGAATCCCAGGGCCCGGTGCCGAACACGCTCACCGTGCGGACACCGTTGCCCGGGTCCCGAGCCCGCCCGCCGGCGGCGCGGCGAGCGGGGCCGGCGGCCGCCGGTCGGTCGCCGAAGGCGGGTCCGCGCAGCCCGCAAGCGGGTCCGGGTACTCCGCAGACGGGCCCTCACGGCCCGAGGGCGGGACGAAAACCCGTTACCGTCCGTGGTGCCGCTCGGCAATACTCGGAGAGGTGTTCATCTCGATCTCCACCACCGGTACGGCCGAGCGCCCAGCCACTGACCTGGGCTTTCTGCTGCACAAGCACCCCGACCGAGTCCAGCGGTTCGACACCTCGCACGGTGAAGCGCACGTCTTCTACCCCGAGGCGACCGAGACGGCCTGTACAGCGGCCCTGCTGTTGGACATCGACCCGATCGCGCTCGTCCGCAGGGGCCGCGGCAAGGGGCGCGGCGGCTCGCCCGACTTCGCGCTCGCCCAGTACGTCAACGACCGCCCCTACGCCGCGTCCTCGCTGCTCGCAGTCGCGCTGCGGACGGTGTTCCGTACGGCGATGAAGGGGGTCTGCGAGCACCGGCCCGGCCTCGCCGAGCAGCCACTGCCGTTGCGGGTCTCGCTACCCGCAGTACCGGTGAAGGCCGCAGGAGAGGGCGCTGAGGTGCAGGCGGACGGCAGCCCGGCGGCGCTGGTGCGGCGGCTCTTCGAACCGCTCGGCTGGCAGGTGACGGCGGAGCCCGTCCCGCTGGACGAGGCGTTCCCGGAGTGGGGCCCGTCCCGGTACGTCCGGGTCGAGCTCCAAGGGACGGTCCGGTTGGCGGAGGCCCTCCAGCAGCTCTACGTCCTGCTCCCCGTACTGGACGGCTCCAAGCACTACTGGGTCGCGCCGGACGAGGTGGACAAGCTGCTCGCGGCCGGTGGCGGCTGGCTCGGGGAGCACCCGGAGCTGGCGCTGATCACCCGTCGGTACCTGGCTCGTCGTTGGTCGCTGACCCGGACCGCGATGGCCAGGCTGGAGTTGGCCAGGCTTGCCGAGGCGGACGACCGGGAGGCCGAGGAGTTCGACAACGCGGTGGCCGAGTCGCTCGCTGACGAGGATTTGGCTGACCTGGCCGCCGAGTCGCTCAGGGCAGCAGGCGCTGCGGCGGCGCCTGACGGTGACGGTGATGGTGTCGGTGACGAGGGCAGGACGCCGAGCACGGCCCGTAGTGGTGCCGCGAGCGCCACCACCGACGATCGTGGTGAGGAGGTGAGAGAGGAGATGACAGCCATGGCGACGGAGCCCGACACGTCGGACGCCACGGACCCGCGGCTCGACGGGAAGCCCGAATCCCTCACGGCGCAGCGGCGACGGGCGATCCTGGTGGCGTTGGCCGAGACCGGCGCCGGGCGGGTGCTCGACCTCGGCTGTGGGCAGGGTGAGCTGGTCGAGGCGCTGCTCAAGGAGACCCGGGTGACTGAGGTACTCGGAGTGGACGTGTCGGTGAAGGCACTGACGGTGGCCGCCCGACGCCTGCGGTTGGACCGGATGCCGGAGCGGATGGCCGCCAGGGTCAAGCTCGTCCAGGGTGCGCTCACCTACACCGACAGCCGACTGAAGGGGTACGACGCCGCGGTCCTCTCCGAGGTCATCGAGCACGTCGACCTGCCCCGGCTGCCCGCCCTTGAGTACGCCGTCTTCGGCTCGGCCGCCCCGACGACCGTGGTCGTGACGACGCCGAACGTCGAGTACAACGTCCGCTGGGAGAGCCTGCCGGCCGGGCAGGTCCGGCACGCCGACCACCGCTTCGAGTGGGACCGGGCAACCTTCCGGGCCTGGGCCGAACGGGTCGGCCGCTCCTACGGGTACACCGTCACCCTCCGGCCGGTCGGCCCCCACGACGAAGAGGTGGGCGCCCCCACCCAACTGGCGCTGTTCCGCAAGGGCGTGGCTGAGTCCCGGGCTGCCATAGCCGCCCCCCAGGCCGCTGTGACCGTCGCCGGGGCAGTTGCAGTGACCACCACCGAATCCACCATCGAATCCGCCGCCGCACCGGCCGGTAGCACCACCGCATCCGCCGTGACCGAAGGGAGTGTGACTCGATGACCGAGGAGACCAGAGCGTACGAAGCGCCGGAGCCGGACGAGGTCGTCGATGCCCAAGTCCAGGCGGAGACCACGGTTGACGCGATCGAACATGACTCGATCGGACCTGACGCGACCGATGGCGGCGCGACCACCGCCGGGCCGCCCGGGACCGAGACCACCGAGACCGCCGGTGCTACGGCGGAGGCGGTCCGGGCGCGGGTGCTGGCCGTTACGGACATCTCGCTCGTGGTGCTGATCGGCACCACGGGGGCGGGCAAGTCCAGCTTCGCGCGGGCGCACTTCAAGCCCACCGAGGTGGTCTCCTCCGACTTCTGCCGTGGGTTGGTGGCCGACGACGAGAACGACCAGTCGGCCTCGGCCGACGCATTCGACGTGCTCCACTACATCCTCGGCAAGCGACTCGCCGCCGGGCGGCTGACCGTGGTGGACGCCACCAACGTGCAGCCCGAGGCGCGCAAGCAGCTGATCCGGATCGCCCGCGAGCACGACGTGCTCCCGATCGCGATCGTGCTGGACATCCCGCCGGCCGTCTGCGCGGAGCGCAACCGGCACCGGCTGGACCGTCAGCTGCCCCCGCACGTGATCCCGCGTCAGCAGCGCGAGCTCCGCCGCTCGATCAAGGGCCTGGAACGTGAGGGCTTCCGGAAGGTGCACATCCTCCGGGGCGAGGCCGAGGTCGCCGCCGCCGAGGTGGTCCTGGAGAAGCGTTTCAACGACCTGCGCCACCTCACCGGCCCGTTCGACATCGTGGGAGACATCCACGGTTGCCGGGCCGAGCTCGAGACGCTGCTCACCCGGCTCGGCTACACCCTCGGCCGGGACGAGCAGGGCCGCCCGATCGACGCGGTGCCTCCGCAGGGCCGTACCGCCGTCTTCGTCGGCGACCTGGTCGACCGGGGCCCCGACAGCCCCGGTGTGCTGCGCCTGGTCATGGGGATGGTTGCGGCCGGCCACGCCGTCTGCGTCCCCGGCAACCACGAGAACAAGCTCGGCCGCTGGCTGGACGGCCGCAAGGTCACCGTCTCGTACGGGCTCCAGGAGACCATCGACCAGCTCGCGGGGGAGAGCGAGGAATTCCGCCGGCAGGTCCGGGAGTTCATCCGCGGCCTGGTCAGCCACTACCTGCTCGACGGGGGTCGACTGGTGGTCTGCCACGCCGGTCTCCCGGAGAAGTACCACGGCCGGGCCTCCGGCCGGGTACGCTCGCACGCGCTCTACGGTGACACCACCGGCGAGACGGACGAGTACGGGTTGCCGGTGCGCTACCCCTGGGCGGAGGAGTACCGGGGCCGGGCGCTGGTGGTCTACGGGCACACCCCGGTGCCCAGCGCGAGCTTCCTCAACAACACCATCTGCCTTGACACCGGCTGCGTGTTCGGCGGCAGCCTGACCGCCCTGCGCTACCCCGAGCGCGAGCTGGTCAGCGTCGAGGCCGAGCAGGAGTGGTACGCCCCGGTCCGGCCGTTGCACAGCGATGCCCCCGGCAGTCGGGAGGGTCGTCCGCTCGACCTGGCCGACGTCGCGGGGCGGCGGGTGGTCGACACGACCCTGCACGGCCGGATCTCCGTCCGGGAGGAGAACGCGGCGGCCGCGCTGGAGGTGATGAGCCGCTTCGCGCTCGACCCGAGGCTGCTCACCTATCTCCCGCCGACCATGGCGCCCAGCGCGACCTCCCGGCGGGAGGGTTACCTGGAGCACCCGGAAGAGGCGTTCGCCGCCTACCGGGAGGACGGCGTGCGGCAGGTCGTCTGCGAGGAGAAGCACATGGGCTCGCGGGCGGTCGTACTGGTCGCCAGGGATCCGGCGGCGTTGGAGAAGCGGTTCGGGGTGGCGGGCCCCGGCGCGATCTGGACCAGGACGGGCCGGGCCTTCCTCAACGACGAGGAGTTGACCGACGCCGTGCTGGAACGGGTCCGGGCTGCCGCCGAGCGGGCCGGACTGTTCGAGGAGCTCGCCACCGGTTGGCTGCTGCTCGACGCCGAGCTGATGCCCTGGTCGCTCAAGGCCGTCGAGCTGCTCCGGCGGCAGTACGCCTCCGTCGGTGCCGCGGCCGGCGCGGCGCTGCCCACGGTGTTGACCGCGCTGGACCAGGCCGTCGCCCGGGGTCTCGACCTCGGCGAGCTGACCGAGCGTCAACGGCGACGAGCGGCTGACGCCGAGGCGTTCACCGCCGCGTACCGCCGGTACTGCTGGCCGACGGAGGGTCTGAACGGCATCCGCCTGGCGCCCTTCCAGGTGCTGGCGGCCGAGGGTGCCAACCTCGCCGTGCGCCCGCACGACGAGCACCTGGCCTGGATCGACCGCCTGGTCGAGGCCGACGACCCGGCTGCGCCGATCCTCCAGACCACCGGTCGCCTGCTGGTGGACACCTCGGACGAGGAGTCCGTCCGGGCCGGCGTGGCCTGGTGGGAGGGGCTCACCACCGCCGGTGGCGAGGGCATGGTGGTGAAGCCGCTCGGTTCGCTCGTGCGCGGCGCGACCGGCAAGGGTGGCCAGGGCGGGCTGGTCCAGCCGGGTATCAAGGTGCGCGGCCGGGAGTACCTGCGGATCATCTACGGTCCGGACTACACCCGGTACCTGGACCAGCTGCGCCAGCGCTTCCTCGGCCACAAGCGTTCGCTCGCCCTGCGGGAGTACGCCCTGGGCCTGGAGGCACTGGACCGGCTGGCGGCCGGGGAGCCGCTGTGGCGGGTGCACGAAGCGGTGTTCGCCGTACTGGCACTGGAGTCGGAGCCCGTCGACCCCCGGCTGTAGACGCCTGGTGGCGGAGGTCCATGGCGGGCGGCGAGCCGGGACGTGGGTCGGGTCTGGAGGGGGGACACGTAGGGACAAGTAGGGATAGGGATGGGGGCAGGTAGGGATGGGAGGTCTGGGCGGCGAGCTGGGAAAGTAACCGGGAGGGGAAAGGAGACGGTGCATAGAAATTCGTAGTGTCGTATACACTTCCCTTTCTCGGTGCCCGCCTCGGCATCCGTCTCGGTGTCCGTCCAGTTCTCGTACTCAGGAGCCCGGCATGGCGTTCAACCTTCGGAACAGGCACTTCCTCAAGGAGCTCGACTTCACTCCGCAGGAGTTCCGCTTCCTGCTGGGCCTCTCGGCGCAGCTGAAGGCCGCCAAGTACGCCGGCACGGAGCAGCCCCGGCTCCGGGGCAAGAACATCGCGTTGATCTTCGAGAAGACCTCCACCCGCACCCGGTGCGCCTTCGAGGTGGCGGCGCACGACCAGGGGGCGACCACCACCTACCTGGATCCCGCAGGTTCGCAGATGGGGCACAAGGAGTCGATCAAGGACACCGCCCGGGTGCTCGGGCGGATGTTCGACGGGATCGAGTACCGGGGGCACGGTCAGGAGGTGGTCGAGGAGCTGGCGGCCTACGCCGGGGTCCCGGTCTGGAACGGGCTCACCGACGAGTGGCACCCCACCCAGATGCTCGCCGACGTCCTGACCATCCAGGAGCACAGCGCGAAGCCACTCGGCGAGGTCTCCCTCGCCTACCTCGGCGACGCCCGCTGCAACACCGGGAACTCGCTGCTGGTCACCGGTGCGCTGCTCGGCATGGACATCCGGATCGTCGCGCCCAAGCAGCTCTGGCCCACCGAGGACGTGCAGAAGGCGGCCCGGGCGCTCGCCGAGACGACCGGTGCCCGGATCACGCTGACCGAGGACGTGGCGGCCGGCGTCGCCGGGGCCGACTTCCTCTACACCGACGTGTGGGTGTCGATGGGCGAGCCCAAGGAGGTCTGGGCCGAGCGGATCGACCTGCTGAAGCCGTACCAGATCTCGATGGAGACGATCCGGGCGACGGGCAACCCGGCCGTCAAGTTCCTGCACTGCCTCCCCGCCTTCCACGACCTCGGTACCGCGATCGGGCGTCAGATGTACGAGGCCACGGGCATGTCGGAGCTCGAGGTCACCGACGAGGTCTTCGAGTCGGCGCACTCCGTGGTCTTCGACCAGGCGGAGAACAGGTTGCACACCATCAAGGCCGTGCTGGTGGCCACGCTGGGCGCCTGAGTCCCCCACCTGGGTTCAGGGCCCGGCCCCACTGGCGGAAGGCGAGGCGCTTGTGGGTGGGCGCCCCCGGGGCGGAGCGGGAGCGCCCCGGGGCTCAGAAGCCGACGTTCACGCAGGCGACCCGGTCGGCGGCGGCGTGGTCCCCCGACGGCGTGCCGGCGTGGAGGACGAGGGAGTGGGCCCCACCGTCGCGGAAGGTCCACGCGACGGTGGTGTCTGCGCTGCCGGTGCCCTGGGCGTCGGTGCTGACGGCCAGCCGCACCTCGTTGGAGCCGTTGGCGTAGGCCGGGTCGGTGGAGGGCTGCACCGGGTCGGCCTGGTCCTGGTAGTGCGGGCCCGAGTCGGCCGGGGCCGCGCCGCACCGGCCGGTGTGGGCGTGCACGGGGAAGACGCGGCCGGGCGCCACCCCGGAGAGCTGGAGCGCCACCGCGGTGTGGCCGTCGACCCGGACCACCCGGACGTGCACCCGCGAGCCGTAGGGGACGAGGTCCTGGGCGTAGCTGATCGCGGTGGCCGGCAGGAAGGCCGAGGCCGGTTCGAAGACCGCGTCCACCGTGGTGGCGGGCGCGGCGAGCGAGGGCAGCAGCGCGAGCGGCAGCAGGGCGGCCGGGACGGACAGCGGCAGGGCCATGGCGGTGGGGCCTTTCGAGGAGCGGGCAGGCGTGTGAGCGGCCCGCTGCCGTTCCTACGGATGGTCGCCCGGTTGGTGGCCGACAGCTCCGGGGGAGGCCGAGGTTGGTGGCGCGGCTGACGGTTCGACCGTTGGGGTCTGGCGGAGGGCCAACGCCCACCGTGGTGGTCCGGCCTGATGTCGGGCGGTGTGCCGTGCCGGGAAGTCACCCGGACGAGCGGTCCGTTCGGGTGGGGCGGGCCCGCTCTTCGTACGGGCCGGTCCTGGGCGGCGGAGGAGAACGAGGGCGGCGCGGGCGGAGCCCCGAGCGTCGGCTCAGACGCCGGCTCAGGCGGAACCCCACGTGCCGGCTCAGGCTGTGGCCGGTCGGACGAGGCCGCGGATCTCGCAGCGGGGCCCGCTGGCGCGGGCCAGGCGGAGATCGGCCGTGATGAGTGGGGCGCCGAGGGATTCGGCGACGGCAACGTAGGCGGCGTCGTCCGGGGTGAGGTTGTCCTTGAGTTCCCAGACCCGGGGGAGCAGCGGGCCGAGGGCTACCTTGTGGAAGACCAGGTTCGGCAGGGTGGCCGCGATGGTGGCGACCTCCTCTGCGGTGTTCTCCTTCGCGAGGTAGCGCCCGCGCAGGGACTGCATCACCTCGATGAGCAGGTGTTCCGGGGCGGCCCAGTCCTGGTCCGCGGCCAGGGCCGCGCGGGCAGCGTCGCCCCGGGCGCCGTGGTCGGCGAGGGAGAGCACCAGGGCGGAGGCGTCGACGACGATCACGGTGGTCTCCGAAGCGAGGCGGCCGGGCACGGAATGGGTGGCCTCCCCACCGTAGTGGGGAGGCGGGTGCCGCCCGCCGGTGGGGCGTCAGTTCTGGTTGGCCTGAGGGAGGGCAGCGGTCACGTTGCCGCCGTCGAGGTGCGGCGAGACCCGCTGGAGAGCCTTGGCGGCGGAGTCCGCCGGTACAGAGGCTTGGGAGTTCGACGGTGGTCGCCGCCGTCTTCAGCTGGTCCAAGGTGATGGTCGGGGCGGTGGGCGACGGCGCGGTGGGCGAGGTGGCGGAGGCTTCGCCCGAGCGGTAGGTGAGGCGATCGGCGGAGGCCACCACCAGGGTGCCGTCCGGCCGGAGCAGCCAGGCGTCACGGCTGACCATGCCGTAGCCGGTGACCTCCTCGCTCACGCGGACCCGGCTGCCGTCCGGCAGCCGGGTCGCGGAGCAGGAGCGGTAGCCGTCCGGACCGGGGTGGTCGCAGTCGAGCAGGTGGTCCAGCGGTTGTTTCAGGCTGATGGCGGTCCCCGTCCAGGGGTCCGTCGGGCCTTGGTCGTGGCCGGGGCGGTAGCCCGTGCGGAAGGAGACGTTGACGGATTCGGTGTAGGGCCGGTCCGCCGAGGTGTCTGCGCCCGCGAGGATGGCGCTGCCGTGGACCGTCGCCGTAGTGTCCTGATCACTCGTCCCCCCGGAGGGTGCGGCCAGGTGCCGGCCGAGTTCCGCCGCGCGGCCGGTCCGCCGCGTCCAGCGAACTTGACGCCGACCCCCTGCCCCGCGTTACGGACGGTTTCCGGCGATCCGCCCCGGCGGGACAACGCCGGACGGTCGGGGGAGAGTGGGGGAGGACGACGCGACGGCCGCGCCGGAACGGACCCGCCCTGAGCCTGAGCGACCCCCGCCCGGGCGGACCGGAGCCAAAGGACCCTGGCCCGAGCAGACCCCGCCCGGGCGGACCGGACCCAGGCGACCCCCACCCGAGCGGACCCCGCCCGGGCGGACCCCACCCGAGCGGACCGGACCCGGCCGGACCGGACCCGGGCGGCCCCGGCCCCGGCGAACCGACCGCAGACCGCGCGCGGGGCGAAAGCCGGGCCAGGACGGAGTCAGGACGGAGTCAGGAGTGGATGCACGGCCAGGTCGAGCTGACAGAGAAGCCGGCGGGCCCCACACGAGGGCATGCCTGACGCCACACTCACACGGGCATGCACTATGGTTTATCTCGACATCGAGATAACTCCGCGCTAGGGTTTATCTTGACGTCAAGATACTTGCCGAGAGGCGCACGTCATCCAGCTCCGCCCGGCCGAGTCCGGTCGGTGCGAGTCAAGTAAGGGTTACCTTACCAGCGGATGCCGTCGGCCGTCCGGATCGGCTCGGATCGTGTGGTCCGCCCAAACCCCACGCACCGCACGAAGCACCTAGAAGGAGTCAGTCGTGTCCGCGAACAGCTTCGACGCCCGCAGCTCGCTGCAGGTGGGCGACGAGTCGTACGAGATCTTCAAGCTCTCCGCCGTCGAGGGTTCCGAGCGGCTGCCGTACAGCCTCAAGGTGCTGCTGGAGAACCTGCTCCGCACGGAGGACGGCGCGAACATCACCGCCGACCACATCCGCGCCCTCGGCAACTGGGACGCTTCGGCCGAGCCGAGCGAGGAGATCCAGTTCACGCCGGCCCGCGTGATCATGCAGGACTTCACCGGTGTGCCGTGCGTCGTCGACCTCGCCACCATGCGTGAGGCCGTCAAGGAGCTGGGTGGCGACCCGGCGAAGATCAACCCGCTGGCCCCGGCCGAGCTGGTCATCGACCACTCCGTCATCGCCGACAAGTTCGGCACCAAGGACGCGTTCACCCAGAACGTCGAGATCGAGTACGGCCGCAACAAGGAGCGCTACCAGTTCCTGCGCTGGGGCCAGACCGCGTTCGACGAGTTCAAGGTCGTCCCGCCGGGCACCGGCATCGTGCACCAGGTCAACATCGAGCACCTGGCCCGCACGGTCATGGTCCGCAACGGCCAGGCCTACCCCGACACCTGCGTCGGCACCGACTCGCACACCACCATGGTCAACGGCCTGGGCGTGCTGGGCTGGGGCGTCGGCGGCATCGAGGCCGAGGCCGCGATGCTCGGCCAGCCGGTCTCCATGCTGATCCCCCGCGTGGTCGGCTTCAAGCTCAACGGCCAGCTCCCGGCCGGCACCACCGCCACCGACCTGGTGCTCACCATCACCGAGATGCTGCGCAAGCACGGTGTGGTCGGCAAGTTCGTCGAGTTCTACGGCGAGGGCGTCACCTCCATCCCGCTGGCGAACCGCGCCACCATCGGCAACATGTCGCCGGAGTTCGGCTCGACCTGTGCGATCTTCCCGATCGACGCCGAGACCATCAACTACCTCAAGCTCACCGGCCGTGACGAGCAGCAGCTCGCCCTGGTCGAGGCGTACGCCAAGGAGCAGGGCCTCTGGCACGACCCGTCGGTCGAGCCGGTCTACTCCGAGTACCTCGAGCTGGACGTCTCCACCGTCGTCCCGTCGATCTCCGGCCCGAAGCGCCCGCAGGACCGCGTGGTCCTGGCCGAGGCCGCCGCGAAGTTCGCCGAGGCGCTGCCGACCTACTCGGCCGAGGCCAGCAAGCCCACCGCGGTGACCGCCCCCGACGGCTCGTCCTACGAGATCGACAACGGCGCCGTCGTGATCGCCTCGATCACCTCCTGCACCAACACCTCCAACCCCTCCGTCATGCTGGGCGCCGCCCTGCTGGCGAAGAAGGCCGTGGAGAAGGGCCTGCACGTCAAGCCCTGGGTCAAGACCACCCTGGCCCCCGGGTCCAAGGTCGTCATGGACTATTACGAGAAGGCCGGCCTGCTCCCGTACATGGAGAAGCTGGGCTTCAACCTGGTCGGCTACGGCTGCGTCACCTGCATCGGCAACTCGGGCCCGCTGCCCGAGGAGGTCTCGGCCGCGGTCAACGCCTCCGACCTCGCCGTCGTCTCGGTGCTCTCCGGCAACCGCAACTTCGAGGGCCGGATCAACCCGGACGTCAAGATGAACTACCTGGCCTCCCCGCCGCTGGTGGTCGCCTACGCCCTCGCCGGCAACATGAACATCGACATCACCCGGGACGCCCTGGGCCAGGACGCCGACGGCAACGACGTCTTCCTCGCCGACATCTGGCCGTCCGAGCAGGAGGTCGCCGACACCGTCGCCGGCTCCATCGACGAGGCGATGTTCGACAAGGGCTACCAGGACGTCTTCGCGGGCGACCAGCGCTGGCAGTCGCTCCCGGTCCCCACCGGCAACACCTTCGAGTGGGACACCGAGTCCACCTACGTCCGGAAGCCCCCGTACTTCGAGGGCATGGCCAAGACCCCGAGCCCGGTGACCGACATCGCCGGTGCCCGCGTGCTGGCCAAGCTGGGCGACTCGGTCACCACCGACCACATCTCCCCGGCCGGCAACATCAAGCCGGGCACCCCGGCCGCGCAGTACCTCACCGAGCACGGTGTGGAGAAGCGCGACTTCAACTCGTACGGTTCCCGCCGTGGCAACCACGAGGTCATGATCCGCGGCACCTTCGCCAACATCCGCCTGCGCAACCAGATCGCGCCGGGCACCGAGGGCGGCTACACCCGCGACTTCACCCAGGCCGACGCGCCGGTGTCGTTCATCTACGACGCCTCGCAGAACTACCAGGCTGCCGGCATCCCGCTGGTCGTCCTGGCCGGCAAGGAGTACGGCTCCGGCTCCTCCCGCGACTGGGCCGCCAAGGGCACCGCGCTGCTCGGCGTCAAGGCCGTCATCGCCGAGTCCTACGAGCGCATCCACCGCTCGAACCTGATCGGCATGGGCGTCCTGCCGCTGCAGTTCCCGGCCGGCCAGAACGCCGACTCGCTGGGCCTGACCGGCGAGGAGACCTTCGAGTTCACCGGTGTCACCGAGCTGAACGAGGGCCGCACCCCGAAGACCGTCAAGGTCAAGGCCGTCGGCCCGGCGGGCACGAGCACGGAGTTCGACGCGGTCGTGCGCATCGACACCCCCGGTGAGGCGGACTACTACCGCAACGGCGGCATCCTGCAGTACGTGCTGCGCAGCCTGATCGGCTGAGTGCAGAGCTAGACAGACGAGGGCCGGTCCGCTCCCAGAGCGGGCCGGCCCTCGGCGTGCTACCACGAGGGTATGAGTACGGACCCGTGGGCCTTGATCCATGCCGAGCGCCGGGCGCTGCTGGCCGATGTCGAGCAGCTGACCCCCGAGCAGTGGCGCACCCCCTCGCTCTGCGCGGGCCGGTCGGTGCGGGACACCCTGGCGCACCTGGCCGCCACGGCCCGGATGACGCCGCCGGGCTTCTTCGTGAAGCTGGCCAGGGCGGGCTTCCGGTTCGAGGTGATGACCGGGCGGGAGATCGCCGAGCTGACCGCCGGGACGATCGACCAGACGGTGGACGCCTTCGCGGCGCAGCTGAACTCGACCACCCACCCGCCGGGCCCGGACGACAGCTGGCTGGGCGAGACGGTGGTGCACGGTGAGGACATCCGCCGGCCGCTGGGCATCGTGCACGCGTACCCGGAGGAGGCGCTGACCAGGTGCGCCGACTTCTACCGGCGCTCCAACCTGCTGATCGGCGGCAAGCGGCGGGTCGAGGGGCTGACCCTGCGGGCCACCGACGCCCGGTGGTGGGCGGGGGAGGGGCCGGAGGTGAGCGGCCCGATGCTGGAGCTGCTGCTGGCGGTCACCGGGCGCCCGGCCGGCCTGGCCGAGCTGTCCGGGGAGGGCCTGCCGACCCTCGCCGCCCGGATGTGAACGGCGATATCCGGCCGCACCCCCTTGTGCGCGGCCTTCCTTGTGGACTAAACCTCTGTCTCAGCTTGGCCTAGACCAATTGACGCTGATTCGGAGAACGGGTCCATCATGCCCAGAAGAACCTCAGCCCTGCTCGCGGCCGCCACGCTGGCCGCCCTGATCGTCGCCCCCGCCACCTCCGCCCAGGCCCACGACGGCCAGGGGCACCGCGGCCTGCAGGGTCAGCGGGTGGGGTACTTCACCCAGTGGGGCATCTACAGCGGTTTCTCCGCCAAGAAGGTGCAGACCTCCGGCCAGGCCGGGAAGCTCACCGTGATCAATTACGCCTTCGGCAACGTCTCTTCGGACGGCACCTGCTTCGAGGCGAGCGGTGCCGGGGTCGGTGACCCCTGGGCCGACTACCAGCGCCCGGTGGGCGCCGAGGAGTCGGTGGACGGGGTGGCCGACGCCGACGCGCAGCAGGTGAAGGGCAACTTCAACCAGCTGCGCAAGCTCAAGGCCGCCAACCCGCAGCTCAAGTCGGTGATCTCGCTGGGTGGTTGGACCTGGTCCAAGTACTTCTCGGACGCCGCCGCCACCGACGCCTCGCGGAAGAAGTTCGTCGCCTCCTGCCTCGACCTCTACCTTCTGGGCAACCTGCCGGGTGTCACCCCGGGGGCCGGCGCCGGGGTGTTCGACGGCATCGACATCGACTGGGAGTACCCGGGCGGCGGCGGTGACCCGGGCAACGTGGTGCGGCCCGAGGACGGGCACAACTACACCCTGCTGATGCAGGAGTTCCGCCGCCAGCTGGACGCACTGGGCCGGAGCGCCCACCGGCACTACCTGCTGACCGCCGCCGTGCCGGCCAACGAGACCAAGGCCGACCGGCTGGAGATCCCGCAGGTGGCCAGGCAGGTGGACTGGCTCAACCTGATGACCTACGACCTGCACGGCACCTGGGAGAGCAGCACCGACCACAACGCCAACCTCTACTCGGACAGCGCCGATCCGGCCGTCGACAACCGCTCGTACAGCGCCGACCGGGTGGTCCGGCACTACCTGGCCAAGGGCCTGCCGCCGCACAAGGCCGTGCTCGGGGTGCCGTTCTACGGCTACGGCTGGACGGGCGTGCCGGCCGGCGACAAGTTCGGGCTGTACCAGACCTCGACCGGCCCGGCCCGGGGCGGCAACCTGCCGTACAACCAGATCAAGGACCTGCCCGGCACGGTCCACTACGACCGGCAGCACGGCGCGACCTGGAAGTACGACGGCACCGAGTTCTGGTCGTACGACACCCCCGAGCTGCTCACCCGGAAGGCGCAGTACGCCGACTGGCACGGCCTGGCCGGGGTGATGGCCTGGGCGCTGGACAACGACGACGCGCAGGGTTCGCTGGTGGCCGCGCTCGACAAGGGGTTGAGTGGCTGAGCAGTACCTGACAGGGTAGGTGCCCCGCGCAGCTTCGCGTAACGCCGCTCCGTGCGGTATTGCGCGAAGCTGCGCGTTTCTATGTTCAATCGAGCAGCAACGCGCTACATTCTGGCTCCGGCGGAAACGGGACGTCGAGAATCGAGGGCACGGATGAGCACGGGTGCTGGCTACAACCGTCGTGAACTCCTCAGGCGCGCAGCGGGGTTGACCGCACTCGCGGTCACCGGCGGGCCGCTGCTCGCGGCCTGCGCGGGTGGTGGCGGCGGGACGACCGGCGGGGCCACCGCGGTGGCGAGCAGCGCGACCAACCCGCTCGGGGTGGACGGGTCGGCGCCGCTGGAGGTGGTGATCTTCAAGGGCGGGTTCGGCGACGACTACGCCAAGGCCTTCGAGGGGCTGTACGCCAAGACCTACTCCGCCGCGAAGATCACCCACACCCCGACCCAGGACATCACCGGCCTGCTCCAGCCGCGCTTCAACGGCGGCAGCCCGCCGGACGTGGTGGACGACTCCGGGGCCAAGCAGATCAAGCTGGACGTGCTGCACAAGGCCGGCCAACTCGCCGACCTGACAGCGCTGTTGGACGCGCCCTACCTGGACGATCCGAGCCGGAAGGTCCGCGACGTGCTGCAGCCCGGCACGGTCGAGCACGGCTCCTTCGACGGCAAGATGTACTCGCTGAACTACGTGTACTCCGTCTCCGGGCTCTGGTACTCCGGCAAGCTCTTCAAGGAGAAGGGCTGGACGGCGCCGAAGACCTGGGCCGAGTTCATCACGCTCTGCGGCACCATCAAGGCGGCCGGCGTCGCGCCCTTCTGCCACCAGGGCAAGTACCCGTACTACATCAACGTCGCCATCATGGACCTGCTGGCCCGCCAGGGCGGCCGGGAGATCATCACTCGGGTCGACCAGCTCGACACCACCGTCTGGGACGGCCCCGAGGCCAAGGCCGCGATCAGCGCGATCTACCAACTGGTCGACCAGGACTACCTGTTGCCCGGCACCAACGGCATGACGCACACCGAGGCGCAGACCGCCTGGAACCAGTACAAGGCCGCCTTCGTGCCCTGCGGCTCCTGGCTGGAGAACGAGCAGCTCAAGCTCACCCCGGACGACTTCGAGATGACCTTCCTCCCGATGCCGAGCCTGCCCGGTGACAAGCTGCCGCCCACCTCCCTGCGGGCCGGCGCCGACGAGCCGTTCATCGTGCCCGCCAAGGCCAAGAACGTGGCCGGCGGCATGGAGTTCCTCCGGATGATGCTCACCAAGGCCGGCGCCGGGCAGTTCGCCCAGCAGGCCAACGCCGTCACCGTGCTCAAGGACGGCATCGGCCCGGAGGTGAAGCTGCGCCCCGGCACCAAGTCGGCGGTGGCCGCGCTGGGCGCCGCCGGCACGGAGGTCTTCAACTACGACTACCCGAACACCCAGAGCGCCTTCGACATCGAACTCGGCAACGCCAGCACCGAGTTGATGGCCAACCGGATCAAGCCGGAGGAGTGGCTGAAGCGGGCCAAGGCCGCCGCCGAGAAGGCCAAGAAGGCCTGAGAGGTCAGGGCGTCATGCGGCACCGCCGGTACCCGTTCATCATCGGTTTCCTCGTGGTCCCCGTGCTGCTGTACGCCGCACTGGTGATCTGGCCGTACCTGCAGACCTTCGGCTACTCGCTGACCGACTGGAACGGCCAGTCCCAGCAGATGCACTTCGTCGGCCTGGACAACTACACCAAGCTGGCCCACGACGAGGTCTTCCTCGGCGCGCTCGGGCACAACCTGCTGCTGCTCGCGGTGCTGCCGGTGGCGACCGTCCTGCTCGCGCTGTTCTTCGCCTTCATGCTCAACGTCGGCGGGCGCGGCGGCACCGCCAGGGTGCAGGGGGTGCGCGGCGCGGGCGGGTACAAGGTGCTGTTCTTCCTGCCCCAGGTGCTCTCGGTGGCCATCCTGGCCGTGCTCTGGGAGGCGGTCTACCGGCCGGACGGCGGCGGGCTGTTCAACGGGGTGCTGCTCAAGCTCGGCCTGGAGAGCCCCGGCCACCCGGTGGAGTGGCTGGCCGACCCGGACCTGGTGCTCTGGTGCATCCTCGGCGTGCTGGTCTGGGCCGGCACCGGCTTCTACCTGGTGCTGTTCTCGGCCGCGATGCAGTCGGTGCCCAGGGACGTCTACGAGTCCGCGCTGCTGGACGGCGCCGGGCGGCCCCAGACCTTCTTCCGGATCACCCTGCCGCTGCTCTGGGACACCGTGCAGACGGCCTGGGTCTACCTGGCGATCGCCGCGATGGACGTCTTCGCCCTGGTCTCCACCATGACGGTGGGCGCCAGCTACGGCGGCGGCCCGGACCACCGCAGCGAGATCGTGGCGACCTACCTGATGCGCAACTTCCTCTTCTTCGGCAAGGCGGGCTACGCGTGCGCGATGGGCGTGGTGATCTTCTTCTTCACCCTCGTCCTCTCCGTCGTCGCGCTCCGGGTCACCCGTCGCGAGCGGATCGAGTACTGATGGCCGCCCGTCGCGAGCGGACCGGCCCGCTCAACGTGTTCTCGCACGGCTTCCTGCTGCTCTGGGCCGTCCTGATCGTGCTGCCGCTGCTCTGGGTGGTGCTCGGCTCCTTCAAGAACGACGCCGAGATCGACGGCAGCGCCTGGTCCTGGCCCTCGCACTGGGGCTTCGCGGCCTTCGGCCGGGCCTGGAGCAAGGGCGGCATCGGCGGATTCTTCCTCAACACCGTGATCGTGCTGGCCGGTTCGCTCACCCTGACGATGCTGCTCGGCGCGATGGCGGCCTACGTGCTGGCCCGCTACGAATTCCCCGGCAACCGGGTCGTCTACTACTTCTTCGTGGCCGGGGCGATGTTCCCGGTGTACCTCGCGCTGGTGCCGCTCTTCTTCATGGTGCGGCGGCTCGGCACGATCTCCCCGCTGCTCGGGCTGAACAGCTACCTCGGCCTGATCCTGGTGTACGTCGCGTACTCGCTGCCCTTCACCGTCTTCTTCCTACACGCCTTCCTGCGGACGCTGCCGACGGCCGTGCACGAGGCGGCGATGCTCGACGGGTGCTCGCACACCCGGGCCTTCTTCCAGGTGATGCTGCCGATGGCCCGGCCCGGCCTGGTCAGCGTGGGCATCTTCAACCTGCTGGGGCAGTGGAACCAGTACATCCTGCCGGTCACCCTGATGCAGCCGACCTCCGGCACGGACGCCAACCGGTCGATGCTGGCGCAGGGCCTGGTCAACCTGGCCCTGCAGCAGGGGTACGCGGGGGACCCGGCGGCGCTGTTCGCCGGGATGACGATCGCGATGCTGCCGGTGCTCGTCGTCTATCTCTCATTCCAGCGCCAAGTCCAAGTCGGTCTGACGGCTGGAACGCTCAAGTAAGGGCAACCACTGGGGGCGCGGGGAACGGCGCGACCAGCCACGCAGGAGGTGCCGTTCCCCGCGCCCGAATGGTTACCCCTGGTCGCAGGCCTGGGCCCGGAGGGCCCGGGCCAGGTCGTCGCGGCCCTCCAGCACCAGCCGCCGCAGGGCCGGTGCGGCCTGCGGGTGCGAGGCCAGCCAGGCGTCGGTGGCCGCCAGCGTCGCCTCGGTGGTCTGGTAGCGGGGGAAGAAGCCGCCGACGATCCGCATCGCGATCTCGATGCTGCGCTGGGCCCAGACAGTCTCGAGCAGCTCGAAGTACGGCTCCAGGTAGCCGGCCGTCAGCTCGCGCTGGCCGGCCAGGTTGAAGCCCGCGATGCTGGCCTCGACCAGGGCGTTGGGCAGCTCGTCGGAGTCGACCACCGCGGCCCAGGCGGCGGCCTTGGCCTCGGCGGTGGGTCGGGCGGCCAGGCAGTGGGTGAGGTGCTGCTTGCCGCTGGCGGTGTTGTCGCGCTCCAACTCGCCGCGCAGCTCGGCCTCCTGGGCCTCGCTGGCGGCGGCCAGGGTCAGCCAGAGGTCCCAGCGCAGCTCCTGGTCGATCTCCAGGCCGTCGATCCGGGCCGTGCCGGCCAGCAGGCCGCGGATCAGCTGCAGGTGCTCGGACCCGCCCGCGTTCTGGCTGAGGAAGCGGGCCCAGGCCAGCTGGTGGTCGCTGCCGGGGGCGGCGGCCCGCAGCTCGCGCAGGGCGCACTCGGCCAGCAGCCCGGCACCCTCGGCGCGCCACTCGGGCGCGGCGTAGAGGTCGAGCGCCGCCTTGGCCTGGCCGTGCAGCGACTGGAGCACGCCGATGTCCGACTCGGTGCCGGCGAACCGCAGCACCAGGTCCACGTAGTCGCGGGCCGGCATCAGACCGTCGCGGGTGAGGTTCCAGACCGCGGACCAGGTCAATGCCCGGGCGAGGCCGCCAGGCCGACTGGGCCCCTCCTGCCCGTCGGCGGGCAAGGAGGGCGGGTCGGAGAGGTCACCGAGCGAGGAGCGCAGGGTGGCCAGCGAGTGGTCGTCGAAGCGGATCTTGCAGTAGGTCAGGTCGTCGTCGTTGAGCAGCACCAGGTCCGGGCGGACCCGGCCGGCCAGCTCGGGGACGACGGTGCGGGCGCCGGTCACGTCCAGCTCGACCCGCTGGGTGCGGACCAGGGTGCCGTCCTCGGCGCGGTCGTAGCAGCCCACGGCCAGGCGGTGCGGGCGCAGTGTGCCGCTCTCCTGGAGCACCGCGAACTCGGTGATCCGGCCCTCGGCGTCGCAGGTCAGCTGCGGGGTGAGCAGGTTGACCCCGGAGGTCTGCAGCCAGGCGGCGGCCCAGGCGGTCAGGTCGCGGCCGCTGGTGGCCTCCAGCGCCTCCAGCAGGTCGCCGAGCACGGTGTTGCCGAAGGCGTGCCGCTTGAAGTAGTGCCGGACGCCCTCGAAGAACGCGTCCCGGCCGACGTACGCCACCAGCTGCTTGAGCACCGAGGCGCCCTTGGCGTAGGTGATGCCGTCGAAGTTGAGCTTGGCGTCCTCCAGGTCACGGATGTCGGCCGTGATCGGGTGGGTGGTGGGGAACTGGTCCTGCCGGTAGGCCCAGGCCTTGCGCCGGTTGGCGAAGGTGATCCAGGCGGCCTGGTAGCGGGTGGCCTCGATCTGCGAGAACGAGCCCATGAAGTCGGCGAAGGACTCCTTCAGCCAGAGGTCGTCCCACCACTTCATGGTGACCAGGTCGCCGAACCACATGTGCGCCATCTCGTGCAGGATGACGTTGGCCCGGCCCTCGTAGGCGGCGTCGGTGACCTTCGACCGGAAGACGAACTCCTCGCGGAAGGTGACGCAGCCCGGGTTCTCCATCGCGCCGATGTTGTACTCCGGCACGAAGCACTGGTCGTACTTCCCGAAGGGGTACGGGTAGTCGAACTCCTCGTGGAAGTAGTCCAGGCCCTGCTTGGTGACGGTGAGGATCTCGTCGGCGTCGAAGTACCGGGCCAGCGACTTGCGGCAGGTCGCGGCGAGCGGGATCTCCAGCGTGGTGCCGTCGGCCAGCTTGCGGCTGTAGTGGTCGCGGACCACGTGGTACGGGCCGGCCACCACGGCGGTGAGGTAGGTGGAGATCGGCTTGGTCGGCGCGAACTCCCAGACCTTGACGGCGCCTTCCGCGGTGACCCGCTCGTCCACGGCGTTGGCGTACACGTCCCAGGCGGCCGGGGCGGTCACCGTGAAGCTGAACGGCGCCTTGAGGTCGGGCTGTTCGAAGTTGGCGAACACCCGGCGGGAGTCGGCCGGCTCGAAGTGGGTGTAGAGGTAGGTCTCGCCGTCCACCGGGTCGACGAAGCGGTGCAGGCCCTCGCCGGTGCGGCTGTACGCGCAGTCCGCCTCGATCACCAGCTCGTTCTGCTCGGCCAGGCCGGGCACGCTGACCCGCACGCCGTCGAAGACCTCGGCCGGGTCCAGCGCGCGGCCGTTGAGGGTGACCGAGCGGACGGCCGGGGCGAGCAGGTCGACGAAGGTGTCCGCGCCCGGGGTGCTGCACCGGAAGCTCAGCGTCGTCGTCGAGCCGAAGGTGGCCACCGCGGGGTCGGTGGCGGCCGAAACATCCAGGTGGACGCGGTAGCTGTCCAGGGTGAGGATGTCGGCCCGCTGCTGGGCTTCCTCGCGGGTCAGGTTCTTACCCGGCACGGGCGGTACTCCTTTGTCCGGCTCGTACGTAGTGGTTGCGGCGGTGGGTTCTTCCCCGGGGAGCATCCTTGCACGCACCCCTCCGTACCATTGCACAGGTCCGTACCGGGCGGCCGGAATGCCCGGTGGGCCCCCCGTGTTGGGGTCTGTGCCAAGCACCTCCTCCGAGCGAAGGACGCCGTCCGTGACGACTGCCGACTCCCGCAAGATCGCCGACTTCTGGTTCGACCCGGTCTGCCCCTGGGCCTGGATGACCTCCCGCTGGATGCTGGAGGTGGAGAAGCTCCGCCCGGTCGACACCCGCTGGCACGTGATGAGCCTGGCGGTGCTGAACGAGCACAACGAGAACCTGCCGGAGCAGTACCGGGAGGCGATCAAGAAGGCCTGGGGCCCGGTCCGCGTGGTGATCGCCGCCGCGCAGGCGCACGGCGAGAAGGTGATCGGCCCGCTCTACACCGAGCTGGGCACCCGCTTCCACAACCAGGCCCTGCCGAACGAGCGCGCCACCATCGAGGCCGCCCTGGTCGCGGCCGGCCTCCCGGCCGAGCTGGCCGACGCCGCCGAGTCCGATGCCTACGACGAGGCCCTGCGCGCCTCGCACCAGGAGGGCATCTCCCTGGTCGGCCAGGACGTGGGCACCCCGGTCATCGCGGTCGACGGCCCGGACGGCGACCGCGTCGCCTTCTTCGGCCCGGTGGTCACCCCGACCCCGCGCGGCGAGGCCGCCGCCCGGCTCTGGGACGGCACCGTGCTCGTTGCCAGCACGCCCGGCTTCTACGAGATCAAGCGGACCCGGACTGCCGGCCCCTCCTTCGAGTAAGGGCAACCACTGGGGGCGCGGGGAACTGCGCTGCCAGCCATGCACTTTCGTAGTGGGCTGGTCGCGCGCGCAGTTAATTCAAAGGGGCCCCGCGCCCCCGGTGGTTACCGCCCCGACCGAACCTTCCCGATCACCGCGAGGACCACGGCCAGCCCGGCCGTGAAGTACAGCTGCACCCTGTTGTCCGCGTCCAGCGTCATGAGCGCCAGCACCGCCGCGATCCCGGCCAGCGCGGCCCAGGTGAGGTAGGGGTAGAGCCACATCCGGACGGTCAGCTGCTCGGGCGCCTCGCGCTCCAGCCGCCGCCGCATCCGCAGCTGCGCCACCGCGATGAAGCCCCAGACCACCAGCACGGCCGCGCCGACCATGTTGAGCAGCCAGTGGAAGACGGTGGTCGGCCACCAGTAGTTGAAGAGCACCGCGAGGAAGCCGAAGGCGCAGGAGGCGAGCACGGCCCGCCGCGGCACCCCGCCGCTCACCTTGGCCAGCGCCTGCGGGCCCTGCCCGCGCCGGACCAGCGAGTAGGCCATCCGCGAGGAGCCGTAGATGTTGGCGTTCATCGCCGACAGCAGGGCGATCAGCACCACCACGTTCATCAGCTGCCCGGCCCCGGGGATGCCCAGCGAGTCGAGCACCGCCACGTACGGCCCGTCCTTGACCACGGCCGGGTCGTTCCACGGCACCAGGGTGACGATCACGGCCATCGAGCCGATGTAGAAGACGGCGATCCGCCACATCGCGGTGCGGACGGCACTGGCCACGTTGCGGCGCGGGTCCTCGGACTCGGCGGCGGCGATGGTGACGGTCTCCAGGCCGCCGTACGCGAAGACCGAGGCGAGCAGGCCGGTGATCAGGCCGCCGGTGCCGTTCGGCAGGAAGCCGCCCTGGCCGGTGAGGTTGCCGGTGCCGGGGGCCGAGGTGCCGGGCAGCACGCCGGCGATGGCCAGCACGCAGATCACCAGGAAGGCCGCGATGGCGGTGATCTTGACGGCGGCGAACCAGAACTCGAACTCGCCGAAGTTCTTCACCGCCGCCAGGTTGGTGCCGCAGAAGAAGGCCATGAAGACCGCGACCCAGAGCCAGGACGGCACCGCCGGGATCCACCCCGCCATCACGTGCGAGGCGCCGATCGCCTCGGCGGCGACACCAACGCAGAGCAGCGTCCAGTACATCCAACCCGCCGTCAGACCGGCCCAGGGGCCGATCTCCCGCTCGGCGTGCACCGAGAAGGAGCCGCTGGCCGGGTGTGCCGCCGACATCTCGCCGAGCATCCGCATCACCAGCATGACCAGCACCCCGGAGAGCGCGAAGGCCAGCACGATCGCGGGCCCGGCGGCGGCGATGCCCGCGCCGGAGCCGACGAAGAGACCGGCGCCGATCACCCCGCCGAGGGCGATCATCGAGAGGTGACGGGGCTTCAGGCCGTGGCCGAGCTGCCCGCCGGCCGCGCCGGAGCCGGTCGTCTGGCCCTCGGGGGCCAGCGTCGGCCGGGGGGTGGGAGTCGCCATGCGGGAAGTCCAGACTGTGTACGGATTGCGGAGAGGGTTGCTCCACTATTCGGTACGCCCGGCGGCCCGGCCAAGGAGCTCGGCCGTTGGATCGGCATGCGGACGAATCGATGACCCAAAGCACTCGTGACATCGCTCAAAGTGACGGTGCTGGGATGATCCCGACAAGTGCGGGCCCTGACGGTTTGTCGGTGACGGCGTCGTCCGGGTGCGATCGAGCGCGTAGGTTCACAGGTGTTCACCGAGAACGGGTGTTCACCGAGACTAGGAGCCCCGCCATGGCCATCGCCGCCGTCCCCGCCCGTACCCCGGTCCTCGCGGACCTGCTCCCGAAGGCCGCCACCCGGCTCGGCGCCCAGGCCCGCGAGCTGACCCTGGTCGGCGGCGGTGCGGTGCTCACCGGCCTGGCCGCCCAGCTCTCGGTCCACGTGCCCGGCTCGCCGGTGCCGGTGACCGGCCAGACCTTCGCCGCCCTGCTGGTCGGCACCGCGCTCGGTGCCCGCCGGGGCATCGCCTCGCTCGGCCTCTACCTGCTGGCCGGCGCGGCCGGGCTGCCCTGGTTCGCCGGGGCGAGCTCGGGCTGGGCGATGGCCAGCTTCGGCTACGTGATCGGCTTCGTGCTGGCCGCCGGCCTGACCGGCGCGCTGGCCCGCCGGGGCGCCGACCGCAGCCCGCTGCGCACCGCCGGCGTCATGGTGCTCGGCAACCTGGCCGTCTACGCGGTCGGCGTGCCGTACCTGGCGCTGGCGCTGCACGTGCCGCTGGCCCGGGCCGCCGAACTCGGCCTCTACCCCTACCTGGTGGGCGACGCGCTCAAGGCCCTGCTCGCCATGGGCGCGCTCCCGCTGGCCTGGAAGCTGATCGGCCGTCGCGGCTGACCTGACGGGGCCGTCGGGCCTGGCCGACCTCCCGGGGCACGCGCATGCCACACTCATACGCATGCGCGTGTACCTGGGTTCCGACCATGCCGGATACGACCTCAAGAACCACCTCGTCCAGTGGCTGAAGGAGGCCGGCCACGAGCCGGTCGACTGCGGGCCGCACATCTACGACGCGGAGGACGACTACCCGCCGTTCTGCCTGCGCGCCGCCGAGCGCACCGCCGCCGACCCGGAGGCGCTGGGCATCGTGATCGGCGGCTCGGGCAACGGCGAGGCGATCGCCGCCAACAAGGTCAAGGGCGTGCGAGCCGCGCTGGCCTGGAGCGAGCAGACCGCCGCGCTCGGCCGCGAGCACAACAACGCCAACGTGATCAGCATCGGTGGCCGGATGCACACCGAGGAGGAGTCGACCAAGTTCGTCGAGATCTTCCTCAACACCCCGTACAGCGGCGCCGAGCGGCACACCCGCCGGATCGAGATGCTCAGCGAGTACGAGACCATGGGTGAGCTGCCCCCGATCCCGGCCCACCACCCCCAGAGCTGACGATCAGTCGCACCATCAGGGGCGCGGGGAACTGCGCGACCAGCCCTCTACGGAGGTGCATGGTTGGCAGCGCAGTTCCCCGCGCCCCCTAGGTTGATCCTGCCGCCTTAGAAGCCGTGCGGCAGCCATGGGGCCAGGTCCGAACCGAAGGCCCGCGAAGCCTCGCCCAGCGCCCCCGGCCGAAGCTCGGTGACCCGCCCCGCGCCCGCCAGGGCCGCGAGGGTGACTCCGCCCAGGTAGGCGGAGCCGAGCTCGCGGACCGAGAGGGCCAGGTCGGCCGGGTCCTCGGTGCGCTCGCAAGCGGCCGGCTTGTCCGGCCCCGCGCAGCTGAGCCGCCAGCGGCCCGCGTTCCAGGGGCAGAACTCGTCGGAGACCTCGAGCACCACCGAGACCGGAGCCGCGTAGCCCCGGCCGGCCAGGGCGGTGCCGACCTCGACCAGGCGGACGAACAGCGCGTCGCCCAGGGTCGGCCGCACCCGGCGGACGTCGCTCAGCAGGTGCAGCAGCGGGTCGTCCACCGGCCGGCTGTACGCCGTGACGGTGTCCACCAGGTCGAGTTCGAGCAGGTAGGACCAGAGCCGGGCGTACACCTGAGGGGTGAGCGCCTGCACGTCCCGGACCTTGGCCTCGCCGCCGGGGACGTCCCCCTCCCAGCTGGTGCGCACGGCGTACCGCGCGTACCCGAGCGGGCGGCCGGTGGCCGCGTCCTCGGCCAGCACGCAGAGCCGCGGCGAGAAGCCGTCCCGCGAGCCCGGGGCGTCGGTGAGCGGCAGCCGCTCCCAGCCCGGGCGGCGCTCCAGCATGCCGGGGCGCAGCGGCACCAGCGCCGCGTACACCTCCTCGCAGGCGGCGCTCCCCTCCGCCAGGCCGACCAGGCGGAGCCGGACGGTCGGGTCGGGGGTGTGCGGGAGGGCGACCCGGCGGCTGGGGATCGAGACCGCCATCCGCCAGGTCGCCTGCCCGTAGCCGAACCGGCCGTAGATGGCGGGCTCGGAGGCGGTGAGCACCGCCAGCGCCTCGCCGCGCTCGCGGACGGCCGCCAGCTGGTGGCGCATGAGGGCGGTGAGCACGCCCCGCCGGCGGTGGGTGGGCAGCACGCCGACCATGGTGACCCCGGCGGCCGGACGCACCGCGCCGCCCGGCACCGAGAGCCCGAAGCTGAACGCCCCGGCGCTGCCGATCACCGACGAGCCGTCCCAGGCGGCGGTGGAGCGGTCGAACTCGGTCAGCGCCCGCCAGAGCTCCCGCTCCTCGGGCGGCTCCTCCTCGCCGCCGAAGGCCAGCTCCAGGCAGCGGTACCACTCCTCCCAGTCCTCGGGACGCAGCGGCCGTAGGTCGAACGGGGGAGCGGAGTGCGGGTCGGCAGTCATGGCCCACAGGTACCACCGGAATCCATCGTGCGCGACCGGTTTGTGCCCGGGCGGACCCGAGCCGCCGGGCGCGAACCCGCCCGTCCCGTCGACGCCGGGGCGCGCCGGTGGATAAGGTCGGACCCCATGGCTGGCAGCACGCCGGGCACTCCGCCCCAGACGACTGCGCAGGGCTCCCCCGCGACAGCGGCCCCGGAGCCCTGGACGGCCCGGTGGCGAGCGCGGCTCTACCGGGCTCGCCGACGCCTGCGCCGCACCGGGGTGGACTACTTCCGCGGCGACGCCTCGGACTGGCTGGCCTTCGCGCTCTTCCTGGCCATGGTGCCGGTGCTGGTGCTGCTGAACGTCTGGATACCGGCCTGGGTGCCGCCCACCGCGCTGGTGCTGCCGATCCTCGCGGGTTCGCTGCTGCTGCGCCCGGGCACCCTGGTGCTGCTCTACGCGGCCGCCGCGATGGGCCTGTCCACCGAGTCGCTGATCCACACCGGCGAGCGGGTGGCCAGCAGCAGCCCCGACACCTACGTCTTCGGCGTGACACCCGGTGCCGCGCTGGTCGTCGGCGCGGTCGGGGTGGCCGGCCTGCTGCTCGCGCAGTTCCGCAGCCGGGTGGGGGTGCCCTGGCGGGGCGGCGGCTCGATGCTCTTCGACCTCCGCGAGCGGCTGCGGGTGCAGAGCATGGTGCCCGAACTGCCCACGGGCTGGCACGCCGACATGGCGCTGCGCCCGGCCGGCGGGCAGTCCTTCTCCGGCGACTTCGTGGTGGCCGCCCGCACCGGGCCTGGCCGGCGGGTGCTCGAAGTGGTGCTCGCCGACGTCTCCGGCAAGGGCATGGACGCGGGCTCACGGGCCCTGCTGCTCTCCGGCGCCTTCGGCGGCCTGCTCGGCTCGCTGCCCGCGCACGAGTTCCTGCCCGCCGCCAACGGCTACCTGCTCCGGCAGGACTGGGAGGAGGGCTTCGCCACCGCCGTCCACCTGGTGCTCGACCTGGACAGCGGCGAGTACGAGCTGCTCTCGGCCGGGCACCTGCCGGGCATGCAGCGGCTCTCCGGGGCCGGGCGCTGGGAGGTCAAGGAGTCGGTGGAGGGGCCGCTGCTCGGGATCTACGACGGTGCGAAGTTCGAGGGCGTGCGCGGGCGGCTGAACCGGGGCGACGTGCTGCTGCTCTGCACCGACGGCATGGTGGAGGTGCCCGGCCGGGACCTCACCGAGGGCATGGACCGGCTGATGGGCGAGGCCGACCGGCTGGTGGCCGGCTCGCAGCTGGCCACCGGCGGCCGGGGCGCGGCGGTGCGGCTGATCGAGACGGTGGCCAAGGACGTGAACGACGACCGCGCGGTGCTGCTGCTGTGGCGGCAGTGAGGCCCGGTGCGGCGGTGGTGAACGGGGTGTGACCGGTGCCCGTCCGGTGGGGGAGCGGTGTCAAGTCCGGGCGATGATCTTCGGCCAAACCTGACGCCGCGTCGGTGGAGTGGATCTACGCACACGGAGCGGGCCCGCCACGACTGCCCTGAGCTGGTCGGACGGCCCCCGCCGACGGTCCGTCAGGACCGCTGGGCTATCGTCTCGACCGGCGGAAATTCGTCTCACATCGCAGGATCTTCAAGCCGGGGTTCCGGCAAGTGCTTTACGCAGTCCGCACGAACGACCACACTGAGTCCGGGCGGGGCTGGACGGTACTTCGGGGGGTATGGGGGCACCGAGTCGACTTTCCGCCCGAGCCAGCCTCGCTACGAAGAAAGAGGGAAGTGAACTCGGGTGGCCTTCTCCGTCTCCGCGCTGTTCCTGTTCGGTGTCATCGTCATCATCTTCATCCGCAACAAGCAGATGAAGCTGAGCCATGCGATCCTGGCCGCGCTGTTCGGCTTCATGGTCAGCCAGTCCACGGCGGCCAAGCCGATCCAGGACTTCCTCAGCCAACTCGCGAAGACCATCTCCTCCGTCGTCAGCTGACCGGTCAGCGGCCCGCCCGGCGCGCCTGCCACCAGCGCCCCAGGGCGTCCCGTCGGCGTGCCCGGGGCACCGCCCGGCCGGGCTCCGGCTCGGTCGGCCGAGGCGGTGCGGCCGGCTCGCCGTCCTGGTCGCGGGCCAGCAGCACGAAGAGCCTGGCCCAGCAGAGCCGCTCGCCGCGCGGCCAGGGGAGGGTGCGCAGGGCCGCCGAGGCGGCCTCGCTTACCTCGCCGTCCACCCGGACCTCGGCCACGTCCTCGCCCGCCCGGCCGCCCAGGAAGAGCTTCACACCGTGCATCGGGGCGCCGGTCAGCTCGGGGCGCAGCGCCGGGGCGAGCGCGGGCAGCACCTGGTGGTCGGCCAGCCAGCCGGCCAGCTCCTCGCTGCCGAAGCCGAAGACCGCCGCCGGGCCCTGCACCGCGTGCCACCCCGGCAGCTCGCCGGGCCGGTAGTGGTCGCCGTGCTCGCCGCGCCGCTCGGCCAGCTCCACCAGGGCCGGCGCGGTGGTGGTGGCCCACATCCGCACCGCGCTGTCGAGCTTCTCCTCCTCGGTCTTGCCGAGGCCCGCCGCGCAGTCCCAGACCACCGGCCCGTCGGCCCGGCCGAGCTCCAGCACGTACCCGAGGTCCACGTGCCCGCCGTCGCCGGGGTGCTCTCGGACGGCCACCGCGGTGCTGCCGGGCCCGCGGACCAGCTCGCCCTCGACGTGGAACTCCTGCCCGTAGCGCGCCATCTCGCGGACCACGCTGCGCTGGATCACGGCCAGCCGCTGCTGCGGACGCACAGTCCACCCCTAGAACACTCGTGCCGGATTCGAACGGGCCGAGCGTAGCCAATGCTGACCGGTGCTCAGAACGACTCCGGCCCCAGGTCGTTGACCTGGGGCCGGAGGCTGTGGAGCGGGTGACGAGAATCGAACTCGCGTGACCAGTTTGGAAGACTGGGGCTCTACCATTGAGCTACACCCGCAACGACCGCACGGCAGCTGCCGCGAGGACGGGGACAGCCTACCTGGTCGGGCCCCTCGAGCGCACACCGGTAAGCGGCGGAGGCCCCCGATAATGACGCCGGGTGAGGGGGAGGCTACGTGTACGCTTCTGCTCGGCACCACGGGGTGTGGCGCAGTTTGGTAGCGCGTCCGCTTTGGGAGCGGAAGGCCGTCGGTTCGAATCCGGTCACCCCGACAGTGCGACAGGGCCCCGTCCGGCGGACGGGGCCCTGCCTGTTCATCTCGTGGTACCGGTAGGATGGGCCGCTGGCGGTGGTGCCTGCGGCATGCGCGCAGGTCAGCCGCCCGAGGGCGAGGAGTCAAGCTCACCGTCCACCCCATACGGGAGATGCAGCTCCTTTCTGCCCATCGCCCGTCTCGCCCGCCCCGTTCCGGCCACCCGGCCGGCCCGGTCAGGGCGGAGACAACCAGACCGCAAGCCCCTAGGAGACCCAACCGTGAAGAGCGCCGTCGAGACTCTGAACCCCACTCGGGTTCGACTCACCGTCGAGGTGCCCTTCGAGGAGCTCAAGCCCAGCCTCGACGCGGCGTACAAGAAGATCAACCAGCAGGTTTCCATCCCCGGCTTCCGCAAGGGGAAGATTCCCGCCAAGGTGATCGACCAGCGCTTCGGCCGTGCCGCAGTGCTGGAGGAGACCGTCAACGACGCTCTTCCGCGCTTCTACACGCAGGCCGTCGACGAGGGCAAGATCGAGGTCCTCGGACAGCCGGACATCACCGACATCAAGGGCGTCGAGGACCTGGACGCCAACGGCCTCACCTTCGTGGCCGAGGTGGACGTCCGCCCCGAGATCACCCTGCCGGACTTCTCCACCATCGAGGTCGTCGTCGACCCGATCGTGGTCGAGGAGGCCGACGTCGAGAAGTCCCTGGAGCAGCTGCGCGAGCGCTTCTCCTCGGTCAAGGACGTCGAGCGCGCCGCCGCCGAGGGTGACGTCGTCGTCGTCGACCTGGAGGCCAAGGTCGACGGGGAGACCCCCGAGGACGGCACCGCCACCGGCGTGAGCTACGAGATCGGCTCCGGCCGCCTGCTGGACGGCATCGACGAGGCCATCCTCGGCCTCTCCGCCGGCGAGTCCAAGACCTTCACCACCGAGCTCAAGGGCGGCTCGCAGGCCGGCAAGAGCTCCGAGGTCACCGTCACTGTGACCGCGGTGCAGGAGAAGGAGCTCCCGGCCCTGGACGACGAGTTCGCCCAGCTGGCCAGCGAGTTCGACACCCTGGACGAGCTGAAGGAGGACTCCCGCAAGCGCCTGGAGCGCATGCGTGAGTTCGACCAGGCCACCCAGGCCCAGGAGCGGGTGCTCGACGAGCTGCTGAAGCTCATCGAGATGGAGTACCCGGAGAAGCTCCTCAAGGACGAGGTCGAGACCCGCCGCCACAACCTCGAGCACCACCAGCTCGAGCCGATGGGCCTCACCCTCGAGGCCTACCTCGCCTCCCAGGACAAGTCCGTCGAGGACTTCCAGGCGGAGACCGAGGAGCAGGCCAAGAAGGGCATCAAGACCCAGTTCGTCCTGGACGAGATCGTGGCGAAGGAGGAGATCGGTGTCGACCAGCAGGAGCTGACCGAGCACCTGATCCGTCGCGCCGCCGGCTCCGGCATGACCCCGGACCAGTTCGCCCAGCAGGTCGTCCAGGGTGGCCAGGTGCCGCTGCTGGTCGGCGAGGTCGCCCGCGGCAAGGCGCTGGCCACCGTGGTCGAGTCCGCCAAGGTGACCGACACCAACGGCGAGCCGGTCTCCTTCGAGGACGACGAGGACGAGGTCGAGGGCACCGAGGTCGAGGCTGCCGCCGAGACCACCGAGGCCTGATCCCGGTAACGCTCGGTCAGCGGGCCCGGCACCCCTTCGCGGGGGTGCCGGGCCCGCTGCCGTTCGCCCGGTGTTCCCCCGGGTGGACCTGCGCTCACAGCGAACAGTTCTGCGTGGGGGATTCAGCGGCCCGGCCTGCGCGTTAGGGTCCATAGACAGCGATGCTGCGCCCTCCTACGCGAATTTCGATTGAGCAGGTGCCTAAGTGACGTTCCCGCAGATGCAGATGCCTGGCCTGATGGCGCCGCACGCCGCCGCTGGTGACGTGCTCGGCGGCCTGGGCGACCAGGTGTACAACCGGCTGCTCAACGAGCGGATCATCTTCCTCGGCCAGCAGGTCGACGACGACATCGCCAACAAGATCACCGCTCAGCTGCTCCTCCTCGCGGCCGACCCCGAGAAGGACATCTACCTCTACATCAACTCCCCCGGTGGCTCGATCACCGCGGGCATGGCGATCTACGACACCATGCAGTACATCAAGAACGACGTGGTGACGATCGCGATGGGCATGGCGGCCTCGATGGGCCAGTTCCTGCTCACCGCCGGCGCCAAGGGCAAGCGCTTCTCGCTGCCGAACGCCAACATCCTGATGCACCAGCCCTCCGCCGGTCTCGGTGGCTCGGCCACCGACATCCGGATCCAGGCCGAGCAGCTGCTCCGCACCAAGAAGCGGATGTCCGAGCTGATCGCCCAGCACAGCGGCCAGTCCTTCGAGCGGGTCACCGCGGACTCCGACCGCGACCGCTGGTTCACGCCCGAGGAGGCCAAGGAGTACGGCCTCATCGACTCGATCATGCACAGCGCCGCGGACGTCCCCGGTGGCGGCGGCACCGGCGCCTGACGGCAGCCGAGCAGCGAAGACTTGACCTGACCGTACGCTTCGGAGGACAGAACACCTCATGATCACCCCCCAGTCGCCCCGCGGCGAGTTCTACGGCGCCCGCGCCGAGGGCCGGTACATCGTCCCGCGCTTCGTCGAGCGCACCTCGCAGGGCGTCCGTGAGTACGACCCGTACGCCAAGCTGTTCGAGGAGCGCATCATCTTCCTCGGCTCGCAGGTCGACGACGTCTCGGCGAACGACATCATGGCCCAGCTGATGTGCCTCGAGTCGATGGACCCGGACCGGGACATCTCGCTCTACATCAACTCCCCGGGCGGTTCCTTCACCGCGCTGACGGCGATCTACGACACCATGCAGTTCGTGAAGCCCGACATCCAGACGGTCTGCATGGGCCAGGCGGCCTCCGCCGCCGCCGTGCTGCTCGCCGCCGGCACCCCCGGCAAGCGGATGGCGCTGCCGAACGCGCGGGTGCTGATCCACCAGCCGTACACCGAGACCGGCCGCGGCCAGGTCTCCGACCTGGAGATCCAGGCCAAGGAGATCTTCCGGATGCGCGAGCAGCTGGAGGAGATGCTCTCCAAGCACTCCAACAAGGACGTCGCCACCGTGCGTGACGACATCGAGCGCGACAAGATCCTCACCGCCGAGGAGGCGCTGGAGTACGGGCTGATCGACCAGATCATCTCGACCCGCAAGACCTCGCTCACGGACTGAGCCGGGTGGGGCGGGGCGTACGTCACTCCCCGCCCCGTTCCGGTCGGGCGTTCGGACCGGCACAATTCAGTGGAGGGCCGGTGCCGCGCAGGCGGCGCCGAACCCCGCGCGACGGCATCTGTTCGGTATCAATTCGCCCAGGGCGTACGGCAGACCTGCCGAAGACGGCGGATTCACCGGCTAGGCAGAGTACCGTCGAATAGCGAGACCGACCGCCTGGCTGCGGCCCGGCTCACAGCACCAGGCCCCGGACCCCCGCGGGGCCCCTGGCGAAGGGGAAGCACCTCGTGGCACGCATCGGAGACGGTGGCGACCTGCTCAAGTGCTCGTTCTGCGGCAAGTCGCAGAAGCAGGTGAAGAAGCTGATCGCCGGGCCTGGCGTGTACATCTGTGACGAGTGCATCGATCTCTGCAACGAGATCATCGAGGAGGAGCTCGCCGAGACCTCCGAGGTCCGGTTCGAGGAGCTTCCGAAGCCCCGCGAGATCTACGAGTTCCTCGACCAGTACGTGGTCGGGCAGGACTTGGCGAAGAAGTCGCTCTCGGTCGCGGTGTACAACCACTACAAGCGGGTCCAGGCGGGCGAGGCCGGCCGCAGCGGCGGCAACGGCCGCGAGGACGCCATCGAGTTGGCGAAGTCCAACATCCTGCTGCTCGGCCCGACCGGCTCCGGCAAGACGCTGCTCGCGCAGACCCTGGCCCGGATGCTGAACGTGCCGTTCGCCATCGCCGACGCCACCGCCCTCACCGAGGCGGGCTACGTGGGCGAGGACGTCGAGAACATCCTGCTCAAGCTCATCCAGGCGGCCGACTACGACGTCAAGAAGGCCGAGACCGGGATCATCTACATCGACGAGATCGACAAGGTGGCCCGCAAGAGCGAGAACCCGTCGATCACGCGCGACGTCTCCGGCGAGGGCGTGCAGCAGGCGCTGCTGAAGATCCTGGAGGGCACCACCGCCTCGGTGCCGCCGCAGGGGGGCCGCAAGCACCCGCACCAGGAGTTCATCCAGATCGACACCACCAACGTGCTCTTCATCGTCGGCGGTGCCTTCGCCGGCCTGGAGCGGATCATCGAGGGCCGCGCGGGTGCCAAGGGCATCGGCTTCGGCGCCAACATCCGCTCGAAGCGCGAGATCGACTCCAGCGACCACTTCCGCCAGGTCATGCCGGAGGACCTGGTCAAGTTCGGCATGATCCCCGAGTTCATCGGCCGGCTGCCGGTGATCACCAGCGTGCACAACCTCGACCGCGAGGCGCTGCTGCAGATCCTCACCGAGCCGAAGAACGCGCTGGTCAAGCAGTACCGCAAGCTCTTCGAACTCGACGGCGTGGAGCTGGAGTTCACCCGGGACGCGCTGGAGGCCATCGCCGACCAGGCGATCCTGCGCGGCACCGGTGCCCGTGGCCTTCGGGCGATCATGGAGGAGGTGCTGATGTCCGTGATGTACGAGGTGCCCTCGCGCCAGGACGTCGCCCGCGTGGTCGTCACCGGCGACGTGGTCTCCAAGCACGCGATCCCGACCCTGGTCCCGCGGGACATGATCAAGCGCGAGCGCCGCGACAAGAGCGCGTGAGGCAGGGCGAGAGGGGCGCGAGGCTGAGCCTCGCGCCCCTCTCGCGCGTCCGGACTACTTCTTGGCCAGCAGCTGGTCGCGCACCGCGCGGGTCTCCTGGGCGGCCTGGTCCTGGGTGAGGTTGAGCACCTCGCCGCCCAGCGCCAGGTGGCTGATGGTCACCGAGGCGCTGGTCGAGTGGTCGGCCCAGACGCAGATCGGCACCGAGAGCCCACTCAGGCTCGCCACCCCGCAGGAGAGCTTGCCGTCCGGGTCGGCGTCCTCCATCGGGTCCACCGGGCTGAGCGGGGTCTGCCAGGTCATCTTGCCGGAGGCGGTGATCTGCTTGGAGGCCTGGTCGATCACCGCGCCCGGGTCGGTGATGGTGCCGTAGGAGCCGCCGACGGTGAGCGAGTCCAGCGCCGGGCTGGTCTTGGAGTACGTGGTCAGCAGCCCGCCGTCGTAGGCGGTGTACCCGTTGCCCTTCTCGGAAGGGTCGCCCGGTATCTCGCGGTAGGACTTGCGGGTGTAGCCGCCGAGCAGGGTGACCGGGGCGTTCAGCTTGTAGTGCCCGGTGACCTTGGCCAGGTGCACCGAGGAGCCGGCCACCGTGGTGGTCCCGCTGCCGCCGGTCAGCACGTACACCCCGAGCCCGCCGCCGATCAGCACCACGGACGCGAGCACCAGCCCGATCACCAGACCGGCCCGGTTCTTCTGCGGCGGCGGGGGCGACGGGTAGCCGAAGCCGGGCTGCTGGGGGTAGCCGTACCCCGGCTGGGGCTGGGGCTGGGCCTGCTGCGGGTAGCCGTACCCGGGCTGGCCGTAGGGCGGGGGCTGCTGCTGGCCGTACCCCTGCTGCGGCTGCCCGTACGGCTGCGGCTGCGGCGGCCGGCCGTACGGCGGCTGGGGCTGGCCGTACCCCTGCGGCGGCGGGGCGCCGTACTGCGGGGGCTGTCCGTAGGGTTGCGGTGGCTGCTGCTCGTGGCCGTACATCGGCGTTCTCCCCCGGCTCGTCACTGTCCGTGCTCGAACAAGATCGTCCGGGC
The DNA here is from genome assembly GCF_002943525.1 of Kitasatospora sp. MMS16-BH015. NCBI lineage: Bacteria > Bacillati > Actinomycetota > Actinomycetes > Kitasatosporales > Streptomycetaceae > Kitasatospora > Kitasatospora sp. MMS16-BH015. The sequence goes on along the minus strand of NZ_CP025394.1, from coordinate 2,785,479 downwards.
GTCGGGGCACGCTACCGTAAACTGTGCGTCGTGACCGACACCACGAACCAGCGCCCCGAGCAGCCCGTGCTCCCCGGGGACGAAGCCGCCACGCTCCCGACGACCTACGCTCCCGCTGACGTAGAGGGCGAGCTGTACGAGCGCTGGGTAGACCGCGGTTACTTCACGGCCGATGCGAAGAGCGAGAAGCCGCCGTACACCATCGTCATCCCGCCGCCGAACGTCACCGGTGCCCTGCACCTGGGCCACGCCTTCCAGCACACGCTGATGGACGCCCTGACGCGCCGCAAGCGGATGCAGGGCTACGAGACGCTCTGGCTGCCCGGCATGGACCACGCCGGCATCGCCACCCAGAACAAGGTGGAGCAGCAGCTCGCCGAGTCCGGCCTCTCCCGCCACGACATCGGCCGCGAGGCCTTCGTCGAGAAGGTCTGGGAGTGGAAGGAGAACTACGGCGGCAAGATCCTGGGCCAGATGAAGCGCCTGGGCGACGGCGTGGACTGGTCGCGCGAGCGGTTCACCATGGACGAGGGCCTGTCCAAGGCCGTCCAGACCATCTTCAAGAAGCTCTTCGACGACGGCCTGATCTACCGCGCCGAGCGCATCATCAACTGGTGCCCGCGCTGCCTCACCGCGCTCTCGGACATCGAGGTCGAGCACGAGGAGAGCCCCGGCGAGCTGGTCTCGATCCGCTACGGCGACGGCGACGAGTCGATCGTCGTGGCGACCACGCGCGCCGAGACGCTGCTCGGCGACACCGCGATCGCCGTCCACCCGGAGGACGAGCGCTACGCGCACCTGGTCGGCAAGACCATCGCGCTGCCGCTGACGGACCGTCGCATCCCGGTCGTGGCCGACGCGCACGTCGACCCGGAGTTCGGCACCGGCGCCGTCAAGGTGACCCCGGCGCACGACCCGAACGACTTCGCCATCGGCCAGCGCCACGGCCTGCCGAACCTCAGCGTGATGGACGAGCACGGCGTGATCACCGCGCACGGCCCCTTCCTCGGCCTGGACCGCCTGGAGGCCCGCGCCGCTGTGGTCGGCACCCTGCGCGAGCAGGGCCGCATCGTCGCCGAGAAGCGCCCGTACATGCACGCCGTGGGCCACTGCTCGCGCTGCCACACCATCGTCGAGCCGCGCCTCTCCCTGCAGTGGTGGGTCAAGGTCGAGCCGCTGGCCAAGCAGGCCGGCGACGCCGTCCGCGACGGCCGGGTGCAGATCCACCCCAAGGAGATGGAGCGCCGCTACTTCGACTGGGTCGACAACATGTACGACTGGTGCATCTCGCGCCAGCTCTGGTGGGGTCACCGCATCCCGGTCTGGTACGGCCCGGACGGCGAGGTCGTCTGCGTCGGCCCCGACGAGCAGCCGCCCACCGGCGAGGGCTGGCACCAGGACCCGGACGTCCTGGACACCTGGTTCTCCTCCGGCCTCTGGCCCTTCTCCACCCTCGGCTGGCCGGAGCAGACCCCGGACCTGGAGAAGTTCTACGCCACCGACGTGCTGCTCACCGGCCACGACATCATCTTCTTCTGGGTCGCCCGGATGATGATGTTCGGCTTGTACGCGATGGACGGTCAGGCGCCGTTCCACACCATCGCGCTCACCGGCCTCGTCCGCGACGAGTTCGGCAAGAAGATGTCCAAGTCGAACCCGAACGCCGTCGACCCGCTGGACTGGATGGACGCCTACGGCGCCGACGCCGTCCGCTTCACCCTGGCCGGCGGTGCCAACCCCGGTGCCGACGTGCCGATCGGCGAGGACTGGGTCAAGGGCTCGCGCAACTTCTGCAACAAGATCTGGAACGCGACCCGCTTCGCGCTGATGAACGGCGCCACCGTCGAGGGCCCGCTGCCCGCGCCGGAGGAGATGACGGCGGTCGACCGCTGGATCCTCTCCCGCCTGCAGGCCGTCACGGCCGAGGTGGACGCGCTGTACGAGGACTACCAGTTCGCCAAGCTCTCGGACGCGCTGTTCCACTTCGCCTGGGACGAGGTCTTCGACTGGTACGTCGAGCTCTCCAAGACCACCCTGGCCAAGGGCGGCCCGCAGGCCGACGCCGCGCGCCGGGTGCTCGGCGAGGTGCTCGACGTGACGCTGCGCCTGCTGCACCCGATCGTCCCGTTCGTCACCGACACGCTCTGGACGACGCTGACCGGCGCCGAGTCGCTGGTGATCGCCGAGTGGCCCAAGGCCGACCCCTCCCGCCGGGACGAGGCCGCCGAGGCCGAGGTCGCCACCCTCCAGCAGGTGGTCACCGAGGTGCGCCGGTTCCGCGCCGACCAGGGCCTCAAGCCCGGCCAGAAGGTGCCCGCCACGCTCGCCCTGGACGGCACCGCGCTGGTCGCCCACGAGGACGCCATCCGCTCGCTGCTGCGGCTGACCGCTCCCGAGGAGGGCTTCTCCGCCACCGCCTCGCTGCCGGTGGCCGGGGCCACCGTGGCGCTGGACCTCTCCGGCACCATCGACGTCGCCGCCGAGCGCAAGCGCCTGGCGAAGGACCTCGCGGCCGCCGAGAAGGAGAAGGCGCAGTGCGCCGGCAAGCTCGGCAACGAGGGCTTCCTGGCCAAGGCCCCCGACGAGGTGGTCGCCAAGATCAAGGCCCGGCAGGAGGCCGCCGAGGCCGACATCGCCCGGATCACCGCTCAGTTGGCGGCGCTGCCCGCGAGCTGACGGCAATCGCCCGCAGGGGCACCCGGACTCCGTCCGGGTGCCCCTGCGGCGTTTTCGGCAGGACCAAAGTCCCGTGCCGTCAGGGCCGAACGGCCCAACCGCTATTCGGCAGGTAATCCCCGGATCCTGATAGGCCGTTCGGCCGAATTCCTCACGTACCCTTGGCCCTCTGCGAACGTGCACGAAGAGAAAAGGGCGGGCCAATGGCGAGTACGCAAGCAAGGCGCGGTCAGGACATTGGCATCGATCTCGGCACCGCCAACACCCTGGTCTACCTCCGCGGCAAGGGCATCGTGCTCAACGAGCCCTCGGTGGTCGCGATGGACAAGCGCACCGGCGAGGTGCTGAGCGTCGGCGCCGAGGCCAAGCGCACCCTCGGCCGCACCCCCGGGGACATCGTGGCCGGCCGGCCCCTGCAGGACGGCGTGATCGCCGACTTCGAGGGCACCCGGCACCTGCTGCGCCACCTGCTGGCCAAGGTCACCGGCAAGCCGGGCCGGTTCTTCGGCCCCAAGCCCCGGGTCGTGGTCTGCGTGCCCAGCGGCATCACCGGCGTGGAGCGACGGGCCGTCATCGAGGCGGTGAGCAGCGCCGGAGCGCGCTCGGTGCATCTGATCGAGGAGCCGATGGCGGCGGCGATCGGGGCCGGGCTGCCGGTGCAGGAGCCCACCGGTTCGATGGTGGTGGACATCGGCGGCGGCACCACCGAGGTGGCCGTGCTCTCGATGGGCGGGATCGTCGCGGCCCAGTCGCTGCGCTGCGCGGGCGACCGGTTGGACGCCGCGATCATCCGGCAGGTCAAGAAGGACCACGGCCTGCTGATCGGCGAGCGCACCGCCGAGGAGATCAAGCTGGTGATCGGCTCCGCCGACCCCGACGCCTTCGAGCCGGAGGAGCCCACCGAGGTGGAGGTCCGCGGCCGGGACGCCGTCCAGGGCCTGCCCCGCACCGCCGTGGTGACGGCCGAGCAGGTCCGCGCCGCCCTGGATGAGCCGGTGGACGAGATCGTCGCGGCCGTGAAGCTCACACTGGACGAGGTGCCGCCCGAGCTCTCCGGCGACGTGATGGGCCAGGGCATCACCCTGACCGGCGGCGGCGCCCTGCTGCGCGGCCTGAGCCGCCGGCTCTCCCGGGAGACCGGCCTGCCGGTGCGGGTGGCGGAGAACCCGCTGGACTGCGTGGCCGTGGGCTCGGGCCAGTGCGTCGAGGAGGTCGAGGCGCTGCGCCGGGTCTTCTCGGTGAGTGCCTAGCCGCTCGCGGGTCTTGGATTCGCTTTCCGCCGAGGGGAATTGACGGTGAAACCGGGCCCGCTTTCCGGTTATTGCGCCGGACGGCATTTCTCGTGGCCAGTTGTGTTGCACGCGCGAGTTCACCGGAAGTTGCAGTTCCACTGTGTACGGTGAGCAGGAGTTCTCAGCGAGTGACTCATGACGGGAGGGAACGGCGTGGTGGTGACCGAGGAGTTGGCCGACGAACTGCCCGTGGCCGAGGTCGAGGCGGCGAAGGCGCGGGCGGCCGCGCTGCTGCTCGCCTTCCGGCACGGCAACCAACTCGCCTTCGACCGGCAGTTGGACGAGCTTTTCGACCGGCACGTGGAGCGCGAGGTGACCACGCTGCTGGTCTGGATCGCCGCCGAGTCCGTCCGCAAGGCCTACGCCCCCGAGGTCGGCGACCGGGTGCTGCGGGTGATGGCCCAGCGCGCGCCCGCCGACACCTCGGCCGTGGTGGTGGACGAGGAGGCGGCGGACGTGGCCCGGCTGATCGAGGCGGTCGGCGACGGCGACGTGGCCTCGGTGCGGGGGCTGGTGGCCGCCACCCCCGACACCACGTACCTGCTCGGCGGGCTGCTCCAGGCGGTGGCGATGATGCTCCCCCTCCTCCCGGAGGGGGAGGCCGAGGAGATCACCGCCGAGCTCCGGCGCCGCCACTGCTCCCGCATCCCGGAAGCCCGCCACTCCTGAGGGTTCAGGGCATCGCGTGCAGGTGCCCGCCCACGCTCGAGGCGATGCCGCCACCGGCGCTTGCGTCCCAGTTGGTGGACCAGGTCATCGCACCGCCGATCCCGGGCCAGGTCTTGGCCGGCTTGTACGAGCCGCAGTTGGTGCCGCTCGCCAGGCAGTCCAGGGCCGCGTTCACCACGCTCGGGCTGACGTACCCGCCGCCCGCCGCCGAGCCCGAGGCGGGCACACCGAGGCCGACCTGGCTCGGGGCGAGCCCGCCCTGGAGCTGGATGCAGGCGAGGGCGGTGAGGAAGTTCTCGGTGCCCTCCGCGTACACGTTGCCGTCGCAGCCGTTCATCGACCCCGAGTTGTAGTACTGCATGTTGACGATGGTCAGCACGTCCTTCACGTTCAGCGCCAGCTTGAAGTACTCCATCCCGGTGGACTGCATGTCGATGGTCTGCGGCGCCATGGTCAGCACGAACCCGCTGCCGACCTTGGCCGCCAGCGAGTGCAGCGCCTGCCCCAGGTAGGTGGCGTTGACCCCGTTCTCCAGGTCGATGTCCACCCCGTCGAACCCGTACTGCTGGACCAGCGCGTACGCGGAGTTCGCGAAGTTCGCGGCCGAGCTCGAGTCGCTGACCGAGACCGTCCCGTTCTGCCCGCCGACCGAGAGCACCACCCGCTTGCCGGCCGCGTGCTTGGCGGCGATGTCCGCCTTGAACTGCGCCGTGGTGTACCCGCCGAGCCGGCTGGAGAGGGTGCTGTCCAGCGTGAAGCTCAACGCCCCCGGCGTGCCCGTCGCATCCGCGAAGGCCACCGCGATGATGTCGTACGCGGCGGGCACGTCACTGATCTTCTGCACGGTGGCGCCGTTGTCGAAGTCCTGCCAGTAGCCGGTCAGCAGGTGCTTGGGCAGACCGCCGGTGGGCGGGGTGCTGCTCTGACTGGGGGAGGGGCTAGGGCTCGGGGACGGGCTCGGGCTGGGGGACGGTGGGACGGTGGTGGAGCCGGAGGGGCTGGGCTGCGGGGTGCCGGGGCCGAGCAGGGAGACGTCGTCGGCCTCGTAGGCGCCCTGGGCGTACCAGCCGTGCAGGTAGACCGTGACCTGGGTGGTGCTCGCCCCGGTGGTGAAGCCGGTCGAGAGCTTGCTCCAACTCGTGCCGGTGGTCCAGGTGCTGGGGTCGGTGCCGCCGGTGCCGGTGACGCCGAGGTAGGTGTACGGGCCTAGCACCCAGGCGCTGAGCGTGTAGGCCGAGGACGGTTTGACCGTCACGGTCTGGGTGCACTGGGCGGTGTCGGTGCTGCTCGGGGTGGCCTGGAGGGCGTACGAGCCGGAGTGCACCTGGCTGCCCTCCGGCGCACCGGAGTTGTTGCTGCAGACCCAGGGCGCGAGGTGGTTCCCGCTCTCGAACCCGCCGTTGGCGATCAGCTCGACATCGGCGGCCTGGGCTCCCGGACTGGCCATCAGCAGACCGACCAGCGCGAGGGCGGCGGCCACCATGGCGGCGAGGAAGGCGTTTCTGGGGCGTGCGTGCATGGCCGACTCCTGTGGGGGGAGGAGGTGCGCTGCGCTACGCCTCACAAGGTGGAGTAGACCAATGCCTCTGTCAAGGGCACCCGCGATGGGGCGTTGCCCCCGGGGCGCGGGGAACTGCGCGACCAGGGCACGACGGCGGTGCACGGTTGCGCGCGCAGTTCCCCGCGCCCCTGTTGTGGTTGCTCTGAGCGATTCCCCGCAGGTCCTGGAGCGACAGCTCTACGCGGCTCTGTGCAGCTCGGCCGAGGCCAGTTCGACCGTCAGCTGGGCGATCCGCGCCGAGGCAGAACCGTCGCCGTACGGGCTGGGGGTGGCGGCCAGGCGGGCCAGCCTGCTGCGGGTGTCGGCGAGCCAGGCGGCGGCCATGGTGGCGAGCTGTTCGCCGGGCTCGACCAGGGCGGCGAAGCCGGCGGCCACGGCCTCGGGGCGTTCGGTGGAGCGGCGGACCACCAGCAGCGGGCGCCCCAGCACGGTGCACTCCTCCTGCACGCCACCCGAGTCGGAGACGAGCAGCGCGGCGTGCCGGGCCAGGCCCAGGAACTCCGCGTACCCGACCGGCTCGATCACCTGGAGGCCGGCCAGCAGGTGGGTCAGGCCGAAGCGCTCGACGGCGGCCCGGGTGCGCGGGTGCATCGGGAAGAGCACCGGGTGGCCGAGGCCGCCGAGGCCGGCCAGCACGGCGCCGAGTGCCTCGGCGGTGTCGGTGTTCTCCGGGCGGTGCACGGTGGCCAGCACGTAGCCGTCGGGCCGCAGGCCGTACCGGTCGAGCAGGGCCACCCGCTCGGCCGCCCGCGGCAGGCCGGCCCGGACCACCTCGACCACGGTGTTGCCGGTGAGCGCCACCCGCTCGGCCGGGACGGCCTCCGCGCTCAGGTTGGCCAGGTTGTCCTCGGTGGCGGCGCAGAGCAGATCGGCGATGTGGTCGACCATGACCCGGTTGTGCTCCTCCGGCATCGCCCGGTCGTGGCTGCGCAGGCCCGCCTCGACGTGCACCAGCGGGATGCCCCGGGCGTTGGCGGCCAGCGCGCCGGCCAGGGTGGCGTTGGTGTCGCCCTGGACGACCACCGCGCCGGGGCGCTCCGCGGTGAAGGCGGCGTCCAGCTGGTCGAGCGAGGCGGCGATCTGCCCGGCCCGCGGGCGGCCGCCCACGCCGGTGAGCAACTCGGGCTCGGGCAGGTCGAGTTCGCGCAGGAAGCGACCGGACATCGCCTCGTCCCAGTGCTGCCCGGTGTGCAGCAGGCGGGCGGCGGGCCCGAGTTCGTGGATCAGCGGGGCGAGCTTGACCAGCTCGGGCCGGGTGCCGAGGACCACGGCGATCTGCGGCGAGGCGATACGGCGGGGGAGGGTGTGCACGGACATCCGAATTCTCCGATCGGGCTTCGAGTGGTCAGGCTTCGAGGGCGGTCGGGGCGCCCGCGGCGATGGTCTCGGCGTTGCGGCGGGTCTTGGCCCAGCCGTTGCGGCCGCGCAGCAGCCGGACGGCGGCCCGGGTGCCGACCACGAAGAGGTGGTAGGTGAAAAGCCAGAACAGGAGGCCCCAGAGCAGCCCGGTCAGCCAGGACCGGTCGGGGGTGACCAGCCGGCGGTAGGTCAGGCCCCAGAGCACCAGCGGCAGCGCGGCGAGCAGGAAGGCGACGGCCATCAGCGGGCCGAACCGCTCCTCGAAGCCGGCCGCGTCGCCCGGGTAGAAGACCCGGGTGGCGAAGGAGATGCCGATCGAGACCGGAGTGAGCACCACCAGGGCGACGGCGGCCAGCGGCTGGAGGAAGGTGTAGAGCACCTCGGCCTTGCCGCCCGGGCCGTACTCCTTCGAGCGCAGCACCCGGCCGGTGTACCGCAGGCACTGGAGGTTGCCCTGGGCCCAGCGGGTGCGCTGGGTGAGGAAGCGGCGGGTGGAGACCAGGCCCTCCTGGGAGACGTTGGTCTCGTGCACGTGGGTGAGGCGCCAGCCGGCCAGCCGCAGCTCCAGGCCGGATTCGTAGTCTTCCAGCAGGGCGCGCTCGGGCCAGGGGGTGCCGGCCTCGCCCGCGAGCGAGTCGAGCGCGGTGAGCCGGACGAACTGGCCGTTGCCGCCGAGGCCGACCGAGCCGGTGCGGCGGCGCAGCAGCTGCATCCCGGCGTTGCCGGCCTGGAACTCGATGTCCTGCATCCGCACCAGGGCTCGGGCGAAGGCGTTGCCGAGCCGGCCGCGGTCGGGGCGCGGTCGGGGGTCCTCGGCGTTGCGCATCCGGACGCCGATCTGCACGGCGCCGGTGTCGGGGCGGCCCATCGCGTGCGCGTTGGCGACCTGGGGGAGGGCGTCGGGGGCGAGCCGGCCGTCGGCGTCGACCACGCCGATCACCACCCGGGCGCGGTCGGTGCCGGGCGGCAGCCAGGCGGAGACCTCCCGGTAGGCGGCGTTCAGCGCGGCGCCCTTGCCGATCCGGGCCTGCGGGCGGCGGCGCTGCACCAGGTGGACGTCCCGGTCCCGTTCGGCGGCGGCCAGCACCAGGGCGCGGGTGGCGTCCTCGCTGTCGTCGTCCACCACCCAGAGGTGGGCACCGGGGCAGGCGGCGCGCAGCCGGGCCAGGGTCTGCTCGATCACGGCCTCCTCGTCCCGGCAGGGGATCACCAGGTGCCAGTGGAAGGAGGCGGGGTCGCCGGGCTCGGCCGGGCGGTTGTGCCGGAAGGCGTGCGCGGAGCCGCCCCAGTAGAGCAGGAAGCGGCCGAAGACGAAGACCATGTAGGCCAGCAGCAGGAGCGAGAGGGTGCTCGCCACCAGGAGGACGACAGCCTCGTGCGCCTGGAAGAAACCTCGCAACAGTGACCTCGTAGGGTAGAAAGCCATCGATAGATAGGCAAAACGTCACTGTTCGCCTGCGAAACAGAGGCTATACGATCCACTTGGTGAAGTCTTTACGAAGTGGCGGGGGTCACCGCGCCGTCGGGCCCGCCGACCCCCGTCCGTAGACTGTCGGCGTGAGTGACAAGGCCGAGCAGAACCCGTACACGATGCGCCCCGCCGACCAGGCCGAGAGCGCCGACCCGCTGCGTGAGGTGGAGCTCGCCCTCTCGAAGCGCTGGCCCGAGAACAAGCTGGAGCCCTCGCTGGTGCGGATCGAGGCGCTGCTCGACATCCTCGGCGAGCCGAACCGGGCCTACCCGGCGATCCACATCACCGGCACCAACGGCAAGACCTCCACGGCCCGGATGATCGAGCGCCTGCTCGGCACCTTCGAGCTGCGCACCGGCCGCTACACCAGCCCGCACGTGGAGTCGGTGACCGAGCGGATCAGCCTGGACGGCTCCCCGATCAGCCCGGCGAAGTTCGTCGAGACCTACCGGGACATCGAGCCGTACCTCGGGATGGTGGACGAGCAGCAGCCCGTCGCGCTCTCATTCTTCGAGGTGCTCACCGCGATGGCCTACGCCGCCTTCGCCGAGGCCCCGGTGGACGTGGCCGTGGTCGAGGTCGGCATGGGCGGCTCCTGGGACGCCACCAACGTGATCGACGCCCAGGTCTCGGTGATCACCCCGATCTCGCTGGACCACACCGACAAGCTGGGCAACACCACCGGCGAGATCGCGGTGGAGAAGTCCGGGATCATCAAGCCGGGCGCGATCGCCGTGGTCGCCCAGCAGCCGCTGGACGCCGCGCAGACCATCCTGCGCCGGGCCGTCGAGGTGGACGCCACGGTGGCCCGCGAGGGCATGGAGTTCGGCGTGCGGCACCGCGAGATCGCCGTCGGCGGCCAGCTGGTGACGCTGCGCGGGCTCGGCGGCGAGGACTACGAGGACATCTTCCTGCCCCTGCACGGCGAGCACCAGGCGCAGAACGCGGCGCTGGCGCTGGCCGCCGTCGAGGCCTTCTTCGGCGTCGGCGGCGCGCGCGGCGGGCAGCTGGACGTGGAGAAGGTCCGCGCGGCCTTCGCCGGGGTCGCCTCCCCGGGCCGTCTCGAGGTCGTCCGGCGCAGCCCCACCATCCTGCTGGACGCGGCCCACAACCCGGGCGGCGCCCAGGTGACGGTGGCCGCGCTGACCGAGGCCTTCGGCTTCACCAAGCTGGTCGGCGTGATCGGCACCAGCGGGGACAAGGACGTCACCGGCCTGCTGGAGGCCTTCGAGCCGGTGCTCTCCGAGGTGGTCATCACCCAGAACTCCACCCACCGCAGCATGCCGGTGGACGAGCTGGCCGCCGTCGCCGTGGAGATCTTCGGCGAGGACCGCGTCCAGGTCGAGCCCCGCCTGGACGAGGCCATCGAGGCCGCCGTCACCCTGGCCGAGGAGGAGGGCGACCTGACCGGCTGCGGCGTCCTCGTCACCGGCTCCGTCATCACCGTGGGCGAGGCCCGCCTGCTGCTCGGGAAGGCCTGACCCATGCGCACCCTCTGCTCCTCCACCCTGATCGGCGAAGTGCTGCTGCTGCTCTTCGCCGGCCTGGTGGCCATGCGCCTGACCGACGTCTCCACCGGCACCATCTGGGCGGTCACCGGCGGCGCGATGGTGGTCTGCGTACTGCTCTGCGGCATGCTGTCGCGCCCCGGCGCGGTGGCGATCGGCTGGGCGCTGCAGATCGGCCTGATCGCCAGCGGCCTGCTGCTGCCGACCATGTTCGGCCTGGGTGCGGTCTTCGCCGCCCTCTGGTGGTGCTCGGTGCACTACGGCCGCAAGATCGACGCGATCAAGGCCCAGCGGGCGGCCCAAGCGGCGGAGGCCGTGGCGGCCTGAGGGGTTCGACCGGGCCTTTCGGGGCAGCCGGGGGTATGCGGCCTGCCGTGCTCACGCAAGGTAATGTTTCGGGCAAGGCCGCATACACCATGCCGTACCGAATCCCCTGGAGCCGCACCGTGTCCCAGCGCACTCTCGTCCTGCTCAAGCCCGACGCCGTCAAGCGCGGCCTGGCCGGCGAGATCATCAGCCGGATCGAGCGCAAGGCGGGCTGGCAGCTCGCGGCGGTCGAGCTGCGCACGTTCGACCGCGCCACGCTGGAGCAGCACTACGAGGAGCACGTCGGCCGCCCGTTCTACGAGCCGCTGCTCGAGTTCATGACCTCGGGCCCCTCGCTCGCGCTGATCGTCGAGGGCGAGAACGTGGTGCCGGGCATCCGCGCGCTGGCCGGTGCCACCGACCCGCTGCAGGCCGGCCCGGGCACCATCCGCGGCGACTTCGCGACCATCACCCGCGAGAACCTGATCCACGCCTCCGACTCCGAGGCCTCGGCCGAGCGCGAGATCAAGATCTTCTTCCCCTCGCACGCCTGACCGAGCTTCGGGATCGGCCCAGGTAGGGCCGGGCGTGTGAGCGTCCCGGCCCGCTCTGTGCGCCGTCTGCGTTAACACCAGACTTTGATCGTCAAATCACGGAACTCCACACCCCGACACGGCGTCCCAATCCAATGAGACGCGGTCGTACCCCGGACAATGGGCGGTAGGCCGGACATCGCGTCCGAGCTGATGACCGGCGTGGCTACGATGGACTCAACTCTTGGGCCCGGTACGGCTGCTCAGCTGAATTCCGCCCATCTCCCCGCCATCTGATGACTCCGAGCCCGGGAAGGCACCCCACTCTCCATGGCCAACAACCTGTCGTTCATCGGCCGTGACATGGCGATCGACCTCGGCACTGCCAATACGCTGGTGTACGTCAGGGGCAAGGGGATCGTGCTCAACGAGCCGTCCGTCGTCGCGGTGAACACCAACACCGGCGGCATCCTGGCGGTCGGCTCCGAGGCCAAGAAGATGATCGGCCGCACCCCCGGCAACATCGTGGCCATCCGCCCGCTCAAGGACGGCGTGATCGCCGACTTCGAGATCACCGAGCGGATGCTGCGGTACTTCATCCTGAAGATCCACCGCCGCCGCTACCTGGCCCGCCCGCGGGTCGTGGTCTGCGTGCCCAGCGGCATCACCGGGGTCGAGCGCCGCGCCGTGATCGAGGCCAGCTCGCAGGCGGGCGCGCGCCAGGTGCACATCATCGAGGAGCCGATGGCGGCCGCGATCGGCGCCGGCCTGCCGGTGCACGAGGCCACCGGCAACATGGTGGTGGACATCGGCGGCGGCACCACCGAGGTGGCCGTGATCTCGCTCGGCGGCATCGTCACCGCGCAGTCCATCCGGGTGGCCGGCGACGAGCTGGACAACGCGATCGTCCAGCACATCAAGAAGGAGTACTCGCTCCTGCTGGGCGAGCGCAGCGCCGAGCAGATCAAGATGAGCATCGGCTCCGCCTTCGGCCTGGAGGGCGAGAAGGACGAGCACGCCGAGATCCGCGGCCGCGACCTGGTCAGCGGCCTGCCCAAGACCGTGGTGATCTCCGCCGCCGAGGTGCGCGAGGCCATCGACGAGCCGGTCAACTCGATCATCGACGCCGTCAAGACCACCCTGGACCAGTGCCCGCCCGAGCTCGCGGGCGACGTGATGGACCGTGGGATCGTGCTCACCGGCGGCGGCGCCCTGCTGCGCGGCCTGGACGAGCGGCTGCGCCGCGAGACCGGCATGCCGATCCACATCGCGGAGAACCCGCTGGACTCCGTCGCACTCGGCTCCGGCAAGTGCGTCGAGGAGTTCGAGGCGCTCCAGCAGGTGCTCGACGCCCAGCCGCGTCGCTGACACCACCTCAGCACCGCCACCTCAATACTGAACGCCTCGCCGGGTGAGCCCCACAGCTCACCCGGCACGGGCACTTACCGGTCACGGAACGAAGGGGCAGCTCCAGCACCGTGAGGGACACCCGAGAGAGCCGACTCCTGCTCATCCTGCTGGTCGCCGTGGCCTTCGCGCTCATCACGGTCGACATCAAGGGCGGGGAGAGCTCGCCCCTGGGCGGCGCCAGACGCGCCGCCGCGAGCGTGCTCGGGCCGGTCGAGCGGGCCGCCTCCGGGGCGGTCGACCCGGTGGCCGGGACGATCCGCGCCGTCCGCGACGCGAGCACCCACCAGCAGCGGCTCGACCAGATCACCCGGGAGAACACCGAGCTGCGCCAGCGGGTCGCCTCCTCGGACGCCGCCACCGGCCGCACCCGCCAGCTGGACGACCTGCTGCGCACCGCCGGCGCGGGCGGCTACACCGTCAAGGCCGCCCAGGTGATCGCGATCGGCGCCGCCCAGGGCTTCTCCTGGACGATCACCATCGACGCCGGCAGCGACGACGGCCTCACCCGCGACATGACCGTCATCAACGGCCAGGGCCTGGTCGGCCGGGTCACCACGGTGGCCCGCACCACCGCCACCGTGCTGCTCGCCTCCGACCCCGGCTTCACCGCCGGGGCCCGGCTGGAGGGCAGCGGCGAGATCGGCTTCGCCAACGGCCAGGGCACCGGCCCGATGCGGGTCTCGCTGCTCAACGGCAAGGCCCAGGTCAAGCCCGGCGACCGGCTGGTCACCTTCGGCTCGCAGAGCGGCCGCCCGTTCGTGCCCGGCGTGCCGGTCGGCAAGGTGGTCAAGGTCGAGGCGACCCCGGGCGAGCTGACCAAGACCGTCCAGGTCGAGCCCTTCGTCCAGTTCACCCGGCTGGACCTGGTCGGCGTGGTGGTCGTCCCGCCGCGCACCGACCCGCGGGACGCGGTGCTGCCGCCCGCCCCGGCCGCCAATGCCCCGGCGGCCGGTGCCCCGGCGGCACCCCAGCAGCCCGCCACCCCGCCCGCGACCACTCCCACCGGGGGGAACTGACCGTGCGCACCAGCCGCATCCCGCTCGCCGCCGTCCTGCTGCTGCTCGCCCTGGTGCTCCAGGTGAGCGTGCTCGGCCGGCTCCAACTGCCCGGCGCCACCCCCGACCTGCTGCTGCTCGTGGTGGTCGGCCTGGCCCTGGTCTACGGCCCGGCGGCCGGCTGCGCGGTCGGCTTCGCCGGCGGCCTGCTGGCCGACCTGGCCCCGCCCTCCGACCACGCGATCGGCCGCTACGCCCTGGTGCTCTGCCTGCTCGGCTACGCCACCGGCCTGCTCCGCCCCGAGGGCGGCCGGCAGCGCTCGGCGGTCAGCGCGCTGATCGTGGTGGCCGGCGCGGCCGTGGTCTCCACCCTGCTGTACGCGACCGTCGGCGCCCTGGTCGGCGACACCGCCGCCCGGCACGTGGGCCTCGGCGGCCTGGTGTTCAGCGCACTGCTCTACGACGTGCTGCTGGCCCCCTTCGTGGTGCCGGCCGTGATGGCCCTGGCCCGCCGCTTCGACGGCGGCCCGGTGACCACCGAGAGCAGCGACGGCTCGGGCTCGGGCCTCGGCACCCTCTCCCGCTACCGCACCACCCGCGAGGTCTCCTCGGTGCCCACGTACGGCAAGAGCGCCTTCGGGCGCAAGAAGCGCATCCCCGGCCTGGCCAAGCGCCCGTAGCCGCCGTGGGCCACCCCCTCGTCACGATTCGCAGGAGCGAAGTCCGTTGAGCAACATCCCGGAGACCGGCCGCACCCAGCGGGTGACGATCCGCCTGGTCGTCCTGCAGGTGCTGGTGCTCTCGCTGCTCGCCACCCTCGGCGGGCGGCTCTGGTACCTCCAGATCCGCACCGGCAGCGAGTACGTCGCCAAGTCCCAGGGCAACCACATCCGCGAGGTGGTCGAACCGGCCATCCGCGGCGAGATCCTGGACGCCTCCGGCCGGGTGCTGGCGGCCAATCAGACCCGGCTGGTGGTCTCGGTCAGCCGCACCTCGCTGCTGCAGCAGAAGGACCACGGCAAGGCGGTGCTCGGCCGCCTCGCCGAGGTGCTCGGCGTGCCCGCCAAGGACGTGCAGGACAAGGTGCGGCTCTGCGACGCCAAGACCCCGCAGCCCTGCTGGAACGGCTCGCCCTACCAGCCGATCCCGGTCACCCAGCAGGCCACCACCCAGCAGGCGATGCAGATAATGGAGCGCCGCGAGGACTTCCCCGGCGTCACCGCCCAGCCCACCGCCGTGCGCAACTACCCCGGCACCGAGGGCGCCAACGCCGCCCAGGTGCTCGGCTACCTCTCCCCAGTGACGGACGAGGAGGTCTCCAAGTCGGCCGACAAGACCGGCCGGGACCGCCGGCTGCCCTCCGACCAGGTCGGCCGGGCCGGCCTGGAGGCCGTGTACGACAACGACCTGCGCGGCACCACCGGGGTCGACCGCCTCGAGGTGGACAACCTCGGCCGGGTGATCGGCAGCGCTGGCAACACCCCCGCCCAGCCCGGCAACAACCTGGTGACCAGCATCGACGCCCGGGTGCAGAAGGTGGTCGAGCAGCAGCTCGCCCAGGCCATGACCGACGCCCGGCAGGTCTTCGACAAGGAGACCAACAAGAACTACGAGGCCGACTCCGGCGCCGCCGTGGTGATGGACGTGCACACCGGCCGGATCGTCGCGATGGCCTCGGCCCCGACCTTCGACCCGAACCTCTGGGTCGGCGGCATCTCGGCCAAGGACTACCAGGCGCTCAACAACAAGGACTCCAACTACCCGCTGATCAACCGGGCCATACAGGGTCAGTCCGCCCCCGGCTCGACCTTCAAGGTCATCTCCACCACCGCCGCCGTGCAGGCGGGGTACTCGCTGGACGGGCACTACCCGTGCCCGAAGAGCATGACCATCGGCGGTCGCGAGTTCAAGAACTTCGAGAGCGAGAGCTTCGGTGACATCTCGCTGGAGAAGGCCCTGGAGGTCTCCTGCGACACCGTCTTCTACGGCCTCTCCTACGACCAGTGGATGAAGGACGGCGGCATCAAGCCGAAGAACCCGCAGGACTGGTTCTTCAAGACCGCCCACCAGTTCGGCCTCGGCGCCAAGACCGGCATCGACCTGCCGGGCGAGGTGACCGGCCGCGTCCCGGACCGGCAGTGGAAGCAGTCCTTCTTCGACGCCAACAAGGACGCCTGGTGCTCCCAGGCGGCCAAGGGCGGCCACGAGTACGCCGACGAGATCGCCCGCGAGAACTGCGTGGACGGCAACGTGATGCGTGCCGGTGACTCGGTCAACTTCGCGATCGGCCAGGGCGACACCCTGGTCACCCCGCTCCAGATGGCCCGGATCTACTCGGCCCTGGCCAACGGCGGCACCCTCTACCGCCCGACCATCGGCAAGGCCGTGGTCAGCCCCGGCGGCGGGCTGGTCCGCGACATCGCCCCGCACGAGGACGGCAAGATCCCGGCCGGCGGCGAGCTGCTCAGCTACATCAACCAGGCCACCGCGGGCGTCATCACCAGCGGCACCGCCGCCTGGAAGTTCGTCGGATCGGGCTGGCCGCAGGGCAAGATCGAGCTGCACGCCAAGACCGGCACCGCCGAGGTCGCCGGCAAGCAGACCACCTCGTGGCTGACCACGTACAGCGGCGACTACGCGGTCGTGATGACGATAAGCCAAGGCGGCACCGGCTCCGGTGGTTCCGGTGACTCCGTGCGCCGGATCTACCAGGCGCTGTACGGCGTGGACGACAAGGGCAACATCGACAACTCCAAGGCCCTGCTGCCCAAGCCGCAGGCCGAGCTGCCGAAGTTCAACCCGGACGGCACCGCCATCCTCAAGCCCGCCTCCTTCTCCACCACCCTCTCCACCCCCTTCCAGGGCGAGCGGGCCTTCCTGGACCCGGCGCTGCCGGCCGCCCCGGCCTCCGCCGACCTGGCGCTGCCCGCCGCCCTCGAACCGACCCGCGCGTACGGAAGGAGCCGGGCATGACCGCGTACGGCTCGTACCGCCCCGTCCGGCTCTCCCCGCAGCGCGGGCTGATCGGGCGGGCCCTGGCCAAGGACTCCCCGCTGCGGCGGCTCGACTGGATCATGATCCTGGCGGCCCTCGCGCTCTCCCTGGGCAGCTCGCTGCTGGTCTGGTCGGCCACCCGTGGCCGTGACTCGCTGACCCACGGCGACCCGCAGTACTTCCTCTACCGGCACCTGACCAACCTGCTGATCGGCCTGGTGCTCTGCGGCACGGTGATCGTGATAGGGGTGCGCCGGGTGCGCACCGCCGTCCCGTTCCTCTACCTCGCGGTGCTGGTGATACTGCTCGCCGCGCTCAGCCCGCTGGGCTCGCGGGTCAACGGCGCGCACTCCTGGATCCAGTTCGGCGGCGGCTTCTCGCTCCAGCCGGCCGAGTTCGCCAAGATCGCGATCGTGCTCGGGATGGCCGTGGTGCTCTCCGCCCGGGTGGACGCGGGGGAGCGGACCATCCCCTCCGACAAGAGCGTCTTCCAGGCCCTGGCGCTGGCCGCCGTGCCGATGGGCGTCGTCATGCTGATGCCCGACCTCGGCTCGGTCATGGTGATGGCCGTGACCATCATGGGCATCCTGCTGGCCTCCGGCGCGCCCAACCGCTGGGTCTTCGGCCTGATCACCGTCGGCGCGGGCGGCGCGGCCGCGATCTGGCAGCTGGGCGTGCTCAGCAAGTACCAGATCGACCGCTTCGCCGCCTTCGCCAACCCCGCCCTCGACCCGGCCGGCGTGGGCTACAACACCGCCCAGGCCCGGATCGCGATCGGCTCCGGCGGCCTGACCGGCATGGGCCTCTTCCACGGCACCCAGACCACCGGCCAGTTCGTCCCCGAGCAGCAGACCGACTTCGTCTTCACCGTGGCGGGCGAGGAGCTCGGCTTCGTCGGCGGCCTGGCGATCATCCTGCTGGTCGGCGTGGTGCTCTGGCGGGCCTGCCGGATCGCCCGCCAGGCCACCGACCTCTACGGCACCATCCTGGCCGGCGGCATCGTCGCCTGGTTCGCCTTCCAGGCCTTCGAGAACATCGGCATGACGCTCGGCATCATGCCGGTGGCCGGCATCCCGCTGCCCTTCGTCTCCTACGGCGGCTCCTCGATGTTCGCCGTCTGGATGGCCGTGGGCCTGCTCCAGTCCGTCCGCTCGCAGCGCCCGATAGGGACCTGAGCGGTTCTGCGGACCGAGTAGCTCTGTGGACCGAGGAGCTCTGTGGACCGAGGAGCTCTGCGGACCGAGCAGTTCTGCGGCTCGGCTACCCTTGAAAGTCACCTTCTTTAAGTTCGAAGTCACCTTGAGGTAGCCAGTCCTATGACAGTCGAATCGGTCTTCCCACGCCTGGAGGCCCTCCTCCCGCACGTCCAGAAGCCGATCCAGTACGTCGGCGGCGAGCTCAACTCGACCGTCAAGGACTGGGACGCCTGTGACGTCCGCTGGGCGCTCATGTACCCCGACGCCTACGAGGTCGGCCTGCCCAACCAGGGCGTCATGATCCTGTACGAGGTGCTCAACGAGCGCGAGGGCGTGCTCGCCGAGCGCACCTACAGCGTCTGGCCGGACCTCGAAGCGCTGATGCGCGAGCACGACGTCCCGCAGTTCACCGTCGACGCGCACCGGCCGCTCCGGGCCTTCGACGTGTTCGGGCTCTCCTTCTCCACCGAGCTCGGCTACACGAACATGCTGGCCGCGCTCGACCTCGCGGGCATCCCGCTGGCGGCCAAGGACCGGACGATCGACGACCCGATCGTGCTCGCGGGCGGCCACGCCGCCTTCAACCCCGAGCCGATCGCCGAGTTCATCGACTGCGCCGTGATCGGTGACGGCGAGCAGGCCGTGCTCGATATCACCGAGATCATCCGGGCCTGGAAGGCCGAGGGGCAGCCGGGCGGGCGCGAGGAGCTGCTGCTGCGCCTGGCCAAGACCGGTGGCGTCTACGTGCCGCGCTTCTACGACGTGGAGTACCTGGCCGACGGCCGGATCGGCCGCGTGGTGCCGAACGCGCCGGGCGTGCCGTGGCGCGTCTCCAAGCACACCGTGATGGACCTCGACGAGTGGCCCTACCCCAAGCAGCCCCTCGTCCCGCTCGCCGAGACGGTGCACGAGCGGATGTCCGTGGAGATCTTCCGCGGTTGCACCCGCGGCTGCCGCTTCTGCCAGGCCGGCATGATCACGCGTCCCGTCCGGGAGCGAAGCATCACCGGCATCGGCGAGATGGTCGAGCGCGGCCTCAAGGCCACCGGCTTCGAGGAGGTCGGCCTGCTGTCCTTGTCGAGCGCCGACCACACCGAGATCGGTGACATCGCCAAGGGCCTGGCCGACCGCTACACGGAGGACAAGATCGGCCTCTCCCTCCCCTCCACCCGGGTCGACGCCTTCAACATCGACCTGGCCAACGAGCTCACCCGCAACGGCCGCCGCTCCGGCCTCACCTTCGCCCCCGAGGGCGGCTCGGAGCGCATCCGCAAGGTCATCAACAAGATGGTCTCGGAGGAGGACCTGATCCGCACCGTCGCCGCCGCCTACGGCAACGGCTGGCGCCAGGTGAAGCTCTACTTCATGGTCGGCCTGCCCACCGAGACTGACGCGGACGTCCTGCAGATCGCCGAGATGGCGAAGAACGTCATCGCCAAGGGCCGCGAGGTCACCGGCCAGAACGACATCCGCTGCACCGTCTCCATCGGCGGGTTCGTGCCCAAGCCGCACACCCCCTTCCAGTGGGCCCCGCAGCTCTCCGCCGAGGACACCGACGCCCGCCTGGGCAAGCTCCGCGACGCCATCCGCGGTGACCGCAAGTACGGCAAGAACATCGGCTTCCGCTACCACGACGGCAAGCCCGGCATCGTGGAGGGCCTGCTCTCCCGCGGCGACCGCCGCACCGCCGGCATCATCCGCGCGGTCTACGAGGACGGCGGCCGCTTCGACGGCTGGCGCGAGCACTTCTCCTACGACCGCTGGATGACCGCCGCCGAGAAGGGCCTGGCCGGCACCGGCGTCGACGTCGCCTGGTACACCACCCGTGAGCGCGCCTACGAGGAGGTCCTCCCCTGGGACCACCTGGACAGCGGCCTCGACAAGGACTGGCTCTGGGAGGACTGGCAGGACGCCCTCGAGGAGGTCGAGGTCGACGACTGCCGCTGGACCCCGTGCTTCGATTGCGGCGTGTGTCCTCAGATGCAGACCGAGATCCAGATCGGCCCCACGGGCGTGAAGCTGCTGCCGCTGACGGTCGTCAACCAGTAGCCACACCGCTTCAGGCGGACGGTGCCCGACCCGGTTCGGCCGGGGCGGGCACCGTTCGTTTCTCCGCCTCAGTGCCGCTCGAACGACGGGGACGGATCGCGCCAGAGCTCGTTGCCGGTGAACGGATTGGCCGCCAGCTGCCCGCGGATGGTGCGCACCAGGAATTCGACGACGCCCATCTCGTGCCGCACCCAGGTCGGGCCCGGGGTCCACGGGTCGTGGCGGATGACGACCGGCCATTCGTCCGGCTCCCCGACCCGGTGCCAGCAGGCGACGTCGTCGTTCTGGGTGAATCCCCAGGTGAGCAGGCCGCCCGGCTCCAGGTAGGCCGGGTCGAGGCCCTCGTTCTCCTCCTCGTACTCCGACGGCGCGGCCGAGAACGGGTGGACGCCGGAGCGCATCCCGATCTCGGCGGCCCGGAGTGGTGGGAAGAGGCTGAGGTAACGCGCGATCTCCCCAGAGCCGTAGGTCTCCGCCAGCCACAGGAAGTCGGTGGGCAGGGCACTGCCGTACGCCTGCTCGATCTCCGCCGGGCTCGGGAGCGGCCACTTCTCGGCGGGCGGTTCGAGCAGCTGTTGTAGTTCTTCCTTCATCGACACGGGTGTCCGTCCCCCTCAGCAGCACGGTCGTTGCCGGGCGAGGCTAGTCGAGTGCTCTGCCATCGTGGCGGGTCGGGTCGGGTCGGTCGGAGGCCGGTGGTGGGTGGCGATCGGTTCTTCGGAGCGTGGGGGTGGTGATATTTTCCGACGATGCTGGCGGGTTTTCGTGGGCGGCGACCTCCGTCCCTTGCTGAGGTGTGGTCGCAGCGGAACGGCTTCGGCGCGCTGCGCCTGCTGTTCGCGCTGATGGTGGTGGCGGCGCACGCCGAGCCGCTCGGGTTCGCGCGGCCGAACCTCGGGACGGGGTGGCTGCGGGGGCAGAGCGACCTCGGGACGCTCGGGGTCTGCGGGTTCTTCGTGCTCTCGGGGCTGCTGATCACGCGCAGCGGGCGCCGGCTCGGGGCCGGGCGGTTCCTCTGGCACCGGGCGCTGCGGATCTTCCCCGGGCTCTGGTTCTGCCTGCTGGTGACGGCCTTCGTGGTGGCGCCGCTGGTGGCCTGGCGGGAGGGCCTGCCGGCCTCGGCGTGGAACGCCGGGCCGGACAGCGTCTGGCACTTCCTGGCGCGGAACTGGCGGGCGCAGTTCGCCCAGCAGCGGATCGGCGGCCTGCTCACCGACGTGCCGTACAAGGTGATCTTCAATGGGTCGCTCTGGTCGCTCAAGATCGAGCTGCTGGCCTACCTGGCGGTGCTCGCGCTGGCCGTGACCCGGGTGCTGCGGCGGGCCCGCTGGGTGGTGCTGCTGCTCGCCGCCGGGCTGCTCGCCAAGGTGGCCCAGGAGTCTCTGACGCATGCTCAATTCCTCGCACCCACCTATGAGTTCGGCCGTGGTTACGTCACCCTGCCGGTGCTCGGTCTGTTCAACCTGAGCTACCTCCCGCCCCTCTTCCTGATGTTCGCGCTGGGTGCCCTGGCCGAGCTCTACCGGGACCGGCTGCCGATGAGCGGGCCGCTCGCGCTGCTGGCCGCCGTGGCGCTGGTGGTCACCGCCCGGGCGGGCGGGTTCACGGTGATCGGGCTGCCGGCCTTCGCCTACCTGGTGCTCTGGACCGGCCTGCGGGCGCCCGCCCCGCTGCGCCGGATCGGGGCGCGGCACGACTACTCGTACGGCATCTACATCTACGGCTTCGCGGTGCAGCAGACCCTGTCGGTGTTCGGCGCGCAGCGCTGGGGCTACCTCGGGTACGTGACGCTCTCGGCCGTGGTGGTGCTGGCCGCCGCCGTCGTCTCCTGGCACCTGGTGGAGCGGCAGGCGCTGCGGCTGAAGGACGTGTTCGCCGCCCGGCCGCCGGTGGTCGCGGCGGTCGGTGTCCAGGAGGAGCAGGAGAAGCAGGAGGAGCAGGAGAAGCACGAGGAGCCGAAGGGGCCGATGGAGCTGGACCGGGTCTGACCTGCGGGGCGGCTGGGCTAGCATCACCGTCTCCGACAGGACCGACCGTACGAGGGGGACCGCATGACGGGGGAGCAGGAGAGACCGGTCGGGTGCCTGGTCGGGGTGCTGCGGGCCGTCGCGCTGGTGGTCGTGGTGCCGGTGCGGTTCGGCTGGGAGCTGGCGCTGGTGGTGCTGCGGCCGGTGGGCGCGGTGATCGGCTGGGCCGGCCGGCTGCTCGGGGCGGTGCTGGAGGCCTTGGTCGTCCGGCCGCTGGCCTGGGTCTGGCGGCGGGCGGTGGTGCCGGTGGCGCTGGCGCTCGGCCGGGGCCTGGCGGCGCTCGGCCGGGGCATCGCCCTGGCCGCCCGGGCGGGCGTGGCCGGGGTCCGGTGGCTGGGGGCGCACCTGGTGGTGCTGCCGCTGGGGTGGCTCTGGCGGGCCGCGCTGCGGCCGGTGGGCCGAGGGGTCTCGGCGGCGATGGTCTGGGCCGTGGGGTACCTGGTGGTGGCGCCGCTGGTCTGGGTGGTGACCCACCTGGTGGTCAGACCGCTGATCTGGTTCGGGAAGGCGGTGCTGCTGCCGGTCGGCCGTGCGGTGGCCCGGGCCGGTCGGCGGTTGGTGCTCGCACCGCTGGCCTGGCTCGGTCGGGTGTCGGCCGCCGCACTGGTCCGGGTGGGCCGGGTGGTGGGTCGGGCACTGGCCGCGGTCGGACGGGTGGCCTGGGCCGGGCTGGTGCGGGTCGGGCGCGGGATCGTCTGGGTCTGGCGGGTCCTGCTGCGGCCGGTGGCCCGGGTGCTGCTCGGGGTGCTGACCTGGGCCTGGCGGACGGCCGGGCGGATCTGGCGGTACCTGGTGGTGCGGCCCTGCCGGTGGGTGCGGCGGGAGGTGTGGTGGCCGGTCAAGCTGGAGGTGCGGCGGGTCACGGGTGAGCTCCGGCGGGCACTGCTGGGCTGAGGGGGCGCGTACCCTGGTGCTGACAGAGTCCGGCTCGCCAGCCGAGCCGGACGGGGAAACTGACTAAGGACTGAGCAGCCCTGGCACGCCGCACGCCCGACGGTCCGCCGCCCGCGCCGACGGTGCAGCGCATCCGTCTCCGCTACACCAAGCGTGGCCGTCTGCGCTTCACCAGCCACCGCGACTTCCAGCGCGCGTTCGAGCGGGCCCTGCGCCGCTCCGCCGTCCCGATGGCCTACTCGGCGGGTTTCACCCCGCACCCCAAGGTCTCCTACGCCAACGCGGCCCCCACCGGGGTGGCCAGCGAGGCGGAGTACCTGGAGATCGGCCTGGCCGACTTCCGCGACCCGGACGCCCTGCGGGCGATGCTGGACGAGTCGCTGCCCACCGGCCTGGACATCATCGACGCGGTCGAGGTCCGCACCCCGAACTTCGTGGAGCGCCTGGAGGCCTCCGAGTGGCTGGTCCGGCTCGACGGGGTCGACCCGGCCGAGGCCGCCGCCGCGGCGGAGAAGTTCCTGGCCGCCGAGCAGGTCGAGGTCAGCCGCCAGACCAAGAACGGGCTGCGGGTCTTCGACGCGCGCGGCGCCGTCGCGGCCCTGGAGCCGGCCGAGCCGCAGGTCGGCGATGGTAACGACACCGGAACAGAACGTGCCGCCGATGTTCGCCAGGCCGGTCCCTGTGCGATACTGCGGCTGGTAGTACGACACGCCACACCCGCCGTACGACCCGACGACGTTTTGTCCGGTCTCCGTGCGACGGCCGACCTGGCGCCGCCGGTCCCCGCTGAGGTGACCAGGCTGGCGCAGGGGCCGCTCGACGAGGAGACCGGCACGGTGACCGACCCGCTGGCGCTCGACCGCGCCGCGGCCCCGGCCGGCCAGTAGCGGCCGCCGGGCCGCGCGCACCTGCGTCCGCCTAGCGGGAGGCCGGCCCGGCCCGGAGCTACTCCGGGCCGAGGGCCTGCCGAGGCCCCCGCGGCTCCCCAGGGGAGCGAGCGCCGTCGCGCAGGCCAGCCCCTTGTGGCAGCCGATCCCGATGGTCGGTGCGCCCGAGGTACCCGTCCGGCAGCCATCCGGCCCGGGGACGGCCCGGCCTTGAAAACCCAGAAGACTGGTCCAGCACCAGAAGACTTTCGACACCTCGCACCGTGCGGGGTGCCGAGCGAGACTACGAGCCCCTGTGCGGCCTCGCGCCCGCACGACGGCACCGCTCCGGCGGGCCCGCGACACCTCGCGGCCCACCCCGGAGCCCTGGTGCCCGGTCGTGCCCGGATGCGGAGCCCGGGGGCCTGACGGGAGATCCACCCGCATGCTCGACAACACCGAACCGCAGCAGTCAGCGGCAGGCTCCGATACCGACACCTCGGCTGCGCCGCCGCGCCGCCGTCGCCGGGCGGTCAGCCGCCCGGCGGGCACCCCGCAGGGTGCCGAGGCCGCGGCCGTCGAGGTCGTCGTACCCGCCGAGGCCGCCGTGGCCGCCGAGCCCGCCGCCGTCGAGGCGCCGGCCGAGCCGGCTGCCGAGAAGCCGGTGCGGGCCCGCCGTACCCGTAAGCGCGCCGAGTCGCCCGCCGGTGCTCCGGCCGAGGCCGCTCCGGTCGCCGAGACCCCCGCCATCGAGGCGCCGGCCGCCGCCGAGCCCGCCGCCGTCGAGGCGCCGGCCGAGCCGGTCGCCGAGAAGCCGGTGCGGGCCCGCCGTACCCGTAAGCGCGCCGAGTCGCCCGCCGGTGCTCCGGCCGAGGCCGCTCCGGTCGCCGAGACCCCCGCCGTCGAGGCGCCGGCTGCTGCCGAGCCCGCCGTCGAGACCCCGGCCGAGGAGGCGCCCGCCGCCCCCGCCCGCCGGGCCCGCCGCTCGCGCCGCGTGGTCGAGCCCGCGCCGGTGGTGGCCGAGGAGTCCGCCGTCGAGGAGCCGGCCGAGGAGGAGGCTCCCGAGGAGCCCGCCGCCGAGCAGACGCCCGCCGTGGTCGAGGCGCCGGTGGCCGAGGACGCCCCGACGCACCGCGTCCGCCGCCGTGCCGTCCGCCCCTCCACCGCCATCTTCCAGGCCCCGGTCTTCCAGGAGCCGGCCGCGTACGTGGCGCCCGCCGCGCAGCCCGCCGCCCCGGCCCAGCCCGCCGCCGCCCCCGCCCCGGTCGCCGCTCCGGCCGCCGATGCGGGCGAGCACGAGGACGAGTTCGAGTACAGCGGGGTCGGCCGTCGCCGCCGCACCCGCCAGCCCGTCCGGGTGCAGCCGCGCGCCGAGGCGCCGGCCAAGCCGGTGGCCAAGGCGCCGGTGGCCAAGGCCCCGGCCGCCAAGCCGGTGCAGGAGCAGCCCGCCGCCGAGCAGACCGTCGAGGAGCCCGCTGCCGTGGCCGCCTCCGGTCCCGAGGCCGAGGGCGACTGGGAGGACGACCGTCCGTCCCGCCGCCGTCGCCGTGGCGGTCGTCGCCGTCGCCGTGGCGAGGCCGAGGAGTTCGAGACCGAGGCCGTCGAGACCCCGGCCGAGCCCGCCGCTGAGGAGGAGCCGGAGTCCGAGGAGGACGAGGACGACCTGGCCGGTGGCCTGGCCTCCTCGCGCCGTCGTCGCCGTCGTCGCCGCCGCAGCGGTGAGGGTGGCGTCGAGGTGGCCGCCGAGACCACCGAGGACGGCGTCCGCACGGTCGTGAAGGTGCGCGAGCCGCGCCGCCGCTCCACCGAGCCCTCCTTCGACCCGGACGAGGTGCAGTCCATCAAGGGCTCCACCCGCCTGGAGGCCAAGAAGCAGCGCCGCCGCGAGGGCCGCGAGCTGGGCCGCCGCCGGGTGCCGATCATCACCGAGGCCGAGTTCCTCGCCCGCCGGGAGTCGGTCGAGCGGGTGATGGTCGTCCGCCAGAACGGCGAGCGCACCCAGATCGGCGTCCTGGAGGACGGCGTGCTCGTCGAGCACTACGTCAACAAGGAGCAGGCCACCTCGTACGTGGGCAACGTGTACCTGGGCAAGGTCCAGAACGTGCTGCCCTCGATGGAGGCCGCCTTCGTCGACATCGGCAAGGGCCGCAACGCCGTGCTCTACGCCGGTGAGGTCAACTTCAGCGCGCTCGGCGGCCACGGCGGCTCGCGCCGGATCGAGTCGGTGCTCAAGTCCGGCCAGTCCGTCCTGGTGCAGGTCTCCAAGGACCCGATCGGCCACAAGGGCGCCCGCCTGACCAGCCAGATCTCGCTGCCCGGCCGCTACCTGGTCTACGTGCCCGAGGGCTCGATGACCGGCATCTCGCGCAAGCTGCCCGAGAACGAGCGCGCCCGCCTGAAGCAGATCCTCAAGAAGATCGTCCCCGAGGACGCGGGCGTCATCGTGCGCACCGCCGCCGAGGGCGCGAGCGAGGAGGAGCTCACCCGCGACGTGCAGCGCCTGCAGGCGCAGTGGGAGGAGATCCAGAAGAAGGCCGCCACCGGCAACGCCCCGGCGCTGCTCTACGGCGAGCCGGACATGACCGTCCGGGTCGTCCGCGACATCTTCAACGAGGACTTCACCAAGGTCATCGTCTCCGGCGACGTGGCGTGGAAGACCATCCACGAGTACGTCGGCGGGGTCGCCCCGGACCTGGCCGAGCGCCTGCAGCGCTGGACCTCGGACGTGGACGTGTTCGCCACGTACCGGATCGACGAGCAGCTGATGAAGGCGCTGGACCGCAAGGTCTGGCTGCCCAGCGGCGGTTCGCTGGTGATCGACCGGACCGAGGCGATGGTCGTGGTCGACGTCAACACCGGCAAGTTCGTCGGCCAGGGCGGCAACCTCGAGGAGACCGTCACCCGGAACAACATCGAGGCGGCCGAGGAGATCGTGCGCCAGCTGCGGCTGCGCGACCTCGGCGGCATCATCGTGATCGACTTCATCGACATGGTGCTCGAGTCCAACCGGGACCTGGTGCTGCGCCGCCTGCTGGAGTGCCTGGGCCGCGACCGGACCAAGCACCAGGTGGCCGAGGTCACCTCGCTGGGCCTGGTCCAGATGACCCGCAAGCGGGTCGGCCAGGGCCTGCTGGAGTCCTTCTCCGAGTCCTGCGTGCACTGCAACGGCCGCGGCGTCATCGTCCACATGGAGCAGCCGACCGCCCCGGGCGGCGGCGGCGCCTCGGTGGGCACCTCGGGCGAGCCCATCTCGGGCGGCAGCAAGCGCCGTCGCCGGGGCAAGGGCGGCGCCGCCCAGCCCGCCACCGAGGCGGCCGAGCACGAGCTGCACGAGCACGAGGCGGAGGAGCCGCACGAGCACGAGGAGTTCGAGCTCGTGCCCTCCGGTGCGGCCGCCGAGGCCGAGGTCGTCGAGGAGGCCGCCGAGGAGGTCGTCGAGGCCGCTCCGGTGGTCGAGGAGACCCCCGAGGTGGTCGAGGCCCCGGCCGTGACCACGGCTGCCCCGCCGCGGGCCCGTCGCCGGGCCGTCCGGAAGGCGACGGCCCCGGCCGGCGCCCCGGGCGAGGCCGAGATCGTGGTCCTCCAGGCCCGGGCCGAGGCGGCCGTGGCCGCCGCGCTCGACGCTGCCGCTGAGGCTGTGGCTGAAGAGGTGCCCGTCGAGACCGAGGCCGTCGAGGCGGAGGTCGTGGAGGCCGAGGTCGTGGAGGAGGCTCCGGCCCCCAAGAAGCGCGCCGCCCGCAAGACGGCCGCCAAGAAGACCACGACGGCCAAGAAGACCACGGCCGCCGCGAAGAAGACCACGGCCAAGAAGACCGCTACCAAGCGGACGACCAAGAAGGCCGCGGCGCCGGAGACTCCGGCCGAGTAAGTTGCACTATTCAGGGGCGCGGGGCCCCTCTTGACTGACTGCGCGCGCGACCAGCCCTCTACGGAGGCGCACGGTTGCGCGCGCAGTTCCCCGCGCCCCTGCTGTGGTTGCCGTGACCTGTCGAAGGTGACCGCCCCAGCGGATGCCCGCGCAGGGTGGTTTCTAGCGGTCGTTGCAACACGTGGTTGGTTGTCTAGGCCGTGTGGAGTTTATGCAGGCGCTCGGCTGGGGTGTCCCAGTCGAGCGTTTTGCGTGGGCGGCCGTTGAGTTGGGCGGCGACGGCGGCCAGGTGTTCGGGGCTGTGGACGGACAGGTCGGTGCCCTTGGGGAAGTACTGGCGGAGCAGGCCGTTGGTGTTCTCGTTGGAGCCGCGCTGCCAGGGGCTGGCGGGGTCGCAGAAGTAGACCGGGACGTCGGTGGCGATCGTGAAGTCGGCGTGCCGGGCCATCTCGGCGCCCTGGTCCCAGGCCAGGGACCGCCTGAGGTGGGCGGGCAGGGTCTGGACGGTCGCCACGAGGGCGTCGCGGACCTGTTCGGCGCCGCGGCCGGCCGGGAGGTGCAGGAGCATGACGTAGCGGGTGGCGCGCTCGACCAGGGTGCCGATCGCCGAGGCGCCGTCCTTGCCGATGATCAGGTCGCCCTCCCAGTGGCCGGGGACGGCCCGGTCGTCCGCCTCCGCGGGGCGTTCGCTGATCATGACCATGGGGTGGGCGAAGCGGGGGCGGCGGGTGGCGGCCTGCCGGTGCGGGATCCGCCGGGCCCGGCCGGTGCGCAGGGCGGCGGCGACCTCGCGGCGCAACTCGCCCCGGCCCTGGAGGTAGAGGGTCTGGTAGACGGTTTCGACAGCCACGTGCATCTCCGGCCGGTCGGGGAAGGTTTCCCGTAGAGCCTGGCAGATCTGCTCCGGGCTCCACCTCAGGTCCAGGAGGTGCTGGATGAAGTCCCGCAGCTCGGGAGTCTGCCCGATCTTGCGCGGTTTGGGGCGGGGCCGGCGGGCGTTCGCGCGGGCCTGGGCCGCGTGCGGGCGGTAGGCGCCGCTGACCGGGTGGGCGTTGCGGGTGATCTCCCGGCTGACGGTGGACGGGCTGCGGCCGAGTTCCGCGGCGATTGCCCGGACGGTGGCCTTCTCCCGCAGCCGGTCGGCGATGTGGATCCGTTCCGCCTCGGTCAGGAACCGTGACCGCCCTGCCGGCCCGGTCGGCGGCGCCGGCTTCCCGTCGAGGTCGAGGGGAGCCGGCGCCGTGCGCTGGGTGCCGGTCGGCTTGCGCCCGTTACGCCACTTCTGGCCGGTCCTGCGGTCGACGCCGACGATCCGGCATGCCTCGGTGTTGCTCACGCCCTGCTGCACGAGCCGGGAGTATGCCGCCCGCTCCCGCAGCAGCTTCCGCCGACCCTGCGGTCTGCGGTTGCCACGGATCTCGAAGTCCATCGCATCCCCTGAACTGGGGTGTTGCAACGACTCCTAGAACCCAAGCAGTTCCCCGCGCCCCTGACGTGTGCCCGGTTTGGTCCAACGGGGCGGTATCCGTATCATTGACCCTCGGCGTGTCTACGCCATGCTCCCGAGCACATCACCTCCTGGGCCCGTACGGCCGGGGGAGGCCGCTGTGTCAGTGCCCAGCGGCTGGCATCGAGAGTCCCGACCGAGCAAGGAAAGCAGGTAACCGCATGTACGCGATCGTTCGCGCCGGCGGCCGCCAGCACAAGGTCGCCGTCGGCGACGTGCTGGAGATCGACAAGGTTGACGTCAAGCCGGGTGACTCGGTCGAGCTCTCGACCGTCCTCGTCGTCGACGGTGACGCCGTCACCTCTGACCCGTGGGTCCTCGCCGGTGTGAAGGTTCACGCCGAGGTCGTCGACCACACCAAGGGTGAGAAGATCGTCATCCTTCGCTACAAGAACAAGACCGGCTACCGTCGGCGCCAGGGCCACCGCCAGCGCCACACCGCCGTCCGCATCACGAGCATCGACTCCGCGAAGTAAGTAAGGGAGCAGCGAGATGGCACACAAGAAGGGCGCAAGCTCTACCCGCAACGGCCGTGACTCGAACGCCCAGCGCCTCGGCGTGAAGCGCTTCGGCGGCCAGGTCGTCAGCGCCGGCGAGATCCTCGTCCGCCAGCGCGGCACCCACTTCCACCCGGGTGCCGGTGTCGGCCGTGGTGGCGACGACACCCTGTTCGCGCTGAACGCCGGTGCGGTCCAGTTCGGCACGCACCGTGGCCGTCGGGTCGTCAACATCGTGGCCGTCGAGGCCTGAGTCTGACCTGGCGTCAAGGCTCTTCGGAGGGTGGACCGGAATTTCCGGTCCACCCTCCGTGCTTTGGGAGCAGGGCGTAATCCGCTCGGGCAGGCATGCTTGAGGGAGGGCCCCTCTCGGGGCGTCCGAGAATTCCCCCAGTCGTTCGTTAGTGGAGGCACAACCAGATGACCACCTTCGTGGACCGCGTCGAGCTGCACGTCGCCGCGGGTAACGGGGGCCACGGCTGCGCCTCCGTACACCGGGAGAAGTTCAAGCCGCTCGGCGGTCCGGACGGCGGCAACGGCGGTGAGGGCGGCAGCGTCATCCTCATGGTCGACGCCCAGGTGACCACCCTGCTCGAGTACCACCACTCGCCCAAGCGCAAGGCGACCAACGGCAAGCCCGGCGCGGGCGGCCACCGCACCGGTTCGACCGGTGGCGACCTGGTCCTGCCGGTGCCGGACGGCACCGTGGTCATGGACCGCCAGGGCAACGTGCTGGCCGACCTGGTCGGGCACGGCACCAGCTTCATCGCGGCCCAGGGCGGCCGCGGCGGCCTGGGCAACGCGGCGCTGGCCTCCTCCCGCCGCAAGGCCCCCGGCTTCGCGCTGCTCGGTGAGCCGGGCGAGGCCCGCGACATCGTGATGGAGCTCAAGTCCGTCGCCGACGTCGCCCTGGTGGGCTACCCGAGCGCGGGCAAGTCCTCGCTCATCTCGGTGCTCTCCGCGGCCAAGCCGAAGATCGCCGACTACCCGTTCACCACCCTGATCCCCAACCTCGGCGTGGTCACCGCCGGCGAGACGGTCTACACCGTCGCCGACGTGCCCGGCCTGATCCCGGGCGCCAGCCAGGGCCGCGGCCTGGGCCTGGAGTTCCTGCGCCACGTCGAGCGGTGCAGCGTGCTGGTGCACGTGCTGGACTGCGCGACCATGGAGCCGGGCCGTGACCCGCTCTCCGACCTGGAGACCATCGAGGCCGAGCTGTCCCAGTACGGCGGCCTGGACGACCGCCCGCGCCTGGTGGCGCTGAACAAGGTGGACGTGCCGGACGGGCAGGACCTGGCCGACATCACCCGCGAGTCCCTGGAGCAGGCGGGCTACCGCGTGTTCGAGGTCTCGGCCGCCTCCCGCAAGGGCCTGCGCGAGCTGAGCTTCGCGATGGCGCAGATCGTCTCCGAGGCCCGTGCCGCCAAGCCGGTCGAGGAGGCCACCCGGATCGTGCTGCGGCCGACGGCCGTGGACGACGAGGGCTTCACCGTCACGGAGGAGGACGGCGAGTACCGCGTGCGCGGCGTCAAGCCCGAGCGCTGGGTCCGCCAGACCGACTTCACCAACGACGAGGCCGTCGGCTACCTGGCGGACCGGCTGGCCCGCCTCGGGGTCGAGGACCGGCTGTGGAAGATCGGCGCCAAGGAGGGTGACACCGTCATCATCGGCGCCGACGAGAACGCCGTGGTCTTCGACTGGGAGCCGACCATGGCCGCCG
Organism: Kitasatospora sp. MMS16-BH015; assembly: GCF_002943525.1. Lineage (NCBI taxonomy): Bacteria > Bacillati > Actinomycetota > Actinomycetes > Kitasatosporales > Streptomycetaceae > Kitasatospora > Kitasatospora sp. MMS16-BH015. Next base: position 2,754,081 of record NZ_CP025394.1, on the reverse strand, counting down.
GTGCCGAGATGCTCGGCCGCCGCGGCGAGGACCACCGGATGGAGACCCAGCGTCCGGCCGTCGACCGCCGCCGGGAGAAGCAGAAGGGCCGGGACGCCGCCGAGGCCGAGTACCTGGCCTTCGAGGCGCTCGCCAGCGGCCGGCAGGCCGTCGAGGGCGACGACGAGGACTACTGAGTCCACGGAGTCCATCGGTTGAGCTCCGAGCGGGCCCGCCGTCCGGATCGCGTACATTACGCACCGGGCGGCGGGCCCGTCCCGTACAGAGTGGAGGCACGTGGTGACCGAGCAGACCCTGCGTCAGGAGGTCCTGACGGCACGCCGGATCGTCGTCAAGGTCGGCTCCTCCTCGCTCACCACCGCCGCCGGCGGGCTGGACGCGGACCGGGTGGACGCCCTGGTGGACGCGCTGGCCAAGACGCGCGGCCGGGTCGACGCCCCCGAGGTCGTGCTGGTCTCCTCCGGGGCGATCGCGGCCGGGCTGGCCCCGCTCGGGCTGGACCGGCGGCCCACCGACCTGGCCCGGCAGCAGGCCGCCGCGAGCGTCGGCCAGGGGCTGCTGGTGGCCCGGTACACCGCCTCCTTCGCCCGGTACGGCATCCGCGTCGGCCAGGTGCTGCTGACGGCGGAGGACGCCAGCCGCCGGGCCCACTACCGCAACGCCTACCGCACCCTGGACCAGCTGCTGGCGATGGGCGCGATGCCGATCGTCAACGAGAACGACACCGTGGCCACCGCCGAGATCAAGTTCGGCGACAACGACCGGCTGGCCGCCCTGGTGGCCCACCTGGTCCGGGCCGACCTGCTGGTGCTGCTCTCCGACGTGGACGGCCTCTACGACGGCGACCCGAGCCGGCCGGGCACCAGCCGGATCGAGCAGGTGAGCGGTCCGCAGGACCTCGAGGGCATCGAGATCGGCAGCGCGGGCAAGGCCGGGGTCGGCACCGGGGGCATGGTCACCAAGGTGGAGGCCGCCCGGATCGCCACCGGGGCCGGCATCCCGGTGGTGCTGACCGCCGCGAGCCAGGCGGCCGACGCGCTGGCCGGCCGGTCGACTGGCACGCTCTTTCTGCGCACCGGCAGCCGTTCGGCCGACCGGCTGCTCTGGCTGGCCCACGCGAGCAGCCCGCGCGGGGCCCTCCAGCTGGACGCGGGGGCCGTGACGGCCGTGGTCTCGGGCGGTGCGTCGCTGCTGCCGGCCGGGGTCACCCGGGTGGACGGGGATTTCGCCGCGGGCGATCCGGTGGACCTTCTTGGCGAAAACGGCCACATCGTCGCCCGTGGGCTGGTCAACTTTGATGCGAGGGAGTTGCCCCGTCTGCTCGGCCGGTCCACCCGTGACCTGGCCCAGGAGTTCGGTGCCGCGTACGAGCGTGAGGTCATCCACCGCGACGACCTGGTCGTGCTGCGCGGCTGACGGGCGGCCCTTCCGTCAGGGGCGGGCCGAGCCGTCGTCGGCCCGGGGGACGCGTGGAGAACGAGGAGGCCGCCGGTGGGACGCAGGGGCCAGGAAGCACTGCCCGGGCGCCCGCAGCGGCGGCTCGCCAGTGTCCCGGACGGTGCGGCCGCGGTGGAGCCGGAGCCGGAGGAGGCGCGGCTCTGGCACGTGGTGCTCAGCGTGGCCGGGCGGGCCACCCCGCTGGACGAGCTCAAGGCCGCCCTGGAGCGCCTCGCGCATGACCACTCCTTCTTCCTGACGGCCCGTTACGCCACCGACCGGGCCGAGATCCGCTACTGGGAGCAGGCCCGTGACCTGCACGACGCGGCCGCCATCGCGCTGCGGCTCTGGGGCGAGCACAAGCTGACGGCCAACCTCCCGCCCTGGGAGATCGTCGGCCTGGAGGTGGTCGACCGCCCCACCTACCACCACCGGGTCGCCGAGGGCTTCGGCGAGCCCCCGCCCAACCTCGGCGGCGTCCACCCGTACTAGGGCCGCCCTTGCGGAGCGCGTCGGGCCGTCTCAGCGAGTGAAAGCGGGGCTGGTCACCGGGTCGGAATCGCTACCCTTGCCCGCATGACCAGTAGCCAGACCGACAGCCCCGTCCTCGCCGCCGCGCGCCGTGCCCGGGAGGCGGCCGCCGAGCTCGCCCCAGTGCCGCGCAGGGCGAAGGACGCCGCGCTGCTGGCGATCGCCGACGCGCTGGTGGCCCGGAGCGCCGAGATCACCGCCGCCAACGCCGAGGACGTGGCCAGGGCCCGGGCGGCCGGGACGGCCGAGTCGGTGGTCGACCGGCTGACGCTGACCGAGGAGCGGGTGGCGGCGATCGCCGCCGACGTGCGGAACGTGGTCGGGCTGCCCGACCCGGTCGGCGAGGTGGTCCGCGGGTACACGCTGCCCAACGGTCTCGACGTCCGGCAGGTGCGGGTGCCGCTCGGCGTGGTCGGCATCATCTACGAGGCCCGGCCCAACGTCACGGTGGACGCCGCCGCGCTCTGCCTCAAGTCCGGCAACGCCGTGCTGCTGCGCGGCTCGGCCTCCGCGTACCGCTCCAACACCGCGCTGGTCGCCGTGCTCCGCGACGCGGTGGCCTCGGCCGGGCTGCCCGCCGACGCGGTGCAGCTGGTGCCGGGGGAGAGCCGCGAGTCGGTCACCGAGCTGATGCGGGCCCGCGGCCTGGTGGACGTGCTGATCCCGCGCGGCGGCGCCTCGCTGATCCGCACCGTGGTCGAGGGCTCCACCGTCCCGGTGATCGAGACCGGCACCGGCAACTGCCACGTCTACGTGGACGCCCAGGCCGACCTCGAGATGGCCGTCGCGGTGCTGCTCAACTCCAAGGCGCAGCGGGTGAGCGTCTGCAACTCCGCCGAGACGCTGCTGGTGCACCAGGACATCGCGGCCGAGTTCCTGCCGCTCGCGCTGGCCGCGCTGGCCGAGGCCGGGGTGACGGTGCACGCGGACGAGGCGGTGCTCAAGGCCGCCGAGGGGTCGGCCGCCACCGTGGTGCCGGCCACCGAGGAGGACTGGGCGGAGGAGTACCTCTCCCTCGACCTGGCCGCCGCCGTGGTGCCCTCGCTGGAGGCCGCCGTGGCGCACATCCGCCGCTGGTCCTCCGGCCACACCGAGGCGATCGTGACCGGCTCGCAGACCGCCGCCCGCCGCTTCACCCAGCTGGTGGACGCGGCCACGGTGGCGGTCAACGCCTCCACCCGGTTCACCGACGGGGGTGAGTTCGGCTTCGGCGCGGAGATCGGCATCTCCACCCAGAAGCTGCACGCGCGGGGCCCGATGGGCCTGCCGGAGCTGACCTCCACGAAGTACCTCGTCACCGGCGACGGCCACCTGCGCTGACCGGGGCCTCCCGGTCGGCTGGGCCGTCTGCCGGGAGCCACAGACAAATCGCCCGCCCGGTAATACGCTGAGCCCCATGGCTGAGGATGTGGGGGGCTCGCCGTACTCCGGCGGCGCCGACCACGGTGATGCGGACGACGAGTTCGCCACCGTGGTCTTCGACGAGGCTTTCGTCCGGTCCGCCGCCGTGCACGAGCCGAGCGCCCGGGAGCGGCAGCTGGCCGCCGCCGAGGCGCGGTTCGAGCCCGACGGCGTGGCCTACGGCCGGGGCTACGAGCCCGACGGCCTGCCGCTCGAGCTGCGTCCGCACCCGGGCGGGGCGGACGACGAACGGCACTACCCGGATCCCTTCACCGCCTCCGCCCGGGCGGCCCGCGCCCAGCGCCGGGCCTACCTGCGGCGGGCCGGCTGGGGCCGGGCGGCGCGGTACGAGGCGGCCCGCCGGGTGGGCGGCCGGCACGTGGCCCAGCAGCGCTGGCACCGGCCGATCGCCTGGGTGCTGGCCGTGGTGATGGGCGTGAGCGTGGTGGCCGTCGCGGTGGCCGCGATCTACCGGGGCACCGGCGGCAGTGACACCGAGTCGCCGCGCCGCCCGGAGAGCGGCACCAGCAGCCCGGGCGTGACCACGGTGCCGAGCCCCTCCGTGCCGGCCCTGCTGCCCAGGTAGCGACCCGCCCCGCCCGCAGGTGGCAACTCGTCCTGCGCAGACTCTCGTAGCGGCCGAGCCCCAGCCTTACTCTTGGTGGTATGGGTGACCCGCGCGAACCTCCGGAGGGTGCGCCCGACGGTGGGTCCGGCAACGAGGACGAGTACCGATCCGTCGTCTTCGACGAGTCGTTCGTCCGGGCTGCGCGGATCCAGGAGCTGTCGGCCCGCGAGCGCCTCGGCGGCCACTACCCGAGGGCGGTGCGCACCCGGATCGGGCTCGGGCCGCTCGGTTCGCTGCCGCGCCAGGCGGTGGCGCTGCTGCTGCTCGTCGCGATGGCCTTCGCGGCGGCGGTGTACTTCGGCGTGAGCTCGCCCCGGCGACTGGTGGCCGCGCCGAGCGGTGACCAACTGACCGTCAGCCTCACGGCGCTGTCCCCGAGTTCACCCGTCCGGCCGGTGGCCGACTACCGCAACCCGTTCGCCGCGCTGCCCACCGGCTACGGCGACGGCTCGGCCGGCTTCGGCGAGCCCGTGCCCGCCGCGACCGCGCACTTCACCCGGATCGAGGTGATGCGCGCGCTGGACGTGGCGGAGCGCTACCTCACGCTGGCCGACCTGACCCCGGCCGTGCTCACCGAGGGCGACACCGCCCAGGTGCGGGCGGTGCTCACCCCCGGTGAGCAGGCGCAGTACGACGACAGCATGAACAGCCCGCGCGACGACGAGCACCACGCGGCCACCGGCTGGCAGGTGCGGTTCGACCCCGGGCAGGTGGCGCTGGCCACCGACACCGTCAAGGTGACCGGCACGATGGCCTTCGCCGAGGCTGACAGCGGCACCCTGGAGGTCACCACCGACCACACCTTCGTCTACGCCCTGCGGCCGGCCGGGACGGAGCGCCCGCTCCAGGTGAGCCTCTACTCCGTCCGGCGGGCGCTGCGGATGGAGTTCGACCGCACCGACCTCTCGGCCGGCCGGCTGCGCCTGGTGGACGCCGCCACCCAGGCCGGCCCCACCTCCTGCGCGGCCCGGCAGGCCGACCACTTCCAGCCGGTGCTGACCGGCCTGCCGCCCGCCCCGCCGGCGGTGGACCCGGCCGACCACACCGTCCCGGCCTGGCAGCTCTGCGCGACGCTGCGGTGACCGCCGCCCGGGCGGCTGCTACTTGGTGAAGGTGTCGCGGATCTTGCCGCCCACGTTCCCGACCCCGCCCGCGATGTCCCGGACCAGGCCCATCAGCGGGTCCTTGCTCTCCTTGACCGACTTGGCGTAGGAGTCGGCCGCGGCCTTCCACTGTTCACCCACCGAGGTGGACGGGTCGTCGCCCCGGCGCGGGTACTCGCCGGCCAGGATCGCCCGGTACTCCGGCGTCTCGGACCACTTCTTGAGCTCGGCCACCCGCACCACGGCGAAGGGGTGGGTCTGCGGCAGCACCTGCAGCAGCTTGATCACGCCGTCCCGCAGGTCGCCGGCCCGCTCGTACTCCTCGGCTTGCTCCAGGAAGGCGTCCACGTTCAGCTCGGCCAGGTCGTGCCCGCCGGCCAGCTTCATCAGGCCGCGCATCGAGGCCTGCAGGTCCTGCCCGGCCAGCAGCCCGGCCCGGTCGCAGGAGAGCTCGGCCTTGCGGAACCACTCCTTGAGCGCCGTGATGATCGCGCTGATCGCCAGGTTGCCCAGCGGCAGCCAGGCGATCCGGGTGGCGATGTTGGTGAGGACCAGCAGCATCGTCCGGTAGACCGCGTGGCCGGACATCGCGTGCCCGACCTCGTGGCCGATCACGGCCCGCAGCTCCTCCTCGTCCAGCAGGTCCACCAGCCCGGTGGTGAGCACGATGACGGGGGTGTCCATGCCCACGCACATCGCGTTCACCGTCGGGTCCTGGGTGACGTACAGCTCGGGGACCTTCTCCAGGTCGAGCACGTACGCCGCGTCCCGGACCATCGCGTGCAGCTCGGGGAACTGCCGCTCGGAGACCCGGACGGCGGTGGCCAGGTACATCAGCCGGACGCTGCGCTCGGAGACCAGCCCGGCGAGCTTCTTGAGCACCTCGTCGAAGCCGGTGAGCCTGCGCAGGGCCACCAGGGCCGAGCGGTCGGCCGGGTGCTCCCAGGCCCGGGTGGAGATCTCGGGGAAGCGCTGACGGCGGCGGCTGGGGGACTTCTCGTTCGTCGGGTCGGTCATGGTCAGGTGCCTCCTGGTACCGGTCGGTTGTCCACTGAACGACTTGCCGTGCGTACTCGTCCCCGCCACCACGCTACGCCCGGGGGGCCGCGCGGGAGCCGGGCGTGAGCCGGTCTACCCTGGCGGTACGGTCCGACGTCCGGGGCCGTACCGCACCGCCTCCGAGGAGCCCGTCCATGAACGCCGTCGTCGCCGCGCAGCTGGCCGCCCCGATCTCCACCGAGAACGGCCCGGGCCTCTTCCTGCGACTGGTCGTGATCGGCTCGATCGTCGGCGTGGGCCTGCTGGCCTGGATCCTGGTCCGGGCCGGCCGCAACAACTGACCGGGCTCGCGGTGGCCGACCCCGCGGGCGCGGCGCCGGGCCGCCGGAGCTGACGCAGTCCCGGGGCGGTTCCTCACCGGGAGTCAGACGCGGTGGGCCGCCGCGCGGTTGCGAGCGCCGCCCCCGTACGATGAGCGCGCGAGCCGCAGCGGCTCGTACCCTGCCCCGCCCGTCGAGCCGAGAAGAGCCCGCCGACCATGAGCCTTGCCCTGACGCCCGCCCTGACCTCGATCGCCGAGGGCGGCAACCACGAGAGCCTGAACCCGTACCTGACCGGTGGCGCGGCGCTCTTCATCCTCCTCCTGCTGCTCTACGTCACCACGCGTTTCAACCGCGACCGCTGAGCCGGAGCTCCCGCGCGCTGCGTGGCGGTGACACGGCTTGCCCCGCCGTCACGCGCGTCGCGTAAGGTGTGGCGGCATGGGACAGCAGGCCGACGCACCGCCGAGGAAGCGCCTGGGCGTGATGGGCGGCACCTTCGATCCGATCCACCACGGGCACCTCGTCGCGGCCAGTGAGGTGGCCAGCGCCTTCCACCTCGACGAGGTGATCTTCGTGCCGACCGGGAAGCCCTGGCAGAAGAGCGACCGCGACGTCACCTCGGCCGAGGACCGCTACCTGATGACGGTCATCGCCACCGCCGAGAACCCGCAGTTCTCGGTGAGCCGGATCGACATCGACCGCGAGGGTCCCACCTACACGGTGGACACGCTGCGTGACCTCCGCGCGCTCCACCCCGACGCGGACCTCTTCTTCATCACCGGCGCCGACGCGCTGGCCCAGATCCTCTCCTGGCGGGACTCCGAGGAGCTCTTCTCGCTCGCCCACTTCATCGGCTGCACCCGGCCCGGCCACACCCTCTCCGACGCGGGCCTTCCGGTCGGCGGGGTCTCGCTGATAGAGGTTCCGGCGCTGGCCATCTCCTCCACCGACTGCCGGCTGCGCGTCGCCAAGGGCGAGCCGGTCTGGTACCTCGTCCCGGACGGTGTGGTCCGCTACATCGACAAGCGGGCGCTCTACGCGTCGGACCGGGGTGCGACCACGGGAGGCAGGACGTGACCGGACAGCCGGAGGGCGAGGGCTACCCGTACCAGGAGTACCCGCCGCAGGAGCAGTACCCGCAGACCGGTTACGGGCAGCAGTACTACCAGCAGCAGCCCCACCAGGGGCAGCAGCAGCCGTACCAGGACTATCAGGAGTACCAGGAGTACCCGCAGCAGTCCTACCAGGGCTACCAGCAGCCCGGTCACTACCAGCAGTCCGGCTACGAGCAGCAGCCCGGCTACGAACAGTCCGGCTACCGGCAACCCGGCTACGAGCAGCCCGGCCACGAGCAGCAGCCCGGTTACGACCAGTCCGGCTACCAGCAGCCCGGCCACGAGCAGCAGCCGTCGTACCAGGAGTACCCGCCGCAGCAGTACTACCAACAGCCGGTGCAGCCGCCGGCTCCCCAGCCGGTCGCACCGCGACCCGTCGCGCCCCAGCCGGTCGCGCCGCAGCCGGTCGCGCCGCAGCCGGTCGCGCCGCAACCCGTCCAGCCGGTGCAGGCCCCGGCGGCCCCGCCCGCCGCGCCCCGGGCGACGGCCACGGCCGCCCGTCCGGCGGCCCCGCGGCCGCGCGCGCCGCAGAGCGGGGCCGAGGACGACTACGCCACGGGTGAGTTCACCTTCGTCGACGAACCGGCGGAGGAGACCGAGGACGTCATCGACTGGCTGAAGTTCGCCGAGTCGCGCTCCGAACGCCGGGACGAGCGGCGGCGCAAGCTGCGCACCCGGGCGATCGCCGGCGCGGTGGCGCTGCTGGTAGCCGCGGCCGGTGCGGGCGGGTACCTGTGGTGGAGCGGGAAGCTCGGCGGCGGGCCGTCCACGGTGGCCAAGGCCGTGGGCAAGCGGCAGGTCAACGTGGTCTACCTCAAGGACCTCAACGGCAAGGTCTCCACCGCGCTGCTGGTCGACGACGAGGCGGGCGGCAAGGGCTCGGCCCTGCTGCTGCCGGACGGGCTGAAGCTGCCGGGCGGTGGCGACGGCTCGACCGTGCCGGTCTCCCAGGGCGCGGGCACGCTCGGTGACTCCGGCCTGCGGGACGGCCTCTCCACCGTGCTCGGCGCCCCGGTCGCGGGCACCTGGCGGGTGGACACCCCGTACCTGCCGCTGCTGGTGGACGGCATCGGCGGGGTCAAGGTCGACACCAACGTGGAGATCAACGACGCGGGCAAGCAGCTGGCCGCCGTCGGCAAGGACATCCGGCTGAACGGCCGGGCCGCCCTGCTCTACGCCACCTACCAGGGACCGAACGAGACCCGGGACGCCCAGCTGGCCCGGTTCGGCCAGGTGCTGAACGGCATCGTCAACGCGATGCCCACCGAGCTCCCGGACGCTCAGGACACCGTGCACCGGCTCAACCAGGTGCTCGACCCCTCGCTGCCCGAGCAGGCGCTGGCCGGGGTGCTGGCCCAGCTCGCCCAGCAGGCGAAGAACGGGCACTTCGCGGTGAGCACCCTCAAGGTGCAGCCGGACGGCACGCTCAACGAGTCGGTGGCCGGCCCGCAGGTCAAGGAGGTGCTCGGCGGTACCGTGCACAGCGCGCAGGCCGGCGGCCAGACGGCCCGGGTGAGCATCGTCAACGCCTCCGGGGACGACAAGGCGCGCGACAGCGCCGGCGTGCAGGTCACCAACTCCGGGCTCAACCTGGTGCCGGGCAGCGACAAGGCGTCCTCGACCCAGCCGACCAGTGAGATCCGCTACACCGACGACGCCCGGCAGGGCGCCGCCAAGAGCCTCGCGAGCAGCCTCGGCCTGCCCGAGTCGGCGGTGAAGAAGACCACCGACGTGCAGAACGCCGACATCGTGGTCGTGCTCGGCAAGGACTACCAGGTACCGAAGCAGCAGCAGTAGGCGGAGCCCGCACGCAGCCCCGGCCGGACAACCGGCCGGGGCCGCGCGTCGTTCGTGAGATCCTGGAAGGCGAATCACCGCCGTCGATCCGGAAGAACACAGTGACTGCCACGGACCACAGCCAGAACCTCGTCAAGGTCGCCGCGCAGGCCGCCGCCGACAAGCTGGCGCACGACATCATCGCCTTCGACGTCAGCGACGTGCTGTCGATCACCGACGCCTTCCTGATCGTCTCGGCGCCCAACGACCGCCAGGTGAAGGCGATCGCCGAGGAGATCGAGGACCAGCTGCGCGAGCAGCTGGACGTCAAGCCCGTCCGCCGCGAGGGCGAGCGCGAGGGTCGCTGGATCCTGCTCGACTTCCTGGACATCGTGGTGCACGTCCAGCACTCCGAGGAGCGTTCCTTCTACTCGCTCGACCGCCTGTGGAAGGACTGCCCCGAGCTGGAGATCCCGGCCGACGCCCTGGCCACCCGCAACCGTCCGGAGAACGCCGTCACCGACGCCGCGGGCAACGCGGTGGCCGACGCCGAGGACGCGAGCTGAGCCGCGCCGCGCGGGGGCCGCGCATCGTCTTCTGGCGGCACGGCCAGACCTCCTGGAACCTGGAGAACCGGTTCCAGGGGAGCACCGACATCGAGCTGACCGACCAGGGCGTCTTCCAGGCCCGTCGGGCGGCCCGACTCCTCTCCGGGCTCCAGCCCGACCTGCTGATCTCCTCCGACCTCAAGCGGGCGGCCCGCACGGCCGCCGAGCTGGCGAAGATCACCGGGTTGGACGTGCAGCACCACGAGGGCCTTCGGGAGACGTACGCGGGTGAGTGGCAGGGCCTGACCAACACCGAGATCCGCGAGCGCTTCCCGGAGCAGTACGCGGCCTGGGCGAAGGGCGAGCCGGTGCGGCGCGGCGGCGGCGAGCTGAGCACCGAGGTGGCGGACCGCTCGGTGCCGCTGGTGCTGGCGGCGGTCGAGAAGCTGCCCGAGGACGGCACGGTCGTCGTGGTCAGCCACGGCGGCACCATCCGCACCATGATCGGCCGGCTGCTCGACCTGGAGCCCGCGCAGTGGGAGCGCTTCGGCGGTCTCTCCAACTGCTGCTGGTCGGTCCTGGGCGAGGGCTCGCGCGGCTGGCGCCTGCTCGAACACAACGCCGGGACGCTGCCGCAGCCGGTGATCGGGGACGAGACCTGAGCCTCGGGGGTGACCCCGGGGGAGCGGATTTCGTAGATCCGGGCCTGACCAGCTAGAGTCTTCCTCGTTCGCAGGAAAGAACGCCGACCGAGAGGGAGGCGGGAAGTCCTGAGAGTGCGGGGCTGTAGCTCAGTTGGTAGAGCGCTTGCATGGCATGCAAGAGGTCCGGGGTTCAATTCCCCGTAGCTCCACTCCGCACCGCCGGTCCGTTCGTTCGGGTCGGTTGCGACGCGGGGCTGTAGCTCAGTTGGTAGAGCGCTTGCATGGCATGCAAGAGGTCCGGGGTTCAATTCCCCGTAGCTCCACAGCGGCAGAGGCCGCCTCCCGGATCCCGGGGGGCGGCCTTCTGGCATTTCCGGGCCTGCTCCTTCTGGTCGGTGGTCGGCCTTGCTGGTGCTCGGCCTTGCCGGTGCTCAGCCGCAGGTGTGGCCGGCGGGCACCGGTGAGGCCGCCGGGTGGGCGGTCAGGTACTCCATCCGCTCCCGGTCCTGCGGGCCCTCGGGGGTGTAGACCACCAGGTGGGTCTCCGGCGCGGCCGTCATGGCCAGGTAGGAGGTCCGGAAGCGGAGCTCGCCGACGGCCGCGTGCCGGAACACCTTCAGCGCCGTCCGGGGCGGCCCGACCTCCTGGCGGGCCCAGAGCCGGGCGAAGAGCGGACTGGCGTCGGCCAGGTCGCGGATGTACTCCTCCCAGGCCGGCTCGCCCACGTGCTTGCCGTACGCGCCGCGCAGCACCGCGACCATCCGGGGCAGCTCCTCCTCGCGGTTCAGGAACGGGTTGCAGCAGTCCGGCACGGTGAAGGCGCACCACATGCTGTTGCGCCGCCCGTTCGGGTCCCGCGGGCGGGTGGCGCCGGGGAAGAGGGCGTCGTAGGCGGCGTTGTGCCGCAGCAGGTCGTACCGCATGTTGAAGACCCCGGCGGGCAGCGGGGAGAGCTGGTCCAGGATCAGCTGGATCGCCGGGTCGAGCACCGGGCACTGCTCGTCGCCGGCCGCCGGGGTGAGCCCGGCCAGCCGGTACAGGTGGTCGCGTTCGGCGCGGTCCAGCAGCAGCGTCCGGGCCACTGCCTCCAGCACCTGCTCGCTCGCGTTGATCGGCCGGCCCTGCTCCAGCCAGGTGTACCAGGTGACCCCGACCCCGGAGAGCTGGGCGACCTCCTCCCGGCGCAGCCCCGGCGTGCGGCGTCGCAGCCCGGGCGGCAGCCCGACGGCCTCGGGGGTGACCCGGGAGCGGCAGGCCCGTAGGAAGCTCGCCAGCTCGGTGCGGCGTTGGTCCCGGCCCGTGGCGGGGGCCGACTTGGTACGTTCGTCCAGCACGGTCATGCGACCATCGTGGCGGATCCCCGGTACCCGTAACAGGGTGCTGCCAGTACCAGGATCGACAGGCTCTAACCACGGGTACCCGGACCCCTGGACGATGGTCATATGACGGACCTTCAGACGAGATCCACATCGGCCGGCGCAACCGCCGCCGCGCCAACCGCCGCCCCACCGACAGCCCGTCAGGTGCGGCCCGGACTGCTCCTTGTGCTCGTCCTCACCGGCCAGTTCATGGCCGTGCTCGACATCTCGGTGGTGAACGTCGCCGTACCGACCATCCGCACCGACCTGCACGCCACCGGCGCCGGCCTCCAACTGGTCATCGCCGGCTACACCATCGCGTACGCGGTGCTGCTCATCACCGGAGCCCGGCTCGGCGCCCGCTACGGCTACGGCCGGCTGTTCCGGTACGGCCTGGCGGGGTTCACCGCCGCCTCGCTGGCCTGCGGGCTGGCGCCCGACACCGGCTCGCTGATCGGCTTCCGGCTGGCCCAGGGGGTCGGCGCTGCCGTGATGGTGCCGCAGGTGATGAGCCTGGTCCAGCAGACCTTCACCGGAGCCGCGCGCACCCGGGCGCTCGGGTTCTACTCCGCCGTGCTCGCGGGGGGCATGGCGGTGGGACAGGTGGTCGGCGGGCTGCTGGTCAGCGCGGACCTGCTCGGCACCGGCTGGCGGCCGGTCTTCCTGATCAACGTGCCGATCGGTGCGGTGCTGCTGGTGGCCGGGCGCCGGCTGCTGCCCACGCTGCCCGGCGACCGCTCGCGCGGCTTCGACGTGCCCGGCCTGGTGGTCCTGGCCGCGGCGATCGGCACCCTGGTGGTGCCGCTGGTGCTCGGGCACGAGCTGGGCTGGCCGGCCTGGGGGTGGGTGCTGCTCGGGCTGAGCGCGCTGCTCTTCGCGCTCTTCGCGGTGGTCGAGCGGCGGATCGCCGCTCGCGGCGGGCAACCGCTGGTGGCCGGGCGGGTGCTGCGCTCGCTGGGGCTGCTGCCGGCCGCCGGGGCGATCTTCCTGATCATGGCGGGCTTCTCCGGCTTCATGTTCGCCTTCGCCCTGCACCAGCAGGCGGGCCTGGCCCACAGCGCGCTGCGCGCGGGCCTGCTCTCCGGGCCGGTGGCGGTCGGGTTCGGCCTCTCCAGCCTGCACTGGCAGCGGCTGCCCGCCCGGCTGCACCGCCCGCTCCCGGTGCTCGCGCTGGCGGTGATCGCTCCGGCGTACCTGGCCCTCGGGCTGCTGCTGCGGCACGGTGCCGAGATCGGCCTGCTCGCCGAGGTGCTGCTCACCTTCGCCGGCCTGGCCGCCGGCTGCGCCTACAGCCCGCTCTTCGGCCGCGCCCTCGGCAAGGTCGACCCGGCGGACGCGGCCGACGGCAGCGGCGTGATGGTCACCATCGTCCAGCTCGGCCAGGTGGTCGGGGTGGCCCTGCTCGGCACCGTCTTCCTCGGTCGGGTCAGCTACCCGGCCACGGTGGCCTCCTCGGGGGCGGCCCTGCTGGTGACCTGCGCGGCCATCGCCGCCTCCTTCGCCTCGGCGGCCTTCTTCGCGGCCCGCACCCACCGGGCGGTGGCGTAGGCAATGGCGATGGCGATGGAGGTGGCGCTGGAGATGGCGTGGGCGGAGCGGGGCGGGAGGGGCGGGAGAACCGGAGTCCGGTAGCGGCCGGGGGCCCGGTCGCGCTCGGGGTGCCGGGGTGGGTTGCCGGGGTGGGTTGCCGGGCGGGTGGGTGTCGGCTGCGTGTGACCGGGCTCTGATCCGGAGGGGGACGGAGGGTTACGGGAACGGATTAGGGGCCAGCCCGATGACCGTGTAAAGTAATCGGTGTCGCCGGGGGAAACGCCGGTGACACCGCAGGTCAAGGGGCTGTAGCTCAGTTGGTAGAGCGCTTGCATGGCATGCAAGAGGTCCGGGGTTCAATTCCCCGTAGCTCCACAGTTCGGAAGCCGTCTCCCGCATTCGGGAGGCGGCTTTCCGCTTTCCCCGGGCCGGGGGAGCTTTCGCTCGGCGGCCACCGACGGTTACGGTCGTCGCATGGCCGATCTGGCGCGCAAACGCAACGAAGAGCTCGCCCGGATACTGCACCAGCTCGGCTGGAGCCCCGAGCGGCTGGCCCGCGAGGTGAACGCAGCCCTCCCCGCCGCGCTGGCGATCAGCTCCACCGCCCCCTACAAGTGGCGCGACCGGGGCATGGTGCCCCGAGCCCCGCACGACCAGGCGGTCTGCGAGGTGCTCGGCCGCACCCTGGGCATTGCCGTCACGTACGAGCAGCTCTGGGGGCAGATGGGCAGCAACCGGGGAGCCAAGATCCTCTCGCCCAAGCTGCTCACCGACCCGTGGACGGCCGACACCGCCCAGACCGCGCTCCGCGAGGCCGGCGCCGACGCCGTGCCCGTCCGCCTCACCGACCTCTTCCGGGGCGACGAGCTCGAACAGGCCGCCCGGCACTGGGCCTCGCCCCCGCCCGAGGTGACCGGCGGCGAGGGCGCGCTGCGGATCGCGGCCGAACAGCTCACCGACCTGCGGCTCAGCTACGAGAGCAAGCAGCGCTTGGAACGCACCTACGGTGGCGGCCTGATCCTCGACCTGGTCAAGGCCGAGCTCGCGATGACCGGCAAGCTGCTCGAACTCGGCTCCTACGACGAGCGGCTCGGCCGCGAGCTCTACGGCGCGGCCAGCCGGCTGGCCCGGCTGGTCGGCTGGGCCAACTACGACCTCGGGCACGACGCCGCCGCCCAGCGGGCCTTCGTGGCCGCGCTGCGGGCCGCCCACGTCTCCGGGGACCCGCGGCTCGGCGTGAGCGTGGTCGGCTGCCTGGCTGCTCAGGCCACCCACAACTCCGGCGGGCGCGGACTGGACGCGGTGGCGATGCTCTCCACCGCGCTGCGGGCGGCCGACGGTGTGCTCACCCCGCGCGAGCGGGCCTTGCAGCTGGGGCGGATAGCCCGGGCGCACGGCAAGAAGGGCGAGCAGATCAGCTGCGAGGCGGTCGCCGACCGGGCCTTCCTCGCCCTCGACGGCGAGGCCGGGCACAGCCAGGAGCTGGCCGACCTGGAGGGCATGGTGGGGGAGGGCTACCTCTTCCTCGGCGACCACGACCGCGCCCAGCACCTGCTGCACAGCGCCGTCGCCGCCCTCTCGCCCGAACGGGCCCGGGTCAAGGCGCTGCTGATGGTGCGGCTGGCCGACTCCTATCGCCGCACCGGCGCGGACGCCGAGGCCGCCCGGACCGCCGACGAGGCGCGGGCGCTGGCGGCGGGCATGCAGTCCGTCCGGGTGGCCCGGGCGCTTCGGGACTTCGACGCGGCCGTCCGGGAGCCGGTCTGAGGCCGATCCGCAGGGGCTTTCGCGGTACTCGCGGTACTCGCGGTACTCGCGGTACTCGCGGTACTCGCAGTGTTCGGGGCGTCTGGGGCGGCTGGGTGCGTTCGGGTGTCCGGGGGTGTCGGGGTATCCGGGTGCATCGGGGTGTGTCGAGTGGGCGGGAGCGGACAGTGGGTCGGCGGTGCCGTCCCGGGCCGGGCTGACCGGCCGTGCGGGTGCTGCGGTCGGCTGGGAGAGGGCCTTGTCGGACGGGCTGCCCTGCGACTTCGGGGCGTGCGGTACCCTGAGGCCATGCGAACCGTGTGCCTGCTCCTTAGCCGGCCGCGCTGACCAGGACCGGCCCGGGTGCCGGAGTCGGCGTGGCGTCCCCTCCTGCGAGGGGCTTTTTTGTTTTCCGCCCCCGCTACGCCCCTGTCCCGGTGAGCACCCGCCCTCGTCGCCGGTTCGCAATCTGACATCGATGGAGCCCGAAGGACCATGAGCGAGACGACCCCTGCGGCCGAGGCCGCGACCGAGCCCTTCCGCTACGGCGCTGCGCTGGCCGCCGAGATCGAGTCCCGCTGGCAGGACGTCTGGGAGAAGGAGGGCACCTTCAACGCCCCCAACCCGACCGGCGCCCTGGCCGACCCAGCCGCCGGTGACGTCGCCGCGAAGCCGCACAGCTTCATCATGGACATGTTCCCGTACCCCTCGGGCGCGGGCCTGCACGTCGGCCACCCGCTGGGCTACATCGCCACCGACGTCTACGCCCGCTTCCAGCGGATGACCGGCCACAACGTGCTGCACACGCTGGGCTACGACGCGTTCGGCCTGCCCGCCGAGCAGCACGCCGTGGCCACCGGCCAGCACCCCCGCATCACCACCGATGCCGCCATCGCCAACATGCGCCAGCAGCTGCGCCGCCTGGGCCTGGGCCACGACCCGCGCCGGTCGATCTCCACCATCGACCCGGACTACTACCGCTGGACGCAGTGGATCTTCCTGCAGATCTTCAACTCCTGGTACGACACCGAGGCCCAGAAGGCCCGCCCGATCGCCGACCTGATCGCGCAGTTCGCCGACGGCTCGCGCGCCGTCCCCGGCGGCCGCGCCTGGTCGGAGCTGTCCGGTGTCGAGCGGGACGAGCTGCTGGGCGAGTACCGGCTGGCGTACAGCAAGGAGGTGCCGGTCAACTGGTGCCCCGGGCTGGGCACCGTGCTGGCGAACGAGGAGGTCACCGCAGACGGTCGCTCCGAGCGCGGCAACTTCCCCGTCTTCAAGTCGAACCTGCGTCAGTGGATGATGCGGATCACCGCGTACTCCGACCGCCTGATCGCCGACCTGGACCTGCTGGACTGGCCCGAGGCCATCAAGCTGCAGCAGCGCAACTGGATCGGCCGCTCCGAGGGTGCCCGGGTCGACTTCGCGGTCGGTACGGACGCGATCACCGTCTTCACCACCCGCCCGGACACCCTGTTCGGCGCCACCTACATGGTGCTGGCCCCCGAGCACGCGCTGGTCGACTCGATCGTCCCCGCGGCATGGCCGACGGAGACCCACGGCGACTGGACGGGCGGTCACGCCACCCCCGCCGAGGCCGTGGCCGCGTACCGTGCGGAGGCCGCCGCCAAGTCGGACGTCGAGCGCCAGGTCGACGCCAAGGTCAAGACCGGTGTCTTCACCGGTGCCTACGCGACCAACCCGGTCAGCGGCGAGCAGGTGCCGGTCTTCATCGCCGACTACGTGCTGATGGGCTACGGCACCGGCGCGATCATGGCGGTGCCGGCGCACGACCACCGCGACTTCGCCTTCGCCCGCGCCTTCGACCTGCCGATGCGCTGCGTGGTGGCCCCGACCGACGGCCGCTCCGACGACCCGTCGACCTGGGACGACGCCTTCGACACCTACGACTCGGTGATCGTCGCCTCCGCTCGCGAGGGCCTGTCGCTGGACGGCCTGAGCGTGGTGGAGGCCAAGGCCACCGCGACCGCCTGGCTGACCGCGAACGGGCTGGGCGAGGGCACCGTCAACTACCGCCTGCGCGACTGGCTGTTCAGCCGCCAGCGGTACTGGGGCGAGCCCTTCCCGATCGTCTACGACGAGGACGGCGCGATGCACGCGCTGCCCGAGTCGATGCTGCCGGTCGAGGTGCCCGAGGTCGAGGACTACTCGCCGCACACCTACGACCCGTACGACGCCACCTCCTCGCCGAAGACCCCGCTGTCGCGCAACGAGGAGTGGGTCAACGTCCAGCTGGACCTGGGTGACGGCCTGCGCAGCTACCGCCGCGAGACCAACACCATGCCCAACTGGGCCGGCTCCTGCTGGTACGAGCTGCGCTACATCGACCCCGCCAACTCCGCTGCCGTGGTCGACCCGGCCAACGAGGGCTACTGGCTGGGCCCGACCGCGCAGAAGCCGGGCGGCGGCGCCGACCTGTACGTCGGTGGCGCGGAGCACGCGGTGCTGCACCTGCTGTACGCCCGCTTCTGGCACAAGGTGCTGCACGACCTGGGCCACGTCTCCTCGGTCGAGCCGTTCCACAAGCTGTTCAACCAGGGCATGATCACCGCCGACGTCTACCGCGACGAGCGGGGCTTCCCGGTGCCCGCCGCCGAGATCGAGGAGCGGGACGGCAAGTACTTCTGGCAGGGCGAGGAGGTCAAGCGCGAGGCCGGCAAGATGGGCAAGTCCCTGAAGAACGCCGTCGCGCCCGACTCCATCTGCGACGAGTACGGTGCCGACACGCTGCGCCTGTACGAGATGTCGATGGGCCCGCTGGACGTCTCCCGCCCGTGGGACACCCGCGCGGTGGTCGGCTCGTACCGCTTCCTGCAGCGTCTGTGGCGCAACATCGTCTCGGAGGCGACCGGCGAGCTGGTCGTCACCGACGAGACGCCCGACGAGGCGACCCTGCGCGCCCTGCACAAGGCGATCGACGGCATCCGGGGGGACATGGCCGGCCTGCGGTTCAACACCGCCGTGGCCAAGGCGATCGAACTGAACAACTTCCTGGTCAAGCGCGGCTCGACCCCGCGCGAGGTGGCCGACCAGCTGGTCCTGATGATCGCCCCGCTGGCCCCGCACATCGCCGAGGAGCTGTGGCGCAAGCTGGGCCACGAGGGCTCGCTGGCGCACACCGACTACCCGGTCGCCGACCCGGCGTACGTGGTGGACGAGGCCGTCGAGTGCGTGGTGCAGATCAAGGGCAAGATCAAGGCCCGGCTGCAGGTCGCCCCGACCATCTCCGACGCCGAGCTGGAGGCGCTGGCCCTGGCCGACCCGGCCGTGGTCGCCGCGATCGGTGACGCACCGGTTCGCAAGGTCATCGCCCGGGCGCCGAAGCTGGTGAACATCGTCACGGGCTGACGCCCTGCTCCGCTCTCGGGGCTCTCCTCGACCCAGGTCGAGGAGAGCCCCGAGACGGTTGAGGGAAGCCTCGAGGGGATCGGGGGCAGCGCTGTGGCGGTCGGGGGCGGTGCCGATGGGGTTGAGGTGAGCCGCGCGGTCTCCGGGGTGGTGCCTGCGGTCTCCACGGCGACCCCCGAGTCGGTCTCCCTGACCCCTGAGGTGGTCAGGGAGAGCCCTGAGCCGTCCCTGATCTCTGCCGGGAATCCCCCGTACCGAGCGTTCGTTCCCGCTCCGGCGGGCTACGGTGGAGGCCCGGGTCAGCGGTGGAGGGTGGCGGACGATGGACGCACTGGGAGTGGTGTTCGGACTGATGTTGCTGTTCGGAGTAGCGGTACTGAGCATGCTGGTGGTGGCCGGGGTCAAGGCCGCCAAGGCGGTGGCCGCCAAGGTCGACCGGGCCGAGGCGAACGCCCGCCGCCAGGTCGAGAACGTCACCCTCAAGGCCAAGAGCTTCACCAAGCCCGGCGCCCAGGGTCGCCTCTCCGCCGTCCGGCTCGGCCTTCGCACCACCCTGGACAGCACCCGCAAGGTCCTGGAGGCAGGCCTCCCGCAGGACTCCCAGCTCGCCGAGCCGCTCCAGCTCCTCGCCCGCCTCGACGACCACGCGGCTGAACTCGACCGCGAACTCCGCCTGCTCGAGCGCGAGCCCGACCCGGTCCGGATCGAGACCAAGCTCCCCGAGCTGTCCGAGCGCGCCGACCGCATCACCCACGCCGCCGAGTCCATGCGCTGGGCGGCCCAGGACCGCCTCCACCGCTTCGCCGCTGACGAGCTCTCGCGGCTCGCGGAGGAGTGCGAGCAGGAGGCCGGCGCCCTGCGCCACTGGGACACGGCTGCCGCCGGCGCGTCCGCTTCCGCCCAGGCTGCTGCCTCGGGTACCGGCTCCGCTTCAGCGGGTTCTGCTCCAGCAGGAGCCACTCCGGTGGACTCCACCCGGAAGGGGATCGGCTTCGGTGGACAGCAGCTGAGCACGGAGGAGTTCCTCGGGCTCACCAAGCAGCGGTTGCGCAAGCAGACGGGCTGACGGGTTTGCAGCTGACGTCCCGTCCGATGGAGCTCCGCCGGGTGATGTCCCACAAGGCCCGTGGCGGAGCTCGTCGAGTGGCCCTCGCTCTCCGCAGGTACCCGAGGCGCTCGCCGTTCACCTTCGGTTACGTCTGCCTGCTGCTGATCACCCACTACTGGGTCGGCCACGTGCTGTCGGGTACGCAGGCCGACTCGGTGCTGCAGTACGTGAGCACCAACCTGGACAACCTCGCCGACCATCCGGTGCAAGCCCTCCTCGGCAGCGCGCTCTTCCCTGCGGGGACCTTCACCGACATCACCTCGCTGGGCTTCGCCTCCACCGTGCTCACCTTCGGCGTCGGCATCTGCTGGCTGCTCGCCC
The DNA here is from genome assembly GCF_002943525.1 of Kitasatospora sp. MMS16-BH015. Taxonomy (NCBI): domain Bacteria; kingdom Bacillati; phylum Actinomycetota; class Actinomycetes; order Kitasatosporales; family Streptomycetaceae; genus Kitasatospora; species Kitasatospora sp. MMS16-BH015. The sequence goes on along the minus strand of NZ_CP025394.1, from coordinate 2,734,147 downwards.
GGGCCGAGCGGCGATGGGGTGCGCGCCGGGCTTTCGGCGTCTTCCTCGGCGGCCACGTCGGTGCCACGCTGCTCACCGCCGGGGTGATCGCCCTCGCCCTGCGGCACGGCTGGTACGAGGAGGACATCCGGAACAGTCTCGACTACGGCATCAGCTACGGCGCCCAGGCCGTCCTGGCGGCCTCCACCACCGCCCTGCCGCGGCGGTACCGCCCGCTCTGGGTGGCTCTGGTGCTGGTTTGGCCGCTGGGCGGTGCGGAGTGGCCCGGCCCGCTCCCGGACTTCACCACCATCGGTCACCTCCTCGCGGCCGGCTTGGGCTTCGCCGCTCTGGCGATTCGGCCACCGGCCGGGCGGCGTGGTGCTGACGGAGGAACAGGTGCGGATGCCGGCGCCGGCGCCATCGTTGACGCGGCCATCAGCTCCGGGTCCGAATCGGGCTTCGAGTCTGGCTCCGAGCCTCACTCGGGAGCGGGAGCGGGAGCGGGAGCGGGAGCGGGAGCGGGAGCGGGAGCGGGTGCCGGCTCCGGCGCCGACTCCGATTCGGGCCCCGGCGCCGAACCCGACTCGGGCTCGGGTTCGGATTCGGGTTCGGGTTCGGAACCTGGTTCCGACCTCGGCCCTGGCTTCGCTGCCGGTGGTGGGGCTGGTCATGGTCTTTCCTCCGGTCGTGGTCATGGTCGTGCTCACGGGCTTGATGCTGGTCATGGTTCTGGCTTCGACAGGGATGCCGGCTCCGGTTCGGATGCTGCTGCTCTGCCGCGCGCCACCTTGTTCGTCGACCCCGGTTCGATCGCCGACCGCCCGGCGGCGCGGGGTCGGTCCGGTCGTGAGCCGCTGTCTTCTCGGGCGGACGGGGAGTAACCTCCGCCTCATGCCCGACCAGCTCGCACTCGTCACCGATTCCACGGCCTACCTCCCGCAGGACGCCATCGACCGGCATCGGATCACCGTGGTGCCGCTCAGCGTCGTGGTCGGCGACGAGGTGCTGACCGAGTGTGTCGAGATCTCTCCGAAGGACGTCGCCGAGGCGATGCGGGCCAAGCAACGGGTCACCACATCCCGTCCGAACCCCGAGACCTTCGCCGCTGCCTACCGTGCCGCCGCCGAGGCCGGGGCCACCTCTGCCGTCTCGATCCACCTCTCCGCTGAGCTCTCCGGCACCCACGAGGCCGCCCAGTTGGCCGCTGCCGAGGCCCCGATCCCGGTCCGCGTGGTCGACAGCCGCCTGGTCGGCATGGCCCTCGGCCACTCCGTCCTGACTGCTGCCGAGGCGATCGCCGCAGGCCTCGACGCCGAGGCAGTTGCCGCTGCTGCCGAATACCGGGCCGCCCGCACCACGAGTTTCTTCTACGTCGACACCCTCGAACACCTCCGCCGGGGTGGCCGGATCGGTGCTGCCCGCGCTCTTCTCGGCTCGGCCTTGGCGGTGAAGCCCCTCCTGCACCTCTCCGCCGGTCGGATCGAGCCCCTCGAGAAGGTCCGCACCGCCTCTCGGGCGATCGCCCGCCTGGAAGAGATCGCCGTCTCCCAGGCGGGTGACGCCCCTGTGGACATCGTGGTCCATCACCTTGCTGCCGAGGACCGCGCGGAGCCGCTTGCCGAACGGCTCCGGGAGCGAATCCCGGGTCTGCGTGAGCTGTACGTCGGTGAGGTCGGAGCCGTGATCGGTGCCCACGTCGGCCCGGGACTGCTCGCGGTGGTCGTCGCACCCTGTTGACGTTCTGCCATCTCACCCTTGTTCCGCCTTCCAGCAAACCCACTCGTTCGGGTGATTAACGGCTGTGGATTTCTCAAGGGGTGGAGCTGTCTTCACCCGTTTATCCACAGCTTTTTGACGGGGCGTGGCGGCTCAGGCTTAGTGCCCTAGCGTCCTCGCCATGAAGACGATGAGCTTGAGCGCGACGAAGCGCCGAATGAACACTGAGACCGTTCGAGACCGGATGGCTCTCCTGTTCACCCCCGTCTGTCTGCCCGCCTTCGCACCTGACGACGAGTGGGGTGACGGCCCCGGCCCGCAGACCGGAGGTGCCAGTAGCAGTGCCGGGAGTGGTGCCGACCACGGGCCTGGTGCCGGCTCCGGCGGACCTCGCGGGCGGCCCGCGCCGCCACCTGCTGTCCACGTCGAGGAGCCGCTGGGTCTGCCGCCGGTGACACCTCGCCTGGGGCTCCGCCACGGGCTGCTGCTGGACCGAAGAACCATCCTCGGCTTGGCCGTCCTCCTCACCCTCGCGCTGGGCTACGCCGTCCAGCACTTCTGGCTCGGTCGCCCGCAGGAGGTCGCTGTTCCACCCCTCGCCACCGATTCGGCCTCGGCCGCTCCCGCATCCTCCTCGACCAAGTCGGCCGCCAAACCCGCTGCCGGTCGCTCCGCCATCCCCGATCTGGTCATCGACGTCGCAGGCAAGGTCCAGCACCCTGGCCTGCTCACCCTCCCCGCCGGCTCCCGCGTTGCCGACGCCCTCCGCGCAGCCGGCGGTGCCCTGCCCGGTACCGATACCGCCACTCTCAACCTGGCCAGGGTCCTCACCGACGGCGAGCAGCTCATCGTCGGTGCCCCGCCCCCTCCCACCACCTCAGCCGCTCCCACCACCCCGCTCAGCCTCAATCACGCCACCGCTGAACAACTCGACACCCTCCCCGGCGTGGGCCCCACCCTCGCCCAACGCATCACCCTCTTCCGCCGCGAACACGGCGGCTTCCAATCCCTCGACCAACTTCGCCAAGTCACCGGCATCGGTGACCGCAAATTCCTCGATCTCCGCCCTTTCCTCACCCTCTAGCCGCCCCCATCCGGGAAGCCGAGAGGCTTCGTCGGCCCGAAATCCGCTCTCCGCACTGTCCGTCTTCACCCCGCTCCGTCCCGCCCCGAGCCCCGAGCCCCGCCCCGCCCCGCCCCGACCTGACCCCACCCCGACCCGCCCCGACCTGCGACCTGCTCCAGACGCATCCACCCCGACCCGATCTACCTCACCAACCCTGCCCAGAACGAGGCTGCCGTGCCCTCTGACCTCCGACTCGTGGCCCCCGCTGCCTCGGCCTGGGCCGTCACCGCTCTCACTCTGACCGCATCCCCCGCCCACCGCGCCCTCCTCCCCATCGCTGCCCTCGCCGCTGCAGCGACTGCCCTCCTCCTGCTGGCCGTCACCGGCCTCTACCGCCGTGCTGCGACCACAGTCGCAGCAGCGCTCCTCACCGCCTCCGCCGCGACCTTCACCACCCTCCTCCACACGGCAGACCTTCACCGCGGCCCCATCCCCGCCCTGTCCCGGCCCACTGCGCCTCCGCTCCCCGCCTCCGACCCCAACCAGTCCGTCCTCACCTCGCCCTCCGTCCCCACCGCGCCCTCCGGCCCCACCTCGCCCTCGGCGTCCAATGAGTCCTCCACTTCCGCCGAATCACCGAACCCGACCGAGCACCCCATCCCGTCCCCCGACCTCACCGTCGACCTGACCATCACCGGCGACCCCAAGCCCCACTCCTCCCGCACCCGAGGAACCGCGCCGACACAGCCGCTCCTCACCATCCGAGCCACCGTCGACCGCGTCGAGCTCCCCACACCCGTCCGCACCAGCACCCCCGTCACCCTGATGGTCCGCTCCCAGGAGGCGGCTGCCTGGCAACCACTGCTCCCGTCCACCCGCGTCCGCACCACCGTCCGAGTGCTCCCCACCGACCCCCGAGCCGGCGCAGCCGCCAGCACCAACACAGCCGCCCTCCTCCTCGCCCGCACCCCGCCCCAGCAACTGGCTCCGCCCAACTTCGCCCAGCGCCTCGCCGGGACCCTCCGTGCGGGCCTCCGCCGAGCCAGCGACCATCTCCCCGCCGACACCCGAGGCCTCCTGCCGGGCCTGGTCGTGGGCGACACCTCCCGGCTCCCCGACGATCTCGCCGAGGCCTTCCGCGCCACCGACCTCGGTCATCTCACCGCAGTCAGCGGTGCCAACCTCGCGATCATCCTGACCGTCCTGATCGGCTCCTCGACCAGCTCCGGATCACGCCCCACTCTCGGCCAGTCGTCACCGACGGATCCCTTCAGCTCCTTCCCACCTCACGACCCGAACCAGCCCCGGCCACCGATCTCCGGACACGCCACCCCGCCGAGCCACCGACAACCCGAGCAAGCCCCTGACTCGCCCTTCGCGCCAACCGTCAACTTGGCCTCCACGACCACCCACCACGCTCCCACTCCCACCCCAACGTCACCTCCCACCCCAACGCCACCTCTCATCCCTACAGCAGCTCCTGGCCGCACTCCTGCTCCCGCTACTGAACTCCCGCGACGGTCGGGTCTGGCCGGTTTCCTCGGCCTCTCACTCCGCACCACCGCCCTCCTCGGTACGGCCTTCACCCTCGCCTTCGTGACCATCTGCCGACCCGATCCGAGCGTGCTCCGGGCTGCCGCCACTGGGCTGATCGGTCTGCTCGCCCTGGCCACGGGCCGTCCTCGCCGGGCCCTCACCGCCTTGTCCGCTGCGGTCCTCACCCTGGTCCTGCTCGACCCGGCCCTCTCCCGTTCCTACGGATTCCTGCTCTCCGCGCTGGCCACCACCGGTCTCCTCACGCTCGGCCCGCCCTGGCAGGCGGCGCTGCTGGCCCGTCGCTGGCCTCACCACCTGGCCTCCGCCGTCGCGGCTACGGCCGCTGCTCAGGCACTCTGCGCGCCGGTCACGGTGTTGCTCGCCCCTCGGGTCAGCCTGGTCGCGATCCCGTGCAACGTACTCGCGGAAGCAGCCGTGGCCCCGGCCACGCTGCTCGGGTTCGCCACCCTCGCAGTCGCCCCGTTCTCACCAGTTGCAGCCCGCGTCCTCGCCGATCTCGCAGCCCTCCCCACCGCATGGCTGACCGCAGTGGCCCGACGCGGCGCTGCTCTCCCCGGTGCTCAACTCGACCTCCCGGCAGGCATCTTCGGTGCGGCGCTGCTCGCAGTAGCCACGGTTGCCCTCGTCTGGTCGACCCGCCCACTCAGCCCCGGCAACCGTGTTCTCCTCCGGGCCTTCCTCAGCCACCGCGATGCCAGCTCCCGCCCAAGCCCGAACTCGCGCTCCAGCGCATCGAGCCCACCCCACACTGGCCCCCGTTCGCATCGCCACCCCGCTTCCCGTCCCCACCCCCATCCCCCTTCCCGTCGTCGGATCCGACTCGCGCCCGTCGCCCTCATCACCACCGCGACCTCGGTCCTGGTCGCCGTCCTGCTCCGCCCGCCTCTCCTCACCCGGATCGCCACTGGTTGGCCGCCCGCCGGCTGGCGGTTGGTCATGTGCGACGTCGGCCAAGGCGACATGACGGTGCTCCCGGTCGCCGCGCTGGACGGAGCGTCAAGCGATGCCGCAGTCGTCATCGACGCCGGTCCCGATCCGCGTGCCGCAGATACCTGTCTGCGGTCGCTTGGCGTCAGCCGGGTGCCGTTGGTGATCCTGTCCCACTTCCATGCCGACCACGCCGAAGGGCTGCCCGGAGTGCTGCGCGGGCGGACCGTCGGCGCGCTCCAAGTCACTGCACCGGAAGGACCGGTGGGGGAGCAGGCCCGAGTGCAAGGCTGGGCCACCGCCGCCCACGTCCCGGTGGTCCGGGCCGCCCAAGGCGAACACCGCAGTGCTGGGAAGGAGTTGTCCTGGGAGGTGCTCTGGCCGGAGGCTCATCCCACCGGGGTCGCCACGGGGGCCAACAACGCGAGCGTGACCCTGCTCGCCACCGTAGGCCCCCCGGCGGATCCGTTGCGACTGGCTCTGCTCGGTGACCTCGAGGCCCCGGCTCAGGCCGCCCTCCGGGGGAGTGTCCGGCCGCCCTCAGTGGATGTCCTCAAGGTGGCGCACCACGGTTCGGCGAGCCAAGACTGGGAGCTCGCCGCCGATCTCAACCCCAGGCTGGCTCTGATCTCCTGCGGCGAAGGCAACACCTACGGCCATCCGTCCTCGCAGACGCTCGACCACCTACGTGCGCTGGGCGCCACCGTGCTCCGGACCGACCGCGCGGGAGACATCGCCGTACTCGGTGGCTCCAGCACCCTCCGCGCGGCCACTCACCCCCACCGCCACCTGGCCGGCGCACCGGCTCGCTCCCCGCCCATGCCTCGCCCATCTCGCCCCACTCCACGGCCGCAACACCCCCACGGCTCGCCCCCACGACCCCGCCCCCCTGACGTAGCCCTCTGACGTCACTCCCCCCCGGGGCCCACCACCCACCACTTCTGGACGCACCTGCGCCGAGCAACCCGCACCTTCCCAGCCCTTCGAAATTCGTTAGGAGGTAGGAGAGTTGCCGCTTACTCTGCCGCCCATGACATTGAGGTCGACAACCACGCCGACCCCTGCGCACGAGATCAGGCCCGAGCGGCCTGCCGACCACGGGGCTGTGAGCCGGCTGCATGCCCTTGCCTTCGGCGACTCGGAGAGCGTTCCGGCGCTGGTCGAAAGCCTGCGTGCCGCGCCGGCTGCTATCTCTCCGATCTCGCTGGTGGCGGAGCAGGCCGGTGAGGTGGTCGGTCACGTCATGCTCAGCGCTTGCCGGTTGGACGCCCAGACCAGGCTGGTCGACGTACTCAGCCTCTCCCCGCTCGGTGTCCACCCGGACTGGCAAGGGCAAGGTCTCGGCACTGCCTTGGTGGCCGCGGCCCTTCGTGCCGCCGAAGACCAAGGCGTGCCTCTGGTATTCGTGGAAGGTTCGCCGCACTACTACGGTTCCCGAGGGTTCGAGCGTGCCGGCAGCAGCGGCTTCCGCGCGCCCTCCCTCCGCATGCCGGACCCGGCGTTCCAGGTCGCCCGGCTCGACTCCTACGAGCCCTGGATGACCGGCACCTTCGTCTACTCCGAACCTTTCTGGCTCCACGACTGCGTCGGCATACGCGACCCCGAGCGCTTCGCCCGGATCTCCGCCATGGCCTGAGCAGTTCACGCTGCACCGATCGTCAGCGGCTGCTCGCAGGAAGCCTGAGGTCAGGAGCCGGTCGGTGCCTCGATGTTGTCCCGGGGCTCCGGGTGGCCGGTCAGGGCGGCGAGCAGCCAGGTGTGGGAGGAGCCCATGGTGGTCTCCTGCGGGGTGACGGTGGCGGCCAGGTTCCAGTAGCGGGCCATCAGCGGGTCCACCGCCTGGAGCAGGGTCGGGGTGAGTCGACGGCGGAAGCTCGGGGAGTCCTTGGACTCGTGGGCGGCGGCATGTGCGGCGACGAAGCAGTCGAGGGCTTGGCCAGGTCGAGGCGGGCGGCCGGCGGCGAGTTCGGCGGAGGCGAGTGCGTACGCCTCGGCGAGGCCGTCGTAGAGCAGGGCTGGGTGCAGGCCCTCGTACGGTCGGGTGGGCCCCGGGCGGCAGAGGTCTGGGCGCGCAGCCTCGGTCAGGGCGTGCAGTCGGGCGAAGGCCAGCACCTGAGTGGGGGACGGGTCGTCGGGCGGCTGCGGCACCGCTGCCTCGATGATGGCGGAGACCAGCCGGGCCGGCAGCCGTGGTGGCAGCACCAGCCGCCAGAAGCGGGCCATCGCATCGGTGCTGGGCGGGCTGCTCACGGCACCGATCAGCCGAAGGCGGTCGGCGCGTTCCTCGGGAGTGCAGTCGTGGAGCAACTGGAGCGCGGCCTCGCGCCAGCGGAGGGCGGCTAGTTGGGAGCCGAGCTGGCGCAGTTGGCCGGCGATGACGTCCTCCAGGGCGTCCTCGCGGTCCAGTACCCGCTCCACCTCGGTGACCGGTAGGTCGAGCGTCCGGAGGGAGCGGATCAGCCGGAGCCGTTCCAGCGCCTCGGCCCCGTACCGGCGGTGGCCACCGCTGCTGCGCCCGGCTTCCGGCAGCAGGCCGCTGTCGGAGTAGTAACGGACGGTCTTCACCGTGACGTTCGCGTGTTCGGCGAGTTCGCCGATGCTCCAACGCCCGTCCGGGGAGGCCGGCCCGGGGGAGTGGGACAGCGGGGCGAAGGAGGGCTCGTCCAGCCAGCCGGAGCCGGAGCCGGCGTCCGGGCCAGAGCTACAGCCAGAGCCAGAGCCAGAGCCAGAGCTCGCGGGCAAGGGGGCGGAACGTGAGGAGGGAAGGGCAGTGGGATCGGCTGACGCGGTGACCGGCGCCGTGCCGTCGGGTGACAACACACGTACCTCCCTGGGGCCTGTCCACTGTACGGGTGAGTGGGTCGGCCGGGGCGGCGTACCAGTGTGGGTGTGGCCCCGGCCGGTCGAGTGGTCAGTCCTCTTCGCGCCAGCCGTCGTGCTCGGCGGTGAAGGCGTCGAGGTCGGCCAGCTGTTCCGTGGTCCAGCCGCCCTCCTCGGGGGCTTCCAGGACGACCAGCCACTGGGCGTCCTCGGCGTCGTCCTCCCCGGCGAGGGAGTCGCGGACGAGTTCGACCTCACCCAGGTCCGGACGGCGGGCGGAGAGCTCCTCCATCGCGGTCTCGGCGGTGTCGCGGTCGGGCATGACGAGCAGTTGACGGGAGTAGTTCGTGGTCACGGTCCCTATTCTCCAGAACGTCCGTACGGTTCGGTAACCACCCCTGGGTCCGGGGATCATGCCCGAGCCGGGTCCGGTCGGGTCCAGTCGGGTCCGGGCGGGTGCGGCTGGGCCCGCCCGGCCGGGCACGGTCGGACGCAGCGCGGCTCAGCCGGACTCAGCCGACCCCGGTCGGGTACGGCTCGGGCCGGAGGTGTCGGCGGCCCGTGCGATCCTGGTAGGTGATGGCCAGGAAGAGTGCACCCGACGACCTGCTCGCCCCGCTGACCCTCGCGGTCGGCCAGGAGGAGCTGCTGCTCGACCGCGCGGTCGCCCAGGTGGTGGCCGCCGCGAGGGCGGCGGATCCGGAGACCGACGTGCGGGATCTCGCGCCCGGTGCGCTCCAGCCAGGCGGTCTGGCCGAGTTGACGACGCCTTCGCTCTTCGCCGAGCGGAAGGTGATCGTGGTCCGGGCTGCGCAGGATCTCTCGGCCGATTCGGTCAAGGAGGTCAAGGCGTACCTGGAGGCCCCCGCCGAGGAGGTCATCATGGTGCTGGTGCACGCCGGTGGCGCCAAGGGCAAGGGCCTGCTGGACGCGGGCCGCAAGCTCGGCGGACGCGAGGTGACTTGCGCCAAGATGACCAAGGCGGGCGAGCGGCTGTCCTTCATCAAGGGCGAGTTCCGCACGCTGGGCCGCTCGGCCACCCAGGAGGCCTGCCAGGCCCTGCTCGACGCGCTCGGCGGCGATCTGCGCGAGCTCGCGGCGGCCTGCAGCCAGCTCACCTCCGACGTCGAGGGCACGATCGACGAGTCGGTGGTGGCCCGCTACTACTCCGGCCGTGCCGAGGCCACCGGCTTCGAGGTGGCCGATCTCGCCGTGACCGGCCGCGCCGCCGAAGCGTTGGAGCGCCTGCGCTGGGCCCTCGCTGTCGGCCAGCCGCCCACCGGCATCACCTACGCCCTGGCCTCCGGCGTCCGCAGCATCGGCCGCCTCGCCACCGCCGGCCGCAACATGCGACCGGGCGACCTGGCCCGCGAGCTCGGCATGCCGCCCTGGAAGGTCGACCGGGTCCGCCAGCAGATGCGTGGGTGGACGGGCGATGCGGTCGCCACCGCCCTCACCGCCATCGCCCAGGCCGACGCCGCCGTCAAGGGCGGTTCCGACGACCCGGCGTTCGCCCTCGAACGCTGCGTCGTCGCGGTCGCCCGCGCGGCCCGCTCCGGCGCCCGGCAGTACTGACGACGCGAGCCGATCGGGGCGCGGGGAACGGCGCGCCCAGCCGCCCACGGGCCGGGCCTGCAGCCCGGTTGCCCCGCGCAGCCCCTCGCACCCTGGGCGGTGCAGAGCCGACTGGGAGCGGAGCCCGATCAGTGGCCGCTCCCAACGGCGGCTGCTCCCGATCAGTGGCCGCTTCCGATCGGTGGCCGCTCCCGACCCTGCACCGGCCCCGCTGCCCCGGGGCTAGAGGTTCGCGGGGACGGTCGGGCCGAGGGCCCGGAGGACGTCGCGGGTGTCCATCATCAGCGCCTGGCGGATGCTGTCGCGGTCGGGCGGGGCGGAGTGGCCGTCCTGGTAGGAGCCGGACCAGCTCAGGTAGTAGGTGAGGCCGCCGTCGCGGACGTAGATGACCTGGGTGAGGTAGTGCCAGGTGCGGTCCGAGGTGCTGGGGTCGTCGAGGAAGCCGACGTAGGCCTCGTTGCCGAGGGCGGGGACCTCGGTGATCTGGTACCTGCGCTGGCGCAGGCTCTCCTTCTGGGCGGCGAACTCCGGGGCGGGGTCCATCTCCTTGTGGAGCTGGGCCTCCAGGTAGAGCGAGTAGTACTCGGTGTCGCCGGGGCTCTTCTTCAGGTACTCGCTGCAGTACATGTCGTCCAGCGCCGGGTGCCGGGTCGTGTAGTGGTATGGCTGGCCGGACTGCGCGGGGTAGAGCTGGCTGAAGCGGTTGAAGCGGGCCGCCGCGCAGAGGTCGGGGACGAGGTGGTAGCCGTGCGAATCCGGCACCTGGTGGGTGGGGGTGACCAGATCGGGCACGGTGAGCACGGCCGTGGCCCAGACCGCCGAGGCGACCACGGCTCCGCCGAGGGCCCAGAACAGACCCCGCCGGGTGATCCGGGCCGGCCGCGGCGTGGGTGTGGGCGGCGTGGGCGGCGCGGGCGGTAGCGGCGGGCCGAAGGAGGACGTGGGCCCGGGGAAGGCGCCGTACGAGGCGGGCGTGCCGGGCACCGATGCGGAGGAGCCGGTGTCCGTCGGTGTCGACATGCTGCTGAGCCCCCAACTGGCTGTGCCGAGCTGACCAGCGAACCCTATCGGTGACCGGATGGGTACGGAACGTGAGGAGCCCGGCGCGTCACCCGGCTGACCTACCCAAGGGTGAACGGGGCCAAGCCGCACAAGGGGAAAGCAGGATGGCGCGAGGCGGAGGGGAAAAGCAAGAGGCCCCCAGTGGAGTACTGGGGGCCTCTGAGGCTTACCGCTGCGGCCAGTGGACCACCGTTCGGAGACGATGGGCGTGGCGAACGCAGGCCGCGTGCGGCACGGAGAGTCCGTGTGCCTCAGGTCTCCGGGTAGAGGGCCGGGCTGACCTGAGGGGGTGTCGGCAGGGCGGGTAGAGGGCCGCCGTCACCGACAGGTCCGGGAAGGACCGAATCAGGCAGCGGTCGCGATCTTGGTGATCGCGGACTTCTTGTTGGCGGCCTGGTTCTTGTGGATGATGCCCTTGCTGGCGGCCTTGTCGAGGGCCTTGGAGGCCTCGCGGGCCAGCACGGTGGCCTTCTCGGTCTCGCCGGCGGCAGCGGCCTCACGGGCCTTGCGGAGGGCGGTCTTCAGCGAGGACTTGACGGCCTTGTTGCGCAGGCGCGCCTTCTCGTTGGTCTTGTTGCGCTTGATCTGGGACTTGATGTTCGCCACGAAATAGCCTCAGTCTGTGAAACGGGTCTGAATGAACGGGCTGCACCGGCGGCCCCGGGCGTGCTGAGAGGGCATGCCGAAACCAGGTGCAGCGCCCCACGCTACCAGGGGAGCCCGAGCGGCCCCAAACCGGCCGGCCCCCGGCTAATCCCGCAGCACCGGTTCGCCGTAGTGCTCGACCACCGGGAAGGGCGAGTAGAAGTGGTGCAGCAGGGCCCGCCACTCCTGGTACTCGGGCGAGTTGCGGAAGCCCTCGGTGTGGTCGGCCAGCGTCTCCCACTCGACCTGGAGCAGGAAGCGGGAGCCCTGGCCCTCGTCGAGGCAGCGCCGCAGCGCGAGCGAGCGGAAGCCGTGCTGCTTGGCGATCAGCGGCCTGGCCTGGGCGAAGGCGGCCAGGAAGGCGTCCTCCTGGCCGGGGACGACGTCGAGGATGGCGTTCTCGAGAATCATGGGACGTGATCCTCGCCGATCCCGCCGCCCGGGAGAAGGCGCGCCCGGCGAAGGGGAGGTGGAGAGCGTGTGCGGAGGGCGGAACGGCCGGGAGCGGCCGGGGACGAGCGAGAACGAGGAGGCGGAGGGCGGGTGCGGAGAACGGGTGTGGAGAGCTGACCGGCGAGCCGCTCGCCGGTCGTGGGAGAATGGGCGGAACCATGTCGATCGGACGAGAACGTCCGGTCTCCGGGCACCCGATCAAGTGACCATTCCGGTCAACTGACCCGGCTCCCGGCCCCCGGACCCACGGAGAATCGGACCAAGGTGCCCGCGACCCCCAGCAATGTGCCAGAGCCCAGCCGTACCGACCCGGCGCTGATCCGCAACTTCTGCATCATCGCCCACATCGACCACGGCAAGTCGACCCTCGCCGACCGGATGCTCCAGATCACCGGCGTCGTCGACCCCCGGCAGATGCGTGCCCAGTACCTCGACCGGATGGACATCGAGCGCGAGCGCGGCATCACCATCAAGTCGCAGGCCGTCCGTCTCCCGTGGGCGCCGAAGACCGGTGAGCACGCGGGCAGCACCCACATCCTGAACATGATCGACACCCCCGGCCACGTGGACTTCACGTACGAGGTGTCCCGCTCCCTCGCCGCGTGCGAGGGCACCATCCTGGTGGTGGACGCGGCCCAGGGCATCGAGGCGCAGACTCTCGCCAACCTGTACCTGGCGCTGGAGAACGACCTCACGATCATCCCGGTCCTCAACAAGATCGACCTCCCGGCCGCCCAGCCGGAGAAGTACGCCGCCGAGATCGCGCACATCATCGGCTGCGACCCGGACGACGTGCTCAAGGTCAGCGCCAAGACCGGTCTCGGTGTCGAGGACCTGCTCGACCACGTGGTCGACCGCATCCCGGCCCCGGTCGGCGTCAAGGACGCCCCCGCCCGCGCGATGATCTTCGACTCGGTCTACGACTCCTACCGCGGCGTGGTCACCTACGTCCGCGTGGTCGACGGCCAGCTCACCAAGCGCGAGCGCATCGCGATGATGTCCACCGGCGCCACCCACGAGCTGCTGGAGATCGGCGTCATCTCGCCCGAGCCCAAGGTCGCGGACGGCCTCGGCGTCGGCGAGGTGGGCTACATCATCACCGGTGTGAAGGACGTCCGGCAGTCCAAGGTCGGTGACACGATCACCTCGATGCACAAGGGTGCCACCGAGCCGCTGGGCGGCTACAAGGACCCGCGTCCGATGGTGTTCTCCGGCCTCTACCCGCTGGACGGCTCGGACTACCCGCTGCTGCGCGACGCCCTCGACAAGCTGCGCCTGAACGACGCCGCGCTGGTCTACGAGCCCGAGACCTCGGTGGCGCTCGGCTTCGGCTACCGCTGTGGCTTCCTCGGCCTGCTGCACCTGGAGATCATCCGGGAGCGCCTGGAGCGCGAGTTCAACCTCGACCTGATCTCCACCGCCCCGAACGTGATCTACCGGGTGGTCATGGAGGACGGCACCGAGCACACCGTCACCAACCCGAGCGAGTTCCCGACCGGCAAGATCGCCGAGGTGTACGAGCCGATCGTGCGCGGCACCATCCTGGCGCCGAACGACTTCGTCGGCGCGATCATGGAGCTCTGCCAGTCCCGCCGCGGCAACCTCCAGGGCATGGACTACCTCTCCGAGGACCGCGTCGAGCTGCGCTACACCCTGCCGCTCGCCGAGATCGTCTTCGACTTCTTCGACCAGCTGAAGTCCAAGACCCGTGGCTACGGCTCCTTCGACTACGAGCCGATCGGCGAGCAGACCGCCGACCTGGTCAAGGTCGACATCCTGCTGCACGGCGACGCGGTGGACGCCTTCTCCGCCATCGTGCACAAGGACAAGGCGTACAACTACGGCGTCATGATGGCCGGCAAGCTGCAGAAGCTGATCCCGCGCCAGCAGTTCGAGGTGCCGATCCAGGCCGCCATCGGCTCCCGGGTGATCGCCCGTGAGACGGTCCGCGCGATCCGCAAGGACGTCCTCGCCAAGTGCTACGGCGGCGACATCTCGCGCAAGCGCAAGCTGCTGGAGAAGCAGAAGGAGGGCAAGAAGCGGATGAAGATGGTCGGCCGCGTGGAGGTCCCGCAGGAGGCCTTCATCGCCGCGCTGTCCACCGACGCGGACGCCCCGAAGGACGCGAAGAAGTAGTCCGACGGTGAGGCAGAGGTAGTAGCAGGGGAAGGGCCCGGAGCGATGCGGATCGCTCCGGGTCCTTTCGCGTGCCCGGGCCGAGGTGCCGGGGCGGTCTTCAGGAGGCCGCCGTGAGCAGGCGGCGGAGCAGGTCGTTGAGGGTCTCGACCTCGGCCGGGGTGAGGCCGTCGAGGACGGCCTGCTGGGCGACCAGGCCGGCGCCGACCGCCTGGTCGATCAGGTCGAGGCCGGCCGGGGTGAGGGTGACGCGCAGGGCGCGGCGGTCGGTGGGGTCGGGGGAGCGGGTGAGCAGCTCGGCCTTCTCCAGCTTGTCGAGCCGGCCGGTCATGCCGCCGGTGGTGAGCATCAGGGTGGCGGTGAGCTCGCGGGGCGAGAGCGTGTAGGGCTCGCCGGAGCGGCGCAGCGTGGCGAGCACGTCGAACTCGCCCCGGCCGATGCCGTACGCCGCGTAGGCCCGCTCGGTGCGGTCGCCGACCGCCTTGGCGAGGCGGTAGACCCGGCCGAAGGTGGCCATCGCCGCCGTCTCCAGGTCCGGGCGGACGCGCTGCCACTGGGCGGTGATGACGTCCACCGCGTCCGGGTCGCCACTGGCGGGTGAGGGACCTGCGGGCGAGGGGTCTGCGGGAGGAGTGCTCATGGGAGAAGTCTCGCATGGTGGTCGCTTGCGAGAAAGTAGCTTACAAATAATTAACTTGATGCTAAGTTACTTACATGCGTTCGAATCAGCGTCGCCGCTTCCCCGGCGAGGGCCGGCTGCTCACCGGTATGGCCGTCGATGCCGTCGGCAACGGCATGTACGTGCCCTTCACGATCGTCTTCTTCCGTCACGTCACCGACCTCCCGCTGCCGGTGATCGGCCTGGTGCTCACGATCACCGGCCTGGCCGGGATGGCCGCGCTGCCGGTGGTCGGTTCGCTGGTGGACCACTACGGCGCCCGGCGGGTGCAGCTCGCGCTCTACCTGGTGCGCGGGCTGGCCTTCCTGGCGTACCCGTTCTCGGGTTCGCTGGCCGCCTTCTTCCTGGTCTCGCTGGTCGCCGCAGGGGCCACCCGGGGCTTCCCGGCGGCCCAGCAGGCCCGGATCGGCGAGCTGGTCTCGGGCGCCGACCTGGAGCGGCTGAACGCGCTCGGCCGCAGCCTGGTCAACGGCGGGCTCGGCGCGGGCAGCCTGCTGGCCGCGCTGCTGGTCGGCTACGCGGGCGGGACGGGGTACACCGTCGCGGCGCTGGTGAACGCGGCGAGCTTCTTCGTGGCCGGGGTGCTGGCCTGGGGCGTGCCGGAGAACGGTGCGCCGCGGGCCGTCCCGAACAAGGGCGGGGCCCCGCAGATCGGGTACCGGGCGGTGCTGGCGGACCGGCCGGTCCTCGGCCTGAGCGCCGCCAACCTCCTGATCTCGCACGGGTACGCGGCGCTCTCGGTGCTGCTGCCGGTCTACCTGACCGAGGTGCTGCGGGAGCCGCAGTCGCTCACCGGTGTCGCCTTCGCGGTCAACACGGTCCTGTGCGCGGGCCTCGGGGTGCCGGCCGGACGGCTGGTGGCCCGGTTCGGCAGCCGCAACCGGGCGGCGGCCACTGGGGCGGGGCTGTTCGCGGTGGCGTTCGTGGCGGACGCGGCGCTCGGGCTGGCGGCACCCGGTTCGGGTCTGGTGACGGCCGGGGTGCTCGGGGCGGTGGTGCTCGCCACCCTCGGCGAGGTGGTGCACAACCCCGCCGCCTCGGCCCTGGTCACGGCGGCGGCCCCGCCGGCCCTGCGCGGGCGGTACATGGCCACCTACCAGCTCTCCTGGTCGCTCTCGGCGGCGATCGCGCCCTCGCTCTTCACCGGGCTGATGGCGCTGGACGGGCGGCTGCCCTGGCTTGTGCTGGCCGCCGCGGTGGCGGCGGGGGCGCTGTTGTTGCTGACGCTGGAGAAGCACCTGCCGGAGGATGCGGTCAGGGTCCAGCCATCAGGGGCGCGGGGCTCTGCTGATCAACTGCGTGCGCGAGGGCGGGAGAAGCAGGCCGTGCACTGATGCACAGATGCCCACTTGCACCCTCATCGGATAGTGCAAGTGGGCATCTGCGTAAGACACCTTCAGAGTGCAGGGTTGGCCGCGCCGTTCCCCGCGCCCCTGATGGTTGCTCAGTCGACCTCGACGACCGCTTCCGCGAACTGGGCCTGGTAGAGGCGGGCGTAAGCGCCGTCCGCGGCGATCAGTTCGTCGTGGGAGCCCTGCTCGACGATCGAGCCGTTCTCCATCACCAGGATGACGTCGGCGTCCCGGATGGTGGAGAGGCGATGGGCGATGACGAAGCTGGTGCGGCCGGTGCGCAGGGTGGCCATGGCGCGCTGGATGAGCACCTCGGTGCGGGTGTCGACCGAGCTGGTGGCCTCGTCCAGGACCAGGATGGAGGGCTGGGCGAGGAAGGCCCGGGCGATGGTGATGAGCTGCTTCTCGCCCGCGCTGACGCCGGTGCCCTCGTCGTCGATCACGGTGTCGTAGCCCTCGGGAAGGGTGCGGACGAAGCGGTCGACGTGGGCGGCCTTGGCCGCCTCGATCACCTGCTCGCGGGTGGCGGACTCGGCGCCGTACGCGATGTTCTCGGCGATGGTGCCGCCGAACAGCCAGGTGTCCTGGAGCACCATGCCGATGCCCGAGCGCAGGTCCTCCCGGGACATCGCGGCCACGTCCACTCCGTCCAGGGTGATCCGGCCGCCGCTGACCTCGTAGAACCGCATCAGCAGGTTGACCATGGTGGTCTTGCCCGCGCCGGTCGGGCCGACGATGGCC
This sequence comes from Kitasatospora sp. MMS16-BH015, assembly GCF_002943525.1. NCBI lineage: Bacteria > Bacillati > Actinomycetota > Actinomycetes > Kitasatosporales > Streptomycetaceae > Kitasatospora > Kitasatospora sp. MMS16-BH015. The sequence continues at coordinate 2,717,436 of NZ_CP025394.1, read as the reverse complement.
ACCGTGTGGCCCGGCTCGACCTTGAGCGAGAGGCCCTCGATCAGCGGCTTCTCCGGCTCGTACCGGAAGGAGACGTCCTCGAAGGAGACCCGGCCGTGCAGCACCGCCGGCCGCTCCGGCATGGCCGGCTCGGGGGACTGCTCGGGGGCGTCGAGGAGTTCGAAGACCCGCTCGGCGGAGGCCACGCCGGACTGCACCAGGTTGGCCATCGAGGCCACCTGGGTGAGCGGCTGGCTGAACTGGCGCGAGTACTGGATGAACGCCTGGACGTCACCGATGGAGAGCGCGCCGCTGGCCACCCGCAGACCGCCGACCACGGCGACCAGCACGTAGTTGAGGTTGCCGATCAGCATCATCGCGGGCTGGATGATGCCCGAGATGAACTGCGCCTTGAAGCTGGAGGCGTAGAGCTCCTCGTTCTCCTTGGCGAAGGTCGCGGCGGCCTCCTTCTGCCGGCCGAAGACCTTGACCAGCGCGTGGCCGGTGTACATCTCCTCGATGTGCGCGTTCAGCGTGCCGGTGGTCTTCCACTGGGCGATGAACTGCGGCTGCGCCTTCTTGCCGACCTTGGTGGCCACCACCACCGAGGCGGGCACCGAGACCAGCGCGATCACCGCGAGGATCGGGGAGATCCAGAACATCATCGCCAGCACGCCGACGATGGTCAGCAGCGAGTTGACGATCTGTCCCATCGACTGCTGCATCGACTGGCCGATGTTGTCGATGTCGTTGGTGACGCGGCTGAGCACCTCGCCGCGCGGCTGCTGGTCGAAGTAGCTCAGCGGCAGCCGGGAGAGCTTGGCGTCCACCGACTCGCGGAGCCGGAAGACGGTGCGCTGGATCACCCGGGCGGCGAGCCGGCCCTGGAGGATGCCGAGCACGGCGGAGGCCACGTAGATCGCCAGCACCCAGAGCAGCACCGAGCCGATGGCGTCGAAGTCCATCCCGTGGCCGGGGGTGAAGGGCACCGCGTTGAGCACGTCGGCGATGGTGCCCTGGCCCCTGGCCCGCAGGCCCTCGATGACCTGCTGCTTGGTCACGTCGCCCGGCTGCTGCTTGCCGATGTAGCCGGCGAAGATCAGGTCGGTGGCGTGGCCGAGGATCTTCGGGCCGATCACCGCGCAGGCCACGCTGAGCGCGCCGAGGGTGAACACCCCGTAGAGGGTGCCGCGTTCGGGACGCAGCAGCTTCAGGACGCGGCGGCTGGAGCCCTTGAAGTCCATCGACTTCTCGGCGCCCTGGCCGCCCATGAACCGGCCGGGGCCGGCCGGGCCGCGGCGGGCCGCGGCGGTCTGGGAGTCGGACGGCGCCTTGGGCGCGTCCTTGGACGGCCCGGGGCCGCCCTTGGACAGCTCGGGGCCGCCCTTCGAGGGACCGGCTCCACCGCCGGTGCGCTCGCTCATGCCGCCTCCTGCTCGGTGAGCTGGGAGAGCACGATCTCCCGGTACGTCGGGTTGTCGGCCATCAGTTCGTGGTGGGTGCCGCTGCCGACCACCGCGCCCTCGTCGAGCACGATGATCCGGTCGGCGTCGCGGATGGTGGAGACGCGCTGGGCGACGATCACCACGGTGGCCTCGGAGGTCTCCCGGGCCAGCGCCTTGCGGAGCCTGGCGTCGGTCGCGTAGTCCAGGGCCGAGAAGGAGTCGTCGAACAGGTAGATCTCCGGCCGCCGCACCAGGGCGCGGGCGATGGCCAGGCGCTGGCGCTGGCCGCCGGAGACGTTGCTGCCGCCCTGGGCGATCGGGGCCTCCAGGCCGAGGTCGAGCTTCTCGACGAAGTCCTTGGCCTGGGCCACCTCCAGCGCGTGCCAGAGCTCCTCGTCGGTGGCGTCGGGACGGCCGTAGCGCAGGTTGCTGGCGACCGTACCGGAGAACAGGTACGGCTTCTGCGGCACGAACCCGACCGTCTCGGCCAGCAGCGCGGGGGAGAGCTCGCGCACGTCCACGCCGTCCACCAGCACGCTGCCGCCGGTGGCGTCGAAGAGCCGGGGCACCAGGCCCAGCAGGGTGGACTTGCCGGAGCCGGTGGAGCCGATCACGGCCGTGGTGCGGCCGGGCTCGGCCAGCAGGTCGATCTCGCGCAGCACCGAGGCCTCGGCGCCCGGGTAGCGGAAGTCGACCCCGCGCAGCTCCAGGTGGCCGCGCCGGCGCAGCTCGGTGACCGGCGCGCCGGGCGGCACGACGGAGCTCTCGGTGCCGAGCACCTCCTGGATGCGCTCGGCGCAGACCTCGGCGCGCGGCACCATCATGAACATGAAGGTGGCCATCATGACGCTCATCAGGATCTGCATCAGGTAGGAGAGGAAGGCGGTGAGCGCGCCGATCTGCATCCCGCCGCTGTCGATCCGCTGGCCGCCGAACCACATCACGGCCACGCTGGAGACGTTCACCACCAGCATCACGGCCGGGAACATGAAGGCGAGCATCCGGCCGACCCGCAGCGAGACCTCGGTGAGCTCGGTGTTGGCCTCGCCGAAGCGGGCCTGCTCGTGGCCGTCCTTGACGAAGGCGCGGATCACCCGGATGCCGGTGATCTGCTCACGCAGCACCCGGTTGACCTTGTCGACCCGGGTCTGCATGGTGCGGAACTGCGGGCGCAGCCGGTGCACCAGCAGGGTGACCACGGTGCCGAGCACCGGGACGACCACCAGCAGCAGGGCCGAGAGCGGCACGTCCTGGTTGAGCGCCATGATGATGCCGCCGAAGCACATGATCGGCGCGGCGACCATCAGGTTGAAGCCCATCAGGGTGAGCATCTGGACCTGCTGGACGTCGTTGGTGGTGCGGGTGATCAGTGAGGGGGCGCCGAACTGGCCCAGCTCGCGGGCCGAGAAGCTCTGCACCCGGTCGAAGACCTCGGCGCGCAGGTCGCGCCCGACGGCCATCGCCGTGCGGGAGCCGAAGTAGACGGCGCCGACGGAGCAGAGCGCCTGGACGACGGTCACCCCGATCATGGCTCCGCCGATGGCCAGGATGTATCCGGTGTCGCCCTTGACCACGCCGTTGTCGATGATGTCGGCGTTGAGCGTGGGGAGGTAGAGCGCCGCGATGGTGGCGACGAGCTGGAGCAGGACGAGCAGGATGATCGGTTTCTGGTACCGGGCCAGCCTGGCCCGGAGGATTGTGATCAGCACTGAGACACTCTCGTTGTCGGCACGGTGATTCGCATCCCATTTTCATACGGTGTGCGGGCTTCAGAGGGCCTTTACCCGGGCCCGACCCGCTGGCCTTGTACTGTCCTCTGCCTGTCCTCTGCACTGCCGGTCCGCTCAGGTGTCAGCTGTGGCTACCCCCTTACGGAACGGCTCCGTACCCCCTAGGCTGCTGATTGCCCTCTTGTTACTCGCTGGTTAACTACAGCGGCTGACAGGATGGCCGGCCGGCCCCCCTTCCTTCCGCCGCCGCTCACCCTCGGCCACCCGCCCCCCGGAGGTCCTCGTTGAGTTCCGCGCAGTCCATGATCGAGCGACGCCCGGTGTCCGTGGCGCACCTGTTCCTCAGCAGGGTAGAGGCCACTCCGCAGGGTGAGGCCTACCGGTACCCCGCTCCGGTCGACGAACACGCGGCCGACAGCACCCCGGGCGCCGAGCAGTGGCGTTCGCTGACCTGGGCGCAGACCGCCGAGCGGGTCAAGGCGGTGGCGGCCGGCCTGATGTCGCTGGGCATCGGTGCCGAGGACCGCGTCGCGCTGGCCTCGGCGACCAGAGTCGAGTGGGTCATCGCCGACCTCGGCAACATGTGTGCCGGGGCCGCGACCACCACGGTCTACCCGAGCACCAACGCCGAGGAGACGGCCTTCATCCTGGCCAACTCCGGCAGCCGCGCGCTCTTCGTCGACACCGTCGGCCAGCTGGCCAAGGTGATCGAGCAGCGCGAGCAGCTGCCCGAGCTGGCCACCGTGATCCTCTTCGACGCCCCGGCCGAGCTGCCCGAGGCCCCCGGCCTCACCGTGCTCTCGCTGGCCGAGCTGGAGGCGGCCGGCGCCGCGTACCTGGCCGAGCACCCCGACGCGATCGAGAAGTCGGTGGCGGCGCTGGAGCGCGAGCAGCTGGCCACCCTGATCTACACCTCCGGCACCACCGGCCGCCCCAAGGGCGTGCGCCTGGTGCACGACTGCTGGGCGTACGAGGGGGTGGCCCAGCAGGAGAGCGGGCTGCTGCGCTCGGACGACGTGCAGTTCATGTGGCTGCCGCTCTCGCACGTCTTCGGCAAGACGCTGATCTCCGGCCAGATCGCCACCGGCCACGTGATGGCGGTGGACGGCCGGGTCGACCGGATCATCCACAACCTGCCGCTGATCCGCCCGACCCTGATGGCCTCGGCCCCGCGCATCTTCGAGAAGGTCTACAACGGCATCGCCGGCAAGGCCCGGGCCGAGGGCGGCGCCAAGTACAAGATCTTCATGTGGGCCGCCAAGGTCGCCCGTGAGCACGCCCGCACCGCCCAGCAGACCCGGGTGGCCACCGGCCGGGAGCAGGTGCCGTTCGCCCTCGGGCTCCAGCACACCCTGGCCGACAAGCTGGTCTACGCCAAGATCCGCGCCGCCTTCGGCGGCCGGCTGCGCGGCTCGGTCTCCGGCTCGGCCGCGCTGGCCCCCGAGATCGGGTACTTCTTCCTCGGCGCCGGCGTGCCGATCCTGGAGGGCTACGGCCTCACCGAGACCAGCGCCGGCTCCACCGTCAACCGGGCCGAGGACGTCCGGGTCGGCACCGTCGGCAAGCCGCTGCCCGGCACCGAGGTGCGGATCGCCGAGGACGGCGAGATCCTGCTCCGCGGCCCCGGCGTGATGCGCGGCTACCACGACCTCCCGGAGCAGACCGCCGAGGTGCTGGAGGCCGACGGCTGGTTCCACACCGGCGACATCGGCGAGCTGGTCCAGGACGGCTACCTGCGGATCACCGACCGCAAGAAGGACATGTTCAAGACCTCCGGCGGCAAGTACGTCGCCCCCAGCGAGGTCGAGGGCAAGTTCAAGGCGATCTGCCCGTTCGCCAGCAACATCCTGGTGATCGGCAACGGCCGCAACTTCTGCACCGCGCTGATCGGCCTGGACGAGCCGGTGATCATGGCCTGGGCCACCGAGCACGGCCTGGCCGGCAAGAGCTACGCCGAGGTGGTGGCCGACCCGCAGGTGGTCGCGCTGATCGATGGCTTCGTCAAGCGCCTCAACGGCGAGCTCCAGCGCTGGCAGACGATCAAGAAGTTCACCCTGCTCCCGCGCGACCTGGACGTGGAGCACGGCGAGCTGACCCCGAGCCTCAAGATCAAGCGCCCGGTGGTCGAGAAGAACTACGCCGAGGCGGTGGCCGGGATGTACGCGGGCACCAACGAGGCCTGAGCCCGTCCCGAGGTCCGGTCCGGCCGTCGGCTTGGAGGAGCACGGCGCGCCGTACCGGACAATGGGGGCATGCCCTCCGCACTCCCCGACGGCGAAGCCGTGCCGCACGACGGTTCCCTGCCCGCCCACGCCCTCACCGGGCTGGGCGAGCGGCCCTTCGGCTTCTACCTGCACGTGCCGTACTGCGCCAGCCGCTGCGGCTACTGCGACTTCAACACCTACACCGCCACCGAGCTGCGCTCCTCCGGCGCCGTCGCCTCCCAGGAGACCTACGCCGGCAATCTGGTGAGCGAGATCCGGCTGGCCCGCCGGGTGCTCGGCGAGGCCGAGCTGCCGGTGCAGACGGTCTTCTTCGGCGGCGGCACGCCGACCCTGCTGCCCGCCGCCGACCTGGTCCGGGCACTGGCCGCGATCCGCGACGAGTTCGGGCTGGCCCCCGGTGCCGAGGTCACCACCGAGGCCAACCCCGAGACGGTGAGCCCGGCCTACCTGGCCGAGCTGCGCGCGGGCGGCTTCAACCGGATCTCCTTCGGCATGCAGAGCGCCAAGGCGCACGTGCTCCAGCTGCTCGACCGCCACCACACCCCCGGCCGCCCCGAGGCCTGCGTGGCCGAGGCCCGCGCGGCCGGCTTCGAGCACGTCAACCTCGACCTGATCTACGGCACCCCCGGCGAGACCGACGAGGACTGGCGGGCCTCGCTGGACGCCGCGATCGGCGCCGGTCCCGACCACGTCTCCGCCTACTCGCTGATCGTCGAGGAGGGCACCAAGCTGGCCGCCCGGGTCAAGCGGGGCGAGCTGCCGATGATCGACGACGACGTGCACGCCGACCGGTACCTGATCGCCGAGGAGGCCCTGAGCGAGGCCGGCTTCCACTGGTACGAGGTCTCCAACTGGGCCACCACCGAGGCCGGCCGCTGCCGCCACAACGAGCTCTACTGGACCGGCGCCGACTGGTGGGGCGCAGGCCCCGGCGCCCACAGCCACGTCGGCGGCGTCCGCTGGTGGAACGCCAAGCACCCCGCCGCCTACGCCCAGGCCCTGGCCGAGGGCCGCACGCCGGCGCTCGGCCGCGAGGTGCTGCCCGAGGAGGACCGCCGGGTCGAGCGCATCCTGCTCGAACTGCGCCTGCGCGAGGGCATCCCGCTCGGCCTGCTGGCGCCCGAGGGCCTGGCCGCCGCTGGCCGCGCGGTCAAGGTCGGCCTGCTGGACGAGACGGCCTTCGCGGCCGGCCGGGCCGTGCTTACCCTCCAGGGGCGGCTGCTGGCGGACGGCGTCGTGCGTGACCTCGTGGACTGATAGTCGTTACGGTGTATGCAGCCGTCTGAGGGAGCGTGTGATGACTGCCGTCGATGACCGCGTGACAGCGATCTACGAGAACCTGGAAGTCCCCGAAGGGTTCAAGGCCGAGCTCATCAAGGGGGAAATCGTGATGCTGGCCGGGCCCGATCGGGTTCACAACTGGATCGTGGAGTCCATCCTCGATCAGATCCCCCGCGCGGGCTGGCACCGGGCCCAGACGCAGGACATCGCCATTCCCGGGCAGGCCAGCGAGCCGCAGCCGGATCTGGTGGTCTACGAGCGCGGTGCGGTCGAGGGCCCGGGGCGGCTGATCCCGGCAGCGGCTGTGACCATGGTCGTGGAGGTCGTCTCCAAGACCAGTGTCGACCGTGACCACCGGACCAAGCGGCTGATGTACGCCGAGGGTGCGATCCCGGTCTACCTGATCGTGGACCCGCTCCAGGGCGTCTGTGTGCTGCTCACCGAGCCGAGCGAGGAGACCGTGTCCGGGCTGCCCGACTACTGCTCCGAGCGGACCAGTCGGTTCGGTGCGGACATCCCGGTCGAGGTGCTGGGCATCACCCTCGACACCACGGAGTTCCAGACCTACTCGTCCTGAGCGGTCACGAAGTCGATCAGCTGCTCCACCCGGCCGAGCAGGGCGGGCTCCAGGTCCTTGTAGGTGTTCACGGAGGCGAGGATGCGCTTCCAGGCGGCGGGGGTGTCCACCGGCCAGCCGAGGCGGCGGCAGATGCCCTCCTTCCAGGACTCCTCGTAGGGCACGTCGGGCCAGCCGGGGATGCCGACGCTGGCGGGCTTCACGGCCTGCCAGATGTCGATGTAGGGGTGGCCCACCACCAGGACGGCGGAGCCGGTGACCTGGGCGGCGATGCGGTGCTCCTTGGTGCCGGGCAGCAGGTGGTCGACCAGCACGCCGAGGCGGCGGCCCGGGCCGGGGGAGAAGGCGGAGACGATCGCCGGCAGGTCGTCGATGCCCTCCAGGTACTCGACCACCACGCCCTCGATCCGCAGGTCGTCGCCCCAGACCCGCTCGACCAGCTCGGCGTCGTGCCGGCCCTCCACGTAGATCCGCGACTCCCGGGCCACCCGGGCCCGGGCTCCGGGCACGGCGACCGAGCCGGAGGCCGTCACCCGCTTCACCGGGGCGGCGGCCGTCACCGGCCGGACCAGGGTGACCACCTTGCCCTCGAGCAGGAAGCCGCGCGGGGTCATCGGGAAGACCCGGAGCTTGCCGAAGCGGTCCTCCAGCGTCACGGTGAAGCCCTCGGCCGTCTTCTCGCACCGCACCACCGCCCCGCAGAACCCGCTCGCGGCCTCCTCCACCACCAGGTCCCGCTCGGCGGCCACCTCGGGGGCAGGGGCCTGGTTCTTCCAGGGCGGGGTCAGGTCCGGTCCGTAGCTGCGCACCCGGCGATCATACGAGCCGACCGACGGCCCGTCAGAGACCCAACGCGCCGCGCAACTCCTCGAAGCTGGGGGCGAGCTCCCGCAGCCGGGCCGCCGCCACCGCGTCCTCGCCCTGCACCAGCGGGTACTGGAGGCCGCCGAGCAGCCGGGCCTGCCGCCCCAGCACGGCGGCCGCCTCCGCCAGCCCCAGCTCGGCCAGGCAGCCCGCCGCGTCGCTGCGCCGCCGGGCGCCGACCCGGACGGCGAAGGCGGTGAGCAGCGTGCGGATGCCGGCCGGCAGCCCCCGCTCGACCCGGTCGGCCAGCGCCGCCACGGCAGCCGCCCCACCCAGCGAGCCGGGCGGCATCGGGAGCTCGCTGCGGCCCGCAAGCCACCGCTCGGCGGCCGGCAGCGACCGCCGGAGCGCCTCGGCGACGGTGACCTCGCGCACCCGGGTGAAGCCGGTGCGCAGCACGTACGGCGCGTCGAGGTAGCCGACCGACTTCCCCTCCCAGGCGGCCAGGAAGGCCGGGGTGGGCATCGTCGCGTAGGGGTGGCCGTGCGGATCGTGCAGCTCCACCTCCCGCTCGTCGGCCGCGAGCACCACCACGTAGTGGTCCCCGCCCTCGGCGTTCGGCGTGCCCGGCTGGTAGAGCAGCAGACCCATGTCCACCGGCCCGACCAGCGCGGGCCCGCTCGCGCAGGCGGCCCGCAGCCGCTCCAGCGCCCCGGCCGGGCCGCCGCCCGCGCTGCGCTCGCAGACCCAGCCGAGCAGCTCGATCGCCGAGTCCAGCCCGATCTCCGGGTGCCAGCCGTACGGGTCGAACAGCGGCAGCTCGCCGGCGATCAGCTGGGCGCCGAACGGCGAGCCGGTCAGCGTCTCGATCACGGCGGTGGAGGGTGCCTCCGCCCCCAGCACCATGGCCAGCGAGTTGGTGAAGCAGTACGGACCGGAGCCGGTGTAGCCGAGCACGGGGAGACCCTTCGAGGCGGTCGGAGCCGCGCCGGTGGTCACCGGGCGGTGGGAGCAGCCAACCGCCTCACACCGTGTCAGGGTCAACCTGGGTCATGAGTCAGAGCCCCGGTGCGCCCCAGACCGGGAACCAGCGGGTGAGGTCCGGTTCGAGGCGGAGGTCGTTGGGGAGGAGGGCCTTGATCTGGAGCTCCAGGGGGCTGTTGCGCTTCTCGCCGCCGCCCGGCATCGGGGCGAAGGGATAGAAGCTGCCGCGCTTGTAGAGGTAGACCAGGCCGAGCGACTGGCCGGAGTCGTTGCGGAAGCCCACGATCGAGCAGAGCAGCTGGGGGCCAAAGCCGTTGGCCTCGAGCTCGCTGTTGACGGCGTGCAGGTCGTTGACCAGGTCGGGGAGCTCCTCGGGGGTGTGGCGGGCGAGCAGCCAGGAGTAGCCGTAGCCGTCCTGGCTGGCCTCGACCGGGACGCCGCCGGTGGCGGTGTCGGCGTCGAGCAGGGCCCTGACCTGGCGCTGGACCTCGACGAAGGCGCCGCCCTCGACGGCGGCGAAGCAGACCGAGCCGAGGCCGGTGGGCTTGAAGCCGGCCCCGGCCTCGAGCGTCAGGGCGGCCGAGGGGATGCCGAAGAGCTGGTCGAGATCGGGCTTGACCGGCTTGGTGCGGCCGAAGAGTGCGTCCAGGAAACCCATGAAGTGATCCTCACTGACCGAGTTCGGCGGAGATCTTGCCCAGCTGCGCCAGCCGCTTCTCCAGCGAGGGGTGGGTGGACATCAGCTGGGTGGCGGCCTCCCGGGCGCTCAGCGCGGGGGCGAAGTAGAAGGCGTTGTACGCCTGTGAGGCGCGCAGGTCCTTGCTCGGGATGGCGGCGATCTGGCCGGTCACCTTGGTCAGCGCCGAGGCGAGCGCGCTGGGCCGTCCGGTGAGCTGGGCGGCGGCGCGGTCGGCGGCCAGCTCGCGGTAGCGGGAGAGCAGCCGGGTGAGCAGGAAGCTAATCGCGTAGACCACCATGCTGACCAGCGGGATGATCAGCATCGCGATGGCCGCGTTCTGGTCGTTGTTGTTGCGGTTGTTGCCCCCGTAGAAGCCGCCGTAGAGCGCGATCCGGGTCATCATCCCGGCGAGCACGCCGAGGAAGCCGGCCACCGTCATCACCGCCACGTCCCGGTGCGCGACGTGCGAGAGCTCGTGGGCGAGCACGCCCTCCAGCTCCTCCGGCTCCAGTCGGCGGAGCAGGCCGGTGGTGACGCAGACCACCGCGTTCTGCGGGTTGCGGCCGGTGGCGAAGGCGTTCGGCATGTCGGTGTCGGCCACCGCGACCCGGGGCTTGGGCATGTCGGCGAGGGCGCAGAGCCGGTCAATGGTGCCGTGCAGCTGCGGGTACTGCTCGGGGGTGACCTCGTGGGCGCCCATCGCCCGTTCGGTGATCTTGTCACTGAACCAGAACTGGGCGACGAAGAGCCCGCCGGAGATCAGCACCACCAGCGGCCACGCCCCGCGCAGCAGGACGATCAGCACCCCGGTGAAGCCGACATAGAGCAGCCCGATCACGAACATGGTGAGGACCATCCGACCGGTGAGTCCGCGGTCGGGGGCGAAACGGGAGTGCTGAGGTGACGCCGACATCGCTGCTCCTTCGTGAGAACTGCCGATATCACTGTCCGTCTTCGATGCTGCCACCCCGCGACCGCGCGGGCACCGCCCCGCGCCGGACGGATCCCGGGGTGCGCCCGGGCCGGGCGAAAGCGGGAGGAATGCCGCGCGGAACGAGCGCGAATCGGACGAGGATCACGCGGGCGGGCCGTTCCTGCGGTGGTGGGCGGGCCTTACACTGGCTGGTACGGTGCTGGCACTCTGCCTTCCGGAGTGCCAGAGGAGACGCTGCAAGCAGTAGGAAGCGCTGTCAGCTCAACGGACGAAGACGGAGGTGCGTGCCATGTTCAGCGAGCGGCCGTTGGACGACCGCAAGCTCTCGGTGCTGCGCGCCATCGTGCAGGACTACGTCGGCACCGAGGAGCCCGTCGGCTCCAAGGCGCTGGTCGAGCGGCACAGCCTCGGCGTCTCCCCGGCCACCGTGCGCAACGACATGGCGGCGCTGGAGGAGGAGGGGTACATCCACCAGCCGCACACCAGCGCCGGGCGGATCCCCACCGACAAGGGGTACCGCCTGTTCGTCGACCGGCTGGCCGAGGTCAAGCCGATGAGCGCCCCGGAGCGCCGGGCCATCCGGCACTTCCTGGACGGCTCGGTCGACCTGGACGACACCGTGGCCCGCACCGTGCGGCTGCTCGCGCAGCTCACCCGGCAGGTCGCCGTGGTCCAGTACCCCTCGCTCTCCCGCTCCACCGTGCGGCACGTCGAGCTGGTGGCGCTGGCCCCGAGCAAGGTCATGCTGGTGCTGATCACCAACACCGGCCGGGTCGAGCAACGGATGGTCGACTGCCCGGGCCCGGTCGGCGAGACGGTGCTGGCCGACCTGCGGGCCCGGCTCAACAGCCGGGCCGGCGGCCAGCGGCTGCCCGACGTGCCGGCCCTGCTCGACGACCTGCCGGCCGCCTTCGAGCCGCCCGACCGGGCCACCGTCACCACCGTGCTGGCCACCCTCTTCGAGACGCTCGCCGAGCAGAACGAGGAGCGGATCATGCTGGCCGGCACGGCCAACCTGACCCGGTTCGGCCACGACTTCCCGCTCACCATCCAGCCCGTCCTGGAGGCCCTGGAGGAGCAGGTGGTGCTGCTGCGCCTGCTGGGTGAGACGCCCGACGCCGGGGTGACGGTCCGGATCGGCCGGGAGAACGACTACGAGGGCCTGAATTCCACCTCGGTCGTGTCCGTCGGTTACGGTTCGGGCGACGAGAGCGTGGCGAAGCTGGGCGTGATCGGCCCGACCCGGATGGACTACCCGGGCACAATGGGGGCGGTGCGTGCGGTGGCACGGTACGTCGGCCAGATCCTGGCCGAATCGTAGAGGACCAACCGGGCCGTGGGGCCCGGTGACCAGTCGCAGCACTTCAACAGGCGGAACAAGCGGAGCATTTGGTGGCCACGGACTACTACGCGGTACTCGGCGTCCGACGGGATGCGGGGCAGGACGAGATCAAGAAGGCGTTCCGGCGCCTCGCCCGTGAACTGCACCCGGACGTCAACCCGGACCCGAAGACGCAGGAGCGGTTCAAGGAGATCAACGCCGCTTACGAGGTGCTCTCCGACCCGGCCAAGCGCCAGGTCTACGACCTCGGCGGCGACCCGCTCTCCCCGAACGGCGGCGGTGGCGCCGGCGGCTTCGGCGCGGGCGCGGCGGGCTTCGGCTTCTCCGACATCATGGACGCCTTCTTCGGCGCGGCGGCCGGTCAGCGCGGACCGCGCTCGCGGACCCGCCGGGGCCAGGACGCGATGATCCGCCTGGAGATCAGCCTGGAGGAGGCCGCGTTCGGCACCACCAAGGAGCTCCAGGTCGACACCGCCGTCACCTGTACCACCTGCTCCGGTGAGGGCGCCGCTCCCGGCACCTCGGCGCAGACCTGTGACATGTGCCGCGGCAAGGGCGAGGTCTCCCAGGTGACCCGTTCCTTCCTCGGCAACGTGATGACCTCGCGCCCCTGCCCGCAGTGCCAGGGCTTCGGCACCGTCGTCCCGACCCCGTGCCCCGAGTGCGCCGGCGACGGGCGCGTCCGCGCCCGCCGCACCCTCACGGTCAAGATCCCCGCCGGTGTCGACAACGGCACCCGGATCCAGCTGGCCGGCGAGGGCGAGGTCGGCCCCGGCGGCGGCCCGGCCGGTGACCTCTACGTCGAGATCGCCGAGACCACCCACCCGACCTTCCAGCGGCGCGGCGACGACCTGCACTGCACGGTCACCATCCCGATGACCGCCGCGGCGCTCGGCACCCAGGTGCCGCTGCAGACCCTGGACGGCGTCGAGGAGGTGGACATCCGGCCCGGCACCCAGTCCGGCCAGTCCATCCCGCTACACGGCCGGGGCATCACCCACCTGCGCGGCGGCGGCCGGGGCGACCTGATAGTGCACGTCGAGGTGCAGACCCCCACCAAGCTCGACCCCGAGCAGGAGGAGCTGCTGCGCCGCCTCGCGCTGCTGCGCGGCGAGGAGCGCCCCTCGGGCACCTTCGCCCCCGGCCAGCAGGGCCTGTTCTCCCGGCTGAAGGACGCGTTCAACGGCCGGTAGGCCGCCGCTGTCCGTCCCGCTTCGAGCCCCCGCGCCGCACGTCCGGTGCGGGGGCCGTTTTTTCTGTACCGATGCCCTTGCACCGAGGAGTGCCATGACCGCGCCCGTGTTCGTCGTCGAGACCGAGCGGCTGGCGGGGGCCGCCCCCGGCGTGCTGCTCCGGCTCGACGGCCCCGAGGGGCGGCACGCCGCCGCCGTGAAGCGCCTGGAGCCCGGCGAGGCCGTCACCCTGGCGGACGGCCTCGGCCTCGGCGTGCACGGCTCGGTCGCGGCCGTGCACGGCAAGGACGCGCTGGACGTGCTGGTCGCCGAGGTCCGCGAGGAGCCGCCGGCCCCGGCCCGGATCGTGGTGGTCCAGGCCCTCCCCAAGGGCGACCGCGGCGAACTCGCCGTCGAGACCATGACCGAGGTCGGTGTCGACGTGGTGATCCCCTGGGCCGCCTCCCGCTGCATCACCCAGTGGAAGGGCGACCGCGGCGCCAAGGCCCTGGCCAAGTGGCGCGCCACCGCGAAGGAGGCCGGCAAGCAGGCCCGCCGACTCCGCTTCCCCGAGGTCCGCGACCTCATGACCACCCGTCAGCTCGCCCCCCTGCTCGCCGGGGCCGCCTTCGCGGCCGTCCTCCACGAGGAGGGCTCGCTCCCCCTGGCGACGGCCTCCCTCCCGCCCGCCGGCGACCTGGTCCTGATCGTCGGCCCCGAAGGCGGCATCTCCCCGGACGAACTGGCGGCCTTCGCCGAGGCCGGCGCCCACCCCCACCGCCTCGGCCCCTCCGTCCTGCGTACCTCCACGGCAGGCGTGGCGGCGGGTGCCCTGCTCTTGGCCCACTCCGGACGCTGGCAATAGGCACTCTGGGTCAGCACATCAGGGGCGCGGGGAACTGCGCGAAGTCGGAAGAAGCCTTCGAGTCATCTCGCCCGCGCAGCCAGTTGCACCGTCAACGGATAGTGCAACGAGGGCATGAGTGTAAGAGTGCGGACCTTGCATGGCTGGCCGCGCCGTTCCCCGCGCCCCTGGATGGTGCAACTCCTGGATACGGCAAACACTTGCTGCTTAGAGTGGCGCTCGTGAGTTCTTACCTGCGATACCCGCACGTGTCCGGCGACTTGGTCGCCTTCGTCGCCGAGGACGATGTCTGGCTGGCTCCGCTGGAGGGGGGGCGGGCCTGGCGGGTGACGGCGGATCAAGTGCCGGTGCGTGGGCCGAGGTTCTCGCCGGACGGGGCCAGCCTGGCCTGGACCTCGCTGCGGGACGGGCGTCCCGAGGTGCACGTGGCGCCGGTGGCCGGGGGCGAGGTGCGGCGGCTGACGTACTGGGGGAGCGCGACCACCGCGCTGCGCGGGTGGCTGCCCGACGGCCGCCCGGTCGCCGTCACGGCGGCCGGGCACAGCACGGCCCGCCGCACCTGGTCGTACGCCCTGCCGCTGGACGGCGGCGAGCCGGAGCGGCTGCCGTACGGGCCGATCGGCGGGCTGGCGCTGGAGCCGGGCGGGCCGCGGGCGCTGCTGCTGAGTGCGTCGAGCACGGACCCGGCCCGCTGGAAGCGGTACCGGGGCGGGCAGGTCGGCAAACTCTGGATCGGGGCGGGCGAGTTCGAGCGGGTGCACGCCGGGCTCGGCGGCAACATCGCCGCGCCGATGTGGATCGGCGAGCGGATCGCCTTCCTCTCCGACCACGAGGGCGTGGGGCAGCTGTACTCCAGCACGCCGGAGGGCGAGGACCTGCGCCGGCACGGCGACTCCACGGAGTTCTACGCCCGGGACGCGACCACCGACGGCCGTCGGGTGGTCTGGCACCGGGCGGGCGAGCTCTGGCTGCTGGACGACCTGGCGGGAGCCGCCCCGCGCCGGATCGAGGTGGACCTGGCCGGCCCGCGCACGGGCCGGCGCCCGCACCCGCTTGCCGGGCAGCTGGACGAATCGGCGCCGGACCACACCGGGCGGGCCTCGGTGGCCCAGGTGCGCGGCACGGTGCACTGGCTGACCCACCGGGAGGGCCCGGCCCGGGTGATCAGCGAGGAGCCCGGGGTGCGGGCCCGGCTGGTGGCCGTGGTGCCCGCCCCGCCGGAGGGCGGCGAGCAGGGCGCGCTCTGGGTGAGCGACGCCGAGGGCGAGGACGCGGTCGAGTACGCCCCGGCTGCGCTCGGCGCCGAGCGGCGGCGGCTGGCCGCCGGGCAGCTGGGCCGCGCGGTGGAGCTGGCCGTCTCGCCGGACGGCGCCCGGCTGGCGGTGGCCTCGCACGACGGCCGGGTGCTGGTGGTGGGCCTGGACGGCGGCGAGGTGCGGGAGTTGGCCCGCAGCACCGAGGGCGAGGTGCACGGCCTGGTCTGGTCACCGGACTCCGCCTGGCTGGCCTGGTCGCAGCCCGCGCTCGGGCCGTGGAGCCTGCGGCAGATCATGCTCGCCGAGGTGGCCGCCGGCACGGTGGCCGAGGCCACCCCGGCCCGGTTCGTCGACTACGCACCCGCCTTCACGGCCGACGGCCGGCACCTGGCCTTCCTCTCGGTGCGGCACTTCGACCCGGTCTACGACGCCCACGTCTTCGACCTCTCCTTCCCGACCGGCTGCCGCCCGTACCTGATCACGCTGGCCGCCGACACCCCCTCGCCGTTCGGCCCGCAGCGGGCCGGCCGCCCGGTGGGGGACGAGGAGGAGCCGAAGAAGGAGGTCAAGGAGGGCGAGGAGGAGGCCGCCGAGGCGCCGCCCGCCACCCGGGTCGACCTGGAGGGGATCGCCGACCGGATCATCCCGTTCCCGGTGGAGGGCGGCCGGTTCGGCCAGCTGCTCGCGGCCAAGGACGCGGTGCTCTGGACCAGGCTGCCGCTGGTCGGCGAGCTCGGCGACGGCGCGGCCTCGCTGGAGGACGAGCAGCCCCGGGCCAGCCTGGAGCGGTACGACCTGAAGAAGCTCAAGGTGGAGGAACTCGTCGCGGAGCTGGACGACTTCGCGGTCAGCGGGGACGGCCAGCGGCTGACCGTCTACGACCACGGCGCGCTGCGCTCGCTGCCCGCCGGGCACAAGGCGGGCGAGGAGGAGGAGATCGAGGTCGATCTCGCCCGGCTGCGGGTGGCCGTCGATCCGGCGGCCGAGTGGCGGCAGATGTTCGACGAGAACGGCCGCCTGATGCGGGACAACTACTGGCGGGCCGACCTGGGCGGCTTCGACTGGGCGGGCACGCTGGAGCGCTACCGGCCGCTGGTCGAGAAGCTGGGCTCGCACGACGACCTGACCGACCTGCTCTGGGAGGTGGTCGCCGAGCTGGGCACCTCGCACGCCTACGTGGTGCCGCCCGGCCGGGGCGCCGACGCACTGCGCCGGCAGGGCCTGCTCGGCGCCGACCTGGCCCGGGACGGCGAGCGCTGGCGGGTGGCCCGGGTGCTGCCCGGCGAGTCCTCCGACCCGCGGGCCCGCTCGCCGCTGGCCGCGCCCGGGGTGGCCGTGCGGGCCGGGGACGCGATCCTGGCCGTCAACGGCCGCCCGGTCGACCCGGTCACCGGGCCCGCGCCGCTGCTGGCCGGCACCGCCGGGCAGCCGGTCGAGCTGACCGTGGCCGGGCCGGACGGCGTGGAGCGGCACCCGGTGGTGGTGCCGCTCGCCAGTGAGGAGGCGCTGCGCTACCACGACTGGGTGGCCGGGCGGCGGGCCGAGGTCCGCGCGCTCTCGGACGGCCGGCTGGGCTACCTGCACGTGCCGGACATGGTCGGCTCGGGCTGGGCGCAGCTCCACCGCGACCTGCGGGTGGAGATGGCCAAGGAGGGCGTGGTCGTGGACCTGCGGGAGAACCAGGGCGGCCACACCTCGCAGCTGATCGTCGAGAAGCTGGCCCGCCGGATCGTCGGCTGGGACCGGGGCCGCGACCTGGCCCACCCCGACTCCTACCCGCACGACGCCCCGCGCGGCCCGGTGGTGGCGCTGGCCGACGAGTACTCCGGCTCGGACGGCGACATCGTCAACGCGGCGATCCAGGCCCTGGGCATCGGCCCGGTGGTCGGCACCCGCACCTGGGGCGGGGTGATCGGCATCGACAGCAAGTACACCCTGGTCGACGGCACCCTGGTCACCCAGCCCAAGTACGCGTACTGGCTGGAGGGTTACGGCTGGGGCGTGGAGAACCACGGGGTCGACCCGGACGTGGAGGTGGCGATCGCCCCGCAGGACTGGGTGGCCGGCCGCGACACCCAGCTGGCCGAGGGCGTCCGGCTGGCCCTGGCGGCGCTGGCCGAGCGTCCGGCGCTCACCCCGCCGCCGCTGCCCTGACCCCGTTGCCAAGCCGCCGGGGCACGGGCAAGGTGGTGCCCCGGCCGGAGACTCGGGGGAGAAGAGCATGACGATCCATCACCTGGACTGCGCGACGATGTGCCCGCGCGGCGGCCGGGCCCTGCTGGGCGGCGACCACCTGGTGGGGCACTGCCTGCTGGTCGAGGGCCCGGAGGGGCTGGTGCTGGTGGACACCGGCTTCGGCACGGCCGACGTGGCCGACCCGAAGCGGCTCGGGCCGGGGCTGACCGTGATGTCCCGGCCCCGGCTGAGCCTGGCCCGCACCGCGCTGCACCAGGTGCGGGCGCTCGGCCACGACCCCCGGGACGTGCGGGACATCGTGCTGACCCACCTCGACCCGGACCACGCGGGCGGGCTCTCCGACTTCCCCTGGGCGCGGGTGCACGTCTTCGGCGAGGAGCTGGCGGCGGCCGTGGTGCCGCGCAACCGGAACGAGCGGCAGCGCTACCGCACGGCCCAGTGGGCGCACGGCCCGAAGTGGGTGGCGCACGAGCCGGACGGCGAGCACTGGTACGGCTTCGCGGCCACCCGGGTGCTGGACGCGCCCGAGGTGCTGCTGGTGCCGCTGCCCGGCCACACCCGGGGCCACAGCGCGGTGGCCGTGCGCAGCGGCGACTCCTGGCTGCTGCACTGCGGCGACGCCTACTTCCACCACGGCGAGGCCGACCCGGCGGTGGGCCGGGCCCCGCTCGGGCTGGCGCTCTTCCAGCGGGCGCTGGCGGTGGACGACGCGGCCCGCCGGCACAACCAGGAGCGGCTGCGGGCACTGCGCCGGGAGCACGAGCGGGAGGTCACGCTGTTCTGCGCCCACGACCCGGCCGAGCTGGCCCGGCTGGCCCGATAGGCTTTCACTGGCGGGCCCCTGAGCCTGTGTCCTGAACCTGTGTGAGGAGAGCGAGATGGCCGGCGAGGCACAGTCCGACTGCCTGTTCTGCAAGATCGTGGCGGGCGAGATCCCGGCGACGGTCCTGAGGAGGACGGAGCGCACCCTCGCCTTCCGCGACATCGCGCCCAAGGCCCCCACCCACGTGCTGGTCATCCCGCACCTGCACTACCCGAACGCCGCCGAGCTGGCCGCCGCCGAGCCGGCCGTCGCCGGCGAGCTGCTCGCCGAGGCGGGCCGGGTGGCCGAGGAGGCGGGCCTGAAGGACTACCGGCTGATCTTCAACACCGGTGCGGGCGCGGGCCAGACCGTCTTCCACGCGCACGTGCACCTGCTGGGCGGCAAGCCGATGACCGAGAACATGGTCTGATTCGGTGTCCGTGCGCGAACTCGTCGTCCTCGGCACCGCCAGCCAGGTGCCCACCCGGCACCGCAACCACAACGGCTACCTGCTCCGCTGGGACGGCGAGGGCCTGCTGTTCGACCCGGGCGAGGGCACCCAGCGGCAGATGCTGCACGCCGGGGTCTCCGCTACCGGGATCACCCGGATCGGCGTGACGCACTTCCACGGCGACCACTGCCTGGGCCTGCCCGGCGTGGTGCAGCGGATCAACCTGGACCGGGTGCCGCACCCGGTCGACGTGTACTACCCGGCCACCGGTGAGGCGTTCTACGAGCGCCTCACCCAGGCGAGCGCCTTCCACCGCACCGCCGAGCTGCGCCCCCGCCCGATCGAGCAGCCCGGCCGGCTGGCCGCCCCGGGCGCGCCCTTCGAGCTGCACGCGGCCCGGCTCTCCCACCCGGTCGACTCCTTCGGCTACCGCCTGGTCGAGCCGGACGGCACCCGCCTGGTGCCCGAGCGGCTCGCCGCGCACGGCCTGCGCGGCCCCGCGGTGGGCCGGCTCCAGCGCGAGGGCGCGGTCGAGGTGGACGGGCGGCGGGTCACCCTGGCCGAGGTCAGCGAGCACCGGCCGGGGCAGCGGTTCGGCTTCGTGATGGACACCCGGCTCTGCGACGGGGTGTACGAGCTGGCTGAGGGCGCCGACCTGCTGGTGATCGAGGCGACCTTCCTCAGCGCGGACGCCGCCCTGGCCGAGGAGCACGGCCACCTCACCGCCGCCCAGGCGGCCAAGGTGGCCACCGAATCCGGGGTCTCCACCCTGGTGCTCACCCACTTCTCGCAGCGCTACCCGGACCTGGAGGGCCACCTGGCCGAGGCCCGGGCCCACTTCGACGGCCGGCTGGTGGTCGCCGAGGACCTGATGCGGGTTTCGGTGCCGCCACGCCGGGCAGACCGGTGAGCCCGGCCCCACGCCATCCCGGTGGATAGGGCCGGCGGCGGGTAAAACCAGTCGCGCACACCCGTGCGGGTGACGCAGCATCGACAGGCCGCCGGCCCCCGCGGCGGCCCCACGCGCCGCCGCGGCGATCATCCGTGCGGCGTACCCTGGTGACCCCGGGCAGACCGGGCGGCACCCCGACGACGGATGGGATGAGGCAGGCCGCAGCGCCGACCCATGACTGAGACAACGCAGACCCCCGCCAACGGACAGCCGCGCCCCGACCGTGCGGCCAACGCCCGGATCGTGATCCCCGAGAAGCACCCGATGGTCACCCTGCTCGGAGCCACCGACTCCCTCCTGCGGGTGATCGAGCAGGGCTTCCCCGAGGCCGACATCCACGTCCGCGGCAACGAGGTGACGGCCACCGGCAGCCCCGCCGAGGTCGCCCTGGTCAAGCAGCTGTTCAACGAGATGATGCTGGTGCTGCGCACCGGCCAACCCCTGACGGAGGACGCCGTGGAGCGCTCCATCAGCATGCTCAGGAGCGCCGCCGAGGACCCGGCCCACCCGGCCCCGTCCGAGGTGTTCACCGCGAACATCCTCTCCAACCGCGGCCGCACCATCCGGCCCAAGACGCTCAACCAGCAGAAGTACGTCGACGCGATCGACAAGCACACCATCGTCTTCGGGCTCGGCCCGGCGGGCACCGGCAAGACCTACCTGGCCATGGCCAAGGCCGTCCAGGCCCTGCAGGCCAAGGAGGTCAACCGGATCATCCTGACCCGCCCGGCGGTCGAGGCGGGGGAGCGGCTGGGCTTCCTGCCCGGCACCCTCTACGAGAAGATCGACCCGTACCTGCGCCCGCTCTACGACGCGCTGCACGACATGATGGACCCGGACTCGATCCCCCGGCTGATGGCCGCGGGCACCATCGAGGTCGCCCCGCTGGCGTACATGCGCGGCCGCACCCTCAACGACGCCTTCATCATCCTGGACGAGGCCCAGAACACCTCGCCCGAGCAGATGAAGATGTTCCTCACCCGCCTCGGGTTCAACTCCCGGGTGGTCGTCACCGGCGACACCAGCCAGATCGACCTCCCCGGTGGCACCCGCAGCGGTCTCAAGGTCGTCCAGGAGATCCTGGTGGACGTCCCCGACATCCACTTCTCCGTGCTCACCAGCACCGACGTGGTGCGCCACAAGCTGGTGGGCCGCATCGTGGATGCGTACGAGCGCTGGGACGCCCAGCAGGAGGCGAGCGCCGCCGAGCCGCGCAAGCCCGTCCAGCGCAAGGGCGCCCGCACCCCCCGACAGTCCCATCGCACCGAAAGCTGAGTACCGAACCCTCCATGTCGATCGACATCGCCAATGAGTCCGGCTGGGACGCCGACGAGGACGCCATCCTCGACGTCGCCCGCTTCGCCCTCGACAAGATGCGCATCCACCCGCAGTCCGAGCTGTCCGTGATCCTGGTCGACGGCGCGGCGATGGAGGAGCTGCACATCCAGTGGATGGACCTCCCGGGGCCCACGGACGTGATGTCCTTCCCGATGGACGAGCTGCGCCCCGGCAAGGAGGGCGAGGAGCTCCCGCAGGGCCTGCTGGGCGACATCGTGCTCTGCCCCGAGGTGGCCAAGGCCCAGGGCCTGGCGGCCCCCTCCAAGCACACCATGGACGAGGAGCTGCAGCTGCTCACCGTGCACGGGGTGCTGCACGTGCTCGGCTACGACCACGAGGAGCCGGAGGAGGAGCGGCAGATGTTCGCCCTCCAGAAGCGGATCCTGGACGACTGGCGGGCCGGTCGCGGGCTGTCCGGGATCTCCCCGGCGCCGACCGTCCACTGAGGCCCGCGCTGTGAGTGGTGAGAGTACGAGCTTCCTGGTCGGGGCTCTGCTGCTGGTCGTGCTCGGCTGGCTGGCGGCCTGCGCCGAGGCCGGGATCTCGCGGATCTCGCGGTTCCGCGCCGAGGAGGCCGTCCGGGCCGGCCGGCGCGGGGCCGACCGGCTGCTGACCCTGGCCTCTGACCCGATCCGCTACCTCAACCTGGCCACCCTGATCCGGGTGGCCAGCGAGATGGCGGCGGCGGTGCTGGTCACCGTGGTCTGCGTGCGCAGCCTGCACGAGACCTGGCAGGCCGTGCTGCTGGCCTTCGGGGTGATGGTGCTGGTCTCCTTCGTCGCGGTGGGCGTCTCCCCGCGCACGATCGGCCGCCAGCACCCGCTGACCACGGCCACGGCGGCCTCCTTCGTGCTGCTGCCGCTGGCCCGGGTGCTCGGCCCGATCCCGCGGCTGCTGATCCTGCTGGGCAACGCGCTGACCCCGGGCAAGGGCTACCGCGAGGGGCCGTTCGCCTCCGAGGCCGAGCTGCGGGCGCTGGTCGACCTGGCCGAGAAGGACGACCTGATCGAGGACGAGGAGCGCCGGATGGTGCACTCGGTCTTCGAGCTGGGCGACACCATCGTCCGCGAGGTCATGGTGCCGCGCACCGACCTGGTGATGATCGAGCGGCACAAGACCGTCCGCCAGGCGCTCACCCTGGCGCTGCGTTCCGGCTTCTCCCGGATACCGGTGGTCGGCGACAACGAGGACGACGTGGTGGGCATCGTCTACCTCAAGGACCTGGTCCGCCGCACCCACATCAACCGGGACGCCGAATCCGAGCCGGTCTCCGCCGTGATGCGCCCGGCGGTCTTCGTCCCCGACAGCAAGCCGGCCGGCGACCTGCTGCGCGAGATGCAGCAGATGCGCTCGCACGTGGCGATCGTGATCGACGAGTACGGCGGCACCGCCGGTCTGGTCACCATCGAGGACGTGTTGGAGGAGATCGTCGGCGAGATCACCGACGAGTACGACCGCGAGGTGGCCCCGGTCGAGGACCTGGGCGACGGCAGCTACCGGGTGACCGCCCGGCTGCTGGTGGAGGACCTCGGCGAGCTCTTCGGCCTGGCCCTGGTGGACGAGGACGTGGAGACGGTGGGCGGCCTGCTGGCCAAGCACCTGGGCCGGGTGCCCATCCCCGGCTCCTCCTGCGACGTGCCGGTGCCCGAGGAGTCCGAGGGCGAGCTGGCCGCACTGCGGCTGACCGCCGAGAGCTCGGCCGGGCGGCGCAACCGCATCGGCACCGTGCTGGTCTCCCCGGTCCGCCCGGGCGGCGAGCCGGAGCAGGCCCCCGAACCGGAGTGAGGCGCCTTCCGGGCCCGGCTGCCGGACCGGTCCTTCCGGGCCCGGTCGCGGGGCCCGGAAGGACCAGCCCGGAAGGACCAGTTCGGATTGCCGAGCCGGGCCGGGCTGCCCACGATGGGGCCATGACGCACCAACTACGAGCAGAGCTCGGCCCCGACGGGCAGGTCCTGAAGTGGCACGTCGTGCGTGACGCCGAACCGACCGCGATGTGCGGCCGCGAGATCGCGGCCGACGCCGAGGCGCGGGACGAGGCCGAGTGGGGCACCGGGCTGCGCGGCTGCCAGCAGTGCGGCTCGCTCTACATGCACGAGGCCCCGCACTACCCGGGCGACCCGCACCGCTGACGAGTGGTTGCCCACCCCGCTCCGACGTACGTTGGAAGACGGTGCGGACGACCCCGTCCGTGTTGGTGGGAGGCCTACATGAAACTCCAAGACGAACTCCCCATGGACCACAAGCTCGCGTCCGTCTACCGGGTGGGCGCGGGCCTCGGTGGTGTCTTCCTGCTGGTCTTCGGGATCCTCGGGATGACCTCGCACCCCGGCTTCCTGAGCACCCACGGCGACAAGATCGCCGGCATGACCACCAACGGCGCGCTCAGCGTGATCTCGGTGGTGGTGGGCCTGGTGCTGATCGCCGGGGCGGTGATCGGTGGCAACTTCGCCTCGAACCTCAACATGGCCGTCGGCGGGCTCTTCCTGCTGGCGGGCTTCTACGGCCTGATCGTGCTCGGCACGCCGGGCGGCAACTTCCTGAACTTCCGGATGTCGAACGTGCTCTTCAGCTTCGTCTTCGGCTTCGTGGTGCTGACCTTCGGGATGTACGGCCGGGTGGGCAGCCGGCTGCCCCACGACAACCCCTACTGGAAGCAGCGGCACGCGGAGGAGACCCCGCTGCCCTCCGGTCCGCCCGCCTTCGTGAAGATCTTCAAGCCCGGGCCGCCGAACCCGATCGGGCACTGAGCCCTATGCTCGGCACATGACTGACCTTGACCCGGAAGACAAAAAGATCATCACCCTGGCCCGCTCCGCCCGGGCCCGGAACGGTGTCACCGAGGGTGCGGCCGTCCGCGACGAGACCGGCCGCACCTACGTGGCCGGCACCGTCGCCCTGGAGTCGCTGCAGCTGTCGGCGCTCCAGACGGCCGTGGCGATGGCCGTGGCCAGCGGCGCGCGCGGCCTGGAGGCGGCCGCCGTGGTCTCCGAGGCCGAGCAGCCCGCCGCGGCCGACCTGGCCGCCGTCCGGGACCTGGGCGGGGCCGGCACGCCGGTGCTGCTGGCCGGGCCGGACGGAGAGCTGAAGGTCGCCGCCAAGGCGGAGTGAGCGCCAGGGCCGAGTGAGACGGTGGGCACACCCCCTCCAGGTCGATAGTCTGACCGGGAGGGGGTGTTGTGCTGTGGGGGCACTGGGATTCTTCGCCGCGCTGCTGGTCGTGGTGATGGGAATGGGGCGCTGGGAGGAGACCGGCTCGCCCTGGTGGCTGGGCGGCTCGATCGCGCTCTTCGTGCTGACGCTGATCGGCGGGCTGACCTCGCGGCGCGGGCGCCGCTAGCGATCAGGGAGAATGGTGGGCATGAGTGCCCCTTCCACCCCGTACCGTTCCGGGTTCGCGTGCTTCGTCGGCCGCCCCAACGCGGGCAAGTCGACCCTGACCAACGCGCTGGTCGGGACGAAGGTCGCGATCACCTCCGACCGTCCGCAGACCACCCGCCACACCGTGCGCGGGGTCGTCCACCGCCCCGATTCGCAGCTGGTGCTGGTCGACACGCCCGGTCTGCACAAGCCGCGCACCCTGCTGGGCGAGCGGCTCAACGACCTCGTCCGCTCGACCTGGGCCGAGGTCGACGTGATCGGCTTCTGCCTGCCCGCCGACCAGAAGCTCGGCCCCGGCGACAAGTTCATCGCCAAGGAGCTCGCCGAGGTCAAGAAGACCCCCAAGGTGGCCATCGTCACCAAGACCGACCTGGTCGACTCCAAGAAGCTGGCCGAGCAGCTGATCGCCGTCCAGCAGCTGGGCGTCGAGCTCGGCATCGAGTGGGCGGAGATCATCCCGGTCTCGGCCGTCGGCGACAGCCAGGTGCAGCTGGTCGGCGATCTGATCACCAAGCTGCTCCCCGAGGGCCCGCCGCTCTACCCGGACGGTGACCTCACCGACGAGCCCGAGCAGATCATGGTCGCCGAGCTGATCCGCGAGGCCGCCCTGGAGGGCGTCCGGGACGAGCTCCCGCACTCGCTGGCCGTGGTGGTCGAGGAGATGATCCCCCGCGAGGGCCGCCCGGCCGACCGGCCGCTGCTCGACATCCACGCCAACGTCTACATCGAGCGGCAGAGCCAGAAGGCCATCGTGATCGGCGCCAAGGGCGCCCGGCTCAAGCACGTCGGCTCCACCGCCCGCAAGCACATCGAGGCCCTCCTTGGCACCCCGGTCTTCCTCGACCTGCACGTCAAGGTGGCCAAGGACTGGCAGCGCGACCCGAAGCAGCTGCGCAAGCTCGGCTTCTGAGCCGTCAGCGGATCACTGCGGCCGGCCCTCGCGCAGCACCAGGGAGACCAGCTCCCGCTGCGCGTCGGTCAGCGCCGGGTCGGCGCAGTGCACGGTGCGGCCGTCCACGGTGATCTCGTAGTGGAACCCGTCCGGCACCCCGTACGAGGGTGCACGCAGCCCGCCGGCCACCGCCTCGCGGGCGAGCGCGTGCACGTGCGGGGCGTCGGCCCGCTCGTCGGTGTCCAACTCGGCGCGGAGGGTGCGGCCGGCGAAGCCGCCGGTGCGGGTCACCTGGATCTGCATGGTCGCCAGTCTGTGAGGAAGTGACGGTGGGGGTGCGGTTCTTCACGGAGTATGCGCGAGTGCCACCCGCTCGTGCAGCACTCGCGCACACTCGCTGACGGATCGTCACCCGGCGCTCAGGTGGCGCTGACCCCCACCTGCGACCAGGCGGCGATCACCGTGGTGGCCACCGAGGCGTCGGTGTACCGGGCCCGGGCGGCGGCCACCGTGGCCTGGGCGAAGGCGGCGAAGTCGCAGTTGTGCGCCAGCGTGCCGCCGGTCAGCGTGTCGTACCAGATCTGCCCGGCCCGCTCCCAGGCGTTGCCGCCGAGCGCGGTGGCCAGCAGGTAGAAGGCGTGGTTGGGGATGCCCGAGTTGATGTGCACCCCGCCCTCGTCGTCGGAGGTGTCCACGTAGTCGCTGAGGTTCGCCGGCTGCGGGTCCTTGCCGAGCTTGGGGTCGTCGTAGGCGGTGCCGGGGGCCTTCATCGAGCGCAGCGCCACGCCCTGGATGCCGGGCGCGAGCAGCCCGGCGCCGATCAGCCAGTCCGCCTCGGCGGCGGACTGCCGCAGCGCGTACTGCTTGACCAGCGACCCGAACACGTCGGAGCAGGACTCGTTGAGCGCGCCGGACTGGTCCTGGTAGTCCAGGCCGGCGCTGTACTGGGTGACCCCGTGCGTCAACTCGTGGCCGATCACGTCCACCGAGACGGTGAAGTCGTTGAAGATCACGCCGTCCCCGTCGCCGAAGACCATCCGGGAGCCGTCCCAGAACGCGTTGTCGTACTTCACCCCGTAGTGGACGGTCGCGTCCAGGGCCAGCCAGTTTCCGTCGATCGAGTGACGGCCGTAGACGTCCTGGTACAGCGCGAAGGTGTCACCCAGGGCGTCGTAGGCCCGGTTGACGGAGCCGTCCGCCACCGGCGCGCCGCCCTCCTTGCGGACGGTGGCGCCGGGGGTCTTCTGGGTGTGGTGGGCGTCCCCGATGATCCGGGTCAGCTGGTGGGCCGGGGCCTTGACGGGCAGGGCCGTCAGGCGGGCGGCGCGGTGCGCGGCGTCCAGTGCGAGGGAGCGCTGCGCGGGCTCGTGCCCCTGCTCGGCGAGGTGGTCGAGCACGTAGGGCGGGACGATGCTGCAGAGGTGCGCGGCAGGTGTCATGTCGCCAAGCGTGAGGCATCGGTGACCAGTTGTCACGACTCGGGTCGTCCAGCGGTCGTCTCAAAGGGTGGAATGGTGGCCGGGTTCACGGCCCGTGACCGGTGAGGTGGGTTACGCTGGGACACATCATGCGTGCCTGGCTGCTTCTTCTTAGCTGCCGCGGCGAGGGCCTGTAGACCACGAAGGCCGGCTCCCTCGCCGCGGGGATCGTGCTGTGCCCGTACGCGCATCAGAGCTGATGCCTCACCGAGCGGCGCAGTAGTCGGCCGAGTCGGGTGTCCACCACCCCGACCTCAGCCCGCACCAATCGACGGAAGCCGAGAGTCTCTCCATGACCGAGCAGTCCTCCATCGCCCGCGCCTTCACCGACCGCCCCACCCCGATCACCGCCGCCTCGGTGCGCCAGCGGCCCTCCGGGATGCCGTTCCAGCGGTACGTACCGTTCGGCACCGTGGACCTGCCGGACCGCACCTGGCCGAGCAAGGTCATCACGCAGGCCCCGCGCTGGCTCTCCACCGACCTGCGGGACGGCAACCAGGCGCTGATCGACCCGATGTCGCCGGCCCGCAAGCGCAAGATGTTCGACCTGCTGGTGAAGCTGGGCTACAAGGAGATCGAGGTCGGCTTCCCGTCCTCGGGCGCCACCGACTTCGACTTCGTCCGCTCGCTGATCGAGGGCGACGCGATCCCCGAGGACGTCACCATCTCGGTGCTGACCCAGGCCCGCGAGGACCTGATCGAGCGCACCGTGGAGTCGCTGCGCGGCGCGCCCCGGGCCACCGTGCACCTGTACAACGCGACGTCGCCGCTGTTCCGCCGGGTGGTCTTCAAGGGCTCCCGCGAGGACATCAAGGCGATCGCCACCGACGGCACCCGCCTGGTGATGGAGTACGCCGACAAGATCCTGGGCTCCGGCAGCGACTCGACTGTCCTCGGCTACGAGTACTCGCCCGAGATCTTCATCGACACCGAGCTGGACTTCGCGCTGGAGGTCTGCGAGGCGGTGATGGACGTCTGGCAGCCGGGTGAGGGCCGCGAGATCATCCTGAACCTGCCGACCACGGTCGAGCGCTCCACCCCGAACGTCTACGCCGACAAGATCGAGTGGATGTCGCGGAACCTGTCCCGCCGCGAGTACGTCTGCCTCTCCACCCACCCGCACAACGACCGCGGCACCGGCGTGGCCTCGGCTGAGCTGGCGGTCATGGCCGGTGCGGACCGGGTCGAGGGCTGCCTGTTCGGCCAGGGCGAGCGGACCGGCAACCTGGACCTGGTCAACGTCGGGATGAACCTGTTCTCCCAGGGCGTGGACCCGATGATCGATTTCTCCGACATCGACGAGATCCGCCGCACCGCCGAGTACTGCAACCAGATGCCGGTGCCCGAGCGCCACCCCTACGCCGGCGACCTGGTCTACACCTCCTTCTCCGGCTCGCACCAGGACGCGATCAAGAAGGGCTTCGACGCCCTGGAGGCCGACGCGGCCGCGGCCGGCGTGCCGGTGGGCGAGTACACCTGGGGCGTGCCGTACCTGCCGATCGACCCGAAGGACGTCGGCCGCTCCTACGAGGCCGTCATCCGGGTCAACTCGCAGTCCGGCAAGGGCGGCATCGCGTACGTCCTGAAGAACGACCACAAGCTGGACCTGCCGCGCCGGATGCAGATCGAGTTCTCGAAGATCATCCAGACCAAGACCGACGCCGAGGGCGGCGAGGTCACCCCGGCCGCGATCTGGGGCGTCTTCCAGGACGAGTACCTGCCCACCCCGGCGAACCCCTGGGGCCGGGTCAGCCTGCACGGCTCGCGCAGCCTGACCACCGAGGACGGCCGCGACCAGCTGACCACCGAGGCCGTGGTGGACGGCACCCCGGTCACCCTGACCGGTACCGGCAACGGCCCGGTCTCCGCCTTCGGCGACGCGCTGGCCCGGATCGGCGTGGACGTACGGGTGCTGGACTACGCCGAGCACGCGCTGAGCGAGGGCGGCGACGCCCAGGCCGCCGCGTACGTGGAGTGCGCCGTGGACGGCAAGGTGCTGTGGGGCGTCGGGATCGACTCCAACACCGTGCTGGCCTCGCTCAAGGCGATGGTGAGCGCCGTCAACCGGGCGCAGCGGGGCTGACCTGGGCGGGTGACGGAAGGGTCTGGTGTGGCGCGGAACTGATGTGTTCCGCGCCACACTTTTACCCGTTCGGGGTGCTGACACATTCCCTTAACCGTGGCAGCATCTATCCACCGGTTACCGGGGTCGGTGGGACGGCTCCGTGGCTCCGGTCGCGTGACCTGCCCACTGTCGAGCAGGCCGCCTGCCATGTCTGGGGAGTTGGCGCCGTGACAGGGTTGTGGGGTGTTCGCCCTCGGTGGCGGACGGACGTCCTCGGTGAGTTCTTCTGCCCGGGCTGTGGTGGGGATCGCAACTACCGTCGGCAGCACGGCCGGCGGTGGCTGCGGTTGGTCGGCACTCCGGTCCTTCCGGTCGGTCCGGTGCTGGGCAGTGTGCAGTGCACCAACTGCCACGGCAGGTACGGTGTGGAAACTCTGGAGCAGCTCACCTGCGTGCGGCTTGCGTCCATGCTGCGCGACGCCCAGTACACCGTCGCGCTGACCGCCCTGGCGGCCGGCGGCACCGGTGGCCGGGCCGCCCGGGAGGCCGCCTGCGCGGTGGTCCGGGAGGCCGGCTTCGAGGACTCGAGCGAGGGGCACGTGCTGGCCGCGCTGGCCGCGCTCTCCGGCGAGGGCGGTGAGGCCCCGGTCGACCTGGACGAGGCCGGCCACGGCCTGGTGGTCGAACTCCACGCCGCCCTGGAGCCGTTGGCCCCGCACCTGGCCCAGCAGGGCCGCGAGCGGCTGCTGCTGCAGGGCGCCTGGATCGCCCTCGCGGACGGCCGCTACCTCCCGCAGGAGCGCACCGCACTGGCGGCCGTGGGCCGCTGCCTCAAACTCCCGGAGAGCCGGGTCGACGAACTCATGGAGCTGGCCACCAGCGCCCCGCACTGACCCTCGGTAGATCCCGCGGTCCTCTGTGGACCCCCACGGGCCGGGCCCGATTCCCCCCTCGGGGCCCGCCGTCACCCGCACCTGCGGTGTCCCCCCACGGACCTGGGTGCGGGCGGACGGCTGTGCTCCTCCGGTGGGGGCTCCCGGTCCGGCGGTGGTCCTCGATGCGGGACAATGGTGGGATGGTCACTCTGCTTGCCGGCTCCGCCGCTCTGCTTGCGGGCTGCGCCACGCTGGCTGTCGGCTCCGCCGCTCTGTTTGCGGACTGCGCGCGATGAGCCTCGTCCGCGACGACGGCGTCGTGCTGCGCGTGCAGAAGCTCGGCGAGGCCGACCGCATCATCACCCTGCTCACCCGCCAGCACGGCAAGGTGCGGGCGGTGGCCCGGGGCATCCGCAAGACCAAGTCCAAGTTCGGCGCGCGGCTTGAGCCGTTCTCCCACGTGGACGTGCAGTTCTTCAGCCGGGGCACCGAACTGGTCGGCCGCTCGATGCCGCTCTGCACCCAGGTCGAGACCATCGCCCCCTACGGCGGCACCATCGTCACCGACTACGGCCGCTACACCGCGGGCACCGCGATGCTGGAGACGGCCGAGCGCTTCGCCGAGAACGAGGGCGAGCCGGCCGTCCAGCAGTACCTGCTGCTGGTCGGCGCACTGCGCACGCTGGCCCAGGGCCTGCACGAGTCGCACCTGGTGCTGGACGCCTTCCTACTCCGTTCGCTGGCCGTCAACGGCTACGGCGCCAGCTTCACCAACTGCGCCAAGTGCGGCCTGGAGGGCCCGAACCGCTTCTTCTCGCTGCAGGCGGGCGGGGTGCTCTGCGGGGACTGCCGGGTACCGGGAAGTGCCGTACCCTCCCCTGAGACACTGGTACTGCTCGGCGCACTGCTGTCCGGCGACTGGCACACGGCCGACAGCTGCGAGCCGCGGTACTGGCGGGAGGGCAGCGGTCTGGTCGCCGCCTACTTGCAGTGGCACCTGGAGCGGGGCATCCGCTCGATGAGATACGTGGAGAAGTGAGCACCATGGCAGCGCGACGGCTCTTCGGCAGCAAGCAGCGGGACTACGTGCCCCCGACCCCGCACCCGAGCGGTGCCCGGCCGCCGAAGCTCCCCGGCGAGCTGGTGCCGAACCACGTCGCGATCGTGATGGACGGCAACGGCCGCTGGGCCAAGGAGCGCGGGCTGCCGCGCACCGAGGGCCACAAGATCGGCGAGTCGGTGGTGCTCGACGTGCTCAAGGGCGCGATCGAACTGGGCGTGAAGAACGTCTCGCTGTACGCCTTCTCCACCGAGAACTGGAAGCGCTCGCCGGACGAGGTGAAGTTCCTGATGAACTTCAACCGGGACGTGATCCGCCGCCGCCGCGACGAGATGGACGCGATGGGCGTCCGGATCCGCTGGGCCGGTCGGATGCCCAAGCTGTGGAAGAGCGTGGTGCAGGAGCTCCAGGTCGCCGAGGAGCAGACCAAGGGCAACGACGCCGTCACCCTCTACATGTGCGTCAACTACGGTGGCCGGGCCGAGATCGCGGACGCCACCGCGGCCATCGCCCGCGACGTGGCCGCCGGGAAGCTCGACCCGGCCAAGGTCGGTGAGAAGACCCTGGCCAAGTACATGTACCACCCGGACATGCCGGACGTGGACCTCTTCCTGCGGCCGAGCGGCGAGCAGCGGACGTCCAACTTCCTGCTCTGGCAGAGTGCTTACGCCGAGTTCGTGTTCCAGGACGTGCTCTGGCCGGACTTCGACCGGCGTGACCTGTGGCGGGCCTGCGAGCAGTTCGCGATGCGGGACCGCCGGTTCGGCGGGGCGATCCCGAACGAGGTGGCGGCGGAGCTGCCCGCTCAGCGCTGATCTTTTCAGGGGCGCGGGGAACTGCGCGACCAGCCGCGCAGGAGGTGCATGGTCGGCAGCGCAGTTCCCCGCGCCCCTTGCGTCAGTGGTCGGCCTTGGCGGCGCATTCTCCGCAGGTGCCGAAGATCTCCAGCGTGTGCGCGATGTCGCTGTAGCCGTGCTCCGCGGCCACCGCGTTGGCCCAGCGCTCCACGGCCGGGCCCTCGACCTCGACGGTGGCGCCGCAGTGGCGGCAGACCAGGTGGTGGTGGTGACCGCTGCTGCACCGGCGGTAGACGGCCTCGCCGTCGGCCGTCCGCAGCACGTCCACCTCGCCGGCCTCGGCCAGCGACTGGAGGGTGCGGTAGACGGTGGTCAGGCCGACCGAGTCGCCCCGGTGCTTGAGCATGTCGTGCAGCTCCTGGGCGCTGCGGAAGTCCTCGATCTCGTCCAGGGCCGCCGAGACGGCGGCACGCTGCCGAGTGGATCGGGCGCGCGGCGACGGGCCTGCGGTGGTCACCGTGGGTCCTCCTGGAAGTGGGGGCTTTTCGCACATCATTGTGCCAGCCCCCGACTTGGCACCGGGTCCTCCCGGCCGGAACGGTCCGTTCCGGCGCCCTCACGCTGTTCCGGCAGTGTCACGTCGCAGACGGTGGGGCCGGCCGGGGTGGCCGCCCGGTGGCGGCGCCGGGCCAGCGGGGCGGCGATGGCGCTGAACACGGCGAAGACGGCGATCGCGAGCAGCACGATGGCCGGGCCGGAGGGGATGTCGGCCTGGTAGGAGCCGGCCACGCCGGCCAGCGAGACGACCACGCCGAGCCCGATCGCGGCGGCCTGGGTGGCGGCGAAGGAGCGGGTGAGCTGCTGGGCGGCGGCCACCGGGACCACCATCAGCGCGCTGACCAGCAGCAGGCCGACCACCCGCATCGCCACGGTCACCGTGACGGCGGCCATCACGGCCAGCAGCAGGTTGAGCACCCGCACCGGGATGCCGGTGACGCGGGCGAACTCCTCGTCCTGGCAGATCGCGAAGAGCTGGCGGCGCAGCCCGAGGGTGACGGCGATCACCACCGCGCCGAGCACGGCGATGGTGGCCAGGTCGCCGGGGGAGACGGTGAGGATCGAGCCCCACAGGTAGCTCTCCAGGCTGCCGCTGCCGGCCTGCGCGCTCACGCTGACCAGTAGCTTCCCGCAGGCCATGCCGCCGTAGAAGAGCATCGCGAGGGCGATGTCGCCCCGGTTGTTGCCGCGGGCGCGGACCAGCTCCATGACCACGGCGCCGAGCACGCAGACCACCACGGCCATCCAGACCGGGCTGGTCTGGAAGAGGAAGCCGAGGCCCACACCGGTCAGCGCGACGTGGCCGATGCCGTCGCCCATCAGCGCCTGGCGCCGCTGCACCAGGTAGATGCCCACGGCGGGGGCGGTGATCCCGACCAGGACGGCGGCCAGCAGGGCCCGCTGCATGAAGTCGTAACTCAGCATCTCGGTCATGCCAGCAGTCCAGGGGTGTTGGTGGAGCGGTGGTCGTCGGCGTGTGGGTGCACGTGGTCGTGGCCGGGGAGGGCGTGCTGCCCGGCGCTCGGCGGTGGCGGGCCGTCGTGCGCGACGCAGCCGTCGCGCAGCACCACGGCCCGATCGATCAGCGGCTCCAGCGGGCCGAGTTCGTGCAGCACGAGGAGGACGGCGGCGCCCCGGGCCACCTCGGTCCGCAGGGTGTCGGCCAGCACCTGCTGGCTGGCCATGTCCACCCCGGCCATCGGCTCGTCCATGATCAGCAGGTCGGGCACGCCGACCAGCGCGCGGGCGATCAGCACCCGCTGGTGCTGGCCGCCGGAGAGGGCGGCCACGCCGTCCTCGGCCCGGTCCAGCATCCCCACCGCCGCGAGCGCCCGGTCCACGGCGGCCCGGTCCCGCCGCCGGAACGGCAGCATCCGGTGCAGCGGCAGCCGCCCGGTGGAGACCACCTCGCGGACGGTGGCCGGCACTCCGGCGGCGGCCGTGGTGCGCTGCGGCACGTAGCCGATCCGCTGCCACTGCCGGAACCTGCCGTACGGGGTGCCGAACAGCTCCAGCCCGCCCTGGTCCAGCCCGACCGAGCCGATCACGGTCTTGACGGTGGTGGACTTGCCCGAGCCGTTGGCCCCGAGCAGGGCGACGACCTCGCCCTGGCGGACGGTCAGGTCGACCCCGCGCAGCACCGGCCGGCCGCCGAGCGAGGCCACCGCGCCGCGGAGGCTGACGACGGTCTCGGGCGAGCCGCCGGGGGTGGTGGTGGGGCGCGGGGCCTCGACTGTGACGGAGCTCATGGGTGGTGTCCCCTCGGCAGGTGGGCGGTGCGGGTGCTGCGGCGGTGACGCCGCAGCGCGGTGCTGCAGGTGCTGCGCGGTGGTGCGGGTGCTGCGCGGCGGTGTTGGTGCGGCGCGGTGGTGCGGGTGCGGCGCGGTGGTGCGGGTGCTGCGCGGCGGTGTTGGTGCGGCGGCGGTCGTACGGCGGAGTTGTTGCGGAAGTGTTGGTGCGGGTGAGGGGCGGGTGTCAGCTGGCGGGGGCGCCGAGGGCGGCCTTCAGGTTGGCCAGGTTCTGCCGCATGACCGAGAAGTAGTCGGCCTTGCCCGGGTCCTTGATGCCCTCGAGCGGGTCGAGCACGGCGGTCTTGAGGTTCAGGTCCTTGGCGACGGTCTCGGCGAGCTTGGGGCTGACCAGGGTCTCGAAGAAGATCGTGGTCACGCCGTTCTGCTTGGCGGCCTTCTGGATCTCGGCGAGGCGGGCCGGGGTGGGCTCGGACTCGGGGTCGACGCCGTTGATCGCGATCTGCTCCAGGCCGTAGCGGTCGGCGAGGTAGCCGAAGGCGGCGTGGCTGGTGACGAAGGTCTTGGTCTTGGCGTCCTTCAGGCCCGCCTGGAACTCCTTGTCCAGGGTGCCGAGCTTGCCGACCAGCTCGTCGGTGTTCTTCTGGTAGTCGGCGGCGTGGGACGGGTCGGCCTTGGCCAGCTCGCTGCCGACGCTCTTCGCCACGGCGGCGTAGCGGGTCGGGTCCAGCCAGATGTGCGGGTCGCCCTGGCCGTGGCTGTGGCCGTCGTGGGCCTGGGCGTCCTGGCCGGTCTCGACCTCCCCCTCGTCGAGGTGGTGGTCGACCAGCGGGGAGGCGGCGGTCGCGTCCACCTTGTACTTGGTGCCGGCCTGCGCGACGGCCTGGTCCACGGTGGGCTGGAGGCCCTTGAGGTAGAGGACCACGTCGGCCTTCTGGACCGTGCCGACCTGCTTGGCGGTCAGCTCCAGGTCGTGCGGCTCGACGCCGGCGGCGGTGAGGTCGGTGACGTGCACGTGGTCGCCGCCGATCTGCTCGGCGAGGTGCTCCATCGGGTAGAAGGACGCGACGACGTCGAGCTTGCCGCTGCCCTTGCCACCCTTGCCGCCGTCCGCCGCGCTGCTCGCGCCCCCGCAGGAGGTGAGCGCCAGGGCGCCCACCAGGGCGGTGGCGGCCATGGCTATCGCGGCGGAACGGCGATTCTGGGTGCGGGGCAGTCGAAGCATCATGACAACCATTCTCATCTTAAATGGAAATGATTGTCAACTCACTCGAACGGGGGACGCTTGGCCCGCTGGTCTCCGCCAGGGCGAAACCGATTTGAACCCCCTCCCCACGTGCCCGGTAACCTGAGGTATTCGGGTGCGTGCAACCAGCCGCGCCTTGACCGTGCCGTCGTACCGGGTACGACGTCGTACTGAAGAGAGCACTGTGGCAGCCGACAAGATCGACACGATCGTCAGCCTGAGCAAGCGCCGTGGCTTCGTCTATCCCTGCAGCGAGATCTACGGCGGCACCCGTGCCGCCTGGGACTACGGACCACTGGGCGTCGAGCTCAAGGAGAACATCAAGCGCCAGTGGTGGCGTGCGATGGTCACCGCTCGTGAGGACGTCGTCGGACTTGACTCGTCGGTGATCCTGGCCCGCGAGGTCTGGGAGGCCTCCGGCCACGTCGCGACCTTCAACGACCCGCTGACCGAGTGCACCTCCTGCCACAAGCGCTACCGCGCGGACCACCTGGAGGAGGCGTACGAGGCCAAGCACGGCAAGCTGCCGGCCAACGGCCTCGCCGACATCAACTGCCCGAACTGCGGCAACAAGGGCGCCTTCACGGAGCCCAAGGAGTTCTCGGGCATGCTGAAGACGCACCTCGGTGTCACCGAGGACGCGTCCGGCCTGGCCTACCTCCGCCCGGAGACGGCGCAGGGCATCTTCACCAACTTCAAGGCCGTCCAGACCACCTCGCGCAAGAAGCCGCCGTTCGGCATCGCCCAGGTCGGCAAGAGCTTCCGCAACGAGATCACCCCCGGCAACTTCATCTTCCGCACGCGCGAGTTCGAGCAGATGGAGATGGAGTTCTTCGTCAAGCCGGGCGAGGACGAGCAGTGGCACGAGTACTGGCTCCAGCAGCGCTGGGACTGGTACGTCGACCTCGGTCTGCGCACCGAGAACATGCGCTTCTTCGAGCACCCGAAGGAGAAGCTCTCCCACTACGCCAAGCGCACGGTGGACATCGAGTACCGCTTCAACTTCGGCGGCACCGAGTTCTCCGAGCTCGAGGGCCTCGCCAACCGTACGGACTACGACCTCACCGTGCACAGCGAGCACTCCGGCCAGGACCTCAAGTACTTCGACCAGGAGTCGGGCGAGCGGTACTTCCCGTACGTCATCGAGCCGGCAGCCGGTCTCAACCGCGCCATGCTGGCCTTCCTGCTCGACGCCTACTTCGAGGACGAGGCGCCGAATGCCAAGGGCGTCATGGAGAAGCGCGTCGGCATGCGGCTCGACCCGCGCCTGGCCCCGGTCAAGGTCGCGGTCCTCCCGCTCTCGCGCAACGCCGACCTCTCCCCGAAGGCGCGCGGCCTGGCCGCCGACCTCCGGACGGCCTGGAACGTCGAGTTCGACGACGCCGGCGCCATCGGCAAGCGCTACCGCCGCCAGGACGAGATCGGCACGCCGTTCTGCGTCACCGTCGACTTCGACACCCTCGAGGACAACGCGGTCACCATCCGCGAGCGCGACACCATGGCGCAGGAGCGGGTCTCCCTGGACCAGGTGAAGTCCTACCTGGCCACCCGCCTGATCGGCTGCTGAACCTTCAGCTGCTGAGCCAGCGGCCGCCGGGCCGTTAGTTGCTGAGCCAGCGGCCGCTGGGCCGTCAGCTGCTGAATGCCGGCACGACATCAGCCCCTCCGTGATCGCTTCGCGGAGGGGCTGATGTCGTGCGCGGGCCGGCGGAGGCCGTGCGGTGGTCGGCCCGGACGCTGCTGCCGTCCGGCTGCTCAGGTGTTGGTGGCGGCGAGACGGGTGCGGGCCTCCATCAGGGCGAAGCCGAGCAGGTTGAGCCCGCGCCAGCGGTCGGGGGCGGTGGCCCGGTCGTCGGCGGCGGCGAGCCCGATGCCCCAGAGCCGGTCCATCGGGCTCGCCTCGACCAGGACGCGCTGACCGGTGTTCAGCAGGTAGGTCCGGAGCGCCTCGTCCTGTCCGAACTTGGCCACGTTGCCCGCCACCACCAGCTCGAACCTGGCGGCGGCCCACACCTCGTCCTCGAAGCCCCGCACCAGCCGGCCCAACTTCTTGGCCTCGGCCGGAGTCCGTGCGGCCAGGATCCGCGGCACGATCTCCTCGTCACCGAACAGCCGCGCCTTGCCGGCCATCATCCAGTGCTCGGCGGTCGCGTAGCCCACCCCGTCCACCGTGAACTCGGACGGCCACCACTGGCTGAGTGACCCAGTGCCGATCCGGCCGTCCTGCCGTGGTTGGTGTCCCCAGAAGAGCAGGTACTTCGGCTGCGCGCCTTGCGCCACCAGCGCGGTCAGCTCTTCTCGGGTGCGGGCGTCGGCGGGGTTGAGGGGCTTGGTGGTCGTCATATCGTCATCCTGACATTAACTACTGACAGCGGCCCATCGGTTTTCGCGAGGAGAGTCTTCGCCCTGCGGGGTTTCGGGGTGGGGCGGGCCTTCGGGGTGGGGCGAGCCTTCGAGGGGCGGGCTCTCGTGGGGCGGGCCTTCGGGGGGCGGGCTTTCGGGGTGGGATGGGTGAGGAGTGAGGAGTGAGGTGCTCGGGGTGGGTGGGTGGTGCCGGGATGGTCAGCCGACGCGGCGGGGGAGTCGGCTGCTGAGGGCGAAGATCACGGCGGAGCCGGCCAACTGGATGGCCAGGATCAGGGCGAGGGCGTGGGCGATGCCCAGGGAGGGGGTGAGGGAGATGAACAGGGTGCCGAGGGTGGCCACGCCGAGGGCGAGGCTGGACTGCTGGGTGGTGGCCAGCACCCCGCTGCCGACGCCCGCTCGGGCCACCGGGACCTTGGAGAGCACCACGCGGAACAGCGGGGTGCCGATCAGGCCCTGGCCGATGCCTGCGAGGGCGACGCCCGGGAGCATTCGCAGTGGCGAGAAGTGCGCCCAGTCTGCGAGGACGGTGGCGACCAGGGTGGCCAGGCCCAGGCCCTGGATGACCGCGCCGACCGTGATCACCCGGCTGCCGAACCGGCCGATCAGCCGCGGCCCGCTCAGCGAGGCGAAGAAGTAGCCGACGGCCATCGGCACCAGCGCCCAGCCTGCGGCGACCGGGCCCAAGTGGAGCCCCTGCTGGAGCATGACCGCGATCACGAACATGAACCCGCCGAACCCGGTGAAGTACGGGACGGCGATGCCCAGCCCGCGCCGCATCTCCGGGATCCGCAGCAGGGAGAGCGGCACCAGCGGCACCCGGCCGGTCTGCTCGGAGCTCCGCTCGATCCGCCGCTCGACGAAGAGGAAGGCGGCGGCGAGGAAGGGGGAGGCGCCCAGAAGGAGCCAGGACCAGAGCGGCCAGCCCATCGCGCGTCCCTCCATCAGGGGGACGAAGAGGGCGACCAGGGTGGCGGTGAGCAGCACGGTGCCGGGCAGATCGACCTTGGCGGCCTGGGGCGAGCGGGACTCCGGGACGAAGAACAGCGCGAGCACCACGGTGAGCAGGGCGAAGGGTACGTTCAGGAGGAAGACCGCCCGCCAGCCGCTGCCGAACAGGTCGGCGGAGACCAGCATGCCGCCCAGCACCTGACCGATGACCACCGAGATGCCGCCGACCGCGCCGTAGATGCTGAGGGCCCGGGCCCGCTGCGGACCGTGACCGACCGCGGTGATGGTGGCCAGGACCTGCGGGATCAGCAGGGCGGCCGAGGCTCCCTGTGCGGCCCGGGCCGCGACCAGCGTCCAGGCCGTCGGCGCCACCCCGCAGAGGAGGGAGGTGATCGCGAAGGCGCTGGCCCCGACGATGAACAGCTTCCGGCGCCCGAAGGTGTCGCCGAGCCGGCCACCGAGGACCAGGAGCACGGCGAAGGTGATGCCGTAGCCGGCCGCGACCAGCTCCAGCACGGCGGGCCCCGCCGAGAGGTCGTGGTCGATGGTCGGGAGCGCCACGTTGACGATGAAGAAGTCGAGCATCGGGAGGAAGGCACCGAGGAGCACGGTGATGAGACCGGCGATGCTGAGGCGGGTGACTCCTGCCGGGGCGGGGGATCCGGTGGCCCTGGCGTTGGGCGCGATGGCTGCCGCCGTGGCCGTGGTGGTGGCCGTGGTGGTGGCGGTGGTTGCCGGGATGGGACGGGTGGGCGTCGTTGTCGGGTGGGTGGGGGAGGTGGCGGTGGCGGGTCGGGCCGCCCTGGGCGTTGTCTTGGTGAGCGTTCGCTGCTGGGTCACGACCACTACGATGGCCCCTTCCTTACCCTGGTACCAGACAGTGTTTATCCAGGTATCAGGACTACCTGGAAACAGGCTTCGTGATGGCGCATGCTTGGCTCATGACCACCGCCATCCCTGTCGCACCCGCCGACACCCGCCGCCATGAGCTGGCGGCGTTCCTCCGCAGCCGCCGCGAGCGCATCTCGCCGGAACAGGTGGGGCTTCCGCCGACCGGCCGCCGACGGACTCCCGGGCTGCGCCGGGAAGAGGTCGCGCTGCTCGCCGCCGTGGGGGTCACTTGGTACACCTGGCTCGAACAGGGCCGGGCGATCCAGGTGTCCACGCAGGTGCTGGACTCCGTCGCCCGGACCCTCCTGCTGGACCGGAACGAGCGGGCTCACCTCTTCGCGCTCGCCGGGGTCGAAGACCCGGTGCAGGTGATGGACTGCCCGACCATCACGCCGGCCGTCCGCCTGGTGCTGGATCAGCTGTCGCCGTTGCCTGCAGCGGCGATCAACCGGCGGTACGACATCCTGGCGTACAACCGGACCTATACCGGGATCGTCGGGGATCTCGACGCCATGCCGCCCGAGGAGCGGAACGTCCTCTGGCTCGCCTTCACCGACTCCTACTTCGCCTCGGTGCTGGTGGACCGTGAGGAGGCGCGGGCGTCGATCGTGGCGCGCTTCCGTGCGGCGATGGCCGACCACGGCTCCGAGCGGGCCTGGACCGACCTGTTGAAGCGGCTCTGCCAGACCTCGCCCGAGTTCGAGGCGCTCTGGGCGCGGCACGAGGTCGAGGGATTGGGCAACGGGATGAAGCGCTTCCTGATCCCCGGCGCGGGGCTGCTCCGCTTCGACTACACCAACCTCTGGCTGGGGCCCAACGGCGGGACCCGCGTGGTCACGTACACCCCTGCCGACGACGCGACCCGGGCGCATCTCGAATCCCTGGGCGACTCGGCGGAGTCCGGTGGCCCTGAGTAGGAGGGCGAGGAATGTCGAGGAGCGACGCCGCGATCGCTGCCGGGGCTTCGACTGAGTGGTGCTGGCGGCGGCGGTGGGGGTGGTGATGACGGTGGTGGTGATGCGGGCGGCGCTGCCCGGACCGAGCCCGTTGGGGGTGAGACCGCCCAGAGCAAGGGCGGCGCAGAGCCAGGCCAGGGGGAGCTCGGCGAAGAGCGCCATCGCCAGGGCGGTGGCCATCTCCGTGCCGGGGGCAGCCAGCCGGAGGTCGTACCAGGCGTCGGCGGTGAGGAGCAGTGCGGCGAAGGCGGCGCTCCAGCGGTGGGAGTCGCTGCCACGGCGGAGCAGGACGGCGGTGGTGAGGAGTGCGGAGGCCTCGGCCGCGTCGAGCGCGGCCCAACCGGCGCCGCCGGGAAGGGTGGCGAGCAGGACGAGCCACGGCAGCAGCAGGAGCCCGGAGATTAGGAGCAGCCGCTGGATGCGCTCCTCGCCCGTCCGGCCCGGTGCGGCCCGGCGGTGCCGCCCGAGCTGACCGGTAGGGCGACCCGCTTGGCGGGGCGACAGCGTGCGGAGCGACGCTCCGGGCCAAGCGCTGGCCAAAGGGCTGGCCAAGGCCCTGGCCTCGGCGCTGGCCCGGGTGTTGGCTCCGGCCCAGGCACTGGCCCCGGCTCCCGGTGCCGAGGGGATCGGGTGACGGAATTGCATGCTGCTCGCCTCCTTCGCGGGTGCCGCCGCCTCAAGGCGACCTGGGGGTGGGGTAGAGCGGGGTGGAGCGGGGCGTGGCGGGGCCGGTCTGGTGCGGTGGGGTGCGGGGTGGGGGCCTCGGAGTCGAGGCCGTCATATCCGTTGGGTGCGGAGCCGTTCCGTGCTGCCCGTGGAGTGCTCGACCAGCACGCTGTCGCACGGGCCGTCGGCCCAGGCGAGCCAGAACTCGCCGGCCAGCGGGACCACCCGGGCGGGGAACTGGCGCCGCTTCAGCCGGCCTTCGGTGAAGGTCACGCTGGGGTGGGCGCCGCCCTCGGGCAGTCGGCCCCAGGCGAAACCGGTGGGAGCGTCGGTGCCGGTGCAGCGCCGAGCGCCCCGCAGTAGGGCCGGGCTGAGCGCGGTCGCCACCATGACGTCCAGCAACTCGCCCTGCTCGTAGACCTCCAGGGCGGCCCGGCCGCTGGGCTGCTGCGCGAGCCGGACCGACCAGGGGCCGTGAGCGGGGGTGTCGTCGGAGCCCTCACCCACGGGGCCGACCTCGTGCACGAGGTCCGGGTCGGCGTGGCCGGAGGGGCCGGAGGGGTCGGAGGGGCCGGAGGGGTCGGTGGTCGGACGGATGGTCGGGTGGGCCGCTGTCTCGGCCCTGGTCTGCGGTGTCCTCGTCGTCATGCCCTCAAGGTTCGCGAAGAACTGATGGACAGTCGGTAGCGCCCACTGCCGTCTTTGGGGTGTAGCTAGGTACACCCCAAGTCGGTACTTGGCTTCATGGTCACCTTCCGATCCGGGGTCCTAGGCTGTCCGGCATGTCGATCTCCGCTCTCCGCCGCGTGCTTGCCCGGGGTGCCGAGCACGCCTCGTGGTTGGGGGCTGCTCGGCGCGATGCCCTGTTCGTTGCAGCCGGGGTGCCCCTCGGGGCCCCGGCCTTCCTGATCTTCCTCAGTCCGAAGAAAACCCTCTTCCTCCAAGCCCTGCTGATCGTCGCCTGTCTCGATCTGCTGACGACCGCCCAGCGCAGTCGGCTCCGCGCAGTGCGCGGGGTCGAGGTACCGGGCCGGCTCCCGCCCGGGGCCGGCTGGGTGCCCCGGCTTCGGGCCGGCTTCACCTGGCGGCAGGCCACCTACCACCTCGTGCTCGCCCCCCTCCTCGCGCTCTCCGGGGCGGTGCTGCTGGCGGGGTTGGGCGCCGGCTTGGTGATGGTCACCATCTACGCCTGGGTTCCCCTGATGCCGGTGGGCAGCGCCCTCCGGACGGGGCGGAGCTGGGCGACCGATGACGTCCTGGTCACGGTCGGGGGCTTGGTCCTGTTGGTGGCCGTCCCCTTGCTGATCCGTCGGCTGGCCCAGCTCGACGAGCTGCTGGCCCGGGTCCTGCTGGGGCCGAACCGGGCCGAGCTGCTCGCCCGCCGGGTGGAGGACTTGGCCGAGAGCCGGGCCGGGGTGGTCGACGCCGCCGACGCGGAGCGCCGCCGCATCGAGCGGGATCTGCACGACGGGGCCCAACAACGTCTGGTCTCCCTCGCGATGAACCTGGGCCTGGCCAGGCGCACCTTGAAGGACGTCCCGCCGGAGGTCATGCAGGTCATCGTCGAGGCGCACGAGGAGGCCCAGGCCGCCATCGCCGAGCTGCGCGACCTGGTCCGGGGGCTGCACCCGGTGGTCCTCGAAGACCGTGGTCTGGACGCCGCGCTCTCCGGCATCGCCGCCCGGTCGCCTGTCCCGGTCCGGCTCACCGCAGACCTGCCGGATCGGATGGCGCCGACCATCGAGGCGGTGGCGTACTTCACCGTCTCCGAGGCGTTGGCCAACGTGGCCAAGCACGCCCGCGCCTCCCGGGTCGACCTCTCGCTCCGGCAGAAGGGCGGCCGGCTACGGATCGTCCTGACGGACGACGGTGTGGGCGGCGCCGACCCGACCCGGGGCACCGGCCTCACGGGCCTGCGAAAACGCGCAGCCTCGGTGGACGGCACCCTCGCCATATCCAGCCCCCTCGGGGGACCGACGATTATCACTGTGGAGTTGCCGTGCGAGCTGTGATCGCCGAGGACTCGGTCCTGCTGCGAGTGGGGCTGGTCAAGGTCCTGGAGGCGGTCGGCTATGAGGTGGTCGCCGCCGTCGGCGACGCCGAGGCGTTGCTGGCCGCCGTCGAGGAGCACACCCCCGACGTGGTGGTGACGGACGTCCGGATGCCGCCCGGTCTCACCGACGAGGGCGTCCGAGCAGCTCTGCTGATCCGGCGGCAGTGGCCGGGCATCGCCGTCCTGCTGCTCTCGCAGTACGTGGAGGAGCGGTACGCCGCCGACCTCCTGGCCGGCAACACCAGCGGGGTCGGCTACCTGCTCAAGGAGCGGGTGGCCAATGTGGACGAGTTCGTCGAGGCGCTCCAGCGGGTGGCCGAGGGCGGCACGGCCCTGGATCCGGAGGTGGTGGCCCAACTGCTCATCCGTCGCCACAGCGATCCGCTGGAGCGACTCACCCCGCGGGAGCGGGACGTGCTGGCGCTGATGGCCGAGGGCCACTCCAACACGGCCATCTCCTCGGCTCTGGTGATCAGCGACAGCGCTGTCGCCAAGCACATCAACAGCATCTTCACCAAGCTTGACCTGCCCCCGGCCGACGCGACCCACCGGAGGGTGCTGGCCGTGCTCCGCTTCCTGGAGGTGGGCTAGTGAGCGAGAGCCACGCCTGGCGGACGATCGGGCGGATGCTGATCGTGACGGCGGTGCTGTTCGGCGGGATCAGCACCTGGGTCTGGCTGTCCGACCAGAGCCACCACGAGCAGCACACCTACTGGCAGCCGGTCTCGGCGGTGGAGGTCGACAGCGGCGACGCCGCGGTCCGGGTGGCCGCCGGTGCGGCTGACCGGGTGACGGTCCAGGAGTCGATGGAGTGGGCGTTCCGACGGCCCTCGGTCAGCTTGCACCTCACTGGCCACACGTTGAAGGTCGGCGTGCAGTGCCGGTCGCCGTTCGGTTCGGTGACCTGTGCGGTCCAGCTGACCGTCCAGGTGCCGGCCGGTACGGCGGTGCGGACGGTGAGCGGCTCCGGGCGTACCGAGTTGAGCGGGCTGTCCGGCGCGGTCCGGGCCCAGGCCGGTTCCGGGGAGGTGTCCTTGGAGGGGTTGAGCGGTCCGGTCTGGACCCAGAGCACCTCCGGCCAGATAACCGGTACCGATCTCACCTCGCGCCAGGTGCAGGCCGCCATCACCTCCGGCCGGGTCCAGCTGGGCTTCTCCCGACCGCCGGACAGCGTCACGGCCACGGCGACCTCGGGCACCGTCGTGGTCACGCTCCCGACCGGCCAGGGTGGCTACCGGGTGGACGGGCACGTCACCTCCGGCACCTGGTCCGTCGACCCGAGCGTGGTCAACAGTGCCTCGTCCCGCACCATCGAC
This sequence comes from Kitasatospora sp. MMS16-BH015, assembly GCF_002943525.1. Lineage (NCBI taxonomy): Bacteria > Bacillati > Actinomycetota > Actinomycetes > Kitasatosporales > Streptomycetaceae > Kitasatospora > Kitasatospora sp. MMS16-BH015. The sequence goes on along the minus strand of NZ_CP025394.1, from coordinate 2,673,130 downwards.
GCGACGGCCACCTCCGGTCTGGTCCGGGTCGTGCCCTTCCAACCCGACCCGGGGACGGATTCCGGCCCCGACGCTCAGAGCGCCCCTCCGGCCGACCCGGCATCCGGAGCACCGTCGCCCCGGTCGACGGCGACGGGTGGCTGACGGGTTCGATCGTTGAAGAGATAACGGAGTAGAGGGGAGCAAGGGGAGGGGGAGAAGAGGCGGGGTAGGCAGAGCCGGTAGTAAGGGGACAAGGGACCCGGGTAGTAAGTGGACAGGGGACGAGGAGTGAGTAGCCCAACCCAAGGGGAGTGGACCGGGGCATACGGGGCCAACCGCCCGGTCCGGTTCACCGCACCAGCCCAGCCGAGGTAGGCCCAGCCCAGGGCCGGCCGAACCAGCCTGGCCAAAGCTGGCCCAACCAGGTCAGGCCCAGCTCCGCTTGCCCGGTTCGGTCCGGTTCGGCCCAGGTGATCATCGTTCCACCCGGGCCACTGCGCCAGGTGGGGGACAATGAAGAGTCCCGCACCGCCGTGCTGCCCACCCGTTGAGGACCGCCACGCATGACCACCTCGTCCGAGCCCGAGATCGACCACGACACCGTTACCGGCTTGACCTCCGCCACCCTTGCCGTCGGCACCGCCACCACCGCCACCGCCACAGGCACGGCCACGCCCGCCGCCACCCCACCCGCGGCCACCCCCGCCGGTGCCGCAACCGTCGGCACGACCAGCGGCATCGGCGGTACCTGCGGTACCGCCTCGGCCTCGGCCTCGGCCTCGGCCTCGGCCGAGGCCTCGACTGCCGGTACCGCCGCCGGGGCGGAGTTCAAGCCGCTCACCATCGGTCCGCTCGAGGTGTGGCCGCCGGTGGTGCTGGCGCCGATGGCCGGGATCACCAATGCGCCGTTCCGGACGCTGTGCCGGGAGCAGAGCGGTGGCAAGGGGCTGTACGTCTCCGAGATGATCACCACGCGGGCGCTGGTCGAGCGGAACGCCAAGACCATGCAGCTGATCCGCTTCGACCCGAGCGAGAAGCCCCGGTCGATCCAGCTGTACGGGGTGGACCCGGTGACGGTGGGCAAGGCGGCCCGGATGATCGCCGAGGAGAACCTGGCGGATCACATCGACCTCAACTTCGGTTGCCCGGTGCCGAAGGTGACCCGGAAGGGTGGCGGGTCCGCGCTGCCGTACAAGCGGAACCTGCTGCGCGAGATCCTGCGCGAGGCCGTGGGCAACGCCGGGGCGCTGCCGGTGACGATGAAGATGCGCAAGGGCATCGACGACGACCACCTCACCTACCTGGACGCCGGGCGGATCGGCGCCGAGGAGGGGGTGTCGGCGATCGCGCTGCACGGACGGACGGCGGCCCAGCACTACGGCGGTACGGCGGACTGGTCGGCGATCGCCCGGTTGCGCGAGTCGGTGCCGGCCGAGATCCCGGTGCTGGGCAACGGGGACATCTGGTCGGCCGAGGACGCGCTGCGGATGATGCGGGAGACGGGCTGCGACGGCGTGGTGGTCGGCCGCGGCTGCCTGGGGCGGCCGTGGCTGTTCAAGGACCTGGTCTCGATCTTCGAGGGGGAGGTCGACTACGCCCGTCCGGCCTTCGCCGACGTGGCGCGGGCGATGGTGCGGCACGCCCAGCTGCTGGGGGAGTGGATGGGCGACGAGTCCCGTGGCGTGGTCGACTTCCGCAAGCACGTGGCCTGGTACACCAAGGGCTTCTCGGTCGGGTCCGAGCTGCGGGTGAAGCTGGCGATGTCGAGTTCGTTGGCCGAGCTGGAGGAGGTGCTCGCCCAGGTGGAGCAGACCCAGCTCTGGCCCGCCGGGGCGGACGGCCCCCGGGGTCGGACGAGCGGGAACAACCGGGTGGTCCTGCCGGAGGGCTGGTTGGACGATCCGTATGACTGCGCCCTGCCGAGCCTGGATGCCGAATCGGATACATCCGGCGGCTGAGTAGGACGTAGCGGCAAAAATGAGCCGAAAGGGCGGACTGCCGGTCCGTCCGAGCCCTCTTGGACAATCTGGCCAAGAGGGCTCCTTTGTGTCAGGTTATGCTTACGGCAAGCAGACATGACATCGACGCAAGGTGACGAAGTGTGGGATTCGGATCGGCCCGATGGCTGAGATGCGTCCGTGACGCTGGCCACATAAGGTGGCGATTGACGGCCGGTCAGGTGGGTTCGTTGGACATCAGGTCCTAAATCGCTTCCCGAAGGGCTCTGGCGCGGATCGGCTCGGCTGGCCTCAGGAAATCAAGCCGGGGCAACATGGCGGACGCCAGGCCGCTACTCTCTGTCCGATTCTTATGATCACGACGTTTCGATACGTTCACTACTTGAACGCTACCTAGCGTCAGCCGGACGATTTCGCCAACAGAGGTGAACGCCCTGACGGGCATTCGATCTGCTGGGTCCTCGCCCACTGTGAGATTCGTACGGCCTATTGGCGGCGCGAAAGTGCCTTCGAAATGGGTATGTTCTCCGGCGTCAGGGCAACCGCGTACGAGGAGACCGACCCGTGCCGTCCGAGCAGAAGTTTGTTTACTCCTTCACTGAAGGAAACAAGGACCTCAAGGACCTTCTTGGCGGTAAGGGTGCCAACCTCGCCGAGATGACCAACCTGGGCCTCCCCGTCCCCCCGGGTTTCACCATCACCACCGAGGCCTGCAAGGTCTTCCTGGAGACGGGTAGCGAGCCCTCCTCGCTGCACGCCGAGATCAGCGAGCACCTCGTCTCCCTCGAGCAGGAGATGGGCAAGAAGCTCGGCCAGGCCGACGACCCGCTGCTGGTGTCCGTCCGCTCCGGCGCCAAGTTCTCGATGCCCGGCATGATGGACACCGTCCTCAACATCGGCCTCTCCGACGCCTCCGTGGTGGGTCTGGCCGCGCAGGCCGGCAACGAGCGGTTCGCCTGGGACTCGTACCGCCGCCTGGTCCAGATGTTCGGCAAGACCGTGCTGGGCGTCGAGGGCGAGCTCTTCGAGGAGGCCCTGGACCACGCGAAGGAGGCCAAGGGCACCACGAACGACCTCGACCTCACCGCCGAGGACCTCAAGGGCCTGGTCGAGACCTTCAAGGGCATCGTCAAGACCGAGACCGGCCGGGACTTCCCGCAGGACCCGCGCGAGCAGATGGACCTGGCGATCTACGCCGTCTTCCACTCCTGGAACGGTGACCGCGCCCGGCTGTACCGCCGCCAGGAGCGCATCCCGAACGACCTGGGCACCGCCGTCAACATCTGCTCCATGGTCTTCGGCAACCTCGGCGAGGACTCCGGCACCGGTGTCGCCTTCACCCGCGACCCCTCCACCGGCACCGCCGGCGTCTACGGCGACTACCTCCAGAACGCCCAGGGCGAGGACGTGGTGGCGGGCATCCGCAACACCCTCCAGCTGGCCGATCTGGAGCAGCTCGACAAGAAGTCGTACGACGAGCTGATGGCGATCATGCAGAAGCTCGAGACGCACTACCGCGACCTCTGCGACATCGAGTTCACCATCGAGCGCGGCAAGCTCTGGATGCTGCAGACCCGCGTGGGCAAGCGCACCGCCGCCGCCGCCTTCCGGATCGCCGTCCAGCTGGTCGACCAGGGCCTGATCGACCTGGACGAGGCGCTCAAGCGCGTCACCGGCGGCCAGCTGGCCCAGCTGATGTTCCCGCGCTTCGCCCCCGACGCGAACTCCAAGCAGATCGGCCGCGGCATCGCCGCCTCGCCGGGTGCCGCCGTCGGCAAGGTGGTCTTCGACTCCTACACCGCCGTCAAGTGGTCGCGCTCCGGTGAGAAGGTCATCCTGGTCCGCCGCGAGACCAACCCGGACGACCTGGACGGCATGATCGCCGCCGAGGGCATCCTGACCTCCCGCGGCGGCAAGACCTCGCACGCCGCCGTCGTCGCCCGCGGCATGGGCAAGACCTGTGTCTGCGGCGCCGAGGAGCTCGAGGTCGACACCAAGCGCCGCAAGATGATCACGGCCGACGGCCTGGTCATCGAGGAGGGCGACGTGGTCTCCATCGACGGTGGCACCGGCAAGGTGTACATCGGCGAGGTGCCCGTCCTGCCCTCCCCCGTGGTCGAGTACTTCGAGGGCACCCTGCACGCCGGCGCCGACGTCCAGGGCGGTCTGGTCCAGGCCGTGCACCGCCTGATGTCGCACGCCGACGGCCGTCGCCGCCTCGCGGTGCGCGCCAACGCCGACAACGCCGAGGACGCGAACCGCGCCCGCCGGTACGGCGGCCAGGGCATCGGCCTCTGCCGCACCGAGCACATGTTCCTCGGTGAGGAGCGCCGCAAGGAGGTCGAGCACCTGATCCTCGCGGACAACGACAAGGACCGCGAGCAGGCCCTCTCCACCCTCCTCCCGCTGCAGAAGGGCGACTTCGTCGAGCTCTTCCAGGCGATGGACGGGCTCCCGGTGACGGTTCGTCTGCTGGACCCGCCGCTGCACGAGTTCCTCCCGAACATCACCGAGCTGTCGGTGCGCGTCGCCCTCGCCGAGGCCCGCAAGGACCCGAACGAGAACGACCTGCGCCTGCTCCAGGCCGTGCACAAGCTGCACGAGCAGAACCCGATGCTGGGTCTGCGCGGCGTGCGCCTCGGCCTGGTCATCCCCGGCCTGTTCGGCATGCAGGTCCGCGCCATCGCGGAGGCGGCGGCCGAGCGCAAGCTCGGTGGCGGCGACCCGCGTCCGGAGGTGATGATCCCGCTGGTCGGCACCGTCCAGGAGCTCGAGATCGTCCGGGACGAGTGCGAGCGGGTGCTGGCCGAGGTGGCCAAGTCCACCGGCGTCGAGCTCGACATCAAGCTCGGCACCATGATCGAGCTGCCGCGCGCCGCGGTGACCGCCGGTCAGATCGCCGAGGCCGCCGAGTTCTTCTCCTTCGGCACCAACGACCTGACCCAGACCGTCTGGGGCTTCTCCCGGGACGACGTGGAGGCCAGCTTCTTCACCGCGTACCTGGAGAAGGGCATCTTCGGCGTCAGCCCGTTCGAGACCATCGACCGCGACGGTGTCGGCTCGCTGGTGAAGCAGGCCGCCGAGGCCGGCCGGGCCACCCGCCCGGACCTCAAGCTCGGTGTCTGCGGCGAGCACGGCGGTGACCCGGACTCGGTGCACTTCTTCCACGAGGTGGGCCTGGACTACGTCTCCTGCTCCCCCTTCCGCATCCCGGTGGCGCGCCTGGAAGCGGGCCGCGCCGCCCTCGAGACCGCGGGCAGCGACTCGCGCTGACCGCTCCCCTCCTACCGGGGAGGGGTAGTACGGCGGAGCTCGGCGCAGGAGAGCCGCCGTACGTGGACACCGGGGCGGGAACGGACAATGGCGTCCGTTCCCGCCCCGGCGTCGTTTACCTGCTTGTGTGCTCCATCCGGCAAGGTATGCCGTATGAGCAGTCGCAACCGTCTGATCGCCGTTCCGGCGTTCGTTGTCCTCGCCCTGGTCGGGGCGTCCGCCTGTGCCTCCTCGGGCGGCGCCGCCAAGCCCGCCGCGGCCGCCAGCACGGCGAGCCCGGCCCGGACCGGTACCGGGGTCACCGCCAAGCCCTCGCCGCCGCCCGCCAAGCCGGGCACGCCCGCCGCCTCCGGCAGCAGGAGCAGCTGGGTGCCCGACAACCCCTCGCTGGCCGACGTCTGCCGCAGCAAGCTGCCCAGCCAGGCCCGGGACACCCTCACCCTGATCGACAAGGGCGGCCCGTACCCGTACCGGAACGACGGCATCGTGTTCGAAAACCGGGAGAGCCGGCTGCCCAAGCAGGCCACCGGGTACTACCACGAGTACACCGTGGTGACCCCCGGTTCGGACGACCGCGGGGCCCGACGGGTCGTCACCGGCTCGGTCGGCGAGGAGTACTGGACCAGCGACCACTACGCGACCTTCCAGGAGATCGACGGTCGCTGCTGAGCGGTCGTGGAGCCGTGCCGGAGGCCCGTGAGCCGGGCTACGCCGAAGGCGCCGACCCCCTGGGCTGGGGGCCGGCGCCTTCGGCGTCAGGGCAGGATCACAGGGTGATCAGCGGGACGCCGTGTCTAAGACACTCCTGGGAGATGGCCGGGTCCGGGGCGCTCGGCGAGGTGGCCGCGGCGATCCGGAGCTCGATGATGTCGCGGACGGCCGGCCACTCCTCGTCGAGGATGGAGTAGAAGGCCGTCGAGCGGACGATCCCGTCCAGGCCCCGCGAGTGGGCCCGGCGGACGCCCTCGCAGGTGGCGCCCAGGCGCTCGATCGCGGTGCGCGAGCGCAGGTTGCGGGCGTCGGCGCGGAGCGAGATCCGCTGCACGCCCCAGGTCTCGAAGGCGTGGCGCAGCATCAGGAGCTTGGCCTCGGTGTTGATGCCGGTGCCCTGGGCCCGGGCGGAGAGCCAGGTGCCGCCCAGGTCGGCGGCGTCGGGCACGGCCAGCAGCGGGTCACCGTGGGGCACGCCAGGGGTCGGGGGCCAGACCATCGGCCCCTGCCAGTAGTCGAGCTCCTGGAACCGGGTGGAGCCCACCACCCGGTTGTCGGCGACGCTGACCGTGGCGAACGGCAGCGAACGCCCGGCCGCCTGGTCGGCCAGCGCGCGGGCGATGTACTCCCGGGCGGCTTCCAGGCTGTGCGGGACGGGCGTGAAGGCGTAGGTCGTACGATCCTCGGCGCCTGCCTCGGCGAGAGCCTCCGCGTGGTGCTCGGCGAGGGGCTCCAGCCGCGTGGTGCGGCCGATGAGGGTTACGGGTACGGGCACGGAACCTTCGGTCCTTCGGCGGTCGGAGGGACCTCGTACCGGGGTACGGCACGAGGGCGGTGGTCGTTTCGCCCCAGCTCCGGCGCGCGCCGCCGGCCGCCGTGGGGGGCGGATCGCTCACGCCGGCAGGGCCCGGTCGTGCGGCGGAGAAGGCGGCCCGGAAGCGGGCGGCTCGTTGCCGGGCGGACACGGGTCTACGGACCGGTCCGGCATGACGAGCGGAGGGGACAGTGTGCGTCCGCGAGATGGCCGAGAGGAGAATGAGAGCGCGAAGGGAAGCAGGCGGCCAGGTGAAGGCAAGGTGCGGTGCGAGTGGCTGACCGCACATTGGCCGGGCCGGGACGACGGCGTGACGAACGACGTGACGACGGCGCGGCGATGCGGGTCAGCGAGAGGACGATACCCGCCAGAACGCGGTGCGTCACCTCGCGGCGCGCCAACGGGGTGGAGGGGCCCCCGCCCGCGGCTGCTCGGTGGCCCCGGCGGGGCCCTGGCGGAGCCGTCCGGAGGTGTCCGGCGCGGCTCCTGGAGTGATCGTCGCCACCGCAGTCTAAGGCCACCGGGACGGCGCTCACCAGCGGTTTCGCACCGGGTGCGATGATGACGGGGGCGTGGCCGGGGCCGGCGGGGGGCGTGCGCCCGGCCCTGAAGCCGGACACAAGGCCCGGGACGGAACCTGGGCGGGGACATCTCCGTTACCTCGTCAGTCACCGGGAATGTCGGCGGCCTCCGGCACGCTGGACTGAGCGGACGACCCGCGCCTGCCCGAACGGGCAGCGCGGTTCGAAAGGCCAGGTCAGGCGGTCGATCCCGAGCGGACGGCAGCCGGACACGACGGACGAGACAGAACGGGGTTGGGTGCGCAGTGCGGGAACCCAAGGAGCTGTACCAGCTGGAGCCGCAGGGTGTGGCCGCGCTGGTCGCCGCCGACGCCGCAGCCGGGCCCGAGGCGGCCGGGCTGGTGCTGCTGTACCACTTCGAGGGCTTCATGGACGCCGGTGAGGCCGGCGGTCAGGTGGTGGCGCACCTGTTGGAGCACGGGTCGCCGCAGGTCGTGGCCCGGTTCGACCACGACCGGCTGGTGGACTACCGGGCCCGTCGCCCGGTGATGACCTTCACCAAGGACAGCTGGACGGCGTACGAGCCGCCCGAGATCCTGCTCCGATTGGTACACGACTCTGTCGGAACGCCCTTCCTCCTGCTCACCGGTCCGGAGCCGGACACCGAGTGGGAGCTCTTCGCCGCGGCCGTCCGCGAGCTGGTCGAGCGCTTCGAGGTGCGGCTCTCGGTCGACTTCCACGGCATCCCGATGGGCGTGCCGCACACCCGCCCGGTCGGCCTCACCCCGCACGGCACCCGGCTCGACCTGGCCCCCGGCCACCCGAGCTGGTTCGACCAGGCCCAGGTGCCCGGCAGCGCCCAGGCCCTGGTGGAGTACCGGCTGGCCGACGCCGGCCACGACGTGCTGGGCTTCGCCGTCCACGTGCCGCACTACGTGGCCCGCTCGCCCTACCCGGCGGCCGCCGTGCTGATCCTGGAGTCCGTGCAGTCGGCCAGCGGCCTGGTGCTGCCCGGCACCGAGCTGCGCGACCGGGTCGGCGAGGTCTACGCCGACATCGAGGAGCAGCTGGCCCGCGGGGACGACGAGCTGCGCGCCGCCATCCGGGGCATGGAGAGCCAGTACGACGCGGTGGCCGGGGCCGAGGGCCGCGAGAGCCTGCTGGCCGAGCCGGTCGACCTGCCCTCGGCGGAGGAGCTGGGCCGCCGGTTCGAGGAGTTCCTGGCGGAGCACGAGCGCGACACCGAGTGAGCCGGGCGGGGGGAGGGGCCGTGGGGCGGAGCCGGGCGGGGCTGCTGGTCGGGCTGGCCGGAGTGCTGGCGCTGGCCGGAGCCGGGTGCAGCGCCGGGGTCGGTGGGCCGGTGGCGAAAGCTGCGGCGGCGCCGAGCGCGAGCCCGAGCCCGCGGGCGCCGGTGGGGCCGTACGTGGCGCTGGGGGATTCCTACACCTCGGGGCTCGGGATCGCGCCGAAGGTGGGCGAGCCCGCGGGGTGTGCCCGCTCGGGTGTGAACTACCCCGCACTGGTGGCCAAGGCCGTCGGGCTGGCCGGGGCCGGCTTCACCGACGTGAGCTGCACCGGCGCGACCACCGCCGATCTGACGGAGTCCCAGCGCACGGCGAGCGGCACCAACGCCCCGCAGCTGGACGCGCTCTCCGCCGCCACCCGCCTGGTCACCCTCGGGGTCGGCGGCAACGACGCCGGCTTCGTCGGGGTGGTCACGGAGTGCGCGGCCCAGGGCCTCAAGGCGGCGCTCGGCCTGGTGAAGGGCGACGCGCCCTGCCGGCAGCACTACACCGAGGGCGGGCGGGACGAGCTCGAGCAGCGGGTGGAGACCGCCGGGTCCCGGCTGGACGCCGTGCTGCGGCAGATCCGGGCGCGGGCCCCGCAGGCCCGGGTGTACGTGGTGGGCTACCCGTCACTCTTCCCGGCGGACGGCGCGGGCTGCGCCGAGACGCTCGGACGCGGGGTGAGCACCGGGGACGTGGGCTTCCTCCGGGAGAAGGAGACCGCCCTCAACGCGATGCTGGCCGAGCGCGCGAAGGCGGCCGGGGCGGCGTACGTGGACACCTTCACGCCCTCCCTCGGGCACGACATGTGCGCCGGGGAGGGCGTGCGGTGGATCGAGCCGCCGCTGCCGGCGGCCGGCATGGCGCCGGTGCACCCCAATGCCCAGGGGCAGCAGGGGATGGCGGCGGCGGTGCTGCGGGCCGTCCGGGAGTGAAGCCCCCCGGCCGGGGCCCGCAGCCGGAGTGATCAAGATCTCGTTCGGCGGGTCAGAGGCATGGCCGGTGGGAGGGATGGTCGGTCAGGGGGATGACCGGCGCGAGAGGCGCGGCGGTGCGACGGGTCAGTCCTGGAGGCGGGCCCGGTGGGTCGGGACGCGGACGGCCGGGTCGTCCAGGCACTCGCCGGTGCCAAGGTCGAAGCGCTGCTTGAGCAGCGGGGAGGCGACGTAGACCCTGCCCTCGGGGGTGGAGCCGAGCAGGCCGCGGGAGAGCACGTAGGCGCCGGTGAAGGGGTCGCGGTTGCCGAGGGCGTGGAGCCGGCCCGCGCCGTCGCGGAACACGGCGGCCTGCCGGCCGTCCGGGAGCAGCACTGCGACGCCCCGGCCGGGGGTCAGCCGGTCCCAGTCGCAGACCGGGAGCCAGCCGTTGTCGGTGTGCAGCGCTACCTTCGGGGTGAGCGTGGCGGATGTGGTCATCGGGGCTCCAAGTCAGGGGGGTGGTCAGCGGGTGCCGAGCAGCGGGAGGTCGAGCGGGGCGAGCAGGTCCTCGGCGGTGGCCAGCACGGCCAGGTCCGGCTTGACCTGGTCGCGTTCCGGGGTGAAGCGGATGCTCGGGTCCGGCACGCCCGGGGCGTTGACGAAGGAGACGAAGCGGGCGAGCCGGTCGGGGTCGGCCAGGGTGGCGGCCCACTCGTCCTGGTAGCTGCCCACGTGGCGGGCCATCCGGGCCTCCAGTTCGGCGGCCAGGCCGAGGGAGTCGTGCACCACCACGTCCCGGACGTGGTCGAGCCCGCCCTCGATCCGCTCCAGCCAGACGGAGGTGCGCTCCAGCCGGTCGGCCGTGCGGATGTAGAACATCAGGAACCGGTCGATCAGCCTGATCAGCTGCTCGTCCGTCAGTTCCTGGGCGAGCAGGTCGGCGTGCCGGGGGGTGGCACCGCCGTTGCCGCCGACGTAGAGGTTCCAGCCGTTGGAGGTGGCGATCACCCCGAAGTCCTTGCCCCGGGCCTCCGCGCACTCGCGGGCGCAGCCCGAGACCGCCGACTTGAGCTTGTGCGGGCTGCGCAGCCCCCGGTAGCGGAGTTCGAGCCCGATCGCCATCGCCACCGAGTCCTGCACCCCGTACCGGCACCAGGTCGAGCCGACGCAGGACTTCACCGTGCGCAGTGACTTGCCGTAGGCGTGCCCGGATTCGAAGCCGGCCGCGACCAGTCGGGCCCAGATCAGCGGGAGCTGGTCGACGCTGGCGCCGAACAGGTCGATCCGCTGGCCGCCGGTGATCTTGGTGTAGAGGCCGAAGTCGCGGGCCACCTCGCCGATCACGATCAACCGCTCCGGGGTGATCTCGCCGCCGGGGATGCGCGGCACCACGGAGTAGGAGCCGTTGCGCTGGAGGTTGGCGAGGAAGTGGTCGTTGGTGTCCTGGAGCGCGGCCTGCTCCCCGTCCAGGATGTGGGTGCTGGCCGGCAGCTCGGGGGCGAGCGAGGCGATGATCGAGGCCACGGTCGGCTTGCAGATCTCGCAGCCCTCGGTGGCCCGACCCCTCAGGCGGCCGTACTCGGCGAGCAGGCGGGCGTGGGTGGCGATGCCGGTGACCTGGACGATCTCGAAGAGCTCGGCGCGGGTGTGCTCGAAGCAGGGGCAGAGGCCCTTGTCGACGGTGACGCCGGAGGCCTCCAGCTCCTCGGTGACCAGGGTGGAGACCAGCTTGAGGCAGGAGCCGCAGCCGGTGCCCGCCTTGGTGCAGCTCTTCACCTGCGGCACGGTGGTGCAGCTGTGCTCGGTGACGGCGCCCCGGATCCGGCCCTTGGTGACGTTGTGGCAGTTGCAGACCACCGCCTCGTCCGGCAGCGCCGAGCCGCCGAGCGAGACCGGCGGGGCCATCCCGGCGGGCAGCACCAGGGATTCGGCGGGCACGGGCAGCGGCTCGCCGGTGCCGGCCAGCGGGCGCAGCGTCGCGTAGGCCTCGGCGTCGCCGACCAGGATGCCGCCGAGCAGCGCGCCCTCGGGGGTGACCACCAGCTTCTTGTAGATCCCGGCGCGGGAGTCGGAGTAGACCACGTCGAGCGCGCCGGGCGTGGTGCCGAAGGCGTCGCCGAAGCTGGCCACGTCCACGCCGAGCAGCTTGAGTTTGGTGGAGAGGTCGGCGCCGGTGAAGGGCCTGGGCGTGGTCTCGGCCAGCTGCTGGGCGACGGTGAGGGCCATCTCGTAGCCGGGGGCGACCAGGCCGTAGACCCGGCCGTCCACCGCGAGGGCGCACTCGCCGATCGCGTAGACGTGTGCGTCGGAGGTGCGGCAGTACTCGTCCACGGCGATGCCGCCGCGCTCGCCGACGGCAAGGCCGCAGTCGCGCGCCAGCTGGTCGCGCGGGCGGACGCCGGCCGAGAAGACCACCAGGTCGGTCTCCAGCCGGGAGCCGTCGGTGAAGGTCATCGCGTTCGCGGCGCCCTCGGCGGAGAGCTCGACCGTGCTGGTGCCCACGCCCGCGTGGACGATCACGCCCAGCTCCTCGATGGTGCGGCGCAGCGCCTCCCCGCCGCCCTCGTCCACCTGCACCGGCATCAGCCGGGGCGCGAACTCCACCACGTGGGTCTCCAGGCCGAGGCCCTTGAGCGCCCCGGCCGCCTCGAGACCGAGCAGGCCGCCGCCGACCACCGCGCCGACCTTCGCCCCGGCCGCGTACGCCTCGATCGCGTGCAGGTCCTCGATGGTGCGGTAGACGAAGCAGCCCGCTCCGTCCTTGCCCGGTACCGGCGGCACGAACGGGTACGAGCCGGTGGCCAGCACCAGCACGTCGTAGTCGAGCACCCCGCCGTCGGCGGTGGTGACCCGCTTGGCGGCGCGGTCGATCGCGGTGGCGGGGGTCGCGAGGCGGATCTCGTAGCCGTACCGCTCGGCGAAGCCGGCCTCGGCGAGCAGCAGTTGTTCGGGGGTGCGGCCGGCGAAGTAGGAGGTGAGCGCGACCCGGTCGTAGGCCGGGCGGGGCTCCTCGGCGAGCACGAGGACGTGGTACCGGTTGGCGGCGCCAGTCTCGGCCAGAGCGGTGAGGAGGCGGTGGCCGACCATGCCGTAGCCGACCAGCAGGAGGGTCGGCCGGGGGGTGGTGGTCATCGGGGTGTCCCTCCGGGGTGGGGTGGTGAGCCGGACGGGGCTCGGGTGGGTGGGGTTTCCGGGGTTCGGGCTCAGGCGGGGTGGGTGGCCCGGGTGGTGAGGAGGTGGAGCGGGTGGGTGGTCAGGGGTTGGTCGTCCTGCCAGGCGTGGGCGAGGTCGCCGACGGTGTCGAGGTCGCCCAGCAGGACCCCGCCGATCAGGCGGTCGTGGCGGACGATCACCTTGCGGTAGGTGCCGCGGTGGGCGTCGGCCAGCCGGACCACGCTGTCCTCGGGGTGGCTGGGCTCGGTGGCGCCGAAGGTGGCCAGGTCGAGCGGGTCGGGGGTGCCGGTGGCCGTACCGGTGGAGGTGGCGGCGGGTGGGGTGAGGGTGAGGCGGGTGAGGAGACGGCTGCCCCGGTAGCCAAGCTGGTGAGGGGCATCCGGTCGGGTGAGGACGCGGGCGAGGTGGTCGGCCTGCTCCAGGGCGGGGCCGGCCAGTCCGTAGACCGTGCCCTCGTGTTCGGCGCAGTCGCCGATGGCGTGGATGTGCGGGTCGCTGGTGCGCAACTGGTCGTCCACGACAATGCCTTGACGAATCGTCAGTCCAGCGGCCTGGGCCAGGCCGATGCGGGGGCGGACGCCGGTGGCGATCACCAGGAGCTCGGTGGCGAGGCGGAAGCCGTCGGCGAGTTCGACGCCGGTCAGGCGGCGGAGGTCGGTGGGGTGGCGGGGGTCGGTGGGGCGGTTGTCCGGGTCCGGGGCGGTGAGGACCACGCGGACGCGGCACTCGGTGTGGATTTCGATCTGCTGGGCGAGTAGGTGATGCCTGATCAACTCTGCTGCCTCGGTGTCGAGTTGGTGCTCCATGAGGTGCTCGCCCTGATGGGCCAGGAGCACCTGGACGCCCCGGGCGGCCAGGGCGCGGGCCGCGCTGACCCCCAGCAGTCCGCCGCCCACCACCACGGCGCGCTTGGCCGCCGGGAGGCGGGATTCGAGCTCGGCGCAGTCGGCCATGGTGCGGAACGTGCAGACTCCGGAGGGGAGTTCGTGGTCGGTGGGCCGGGGGAAGAGGCCACGCAGCGGCGGTAGGACGGGGTTGCTGCCGGTGGCGAGGACGAGAGCGCTGTAGGTGAGCTCGGCCCCGTCGTCGCAGAGGACTCGGCGCTGGAGCCGGTCGATCCGGACTGCCCGGGCCTGGTGGCGGACCACCTGGGGCGGCAGCGCGGCGAGGGCGGCGAGTTCGGGGCGGTAGCGGCCGGCCAGCACCTCGGCGAGCAGCACCCTGTTGTACGGCGGGTGCTCCTCCTCGCCGAGCAGCACCACGTGGGGGTGGCCGTGCGACACGAGCTGCTGGGCGAGCCGGTGGCCGGCCATGCCGCCACCGACCACCACGACGGGGTGGGCGGGGGCGGGGGTCTCGGTCGCTGTCATGGTCACCAGCCTGGTCAAGGGGTGTTACCCGTCGGGTGTTCGGCTGTTTCGCGGTCGGAACTTCAAGCTCAGCGGTGAGGGGAGGGGGCGGTGAGGAGAGGGAAACGCGGGGCGGGAGTGGGGTGAGGCCGGGGCGGCGTGGGTCAGGGGAGTTCGAGGCGGACGGCGCAGGTCTTGAACTCGGGCATCCGGGAGGTGGGGTCGAGGGCCGGGTTGGTGAGGAGGTTGGCGCTGCCCTCGCCGGGCCAGTGGAAGGGCATGAAGACGGTGTCGGGGCGGATCGCGGTGGTCAGGCGGGCCGGGGCGATCGCGCGGCCACGGCGGCTGACCACGGCGACCTGGTCGCCCTCGCGCAGGCCGAGGCGGGCGCCGAGTTGGGGGTGGAGCTCCACGAAGGGGCCCGGGGCAGCCGAGTTGAGGGCGGGGACGCGGCGGGTCTGGGTGCCGGACTGGTACTGGGCGAGGACGCGGCCGGTGGTCAGCCGGACGGGGTACTCCGCGCAGGGCTCCTCGGCCGGGGGTCGGTGCTGGACCGGGGTGAACCTGGCCCGGCCGTCCTCGGTGGCGAAGCGGTCGAGGAACAGCCGTGGCGTGCCCGGGTGTCCGGGGCTGGGGCAGGGCCAGAACACCCCGTCCTCGGCGGTGATCCGGCGGTAGTCGATGCCCGAGTAGTCGGCCACCCCGCCGGCCGAGGCCAGCCGCAGCTCCTCGAAGGCCTCCTCCGGGTCGGTCGGGAAGCCCTTGGTCGATCCGCCCAGCCGGTCGGCCAGCTCGTGCAGCACCACGAGGTCGCTGCGCACCCCGGGCGGCGGTGCGACCGCCTGGCGGCGCAGGATCACCCTGCCCTCCAGATTGGTCATGGTGCCGGTCTCCTCGGCCCACTGGGTGACCGGCAGTACCACGTCAGCCAGCTCCGCCGTCTCGGAGAGCACCACATCGCAGACCGCCAGGAAGTCCAGTGCGCCCAGCCGCTCGGTGATCCGGGCCGAACCCGGCGCCGAGACCACCGGGTTGGAGCCGGCCACCAGCAGCGCCCGGACGGTGCTGCCGAGCGAGTCCAGCAGCTCGTACGCGCTCGGGCCGGGCCCCGGCAGGCTCGCCGGGTCCACGCCCCAGACCGCCGCGACATGGGCGCGGGCCGCCGGATCGGTCAACTTGCGGTAGCCGGGCAGCTGGTCGGCCTTCTGACCGTGCTCCCGGCCGCCCTGGCCGTTGCCCTGGCCGGTCAGGCAGCCGTAACCCGCGTACGGGCGGCCCATGTTGCCGGTGGCCAGGCAGAGGTTGATCCAGGCGCTGACCGTGTCGGTGCCCTTGGCGTGCTGCTCCGGCCCGCGGGCGGTGAGCACCATGGCTGTGGTCGCCTCGCCGAACACCCGGGCGGCTTCGCGGAGTCGGGGTAGCGGCACGCCGGTGACGGCCTCCACGTGTTCGGGCCAGTGCGCCATCGCGGCGGCCCGGGTCTGGGACCAGCCGGTGGTGCGGGTGGCGATGAACTCCTCGTCGGTGCGGCCGTCCGCGACGATCAGGTGCAGCAGGCCCAGCGCCAGGGCGAGGTCGGTGCCCGGGCGGGGCTGCAGGTGCAGGTCGGCCAGCTCGGCCGTCCGGGTCCGGCGCGGGTCGACCACGATCAACCGGCCTCCGTTCTGCTGGAGTTCGCGCAGGTACCGGACGAAGGGCGGCATCGTCTCGGCCGGGTTGCCGCCCACCAGCACCACGCAGCCGGCCTGCGGGATGTCCGCCATCGGGAAGGGCAGCCCCCGGTCCAGGCCGAAGGCCCGTACCCCGGCCGCCGCCGCCGAGGACATGCAGAACCGGCCGTTGTAGTCGATGGTCGCCGTGCCGAGCACGGTGCGGGCGAACTTGCCCAGCAGGTAGGCCTTTTCGTTGGTCAGCCCGCCGCCGCCGAACACCCCGACGGCGTCCCGGCCGTGGGCCTCGGCGGTGCCGCGCAGCCCCTCCGCGATCCGGTCCAGCGCCTCCGGCCAGCTCGCCGGGGTGAGCACGCCCGAGCGGCGGACCAGCGGCGTGGTCAGCCGGGCCGCCCCGTCCAGGACGGCCGCCGCGTTGGCGCCCTTGCCGCAGAGCGCACCCCGGTTGACCGGGAAGGCGGGCCGCTCGACCACGGTGAGCGGCACCGGGTGCGGGCCCGGGCCGGTGGCCGGGCGCAGGGCCATGCCGCACTGGAGGGCGCAGTACGGGCAGTGGGTGTCGGTGGCGGAGGTGGCGGAGGCGTGCCGGGCGGCGGAGGTGTTCGGGGCGGTGGCGGAGGAGGCGCTCTGGGCGGTGGTGGGGGCGTCCATGGAGCCACCCTGCGGGCAGGCTGTTACCGGAGCGGGTGTGCGGCGGTTACGGGGGGCGTACGCGCGGCTCACCGGCAGTGGGGGCCGGTGTGAGGGGGCCGGGTGACAGTCGTGATCCGGGCGCAACGGGTGGGAAACAGGAGGCCGGGAGGGTAGGGGGGTATGACCCTGGTATCCCTCGGCGGGGCACGGCCCCGGGTGTTGCACGCGGCGCGGCGGCCGGCCCTGGTGCTCGTCGCGCACGGTTCACGGGACGCGGCGGCGGCCGGCACGACCCGGGAGGTGGCGGCGGCCGTCCGGGCCGCGCGACCCGAACTCGACGTACGGCTGGCCTACTTGGGCCTGGACGGTCCGCTGTTGGCCGAAGTGCTGGACGGGCTGGCCGGGTCGGCGGTGCTCGTCCCGCTGCTGCTCAGCCGGGGCTACCACGCGGGGGTGGACCTGCCGGCCGCCCTGGCCGGCGCACCGCAGGTCCGGGGCGTGGTCGCGCCGCCGCTCGGGCCGGACCCGCTGCTCGCGGAGGCGCTGGCCGATCGGCTGTGGGAGGCGGGTTGGGCCGGTGAACCGGTGGTGCTGGCCGCCGCCGGTTCGCGGGATCCGGCCGCGGCGGAGGACGTCCGGGCGCAGGCCCGGCTGCTGGCGCGGCGGCTCGGGGTCGCGGTGACGCCCGGGTACGTGGCCGGGGCGGGCCCGCGGGTCGCGGAGGTGGCGAGCGGGGGAGCGGCCGTCGCCGGGTACTTCACCGCGCCAGGGGACTTCGCCCGGTTGGCGGCGGCGGCCGGGAGCGGGGTGACGGCGGCCCCGCTGGGGGCGCATCCGGCGGTGGTGCGGGTGCTGTTGGAGCGGTACGCGGCGGGGGTGCGTGCGGTGGCCCGCACCGGAGGCGCCAGGGCGGGTGAGAAGCCCTAGAGCTCCAGGTCGGTGGCGAGGTCGTCCCAGGGGAGGCCGAGGAGGGGGTGCTCGGTGTCCTCGTGGGTGGGGACGGTGAGGGTGTCCTGGAACCAGACCACGGTGAGGCCCGAGTAGTGGTCCACCGTGTCGAGGTCCGGGTCCACCGGGTTGGAGTACAGGGTGGCCGTGCAGATCACCGGCGGCAACTCCTCGACCGGGCCGAACGGGCCGCCCGGGGCCGGGACGTCCGGGAGGTGGCGGACGGGCTCGATCAGGTGGGCCGGGAGGGCGGAGTCCCGTCGGGCCGCCGTGAGCAGGTGGGTGAGCTTGGCGTCGTTCAGGCGGCGGCAGGGGTAGCCCTCGATGAGGCCGGAGTAGGTCGAGGAGAAGGAGATGCGGCTGAGGTCGACCGTGCGGCCGGAGGTGAGGTTCAGGTGCGTGAGGGCCATGGGGCGCACCCTACGGGCCGACCTGGCTGGGGCGACAAGGGTTTTCAGGCCGGCCGGGAGGACTGGAGGTGGGCGAAGACCACCACGTTCTCGGTGTAGTCCTTGGCCTTCTTGTCGTACGCGCCGCCGCAGGTGATCAGGCGGAGCTGGGCGTCGGGGGTGTCGGCGTAGACCTGGGCGTCCGGGAAGGCGTTCTTCGGGAAGGTCTGGGTGGAGTCGACCAGGAAGCTGGCGACGGTGCCGTCCTCGCGGGTGATCTCCACGGTGCTGCCCGGGGTGAGGAGGCGGAGCAGCAGGAAGACGGCCGGCCCGGTGCGGGTGTCGACGTGGCCGGCGACGACGGCGCTGCCGCGTTCGCCAGGGGTGGCGCCGTCGCGGTACCAGCCGACCAGGTTCTTGTCGTCCGGGGCGGGGGCCTCCAGGGCACCGGCCGGGGTGAGGCCGAGCTCGGCGAACGGGGCGTCGATGAGGAGTTGGGGCACGCGGAGCCGGGTCGGCCGCGAGCGGGGGAGGGCCGGGGTGGCGGGCTTCGGCTTCGTGGCGGGAGCGGTGGGAGCGCCGGGGGCGGCGGCCGGCGCAGGGGCCTGGGCGGCCGGGCCGGCGGGGGACATCGGGGCCAGCGCGGCGGCCACCGGGGGCTGGCCGGGGGTGGCGTCCACCGACTGGTAGATCACCAGCAGGCCGAGGAGCGCTGCGCCGACCGCCCAGCGGAAGGGCTTGCCGGGGCTGCCGGGCTCGGTGGTCATGACGCTCCTGGGGTGGGGTGCGCTCCGGCGGGGCGCCGGGGCCGGTCCGAGTGGCGTGAGGTCACAGGAGGGCGCGCCGCAGCGGGGACGCTGGTGACCGGGCGACTGAGGGCTGAGCCGGCGAAGGCGAGTGCCGGTGGGCCGTCACCTGACGGGGCGGTACCCGAACCGGGGAGGCCGACCGCCGGTGGGCGGGCGCGGGACACAGGGGGCCGCGCCCGTCCGGTGGGGTGGGGCGTCAGGGGGTGGAGTTGCCGCGGCGGCGGAGGGAGTAGGCGCCTACGGCGAGGCCGCCGGCGAGGAGGGCTCCGCCGGTGGCGAGGCCGCTGGTGGAGACGGCGAGGCCGCCGCCGCCGGTGTGGACGCCGCCGTGGGGCTTCTTGTCCTTGTGCCAGGGGGCTTCCTCGGCGACCTCTTCGGCCTTGCCCTCGCCCCTGCCCTCGGACTTCTCGAGCTTCTTCGGCTCCTCCTTGCCGGACTGGGAGTCCTGCCAGCCGGGCTGGCCGTCGGCGACCGTGCGGACGGGCTGGGCTTCGGCGTGGGCGGCGGGGGAGGCGAGGGCCAGGACGGCGGTCGCGGCCGCTGCGGCGAGGAGGGAGCGATCGAAACGCATCTGCTTGGGTCCTTCCGGCGGCGACGGACGACTGCCGGCCCTTCGCCGGCGGAGGGTTCGTGGTCGCGCCTCCATCACCGTCCGTCACGCGGTGGACGGCCGCCACCCGTCGGGGTCCTTCCGGAGGACGGGCGGTGGGCCGGAGTCGAAGGGCCGTCAGGTGACGGCCGGGTACCTCGGTGGGCGGTGCGGCTTCGGCCGTTGGGGTGGTCGGCGGGCCCGGCCGGGCGTGTCGCGGGGGTGCTGGGGGCGGCCGGGCCGTCGGAGCGGAAGGTGACGGAGCGTAGCCTCAGGGGCGGCGGTCACCGCCCGGGACGAGCAGGCCCTGTTCGTAGCCGGCGGCCACCGCCGAGGCGCGGTCCTTGACGCCCAACTTGCCGTAGATGTGCAGCAGATGGGTCTTCACGGTGGCCTCGCTGATGAAGAGCTCGGCGGCGGCCTCCCGGTTGGTGTGGCCGCCGGCGACCAGGACGAGCACCTCCAGCTCGCGGGGGCTGAGCGACTCCTCGGCGGGGGCGCGGACCTGGCCGAGCAGCTTGGCGGCCACCGTGGGGGCGATCACCGAGGCGCCGGCGGCGGCCGAGCGGACGGCGTGGAAGAGCTCCTCGCGGCCGGCGTCCTTGAGCAGGTAGCCGGTGGCCCCGGCCCGGACGGCGGGCAGCACGTCGCTGTCGGTGTCGTAGGTGGTGAGCACCAGGACGCGGCAGGGCAGCCCGCGCTCGGTGATCGCCTTGATGGTGGAGACGCCGTCCATCCGGGGCATCCGCAGGTCCATCAGCACCACGTCCGGCCGCAGCGACTCGGCCAGCACCAGCCCCTCGGCGCCGTCCCCCGCCTCGCCGACCACCTCGAAGCCGGGGGCGGCGGAGAACATCCCGCGCAGCCCGTCCCGGACGATCGGGTGGTCGTCCACGATCAGTACTCTGATGGTCAACTCGGTCTCTCCCCGTGCTGGTTGGTCCCCGTGCCGGTCGGCGGGGTCATTCGGCCCGCGCGAGGGCGGGCAGCGCGACCGAGACGGTGGTGCCGCCGTTCGGTTCGGTCTCGATCTCCAGGCGGCCGGCCAACAGCTGGGCCCGGGTGCGCATCACCCCCAGACCGTAGCCGCCGCCGGTGGCGCGGGAGGCGGGCTCGCGGCGAGGGTCGAAGCCGACCCCGTCGTCGCGGATGTCCAGGGTGACCAGCTCGGGCATGTACGAGAGGGTCAGGCCGACCCGGCCGGCCTCGGCGTGCTTGGCCACGTTGGCCAGCGACTCCTGGGCGGTGCGCAGCAGGGTGACCTCGACCTCGGGGTGCAGCGGGCGGGCCTCGCCGGTGACCGTGAAGCCGGCCCTGATCTGGTGCAACTCGCCCCAGCGTTCGGTGAGTTCGGCGAGGGCCTGGACCAGGTCGGCCCGGTCGAGCTCCTCCGGGCGCAGCGCGTGGACGGCCCGGCGGGCCTGGGTGAGGCTCTGCCGGGCCAGCTGGGCGGCGTTGTCGAGGTGGCGCTGCCACTGTTCGGCGGGGGAGCCCTGTTCGCGGGCCTGGTCGGCGGCCTGGAGCTGGGTGACGATCCCGGCCAGGCCCTGGGCCACGGTGTCGTGCAACTCCCGGGCCAGCCGCTGCCGTTCGTCGATGATGCCGGCCTCCCGGGCCTGGGCGACGAGTTGGGCGTGCAGGCCGGCGTTCTCGGCCAGGGTCTCGGTCAACCGGCGGTTGGCCTCGGTGAGTTCGGCGTTGGCCTGCTGGCGGCGCAGGCTGAGGCGGGCGTTGACGCTGGCGAGGGCGCTGATCACGCCGATCACGGTGAGGTTGAGGGTGAGGACGGCGAGGAAGCCGCCGAGCTGCGGGCCGCTGCTCGGGATCCGGCTGCCGGTCTGCGAGATGGAGGCGGGGATGGCGGGGGCCACCCCGAGCAGCCGGGCCGGTCCGTGCAGGTAGCGCGCGGCGTGCACGTAGCCGGCGAAGCTGAAGAAGCCGAACCAGGGGTCGCAGAGCACCAGTAGGAGGGTGGTGGTCAGCAGGCCGAGGAAGAGCGGCAGGCTGTACCGGGTGCGGCCGGCGGCGGCCGGGAAGCGGTCCAGGGCGGTGCGGGCCAGCAGGAACGCCAGCGCGGCCGCGGCCACCGGGAGTGTGGTGGTCAACGGCCGGGCGTGGGGGGAGGGGAGGGCGGTGGCGAGGATGGTGGCCACCGCCCAGCAGGCGTACCCGACCGGGCCGAGGGCCCGGTCCAGTCGGCCTTGCCAGCTGTCGAGCCGCTGGGTCTCGGTGCCGGCGCCGGTTTCGGCGGGGACGCCGGTCTCTACAGGCACACTGGTCTCGGCAGGCAAACCGGTCTCGGCGGGGACGCTGATCATTTCGGCCTCACCCGTCACATCGACCCCTCGGGGCACTTCGGTCACTCCCACCGGAACAGCTTGGCAGCCGCACCTGCGGTGACGAGGGCGAACACCCCCAGTGTGAGGAGATCCACTCCGTGCGGGAAGTGGCCCTGCCAGGCGTCCTGGAGCGACTGGACGGCGGCGCCGCTCGGGGTGAAGTCGCCGATCCGGCGCAGCCACCCGGGGCCCGAGTCGCGGGGGATCCAGATGCCGGAGAAGAACATCAGCGGGAAGAAGAGGGTGGCGCCGATCGCGTTGCCGGCCTTGCCGGTGGGCACCACGGCGGCGACCAGCAGGCCCAGGCCGAACAGGGCGGCTGCGGAGAGCAGGAAGGCGAGCAGGAAGGAGGGGATCGCCTGCGGCAGTGAGACCCCGCAGATCTGGCCGACGATGGTGACCAGGATCAGCGAGACCACCGCGACGCCTAGGTAGAGCGGGAGCAGCGCGCCCAGCAGCAGCGCGGGCCGGACCGGGCTGACCGAGAGCCGCCGCAGCACGCCCTTCTCGCGGTAGCCGGCCAGCAGCGGGGGCAGGCCGTTCATGGCCAGGGTGAGCAGGGCGAAGACGGCGAGGATCGGTGCGTAGAGGTCGAGCACGCTGTGTCCGTGCAGCTCGGCGGTGTGCCGGCGCATGGCCGGGATGGCGCCGAGGATGCCCATCAGGACGACCGGGAAGGCCAGGCTGAAGAAGGCGCCGACGGGGTCGCGGAGGAAGAGCTTGGTCTCGGTCAGGGCGAGGCGGCGCAGGGCGGTGGTGGTCATGGCGGGCTCCGGGAGACTGGAAGGAGAGGGTGGCCGGCGCTGGTGGGCCGGTCAGCGCCGGCGGTTGGTCAGGGCCAGGTAGGCGTCGTCCAGGGTGTGCTCGTGGACGCGCAGGCCGGTGACGACCACGCCCCGGCGGGCCAGCAGGCCGGTGACCTCGTCGGCGAAGGTGCCGGTGCCGGTGATCACGGTGCGTCCGTCCTGCTCGGTGACGGCCAAGACGCCGGGCAGCAGGCGGAGTTCGGCGGCGCTGAGCGCCTCGTGGGTGCGGAAGCTGAGCTCGCTGCCGACGCCCGAGCGGGCGACCAGCTCGCCCGGGGTGCCGAGGGCGGTGATCCGGCCCCCGTCCAGCACGGCGGCCCGGTCGCAGAGCGCCTCGACCTCGTCCATGAAGTGCGAGACCAGCACCACGGTGACCCCCTCCTCGCGCACCTGGCGGACCAACTCCCAGGTGTCGCGGCGCCCTTGCGGGTCGAGGCCGGTGGTCAGCTCGTCCAGGAAGACCACCTCGGGGCGGCCGATCAGGGCCAGCGCGATGAAGAGCCGCTGGCGCTGGCCGCCGGAGAGCTTGCCGAACTTGGTCTGCGCGTGGTCGGCGATGCCCCACTGCTCCAGCAGCTCGCCGATCGGGCGGGGGCGGGGGTAGAAGGAGGCGTAGAGCTCCAGCGCCTCCACCAGCCGCAGGTTGTCCTGGAGTTGGGCCTGCTGGAGCTGGACGCCGACCAGCGGGCGCAGCTGCCGGGCGTCCCGGACGGGGTCGAGGCCGAGCACCCGGACGGTGCCGGCGTCCGGGCGGCGCAGGCCCTCGCAGCACTCCACCGTGGTGGTCTTGCCGGCGCCGTTCGGGCCGAGCAGGCCGAAGATCTCGCCCTCCTCGACGTCGAACTCCACCCCGTCGAGCACGGTGCGCCGCCCGTAGGCCTTGCGCAACCCCGTCACCTCGATGACCGCCATCTCGTCCTCGCTCCCCGCCCGGTGGGGCCGTTCCCCTCCGCTGCCTCAAGATTCCCGCGCGGGCCGGGGTGCGGGCATCGACCGGTGGGCTCCACCTGGTGGCGGCAACGGTGGAGGGGGGATCAACCGATCGGTTGATCCCCCCTCGTGGGCCGCCGGTGCTAGGAGAGCAGCGTCCAGGACTGGCCGGGCGCGGCCGGGTTGGCGTTGTTGGTCACCACGGTGGTGCCGGTGGCGGTGCCGTTGGCGTCGAGCACCAGGCCGGTGGCCACGTTGGTGATGGTGAGCGCGCCGGTGGTGCTGTTCTGCACCACCTTCCACTCCTGCCAGGGGTTGCCGGGCGAGTAGTTGAGCAGGTAGGCGCTGTTGCCGGGCTGGGTGCCGGCGGCGAGCACGGTGTGCTGCTGGGTGCCGGTGTTGCAGTTGTCGCTGATCCGGACGGTGCCGTCCGGGTTGGTGGTGAAGGTCCACTGCTCGGAGGTGTGGTCCGACCACCAGGTGTTGACGTCGGCGTTCTGGCCGACCGCGGCGGAGCAGGTGCCGGAGGCCTCCAGGGCCAGGCCGGCGGTGCCGCCCGCGGCCAGGCCGTGGTACCTGCCGTCGTTGATCACGGTGGCCGGGACGGTGGTGGCCAGCGGGGTCAGGCGGTAGAGCGCGACGCCGTGCGGGGCGACCCAGCCGCCGCCGATGGTGCCGGTGGTGGTGCCGGTGGCGCCGGTCCAGGTCTCCTTGTACGAGTAGCCCGGGCCGGTCAGGCCGGCCGCGGCCAGCGTGGTGGTGACGGTCTGCCAGTTGTTCGGGTCCTGGTTGACCAGCAGCACGGCGGTGTCGCCGCCCGCGAGCGGGCGGCGCAGCACCACCGGCGCGGTGGAGCTGCGCGGGGCGGCGCCGACCAGGGTGGCGGGCTTGGCCAGCGCGTCCTGGTCGATCGCGATCATGTCGCGGTTCTTCAGGAAGGAGAGGCTGTCGGCGTCGATGCCGGTGGACCAGCTGTAGCCGTTCTGGCTCACCTGGGTCTGGGCGGCGGTGCGCAGGTCGGCGCCGGAGATCAGCGGGGCGGCCATCATCGAGAGGATCGACAGCTCGCTGCGCGACTCGTCGTCGGTGAAGGGCTTGTGGCAGGTGCAGTTGTCGGTCACGCCGTACAGGCCGTAGGCGTACTTCCAGCCGGTGAACATCATGTCCATGTCGTTCCAGCTGCCCGGGTGCACGTTGCCCGGGTACCGGAGCGCCGTCTGCAGCTGGCCGTTGTACAGCACGCCGTCCAGCTCGCTGTCGCGGTCGCCGCCGATCCGGCAGAGGTTGGCCACCTGGCCGCACCAGACGCCGGTCGGCGCGTAGCCGGGCGACTGGAAGGCGGGGGTGCCCGCGGCCTGGATCACCGGGTCGGTCCGGGCCGGGTCGTTCGCCTCCAGCAGGTACGGCACGCCGCTGTGCACCGGCTGGGCCGAGACGCTGAGGGTGACCTTCGGGCGGCCCTGGGCGGCGGAGGCCGCGTCCAGCGCCCGCTGGAAGGCCTGGGTGCGGGCGTAGATCGACTTGGTGAGCTCCTTGCCCACGCCCTGGGTGTAGTAGTTGTGGCCGTCCGGGCCGATGATCTGCGGGCCGTACGGACAGTCGTCGTACTTCACGTAGTCGACGCCCCAGGAGACGAAGTCCGTGGCGTCGGTGGCTTCGTGGCCGAGGCTGCCGGGGTGCATCTGGCAGGTCTCGTAGGTGTCGGTGGCGTAGAGGCCGAGCTTCATGCCCTTGCTGTGCGCGTACCAGGAGAGGTACTGGATCCCGTTCAGCGTCTGCCCGTTGACGGTCTGGCCGGGGAAGGTGCGCGGGTCCGGCTGGAGGTGGCCCGAGGTCGGGTCGTTGCCGGTGCCGTCGGTGCCGCTGACCGGGTTGCCGCTGTTGTCGTAGAGCTGCATCGCGCCGTCGGCGGTGCGCTTGAACCAGCTGCTCTGGTCGGTGCGGTAGAGCATCGACCAGCCGTCGTCGATGGTGACGGTGTCGTAGCCGGCGGCGACCAGGCCGTTGGCCGACATGAAGTCGATGGTCTGCACGACCTGCTGCTGGTTGACCTGGGTGCCCAGGGCGTTCCAGGAGTTCCACCCCATCGGCGGGGTGAGGGCGGTGCCGTTGCCGAGGGCGGCCGCCGGGGAGGCCGCGGTGAGGGAGAGGGCGCCGAGGCCGGGGAGGGCCATCGAGAGGGCCAGCAGGATGCTGGGCAGGCGGGCGGCTCTGCCGCGTGAAGCGCGCATGGAGTGACTCCGGGGACGCGTACGAGTGGGGGAGCGCCGGGGTCGAACAGGAACGCACAGGTGGAGGAGCCGGGAGAATCCGGGGAAAGAGAGCACAGGTCAGCTGGCCGAGTGGGGGTTCGACCGGAGGCGCTGATGGGTGAGTGTAATGGCACATGTCACATAACCAACAGGCTTGTGCGGGGACTTCTGTTGGCTGTTGGCGGATTGTGTTGAAATCGAGCCACCGATGGCCGGAGCGCGCGCAGGGGGCCCCGAAGGGGTGAAATCCGGGGCGGCGGAGGGGGTCCGGAGGCTCGGCTGCTCTAGAATCTGCGCCAGGGAGTGTGAGGTGTTCCCGGCAAGAGCGGCGCCCCCGAGGGGGCGGCAGGGCGAGCGCACGGCTCGGGCGGCTGACGGCCCGTCGGGCATGAGGTGGGGCGGGTGGGACTCGAACCCACGACCAAGGGATTATGAGTCCCCTGCTCTAACCGGCTGAGCTACCGCCCCGGTTCGCCGTGCAGCGCGGCGCGAGCCGATGCAGCAGCAGACGGCCCCTCAGGGCCGTCCCCGGCAGCATAGCCGGTCGATCAGCCGTGGTGCGCGCCGGGGGCGCATCCGGGGGGCGTGAGGCCGCCGACGGTCGGCCGGTGCGGTCGGCCGGGCCTCGGGTCGAGCCGCCGGGCCGCCACCCCGCCGGGCCGTCGGCGCGGTCGGCCGGAGAGCGGGCCAAGGGACTCATAATCCCTTGGCGGGTGTTCCGGTCACTCGAAGAGCCTCCGGGGTGTCGATGTGCGGGGCCGTCCCGGGCGGGTGAGGCTTGGGGGCGTCGGCTTGGGCCGGAGAGACGGAGGCGGTGGCGCGGATGGCGGGCCGAGCGGTGGTGCGGGGCTGGACGAGCGGGCTGCTGGCCGGGGTGCTGGCCCTCGGGGCGGCCGGGTGCGGCTCGGGGGCGGCCGGGGGCCCGCCCAGCGCGGCGCCGGTGGCGAGCAAATCCGGGGCGAGCGCCTCGGGGGACGCGCACGGGTGGTCCCGGGATCGGATCCTGAGCGCGATCGCCAAGCACGCGGGCACGACCAGGACGGCCAAGGCCACCCCGACCAACGGCCTGGTCGGGGCCGTCTTCACGCACAACGCCGACGGCGACCACTTCTGCACCGCGAGCGTGGTGGACAGCGCCGGGCTCAACCTGATCATCACGGCCGCGCACTGCGTCTACGACCCGATCGCGGGCCAGCGCAGCGATCTCGTCTTCATCCCCGGATACCGCAACGGCGACACCCCGAACGGGGTCTGGCCGCTGGTCTCGATCACGGTGGACCCGAGCTGGTCGGAGCAGGGCAACCCGGACCTGGACGTGGCCTTCGCGGTGGTGCAGGCCCAGGGCGGCAAGCAGGTGCAGCAGGTGCTCGGGGCCAACGCCCTGGGTGTCAACAAGGGCTACCGGCTGCCGGTCCGGGTGACCGGCTACCCGAGCAGCGGCGACGTGCCGATCACCTGCGTCAACAACACCACCGAGCAGAGCCCGACCCAGCTGCGGATCGACTGCCCCGACTACACCGGCGGCACCAGCGGCAGCCCCTGGATCACCGACCTCGACCCGAACACCCACACCGGCACGGTGGTGGGCGTGATCGGCGGCTACCAGGAGGGCGGGGACAGCCCCGACACCTCGTACAGCAGCTACTTCGGCGACGAGGTGCAGCAGCTCTACGACCGGGCCACCGGCTGAAGCTGCGGATCGGCTGACGCCGCGCGCCGGGTCGGCGTTGAAGCCGCGGATCGCCTGGAGCCGTCTGCCTGGCCGGCGGCTGACCGGCTCTCACCTGCGGGGTTGGGCCGGGCGGGCGCCCCGGTGGGCACCTGCGGGGTGGCTTCCGGGCCGGTGGGCGCCCGAGGCTGGCGCCCGGGGCGGCCCGGCTGGTAGACCTTGCCTCCGCACGCGTCGACCGGCGGCGCGGCAGGAGGGAGGAGCGGCGGATGGCGTGCGTACGGTCCCTCGGCCGCCGGGCCGCCCGCCTCGGCGCGGCCACGGCCGCCGCCCTGGCGCTGCTCGCCGGCTGCTCCGGCGCGGGCACTGCCGGGCCGGACGGCATGCCCACCTCCCGGCCGGCCGAGGCGGGCGGGGCGGACGACCGGATCGGCACCCTCTTCCTCGGCGAGCTGGGTGGTGAGCGCGGCTGCACGGCCAGCGTGGTGGACAGCCCCCGGCACAACCTTCTGGTGACCGCCGCGCACTGCGTCTACACCTCGGTCAACGGTCGGCTCGACGACCTGGTCTTCGTGCCGGGCTACCGCAACGGTCAGGCGCCGTACGGGAGTTGGACGGCCACCGGGAGTTTCGTGGACCCGCACTGGACGGCCTCCGAGGACCCGGAGTACGACGTGGCCTTCATCACCGTGGACGCCCGGAACGGCCGGCAGATCCAGGACGTGCTCGGGGGCAACGAGCTGGCCACCGACCAGGGCTTCGGTCTGCGGGTCTCCGTCACCGGCTATCCGAGCACCAGCGAGACCCCGATCACCTGCTCCGTCCGGACCAGCCGGTTCAGCGACACCCAGGAGCGGTTCGACTGCCACGGCTACACCGACGGCACCAGCGGCAGCCCCTGGCTGACCAAGTCCGGCCAGGTGGTCGGCGTGATCGGCGGTTACGAGCAGGGCGGGGCGACCGACCAGACCTCGTACAGCATCACCTTCGACCGCCGGGTGGCCGAGCTCTACCGCCAGGCCACCGGCGCCTGAGGCCCCGGCCCGAGGGGCCCGGGGAGGCCCGGGAAACACGAAGGCCCTCCGGTGACCGGAGGGCCTTCGCTCTGCGCAACTCACCCCTCACAGGGTGAAGCTCCCCCAATTGGACTCGAACCAATAACCTGCCGATTAACAGTCGGCTGCTCTGCCAATTGAGCTATGGGGGATCGAACGCGCAGCACCGGAAGGCCACGTGGACCTTCCGAGCTCCCCCAATTGGACTCGAACCAATAACCTGCCGATTAACAGTCGGCTGCTCTGCCAATTGAGCTATGGGGGATTGAGCTGGTGCTGTGGGGGTCGGTCACCCGGCCCTGCGGCGCTCGCTGCGGGACATACATTAGCGCACTCAGGGGGGTGCTCCGCCAATCGCTTTCCCGGCTGACCTGCTCGACCCCCGCTCGGCGCGCCCGGTGGGCGGGCGGCGGGCCTGGCGGGGATGCTGGGGGACGGCGGGGGGAGCGCGTGGCCCGGACCCGCCAGCGGCCCGGTGGTTCGCCGCCGGGACGGACGGGTAGGGCAATGCGGCAGAGTCCGCAAGGAAGGGTGGAAGCCGAGCATGTGGAAGCTGAGCTTGGTCGTCGGAGTCGGGATCGGCTACGTGCTGGGCGCCCGGGCGGGGCGGCAGCGGTACGAGCAGATCTCCAAGACGGCCCGGCAGATCGCCCAGGACCCCCGGGTGCAGGACGCGGCCGGCAAGGCCAGGCACCAGGTGGGTGCGGTGGCCGGCAAGGCCGCCGGAGCGGTGGCCGACAAGGTCGGTGACCGGCTGCCGAACGCGGTCACCGACCGGGTCGCACTGTTCAACCGCCAGCACGCCGAGGACGACAGCTGGGGCACCGTCCGGCCCTGACCGCGAGGGTGCCCGGCCCGGGCGGCACGAGGGTGCCCGGCCCGGCCCGGGCCGCGGGCGTGCCGTCCGGCACTGACCGCGACGGGTCGGGTCGGCTCGGTACCGGCGGGAGCTACCCGCCGGTACCGAGTGGGCAACACTTGCCCGACCCGCCGACATCCGGGCCCCGTGCTGAGGCATGATCTCGGCATGGCCATCGTCGCGGGCATCGACAGCTCGACCACTCGCACCAGGATCGTCGCGTGCGACGCCGACACCGGCGCCGTGCTGCGCGACGGCCGTGCTCCGCACCCGGTGCAGGAGGGCCCGGACGCCAGAGCCACCGAGACCGATCCGCAGAACTGGCTGCACTCGCTCGGCGAGGCGGCCACCGGCGGGCTGTTGGAGAGCGTCCGCGCGATCGGCGTCTCCGCCCAGCAGCACGGCCTGATCGGGCTGGACGCGGGCGGGGTGCTGGTGCGCCCGGCGCTGCTCTGGAACGACCCGCGCTCGGCCGGTTCGGCCGCCGCCCTGATCGACGCGCTCGGCGGCCCCGAGCCGTGGGTGCGGGCGATCGGCTCGGTGCCCGCGCCGACGTACACCATCGCCAAGCTGCGCTGGCTGGCCGACCACGAGCCGGTCTCGGCCAAGCGGATCGCCGAGGTGCTGCTGCCGCACGACTGGCTGGTCTGGCAGCTGCTCGGCCACCCCAAGCGCCGCACCACCGACCGGGGCGACGCCTCCGGCACCGGCTACTGGTCGCCGGTCACCGGCGAGTACCGGCAGGACCTGATCGAGCTCGCGCTCGGCCACCAGCTCCGGGTGCCGGACGTGCTGGCCCCCAACGAGCCCGCCGGGCACACCCCCGAGGGCCTGCTGATCTCCGCCGGGACGGGCGACAACATGGCCGCCGCGCTCGGCCTCGGCCTCACCCCCGGCGACGCCGTGGTCTCGCTGGGCGGCAACGGCACCGTCTTCGCGGTGCACGACCAGCCCGTGGTCGACCCGACCGGCGCCGTCTCCTCCTTCGCCGACGCCACCGGCCACCACCTGCCGATGGTCGGCACCCTCAACGCCGCCCAGGTGCTGCGCTCGATGGCCGGCATCCTCGGCACCGACCTGGCCGGGCTCAGTGAGCTGGCCCTGCAGTCCACCCCAGGCTCGTACGGGATGGTGCTGCTGCCCTACCTGGACGGCGAGCGCACCCCCAAACTCCCCAGCGCCGCAGGCACCTTGACCGGTCTGCGGGCCGAGTCGATGGCGCCCCAGCACCTGGCCCGGGCCGCGGTGGAGGGCATGCTCTGCAACATCGCCGAGGCGCTGGACGTGCTGCGGGCCCAGGGCGTGCCGCTGCGGAGGGTCTTCCTACTCGGCGCGGTCGGCCGGCTGGCCGCCGTCCGGGAGATCGCGCCGCTGCTCTTCGACCTGCCCGTGGTGATACCGCCCGCCGGCGACTACGCGGCCCGCGGCGCCGCCCGGCAGGCCGCCTGGGCGCTGGCCGGCACCGTCGAGCCGCCGCACTGGGAGCTCCAGGAGGCCGTCACGGTGGAGCCCGACCAGTACCACTCGGCGGCGGTCGGCAAGGCCGTCCGGCAGCAGTACGCGACGATCCGGGTGCAGACACACCCGGAGACCGCCTGACCCCGGAGCGGCGCGTCAGAGGTGCTCGCGCAGCGGGCCGACGCGTAGGCCCTGGGCCGCGCAGGCGTCGAGGACGCCGGGCAGGGCGCCCAGGGTCGAGCGCCAGGCACCCGGGGCCGAGGTGCAGTCGGAGTCGTGCAGCAGCAGGGTGCCGCCGCTCAACGGCGTGCGGGTGATCGTGCGCAGCACCGACTCCGGGGTGGCCTTGGCCGTCCAGTCGCGGCCCCAGTGCGTCCAGAGCACCGGGGCGAGGCCGAGGTGGCGGGCGGCGGCCAGGGCCGTGAGGTTGAGCACCCCGTAGGGCGGGCGGTACCAGCGGGGCTGCTGGCCCGTCAGGTCGGCGACCAGGTCGCGGGCGCGGGCAATGTCGTCGAGGGTCGCGCGCGGCGAGCGGATCAGCAGCGGGCGGTGCCGCAGGCCGTGCACGGCCACCTCGTGACCGGCCGCCACCAGCTCGCGGCCGAGGCCCGGGGCGCGGAGCAGCATCCGGCCGAGCAGGAAGAAGGTGGCCCGGACGCCGGCCCGCTCCAGCTCCTCGAGGAAGAGCGGGGTCGAGCGGGGGTCGGGCCCGTCGTCGAAGGTGAGCGCCACGTGGTCGCGGCGGCCGGCCCCGCTCAGGCCCGGTGCCAGGTGCGGGCGCAGCGGCCCGATCGAGGTGAGCGCGGGCAGGCTGTGCGCCACCGCCAGCCCGGCGGCCAGCCCGCCGGTGGCGAGTACGAGTGCCCGGGGCCGCGCGGCGGCCCGGGCGAGGGTGCGGGCTTGGGGCTGGGGCCTGGTGGACGGGAGCGTGGTGGTCACGCGGCCTCCTTGAGGGCTCGGCCGAGCTGGGTGGCGGAGGAACGGGCGGGCCCGACGAGGCGGGCGAGGTGCCGGTCGGCGGTGATGGCCGGCGGCCAGTCGCCTGCGGTCGGGGCGGGGGCACCGATGGGGCTCGGGGCGGCCGTGGGCAGGGACGCGGCCGTGGGCGCGGTGCTCGGGCCCTGGCTGGTGGCTCGGTCGCTGCTCGGGCCGGTGCTGCCGACGGCGAGGGTGGCCGTGGCGTTGCCGGCGGCCAGGGCGGCGCGGAGGGCCTGGGGGAGCGCGGCCGGGGTGGGGACCCAGGTGGCCAGGCCGGCCTCGTGGAGGGCGGCGGCGTTGGTGATGCCGTGGCCGGGGAGGCAGCGGTAGCTGAGCACGGGGACGCCGCTGGCTAGGGCTTCGAGGGAGGTGAGGCCGCCCGCGTTCTGCACCACCAGGTCGGCGCTGCGCAGCAGGGCGGGCATGTCCTCGACCCAGCCGAGCGGGATGCCGGTGGCGCCGCGCAGCAGGCGGGCCAGGAGGGCGGAGTTGCGGCCGCAGAGGGTGACCGGGACGGCCAGGCCGGAGGCGGCTATCTCGCGGGCGGTCTGCTCCACCTCGCCGACGCCCCAGGAGCCGGCCACCACCAGGGCCACCGGGCGGTCCGGCGGGAGGCCGAAGCGGATCCGCTCGGCCTGCCGCTCCTCGGCCGAGCGGGCCGGCCGGAAGGCCGGGCCGACCAGTGGGCCGCAGACCTCGACGGCCGCCGCGCCGTGCCGCCGGGCCTGGGCGGCGGCCACCGGGTGCAGGGCGAGGTGCAGGTCGACCCCGGCGCCGATCCAGAGCGGGTGCACCGACATGTCGGTGAGGAAGGTGACCACCGGCACGCCGATCGCGCCCTCGGCGCGGAGCCCGCCGAGCGCCTGGCTGGCCAGCGGGTAGGTGGAGACCACGGCGGCGGTGTCGGGGCCGATCACGGCCCGGGTGCGGCGGGCCGCCGCGCGGGCGAACAGGCGGCCGACCAGCCCGCCGAACGAGCGGTGCCGCTCCAGCGCACGGAGCAGCCCGCCCCAGGCCCAGGGCGCGACCTTCAGCTCGAAGGCGTAACTGCCGCGCAGCAGTCGGCCGATGCCGGGCGGGAGCAGATCGAGGAAATCGTGACTGTCCACTGCGTACCCCAACTCGCCGAGGCGCCTGGCGAGTTCCCGGGCGGCCCCGTCGTGTCCGGCTCCCACGCTGGCCGACACCAGGGTGATCCGAGTCCGTCGTGATGGCATCAGGCTCCTTCTCGGGGCTTCAGCGCGGCGGAAGGGCCTGGCCATGGACTCTCGGCCCCCGAACGCCGAGATCGGTGGTACGCGGGAACGGCTGTGCGCGGTGCGGTGAGGTGCGTGGTGGTACGAGTCCGAACTATGGTGCGGGGCGCGGAAGATGAGGCCATCGAGGCCGGTGTGGGACCGGCTCCGAGATCCCCTCGGAGCCGGCCCGGTACAGGGTCCGCCTAGTGGGTGACAGCCGGGCCACCGGCAGGCGTCTGCTCGGTGACGATGTTGCTCGTCGGGGTGCCGTCGGCGCCGGCCAGGGTCACCCGGTGCCGGACGCCGTCCGGCCCGAGCACCACGGCCAGCCAGGCGCTGCCGCCGCCCTGCTGGCCGACGGCCGACAGGCTCTCCACCTTGCCGCCGGGCACGGCGGCCGCGGCCTTGGCGGCGGCCTGGTCGGCGGGGAGGGCGGGCAGCGGTGCGGGGGCGAGCTGACCGGCGCTGCCGGTGCCGGGGGCGGGCTTGGCGGTGCCGGCCGGGCGGTGGCCCGGGGCGCAGGCCGCGGCGCCGTTCATGCCGAGGCGCTCGCCGCGCTTGCCGTGCTCGGCGCCCTGGTCGGCCCGGCCGTGCTCGCCGTGGCCGCCCTGGTGCTGCCGACCGGCGCCGCAGGCGGCGGCGGTGCGCTTGCCGTGGCCGGCGGCGAAGGCGCCGCCCTGCTCGGCGCGGTGGTGGTGCTCGGCGACGGCGACCGCTGCGACGCCGCCGCCGACGATCACCACGGCGGCGGCCAGCGCCGCCCAGCGGGCGCCGCGCCGCCGGGGCACCAGGCGGGCCAGCCGCTTGCGCGGGCCGGCGCCGCCGGAGGACGGGGCCTCGGGCTGTGGGGGAGGCGGGAAGGACTGGGACATCTGTGCTCCTCGTACCGGCCGGACACCGCGCCCGGCCGAGACTCGTACCGGCCGGGCACCGCGCCCGGCCGAGAGCAGAGCATGCGGGCGCGAAGCTGAAGCTGCGCTGAAGGGAGCTGAAGACCTCTTCAGCCGCCCGGTCGCTCGGTTTGCGACCCTTGTCCCCATGCGCGTACTGGTGGTCGAGGACGAACGGCGGCTGGCCGCCGCCCTGCAGCGGGGGTTGGAGGCCGAGGGCTTCACCGTGGACGTGGCCCACGACGGCCCGCAGGGGCTCTGGCTGGCCACCGAGCAGGACTACGACGCGATCGTGCTCGACATCATGCTGCCCGGGCTGAACGGCTACCGGGTCTGCGCCCGGCTGCGGGCGGCCGGGGTGGAGGCGGGCATCCTGATGCTGACCGCCAAGGACGGCGAGTACGACGAGGCCGAGGCGCTGGACACCGGGGCGGACGACTTCCTCTCCAAGCCGTTCTCGTACGTGGTGCTGCTCGCCCGGCTGCGCGCGCTGGTCCGGCGGACGGGGCGGCGGGCCCCGCAGACGATGGAGTTCGGCGATCTGGTGATCGACCCGGCCCGGCGGCTCTGCACCCGGGGCGGGGTCGAGGCCCGGCTCACCTCGCGGGAGTTCGCGGTGCTGGAGTACCTGGCCCGGCGGGCCGGGGAGGTGGTGCCCAAGCGGGAGATCCTGGAGCAGGTCTGGGATTCGGCCTTCGAGGGCGAGCTGAACCTGGTGGAGGTGCACGTCAGCGCGGTGCGGCGGAAGATCGACGCGCCGTTCGGGCGGGCGGCGGTGGAGACGGTCCGCGGCGCCGGCTACCGGCTGGCGGTGGACGGTGGCTGAGTCGGGAGCGGGAGCGGGAGCGCTCGGGCGCGCCGTGCGCGGGGTGCGCGGGGTGCCGTACGGGCTGACGGTGCTCGGGTACCGGCTGCGGTCGGCCGCCCGCCGGGCCGGTCGGCGGCTGGGGCGGGTGACCGCGTGGTGCGGGCGGGTGGCTTCGTGGCTCGGGCAGCTGCCGGGGCTGCGGCGGTGCCTGCCGAGGTCGGTGCGCGGGCGGGCCACCCTCGGGGCGACGGCCGTGGTGGCGGTGGCGCTCGGGGCGGCCTCGGTCGCGTTGGTCGGGCTGCTGGACGCCAACCTCTGGGAGAACGCCGAGAGCGCCGCCGGGCAGCAGGCCACCGCGGTGGCCGCGCTGGCCGCCGCCGGGCGGTTCGACCCGCTGCCGCCGCCCGCGCACGGGGCCGACTTCTACCAGGTGGTGGGCGCCGACGGCCGGGTGCTGGCGGCCAGCCCCAACCTGGCCGGCCGCCCCGCGCTGAGCCCCAAGCGGCCGGTGCGCACCGGCACCGAGCGCTCCACCTGGGACACCGGGCTGCCGCACGGCGAGCACCGCCAGCGGGTGGTCGAGGTCACCACCGGGACCCCGCAGGGGCTGGTCACCGTCTTCGCGGGCACCTCGCTGCGCGACGCGGACGCGGTGGACGACACCACCACGGCCTCGCTGGCCGTCGGGGTGCCGCTGCTGCTGCTCACCGTGGCCCTGGTCACCTGGCGGGTGACCGGGCGGGCGCTCGGGCCGGTGGAGGCGATCCGGGCCGAGGTGGCCGAGATCACCGACCGTGACCTGCACCGCCGGGTGCCGGTGCCGGCCAGTCAGGACGAGATCGCCCGGCTGGCCGCCACGATGAACGCCACCCTCGACCGGCTGGAGGCCGCCGGCGCCCGGCAGCGCCGGTTCATCGCCGACGCCTCGCACGAACTCCGCAGCCCCATCACGGTGTTGCGCACCCAGCTGGAGGTGGCCCTGGCCCACCCGGACCCGGCCCTGTGGACCGAACTGGTCACCGGCGCGCTGGAGGACACCACCCGGCTGCAGGCGCTGGCCGCCGACCTGCTGCTGCTCGCCCGGCTGGACGCCGCCGAACCGGCCCCCGTCACCCCCGTCGACCTCACCGAGCTGGTCCGCGAACTCGCCGAGGCCCGCCGCGGCGACCCCCACCCGGTGGCGGCCACCACCCCACCGGGCCCGCCGGTCACCGTGCTCGCCAACCCGCTCTGGCTCGGCCGCCTGGTGACCAACCTGCTGGACAACGCCCAGCGGTACGCCGAGACCCGGGTCGGGCTCGACCTGCGGGTGGCCGACGGCCTGGCCGTGCTGACCGTCACCGACGACGGCCCCGGCATCCCCGCGGCCGACCGCGAGCGGGTCTTCGAGCGGTTCGCCCGGCTCGACGACGCCCGCAGCCGCGAGGAGGGCGGGGCCGGCCTGGGGCTGGCCATCGCCCGCGAACTGGCCGGCTGCCTGGGCGGCCGTCTGACGGCGGAGGAGGCCCCGCGCGGCGCCCGGCTGGTGGCCCGCCTGCCGCTCGCCTGACCCGCCGTGCGGCGGACGGCGGGTCTCGGCCCGCCGGCCCGGTCGGCGTGGAAGTCTGAAGCCCCGGCGGCTGTCGGGGCTTCCAGGACACGTACGGCAGACGTGAAGGGGCTCACCGGATGCCACTGCACCACGGCGACGCGCGCGACCACCGACTCGACGTCCCCCCGCTGCTCGGCGCGGCCGACCCGCTCGGGTCGATGCGGCTCTCGCCGCCGCTGCACCAGCTGCCCGACGGGCCGATCCCGCCCGGCACCGCCTACCAGTTGATCCACGACGAGCTGATGCTGGACGGCAACGCCAAGCTCAACCTGGCCACCTTCGTGACCACCTCGATGGAGGTGCAGGCGGAGAAGCTGATGGCCGAGTGCCTCGACAAGAACATGATCGACAAGGACGAGTACCCGCAGACCGCCGAGCTGGAGCGCCGCTGCGTGGCGATCCTCGGCCACCTCTGGCACGCCCCCGACCAGGCCCAGGTGATCGGCTGCTCGACCACCGGCTCCAGCGAGGCCTGCATGCTGGCCGGCATGGCGCTCAAGCGCCGCTGGATGCGGCGCAACGCGGACCGGTACGTGGCCGGGGCCCGGCCCAATCTGGTGATGGGCATCAACGTCCAGGTCTGCTGGGAGAAGTTCTGCAACTTCTGGGAGGTCGAGCCGAGGCTCGCACCGATGGAGGGTGAGCGCTACCACCTGGACGCGGAACGGGCGTCGGCCCTCTGCGACGAGAACACCATCGGGGTGGTCGGGGTGCTCGGCTCCACCTTCGACGGCAGTTACGAGCCGGTGGCCGAGATCTGCGCCGCGCTGGACGGCCTCGAGGAGCGCACCGGCCTGGACATCCCGGTGCACGTGGACGGGGCCTCCGGCGGGATGGTCGCGCCCTTCCTCGACCCGGGCCTGGTCTGGGACTTCCAACTGCCCCGGGTGGCCTCGATCAACACCTCGGGCCACAAGTACGGCCTGGTCTACCCCGGGGTCGGCTGGGCGCTCTGGCGGGACAAGGAGGCGCTGCCCGAGGAGCTGGTCTTCAAGGTCAACTACCTGGGCGGCGAGATGCCCACCTTCGCGCTCAACTTCTCCCGCCCCGGGGCCGAAGTGGTCGCCCAGTACTACACGTTCCTCCGGCTCGGCCGGGCCGGCTACCGCGCGGTGCAGCAGGCCTGCCGGGACGTGGCGGGCTACCTGGCCACCTCGATCGAGGAGTTCGGCTGCTTCCGGCTGCTCACCCGGGGCGACCAACTGCCGGTCTTCGCCTTCACGGTGGCCGAGGGGCAGCCCTTCGACGTGTTCGACGTCTCCCGGCGGCTGCGCGAGCGCGGCTGGCAGGTGCCCGCCTACACCTTCCCCGCCGACCGCACCGACCTCTCGGTGCTGCGGATCGTCTGCCGCAACGGCTTCTCCCGCGACCTGGCCGACCTGCTGCTCGCCGACCTGGCCCGGCTGCTGCCCGAACTCGGCCGCCAGCCCGCGCCGTTGCAGGAGCTGGGGGTGCAGCCGCGCCCAGGCTTCCACCACTGAGGGGCCCCACTGACGGTCTCCGTCGTGGTTGGTGGCCGGGCTCACAGGACCTTCGGCCCTGACGGGCCTTGCACGGGCCTGCCTAGCATGGAGCTTTTGCGGGTCGTCCGCCGCCGGCCGACGCCCGAGCCCCCTATCCCACGAGGAACCATGCGATTCTCCCGGCTGTCCGCCGTCCGTACCCCCGCTGCGGCGGCCGTGCTCGCCCTGGCCGCCGCAGCCTGTGGCGCCGAGGGCAAGCCGGAACGGTCTCAGGCGGCCGACTCCCGGACGGCGGAGTCCCAGCCGACCGGCTCCGGGCCGACCGGGGTGACCGGCAGCCCGACCCCCAGCCCCACGCCCACTCCGACGCCGTCCGCGACACCCACCCCGACCCCCACGCCCGCGCCGCCGGTGGAGCGGGTTACCGGTGCGGTGGCCAAGTCGGTCGCGCCGCAGATCTCGCCCGGCAACGGCGAGACGGTCGGGGTCGGGCAGCCGCTGGCGGTGGTGTTCAAGGGGCAGAAGGTGGACCAGGCGCTGCGGGCCGGCATCGAGGGGCAGCTCAAGGTGACCACCTCGCCGCAGGTCAACGGCGCCTGGCACTGGGCCGAGGCCAAGGGCGACACCGTGGTCCACTACCGGCCGAAGACCTACTGGCCCAAGGGCACCAAGGTGACCCTGGAGGCCGGCCTGGCCAAGGCCAAGCTGACCGCCGGCACGGCCGTGGACCGTAACCGCTCGCTCTCCTTCACCGTCGGCGAGTCGATGGTCAGCACGGTGGACCTCAAGGCCCACACCATGACCGTGGTGCGCAACGGTGAGACGCTGCGCGCCATCCCGATCAGCGGCGGCGAGGACAGGTTCAAGACCCGCGAGGGCATCAAGACCGTCCTCGCCAAGGAGGGCCGCGTGATCATGGACTCGCGGACCATCGGCATCCCCCGCGACAGCCCCGACGGCTACTACGGCTCGTACGACTGGAGCATGCGGGAGACGATCAGCGGCGAGTACGTGCACGCCGCGCCCGACAACGCCGAGGCCTTCGGCAAGGAGAACGTGAGCCACGGCTGCATCGGGATGTCCGAGGCGGACGCGAAGTGGCTCTACGGGCTGAGCAGCAAGGGCGACGTGATCCAGGTGACCGGCTCCGGGCGGCCGATGGACCACTTCGGCAACGGTTACGGCGACTGGAACCTCTCCTGGGACCAGTGGCTCCAGGGCAGCGCGACCGGCGAGCGCAACGGCTGACACCGGCTGACGCCGACTGGCGGGCAGTCAGTCGAGGTAGCCGCGCAGCTGCTCCGCGAAGGCGTGGTCGCGCAGCTTGGCCAGGGTCTTGGCCTCGATCTGGCGGATCCGCTCGCGGGTGACGCCGAAGAGGTGGCCGATCTCCTCCAGGGTGCGCGGGCGCCCGTCGTCCAACCCGTAACGGAGCTGGACGACTTGGCGCTCGCGCTCGGCCAGGGTGGCCAGCACGGCGTCCAGGTGCTCGCGCAGCAGCAGGAAGGCGGCGGACTCCACCGGGGAGGCGGCGTCGGCGTCCTCGATCAGGTCGCCGAGGGCCACGTCCTCCTCCTCACCGACCGGGGTGTGCAGCGAGACCGGCTCCTGGGCCAGCCGGAGCACCTCGCGCACCCGCACCTCGGAGAGCTCCAGCGCCGCGCCCACCTCGGCCGCGCTCGGCTCGGCCCCGCGCTCCTGGAGCAGCGCCCGCTGCACCCGCAGCACCCGGTTGATCAGCTCCACCACGTGCACCGGCACCCGGATGGTGCGGGCCTGGTCGGCCAGCGCCCGGCTCATCGCCTGCCGGATCCACCAGGTGGCGTAGGTGGAGAACTTGTAGCCGCGCGCGTAGTCGAACTTCTCCACCGCCCGGATCAGCCCGAGGTTGCCCTCCTGCACCAGGTCGAGCAGGGTCAGGCCCCGGCCCACGTACCGCTTGGCCACCGAGACCACCAGCCGCAGGTTGGCCTCGATCAGCCGGCGCTTGGCCCGCCGGCCGAGCAGCACCAGGTGGTCCAGCTCGTCGGTCAGCCGCTCGTCCAGCACCGCGCCGGAGCCCAGCAATCCGGATCCCAACAGCCCTGAGTCCAGGGCCTGTTCGGCGAAGAGTCCGGCCTCCACCTGGCGGGCCAGCTCCACCTCCTCGGCGGCGGTGAGCAGCCTGATCCGGCCTATCTCCCGCAGGTACTGTCTGAGCAGGTCGGCCGCCGGGCCGGTGGACTCGTCCGGCAGCCGCTCGGCCGGCTCCTCCTCCTCATCCTCCCCCTCGACCTCGCTCGCCTCTTCGCCCTCTTCGCCTTCGGCTGCCTCGGCGGCCAACTCGTCCGGGTTGTCGAGGAGTTCGGCGGGGCTCGGCTCGGTGGCGGTCGGCTCGGCCGGTGCCTGCTGCGCTGGGGCCAGATCCACGGGCATCCCTCTCTGGGCCGCGCGCGGCTCGTGGGGGAGGCCGCGCCACACGGACTGGGATACCCATCAGTGTGCGCTACGCCACACTCCGTGGCCGAGAGCCGTGCGCGGGTTTTCGTGGCGCCGGCTCCGACGGGGCGTCAGAGTGCGGCGGCGCCCCGGGTGCGCAGGCCCTGCGCGTACTGCTGGAGCGCCCAGAGCTCGCCCTGCACCGGGCCCTGCTCCTCGGCGGTGGCGCGGTCGCCGAGCCGGCGCAGCTGGGCGCGGACCTCGGCGATCCGGCGGTCCACCGCCTGGAGCCGGAGCTTGACCAGGAACTCGCCCGCGTAGATCGCGTCCACCGCGCGCCGGGTGCGGATCGGCTCGACGGTCAACTCGTAGACCAGCGAGCGGACCTGGTCGTCCGGGCAGGCGTCGCGGACGGCGGAGGTGAAGTCGGGCAGGCTCGCGCCGTACCCGGCGCCGCCGGCCTGGCGGATCGCCTGCCGGACGGCGGTGTAGGGCGGGGTGGGGAACTCCTCGTCCAGGTAGTTGTCGAAGGCCGGGCTGACCAGGTCCGGGTGCTGGAGGGCGAGCTTGAGCAGCTCGCGCTCGACGAACTGGGCCGGGTCCTTCGGGTCGAGCCGGTGCACCGGCCGGGCCGGGGCGGGGGCCGGGCGGGCCGGCTCCTCGCGGCGGAAGCGGGGCTGCTGCTGCGGGTTCTCCCGCTGCCAGCGGGCGAGTTGGCCGATCCTTCGGACCACGAACTGCTCGTCCAGGATGCCGAGCAGGCCGGCCAGCTGGACGGCGTACTCGTGCTGGATCGAGCGGTCCTTGATCTTGGTGATGATCTGGGCCGCCTCCTCCAGGGCGGCGGCCCGGCCCTCGGCGGTGTCCACCCGGTGCCGGGTGACGGCCGTGCGCAGCGCGAACTCGAAGAGCGGGACGGGGTGTTCGATCAGCTCGCGGACGGCCTCGTCGCCCTTGGCGAGCCGGAGCTCGCACGGGTCCATGCCGCCCGGGGTGATCGCGATGGAGGTGCGGGCGGCGAACTTCTGGTCGTCCTCGAAGGCGCGCAGGGCGGCCTTCTGGCCGGCCGCGTCGCCGTCGAAGGTGAAGACCGTCTCGCCCCGGTAGTTGGAGGTGTCCATCAGCAGCCGACGGATGATCTTGATGTGGTCCTCGCCGAAGGAGGTGCCGCAGGTGGCCACCGCCGTGGTGACACCCGCGAGGTGACAGGCCATCACATCGGTGTAGCCCTCGACCACCACGGCCCGGCCGGTCTTGGCGATGTCCTTCTTCGCCAGGTCCAGGCCGTAGAGCACGTTGGACTTCTTGTAGATCGGCGTCTCGGGGGTGTTGAGGTACTTGGGCCCGTTGTCGTCCTCGCGCAGCCGGCGGGCGCCGAAGCCGATCACCTCGCCCGCGGTGTCGCGGATCGGCCAGAGCAGCCGGCCCCGGAAGCGGTCGATCAGGCCGCCGCGCTGGCCCTGCGAGGCCAGGCCGCCCAGCAGGATCTCCTTGTCGGTGAAGCCCTTGCCGCGCAGGTAGCGCACCAGGTGCTCCCAGCCGGCCGGGGCGTAACCCACGCCGAAGTGCTTGGCGGCTGCCTCGTCGAAGCCGCGCTCGGCCAGGAAGTTCCGGGCGATCTCGGCCTCGGGGGTGGCCAGCTGCTCCTGGTACCAGGCGGCGGCCACCTTGTGGGCCTCGACCAGGCGGGTGCGCTCGCCCTGCTGGCCGCGGGTGTTGTAGCCGCCCTCCTCGTAGCGGAGGGTGATGCCGGCCTGGCCGGCCATCCGCTCCACGGCCTCGGCGAAGGAGAAGTGCTCGATCTTCATCAGGAAGGAGATCGAGTCGCCGCTCTCCTGGCAGCCGAAGCAGTGGAAGACGCCCTTGCCCGGGTGCACGTAGAAGGAGGCGGACTTCTCGTCGTGGAACGGGCAGACCCCCTTGAGCTGCGCACCGCCCCCGTTGGTCAGCTGGACGTAGTCGCCGACCACCGCGTCGATGGGCAGCGCGTTGCGCACCGCCTGTACGTCCTCGTCCCTGATCCGCCCTGCCACCCCGGAAGTGTACCGGGGTGGCGGGTGCATCGTGCTGGGGCGTTGACCACCGGGGGCGCGGGGAACTGCGCGGGAAGGGCTCCACGGAGGTGGGCGGTTGCGCGCGCCGTTCCCCGCGCCCCTGAAGTGGCTGCTCTCAGCTGCAAAGGCGGGCGTGCAGCGCCAGTGCCGAGGCGTCGGTCAGCGTCGCGATCTGGTCGATCACCGCGCGCAGGGCCGCGCGGTCGTCCTCGGCCTCGCGGTGGAGGGCGGCGAAGACCGGGTCGAGGCCGTGCGGTGCGGTGCGGTAGAGGGTGTCGGCCAGCTCGGCGATCACGATGCGCTGGCGGGCGCGGAGCTGGGCCTGCTCGTCGCGCTGCATCACGTAGCGCACGGCCACGGCCTTGAGCACGGCGCACTCGACCCGGACGGTGGCCGGGACGACCAGCTCGGCGGCGTAGCGGGTGAGCGGGCCGGGGCCGTACCGGGCCCGGGTGGCCTGCTCGGCGGCCAGGCAGAAGCGGCCGATCAGCTGGCTGGTGAGGTCCTTGAGCCCGGCCCGGGCCCGCGCCGAGCCGTCGTAGGAGCGCGGCCACCACTCCTGGACGAGCAGCCGGTCGAGCGCCTCGCCGAACTCCTCGGGCGCGGCCTCCGGCGCGTACCGCTCGGCGATCTTGAACAGCTCGGCCCGCTCCTCGGCGGAGCGCAGCGCGGCCGGGTCGATGTGGCCGGCCTGCAGGCCGTCCTCCACGTCGTGGGTGGAGTAGGCCACGTCGTCGGACCAGTCCATCACGGTGGCCTCGAAGCACTTGCGGTCGGTCGGCGAGCCCTTGCGCAGCCAGCGGAAGACCGGCAGGTCGTCGGCGTAGACGCCGTACTTGGTGGAGGCCGGGTCGGTGGGGTGGGAGCCGCGTGTCCAGGGGTACTTGGTGGCGGCGTCCAGCGCGGCGCGGGTCAGGTTGAGGCCCACGCTGTGGCCGGGCCAGGGGGCGAGCCGGGCCGGCTCCTCCTCCAGCGGGGCGAACCGCTTGGGCTCGAGACGGGTCAGGATCCGCAGCGACTGCGCGTTGCCCTCGAAGCCGCCGCAGCTCTCGGCGGCCTGGTCGAGCGCCTCCTCGCCGGTGTGGCCGAACGGCGGGTGGCCGATGTCGTGGGCCAGGCAGCCCGTCTCCACCAGATCCGGATCGCAGCCTAGCGCCGCGCCGAGCTCCCGGCCGACCTGGGCGCACTCCAGCGAGTGGGTCAGCCGGGTGCGGGGGAAGTCGCTGGTCATCGGCGCGACGACCTGGGTGATGCCGGCCAGGCGGCGCAGCGCGGCGGAGTGCAGCACCCGGGCGCGGTCGCGCTGGAAGGCGGTGCGGCCCGGGCGCTTGTCCGGCTCGGGCACCCAGCGGGCCTCGGCGGAGGGGTCGTAGGAGTGGTGGGGACGGTATGCGGTGTCATCCATATGCCTTTCACCGTACGCCGGGTGACGGACATTGAGCCGGTGCCGCGCGCGGTGCCGGGGCAGGGCCGCCATGATGCAGAGAAGTCTCTGCAAATAACTCTATGCAGAGGCTTCTCTGCAAGCTACGGTGGAGCCATGAACACGGAAGAGCGGTCGAAGCGGCGGCTGGACGCCCGGGCCCTGCGCGGGCTGGCCCACCCGTTGCGGGTGCGGATCCTGGAGGAGCTGGCCGCCGGCCCGGCGACCTCGGCCCGGCTGGCCGAGCGGCTGGGGGAGAACACCGGCACCGTCAGCTGGCACCTGCGCCACCTCGCCGAGCACGGCTTCATC
Organism: Kitasatospora sp. MMS16-BH015; assembly: GCF_002943525.1. Classification (NCBI taxonomy): domain Bacteria; kingdom Bacillati; phylum Actinomycetota; class Actinomycetes; order Kitasatosporales; family Streptomycetaceae; genus Kitasatospora; species Kitasatospora sp. MMS16-BH015. Next base: position 2,629,564 of record NZ_CP025394.1, on the reverse strand, counting down.
GAGGAGGAGGCCGGGCTCGGTACCAAGCGGGAGCGCTGGTGGCGCCGGGTACGGCAGCAGGAGGTGCTCGCCACCCGGGATTTCGCCGACGACCCGGCGGCCAAGGCGGTGGCCGACGCCTACCTGCGCGAGCTGATGGAGGTGCAGGCCCGGCGGGTGGCCGAGTCGCTGGCCGCCGAGTGGACGGGCGAGTGGCTCGGCGCCGGCTCGATGTCCGACTGGGGCAATCTGCGGCTCACGGCCGCGCAGCTGAAGGCGCTCCACGAGGAGCTGACGGCCGTGGTGGAGCGCTACCAGCAGGCGGCGGCGGAGCCGGAGAGCGCGGCACGGCCGGTGTTCGTGCAGATCAGGGCGATGCCCAGGGCGGGCGAGCAGTAGCAGCGGGGCCGATACCGGAGGGGAGCGGGTCATGGCGGGGGAGAGCGGCATGGGGGAGAGCGGTATGAATGCGTTGGGGTTGAGCAAGGGGCTGCTGCGGCGGCAGCCGGATTTCCGGCGGCTCTGGACGGGCGAGGTGGCCAACAAGTTCGGCTCGGCCGTGACGGGGCTGACGCTGCCGCTGATCGCGATCGACAAGCTGCACGCCTCCGCCTTCGCGGTCAGCCTGGTGCCCGCCGCGGCCTGGCTGCCCTGGCTGCTGATCGGCCTGCCGGCCGGGGTCTGGGTGGACCGGCTGCGGTCGCGGCCGATCATGCTGGTGGCCTCGGCGGTCTCGCTGCTGCTGTACGCGACGGTGCCGCTCGCCGCCTGGCTCGGCCTGCTGACCATGGGGCAGCTGCTGGTGGTCGCGCTGCTCACCGGCGTGGCCTCGGTCTTCTTCCAGACCGCCTACACCGCCTACCTGCCCAAGCTGGTCGCCCCGGCCGACCAGGCCGAGGGCAACGCCAAGCTGCACGGCAGCGCCTCGGCCGCCCAACTGGTCGGCCTCGGCGGCGGCGGTGTGATCGCCCAGCTGGCCGGCCCGGTCAGCGGGATGTTCGCCAACACGGTGACCTTCCTGGTCTCGCTCTGCTGCACCGGCCGGATCCGGCACCGCGAGGCGTCGGGCGGCCCGTCCGAGCAGCGGCAGCTCGGGCGGGAGATCGGCGAGGGCCTGCGGCTGGTCGCCGGTGACGTCTGGTTCCGCACGCTGACGCTGTTCGGCGCCGCCTCCAACCTGGCGCTGACCGGGTACCAGTCGATCCTGGTGGTCTTCCTGGTCCGCGAGGTCGGCCTGGACTCCGGGCTGGTCGGGGTGCTGGTCGCGCTGGCCTCCACCGGCGGGATCCTCGGCGCGGCGGTGGCCCGCCGGGTCGCGGCGCGGGTCGGCACAGCCCGGGCGATGCTCTTCTTCGAGCTGGCGCTGCCGGCCCTGGCGCTGCTCATCCCGCTGACCACCCGGGGTGCCGGGCTGGCCTGCTACCTGATCGGCGGGTTCGGGGTGTCGGCCGGGGTGGTGGCCGGAAATGTCATCAAGTCGACTTTCCAGCAGCGGTACTGCCCGCCGGAGCTGCTCGGGCGGCTCAGCGCCAGCGGGGCCGTGCTCAACTACGGCACCATCCCGGTCGGCGCGCTCTCGGCGGGCCTGCTCGCCGGCGAGGTCGGCGTCCGGGCGGCGCTCTGGATCATGACGGCGGGCGTGCCGCTGGCGGCCCTGGTCTTCCTCTGGGCCTCGCCGATGCGCCGCCTGCGCGACCTGCCCACCGGGCGGGCCCACGGCGCGCCGAGCACCATCCACTTCTCCGGCACCGCCGGTACCGCCGGTACCGCCGGTACCGCTGGTACCGCCGGAGCCGAGAAGCCCACCTTGGCGTAGACCCCGCGCGCGTCGCGGGCGGCGAGCAGGATCCGGCGCAGCCCGTACGGCGCCGGCTCCTCCCGCCCGGCCGGGGGTTCACCGAGCCGGCCGGGGGCCTGGGGGCACGCCGGTAGGGTGGCCGGATGCTTCCCGCCGCCGCGCTGCCCTCCCCGCTGATCAGCCTCGGGGAGCTGGTGCCCGGGGTGGAGCTGCGGCTCAAGCGGGACGACCTGGTGCACCCCACGGTGCCGGGCAACAAGTGGCGCAAGCTGGCGCCCAACCTCGACCGGGCCCGCGCCGAGGGCCGCACCGGGCTGCTGACCTTCGGCGGGGCCTACTCCACCCATCTGCGGGCCACCGCCGCGGCGGCCGCCGCTCTCGGGCTGGCCTCGGTCGGGGTGGTCCGGGGCGAGGAGCTGGCGGCGGCGCCCCGGAACTGGTCGCTCCGGGCGGCCGAGGCGGCGGGGATGGAGCTCCGGTTCGTCCCGCGATCCCGCTATCGCGAGCTGGTCGAGACGGCGGCGGGCCAGGCCGGGCCTACCGCTGGGCTCGCGTCGCGCTCTCGGGACGGTGAGCCGTCGGCGGGAGCCGGGCCCAGGGCCGAGCCCGTGCCGCGCCCGAGCCACGACGGGCCGGCGCACGCAACGACCCCGACCGGGACCGGCGCGGCAGCGGCCGGTGCCCTCGGGCTGCCGGAGCTCACGGACGCCCGCTGGCTGGTGCTGCCCGAGGGCGGGTCCAACGCCGAGGCCGTCCGGGGCGCCGCCGAGGTCTCGGCCGAGCTCGGCGAGGTCGGGGAGCGGGACGTGGTCTGCTGCGCCGTCGGCACCGGCGGCACGCTGGCCGGGATCGCGGCCGGCCTGCCGGCCGGGGCGCGGGCGCTCGGGGTGGCGGTGCTGCGCGGCGAGGGGTACCTGGAGCGCGAGGTGGTCGGCCTCCAGCGGGCGGCGTACGGGCGGGAGACCGGCAACTGGCGGATCCACCACGGCCACCACGGCGGCGGCTACGGCAAGGTCGGCCCCGAGCTGGCGGCCTTCGCCGCCGAGTTCGAGCAGCTGCACGGCGTGCCGGTCGAGCTCCGGTACGTGGCGAAGACCCTGCTCGCCGTCCACGAGCTCGCCGCCGCCGGTGAGTTCACCCCCGGCACCCGCCTGACCGTGGTGGTCACCGGCCTGCCGGACCGGCTGCAGGGTGCCTGAGTCACCGGCCTGCCCGGCCGAGGGCGTGGCCGTTCGCGGGCGGCGCACCCGAATGCGGGGGCTCCTGCCCGCCGGGCCAGGGGGCTGACCGGTGGGCGGACAGGCACCCCCGGGGAGTGGGGGGCTTGGGTAGGATCGGGTCCGTTCACCCGTCACACGAGACCCGTCCCGGGTGTGCCGTGTGGCTCTTTCGAGCAGTTACAGCATCTGGAGGAGACACCCTCATGGCTCAGGTCACCCTCAAGGGCAACCCGGTGCAGGTCAACGGCGAGCTTCCCGTTTCGGGCAGCACCGCGCCGGCGTTCACCCTGGTCGGCGCCGGTCTCGCGGAGAAGTCGCTGGCCGACTTCGCGGGCAAGCGCAAGGTCCTGAACATCTTCCCCAGCGTCGACACCCCGACCTGCGCGAACTCCGTCCGGAAGTTCAATGCCCAGGCCGACGCGCTGGAGAACACCGTCGTGCTCTGCATCTCGGCCGACCTCCCGTTCGCGCAGGCCCGCTTCTGCGGCGCCGAGGGCCTGGAGAGCGTCCACAGCCTCTCCACCTTCCGCAACCGCGAGTTCCACGGCGCCTACGGCGTGGACATCGCCGACAGCGCGATGGCCGGTCTGACCGCCCGCGCCGTCGTCGTGCTGGGCGAGAACGACGAGGTCCTGCACACCGAGCTGGTGGGCGAGATCGCCGACGAGCCGAACTACGAGGCCGCCCTCGCCGCGCTCAAGGCCTGAACCGCCTGACGTAGCACCGACGTAGCACCGGTGTAGTACCACCCGGACGCCCGCCCGCGCGCACCCCGCGCGGGCGGGCGTCCGGCGTTCCCGGGGGCGGGCGTTGCCGAGAACCCGCGCACCGGTCTGTCGGGTTCCGGCCAGTGGCAGGGACGGCCACAGACGGGTGCGGGTGGCGGGTCCTACGGTGCTGGGCATTCCCTGCCCCCACCGATCGAAAGGGATGCCCGATGAGCCTCGGGATACCCCGCTCACCCGCCGTCCTGGCCGCCGCCGCGCTGGCCGTGGCCGGCCTCGGCCTGGCCGCCCTGCCCGCCCAGGCGGCGGGCCCCACCGCGCAGCCCGTGCTGCGCCACGCCTGTCAGGACACCCGCCCCGGCCACGCCAACTGCCAGGCCGTGGGCACGGATTCGGCCCAGCCGGGCCTGGTCGGGCCGGGTGCCCGCCCGGCCGCCCCCTCCGGCTACGGCCCGGCCGACATCCAGGCGGCCTACCAACTCCCGGGCGGCGGCGCCGGCGTGACCGTGGCCATCACCGACGCGTACGACGACCCCAACGCCGAGCAGGACCTGGCCACCTACCGCTCCACCTACCACCTGCCCGCCTGCACCACGGCCAACGGCTGCTTCAGCAAGGTGGACCAGCGCGGCGGCACCTCCTACCCCAAGGGTGACAGCGGCTGGTCCGAGGAGATCAGCCTCGACCTGGACGCCGTCTCGGCCGCCTGCCCGGCCTGCCACATCCTGCTGGTGGAGGCGGACGACAACAACGACCCGAACCTCTACGCGGCCGACGACACCGCAGTGCGGCTCGGTGCCAAGTACGTCTCCAACTCCTGGAGCGACAGCGAGTATTCGGCGCAGACCTCGGACGACAGCCACTTCGACAAGCCGGGTGTGCTGTTCGCCTTCGCCACCGGCGACAACGGCTACGGCGGCGGCACCCAGTACCCGGCCTCCTCGGCGTACACCCTGGCCGTGGGCGGGACTTCGCTGAACCGGGACTCCAGCAGCCGGGGGTGGGGCGAATCGGCCTGGAACGGAGCCGGTTCGGGCTGCTCGGCGTACGGGAGCCGGCCGAGCTGGCAGCAGAACGTCTCCACCGGCTGTACCCGCAAGGGGAGTTCGGACGTCTCGGCGGTGGCCGACCCGAACACCGGGCTGGCGATCTACGACACCTACAGCGCGCCGGGCTGGCACAAGTACGGCGGCACCAGCCTGGCCACCCCGCTGATCACCGCGATGTACGCGCTGGCGGGCACCCCCGGGGCGAACGACAACCCGGCCGCCTACTCCTACGCGCACACCTCGGCGCTCAACGACGTGACCAGCGGCAGCAACGGCACCTGCGGCACCCAGGTCTGCAACGCCCGCACGGGCTGGGACGGCCCGACCGGGCTCGGCACCCCGGCCGGCGTGAGCGCCTTCACCGCCGGGGGCTCCACCCCGCCGCCCACCGGGGTCTCGGTGGCCGGCCCGGGTGACCAGAGCTCCACCGCGGTACGTGGCCGCCCCGCCGGACGTGGCGCTGGAGGCAGCGGTGCTCGACCGGCAGCAGCGGCTGGACCGACTCCGCACCGATGCACGGGAGTTGGCGCTGCGGGCGCGGGCCGCCACGGCTCGGCCGAACCACATGATCGAGACGGTGGCGGGTGCCGAGGCAGTGCTCGCGGTGATCGCCGAGCTCGAACTCGGCGCCCGGCACGAGGTGTTGATCGTGGACCGGCCGCCCTACCTGGACGGGGCCGCCGACAACACCCACGAACTCCAGGCGCTGGCCCGGGGCGTGGCCTACCGGGCGGTCTACCACGCGCCCACTCTGGTGGAGCCCGGCCGCTCGCCCGACCCGGCCCGGCCGGGCCCGCGCGACCTGGCGATCCTGCGGATGCTCGCCTCCGGCGCCAAGGACCGGGCCATCGCCCGGGCCCTCGGCATCGGCGAACGGACCGTGCTGCGGCGGATCCAGACCCTGCTGGAGACACTGCACGCCGACACCCGCTTCCAGGCGGGCGTGCAGGCCGCCCAGCGCGGCTGGCTGGACCCGAGGCCCGACCAGCCGAGCAGGAGCGCTACTTGGCGGCAATTCCCCTCTACTTCGCGGGAATGACGCCGCTGAGCCACTTGAACACCGGCACCACCAGCGGCTGCCAGGTGGAGATCAGGTGGGGGCCGGTGGTCTCGTACAGGGTCACGGTGGTGGGGGAGTGGGCCGCGTGCTGGAGGGCGGTGCCGTCCTCCAGGCCGTCGCCCCGGCGGCCGGTCTCGTAGAGGGCCACGTTCGGCGCGCTGGCGGCGTGGGTGAGCTGGTAGAGCGGGTTGGTGGTCTCGCGCAGCTTCGGGTCGGTGGCGGTGAGCGAACCGGGCTCGCCCACCGGGTCGTTGTAGCCGGAGAGGCTGATCGCGGCGCGGAACCGGTCCGGGTGCTCCAGGGCCAGGAAGCTGGCGCAGTGCGCGCCGGAGGAGTAACCGGCGATCGCCCAGCGGTCGGCGGTGGTGTCGGCCCGGAGGTTGTCCAGCACCATCTGCGGCACGTCCCGGGAGATCCAGGTGTCGGCGTTGACCTTGCCGGGCACGTCGGCGCAGCCGGTGTCGTTGTGCTTGAGCAGGTAGACCCGGGGCACGACCAGGATGAACGGCGTGATCTGGCCCGAACGCATCAGCGGAGCCAGTTGCCTGGTGACCTCCATGCCGCCGAACCAGGTGCTGGAGGAGCCGGGGTAGCCGGCCAGCAGCTCGACCACCGGGAAGGTCTTGCCCTTGTCGGCCGGGTCGTCGTACTGCGGCGGGGTCCAGACCAGCACCTCGCCGTCCACTCCGGAGAGCCGGCCCTTGAGGTCGGCCTGCTTGACGTCCCGGGGCACCGCGTCCGAATCCGGCTCGTGGAACTTCACCAGCTCCTTGGGCACGTTCGCGGCCGCCGCCCTGTCCCCGGCCAGGCCGTTGTCCTTGGGTGGCGGCGGGACGGCCCGGACGTGGCTGCCGGTGCCCAGCAGGTCGCCCCAGGTCTCGTACAGCTGGTTGGAGTTGTTGACCAGCACGAACACCAGGGTCACGGCGGTGGCCTGACAGAACAGCAGCGAGGCCAGGTACCCGACCGTCCGCAGCGGACCCCGGCGGCCGGGCTGCCGGTTCGACTGCCGGGCGGCCCGGCGCGAGGGCTGCGGCTGCTGCCCGTACGGCTGCGGCTGGGGCTGCGGCTGAGCGGCACCCGCCCGTCTCCACTGCACCGTCGCCAGGGCGAGGGAGCCCACGAACAGGAGGATCGCGAGGAGCAGGAACGGAGTGCCGGTCAGAGTCACGTGGTGTATCCGGATTCGCTGTGGAGATGTGGAGATACGGAGACGTCGAGACGTCGAGACGTCGAGAGGTGGAGCCGTGCGCGCGGGCGGCCGGCGGTCCGTCAGCCGAAGCTGAGGTCGTTGCAGAGGTCGGTGTCGGCGGTGCGGGTGTTCTGGGTGATCCCGGTGGGCATTGTGCTCGGTAGCGTCGGCGGGCCCGACGGCGGGGTGGCGTCCGGCTGGTAGTCGCGGCCGAGGGTGAGGGTGAGGCCGTCGGCGGCGGTGGCCGAGGGGTCGGCCTGCAGCTCGGCGCCGGGGAAGTACCGGGCCAGCTGCTGGGCGGCCGGGAAGGCCTCGGCGGGGTAGCTGATCAGGGTGGTGCGGCGGGCCGGGGCGTCGGCGCCCAGGGTGATCTGCTGGTAGCCGCGGGCCCGCAGCGCGTCCTCGGCCGCCTTGGCCTGGCCGGCCGTGTGGCTGGCGTTGACGATGGTGAGCGGACCGGCCGGCACCTGCGGGGCGGCCGGCTGCTGGGCGGCCCCGGGCTGGCCGGCGGCCTGGCCGTTCAGGGTGCGGTCCTCGCGCAGCAGCTGCCAGAGCACGTCCGCGTCCGGGTGGACGATCCCGACCCGCTCGCCCTGGTACTGCCAGGGCATGGTCACGAAGCTGATGTCGGAGAGCCTGATGTCGCGCAGCGACTGGGCGAAGTCGGCCAGCTTGAGCCCGGTGCCCAGGCCCGGGTCGACGGTGAGTGACTTGCTGACGGCGTCGGCCAGCGGCAGCAGGGTGGTGAGGTCGAAGCCCTGGCCCTGCACCTTCTTGATCAGCGAGGAGAGGAAGGCCTGCTGGCGCTTGACCCGCCCGATGTCCGAGCCGTCGCCGAAGCCGTGCCGCGCTCGCACGTAATCCAGGGCGGCCTGGCCGGAGACGGTCTGCCGGCCCTTGCTGAGCTTGATCCCGTACGAGTCCACGTCGCCCGGCACGCAGACGTCCACCCCGTGCACGGCGTCGGTGATCGCGGCGAAGCCCTTGAAGTCGACCACGATGGTGTGGTCGATCCGCAGGCCGGTGAGGGCCTCCACGGTGTTCTGGGTGCAGGCGGGGTTGCCCTGCGGGGATTCGCCCACGCTGAAGGCGGAGTTGAACATCCGGTTGTTCTGCGCGCTGGTCCACTTGCCGTTGGGCAGCAGGCAGGGCGGGATGGTCAGCAGGGTGTCGCGCGGGATCGAGACCGCCACCGCGTGCTTGTGGTCGCCGTTGACGTGCAGCAGCATCGCGGTGTCGGAGTTGCCCACCCCGGCGTCACCGCCGCCGAGCGCGTCGTTGCCGCCCAGCCGGCTGTCCGAGCCGAGCAGCAGCACGTTGACCGGCACGCCGCCGCCGGGGGTGGCGGGGGTGGCCGCGGGCGGGCGGCTGGTGGCGATGCCGTCGGCCGAGAAGGTGGTCAGGTTGTGGTTCAGGTGCTGGTAGAACCAGGCGCCGGTGCCGCCGGCGGCGACCACCAGCACGGCGGCCGTGGCTCCGACGGCCCGGGCGATCCGCCGCCGGGTGGGCACGGCTCGGCGCGGGGTCTTGGCGTCGGTCATTCGGCAGGCTCTCTGTACGCGCGGCTCGGTGGGGCGGGCCGGCTGTCCGGGATACACCCGTTCAGACGGCCTGGCGGGCCATACGGTTACACAAGGACGTGCACGAATGTGAATGCGCGAGCGATTTTGTCCGGTCTGCGGCCGGAATGTGAAAGATAAAAGTTCAGTCGGTGGTCGTCGCCTCGAGGGCGGCGCCCTCCAGCATCCGGCGGAGCAGGTCGCGCAGCACGAGCCGCTCCTCCTCGCTCAGCGCGGCCAGCGGCTCGCGGGCGAAGTTGAGCGATTCGCGCAGCTCCTCGGTGGCCTGGCGGCCGGCGTCGGTGGCCGCGACCAGCTTGACCCGGCGGTCCTGCGGGTCGGCCTGGCGGCTGACGAAATCGCGGGACTCCAGCCGGTCGACGATGCCGGTGATGTTCGAGGGCTCGCAGCTGAGGGTCTGGGCGATGTGGCGCATCGGCATCGGGCCGCGCCGCAGCAGGGCGAGCACCTTGGCCTGGGCACCGGTCAGCGAGCGGGCGGCGGCGGCCTCCTCGTACTCGCGGTGGAAGAGCGCGACCAGGCCCGCCATGAGGTCCACGACCTCGCGGGTGATCGCGTCGGTGGGCGGCGGGGCGACGGGCTGAGTCTCCATGACCACCAGTCTAGCTGAACATTTGACAACCTGAACCTTTCAGCACACGCTTGCTTCATTCAGTCAACATTTCAGGCTGGGAGGCCCGATGTCCGAGACCGCAGTGCCCACCGTCGCCCGTGAGTGGCACCTGGTGGCCCGCCCCAGCGGCTGGCCCGTCGCCGAGGACTTCGCCCTGGTCGAGGCCCCCGTCCGGCAGCCCGGCCCGGGCGAGATCCTGGTCCGCAACGCCTACCTCTCGGTGGACCCGTACATGCGCGGCCGGATGAACGACGTGAAGTCGTACGTGCCGCCCTTCCAGCTCGGCAAGGTGATGGACGGCGGCGCCGTCGGGTACGTGGTGGCCTCGCAGACCGAGGGCATCGAGGTCGGCGACGCCGTGCTGCACGGCCTCGGCTGGCGCGAGTACGCGACGCTGGACGCCGCGCACGTCGTCAAGGTGGACCCGAAGCTCGCCCCGCTCTCGTACTACCTCGGCGTGCTCGGCATGCCGGGCCTGACCGCCTACGCGGGCCTGCTCTCCGTCGGCGCCTTCAAGGCGGGCGACACCGTCTTCGTCTCCGGTGCGGCCGGGGCGGTCGGCTCGCTGGTCGGCCAGATCGCCAAGCTCAAGGGTGCGGCCCGGGTGATCGGTTCGGCCGGCTCGGCCGAGAAGGTCGCCAAGCTGGTCGAGGGCTACGGCTTCGACGCCGCCTTCAACTACAAGGACGCCCCGGTCCGCGAGCAGCTGGCCGCCGCCGCCCCCGAGGGCATCGACCTGTACTTCGACAACGTCGGCGGCGACCACCTGGAGGCCGCGATCGGCGCCCTCAACCTGCGCGGCCGGGCCGTGCTCTGCGGCGCCATCGCCCAGTACAACGACACCACCGCCCCGGCCGGCCCGCGCAACCTCGCGCTGGCCATCGGCAAGCGCCTGCGCCTGGAGGGCATGCTGGTCGGCGACCACAGCGCACTCCAGCCCCAGTTCGTCGCCGAGGTCGGCGGCTGGCTCCAGGACGGCTCGCTCCGCTACGACGAGACCGTGGTCGAGGGCGTGGAGCACGCGTTCGAGGCCTTCATCGGCCTGCTGCGGGGCGACAACACCGGCAAGATGGTCGTCAGTTTGGACAGCTGAGGGCAACCACCGGGGGCGCGGGGAACTGCGCGACCAGCCCTCTACGTACGTGGACGGTTGCGCGCGGCGTTCCCCGCGCCCCTGAGGTGGTTTCCGTCAGCCGGAACGTTCCCGCTCCGCGAGCCACCGCAGGTAAACAGGACTCCGCTCAGCCGCCGCCTGGTAGGCGGCCGTCGCGTGCCGGGCCAGCTCGGCATGAGCGTCTGCCAACGGCCCCTCCCGGTGCCAGGCCAGCAGATGCCGGTAGTGCAGCGGATCGCCCGCGATCGGCCGGACGGCGATGCCGGGCAGCTCCTCGAAGGTGGCCTGGCAGAGGCTCACCGCGTGCCCGCCCCGGACGAGTTCGAGCAGCAGCCGGCCGTCCACTTCGTGGACCGTCCGCATCCGGTGCCCGGCCGCCAGGAAGGTGGCGCACCAGTACTCGCGGGTGCGGTCCTCGTCGGGGTGGGGCGAGGCCCAGGCCTCCTCGGCCAGGTCGGCCAGCCGGACCTCGCGGTCGGCGGCCAGCGGGTGGGCGGCGGGGAGCGCCACGAAGACCGGTTCGGTGACCACCGGGTGCAGCACCACCTCGGGCCGGGCGGGCAGTTCGTAGCCCGGGCAGTCGCCCACCACCGCGGCCTCCAACCGCCCCTGCGCCACGTCCTCCACCAGCGGCACGGGCGAGCCGTGCCCCCGCGAGCTGACCTTCGCCGCCGGGTACCGCTCCCGGACGGCCGCCAGCACCCCGCCGAGCAGCGGCGCGTTCACCGAGCCCAGCCGGAAGTGCCGGGGCTCGGCCCGGGCGGTCAGCGCCGCCGCGCCGAGCAGCTCGTCGATGGTCGGCAGCACGGCCCTGGCCCGGGCCAGCACCACCTCCCCGAAGGCTGTGGGCACCGCCCCCGAGGGCCGCCGTTCGAACAGCGCCCCGCCCAGCATCGCCTCGATCCGCCGCAGTTGGCTGCTCAGCCCCGGTTGGGTGAGCCGCAGCGCGGCGGCGGCCCGGGTGAGGCTGCCGGTCTCGGCGACCGCGCAGATGATCCGCAGGTGCCGTACCTCCAGGTCCATAGCGGGATGTTATGGGGAGGTGAGGGCTCCCGTAAGGGGTGGTGAACCCTCAATCTTGTCCCACATGTGAAATGTCACACATCACGCAAGGGGCAGGACGACGTGAGGATGCGCAGAGGGCTGGCCGCAGCCCTGGTGGTGGTCGGCGGGCTGACGGGGTGTACGAGTACGGGGGGTGCGGCCGGGCCCGCGAGTGCCGGGGCGGTGCGCGGCGGGACGCTGCACGTGCTCTCCACGCTCGACCTGGAGCACCTGGACCCGGCCCGGGCCTACGTGACCTCCACCCAGGACGTGGGGCGGCTGGTCTACCGCACGCTCACCACCTTCGCCGCCGCGCCCGGGCCGGCCGGCGGGGTGGTGGTGCCGGACCTGGCCACCGACACCGGGCGGCCCAGCGACGGGGCGAAGACCTGGACCTTCACCCTCAAGGCCGGGGTGAAGTACGAGGACGGCCGGCCGATCACCAGCGCCGACGTGAAGTACGGCGTGGAGCGCACCTTCGCCCCCGAGCTGCCCGAGGGCCCGCCGTACGGCCGGCTCTGGCTGGCCGGCGGCGGTGCGTACCACGGGCCGTACCAGGACCCCGGCGGGCTGGCCTCGATCGAGACGCCGAACGACCGCACCGTCGTGTTCCACCTGAACCGCCCGGTGGCCGACTTCGGCTCGGCCGTATCGCTGCCGATGTTCGCCCCGGTGCCCAAGGACAAGGACACCGGCGTCTCCTACGACAGCCGGCCGTTCTCCTCCGGGCCGTACAAGATCGCGAGCTTCGAGCCCAAGAAGCGGCTCACCCTGACCCGGAACACCGCCTGGGACCCGGCCACCGACTCCGTCCGCAAGGGCCTGCCGGACCAGGTGGTGATCGACCTGAACCTGGACTCGGCCGTGGTGGACCAGCGGCTGGTCGCCGGGCAGGGCGAGGACGCCGACGCGGTGGCGATGGAGCCGATCGGGCCGGCCTCGGTGGCCCGGGTGGTCAACGACCCCGAGGTCAAGCAGCGGCTGGTCACCGGGGAGTCGATCAACACCAGGTTCCTGTCGGTCAACACCAGGCGCGTCCCGGACCTGCGGGTGCGGCAGGCCATCGCCTACGCGCTGGACAAGGACGCCCTGCGCACCACCCGGGGCGGCCCGATCGCCGGGCAGCTCGCCACCACCCTGCTGCCGCCCACCCTGCCCGGCTCCGCCGCCGAGGACCCGTACCCGAGCCCGGACGGCAAGGGCGACCCGGCCAAGGCCAAGGCGCTGCTGGCCGAGGCCGGCCAGGCCACCGGGCTGACGCTGACCCTGGACACCGTGGCCTCGGCCGGCGGCAAGGCCCAGGGCGAGGCCGTACAGGCCGCGCTGGCCCGGGCCGGGATCACCGTGAAGATCAACGAGATCAGCTCCTCGGCCTTCTACAGCACCGTCGGCAACACCGCCCAGGAGCACGACCTGGTGATCGACGGTTGGACGCCCGACTGGCCCGGTGCCTCCACCTACCTGCCGATCCTCTTCGACGGCCGACTGATCACCCCCGAGGGCAACAACAACCGTGCCCAGTACGACTCCAAGCCCGTGGAGGCCGAGCTCGACCGGCTGGCGGCGGTCGGCGACCCGGCCGCCGCCCAGGCCGGGTACGGCGAGCTGGCCAAGCGGATCATGCAGGACGCGCCGGTGGTGCCGTTCCTCTGGGACAAGGCGGCCGTGCTGGTCGGGCCGAACGTGGCCGGGGCGTACGGGCACACCGCCTTCGTCGGGCGGCTCGACCTGGTCTCGCTGGGGCTGCGCAAGTGAAGGCCGAGCGGGTGGAGGCCGAGCGGGTGGAGGCCGAGCGCGTGCGGGCCGGGCGTGGGCAGGGCGCGCGCGTGAAGGCCGAGCGCGGGCAGGCCGGGCGGGTGCGGGCCGGGCACCTGAGGGCCCTGCTCCGGCAGCGCTCGACGGCGCTCGCGCTGGGGGTGGTGGTCTTCCTGGTGCTGTTCGCGCTCTGCGCCCCGCTGATCAGCTGGGCCACCGGCAACTCGCCCACCGCCTTCCACGGCGAGGCCGTGGACCCGGCGCTCGGCGGGCTGCCGCGCGGGCCGGCCGGCGGGATCGGCGCCGAGCACTGGCTCGGCGTGGAGCCGGTGAACGGGCGGGACGTGCTGGCCCGGGTGGCCCACGGCGCCCGCGTGTCGCTGCTGATCGCGGTGCTGGCCACCGCGCTGTCGGTGCTGCTTGGTACGGCGCTCGGCCTGCTCGCCGGCTTCTTCGGCGGCTGGGCGGACACCGTGATCGGGCGGGCGATGGACCTGCTGATGTCCTTCCCCAGCCTGATCTTCATGATCGCGCTGATCGCCGCCGCACCCGGCATCGACCGCCGACTGCTGCTCGTGGTGGTGCTCGGCTTCTTCGGCTGGCCCTACGTGGGGCGGATCGTGCGCGGGCAGGCGATGGTGCTGGCCCGGGGCGAATTCGTCGCCGCAGCACGGGTGTTGGGCGCCTCCCGGCGAGCCCTGCTGGTGCGCGAGGTGCTGCCCAACCTGACCGGGCCGGTGCTGGTGGTGGCCACCATGTCGATCCCCGGCTGCGTGGCCACCGAGGCCGGCCTCTCCTTCCTCGGCGTGGGCGTGCAGCCGCCGACCCCCTCCTGGGGGCAGATGATCGCCACCGCCGTGCCCTGGTACGCCACCGACCCGGCCTACTTCCTCATCCCCGGCGTCTTCCTCTTCGTCACCGTGCTCGCCTTCAACGTGCTCGGCGACGCGGTGCGGGACGCGCTCGACCCTCGGAGCCGACGGTGATCGTCTACCTGCTGCGGCGCCTCGCCGTCACCGCCCTGATCCTGCTGGTGATCTGCGCCGCCACCTTCGCGATCTTCTACCTGATGCCCGCCGACCCGGCCCAGGGCGCCTGCGGCAAGGCGTGCAGCCCCGCGCGGCTGGCCGAGATCCGCACCACCCTGGGCCTGGACCACCCGCCGCTGGTGCAGTTCCGCGACTACCTGCTCGGCCTGGTGGCCGGCCGCACCTACGGCACCGGCGCCCAGGCCGTCAGCTGCCACCTGCCCTGCCTGGGGTTCAGCTTCCAGACCGACCAGCCCGTCTGGCAGTTGCTCACCGCCCGGCTGCCGGTCAGCGTCTCGATCGCGCTCGGCGCGGCCGTGCTCTGGCTGCTGGTCGGGGTGGGCGCGGGCGTGGTCTCCGCGCTGCGGCGCGGGAGTTGGTGGGACAGGGCGGCCATGACGGCCGCGCTCGGCGGCGCCTCGCTGCCGGTCTACTTCACCGCGCTGGTGCTCCAGTACCTGCTGGTGGTCGAGCTGCGGGTGCTGCCCTACCCCCGGGTGGTGCCGCTCACCGCGGACCCGGTGGGGTGGGCGCAGTCGATGGTGCTGCCCTGGGTCACCCTGGCCATGCTCTACGCGGGCGTCTACGCCCGGCTCACCCGGGGCGAGTTGCTGGAGAGCCTGGGCCGCAACTACGTGCGCACCGCCCGGGCCAAGGGCCTGCCCGAGCGCACGGTGGTGCGTCGGCACGCGCTGCGCCCGGCCCTGATGCCGGTGGTGACCGTCTTCGGCATGGACCTCGGCGCACTGCTCGGCGGCGCGCTGATCACCGAGTCCGTCTTCGGCCTGCCCGGGGTCGGCAAGCTCGCCGCCGACGCGATCGCCGGGGCCGACCAGCCGGTGATCCTCGGCGTGACGCTCTTCGCGGCCGGCTTCGTGGTGCTGGCCAACCTGCTGGTCGACCTGGTGTACGCCGTACTCGACCCGAGAGTGAGGGCAGTCGGATGACCCTGCTGACCGTACGGGACCTGCGGGTCTCCTTCGCCGGGGCCCCGGCCGTGGACGGGCTGGACCTCGACCTCGACGCCGGGCGGGTGCTCGGCGTGGTGGGCGAATCCGGCAGCGGCAAGTCGGTGACCAGCCTGGCCGTGCTCGGCCTGCTCCAGGGCGCCGAGGTGAGCGGCTCGATCCGCTTCGACGGCGCCGAACTCACCCAGCTGCCGCCGAAGTTGCTGCGGGACTTGCGCGGTCGGCGGATCGCGATGATCTTCCAGGACCCGCTCTCCTGCCTCAACCCCTACTACTCGGTGGCCTTCCAGATCGCCGAGGCGCACCGCGCCCACCACCGCTCCAGCCGCCGCACCGCCCACCGGGTGGCGGTGGAACTGCTCGACCGGGTCGGCATCCCCGAGCCCGAGCGGCGGGCCAAGTCCTATCCGCACGAGTTCTCCGGCGGGATGCGCCAGCGGGTGATGATCGCGATGGCGCTCTGCCTGGAGCCGGACCTCTTGATCGCCGACGAGCCGACCACCGCGCTGGACGTCACCGTGCAGGCTCAGATCCTCGACCTGCTGCGCGAGCTCCGGGCCGAGTCCGGCACCGCGATCATGCTGATCACCCACGACATGGGCGTGGTGGCCGGGTTGGCCGACGAGGTGGTGGTGATGCGCGGGGGCCGGGCCGTCGAGCGCGGCCCCGTCCACCAGCTCTTCCGGGCGCCCCAACACCCGTACACCAAGGGCCTGCTCGCCTGCGTGCCCCGGATCGACGGGCCGCTGCCGCGCCGGCTGCCCACCCTGGAGACGGCCGGATGACCACCCCTCTGCTCGAAGCCAGCGACCTGGTCAAGCGCTACCCCGTCCGGCACGGCCTGACCAGGCGGCTGGCCGGCCACGTCACCGCCGTGGACGGCGTCTCGCTCACCGTCGAGCCGGGCGAGACGCTCGGCCTGGTCGGCGAATCCGGCTGCGGCAAGTCGACCGTGGCCCGGCTGCTCACCCGCCTGGAGCGGCCCAGCTCCGGCGCCGTCCGGCTCGAAGGCCGCGAGCTGACCGGCCTGGGCGAGGGCGAGCTACGGCCGCTGCGCCGCGAGTTGCAGCTGGTCTTCCAAGACCCGTACTCCTCGCTCAACCCGCGGATGACCGTCCGCCGGATCCTGGCGGCGCCCTACGCCTACCAGGGGCTGACCCCCGAGGAGCCGGTGGAGGAGCTGCTGGCCCGGGTCGGCCTGAGGCCTGAGCACGCCGACCGGCACCCGCACGAGTTCTCCGGCGGGCAGGCCCAACGGATCGGCATCGCACGGGCGTTGGCGCTCAAGCCGAAGCTGGTGGTCTGCGACGAACCGGTCTCCGCGCTCGACGTCTCGGTGCAGGCCCAGGTGCTGGGCCTGCTCCAGGACCTCCAGGAGGAGTACGGCCTGGCCTACCTCTTCATCGCCCACGACCTGGGCGCCGTCCGGCAGATCAGCACCCGGATCGCCGTGATGTACCTCGGCTCGGTGGTCGAGACGGCCGACCGCGACACGCTGTTCGCCGCGCCCGCCCACCCGTACACCCACGCCCTGCTCTCCGCCGTGCCCCGGCCCGATCCGGTGGTGGAGCGGGGGCGGGAGCGGATCGTGCTCCGGGGCGACCTGCCCAGCCCGCTGGCCCCGCCCTCCGGCTGCCGGTTCCGCACCCGCTGCCCGAAGGCCGAGAGCCGCTGCGCGGCCGAGCGGCCCGTGCTGCGGCAGCTCGCCCCCGGCCACCACGTCGCCTGCCACTACCCCGAAGGGGCCCGATGATCCACGCCAGCTACCGGATGCCAGGGCTCGTGGTGACCGACCACGTGTTCACCGCGCCGCTCGACCACGCCGAGCCCGGCGGCCGGCAGATCGAGGTCTTCGCCCGCGAGGTGGCCGACCCGGCCCTGGTCGGACGCGACCTGCCCTGGCTGCTCTACCTCCAGGGCGGCCCGGGCGGGAAGTCGCCGCGCCCGCTCAACGCCACCTCGGGCTGGCTCGGGCACGCGCTCAAGACCCACCGGGTGCTGCTGCTCGACCAGCGCGGCACCGGCCGCAGCACCCCGCTCACCGCCCGCTCGGCCGCCGCCTTCCCCTCCGCCGAGGCCCTGGCCGGCTACCTCGGCCTGCACCGGGCCGATTCGATCGTGGCCGACGCCGAGCTGATCCGGCGTCAACTCGGCATCGAGGCCTGGGAGACGCTGGGCCAGAGCTACGGCGGATTCGTCACCCTCAGCTACCTCTCCACCGCCCCCGAGGCCCTGCGCGCCTGCTACGTCACCGGCGGCCTGCCGGGCCTCACCGCCACCGCCGAGGAGGTCTACGCCGCCACCTACCCCCGGGTGCGGGACAAGGTCGCCCGCTACCACGCCCGCTACCCCGCCGACCGGGCCCTGCTCGGGCGGGTCGCCGCCCTGCTGCCGGCCACCCTGCCCGACGGCGACCGGCTGACCCTCCACCGGCTGCGCACCCTCGGCCTGCTGCTCGGCATGGGCGAGGGCGCCGAACGGCTGCACTGGCTGCTGGACGAGGCGATCACCCCCGAGGGCGCCCTCTCCGCCACCTTCCTCCACCAGGTGCAGCAGCTCACCGGCTTCACCGACAACCCGCTCTTCGCCGTGCTCCAGGAGACCATCTACGGCCAGGGCACCACCCCCACCCGCTGGGCCGCCGACCGCGCCCTGGCCCAGCACCCCGACTGGGCCGCCGACCCGCTGCTGCTCACCGGCGAGATGGTCTACCCCTGGATGTTCCGGGAGATCGCCGCCCTGCGCCCCTTCGCCGAGGCCGCCGACCTGCTCGCCCACCGGGCCGACTGGCCCGCCCTCTACGACCCGGCCCGGCTGGCCGCCAACCGGGTGCCGGTGGCCGCCGCCGTCTACCACGACGACATGTACGTGGACGCCGGCCTCTCGCTGCGCACCGCCCGCGCCGTCGGCGCCCTGCGCACCTGGGTCACCGACGAGTGGGAGCACGACGGCGTCACCGCCTCCGGCGCCCGGGTGCTCGCCCGCCTGATGGACCTGGCCGCCGGCCGGGCCTGACCCCCCCATGAAACCCACCCGTACTGGAGAAGCCATGAGACTCCACCCCCTGGCCGCCACGCTGGCCCTGGTCCTCGCCGCTCCGCTGGTCGCCGCCGCCCCCGCCTCGGCCGCCGCCTCCCCAGGCGCCGCCGCCTGCGCGCTGCCCGGCGCGACCGGCTGGACGGACGAGGGCCACACCACCGACCGCACCCAGTTCCTCGACCCGATCGGCACCAAGCACGTGCTGACGCTCTTCGTCGACTTCCCCGACGCCCCCGCCCAGGGCGCGCCGCAGGACTACTACGACGAACTCGCCCCCGCCGCCGACTGGATGAGGCAGGACTCCTACGGCCGCACCAGGCTCGACCTCACCCCGCTGCGCCGCTGGCTGCGGATGCCACAGGCCTCGAACTCCTACGGCTTCGACCGGGGCATCAGCTTCGAGCAGCACGAGCTCTACGTCCGCCAGGCGGTGGAGGCGGCGGCGCCGTACACCGACTTCTCCCGCTACGACCTGGTCTACGTCGTCCCGACCAAGAACGCCTCGGCGATCACCTTCTCGCCCACCTACCTCTACGACCCGACCGCCGCCGGGATCACGGTCAAGGGCCACCGGATCAAATGGGCCGTCACCTTCGGCCAGGACCGCTACCACTGGGGCCCGACGGTGGCCGACCACGAGACCTCGCACACCTTCGGCCTGCCCGACCTCTACGCCTTCACCGCCACCGACTACCACCGCTACGTGGGCGGCTGGGACCTGATGGGCAACATCGCGGGTGCCTCGCCCCAGCACCTCGGCTGGGAGCGCTGGAAGTTCGGCTGGATCGACGACAGGCAGGTGGCCTGCCTCCCCACGGCCGGCAAGCGGACGGTGCGGCTGAACGCGATCGAGCGCACCGGCGGCACCAAGATCGCGGTGCTGCCCACCGGCCCGACCACGGCCTACGTGGCCGAATCCCGCCGGGCCCTCGGCGCCGACGCCAAGGCCTGCTCCACCGGCGTGCTGATCTACAGGATCGACACCGCCACCCAGACCGGCCAGGGCCCGGTCCAGGTGGTCAACGGCAACCCCACCGCCGTCCTACCCACCGGCTGCACCCCGCTCGACCTGGCCGCCTTCCAGCCCGGCCAGTCCTTCACCGACCCGGCGAGCGGCGTCCGGATCCAGGTCCGGAGCAAGGGCCCGCACGACGACCTGGTCGTCCTGAGCCGGTAGTGCCCGTTCCTCCCCTTTCACTCCCCGGCCCGGGCGGCTGATGCCCGGGCCGGGGCGCCTCCACCCCCCCACACTCCGGAGGTCACCACTCATGCGTACCGTCCGACCCACGGCCGCCCTGCTCGCCCTCTGCGCCCTGCTAGCCCTGCTGCTCGTCCCCGCCCACCGGGCCGCCGCGAGCTCCTCGCCCTGCGCGCTGGCCGGCACCACCGGCTGGATGGACGAGGGCCACGACACCGACCGCACCCGCTTCCAGCAGCCGCTGGGCACCAAGCGGGTGCTGATGCTCTACGTCGACTTCTCCGACGCCCCCGCCGACGCGCCGACCGCCAACTACGGCGCCCAGATCACCCCCGCCGCCGACTGGATGTGGCAGGCCTCCTACGGCCGCACCTGGCTGGCCATCACCCAGCTGCCGCGCTGGCTGCGGATGCCGCAGCCCTCCACCAGCTACGGCTACCAACGCGGCATCAGCTTCGAGCAGCACGAGCTGTACGTCCGGCAGGCGGTGGAGGCGGCCGACCCGTACGTGGACTTCTCGCAGTACGACCTGGTCTACGTGGTGCCACCCCGGACGGCCTCGGCGATCAGCTTCACCCCCACCTACGTCTACGACCCCACCACGGCCGGCGTCAGCGCCGACGGCAGCCGGATCAAGTGGGCGGTCACCTTCGGCCAGGACCTCTGGTACTGGGGCCCGAAGATCGCCGACCACGAGACCGGCCACACCTTCGGCCTGCCCGACCTCTACGGCTACGACGGCGCGGACATCCACCGGTACGTGGGCGGCTGGGACCTGATGGGCAAGGTCGGCGGCCCCGCACCCGAGTACTTCGGCTGGGAGGCCTGGAAGCTCGGCTGGCTGGACGAGGCCCAGGTGGCCTGCGTGCCCGGGGTCGGGCAGACCACCGTGCCGCTCACCGCGGTGGAGTACGTGGGCGGCACCAAGATCGTGGTGCTGAAGCTCACGGCCACGCTGGCCTACGTGGTGGAGTCCCGGCGGGCCGCCTACGCGGACCGGGCACCCTGCTCGACCGGGGTGGTGGTCTACCGGGTGGACACCTCGGTGGCGACCGGGGAGGGCGCGGTGCAGGTGATGAACGGGAACCCGGGGGCCGCCGTGCCCGCCGGCTGCACCGCGCTCGACCTGGCGGCCCTCCAGCCCGGGCAGACCTTCACCGATCCGTACTGGGGCGTCCGGGTGGAGGTGCTGAGCGGGGGCACCTACGGCGACACCGTACGGGCCACCAGTTGGTGACTTTCCGTCAATCCGACGGACCGTCATGCGAGGTGCCGGTGCGGGCGCTACGGTGGTGCCCGCCCCGGCGATGGGGCCGTTCGGGGGAGGAAACCCGACGAGGGCTAGACCACACCCGGGATCCGGATAGCATGGTGTGAAAGGTTGTCCGTTTTGCTCAACTTGATGACCTAATGTCGAATGAGTTGAGCCCGAAGAGGGCACAAGACAGTCAGACCGGGCCGGATCGGTGCATGGTGCGAGGCAGCTGGGGAAGGCGACCCTCGTCCACCGCCAGGAGGTCCCGATGACGACACGTGGTGTGCTCTACATCCACTCCGCGCCGCGCGCGTTGTGCCCGCACGTCGAGTGGGCGGTCGCGGGTGTGCTCGGGGTGCGAGTCAGCCTCGACTGGCTGCGGCAGCCGGCCGCCGCCGGTCACTGGCGCTCCGAGCTCTCCTGGCAGGGGGAGCCCGGCACCGCGTCCAAGCTGGCCTCCGCCCTGCGGGGTTGGCAGCTGATCCGCTACGAGGTCACCAGCGAGCCCTGCGCCACGGCCGAGGGCGAGCGGTACAGCTCCACGCCCTCACTCGGCATCTTCCACGCCGTCACCGGCCTGCACGGCGACATCCTGATCCCGGAGGACCGGCTGCGGGCTGTGCTCTTGCGGTCGAAGACCGAGGGGACGGACCTGGAGGCGGAGCTGGCGCGGCTGCTCGGGAAGCCCTGGGACGACGAGTTGGAGCCGTTCCGCTATGCGGGGGACGGGGCGCCCGTCCGCTGGCTGCACCAGGTCGTGTAACCAACTGGGGCGGTACGCCCGGGGGCGCGGGGAACTGCGCGCTCAGCCCTCTACCTGGTAGGGCGGTTGCGCGCGCAGTTCCCCGCGCCCCTGGTGGTTTACGCAGTGCGGAAGGCGAGCACCACGTTGTGGCCGCCGAAGCCGAAGGAGTTGTTGAGGGCGGCGATGGGGCCCTCGGGGAGCTTGCGGGGCTCGCCGGTGACGATGTCGGCCTCGACCTCCTCGTCCAGGTGGTCGAGGTTGATGGTGGGCGGGGCCAGGCGGTGGTGGAGGGCGAGGACGGTGGCGACCGTCTCGATGCCGCCGGCGCCGCCGAGGAGGTGGCCGGTCATCGACTTGGTGGCGGAGATCGCGATGTGGTCGAGGTGCTCGCCGAGCTCCTTGCGGAGGGCCTTGAGCTCCGCGACGTCGCCCTGGGGGGTCGAGGTGGCGTGGGCGTTGACGTGGACCAGCTCGGCCTTGTCGAGCTCGTTGCGGTCGAAGAGGTCGGCGATCGCGCGGGCCACGCCGGAGCCGGTGGGCTCGGGCTGGGCGATGTGGTGGGCGTCGGAGGAGAGGCCCTGGCCGACCGCCTCGCAGTAGACCCGGGCGCCGCGGGCGGCGGCGTGCTCCGCCGACTCCAGCACGACGACGCCGGCGCCCTCGCCGAGCACGAAGCCGTCGCGCGCCGTGTCGTACGGGCGGGAGGCCTCGGTCGGGTTCTCGTTGTTCTTGGACATCGCCATCATGTTGGCGAAGGCGACGATCGGCAGCGGGTGGATCGCGGCCTCGGTGCCGCCGGCCACCACCACGTCGGCGCGGCCGGTGCGGATCATCTCGATCGCGTAGCCGATCGCCTCGGCGCCGGAGGCGCAGGCGGAGACGGGGGTGTGCACACCCGCGCGGGCGCCGACCTCCAGGCCGACGTTGGCGGCGGGGGAGTTGGGCATCAGCATCGGGACGGTGTGCGGGGAGACCTTGCGGACTCCGCTCTCGCGCAGCACGTCGTACTGGTCGAGCAGGGTGGTGACGCCGCCGATGCCGGAGGCGATCACGGCGCCCAGGCGCTCGGGGGCGAGCTTGGAGGACTCGTCGGTGGCGGGGGTCTCGTAGCCGGCGTCGGCCCAGGCCTCGCGGGCGGCGATCAGCGCGAACTGCGCCGAGCGGTCCAGCTTGCGGGTCAGCGGACGGGGCAGGATCTCGCCGGGCTCGACGGCCACCCGGGCGGCGATCCGGACGGGCAGGTCGGCTGCCCACTCCTCGGTGAGCGGGGCCACCCCGGAGCGGCCCTCGACCAGGCCCGCCCAGAACGAGGCGGCGTCGCCGCCGAGCGGCGTGAAGGCGCCGATACCTGTGACGACCACGGTGCGATTTTCAGCGGTCACTGGTTCTTCTTCTCTCACGTGAGCTGGGAGTGGTGGCCTGTGCTCGGCCGGGGTGGAAGGGGGGTGACCGGCCGGGGTGCTCGCGCACCCCGGCCGATCGGCGGCCGGACTCAGCCCTCGTGGTTCGCGAGGATGTAGTTCACGGCGTCGCCGACGGTCTTGAGGTTCTTGACCTCGTCGTCCGGGATCTTCACGTCGAAGCGCTCCTCGGCGGCCACGACGACCTCGACCATGGAGAGCGAGTCGACGTCGAGGTCGTCGGTGAAGGACTTGTCGAGCTCGACGTCCTCGACCGGGATACCGGCGATCTCGTTGACGATCTCAGCGAGACCTTCCAGGACCTCGTCCTTGGTAGCCATAGCGGCTGCTCCTCTTCACTGTGATTCGACCGCTGCCCGGCGGGCAGTCGGCAGTTCGTTCCCCGCGCGCCCGCGGGTGCGGGGCACGGTCGGTCAGTCAGTCGGGCCGGGAGGCCCGGTGATGCCTAGGGGAGAGTAACGACTGTCGCGGCGTACACGAGACCCGCCCCGAAGCCGATGATCAACGCGAGGTCGCCGCTGCGGGCCTCGCCGCTCTCCAACATGCGCTCCATGGCCAGCGGGATCGAGGCCGCGGAGGTGTTGCCGGTGTAGGTGATGTCGCGGGCGACGGGCACCGAGTCGGGCAGTTCGAGCTTCTTGATCATGGCATCGGTGATGCGCATGTTCGCCTGGTGCGGGATGAAGGCACCGAGCTGGTCGGCGGTGATCCCGGCGGCGTCCAGCGCCTGCTGGGCCACCTTGGCCATCTCCCAGACGGCCCAGCGGAAGACCGCCTGGCCCTCCATCCGGAGCGCGGGCCACTTGGTCTCCTCGCCGGCGCCGTTGACGGCGTCCGGCTTGGCGAAGGCGGTGTCCCAGGCCTGGGTCTGCGAGATGACGTCCTTCTGCGAGCTGTCCGAGCCCCAGATCACCTTGCCGATGCCGGGGGTGTCGGACGGGCCGACGATCGCCGCGCCCGCGCCGTCGCCGAAGATGAAGGCGGTGGAGCGGTCCGACTGGTCGGTCAGGTCGCTGAGCCGCTCGACACCGATCACCAGCACGTACTCGGCGCTGCCGCCGCGGATCATGCCGTCGGCCAGGCTCAGGCCGTAGCCGAAGCCCGCGCAGGCGGCCGAGATGTCGAAGGCCGGGGCGGTGCCGCAGCCGAGCCGGTCGGCGATGTCGGTGGCGATCGCCGGGGTCTGCTTGAGGTGCGAGACGGTGGCGACGATCACGCCGCCGATCTGCGCCGGGTCGATCCCGGCCTGGGCGATCGCCTTGCCGGCGGCCTGCACCGACATCTCGGCGACGGTCTCCTCCGGGCCGGCCCAGCGGCGCTCGGCGATCCCGCTGCGGGTGCGGATCCACTCGTCCGAGGAGTCGATCCACCCGAGCACCTCGGCGTTCGGGATGACCCGCACCGGGCGGTAGCCGCCGACCCCGTGGATGCGGGAGTACTGGGCGCCGGTGACGGGCTTGATCCGGGGGGTGTTGCTCTCGGGGGTGCTCATGCGCTCTGCTCCTGACCGCCGTGCTCCGCGACCAGGGCGCGGGCCTTGTCCAGTTCGGCGGGGGTCTTGAGGGCCAGCGTCGCCACACCCTTGAGGTTGCGCTTGACCAGGTTGGTGAGGGTACCGGCCGGGGCCAGCTCGATCACTGCGGTGGCGCCCAGCTCGCCGAGGGTCTCCATGCAGAGGTCCCAGCGGACCGGGTTGGAGACCTGCGACACCAGCCGGCTCAGTACCTCGGCGCCGTTGCCGACGACCTTGCCGTCCTGGTTCGAGACGTACGCCACCTGCGGGTCCGCCACGGTGAGGCTCGGCGCCAGCTTGGCGAGCCGCTCCACCCCGGGGGCCATGTGCTCGGTGTGGAAGGCACCGGCGACCTTGAGCGAGATCACCCGGGAGCCGGCCGGCGGGTCGGCCTTGAGGGCCTCCAGCTGGGCCAGGGTGCCGGCCGCCACGATCTGGCCGCCGCCGTTGTTGTTCGCGGCGGTGAGGCCGTGCTCGGCGAGCTTCGCGGCCACCAGCTCCGGGTCGCCGCCGAGCAGTGCGGCCATGCCGGTCGGGGTGATCGCGGCGGCCTCGGCCATCGCCAGCGAGCGCTCGCGGACGAACAGCAAGGCGTCGTGGGCGCTCAGCACGCCGGCGCCGGCGGCGGCGGTGATCTCACCGACGCTGTGCCCGGCCACCGCGCCGACCAGGCGGCGGGCCTCGGCCTCGTCGGGGAAGAGCGCACGGGCGGTGAGCAGCCCGGCGGCCACCAGCAGCGGCTGGGCCACCGCGGTGTCCTTGATCTCCTCCTCGGAGGCCTCGGTGCCGTAGTGGACGAGGTCGAGCCCGGCCACGTCGGACCACCGCCGCAGCCGGTCGGCGGCGCCGTCCAGCTCAAGCCAGGGGCGGAGGAATCCAGGGGTCTGAGCACCCTGTCCAGGGGCGACGATTACGAGCACGGTTCAACCCTCTCTCGCCAGGCACCCGGGGGCGGGTAGGCGACGGTAACGAAGAAAAGCAGCGCGGATTGTGGACTCCCTACAGCCCGCTCATCCCTGTTCGACCGCGGCACCGAGTCGGCCCAGGGCCAGTGCGATGCGCAGCGTGAACGCCGACCGCACGTCGGACGGAGCATAGCCCGTGACGTCAGTCACACGTCTCAGCCGGTAGCGCACGGTGTTCGGGTGCACAAAGAGCATCCGGGCGGCGCCCTCCAGGGAGGAGGCCTGCTCGAGGTAGACACTGAGCGTCTCCAGCAGTGCCGAGCCGGCTTCGTCCAACGGTGTATAGATTTCCTCCACCAGTTGGCGCCGGGCCGCCTGGTCGCCCGCCAGCGCCCGCTCGGGCAGCAGGTCGTCGGCCAGCACCGGGCGCGGCGCGTCCGGCCAGGCCGCGCAGGCCTTGAGGCCCGCGGCGGCGGCGTGCGCCGACTTGGTGGCGGAGAGCAGGTCGCCCACCGTGGGGCCGACCACCACCGGGCCGGGGGCGAACTGGCCGATCAGCGCGCGGGCCGCGTGCACCGGCTCCTTGTCGCCGCCCACCACCACGACCAGGCGCTTGCCGAGCACCCCGGTGAGCACGTGCAGCTTGGCGTACCGGGCGGCCCGGCGGATCGCCTCCACCACCAGCTCGCTGTCCCCGTCCGGGGCGCTGCCCATCACCACCCGCACCTGGCTGGGCTGGCCCCAGCCGAGCGCGGCGGCCCGGGAGAGCACGCCCTCGTCGGCGTCCCCGGAGAGCAGGCTGTTGACCACCAGGGCCTCCAGCCGGGCGTCCCAGGCGCCGCGCGCCTCGGCCGCCTGGGCGTAGACCTGGGCGGTGGCGAAGGCGATCTCGCGGGCGTAGACCAGCACCGACTCGCGCATCCCGGCCTCGTCGCCGGGGGCGGCCACCTCCTCGATGGCCTCCTCCATCACCTCGATCGTGGTGCGGATCAGCTCGACGGTCTGGCGCAGGGTGATCGCCCGGGTGAGCTCGCGGGGCGCGGTGCCGAACACGTCCGTGGAGATCGCCTGCGGGGCGTCCGGGTGGCGGTACCACTCGGTGAAGGCGGCGATGCCGGCCTGGGCGACCAGGCCGATCCAGGACCGGTGCTCGGGCGGCATCCGCCGGTACCAGCCGAGCTGGTCGTCCATCCGGGCGATGGCGTTGGTGGCGAGCTTGCCGGAGGACTTCTCCAGGCGTTTGAGCGTGGCGGCGCGCAGCTCGGCGCGCTCGGTGGCGAGGCGTCGCTCCTGCGCCGTCAGGCGCCCCCGGCGTGCGGGGCGGGGCGGTTCCTCGCCGACCGGCGGAGCGGGCTCGGCGGCCTGGTCGGTGGCCTTCGTGGTGGCGGCCTTCTTGGCTGCGGTCTTCTTGTCGGAATTCGCTGAAGCGGCTGGCACAGGGACAAGCCTGCCTCACCGCGAGGGGTGCTCGTGCACACCCCCCTCGGCTGGGGGCCGAGGGCGGCTACCGTGACGGTGTGACTGACGTAACCTCGCGGCCCCGGGCCGACCTGCGGCGTGCGGCCGAGCGCTACCTCTCCACCCCCGCCGACGGCGTCTCCACCAGGCACGCCTTCTCCTTCTCCGGCCACTACGACCCGAAGAACGTCTCCTTCGGGGCGCTGCTCGCCTGCAACGAGGAGACCCTGGCGGTCGGCGCCGGCTTCGACGACCACCTGCACCTGGACACCGAGATCCTCACCTGGGTCGTCGAGGGCGCCCTCTCCCACCGGGACGGCCACGGCCACGCGGGGGTCGTCCGTCCCGGAATGATCCAGTACCTGAGCGCCGGAGCCGGGGTGACGCACTCCGAACGCAACGTCGGCGGAGCGGAGGGCCCGGTCCGGTTCGTCCAGATGTGGCTCCAGCCCGGGGAGTTCGGGGTCGAGCCCGCGTACGGCCTGCGGAAGGTCGTGCCCTCGGCGGACGGGCTGACCCTGCTCGCCTCCGGGATGGAGCGGGACGCGGGGGTCGCTCCGCTGCGGCTGCGTCGGTCCGACGCGGCCCTGTGGCTGGTGACGGCCGGGCCCTGGCAGGCGCTGCCGGTGCTGCCCGCCGCGCCCTACCGCTACCTCCACCTGACGGCGGGTTCGGTCGGCTTCCGCACCGTCCCCGGCCCGCAGGGCGGCGGCCGCTCGATGGCACCGGGAGACTCCGTCCGTGCCACCGGCGGGGCCTTCGCCGATCCCACGGCGGGGGAGGACGGGGCGGAGCTGTTGTTGTGGGAGATGCACAGTCCTGTGCAGTACGGCTAGCCATCGGGGGCTCGGGGAACTGCGAGGGCATCCCCTGGGGCGTGTACTCGTTAAGGAGTGCCCGCCCCCTCGCATACCCTCGCAGTTCCCCGAGCCCCTGAAGGGTTAACGCCTCACTTCGGACAACACTGCATCCGTGAAGGCCGGCCAGGCCTCTGCTGCCCAGGGGCCGAAGTCGCGGTCGGTGAGGGCGATGCAGGCGAGGCCGGCGGCGGGGTCGACCCAGAGGAAGGTGCCGGACTGGCCGAAGTGGCCGAAGGTCGCGGGGGAGCTGGTGGTGCCGGTCCAGTGGGGGGACTTGTCGCTGCGGATCTCGAAGCCGAGGCCCCAGTCGTTGGGGCGGCGGTGGCCGAAGCCGGGGAGGACGCCGCTCAGGCCCGGGTAGGCGATCTCGCGGGTGGCCCGGGTGACGGTGGAGGGGTCGAGCAGGCGGGGGGCCTGCAGCTCGGCGGCGAACTTGGCCAGGTCGGTGACGGTGGAGAGGCCACCGGCGCCGGCCGGCGAGCGGTGGGCGGTGTTGATCAGGGTGGCCGTCATCCCGAGCGGAGCGAACACCGCTTCGGCCGCGTAGTCCGCGAAGGCGATCCCGGAGGCCTTGGCGAGGGCCTCGGACAGCACCTCGAAGCCGGCGTTGGAGTAGAGCCGCCGGGTGCCGGGGGCGGCCATCGCCTTCTGCTCGTCGAAGGCCAGACCCGAGGTGTGCGCCAGCAGGTGCCGCACGGTCGACCCCTCCGGCCCCGCCGGGTCGTCCAGCTCGAAGACGCCCTCCTCCACGGCCACCAGCACGGCGTACGAGGTCAGCAGCTTCGTCACCGAGGCCAGTGGGAACAGCTGGTCCTGTGGGCCGTGCGCGCCCAGCACGGCGCCGTCCGCGCCTCGCACCACCGCCGTCGCCGCGTTCGGTACCGGCCAGTCCTCGATCATCCGCAAGCTCTCCATGCCCCGCACTCTAGCCATCCCACGGCGTGGCGCCGCGTGGCAGGCTTGCTTGGAGTGCGCTCTAAGTCAGTAGCGTCTTACCCGTCACCGAAACCTGGGGGGCAACACCGTGGCCACGCTCGCACCGATCGACCTGGACCTGCTGACCTGCGGACAGGCGTACAGCGCGCCGAGCGCGGACGCGAGCCGTACCCCGCGCCACAGCATCAGCGAGGTCGCGACGGCGAGCGGGCTCACCGCCCACACGCTGCGCTGGTACGAGCGGATCGGCCTGCTCGATCCGGTCGACCGCTCGCACTCCGGCCAACGCCGGTACAGCGACGCCGACTTGGCTCGACTGGCCTTCCTCGGCCGGCTGCGGCTGACCGGGATGACGGTGGCCGACATGCTCCGCTACGTGGAGCTGGCCCGCGAGGGCGACCAGACCTACACCCAGCGCCACGAGCTCCTGGTGGCCCACCGCGAGACCGTCCGGCAGCAGATCGCCGATCTGCACGCGACGCTCGCGGTCCTCGACTACAAGATCGACCTGTACGCGGGCGGCCCGGCCGTGCCGAGCTGCCGCGAGACGACCGACAGGAAGAAGCGAAGCGCATGACTCTCCCCACCGCCGTCCTCGGCACGAACGGCCCGACCGTCGGGGTCCAGGGCCTCGGCTGCATGGGCATGAGCGAGTTCTACGGCCCCACCGACACCGCCGAGGCGCTGGCCACGCTGGACGCCGCGCTGGAGGCCGGGGTCACCCTGTTCGACACCGCCGACATCTACGGTTCGGGCCACAACGAGGAGTTGATCGGCCCGTTCGTCCGCGCCAACCGGGACAGGGTGGTGCTGGCCACCAAGTTCGCCATCGAGCGCAAGGCGGACGACCCGTCGTACCGGGGCGTCCGCAACGACCCGGCGTACATCCACGCCGCCGTGGACGCCTCGCTGCGGCGCCTGGGCGTCGACGTGATCGACCTGTACTACATGCACCGGCGTGACCCGCAGGTGCCGCTGGCCGAATCGGTCGGCGCCATGGGCGAGTTGGTCGCCGCGGGCAAGGTCCGGCACCTCGGGCTCTCCGAGGTGACCGGGGAGGAGCTGCGGGAGGCGCACGCGGTGCACCCGATCGCGGCCCTCCAGTCGGAGTGGTCGATCTTCTCCCGCGACGTGGAGAACACCGCCGTCCCGGCGGCCGCCGAGCTCGGCGTCGCCTTCGTGCCGTACTCGCCGCTCGGCCGCGGCTTCCTGACCGGCTCCTTCGCGGCGGCGGAGACCCTCAGCGCGGACGACTACCGCCGGGCGCACCCGCAGTTCAGCGGGGCGAACGCGGCGGGCAACGCGGCGCTGGTGGCACCGATCAAGGAGATCGCCGAGGCGCGGGGCGTGACGGCCGCTCAGGTGGCGCTGGCCTGGGTGCAGCAGCGGGCCGAGGTGCACGGCCTGACCGTCGTCCCGATCCCCGGCACCCGGAAGCGGAGCCGCCTGGCGGAGAACACCGCGGCGGCGACGCTTCGGCTCTCGGCGGAGGAGCTCGCCGTCCTGGAGCCCATCGCGGGCAAGGTGGCGGGCAATCGCTATGCCGACATGACCTTCACGTCGGCCGGCCGGGAGTAACGAGTTTGGGGGCTCGGGGAACCGCGAGGGCATGCGATGGGGCGTGTACTCGTTAAGGAGCGCACACCCCAGGGGATGCCCTCGCAGTTCCCGGAGCCCCTGTTGTGGTTGATGTCCCTCGTTGAGTTCCCCGAGCCCCTGGTGGGTCAGGGTCGGCGACCCAGCCAGGCGGCGAGCTGGTGGTAGGCCGGGGCGTCGTCGGCGATCGGCTGGACGGGGCCGAAGGGGACGTCGTCGCCGCGCCGCTCGGCCGGGAGGACGAACTTGGCCACGGCGAGGGCGGCTTCGGCGAGGGTGTCGTCGAGGGCGGCCTCCTGGCCGGTGGCCCGGGCGATGTCCCAGGTGTGGGTCACGGCCTCCATCACGTAGCCGCCGAGGGCCGCGCGGCCCGGGACTTCACCCCAGGGGGCGACGGCCACGGCGTCCAGGCGGGCGTCGTCCGCCCAGGCGGCGGTGACGCGGGCGCGGGCCCGGGTGAGGACGGCCGGCCAGGCGTCGTCGGCGATCTCCCCGGTGGCCGCGACGACATCGCCGGCGTGGCCGCCCTCACCGACGTAGGCGATCCGGTGGATGCCGCCGATGACGTGGCTGAGCAGGGCCCGGAGGTCGTACTCGCTGCACGGGGTGGGCAGCGAGAGCTGCTCGGGGGTGATGGTGGCGACCAGCTTCTCCAGCTGGTCGAGCGCGGCCTGGTAGCCGGGGCGGGGGTCGGTGGTGGTGCCGCTCATGGGGTGCTCCTCGATGCTCGACCGGGCGGCTTCGGCCCGGTCCGTCCTGCTGACGAGGAGGACTCTGCCGGGAATACCTGACATCTCGTGTCAGGTATTCCGACTATCTTCTGATGGCATGAAAGCCGACCGGCTGCTCTCGATCATGTTGCTGCTCCAGACCCGGGGGCAGGTGCCCGCCGCCGAACTGGCCGAGCGGCTGGAGGTCTCCGTCCGCACGGTGTACCGGGACGTGGAGGCGCTCTCGGCGGCCGGGGTGCCGGTCTGGGCGGAGCGCGGGCGGCACGGCGGGATCCGGCTGCTGCCGGGCTACCGGACGGACGTCACGGGGCTGACCGGGGACGAGGCGCGGGCGCTGTTCGTCCTCGCGGCGGACGGGGCGCACGAGGCGCTCGGGCTGGGCGGGGCGATCGACTCGGCGCTGCGGAAGGTGATGGCGGCCCTGCCGGCCCCGCACCGGCCGGCGGCGGAACGGACCAGCGAGCGGGTGCTGGTGGACCCGGCACGGTGGCGGGCGCAGGCCGCCGGGGAGGTGGACCTCGGGGAGCTGCAGCGGGCTGTCTTCGCGGACCAGCGGCTGGAGTTGAGCTACCGGCACAGCGGTACGCGGGAGGTCGCGGAGTACGTGGTCGACCCGTACGGGCTGGTGAGCAAGGCGGGGGTCTGGTACCTGGTGGCCGATCTGGCGGGGGAGCCGCGGCTGTTCCGGGCGGACCGCGTCCGGGGTGCCAGGGGGCTGGCGGAGCCGGTGCGGCGGCGGGGTGGGTTGGGGCTCGCGGAGGTGTGGGGCGGGCTGCGGGAGTCGGTGGAGCGGCGGCCCAGTGAGGTGCGGGTGCGGATCCGGGTGCGGCGGTCGGCGCTGGACATGTTCTTGCGGATCCACCAGGGGCTGGTGCTCGAGTCGTACGAACTGACCTGCGAGTTGGTCGAGTTGGTGATCGGGCTCGGCTCGGTGCGGGCCGCTCGCATGCTGCTCACGTACGGCGCGGATGTGGAGGTGGTGGAGCCGCGCGAAGTCAGGGAGGAGTTGGCGGCTGCGGCGCGGGAGGTGCTGGGGGTGTACCAGTGAGGTGTGCGCCCCTGGGGATGCCCTCGCAGTTCCCCGAGCCCCTGGTGGTTGCTGACCGAGCCCCTGACCCCGGACATAGTCTCTCAAGGGGGAGGAGGGTCTGTCATCGACTTCAGGGATGATCTTTGGCACAGTGCGCGCCCGTAGGGTTTCTTGGTCCGATTCCTGTCGATTCAGGGGAGCTTGACCTTGCTCACCGACCTTGCCGCTCGGGCGGCGGAACTCACTGCGATGGCCGAGGCTGACCACCGGGCGGCGCCTTGGGCGAACAGCGGGGATCCGGAGGAGCAGTTGGCCTGGCGGCGGCTGACGGCCGAACATGCGGACTGGCTGGGGGAGTTCCTCGACGAGCACGGCTGGCCGACGGCTGAGCTGGTGGGGGTGGAGGCGGCTCGGGCGGGGTGGCTGATCGCTCAACACGCCGATCGGCAGCTGGAGTTGCAGCGGCGGGCGGTGCGGCTGCTGGCCCGGGCGGTGGCGCAGGGGCAGGCGGGGGAGCGGGAGTTGGCGTTCCTGCGGGACCGGGTGTTGGTCAACGAGGGGCAGGAGCAGGTCTACGGGACGCAGATCGCGGGGGTGCGGGACGGGCGGCCGGTGCCCTGGCCGTGCGTGGAGCCGGAGCGGTTGGACGAGCGGCGGGCTGCCGTGGGCATCCCGCCGTTCGAGGCGTACGTCGCGCCGTACTGCTGATCAGCCGTGGTACCGGGCGTCAGGGGTGGGTGACGTCGCCGTAGTCGCCGAGGGCGATCGAGCCGAAGTTGCGCAGGCTGGCGGTGTGCGGGGAGAGGTAGCCGGTGTGGCCGGCCGCGCCGGCCGAGGAGACCTGGACGGCGTCGAAGTCGGGGCCGGTCGGGTCGGCGCCGTGGCCGAGGCCGCCGACCTCGAGGTACGGGACGTTGCCGATCCAGTCGGTGGGGTTGCGGGTGGCCCAGACCCGGACGCCGTCGCCGAGCTCGGCGGCGTTCTGGACGCCCATGCCGGGGCTGCCGAAGACCACCAGGTCGGTGCGGAGGCCGTCGTGGATCCTGGGCGCGGCCACGCCGCAGACCACCGAGCCGTAGGAGTGGCAGAAGAGGGCGGGCGGGGCGGCGGGGGAGCTGGTGACGGCCAGGCCGGAGAGCAGGCGGGCCAGCCGGGGGGCGGCAGCCTCGGCCAGGCGGGAGGTGACGGCGTCCGGGCCGAGGCCGGAGGGGGTCACGTAGCCGGTCCAGGCGATCACCGCGGTGTGGGCGTTCGGGTCCTGCCGGTGCTCCTCGGCGAGCAGCGCGCGGGCCATCCCGGCGGGGGAGCGCAGCGGGTCGGCGGTCTGGTCGAAGTGGGCCAGGTCGGCGTCCGAACCGGGCACCAGGACGGCCACCCGCTGGGCCGAGGCGAGGTCGCCGTAGACCTCGCTGACCAGGCCGCGGCCACGCGGGTCGAAGGCCAGGATCTGGCGGCCCTTGGCGAGCAGGCCCTCGCTGTCGTTGGCGCGGGAGAGGGCCAGTGCGCGGGTGTCGGCGTCCAGCTTGGTGTCGTTGGCCCGGGCCCGGGCCTTGTCGCGCTCGGCGGCGATGGCCAGCCGGTTGGCCTGGTAGCGGGTCTGCAGCGGGGCGCCGTCCAGGTTGCCGACCACCAGTGGGTACTCGGCGATCAGGCGGGTGGTCTGCTCGGGGGTGAGCGAGGCGAAGAAGGTGGCCACGACGGTGGCGCTCGCGGTGGCCGGGTCGGGCAGCGAGCGGCCCAGCGAGTGGTCGGCCACCCACTCGGCGGAGCCGGCCGGGGGAGAGGTGATGGCCACCTGCTCGTTGGCGGAGACCGCCTGGGCGGCGGCGGCGCCGGCGTCGGCCAGCACGGCGGAGGCGGCGAAGACGCCTATCAGCACCCGCTTGACCCGGCGGCGGCGCAGGACGCTGAGCTTGGTGGCGCTCAGCTGCTTCGCCTTCCGGCGTACCGCGCTGAGGCGCACCGCACCGAGCCGTTTGTGGTTGGGCTGCATGGGCGACAACTCCTCGGACCCTCTGACCTGCACGGCGGGCGGGGCCCGATGGTGGTACGACCGCCTGCGCTCCGGGCCAGCGTAGGCGCTCGAAGTGCGGGGCGTGCAGAGTCTAAACTGTGGGAAGGCTCACATGGGAAGGCCTGCGTCTCCGGGTTCGCCCGGAAGTACCGTCAGGCTCGCCCGGACGTGCCAAGTGCCTCGTCGTACTCCCGCACCAGCTTCTTCGGCGCGATGCTGCGCCAGGCTTCGGCGAGCAGGTCGCCCAGCTCCTCCTCGGCCACCTTGGCCAGCTGCACCTGCACCCAGCCGTGCCGCCCGACGTACGGCGCCACGGAGTAGACCTCGGGGGCGGCGGCGAGGAGTTCGGCCTGGTCCTCGTGGGTGGCCTTGACCGCCACGGAGCCCTCGCCGGGGGTGCCGAGCGCGAACATCTTCTCACCCACCCGCAGCGTGACCCGCGTCTCCCAGGTGAGCCGCTCGGCCGCTTGCGGCAGCGCGAGGCCCAGCGCCAGGAACTGATCGAACGTCACCATGGGCACAGCCTAGGTCGTCCCGGGCTGCTCTCCTACCCCATCGGCGTACCGGGCAGGTGCGGATTCCGTCACAGCGGTCAGGCTCTGTCAGTTCTCATCGAGCCGTCCTCTCGGGCCCGGTGGTTCAGACCATGCCGAGGGCGTACGCGGTGAACAGGGCGGCGCCGGTGCCGGCCACGGCCTTCCAGGTGCGGCTCGGCCAGGGGCCGTCGAAGCGGCGGGCGTAGTGGCCGATCGCGGCCAGCAGCAGGGCGAAGACCGGCAGCCAGGCGAGCCGGGCGAGCAGCCAGCCGAGCGAGTCGGGGGCGGTGGTCAGGCCGGGGACGGCGCCGAGGCGGGAGCCCAGGGTGCCCACCGTGAACATCGCGGTCTGGTGCCAGCAGAAGATCGTCATCGCCGAGAGGTTGACCAGCACCACCGGCAGCCAGAGCAGCGGGCGGCGCAGCGCGCGGCCGAGCCGCTCGCGGAGCAGGATCGCGGCGCCGCACTGGGTGGCGGCCAGCGCCAGCACCAGGAGGGACGGCGGGTGCGAGTTGGTGCGCTCGACGCCGGGCACCCCGACCATGCTGGCCGGGTAGTGGAAGGCCAGCAGCAAGGTGGCGAACAGCGCGCCGCCGCCCAGCAGCAGGGCTCGCGCCCCGGCCTTGCCGATCCGCCCCTGGGCCCAGGAGACCCCTAGCTGGTAGCCGAACAGCCAGCCCGGCAGCAGGTTGACCAGCCCCAGCCAGCCCGGCACCGACCCGGCCCAGGGCCCGTACCGGAGCAGGTCGACCACGGCCACCGCCGCGAGCAGCGGCGCCGCCGCCCAGCCGCCGAGGCGGCGGCCGACCTTCGCGCAGTACGGGGTGAGCGCGGTGAGCAGCAGGTAGATCCCGATGTACCAGAGCGGCTGCACCACGAGGGTCGTCCCGGTGCGGACGGTGGCCGCCGGCAGGCCGAGCCCGCGCAGCAGCGGGATCAGCAGGGCCCAGACCGCCGCCACCCCGAGCACCGGCCGCAGCAGCCGCACGCAGCGCCCGCGCAGCCACCGCGCGGTGCTCCGCCCCTTGGCCCGGGCCCGCTCCAGGGAGTGGTGCGCGGAGTGGCCGCCGACCAGGAAGAAGATCCCGAGCAGTTGGAGCACCCAGCTGAGCGGGGCGAGCCCGCCGAGGGCGGTGAGCGGGCTGGCGTTGTGCAGCTCCCCACCTGCGGAGAGGGTGAACCCGCCGAGCATCCAGTGGCCGAGCGGTACGGCGAGCAGCGCGAGGGCGCGCAGCCCGTCCAGGGCCCGGTCCCGGCTCGCGGGGGTCCTCGCGTCGATCTTGGCGGCGGTCCGCCGGAGGGTGTCAGTGCTGGGCATCGCGGCACTCCTTGCTGGTCGGGGTGCAGGTGACTGGGGTGCCGAGGGCGATGGCGGCGAAGTTGGCCAGGGAGGCGGTGCCCGGGGCGAAGTAGCCGGAGTGGCCCCGGGCACCGGTGCTGGTGACCACGCGGGCACCGAAGGTGGGGGCGGTCGGGTCGGCGCCGTGGCCGAGGCCGAGCAGGTGGACGTTGGGCACTTCGCCGATCCAGTCCTCCGGGTCGCGGGCGGTGGCCCAGAGCGGGACGGGCAGGTCGGCGGCGTGGCGCAGGCCCATGCCGGGGGAGCCGAGGGCGACCACGGCGGTGGTGCGGCCGGGGCGGAGGGCGGCGTGGCCGCAGACCACCGAGCCGTAGCTGTGGCAGTAGAGGGTGGTGGGGGCGTCCAGCCCGTCGAGCAGGCTGGTCAGCCGGGTGGCGCCGGCCTCGGCGAGGCCGGTGGTGGCCACGTCGAGGCTGAGGCCGGTGGGGGTGGTGTAGCCGGCCCAGGCGATCACCGGGATCCGGTCGGCGGTGGCCTCCCGCAGGGCCCGGGCCATCCCGGCGGGGGCGCCGTACGGGGAGCTGGTGCGGTCGTAGCTCATCAGGTCGATGTCGGCGCCGGGCACGAGCACGGCCGTCGGCCGGCCGGGCGCGAGCTCGCCGTACACCTCGGCCAGCAGGCCGCGGCCGCGCGGGTCGAAGACCAGCACCTGACGGTCGGCCAGGCTCGCATACCGCTCGGCCCGGGCCCGGGCCTCGGCCCGCGTACCGGCGCTCAGCCGGGTGTCGGCGGCACGCGCCCGCTCCTTCGCCGCCTCCAGGGTCAGCGCCAACCGGTTGGCCCGGTAACGGAGTTCGACCGGAGCCCCGTCCAGGTTCCCTGCCACCAGCGGGTACTCGGCGGCCAGCAGCTCGCCCTGCCCTGGCCGCAGCCCGGCGAAGAAGGCCGCCACCCCGGCGGGCGGCGTCACCCCGGGCTCGGGCAGCCGCACCCCGAAGGCGCTCTCCGCCCAACTCCCCGGCAGCCCCACGGCCGCCGCCTGCCCCTCCCCGGCCGACCACCCGCCGACCCCGCCCACCGCCACCGCGGCCAGCACCACCCCGGCCACCACCCTGCCCAGACGCCCGCGCATCCCCGCTCCTCCTCGTCCCTGCCTGCTTGCGAAATCCGTTCGCGACGAGGAGGAAGGTAGGAAGACGACGGCCCCCCGGGCGTCACACCGGGGGGCCAACTCGCGGGTGCTACCGGGGTACTACTGACCCGGCGTCACCAGGCCGGATTCGTAGGCGATGACCACGGCCTGGGCGCGGTCGCGGAGGTCGAGTTTGGCGAGGATGCGGCCGATGTGGGTCTTGACGGTCTGTTCGGCGAGGACGAGGCGGTCGGCGATCTGCTGGTTGGAGAGGCCGCGGGCGATGAGTTCGAGGACTTCGGTCTCGCGGGGGGTGAGGGCGTTGAGGCGGAGGGTGTCGCGGCGGGGGGCGGGGCGGGTGCGGGCGAAGTCCTCGATCAGGCGGCGGGTGACGGAGGGGGCCAGCAGGGCCTCGCCGGCGGCGACCACGCGGACGGCGGCGATCAGGTCGGCGGGCGGGGCGTCCTTGAGCAGGAAGCCGCTGGCGCCGGCCCGCAGGGCCTCGTAGACGTAGTCGTCCACGTCGAAGGTGGTGAGCATGAGCACCTTGGGCCGCCGGGCGGCGCCCGGGTCGAGCAGCCGGCGGGCGGCCTCCAGGCCGTCCATCACGGGCATCCGAACGTCCATCAGGACCACGTCCGGCAGGGTGCGGCCGCAGACCTCCAGGGCCTGGGCACCGTCGGCCGCGTCGCCGACCACGTCGATGTCGCTCTGGGCGTTGAGCAGGGCCGCGAAGCCGGCCCGGACCATGGCCTGGTCGTCGACGATGAGTACGCGGATGGTCATGCGGAGGGCTCCCCGAGGTGTTCGAGCGGCAGGACGGCCGCGACCCGGAAGCCGCCTTCCGGGAGCGGGCCGGTGTCCAGCCTGCCACCCAGCAGGCGGACGCGTTCCCGCATCCCGGTCAGCCCGTGCCCGGTGCCGGCCGTCTCGACGGCGGGGCCGCCGGCCCCGACGGTGTTGACCACGGTGATCCGCAGCGTCTCGTCCTCGGCCGCCAGCGAGACCCAGACCTGTGCGCCGGGCGCGTGCCGCACCACGTTGGCCAGCGCCTCCTGGACGATCCGGTACGTGGACAGGCCCACGGCCGGCGGGAGTTCGCCGAGCGCGGTGACCTCCGCGGTGACGTTCAGCTCGGCCCGGACGCCGGCCTGGGCCACCGTCTCGACCAGGCCGGGGAGGTCGGTCAGGCCCGGCTGGGGCAGCTTCTCGGGGGCGTCCGAATCGGCCCCGCGCAGCACTCCGAGCAGCCGCCGCATCTCGGTCAGCGAGCCGCGGGCGGCGGCGGCGATCGAGCCGAACTCCTCGACCGCCTCCGGCGGCAGGCCGGTCAGCCGGTAGGGGGCGCTGTCGGCCTGCACGGTGATCACCGACATGTGGTGGGCCACCACGTCGTGCAGCTCGCGGGCGATCCGGGCCCGCTCCTCCAGCAGGGTGCGCTGCGCCCGCTCGGTCTCGCTGATCGCCTCCTGCTCGGTCAACTTCCGCTGCGCCTCGGCCCGTTCGCGCAGGCTGCCGACGAGCAGCAGGACGACGCCGGAGAGTGCGAGCACCAGCAGGCTGTTGTTGGGCCCGTGGTCCGCCCCGGAGAAGAAGAAGGTGAGGCCGAGGCAGCCGGCGGCGGTGGCCAGCCAGACGGCGTACAGCGTGCGGCGGCGCTCGCGCAGGGCCAGCGGCACCATCAGCAGGGTGTACCCGACGATCCCGGGCACCGACCAGGGCCAACCGGTCTGCGAGGCACGGTCTTCGAAGGCCACCAGGACACCGGTGAGCAGGTCGGCGGCGGCCACGATCCACCAGGCGGGCAGCGGCCGACTGACCGAGAGCAGCAGCGGCACCGCCTGCCCGACGGCCAGGCCGCCGGCCAGCGCCGGGGCCAGGCCGTGGTCGTTGTGGAGCACGGCGATGCCGGTGGGTAGCAGGGCGGCGGTGGCGCCGATCGCCAGCAGGTACGGCAGCAGCCGCAGCCAGCGGCGGGCGCTGGCCGAGAACAGCACCCCGTGCTCGGGGGAGGGGTGGGTCAGGGCGCCCAGCAGGGCACTGATCGTCTGCGGGGCTCTCATACCCGCCAGCCTAGGAGGCAGGGAGTCCCGAGTCGTGACCCTCGGGTGCCAAGTCCGGGGTCATACCCAGGTACTACGCCCCGGAGCGGGCGCAGAGGAGGGAGGAAGAGGGGATGAAAGGAGGGGGGAGCAGGAGGGAGGGTGAGCGGGAGTGCCGGGGTCGCCCGCCGGAGGCCTACGCCTCGGCGGGGCTGCGCCAGCTGCCGGCCAGGGCCGGGCCGAGCTGGTCGAAGTGGCGCTCGATCAGCTGGATCATCGACTCCGGGCCGCCGCAGTCGGTGGTGTCGGCCTCGGCGCTCCAGGAGAGGTGGGCG
This sequence comes from Kitasatospora sp. MMS16-BH015, assembly GCF_002943525.1. Classification (NCBI taxonomy): domain Bacteria; kingdom Bacillati; phylum Actinomycetota; class Actinomycetes; order Kitasatosporales; family Streptomycetaceae; genus Kitasatospora; species Kitasatospora sp. MMS16-BH015. The sequence goes on along the minus strand of NZ_CP025394.1, from coordinate 2,590,393 downwards.
CTGCGCAGCACGCCGCTGAAGACGGCGGCCATGACCCGGGGGCGCAGGTCGGCGGCCGGGTCGAGGCCCTCGCGGGCGGCCAGGATGCCGGCCACCACCAGCTCCTGCTCGGTGATCCGGCGCAGGTGGGCGGCGAGCAGGGTGGGGGTGTCCTCGATCAGCTGGATGAGTTCGAGCGCGGTGGTGATGGTGCTGGGGCCGTTCTCGGGGCCGGCGCCGAGTTCGCGCCAGGTCAGCACGATGGCGTTGCGCAGCGCCCGGAGCGGGTTCTCCTCGGCCGGGCGGGCCCGCAGGTGGGCGATGAAGTGGTCCTCGGCGTCGGCCAGCACGGCGAGCGCGACCTCGTCCTTGTTGGCGAAGTAGCGGAAGAAGGTGCGCTGGGAGACGTCCACGGCGGCGGCGATCTCGTCCACGGTGGTGCGGCCGTACCCCTGCACCAGGAAGAGCCGGTGGGCGGCCTCCACCAGGGCGTCCCGGGTGCGCTGCTTCTTGCGTTCGCGCAGGCCGATCGGCGGGCCCGCCGGGAGCAGTCCGGGGCGGGCGGGGTCCGTGAGCCGCGCGGTCATGGCGGGGGGCCTTCCGACGTGGGTGTGTCGGGTCAACTCTAGCGTTCTGACATATGTCAGCCATTAACAGAAGACAGTGTTTGCCGAATGTCAGCTGCTGTCATATTGTCCCTGGAGGGTGGCGCCCGTCCGGCCGGACGACTCGTGGGGACGGGTGGGCCGGGGCGCCACTCCCGGGGCCTGTCCCGACGGCCCCCGTGCCGTGAACTCCCGGAGGGCCCCCAGCCATGAGTCAGTCCGTCCAATCCCGCGAGGCCAAGGCTCCGGCCGGGGCCGGCGGGGGCAGCAGCCTCAAGGGCCACCCTTGGCTGACGCTGCTCACCGTCGCCGTCGGCGTCATGATGGTCGCCCTCGACGGCACCGTGGTGGCGATCGCCAACCCGGTCATCCAGACCGACCTGAAGGCCTCGCCCGCCGACATCCAGTGGGTCACCAGCGGCTACCTGCTCGCGCTCGCGGTCTTCCTGATCACGGCCGGCAAGATCGGCGACCGGTTCGGCCACAAGACCACCTTCCTCGTCGGCGCGGCGGGCTTCGCCGCCACCTCGGCCGCGATCGGCTTCGCGACCAACATCCAGACGGTGATCGCCTTCCGGGTGCTCCAGGGCCTGTTCGGCGCGCTGCTCCAGCCCGCCGCGCTCGGCCTGCTGCGCGGCGCCTTCCCGGTCGAGAAGCTCAACATGGCGATCGGCATCTGGGCCGGTGTGATCGGCGCCTCCACCGCCGCCGGTCCGATCGTCGGCGGGCTGCTGGTCGAGCACGTCAGCTGGCAGTCGGTCTTCTTCATCAACATCCCGGTCGGCCTGATCGCGCTCGCGCTCGGCCTCTGGATCCTGCGCGACGTGCGCGCCGAGAACGCCGCGAAGTCCTTCGACATCCCCGGCATCCTGCTGCTCTCGGCCGCGATGTTCCTGCTGGTCTGGGGCATCATCAAGGCCCCGACCTGGGGTTGGGGCGCCGGCACCACCTGGCTCTTCCTGGGCGGCGCGGTGCTCGCGCTGATCGCCTTCGCGCTCTGGCAGACCAAGGCGAAGGAGCCGCTCATCCCGCTCAGCCTCTTCCGCTCGGTGCCGCTCTCGGCGGGCACCCTGCTGATGGTCCTGATGGCCTTCGCCTTCTTCGGCGCGATCTTCTTCGTCACGTTCTACCTGCAGAACGTGCACGGGATGACCCCGGTCCAGGCCGGCGTCCACCTGCTGCCGATGACCGGCATGATGATCGTCGGCGCGCCGGCCGCGGGGGCCGCGATCGGCAAGGTCGGGCCGCGGATCCCGATCGTGGTCGGCATGCTGCTCACCACCGTCGCGATGTACGGGATGTCCACCCTGGACACCGGCTCGGGCACCGGCGTGATGTCGCTCTGGTTCGTCCTGATGGGCCTGGGCATCAGCCCGGTCATGGTCGGCGCCACCGAGGTCATCGTCGGCAACGCCCCGCTGGAGCTCTCCGGCGTGGCGGGCGGCCTGCAGCAGGCCGCGATGCAGGTCGGCGGCAGCCTGGGCACCGCCGTGCTCGGCGCGGTGATGGCCGCCAAGGTCAGCTCCGTGCTGCCCGGCAACCTCACCGCCGTCGGCCAGGCCCTCCCGCCCGGCCCGCAGGGCGAGGGCCTCAAGCAGGCCGCCCAGCTGGGCCTCACCCCGCCGCTGCCCCAGGGCACCCCGGCCGCCGTCTCCGAGGGCCTCTCCACCGCGATCCACCACTCCTTCGTGAGCGGCATGTCGATGGCCTTCGCCGTCGCCGCCGTGGTGGCCTTCGCCGCCGCCCTGCTCGGCCTGCTCACCAAGCGCGGCACGACGGACGCCGGCCCGGCGGTTCACATCTGAGGGGCGGAAGGCCAGGGGCGCGGGGCCCCGCTGAATCTACTGCGTGCGCGGGCAAGCGAAGGGGCGCGAGTCCGGTAGCCGTACGGACCCTCGCGCCCCCGGTCTTGCAGCGCAGCAGCAGAGTGTCGGCGGTTCGTGGCCCTGTGACGGCCGAGGGCAGGCGCTCGACGGTAGTCCCGGTGAACCCGGCCTGGTCCAACAGTTCGGTCCAAACGTGCTCCTGGAGGACCCAGCGTCGCAGCGTCGCCCCGGCGCCCTCGGGGGTCCTGGCAGGGATCTCCGCGGGCACGGCGTCCGGTTCGGCCGGCACGCCGGTCAGGTAATGGCCCAAGGTCGCGATGACGAGCAGGCCACCCGGGCACAGCGCGTCGGCAATGGCGGGTAGCAGCCGGTGCGGGTCGGTGAAGTCAACGGCGCCGAAGACGCTGTAGGCGATGTCGTAGAAGCTGGGGCGTTCGAACAGATGGCGCGTCACATCGGCTTGGATCGGTCGCAGGACGGGCGCGAGGTGGCCGAAGAGGTCGAGAGCCATGGCGTGTTGGGCGGGCGACGCGTCGACGGCGTCGACCAGCGTGGGGCGGTGGTGTGCCGCCAAGTGGGCGGAGTGGCGTCCGGCGCCGGATCCGAGATCGACGATGCAGCGACCGGCCAGGTCGCCAAGGATCTCTACGCCTGGGCCGCCGTCCTGGGCCCAGTTCCAGCAGAATCGGTCCGGGACGGCGCGGTCGGTGGCGCCCCGGGTGCGGCCGTAGTGGTGCCAGAGATCGACCGGGGTGGTGCGCGCAGGCGTGGTCACCCGGCCGATCCTGGCAAGCGAAGCGCCGGCGTGGGCGGCTTCGCCGGAGGTTCACCCGTCTGCCCGTAACGGACGGGCTCCGTGGGTCAGTGCGAGTCGTTCCCCGGGTGACACGGGCTGCACTGCGCGGCATCGGCCCACAGCGGCAGGTCGACCACCCAGCCTTCGGCGGCGACCAACCGGGCCGTACGCAGCACAGTGCCGTCCTGCTTGAACTCAACGGCCGGGACGTGATGCAGGAAGTGGCCGTCGTTGTACCTGTCGCAGAGTTCTGCGTAGGCGACGGTGTCCAAGATGATCGTGTGCACGCCGATGTCGACAAGGGAGCTGGGGCCCAACGACAGGTGCTCGTCGCGGTGGGTCATCGCGGTCAGCAGGTAGGCGTAGCCCTGCCCCAAGACCCGGGCAGCCATGACCGTGTCTTAGGGGTAGTCCCGCATGAGCAGGCCGATCTGCTTGGCCCACAGGTCAGCCGGGACGAGATCGCGCACGTCGTGCGACCGGGTGGTGGGGCCGACCGGTACCAGAGCGATTGCCATGGTCGCCTCCGATGAGGAAGCTCCGGTCCGTCCGGAGCGAGGACACCAGCAGACTGCGCCGAGAGGCTGATCGGCGGTCGGCTTGCACACGGAGGCAACCCCTTGCAGTCCGTGCAAGGGGCGTCGACGGGTCGTCAGCCGACGGGTACGGTGTGACTGCTCCGGTCGTGCTACTTGGGAGCGCCGATGCCCGGTGACCCACTCTGGACCACTTCGAAAGCATGCCGGCTCGCCGATGAGCGCAGGCCTGGCGCCCTGATCCGACTCGGTCGTGAACACCATGAGTGGACGCTCGAAACCCTTGGGCGTCGCCTGGGCTGTTCCCCGTCCACGCTGAGCCGGCTGGAACGGAGCACCCGGGTCGTCGACCTGACGCTCGTTCGGCGGGCGGCGCGAGCTGTCGGAGTGCCGTCCCACCTCCTGGTGACTTCCCTCGCGCTCTACCCGCCACTCGACTCAGGCAGGGCTAGAGTGGCGCGCAATCCGCGTGACGCCGAGGAGAGCCCCATGCACCGCCGCACCGTGGTCGCCGCCACTCTTGCCGGTCCCGCCTCCCTGCTCCTGGGGCTGGACGATGCGCTCGCCGACACCCCCGCCCCCACCGGTCGGGCTGACCGCCTCGATCACCGGCTGGCCGACGCACGCGAGCTCTACGACGCCGGCGCCCACGACCGGCTCCTCGACGCGCTGCCCGGACTCATCGCCGACGCCGAGGCCGCCGCCGCCTCCCGTCGTGAACTCGACCAAGCCCGTCTGTCCACCGTCTACAGCCTCGCCACCGCGCTGCTCAGCAAGACCGGGCACTACGATCGGGCCCGTCTGACTGCGGACCGGGCCCGTACCTTCGCGGACCTCTCCGGGGCGCCGATCGCCCAGGCCGCTGCCGCCCGCGAGCTGGCCATCGTGTTGCGTCACCGAGGTCAGGCCGACACCGCGCAGCGACTGATGGTCACGGCCACGGCCCGGGTGGAGGCCACCGGCCTGCGGACCTCGGCGCAGGCCGCCGCGTACGCGCAGCTGCTGTGCACGCTCGCCTACACGGCAGCGGTGGCCGGTCAGCGGACCGACGCGCTTGCCATGACCGAGGAGGCTCGCCGCGCCGCCTGTCGGCTCCCGGCCACCGTCCCGAGCGGGCGGCTGTTCGCCGTCTCCCCGGCAGCCGTGGACCTGTACGCGGTGGGCGTCCACTGGGCCCTGGGGGATGCCGGTGCCGCGCTGGAGATGGGGAGGAACCTGCGCGCCGAGCAGTTCTCCACCGCCGAGCGCCGTGCCCGGCTGCACAGTGACCTCGCCCGTGCCTGGTGGCAGTACGGCCGCCCGGAGCAGACCGTGAACGAGCTGTTGTCCGCGCTGCGTGCCAGCCCTGGCGAAGTCCTTGACCGTCCGGCGATCTCGCGGATCGTCACCGACCTGACCGAGCGGCACCCGGGCGTCCTCGGCGTCCGCGAGCTGGCTGCCGCTGCGCGGCGGCGTCCCGGTCGCAGGGCGATGGTCTGACGACGGGCTCGCGCCCCTTTGCTTGCCCGCGCGCGCAGTTGATTCAGCAGGGCCCCGCGTCCCTGAAGTACTGGGCTACCGGCGCCAGGAGGCGAGCTGCTCCTGGAAGGTGGGGCAGGCGACGATGTCCGTCTTGCTGCACAGCAGGGCGTGCTCCATCAGCTGCCGGGCGTGCTCCAGGTCGATCCGGAGCTGCTCGATCTCGGCCAGCTTGGTGCGGATCATCGCGGCCCTGCGGGGCTGCTGCTCCTGGAACTCCCGGATCTGGGCCAGCGTCAGCCCGGCCTGCTGGCAGGTGCGCAGCACCACGATCCGGTCGGCCGCCTCCGGCGGGTAGCGGCGCTGCCCGCCCTGGCGTTCGGGCGTCGGCAGCAGGCCGTGCCGCTCCCAGTACCGGATCGCCGATGCGGGCACCCCGGTGAGCTCGGCGAGCCGGCCGATCGTCACGAGCATGCCGTTCCCCCTGTCTCGATGCGGGCGCTTGACTTGAACCATGGTTCAAGTCGGAGGCTACCGGTGATGTGGGACGGCGGCGCAACGGCGCCGCCGACCACCGGACTTGGAGCGGTAGCCATGACTCGGACAGCCATGACCCAGACACCCGAGGCCCAGAAACCCGAGGCCCAGCAGCTCGTCGAGGCGGCGAGGCAGCTCTTCCGCGCCGGAGTGATGTCGCACTCCGGCCACGCCAACCTGAGCGTGCGGCTCGACGCCGAGCGCTTCCTGCTCTCCCCGGGGTGGGTGCGCGACCTGGAGGCCGACCAGCTGGCCACCCTCGACCTGGACGGGACGGTGCTGGCCGGCGAACTGCGGGCGGCCGGCGCCGAGATCATCGCCATGCACAGCGCCGTCTACCGGGCCCGCCCCGAGGTGGGCGCGGTGATCCACACCCACTCCCCGGCCGCCACGGCCTTCGCGGTGGCCCACCGGCCGCTGCCCTGCCGCACCGAGCCGATGCTCCGCTTCGGGCAGGCCGAGGAGGTGCCGGTGGTGCCCTGGGGGCCGCGCGGCTCGGACGTCTCCGTGCGCGGGGTGGTGGAGGTGCTGGCGCAGCGTCCGACCACCTCCGCGGTGCTGCTGGCCAACCACGGTCTGCTGGTCTTCGGCCCCGACGCGGCAGCGGCGGCCCTGCTGGTGACGGCGATCGAGGAGGGCGCCGAGGCCGAGCTCGCCGCCACCCTGCTCGGCGGGGCCGTGGACTTCCCGGCCGGCGCGCTGGCGGCGGTGCGCGCCTCGATGGCCCGGACCGCCTCGTGACCGGGGAGGACCTGGCGGCCCGGGCCGAGGCGCTGCGGGAGCGGTACCGCTCGACGCTGGGCGCCGTCCCGCACGGGGTGCAGGAGCGGCTGCGGGTGGCGCAGGCCCTCGGCCGGCTGTCCACCGAGGAGCGCTTCACGGCGCTGCGGGACACCGTGCTGACCGACAGCCCGCTCGGGGCCCGGGTGCAGCAACTCGTCCACTTCGGCCAGCTGCTCGCCCTCGGCCGCCCGGGCCCGGCCCGGATCCACGCCCGCGGCGCGCTGCACGCGGGGGCCGGGCTCGCCGATCTGGTCGGGGTGGCCGAGACCGCGCTGATCACCGCCGGCACCCCGGCCTACGCGCTCGGCATCGAGATCGTGGCCGAGCTGCTGCCCACCGAGGAGTCTCCCGGCTGAGAACTCGCCCGAATGGGCCGAGACTGGAGGTATGGACGGCGGACGGTTACTGGCCGGACGGTACCGGCTGGGGGAGCGGCTCGGGAGCGGGGGGATGGGCACGGTCTGGCTCGCGCGGGACGAGCTGCTGGACCGCGAGGTGGCGGTCAAGGAGCTGACGGCCTCGGGGGTGCCGGAGGCGGAGCTGCCGGCCCTGCAGAGCCGGATGCAGCAGGAGGCCCGGGCGGCGGCCCGGATCAAGCACCCGGGCGTGATCACCATCCACGACGTGCTGGCCGAGGACGGGCGGCCGTGGATCGTGATGGAGCGGATCGACGGGCGCTCGCTGGCCGAGGTGATCGCCACCGAGGGCACCCTGCTGCCGCGGGACGCGGCGGGGATCGGGGCGCAGCTGGTGCAGGCACTGGGCGAGGCGCACCGGCTCGGGGTGCTGCACCGGGACGTGAAGCCGGCCAACGTGCTGCTCGAGCGCGGTGGCCGCGCCGTGCTCACCGACTTCGGCATCGCCCGGCTGGAGGGCGCCCCGGGCCTGACCCGCACCGGCGACATCGTCGGCTCGCCCGACTACATCGCGCCCGAACGCGCGATGGGCCACCGCCCGGGCCCGGAGTCCGACCTCTGGTCGCTCGGCGCCACCCTGTACGCGGCGGTGGAGGGCGAATCCCCCTTCCACCGGACGACCACCCTGAGCACCCTCCAGGCCGTGATCACCGACCCCCTCCCGCCACCCCGCCACGCCGGCACCCTGGCCCCCGTGCTGGAGGCCCTCCTCCGCAAGGACCCGGCCGAACGCCCCACCGCCGCCGAGGCCCACGAGCAGCTCACCGTGATCGCCACCGCCCGCACCTCGGGCACCGCCCTGCACCCCGTCACCGAACGCGCGGCCACCCCCGACCACCTCCCCACCCAGATCACCCCACCCGGCGGCTACCCACCCGCGCCGGTACCCCCACCGGAGCCCCGGCCACCGGAGCGCCGCCGCCGGCGCCCCTGGTTGATCGCCGCCGCGACGGCCTTGGCAGCCATGATGGTCGGCGGCGTGGCCTTCGCCGTGGTCAACAGCGGCGGCAGCAGCAGCCACCCCACCACGGCCCCCACGGTCACCGTCCAACCGACCCCGACCCCGACCCCGACCCCGACCCCGACCCCGAGTCCCAGCCCGACTCCGACCCCCACGCCGACCCCGACCCCCACCCCCGCGCCCACGCCGGTGCCCACGGTGACGGCCACCGTCCAGGTGACCCAGACCGCCGTGCTGCCCCCGCAGACCGCCGCCGCGCAGGCCGCCCCCGCCGGGTACCGGTGGGTGGACGACCCGGCCGGGTTCCGCGTCGCGGTGCCGCAGGGCTGGACGCGGAGCGAGAACAGCGGCCAGATCGACTACTCGCCGGACGGCGGCGCGCACCTGCTGCGCTTCGGCCTCACCCCGGCCGCCACCCAGAGCTCGCTGGCCCACCTCCAGCAGCTCGAACAGGCCGTCGGCTCGCTGCCGGACTACACCCGGCTCACCCTCGGCCCCGACGTCTACCAGGGCCGCGACGGCGCCCTCTGGGAGTTCAGCTGGACGGACACCCAGCGCGGCCCCCGGGTCGCCGCCGACCAGGCGTACATCGCCCCGAACGGCACCGAGTACGCGATCTACCTGGGCGTCCCGGCCGGCGACTGGACCCAGGGCCAGCAGACCTTCTCCACCGTCCTGAACAACTTCACCCCGAAATGAGTCCCGAAGAACCCGAAGGGCCCGGCTCCCCCAGGAGGAGCCGGGCCCTTCAGTCAGCTACGGAGCAGCTCAGGCGTCGCCGCCCGCCGCACCCGGGTCAGCCGCGGCCACGTCCAGGAGCTGGTAGCGGTCGACGGCCTCCTTCAGCGCGTGGCGGTCGATCTTGCCGTCCTTGGCGAGCTCGGTGAGCACGCCGAGGACCACCGACTGGGCGTCGATGTGGAAGAAGCGGCGCGCCGCACCACGGGTGTCGGCGAAGCCGAAGCCGTCGGCACCGAGGGACTGGTAGCGGCCCGGCACCCAGCGCGAGATCTGGTCCGGGACGGCCCGCATCCAGTCGGAGACGGCCACGAACGGGCCCTCCGCGCCGGTGAGCTTCTGCGTCACGTACGGGACGCGCTGCGGCTCCTCGGGGTGCAGGAGGTTGAACTCCTCCGCCTCGACGGCGTCGCGGCGCAGCTCGTTCCAGGAGGTCGCAGACCAGACGTCGGCCTTGACGTTCCACTCCTCGGCGAGGATGCGCTGGGCCTCCAGGGCCCACGGCACCGCCACGCCGGAGGCGAGGATCTGGGCCGGGATCTGGCCGGCGGTCGCCGGGGCGTACCGGTGGATGCCCTTGAGGATGCCCTCGACGTCGACGTTCTCGGGCTCGGCCGGCATCTTGATCGGCTCGTTGTAGACCGTCATGTAGTAGAAGACGTCCTCGCCGTGCGGGTGCTCGGCGGAGGAGCCGTACATGCGGCGCAGGCCGTCCTGGACGATGTGCGCGATCTCGAAGCCGTACGCGGGGTCGTACGCGACGACGCCCGGGTTGGTCGAGGCAAGCAGCAGCGAGTGGCCGTCGGCGTGCTGCAGGCCCTCACCGGTGAGGGTGGTGCGGCCGGCGGTGGCGCCGATCACGAAGCCGCGGGCCAGCTGGTCGGCCATCTGCCAGAACTGGTCACCGGTGCGCTGGAACCCGAACATCGAGTAGAAGACGTAGACCGGGATCAGCGGCTCGCCGTGCGTCGCGTAGGACGAACCGGCGGCGATCAGCGAGGCGGTACAGCCGGCCTCGGAGATGCCGTCGTGCAGCATCTGGCCGGTCGGCGACTCCTTGTAGGCCAGCAGCAGGTCACGGTCGACCGACTCGTAGGTCTGGCCCAGCGGGTTGTAGATCTTCGCCGAGGGGAAGAGCGAGTCCATGCCGAAGGTGCGGTACTCGTCGGGCGCGATCGGCACGAAGCGGTTGCCGATGCCCTTGTCCCGCATGAGGTCCTTGAGCACCCGGACGAACGCCATGGTGGTGGCGATGGTCTGGTTGCCCGAGCCCTTCTTGACGGCCTTGTAGGCGTCGTCGCCCGGCAGCTCCAGCTGGCGCGGCCGCACCTTGCGGGTGGGCACGTAACCGCCCAGCTCGCGCCGGCGGTCGTGCATGTACTGGATCTCTTCGGAGTCCTTGCCCGGGTGGTAGTAGGGCGGGTAGCCCTCGTCGAGCTGCTTGTCCGTGATCGGCAGGTGCAGGCGGTCGCGGAAGCGCTTCAGGTCCTCGACCGTCAGCTTCTTCATCTGGTGCGTCGCGTTGCGGCCCTCGAAGTTGGGGCCGAGCGTCCAGCCCTTGACCGTCTGGGCCAGGATGACCGTCGGCTGGCCCTTGTGCTCGCGGGCCGCCTTGTAGGCCGCGTAGACCTTGGCGTGGTCGTGGCCGCCGCGGCCGAGGTGCTGGATCTGCTGGTCGGACATCGACTCGACCATGGCGCGCAGGCGCAGGTCGCCGCCGAAGAAGTGCTCGCGGATGTACGCGCCGGTCTCGGTGGCGTAGGTCTGGAACTGGCCGTCCGGGGTGGTGTTGAGCTTGTTCACCAGCACGCCGTCGCGGTCCTGGGCGAGCAGCGGGTCCCAGCTGCGGTCCCAGATCAGCTTGATGACGTTCCAGCCGGCGCCGCGGAACTGCGACTCCAGCTCCTGGATGATCTTGCCGTTGCCGCGGACCGGGCCGTCGAGGCGCTGCAGGTTGCAGTTGACCACGAAGGTCAGGTTGTCCAGGCCCTCGCGGGCCGCCAGCGAGAGCTGGCCGAGCGACTCGGGCTCGTCCATCTCGCCGTCGCCGAGGAAGGCGTAGACCTGGCTGTCCGAGGTGTCCTTGATGCCGCGGTGCTCCAGGTACCGGTTCATCCGGGCCTGGTAGATCGCACCGAGCGGGCCGAGGCCCATCGAGACGGTCGGGAACTCCCAGAAGTCCGGCATCAGCCGCGGGTGCGGGTAGCTGGAGAGGCCGTACGGGGCCTTCGACTTCTCCTGGCGGAAGGCGTCGAGCTGCTGCTCGGACAGTCGGTCCAGGAGGAAGGCGCGCGCGTAGATGCCGGGGGAGGCGTGGCCCTGGAAGAAGATCTGGTCGCCGGACTCGCCGTCCGCGTCCTTGCCCCGGAAGAAGTAGTTGAAGCCCACGTCGTAGAGCGACGCGGAGGAGGCGAAGGTGGCGATGTGCCCGCCGACGCCGATGCCCGGGCGCTGCGCCCGGGAGACCATCACGGCCGCGTTCCAGCGGGTCGCGTTCAGGACCTTGCGCTCGATCTCCTCGTTGCCGGGGAAGAACGGCTCGTCCTTGGTGGCGATCGTGTTGACGTAGTCCGTGCTGCGCATCTCGGGCACGGCGACGCGCTTCTCGCGGGCGCGCTCGATCAGGCGGAGCATCAGGTAACGGGCGCGCTCACGCCCCCGCTCGTCAATGGCCGCGTCGAGCGACTCCAGCCATTCCGCGGTCTCCTCGGGATCGAAGTCCGGGACCTGACTCGGAAGGCCGCCAATGATGATCGGGTTGCGATCTGATCCGGAAGCCACGCTGTTCCTTCACTGTCGGTCGTAACTGAGGTGTGTCGCGCCGCCTCCATCGTCTACCGCTGCTCGGAGATCCGTCATCTCTACCGATCGGTAACCGCACCTGGTGCTGCGAAACCGGGTACTACAAGGAGGTGGTCCGACCTTTACCTGAAGTGCTTCAGGCTCTCGATCCGCCGATGGCGACAGGTCGAGGTGAGGGCCAACAGGAGACTCTACGCCCGCGAGGGCGCTGCCCCCGAATGGCGTTCGCATCTCGGTCAGCTGTCCGGCCAACGGCGGCTCTCGGTCAGGTCGGCACCCGCAGCATCACGGAGGCGCACAGAAAAGGGCAAATCGGTGTGATTCCCGGCACATCCCTCGGCGTGTCCGCCGCTGTGGCGTCAACCTTTGGGTGGGATCGGGGAGCGGGTACTTGCGCGAACCGCGACTCCCGTGTGGACTACGGCCAAGCCTCGGCATGATGCCGAGCCGAATACTGGAGGTTATTCCCGTGAGCGCGACCGCGGACCCCGCGGACAAGTCCAACCCGGCGCACCGTCTCGGCTTCTCCGCCGGACAGGTCATTCAGGAGCTCGGGTACGACGAAGACTGTGACCAGGAGCTTCGTGAGGGCGTCGAGGACGTCACCGGCACCGAACTCGTCGACGAGGACTACGACGACGTCGCAGACGGCGTCCTGCTGTGGCACCGCGAGGAGGACGGGGATCTGACCGATGCCCTCGTCGACGCCCTGGACTACCTGGCCGACGGCGGCCTGGTGTGGCTGCTGACCCCGAAGACGGGCCGCGACGGCCACGTCGAGCCGCACGAGATCGCCGAGGCGGCCCAGACGGCCGGTCTCTCGCAGACCAGCTCGGTCTCCGTCGCCAAGGACTGGGCCGGCACCCGTCTGGCCTCCCCGAAGGCCGCCAAGTCCGGCAAGCGCTGAGCGCTCACCCGGCCCGTGACCAGAGCCCCGTCGGACACCGTCCGGCGGGGCTCCGTCGTGCCCGGGAGCCGGCGGCGGGCGGCCCGTCCGGCGGGGTGCCGTGACCGGGGGGCTCACCCGTTCGGCGGATCGGGGCCCGACGGATGCGAAGATGCCGGTGGCAGCAGCGCGGCGCGGGCCGCGGCACCCGCTCAGGAAGGCGCACCCCATGGCGATCGAGGTCGGTACCCGGGCCCCGGACTTCGAGCTGAAGAACCAGCACGGCGAGTCGGTGCGGCTCTCCGAGCTGGCCGGCGAGCGGGCCGTGGTGCTGGTCTTCTACCCGTACGCCTTCACCGGCGTCTGCACCGGCGAGGTCGGCGCGATCCAGCAGGAGCTGGTGGGGCTGCAGAACGACTCCGTCCAGGTGCTGGCTGTCTCCTGCGACTCGCCGTTCACCCTCCGGGTCTTCGCCGAGCAGGAGGGCCTGGACTTCCCGCTGCTCTCCGACTTCTGGCCGCACGGCGCGGCGGCCCGGGCCTACGGGGTGTTCGACGAGGCGAAGGGCTGCGCGGTGCGCGGCAGCTTCGTGATCGACAAGGCCGGCACGGTCCGCTGGTCGGTGGTCAACGGCCTGCCGGAGGCCCGGGACGTGCAGGAGTACCTGGCCGCCGTGGCGGCTCTCTGAGTGGCGACTGCCCGAACCGGGAACCCTGCCCTACGATCGGGCCGTTGACAGGACACCAGCGGAATTCAGGAGGACCAGTGGGAGTCAGCCTCAGCAAGGGTGGCAACGTCTCGCTCACCAAGGAGGCCCCCGGGCTCACCGCCGTGCTCGTCGGCCTCGGCTGGGACGTGCGGACGACCACCGGCACCGACTTCGACCTCGACGCGAGCGCGCTGCTCTGCAACGAGCTGGGCAAGGTCGCCTCGGACGGGAACTTCGTCTTCTTCAACAACCTCAAGAGCCCGGACGGCTCGGTCGAGCACACCGGTGACAACCTCACCGGCGAGGGCGAGGGCGACGACGAGGCGATCAAGGTCAACCTGGCCACCGTGTCGGCCGAGGTGACGAAGATCGTCTTCCCGGTCTCGATCTACGACGCCGAGGCCCGGAACCAGAACTTCGGCCAGGTGCGGAACGCGTTCATCCGCGTGGTCAACCAGGCGAACAACCAGGAGATCGCCCGGTACGACCTCTCCGAGGACGCCTCCACCGAGACGGCCATGGTCTTCGGCGAGCTCTACCGCAACGGCGCGGAGTGGAAGTTCCGCGCGATCGGTCAGGGGTACGCCTCGGGCCTGCGCGGCATCGCGCAGGACTTCGGGGTCAACGTCTGACGCTCGCCCGCCGCCGCTCGGCGCGTGGTCGTACACGTCTGACGCTTAGTCTTGGGGCCGGGCCGGGGAAGATCACTTCCCGGGCCCGGCCCTTCGACGTCCCCGCCCGCCTTGACCTGGGCCGACGGGGGGTGAGTTCAGCAAGTTCAGCGGGGCGGTCAACGCCCACTGAGGGCCCTGGGCATACACATTGGGTAATCACAACCCCGGGTGACGGGGGAACGGGAGGACGTACAACCATGAGTGTCACGCTCGCCAAGGGTGGCAACGTCTCGCTCACCAAGGCCGCGCCGAACCTGACCCAGGTGCGGATCGGGCTGGGGTGGGACGCGCGGTCGACCACCGGTGCCTCCTTCGACCTCGACGCCAGTGCGCTGCTGTGCAGTGGCGGGAAGGTCATGGGCGACGAGTACTTCGTCTTCTACAACAACCTCAAGAGCCCCGAGGGCTCGGTCGAGCACCAGGGTGACAACCTCACCGGTGACGGCGAGGGCGACGACGAGGTCGTGCTGGTCAACCTGGACCTGGTGCCCGTGCAGGCCGACAAGGTGGTCTTCGCCGTCTCCATCTACGATGCCGACGCGCGCCTGCAGAGCTTCGGCCAGGTGGCCAACGCGTACATCAGGGTGATGGACGCCCTCACCGAAGCCGAGATCGCCCGCTACGACCTCTCCGAGGACGCGGCCGGCGAGACCGCGATGATCTTCGGCGAGCTCTACCGCTACCAGGGGGAGTGGAAGTTCCGCGCCGTCGGCCAGGGCTACGCCTCGGGCCTGCGCGGGATCGCCCTGGACTTCGGGGTGAACGTACAGTAAAGCCCCCGTCAAGTACATGAATTCGAAAGGTAACTGACTCCGTGTTCCTCCGCACATTCGGATGGTCCTTCGCCATCACGATCGTCGGCCTGATCGCCGCCGGCCTGATCTGGGGGGCCGAAGGATTCGGCGTGGTGCTGATCCTCTCGGTCCTCGAGATCTCCCTGTCGTTCGACAACGCGGTCGTCAACGCCACCGTCCTGAAGCGGATGAACCCGTTCTGGCAGAAGATCTTTCTCACCGTCGGCGTGCTGATCGCCGTATTCGGCATGCGACTGGTCTTCCCGCTCGCCGTGGTGGCGCTGACGGCCCATCTCAACCCGGCCACCGTGATCGACCTGGCACTGGACTCCGGCAAGACCCACGACGGCCACACCTACGGCCAGTACCTGGAGCTCGCCAACCCGGCCATCGCGGCCTTCGGCGGCATCTTCCTGCTGATGATTTTCCTCGACTTCATCCTGGAGGAGAAGGAGTTCAACTGGCTGGCCTGGCTGGAGAAGCCGCTGGAGAAGATCGGCAAGCTGGACGCGCTCTCCTCGGTGATCGCGCTCGTGGTGCTGGCCCTGTCGGCCAACTTCTTCGCCGGTGACAAGGCCGAGACGGTGCTGCTGGCCGGCCTGCTGGGCCTGGCCACCTACCTGGCCGTCAACGGGCTCTCCGGCGTCTTCGAGTCCGGCCTGGAGGCCGAGGAGGAGGCGGAGGAGGAGGCCGAGCGCAGCGGTAAGCCGCTGGTGCTCGCCGCGGGCAAGGCCGCCTTCTTCCTCTTCCTCTACCTGGAGGTCCTGGACGCCTCGTTCTCCTTCGACGGCGTGGTCGGTGCCTTCGCCATCTCGCAGGACATCTTCCAGATCACCCTGGGCCTGGGCATCGGCGCGATGTACATCCGCTCGCTGACCGTCTTCCTGGTCCGCAAGGGCACCCTGGACGACTACGTCTACCTGGAGCACGGCGCCCACTACGCGATCGGCGCGCTGGCGCTGATCCTGCTGGCCTCGATCGAGTACCACATCCCGGAGATCGTCACCGGGCTGATCGGCGTCGCCTTCATCGGCGCGGCGCTGCTCTCCTCGATGGTCCGCAACAAGCGGGAGCAGGAGCTCGAACCCTCGGCTTGAGGCCTTGAGGTAGTAAGAAGGGGCGTACGGAACTCGGCGGTTCCGTACGCCCCTTCTCGCTGTCCTGCTCCGGCTCTACCCGAGCTGCTGCTCGATCGCGCGCAGCTTGCGCTCCAGGGAGTCGAGCTTGGGCATCGCCAGGGTGTCGTCGTCGGCCGTCAGGTCGATCGTGCCGCGGTGCTCGTAGGGGTTGCGGGGCTTGGCCAGGTAGGCCGGTTCGAGGAGGGAGGCGCTGACCTCAGAGGCTAGGGCAGGCTCCGTAGCGGGCTTGCCGTCGCCCGAGCCGGCGGCGGTCAGCGCGGGCACCTGGCGGCCCGAGCGGGCCCGGGCCAGCACGCCGCCCTGGCGGGAGATGGCCTTGAGCTCGGCGCGCTCGCGGCGGTCGGCGTTGCGGGCGCGCAGTTTGGCGTCCTGCTTGGCCTGGCGCTCCTCGCGCACCTCCTCGACGGCCTCGTCCAGGCTGCGGACGTTCTCCAGCAGCATCAGCGACCAGGCGGCGAAGGTCTCGCGCGGGGCGCGCAGCCAGCGGACGATCCGGATCTGCGGCAGCGGGCGCGGGATCAGGCCCTGCTCGCGCAGCGCGGCGCGGCGGGTCTGCTTGAGGGCCCGGTCGAAGAGCACGGCCGCCGAGATCGACATGCCGGAGAAGAACTGCGGGGCGCCGTCGTGGCCGCCGCCGCGCGGGGCGTGCACCCAGTTGAACCAGGCCGAGGCGATCGCGAACAGCCAGACCAGCAGGCGGGATCCGAGCGCCGCGTCACCGTGGCTGGCCTCGCGCACCGCGAGCACCGAGCAGAACATCGCGGCCCCGTCGAGGCCGAACGGCACCAGGTACTCCCAGCCGTTGGAGAGCCCGAGGTTCTCGGTGCCGAAGCCGACCAGGCCGTGGAAGGAGAGCGCGGCCGCCACCCCGGCGCAGACGAACAGCAGCACGTAGGAGGCGATGCCGTACACCATCTCCTTGCGGCGCCGCCGCTCCTCGTTGCGCTCCCACGAGTCGCCGGACTCGTCGGTGCGGTTGTTGTTCTTGACGCGCAGGGTCGCCAGCATCACGGCGACGAACAGCAGGACTGCGCCGCCGACGACGGCCCAGACCAGCTGTATGGAGGAGAGGTTCATCGGGGGTCGGGCCTCGGCTTTCGGCGGGAAGGTACACCTGTGCGGCAGGGACCATATCGCATCCGAGGGAACGGCATCGTACGGGAGTTGACACTCGGTCCGCCATCAGTGACTGTCGGAGATCTGACGGGGCATGCGTACGGACAGGTCAACGGCTGCGCGCCCCGCCCGGGGCGGCGGCGGACAGGGGAGGCACGATGGTCTCGGTGTGGGAGTTCCTCAAGGGGGACCGGAACACCTTCGACACCGGTGGTCAGCACAAGATCACCCTGACCAAGTCCCAGCCGCAGCACGCGATCACCGGCCATGCGGCCACCACCGGCTACCTCTACGTCAACCTGCACTGGACCGCCCGCGCCGCCGAGCGCGCCCCCGGCAACGCGCTGCGCAAGCTCTTCGACCCGCGCATCCTGCGCCCGATGGAGCCGGATTCCTACGGCAGCCAGCAGGTGAACGTCGACCTCGACCTGGCCTGCATGTACGAACTCACCGACGGCACCAGGGGCGTGGTGCAGCCACTGGGCCAGCTCTTCGGCGACCTCCAGCACCCGCCGTACATCAAGCTCAGCGGGGACGACCAGTACGGCGCCCCCTCCGGCGAGACGATGTACATCAACCTGGAGAAGAAGGACCAGTTCAAGCGGCTGCTGATCTTCGTCTACATCTACGACGACACCCCCGCCTTCGACCGCACTCACGCGACCGTCACCATCGTGCCGCAGAGCGGCCCCCGGCTGGAGATCAGCCTGGACGAGCGGGCCGCCGCCGCGCGCTCCTGCGCCGTGGTGCTGATCGAGAACACCGGGGACGGGCAGCTGACGGTCCGTCGCGAGGTGCGGTACGTGCACGGGTTCCAGTCGGACCTGGACCGGTTGTACGGCTTCGGCATGCAGTGGCAGCGCGGGTACAAGGCCTCGGAGTGAGGCCCGCTCAGCGCTGCTGCTGGAACTGCGGCCCCTGGGGCGGCAGGACCACCGTGGGCTGGTAGGCCGGCTGCTGGGTCGGCTGGTGCGGCGGTTGGGGCGGGTAGCCGTAGCCCGGCTGGTGGCCGTAGGTGGGCTGGGGGTACCCGTACGCGGGCTGGGGCTGCTGGGGCTGCGGCAGCTGGGGCGGGTAGCCGTAGGTGGGCTGGTGCGGGGCGTAGGTGGGCGGCGGGGGCGGTGCGACCGGGAGGGTCGGCGGGGTCGCGGTCGGGGCGAGCAGGGTGGGGGCCGGTACGGGCCGGGGGGCGGCCAGGGCGTAGCTCTCGGGCTCCTCGTCCACCGGGGTCGGCTCGTCCACCGGGGTGGGCTCGTCCACCGGGGTCGGCGCGGGCTCGTCCTGGGACGCGTGGTCAGGAGCGTCGTGGTGCGCCCCGTCCTGGGGCGCGGCCGGGCAGCCGGCCTCCTCGTCGTCCACGGCGATGCCGAAGTCGGTGGCCAGGCCGCTGAGCCCGCTCGCGTAGCCCTGGCCCACGGCGCGCAACTTCCAGCCGCCGTCCCGGCGGTAGAGCTCGGCGGCGACCAGGGCGGTGACCTCGCCCGCGTCCGTCACGGCGAACTCCGCGAGCGCGGGGGCGCCGGGCGCCGCGCCGGACTCGTGCAGCAGCAGGCGCAGGCCCGTCACGGCGGGGAAGGCGCCGCCCTCGGCGGAGGCGGCGAGCACCACCCGGTCCACCTCGGCGGGCAGCCGGTCGAGGTCCACCTCGACCACGTCGCAGGCCGCCTCGCCCGCGGCCCCCCGGCCCACGGCTTCCTGGCCCGGCCGGTGGCGGACCAGGCCGGTGGGGTGGTCCGGCTGGTTGTAGAAGACGAAGTCGGCGTCCGAACGGACCTTGCCGTCCGCACCGAGCAGCAGCGCGGAGGCGTCCACCTCCGGCGTGCCCGGCCCGGTCTGCCAGCAGAGTGCGGCGCGCACGGCGGCGGCCGTCAGCGAGATATTGGCGCCTTTGGCCATCACGTGCGTCATGGTTCACCATCCTGCCGTTCCGCCGCCCCGCGTTCAATGCGGGTGCACGAGTCGTCGCTGAGAGTGGCGCTGTGAACCTCGCTGGAGTGTCGTTGCCAGTGCCGTTGCGAGTGGGGGGAGAGCGGGATTCTGTGAAGCGGGCGGTAATCTTCCGAGAATTCGATGTTTCGTGGCTCGGATCCTCCTGAATCATCCGTAGCATGGGCGGCCAAACCCCGGTAATTCCCGCGTCCGACCGACCCTCATGGGGAGAGCATCTTGCGCCATTTCGGCCACCTCGCCGACGACGTCCGCGCCCGGCTCTTCCTCGAACAGCCTGCGGCCTTCGACCGGCACAGTGAGCCCGCCCTGCTCTCCACCGCGCTCGGGGCCACCCTCTACAGCCCGGCCACCCGGTTGACCCTGCGCTCGGACATCCAGAAGCAGGCCGCGCGCGGGGTGGTCTCCATGGTGCTCTGCCTGGAGGACGCGATAGCCGACCACCAGGTGGCCGAGGCCGAGTCCAACCTGGTCGCCCAACTCCGGCTCGCCGACACCGGGCCCACCCCCGCCGCGCCGCCGCTGCTCTTCGTCCGGGTCCGGCACGCCGAGCAGATCCCCGACCTGGTCCGCCGGCTCGGCCCGGCCGCCGGGCTGCTCACCGGCTTCGTGGTGCCGAAGTTCACCGAGGAGAGCGGCGCCCCCTTCCTGGAGGCCCTGGCCGAGGCCGAACTCCGCTCCGGCCACCGGCTCTTCGTGATGCCGGTGCTGGAATCCCCGGAGCTGGCGCACCTGGAGAGCCGCCGCGACCAACTCTTCGGCATCGCCCGCCTGTTGGAGAAGTACCGGGAGCGGGTGCTGGCCGTGCGGCTCGGGGTGACCGACCTGTGCTCCGCGTACGGGCTGCGCCGCTCGCCCGATCTGACCGCCTACGACGTGGCGCTGGTGGCCGGGGTGATCGGCGACGTGGTCAACGTGCTCGGCCGGGCCGACGGCACCGGCTACACCGTGACCGGCCCGGTCTGGGAGTACTTCCCGGTGCAGGAGCGGATGTTCAAGCCCCAGCTGCGCCGCACCCCGTTCGCCGAGGCCGGGCCGCCGGCCGATTCGGTGCGGCAGCGGATCATCGAACACGACCTGGACGGCCTGATCCGGGAGATCGAACTCGACCGCGCCAACGGCCTGTTGGGCAAGACCTGCATCCACCCCAGCCACGTCTCGGCGGTGCACGCGCTCTCCGTGGTGACTCACGAGGAGTACTCCGACGCCCGCGACATCCTTCAGCAGGACGGCGGCGGGGTGCTCCGCTCGGCGTACACCAACAAGATGAACGAGGCCAAGCCGCACCGGGCCTGGGCCGAGCGGGTGGTGCTGCGGGCCCGGGCCTTCGGGGTGGCCCGCGAGGAGGTCAGCTTCGTGGACCTGTTGGAGGCCTGCCTCGGGGCCGAGTTCGGCGGAAGGACGCAGCGGTGAGCTCCACAGAAGGTGCCGGTTCGATCTGGTCGGGGGAGTGGGTGAGCGAGCGGCTGGGCGTACGGCTGGGCGGCTCGCCGGAACTCACCCGGATGATCGGGCTTGCGGTGCGGGACAACCCGAAGCGGGCGCACCTGCTGGTCTCCCGGGTGCTCGGCAAGCACGTGCCGCAGCGGCCGGCCGTGGTGCACGGCGCCGGGGTCGAACTCGGCCTCAGAGTCCGCGAGTTGCTCGGCACCGCAGCCGACCGTGCGGTGGTGCTCGGCTACGCCGAGACGGCCACCGCGCTCGGGCACAGCGTGGCCGACGGGCTCGGTGCGCCGTACCTGCACTCCACCCGGCGGCCGGTGGCCGGGGTCGCCCAGGCGGGCGGCTTCGAGGAGGAGCACTCGCACGCCACCTCGCACCTGCTGCTCCCGGCCGACCCGGAGTTCCTGGCCGGCGACGGCCCGTTGGTGCTGGTGGACGACGAGTTCTCCACCGGGCGGACGGTGCTCAACACCATCCGCGCCCTGCACGCCCGCCACCCGCGCGGGCACTACGTGGTGGTCGCCCTGGTCGACCTGCGGCACCCCGCGGACCGTGACCAGCTGGCCAAGGCCGCCGCCGAACTCGGCGCCCGGCTCGACCTGGTGGCCGCCGCCGAGGGCTCGGTCGAGCTGCCCGCCGACATCCTGGCCCGGGCCGAGGAGCTGCTCGCCGCCGCCGAGCCCGCCGCACCGCCGGCCGGCGCCCTCGGCGCGGTCGAGCGGTACGCCCCCGCCTGGCCCGCCGACCTGCCCGAGGGCGGCCGGCACGGCTTCACCCCGGCCGACGGCGCCCGGCTGGCCGCCCTGCTGCCCACGCTGGCAGGCGAGTTGGCGGCCCGGCTGCCGGCCGGCGACGGTCGGGTGCTGGTGCTCGGCTTCGAGGAGCTGATGTACGCGCCGCTGCGGATCGCCGGGGCGCTGGCCGAACTGCTGGGCGAGGAAAGGGTTTTCTTCTCCACCACCACCCGCTCCCCGGCCCTGGCCGTGGACCACCCCGGCTACGCCCTCCGCACCCGGCTCACCTTCCCCGCCCACGACGACCCGGCCGACGGCAGCACCGAGCGGTACGCCTACAACGTCGCCCCCGGGCAGGACGCCGGGCGCCGGTTCGAGACCGTCGTCCTGGTGGTGGACGCCCCCGCCTACACCCCCGCCCTGCACGAGGGCCCCGAGGCCCTGGTCGCCCAACTGCGCCGCTGCGCGGACCGGGTGGTCGTCGCCGTACTTCCCGTCCGTCACCCTGCCCCGGAGACCGCCCTGTGACCGCCACCCTCACCGCCCGCCCGCTGTACGGGCCGGAGTTCTCCTCCTACCCCGCCGAGGACGTGGCCTGGCTGCTCACCGACCTCTCCGCCGTCCGGCTGGAGGCGCCGACCGAGGAGCGTGAGGAGGCCGTCCAGCTGGGCGGCGCCCACTACGCCGAATCGCTGCCCATCGAGTACCAACCCAGCCCCGAGTACCAGGAGTTGTACCGGGGTGCGCTGGCCCTCTCAGCCCGCCGGATCGCGCTCGCGGTCGGCACGGTGGCCGAGTTGGTACGGCGCGAGCGCGGCCCCGAGCCGGTCTTCGCCTCGCTGGCCCGGGCCGGCACCCCGGTCGGGGTGCTGCTGCGCCGCTGGTTCGACTTCGCGTACGGGGTGGACACCCCGCACTACGCCGTCTCGATCGTCCGGGGCCGGGGCATCGACCAGGTGGCCACCGCCTACCTGGCCGAGCACCACGACCCGGCCCGGGTGGTCTTCGTGGACGGCTGGACCGGCAAGGGAGCGATCACCCGCGAACTCGCCGCCGCGCTGGCCGGCACCGCCTTCGACCCCTCGCTCGCGGTGCTCGCCGACCCGGGCGGCTGCGTGCGCACCTACGGCACCCGGGACGACTTCCTGATCCCCTCCGCCTGCCTCAACTCCACCGTCTCCGGCCTGATCTCGCGCACCGTGCTGCGCGCCGACCTGATCGGCCCGGCCGACTTCCACGGCGCCAAGTACTACCGCGAGCTGGCCGGGGCCGACGTCTCCGGCGAGTTCCTGCGGGCGGTGGCCGCCGAGTTCGCGGGCGTCCGGGCCGAGGCCGTCGCGGCGGCCGACCGGCTTGCCGCCACCGATCGCACCCCGGACTGGGCCGGCTGGGCCGCCGTGGAGCGGATCAGCGCCGAGTACGGCATCGAGGACGTCAACCTGGTCAAGCCCGGGGTCGGCGAGACCACCCGGGTGATGCTGCGCCGCGTCCCGTGGCGGGTACTGGCCCGGCGGGGCGCCGGCGCCGACCTGGACCACGTCCGGCTGCTCGCCGACCAGCGCGGCGTCCCGGTCGAGGAGGTGGACGGGCTGCCGTACTCCTGCGTCGGCCTGATCCACCCGCGGTACAGCAGGGGCGCCACCGGCGCCGACGGCACGGCCGTTTCGGCATGAGCCGCTCTGACACGAGTACGGGGGACCCCGTGGTGAAGCAGCAGTACCTGGTCGCGAGCGACCTCGACCGGACGATGATCTACTCCAACCGGGCGCTGGCCCTGGACGTGCCCGACCGGCTCGCGCCCCGGCTGCTCTCGGTGGAGGTGCACGACGGCAAGGCGCTCTCCTTCATGACCGAGCGGGCCGCCGCACTGCTGGCCGAACTGGCCGGGGAGGTGCTGTTCGTCCCGGCCACCACCCGCACCAAGGCGCAGTACGAGCGGGTCAACCTGCCCGGCCCGACGCCCGGTTGGCTGCCGAAGTACGCGATCTGCGCCAACGGCGGCCACCTGCTGGTGGACGGCGTGGCGGACGAGGACTGGCGGGCCGAGGTCCGCACCCGGCTGGCCGAGGGCAGCGCACCGCTGGCCGAGGTGGTCGAGCACCTGGCGCTGGCCGCCGACCCGGAGTGGACCCACAAGCGGCGGGTGGCCGACCAGCTCTTCGCCTACCTGGTGGTGGAGCGGGCCGAGCTGCCCGAGGGGTGGGTGGCCGAGCTGACCGACTGGTGCGGGCAGCGCGGCTGGAACGTTTCGCTCCAGGGCCGCAAGGTCTACGCCGTGCCCGACCCGCTCAGCAAGAGCTCCGCCCTCGCCGAGGTGGAGCGCCGCACCGGCGCCGCCACCGTGCTGGCGGCCGGCGACTCCCTGCTCGACACCGACCTGCTGCTCGCCGCCGACCACGCCTGGCGCCCCGCCCACGGCGAGCTCGCCGACACCGGCTGGACGGCCCCCGCCGTCACGGCCCTCTCCCAGGCGGGCGTGGCGGCGGGGGAGGAGATCCTGCGGCAGATGCTGGCCCGCGTCCGCGCCGCCGCGCCCGCGGCCAGGCCCACCGGGGCGGGCCTGGACGACGTGCGGGCCTGAAGGCACCCGGCGCGGGGCCCGGCGCTCGGTCGGCGCCGGGCTCTGGTCGGTCGGCGTCGGGCCTGGTTCGGTCTGTCCCGGGCCTTGTTCGGTCGGCGCAGGGCCGTCTTTGGTCGGTCCCGGGCCTGGTTCGGTCGGTCCGGGTCAGCCGCAGCAGCCGCCTCCGCAGCAGCCGCCACCGCCGGACGGGGCCTGCGGGGCCGCCGCGGCACCGGCCGCGCCGGTCACGGCGACGGTGGAGAGCAGCTTGACGGTGTCTTCGTGCCCCTGGGGGCAGACGGCCGGGTCGTTGGCCTGGGCCATGGTGCGGCGGAGTTCGAAGGTCGCACCGCAGGAGCGGCAGCGGAAGTCGTAGCGAGGCATGCCCGCAGCGTACCCACTCGGGTGCCGGGTGCATGCCCGGACCGGGAGCTCGAACCCTGCCCGGGTAGGTACGGATTCCTCGCCTGAGCGGGTACGGGCTCGCCGCCCGGGTGGGGGCGGGCTGCCTCAGTGGCCGCGGATCATGGTGATGACCTGGGCGGCGGTCTCTCGGACGGCGGCGAGTTCGGTCAGGAAGTGCCAGTAGTCCGGGTGGCGGCCGGCCGTGTCCAGTGCGGCCACCGCGCGGTCCAGGCGGGCGACCGCCGAATCCAGCGGGGCCGCGTGGCGGGGGTCGGGGGCCTGGCGGCCGGCCATCGCGAGGCGCTGGGCGTCGCGGAGGGCGAAGCGGGTGCGCTCGATCTCGCCGTGCGGGTCGTGCTCGACCTCGTTGAGCAGCCGCAGCCGGTCGCCCACGGCGGCCACCGCGCCGTCCGCCGTCTCCAGCAACGCCCGGACGGTGGCGATCGCCGCCGTGGCGTCCGGCCAGCGCTGCTCGTCCCGGGCGCGGGCCGCCTCGGCCAGCTTCTGCTCGGCCGTCCGGGCGGTCTCCACGGTCTGGGCGGGCACCCGCTGGAGGTCCTGCCAGCAGTCGGCGCTGAACCGCCGCCGCAGCTCGCTCAGCGCGGGCTCCACGCTGCTCGCCCGGGTCTCCAGGGCCTGCACCCGGGTCCGCAGGCTGGCCAGGCGCCGGTCGATCTCCTGGGCCCGCTCGGGCAGTTGCTCGGCCGTGGTGCGGATCGTCTCGGCGCGCTGCGCCACGTCCTCGGCCCGCCGCAGCGTCTCCGGCACGCCGTGCCGGGCCACGCCCTCGTTCAGCCGGGCCAGCTCGGGGGCCAGCTGGGCGAGGCGGGCGGCCAGGTCGTCGGCCTTGAGGCCGGCCGAGCGGACGGCCTCCAGCGCGGTGGTCGCGCCCAGCAGGGCGCGCTTGGCCTGCTCCACGGCGGGCACCACCCGGATCAGCTGGGCCTCGGCCTGCTGGACGAGCGGCTGCAGCCGCTCCAGGAAGCGCTCCAACTCGGTCCGTTTGGCGGCCAGCTCGCGGCCGGCCTGCTGCAGCTGCTGCTGGGCCCGGGCCACCGTCGCGGGGTCGAGCTCGGGGGCGTCCAGATCGGCGCTGTCCAGCGCCGCGAGGTAGGCGACCGTCACCTGGTCGATCCGGGTGGAGATGTCCTGGAACTCGCTCACCGCCCGCTGCGCCGCAGCTCCGTCCCCGCCGGAGCGGACCGTCTCCACGGCTAGCTGCACGTCCCGCTGGGTCGAGTCCAGCTGGTAGAACGCCTCCTGCGCCGCGTCCCGGGCCGCCTTGGCATCGGCCCGCTGCCCCTCACCCCGGCGCGGCCCCCACCAGCTGCCCCGCCCGCCACCGCCGCCGGCCACTCTCACGCCACGCTCCCTGCTCAGCTCTGCACACCGACCCACCGGTCACCGCCCATTCTCACCGATCACCACCCGCCCCCGGCACCCCCGTCCCTGTGCCCGCCCGGAAAACCTGCACCACACCACCCGCCGGACCAGGTACTCTTACCTTTCGCCGTACGTGCCGGTCCGCCGTCGCGCCGCGGCAGGGGTGCATAGCTCAGCGGTAGAGCGCCGCTCTTACAAAGCGGATGTCGGCGGTTCGAAACCGTCTGCGCCCACCAGTACGAAGGCCCCGCAGCGATCATGCTGCGGGGCCTTCTGCATCCGGATCCGCTGGCGACGTGGGCGATGCCGCCGTGTCAGCAGACGGTCGACCCTGCCCATGGCTTCGCGGGACGTATCCGACATGAGCGGCCGGAGGCCGGCCTTCGCGGAGATCGGGCTCGCCCGGCGGCCACGCTGGACATCCCCGGCCGTTCCTCGGCCGGCGACTCCCACGAGCCGCCGGCACCTGGCCCCACTCGCGGGGAGTGGTGCCCTTCTGATCTCAGGGGTGGACGATGAAGCGCCTCCGGGCCGTGGGCTGGTTGTCCACGGGGAGACCGACTGCCCCCGCCGCACCGACCAGCGGAAACACTGGTGAGGGCCCAGGTCAGGCGCATTGCGTCAGGTCTGGGCCTTCTGCGTTGCCCCTCAGCCTCCCTTTAGTCGGTGTTCGCACGCTGCGAGGGACCACCGGAGCCTGCTGGGCCGCCGGGCCTCGTGGATGTCCGGACCGGACGATGGGGGGCGGTGCTGCGTTGAAGACGCTGTTCGAGGGTGTGGCGGTGGGCGGGCTGGAGCTGGCCAACCGGATGGTGATGGCGCCGATGATCCGGGGGCGGGCCGATGACGACGGGGTGCCGGGGGAGGCGGTGGCCACGTACTACGGGCAGCGGGCCTCGGCGGGGCTGATCGTCACCGAGGGGACGTACCCGAGTGCGATCGGGCGGGCGTACCGGTACATGGCCGGGCTGCACTCGCAGGCGCAGGTCGCCGCCTGGCGCGAGGTGACCGGGGCGGTGCACGCGGCGGGCGGGCGGATCTTCGTCCAGCTGATGCACGGCGGGCGGATCAGCCATCCGGAGCTGCACGGCGGGGAGTCGCCGGTGGCGCCCTCGGCGGTGGGGGCGGCGCGGGCCGTGCTCGACTACGAGGGGCGGCGGGACTTCCCGACCCCTCGGGCCCTGACGACGGCGGAAGTGGCCGGGACGGTCGGGGAGTTCGTGGCTGCCGCGCGGAACGCCGTGCGGGCGGGCTTCGACGGGGTGGAGGTGCACGGCGCCAACGGCTACCTGCTGCACCAGTTCCTGGCCGAGAACACCAACCGGCGCACCGACGCCTACGGCGGCTCGGTGACCCGCCGGATCCGGCTGGTGGTCGAGGTGGTGGAGGCGGTGGCCGCCGCGATCGGGCCGCACCGGGTCGGCCTGCGGGTCTCACCCGGCAGCGTCTTCAACGACATCGCCGAGGGCGACTCGACCGCCCTGTACGGAGAACTGCTCGCCGCCCTGGCCCCGTTGGGCCTGGCCTACCTGCACACCATGGAGAACGGCGGCCGCCCGCTCACCCGGCTGCTCCGCGCCCGATGGCTCGGCCCGCTGATCGTCAGCCCCCGGGCCGGCCAGCTCGTCCACCCGCAGACCGGTGCCCTCTCCCTCCCGGTCGCCCGCCAGAACGCCGACGAGGTCCTCACCGAAGACCTCGCCGACCTGGTCGCCTTCGGCCGCGCCTTCCTCGCCAACCCGGACCTCCCCCACCGCCTCGCCACCGGCGCCCCGCTCAACCCCCTTGACCCCACCACCTACTACCCGGGCGGTCACCGCGGCTACACGGACTACCCGTTCCTGGCACAGCCGGCCGGGCTCCGGTAGGCGCGACGGGGGGCACCAGGGCCACCGGGGGCACCCCGGTGGCCCTGAGCCGTGCAGGCCCTAGGCTCCACGGCGGTGGCTCCGACCCGGGAGCCCGGGCAGGAGCCGGAGGGTGAGCGGTGGCTGGCACGGACGTGGTGGTGCGGGAGCGGGGCGTCGGGGATCTGGACGCGTGTCTGCGGGCCTTGCGGTCGGTGCAGGAGACGGACGGGTATCCGGTGGTGTGGCCCCGGGATCCGTTGGGGTGGTTGACGCCGGCCGGGGTGGTCGGGGGGTGGGTGGCCGAGCTGGACGGGGTGGTGGTGGGTCAGGTGCTGCTCGGTCCGGCGGGGGAGGGGCTGGCGGCGGACGCGGGGCTGCCGGCGGCGGAGTTGGTGTCGGTGGTGCGGCTGTTCGTGGGGGTGGCGGCGCGGGGTCGCGGGGTGGCCCGGCTGCTGCTGGCGCGGGCCACCGAGGAGGCGGCGCGGCTCGGCCGGCGGCCGGTGCTGGAGGTGGAGACCCGGGCCGAGGCGGCCATCGCGCTGTACGAGCGGGCCGGGTGGAAGCTGGTGGGCACCAGGGTGGCCGACTGGCGGCGGCAGGACGGGAGCGCGGCGCACGTGCACACGTACCTGGGCCCGGTGGCGGCGGACTGAGCCGGCCGTACGCCGACGCAGCGCCGCGCCACCGGGTGGGCTCGAGGCTCGGGTCAGTGCACGGTGGCGTGCAACAGGCTGGCCAGGGAGCGGACTTCGCCCGCCGTGACGTGGGTGGCGTAGCGGTGCGGTGGGTCGGTGGGGGCAGGGGCGTGGGCGAGCTCGTCGGCCAGGCGTTCCATCTGGCGGACGGAGTTGTTCTGGAGGCGGGTGAGGCGGGCGATCAGGCGACGGGCGCGGAAGTCGAGCGGGCCGGTGGCCTCGCGCAGGGCGGCGACCGCCGGGGGCCACTCGGCGTGGAAGTAGTCGAGGAAGCCCCGGAGTTCGTACTCCGCGGAGATCCGGTAGCCCTCGGCGCGCGGGCCGCTGGCCGAATCCATGGCGTCCAGCGCCTCCTGGGCCGCGAGGATGCGACCGAAGGAGGTGCGGAGGAAGTCGACCAGCCGGGCCTTCGCGTGGCGGGCGGCGGCCTCGGCGTCGGCCAACTCCTCGGCGGTGGCCGGGCAGTAGCCCGGGCCCCGGTGGGTGGCGGCGTCCAGGATCCGGCCCCAGACCGTCTCGCGTGGCGGCAGCTCGGCGGGCGGGGACAGCTCGTACCCGGGGCCGCTCCTGGTCAGTACGTCCGCAAAGCGACTCGTCACAGCTGTGCACCGCCTTCAAGGATCTTCGCTGCCGTCAGGTCTTCTTGTGACTCCCGCCCCCGGGGCACGCCGGCCGGCCGGGGGGCCGGGGCGGGCGGCTCCGAGGAGTGGAGCTGGGGGGCCATGGCCTGCCACTTGTCCAGGATGGCCGGGGCGCCCGCGCCCACGATCATGGCGCCCAGGGCACCGAGCTGGCCGGAGGCGGCCAACCCCCAGGCCACCAGCGAGCCGAGCACGACCCGGATGGCCTCGCCGGTCAGGTAGAGGGCGGGGGTCGGGCCGTTCTTGACCCGCCAGGGCCAGCGCCGCTTGCTCTGGATGAACCGGTAGAGGGTGAGCAGGGAGATCAACCCACCGCCGATCGCTCCGTACAGAAGCATCCGCCAGTGGGCCATGCCGCGCGCTCCTCCCTCGCCCCTCTCCCATCACCCGAGGGTAGGCCCCGGGAGGTCTGACTGTCACTCAGACTTACCCATGGTAGTCGAAGGTAACCCGGAGCACTGCGGCATCAGTTGTGAGAGCCGGGTGACAAGAGGGGCGAGCGGCAGGGGAGTAGGGGAGGAGGAGGCCCCAGGACGCCCTCGGGACGGCTTTGGGGCGGGCTCAGGTCGGCTTCGGGACGGCCTCGGGGCGGGCTCAGGTCGGCTTCGGGACGGGCTCAGACGCGCGTGACCAGGCCGCCGAGGGCGACCAGGCCGGAGTCCTCGTAGCGGGTGAGGAGTTGGGAGGCCGCGCCCTGGCGGAGGTCGAGGCCGCGGCGGAGTTCGGCAGTGAGGGCGATGGCGGCGGCGCCGGTGGCCTCGTCCTCGGTGATGACGCCGTCCGGGCGGCGCGGGAAGCCACGGGTGCGGACCCGGCCGGCGGTCTCGTCGGCCCAGGCCCAGGCGTACAGCCAGCCCTCGCCGGGCGGCGGGGCGGGCAGGGCGTCCACCTCGGCCGGGGAGGCGTACTGCTCGGTGCGGCGGCCGGTGGCCCAGGCCGGGTCGGCCCGCAGCCAGGTGCGGCCGTCCGCCGTCCAGGTCGGCACCGGGCCGGCCGGGGGCCGGAGGGTGTCGGGGCGGTGGCCGCGTTCGCGGAGCAGCCAGGCGGTGCCGATCAGCGGGTGGCCCGCGAAGAGCAGCCGGACGCCCGGGGTGTAGATGTCCACCACGCCCCGGTCCGGGTCGTCGACGAAGACCGTCTCGCTGTAGCCGAGCCGGTTGGCCAACTCCTGGCGGGCGGTCTCGCCGGGGACGGCCGCGCCGTCGTAGACCACGCCCAGCGGGTTGCCGCCCGCGCCGTCCGGGCCGACGAAGACCCGGAGTACCTCGTGTTCGATCATGGGGCGATTGAAGCAGAGCCGGGTCCCCCCTGGGGGGCTCGGACGGCCGGATGGTGCGGACGGCTCAGACGGCTGGACGGTTCAGACGGCCAGGCGCGGGGTGGGGGCGGGGCCGGTCGCCGGGGACGGGAGGATCGGGGACTCGTCGGGGGCCGGTTCGAGGGCGGTGCGGCCGGCCGCGTCGCTGAGTTTGATCAGCAGGGCGGTCAGCAGCCAGTTGGCGACCAGTGAGGAGCCACCGGCGGCCAGGAACGGGAGCGCCTTGCCGGTGAGCGGGATCAGGCCGGTGACGCCGCCGACCACCACGAAGACCTGGAGCGCCACGGCGCCGGCCAGGCCGGTGGCGAGCAGCTTGCCGAAGGGGTCGGTGAGGGCGACGGCGGTGCGCAGGCCGCGCTGGATCAGCAGGGTGTAGAGCAGCAGCACGGCGGTGACCCCGGCCAGGCCCAACTCCTCGCCGATGGTGGTGAAGATGAAGTCGCTGCGCCCGGCGAAGCCGATCAGCCAGGGGCGGCCGAGGCCGAGACCGGTGCCCATCAGGTGGCCGGTGCCGAGGCTGAACAGGGCCTGGGCGGGCTGGTCGGAGACCAGGGCCTTGTCGTGCACGGGGAGGTAGATGTCCAGCGGGTGCAGCCAGGCCTCGACGCGGCCGTGCACGTGCGGCTCGATCGAGCCGACCACCGCCGCGCCGCCGACGGCCATCAGCAGACCGAAGACCACCCAACTGGTGCGCTCGGTGGCCACGTAGAGCATCACGATGAAGACGCCGAAGAAGATCAGCGAGGTGCCGAGGTCGCGCTCGAAGACGAGCACCAGGAGGCTGATCACCCAGATCGCTAGCACCGGGCCGGCGTTGCGCCCGCGCGGCAGGCTCAGGCCCCAGACCTTGCGGCCGACCAGGGCGAGCGCGTCCCGGCTGGCCATCAGGTAGCCGGCGAAGAAGACGGTGATGGCGAGCTTGACGAACTCGTCCGGCTCGAAGGAGAGCCCGCCCAGCTTGATCCAGCGCTTGGCGCCGAAGCTGTCGCTGGGGAAGAAGGCGGGGGCGGCGAGCAGCACGAGCGCGCCGACCATCAGCACGTAGACGTAGCGCTGGAAGAAGCGGTGGTGCTTGACCGCGACGATCAGCGTGATGGCGGCCGCCCCCGCGATGAAGATCCACATGATCTGGGACGGCGCGGTGGGCAGCTTCTGGTAGTCGCCCTTGGCCGCGTGCACGGCGGCGTAGCTGATGTCGAGCCGGTGCAGCAGTACCAGGCCGAAGCCGCTGAGCAGGACGGCGATCGGCAGGATCAGCGGGTCCGCGTAGCGGGCGAACCGGCGGATCGCCAGGTGGGTGGCCACGGCGAGCGCGGCGAGCGCACCGCCGTAGCGCGCGAGGCCGCCGGGGAGGTGACCGTTCATGGTCTCTTCGGTGACGATCCAACCGCCGAGCGAGATCGCCACGGCGAACAGCACCAGGGCGAGTTCGATGTTGCGGTGCTGACCGGAGCGGCGACGCCCCTCGGAGCGCTGGCTTCCGCGCATCTGGTCTTCCTCCCGGGGCGTCGACGGTGGGCGGGGACGGGTGGCAGGTGGCGCGCCGTACCGGGGCGCCGGGTGGTGCAACCGCCGACGTGGAATCTTCGCACGGGCCGGAGGTGGGCGGTGGCGCTGGCCTGGGTGGCCCGGGTGGTGCTCCGGCTGTGCCCTGTCGTGGGGTGTGAGGGGTGCCGTCTTTGGGGGATGGTGCCGGGCTCGGGATGAGGTGACGGTGAACCGGGGCGGGACGGGGTGAGGTGAACCGGGTGGGACGGGGTGGGCCGGGGTGGGGTGGCGGGTGTGCCGGGATGAGGCGACGGTGAATCGTCGGCGGCCAGGAGGTGAACAGTCTTGCCGGGGTGGGGTTTTGTCTACAGCGGCGTAGTACGTTCGCGGGGCCCCGACCGTGTCCAGTCTGGAGAAGCCCGCCGATGTCCGTCCTGACCTACACCGAAGCGATCGGCGTCGGCCTGCTCCAGGGAGTCACCGAACTCTTCCCCGTCTCCAGCCTCGGGCACAGCATCCTGGTGCCGGCGCTGCTGGGCGGGCACTGGAAGCAGGACCTCGACGTCTCGGCCGAAAGCTCGCCGTACCTGAACGTGCTGATCGGGCTGCACCTGGCCACCGCGCTCGCGCTGGTGGTCTACTTCCGCCGGGACTGGGTGCGGGTGGTCAGGGGCTTCGTCAGCTCGGCGCGGGAGCGCCGAATAGAGACGGTGGACCAGAAGCTCGCCTGGCTGCTGGTGGTCGGCACCGTGCCGGTCGGCGTCGCCGGGCTCGCGCTCGACCATCTCTTCCGCTCGGCGCTCGGCAAGCCGATCCCGGCGGCGATCTTCCTGACCCTGAACGGACTGGTGCTGTACGTCACGGAGCGGCTGCGGCGCGGCGGCACCGGGCGGCGGCGGGCCGGGCTCGCGCCGGCGCCGGGCGAGGAGCACCTGAGCCACGAGGAGCTGTCGGACCGGCGGCTCGCCAAGCTCACCTTCGGTGAGGCGGCCAAGATCGGTACGGCGGAGATCCTGGCGCTGCTGCCGGGGATCAGCCGCTCGGGCGTGACCATCTCGGCGGGCATCTTCCGGGGGCTCTCGCACGAGGACGCGGCCCGGTTCTCCTTCATGCTCGCCACGCCGGTGATCGCGGCGGCGGCGCTGCTCAAGGTGCCGGCGTTGCTGGGGTCGGCGGGGGACGGTATCCGGGGGCAGGTGCTGGCGGGGAGCGTGGCGGCCTTCGTGGCGGGGTACGTGGCGGTGAAGTTCCTGACCAAGTACTTCGAGACCAAGACGCTGACGCCGTTCGCGATCTACTGCACCCTCGCGGGGCTGGGCAGCCTGGCGTACTTGACCCTGACGTAAACATCTGTCGGGGGCAACTGTGCCCTGGGGGTAAACATGCCATCGAGGCAAGTATGCCCTCGGCGTAAGAGTGCGCGCGGAGCGGGCGTGCTCTCGAAGTAAAAATACCCCGAGGGTAAGAATGCCCTCGTTATAGATTCCCGCAGCGGCGGTGGAGAGCTACATCTCCACCGCCGCTTCTGCGTGCCCGCATTGGCGCATTCTCCGTCGTCGTGGACGAAGCACCGTTCCTACGCTCGCCCGTACAGCGGACACCCCTTGACGGCCATGGCGACCTCTGCTTACTTTGCTTCCGCAATCCAAAACTTGTTTTCCGCATAGTGGAAGTGCTCCGTAGGGGGCAGCGCCACCAGGCAGACCGCAGGAGTGTCCCGATGCCTCGTATGACAGCCGCCCGCGCGGCAGTTGAGATCCTCAAGCTCGAAGGCGTTGAGGTCGCGTTCGGCGTGCCCGGCGCTGCCATCAACCCGTTCTACGCGGCGCTCAAGGCGTCCGGGGAGATCCGCCACACGCTGGCCCGCCACGTCGAGGGCGCCTCCCACATGGCCGAGGGCTACACCCGCGCCAAGGCCGGCAACATCGGCGTCTGCATCGGCACCTCCGGCCCCGCCGGCACCGACATGATCACCGGTCTCTACTCGGCCATCGCCGACTCGATCCCGATCCTCTGCATCACGGGCCAGGCGCCGGTCGCCAAGCTCCACAAGGAGGACTTCCAGGCCGTCGACATCGCCTCGATCGCCAAGCCGGTCACCAAGGCCGCCACCACCGTCCTGGAGGCCGCGCAGGTCCCCGGCGTCTTCCAGCAGGCCTTCCACCTGATGCGCTCCGGCCGTCCGGGCCCGGTGCTGATCGACCTGCCGATCGACGTCCAGCTGACCGAGATCGAGTTCGACCCGGAGACCTACCAGGCGCTGCCGGTCTACAAGCCGGCCGCGAGCCGTGCCCAGATCGAGAAGGCGATCGCGCTGCTGCAGGAGTCGGAGCGCCCCCTGATCGTCGCCGGCGGCGGCATCATCAACGCCGACGCCCCCGAGCTGCTGGTCGAGTTCGCCGAGCTGACCGGTGTGCCCGTCATCCCGACCCTGATGGGCTGGGGCATCATCGCGGACGACCACGAGCTCAACGCCGGCATGGTCGGCCTCCAGACCTCGCACCGCTACGGCAACGCGAACTTCCTGGAGTCGGACTTCGTGCTCGGCATCGGCAACCGGTGGGCCAACCGCCACACCGGCAGCCTGGAGGTCTACACCGCGGGCCGCAAGTTCGTCCACGTGGACGTCGAGCCGACCCAGCTCGGCAAGATCTTCGCCCCGGACTTCGGCATCGCCTCGGACGCCAAGGCCGCGCTGGAGCTCTTCGTTGAGGTCGCCCGCGAGCTCAAGGCCGCCGGGCAGCTGAAGGACCGTTCCGCCTGGGCCGCCTCCACCCAGGAGCGCAAGGCGCAGCTGCAGCGCAAGACCCACTTCGACAACGTGCCGATGAAGCCGCAGCGCGTCTATGAGGAGATGAACAAGGCCTTCGGTCCGGAGACCCGCTACGTCACCACCATCGGTCTCTCGCAGATCGCCGGTGCGCAGATGCTGCACGTCTACAAGCCGCGCCACTGGATCAACTGCGGCCAGGCCGGCCCGCTTGGCTGGACCATCCCGGCCGCGCTGGGCGTCGCCACCGCCGACCCCGAGACCCCGGTGGTCGCGCTCTCCGGCGACTACGACTTCCAGTTCATGATCGAGGAGCTGGCCGTCGGCGCCCAGCACAAGATCCCGTACGTCCACGTGCTGGTGAACAACGCCTATCTGGGCCTGATCCGCCAGGCGCAGCGCAACTTCGAGATCGACTTCCAGGTCAAGCTGGAGTTCGAGAACCTCAACTCGCCCGAGCTGGGCGTCTACGGCGTCGACCACGTCAAGGTGGCCGAGGGCCTGGGCTGCAAGGCGATCCGGGTCACCGAGCCGGACGCGCTGCTGCCCGCGCTGGAGGAGGCCAAAAAGCTGGCTGCCGAGTACCGGGTGCCGGTCGTGGTCGAGGCGATCCTTGAGCGGGTCACCAACATCTCGATGGGCGGTGCCGGCATCGACGCGATCGGCGAGTGGGAGGAGCTGGCGACTTCGCCCGCCGACGCGCCCACCGCGATCCGTCCGCTGGCGGTCTGAGACCGTAGCCGTCTGAGACGGTAGCGGCCTGAGAGCGGTAGTGGTCCGAGGGCCGTAGTGGTCCGCAGGCGGCGGTCCGCCGCGAGGGCCCGGCACCCCACCAGGGGTGCCGGGCCCTCGTGCGTGGCGGCCGTGGCGGACGGGGTCAGGCGCCGAGCTGCCAGATGGTGTGGTGGCCGGCCAGCACGGTGGCGGCGAGGATGGCGAGGTCGGCGGTGCCGAGGGCCAGGCCGAGCAGGGCGCGGCCGCGGCGCTCGGTGCGGCGGGCCAGCGCGAGGGCGCCCAGGACGAGCGCGCAGGGGCCGAGCACCAGGTTGAAGACGAGCAGGCCGAGCAGGCCGAGCACGAAGGAGGCGACGGCCATCTGGTCGGCGTCCTCGGCGGTCTGGCGGGCAGTCAGGTGGCTCTTCATGGCAGGAAGCTCCGGGGGGAGAACGACTGGATCCGGGTCAGCGCCGCTTGGCGCGGGCGAGACCCTCGCGGGTGCCGAAGGCGAGCAGCCAGAGGGCGATCGCGGCGGTGGCGGCGAGGAAGACCGGGAGGGAGAGGTGGGTGGCGGCGCCCATGAGTAGGCCCATGGCGGCGATGACGAGGAGCAGCATGGTCCGGTCCTTGTCGGTGGTGGCGAACGGGGCGAGTCGGCTAACAAGTGTTCGCTGACTCTCGGAGACCACTCTACGCCCGACCGGGCTCGCCAAAGTCGGCAAACGGTTGTTTACTGAATGACATGAGTCACACCCCCGGGGTCAGACAGGCCCAGAAGCAGCAGAGCCGCCGCGCGCTGCTGGACGCGGGCCTGCGCCTGCTGGAGCACCAGAACCTCAGCGGGCTCGGGGTCCGCGAGGTGACCCGGGAGGCGGGCATGTCGCCCGCCGGGTTCTACCGGCACTTCCGCGATCTGGCCGAGCTGGGCGTGGAGTTGGTCGAGGAGTCGCTGGCCAGCCTGCACGTGATGGTCCGGGCCGCGCTCGCCCAGCAGGGGGCGGCCGAGGACCGGATCGACCGGACGGTGGCGGTGATCGCCGGGCACGTCCGGGACCACCGGGCGCACGTGCGGTTCCTGGCGCGCGAGCGGTACGGCGGAGTGCAGGCCGTCCGGGAGGCGATCGGCGGCGAACTGCGGCGGTTCGCCGGGGAGGTGGGCGAGGCGATGGCCGTCCAGCCGGTCTCCGCGGGCTGGAGCGAGGCGGAGATCCGGATGCTCGCCGGCCTGTACGTGGACCACATGGTGGCCACCGCCGCCGCGCTGCTCGACGCGCCGACCGAGGCCGAGCGCCGACGGATCGCCGGGACGGCGCAGACCCAGCTGCGGCTGATCGGGGTCGGCCGCCGCCACTGGCGGGCGGAGGTGCCGGCGCCGACGGGCGTGGCCGCCGGCGCGGCTTAGGGCCTCTTCCGCGTGGGCCGTCCCGGGCGGTGGTGCCGGGCGGTGGTGCCGGGCGCTGGTGCCGGTGGGCCGGGATCAGCGGCAGAGGGCCGCGTCCAGGGCGGCTGCCATGTGCTGCGCGCCGACCGCGTCCGGGATGGCGGTGACCGTGATGCCGGCCGCGCGGCCGTCCTCGGTGACGCCGTTGCGGGAGCGGTAGCCGGGGGTGGTCCCGCCGTGGCCCCAGGCCAGGCCGCCGCAGGAGAGCGGCTTGCTCTCCAGGCCCAGCCCGTAGCGGATGCCCGGGCCCAAGAGCTCGGCGGGCACGGTGGTGCGCATCTCGGCGAGCTGCGCCGCCGGCAGGAGCCGGCCCTGGAGGAGCGCGGCGAAGAACGAGTTGAGGTCGGTGTTGGTGGAGACGACCGCCCCCGCCGCCCAGGCCATCGAGGAGTCCATCTCGGTGTAGTCGTGGAGCGAGCCGTCGGCCTCCCGGTGGTAGCCCGCGGGGTGGGCCTCGTGGATGGTCATGTCCCCCGGGGTGGGGAAGTAGGTGTGGCGCAGGCCGATGCGGTCGATCACGCGCCTGGTGATCTCCTCGCCGACGGGCCGTCCGGTGATCTTCTGGATGAGGAGCCCGGCGACGATGTAGTTGGTGTTGCTGTACTCCCAGTGCGTGCCCGGGGCGAAGCGGGCCGGCTGGGCGAGGGCGCCGTCCAGGAGCTCGCGCGGCTCGAAGTAGCGGTGCTGGATCGCGCTGAAGTCCGAGAGTGCGGGGGTCTCCGTGTAGTCGGGCAGGCCGCTGGTGTGCTGGAGCAGGTGGCGGACGGTGATGTGGCGTCCGTCGATGCCGTCGCCGCGCAGCAGGCCGGGGAGGTAGGTCTCGACGGGGGAGTCGAGGCCGACCTTCCCTTCGGCGACGAGTTGGAGGACGACGACGGCGGTGAAGGTCTTGGTGTTGCTGCCGGCCCGGATCTGTCCGTCCACGGGCACTTTGGCCTTGGTGGTGAGGTTGCCGAGGCCGGCCGTGTAGGTGCGGGTGCGGCCGTCGCGGCCCTTGACGGTGGCCAGCGCGGCCGGCAGGCCGTCGTCCTTCACCAGGGCGGTCAGGCTCGATTGGACGCTGTCCGGCCGGCCGCCTGCGAACGCCGCAGTCGGGACCAGTGCCGTGACTGCCGCGACCCCGGCGGCCACGGCGGTCACGGCCACCATCAGCCCGCGCCGGCTCGGGTGGCGCCGCTGGGCCCGGTGGTGCTGTACGTGCTCGTTCACGGAGCAACTCCTCTGCTGGAGTGGTGTATTGGCAGGGTGAGCGGGCTCCGCACGCCTTGGTGCGGAGCCCGCCGGTGGTGCTGGTGCGGCTGCTCAGGCAGGAGTGGGCAGGCTCAGCGGCACAGGGCGGAGTCCACTGCGGCCTCCACGTGCCGGCCGGCCGCGTCACCCGGGATCGTGGTCACCGCGAAGTTGACGGCGCGGCCGTCGTCGGTGGCGCCCCCGGCGGTGTTGTAGCCCGGAATGGCCCCGCCGTGGCCCCAGTACACGCCACCGCAGGTCAGCGGTCGGCTCGCGAGGCCCAGCCCGTAGCGGACGCCCGGGCCCAGCTCCTCGGCCGGCACGGTGGTGCGCATCTGGGCGAGTTGGGTCGCCGGGAGGAGACGGCCGCCCAGCAGCGCCGTGTAGAAGCGGATCAGGTCGCTGTTGGTGGAGACGGCGGCGCCCGCCGCCCAACCCCAGGACGGGTCCAGCTCGGTGTAGTTGCGGAGCGAGCCGTCGGACCCCCGCTGGTAGCCCTCGGGGTGGGCCTCGTGGATGGTCATGTCCCCCGGGGTGGGGAAGTAGGTGTGGCGCAGGCCGATGCGGTCGATGACCCGCTTGGTGATCTCCTCGCCGAGGGGCCGGCCGGTGGCCTTCTGGATGATCAGGCCCGCCAGCAGGTAGTTGGTGTTGCTGTACTCCCAGCGAGTGCCCGGGGCGAAGTGGGCCTTCTGCGCGAGGGCCGCGTCGAGCAGTTCGCGCGGCTCGAAGTACCGCTTCGGGTCGGCGAGGATCGCGCCCGTGTCCACGTAGTCGGGGAGGCCGCTGGTGTGCTGGAGCAGGTGGCGGACGGTGATGTGGCGTCCGTCGATGCCGTCGCCGCGCAGCAGGCCGGGGAGGTAGGTCTCGACGGGGGAGTCGAGGCCGACCTTCCCTTCGGCGACGAGTTGGAGGACGACGACGGCGGTGAAGGTCTTGGTGTTGCTTCCGATCCGGATCTGTCCGTCCACGGGGACCTTGGCCCCGGTGGTGAGGTTGCCGAGGCCGGCGGTGTAGCTGTGGGTGCGGCCGTCGCCGCCCTTGACGGTGGCCAGCGCGGCCGGCACGCCGTCGTCCTTCACCAGCTTGTTCAGGTTCGACTGGACGCTGTCCTGCTTGCCGCCGGCGAACGCCGCCGTCGGGGCCAGCGCCCCGACCGTGACCGCCACGGCGGCAAGGGCGGTCACGACCGCGGCCGCCCGGTGCCGGCTGCTCCGGCGGGAGAGCGGGCGGCGGTTGTGCGGTGCATGCTCGTTCACGAAAGGACCCCTCCGACGAATGGTTCCGGTGCTTCCCGGCCTTGATCAAGAGGACCATTCGGAGGCGGGGTCGTTCGTCGGCGCTCAGGACGAACCGTACCCGGGAGCAGACTCCCGGAGCCGACCCCGACCAGGACCGTGCTCCTGGCCCTCCTCTCCGACCCCACCGCCCCGGCGAAATGCGTTTGCGCCGAGGTGGGCGGGTTCCTAAGGTCTACGGCAACACGTTGACGGAGACGAGTAGTCGAGGGTCACGCGAGCAGAGAGAGCCGCCGGTAGCTGGGAAGGCGGAGTCGCGTCCGAGACGAAGACCCTCCCGAGTGCGGGGAGGAACGGCCCGTCCGGGTCCGATGCCCCGCCGGCCGGCCCCCGTGATCGGGCCGAGGTCACCAGGGCGGAGGCAACGGCCTTCGCCACGGCGGCCGTTCGAGACCGTCGCCCCGGCGGCGGTGAAGTGCGGTGGTACCGCGAGTCCCCTTCTCGCCCGCACTCCCAAGGGATCATGCCGAGGCCCACGGAGGCTGCGATGATCCACCCCACCACCACTCGTGTCCTGACCGCCGACCTGGCCGCCCACCTCGAACGGCGGGTGACGGTCTGCGGCTGGGT
Organism: Kitasatospora sp. MMS16-BH015; assembly: GCF_002943525.1. NCBI lineage: Bacteria > Bacillati > Actinomycetota > Actinomycetes > Kitasatosporales > Streptomycetaceae > Kitasatospora > Kitasatospora sp. MMS16-BH015. The sequence goes on along the minus strand of NZ_CP025394.1, from coordinate 2,551,148 downwards.
GCACGCGCTGCGCCTGATGAGCGCCATGCAGTTCGTCGTGGTCCGCGACCACTCCGGCTCGGTCCAGCTCACCCGCCGGCGCGACGGCGGCCCGCTCGAAGCGCTGCTCGACTCGCTCACCCCCGAATCCGCCGTCCGGATCACCGGACGGGTGGTGGCCGCGCCGCAGGTCAAGCTCGGCGGTCTCGAGATCGTGCCGGAGACCGTCGAGGTGCTGGGCCGCGCGGAGGTCTCGCTGCCGATCGACGACCGGACGGGCCCCGAGCGCCGGGCCGACTGGCGCTTCCTGGATGTGCGGCGCCGGGCCGCCGCCGGGCTGGTCTTCGCGGTGCAGACCACCTTCGAGCAGGGCCTGCGCGCGTACGCCGCGGCGCAGGGCTGCACCGAGATGCACACCCCCAAGCTGATGGGCACCGCCTCGGAGTCGGGGGCCGAGGTGTTCGAGGTGGGCTACTTCGGCCGCTCCGCCTACCTCGCCCAGTCGCCGCAGTTCTACAAGCAGATGGCGGTGGCGGCCGGGATCGACCGGGTCTTCGAGATCGGCCCGGTGTTCCGCGCCGAGCCCTCCTACACCTCCCGCCACATGACCGAATTCACCGGCCTGGACGTGGAGTTGTCGTGGATCGACGACGTGGAGGAGGTGATGGCCTTCGAGGAGCGGATGCTCGCGCACGCCATCGCCGCCGTGGTCGAGGTGCACGGCGAGCGGATCCGGGAGGTGTTCGGCGTCGAGCCGGTGGTGCCGCAGCTCCCGTTCCCCCGCATGACGATGGCCGAGGCGCAGCAGGTGCTGCGGGCCGGTGGCTGGGACCCGGAGGGCGTCAAGGAGGACCTGGACCCGGAGGGCGAGCGGCGGTTGGCGGCCCACGTGCGGGCGGAGCACGGGCACGAGTTCGTGTTCGTCACCCATTACCCGGCCGCGATCCGGCCGTTCTACCACAAGCGCCCCGAGGGCAGGCTCGACCTCACGCTCAGCTTCGACCTGCTCTGGCAGGGCCTGGAGGTCACCACGGGGGCCCAACGGGAGCACCGCTCCGAGGTGTTGCTCGCGCAGGCGACGGAGAAGGGGATGAGCACCGAGCCGATGCGGGAGTACCTGGACGTGTTCCGCTACGGCTGCCCGCCGCACGGCGGGTTCGGGGCGGGGCTGGCGCGGCTGTTGATGGTGCTGCTCGGCTTGGAGTCGATCCGGGAGGCGGTGTTCCTCTTCCGGGGGCCGCACCGGCTGACCCCCTGAGGATCGAGCCATGAGGGGAGGGCCGCTCGGATTGACAGAGTCCAACTGGCACTTGGCGCCGCGCTCTTGACAGGGCGACATGCCCACGCCAGCTTTGGGGGACCCCCTCACGGGACCCCCACAATCCGAGAGGCACTCTCATGAAGAAGCCGCTCATCGGCGCGCTCACGGCGCTGCTGCTCGCCGGGGCCACCGCTCTGGCCGGCGCCGCCCCCGCCTCGGCCGCCGCCCCCGCCCAGGCCGCGCCGGACAAGGCCGCCCCGGCCGTCACGGTCAACTTCGCCGGCACGGTGGCGCTCAGCGACTGTTCCGGTTCGGTGGTCCGGATGCCCAATTCGGTCTCCACCGACCCGGCCCTGGTGCTCACCAACGGCCACTGCCTGGAGACGGGCATGCCCAACCCCGGCCAGGTGATCGTCAACCAGTCCTCCAGCCGCAGCTTCACGCTGCTCAGCGCGAGCGGCGGCCGGCTCGGCACGCTGCGCGCGAGCAAGGTCGCGTACAGCACGATGACCGACACCGACGTGACGATCTACCAGCTGACCAGCACCTACGCCTCGATCCAGTCGAAGTACGGCATCAGCCCGCTGACCATCTCGACGGCGCACCCGACCGCGGGGGCCGCGATCAAGGTGGTCTCCGGCTACTGGAAGACGGTCTACTCCTGCAACGTCGACGGGTTCGTCTACCAGCTGCACGAGGGTGGCTGGGTCTGGAAGGACTCGCTCCGGTACACCTCCGCCTGCAACACCATCGGCGGCACCTCGGGCTCGCCCGTGATCGACACCTCGACCGGCCTGCTGGTGGCGGTCAACAACACCGGGAACGAGAACGGTGAGCGCTGCACCGTCAACAACCCGTGCGAGGTGGACGCGAACGGCAACGTGACCATCCGCCAGGGCATCAACTACGCCGAGGAGACCTACGGCATCCCGGCCTGCTTCGGCACCGGCAACAAGCTGAACCTCGCCGCGGCGGGCTGCACCCTGCCCAAGCCGTAACACCCCGTGGGCGTCGTCGAGCCGGGGCCGGCGCGGCCCCGGCTCGACGGTTTCCGGGCCTCGCCCGGTCAGGCCGGCGCGGCCGGTCAGCTCGGCGCTCCCAGTCGTACGACCCACGGCCCTGGCCGGAAGGCCCGCCGCTCCCGGCCGTACGGCCCGCCGCGCCCCCTGTTCGAAGCAGTGAATCGGTGCTTCAATTCTTCTCGTGGCCTATCGACGCACCCCCGCCGTCCAAGCCCGGCTGGACGCCCAGCGCGAGGCCGTGCTGCGCGCCGCCGTGGCGTTGCTCGGCGAGCGCGGGTACGGCGGCTGCTCGATGGCGGCCGTGGCGCACCGGGCCGGGATCGCCACCGGCAGCGTCTACCAGCACTTCGCCAACAAGGCCGAGCTCTCGGTGGAGCTGTTCCGGCTGGTGGTCGGCCGGGAGGTGGCCGCCGTGACCGAGGCCGCCGAGCGGCAGGCCGGCCCGCAGGCCAAGGTGGCGGCCGTGATCGAGACCTTCGCCGTCCGGGCGCTCAAGGCCCCGAGGCTGGCCTACGCGCTGCTCGCCGAGCCCGCCGACGCCGTGGTGGACAGCGAGCGGCTGGTCTTCCGCCGGGCCTTCCATGACCTCATCGCCGCCCAGATCGCCGAGGCCATCGCCACCGGCCGACTCCCGGAGCAGCGCGCCGAGTTGACCGCCGCCGCCCTGGTCGGCGCCACCGCCGAAGCCCTGGTCGGCCCGCTCGCCACCGGCTCCCGGCCGGACGACCTCATCCCGGCCATGGTCTCCTTCGCGCTCCGCGCCCTCGGCGGCCCGGCCGAGCCCACCGAGCTGACCGAGGCCGATCCGGCGGGCGCCGCGCCCGCCACCCCACTCGTTCCGGATGCGGCCTGACCCCCGCCCGCGCCGGTGTCCCCACCTGCCTGTCTCCGCTCGCCCGTCCCGCTGCCCGGAAGTCGAAGTCGAAGGAGCCGCTGATGCCCGCCACGCACGAAGTCACCAACCAGGTGCCCGAGTTCCACGGCCAGGGCCACGACCTGGCGGAGGACCCGACGCTGCTCGCCGCGCTGCGGCGGGCCGGCGCCGAGTGGGTGGAGCCGGAGCTGCGTGAGCTCGGGCGCCGGGCCGGGACGGCCGAGGCGGCCGAGTGGGGGCGCCTGGCCAACGAGTACCCGCCGGTGCTGCACACCCACGACCGGTACGGGCACCGGATCGACGAGGTCGAATTCCACCCGGCCTGGCACGAATTGATGCGCACCGCCGTCTCGCACGGCCTGCACGCCACCCCCTGGCGGGACTCCCGGCCGGGCGCGCACACCGCCCGAGCCGCCAAGTTCTACCTCTGGGGCCAGGTCGAGGCCGGCCACAGCTGCCCGATCTCGATGACCTACGCGGCCGTCCCGGCCCTGCGTGCCACCCCCGAACTCGCCGAGCGCTTCGAGCCGTTGCTCACCGCCACCGAGTACGACTTCGGGCTGCGCGAGCCCAGCGGCAAGCGCGGGCTGATCGCGGGCATGTCGATGACCGAGAAGCAGGGCGGCTCCGACGTCCGGACCAACACCACCACGGCCACCCCGCAGTCGGACGGCACGTACCGGCTGGTCGGGCACAAGTGGTTCACCTCGGCGCCGATGTCGGACCTCTTCCTCACCCTGGCCCAGGCGCCCGGCGGCCTGAGCTGCTTCGTGCTGCCCCGGGTGCTGCCGGACGGCAGCCGGAACCGGATGCACATCCAGCGGCTCAAGGACAAGCTCGGCAACAAGTCGAACGCCTCCTCCGAGCTGGAGTACGACGGCGCCGTCGGCTGGCTGGTCGGCGAGGAGGGGCGCGGGGTGCCGACCATCATCGAGATGGTCAACATGACCCGGCTCGACTGCACCCTGGGCGCTGCCTCCGGCATGCGCAGCGGTGCCGTGCTCGCGCTCCACCACGCCACCCACCGGCGCGCGTTCGGCAGGGCGCTGATCGACCAGCCGCTGATGCGCAACGTGCTGGCCGACCTGGTGGTCGAGTCCGAGGCCGCGACCATCGTCGCGCTCCGGCTGGCCGCCGCCACCGACAAGTCCCAGGCCGGGGACGAACAGGAGGCGCTGGTCCGGCGGTTGGGCCTCGCGGTGTCCAAGTACTGGGTCTGCAAGCGCGGTCCGGCGCACGCCGCCGAGGCGCTGGAGTGCTTCGGGGGCAACGGCTACGCGGAGGAGTCCGGCATGCCCCGGCTCTATCGGGAGGCGCCGCTGGTCTCGATCTGGGAGGGCTCGGGCAATGTCGCGGCGCTGGATGCGCTGCGCGCGATGGGCCGCCAACCCGCCGTGGTGGAGGCCCTGTTGGGCGAGCTGGATGCGGCGGCCGGGGCCGACCGGCGGTTGGACGCCGCGGTGGCCGGGCTGCGCAAGGAGCTCGGCGACCTGACCGAGCTGGAGTACCGGGCCCGCCGGGTGGTGGAGCAGCTGGCGCTCTGCTTCCAGGGCGCGCTGCTGGTGCGGTACGGCGACCCGGCGGTGGCCGAGGCGTTCTGCGCCTCCCGGCTGGGCGGCGACCACGGCGGGGCCTTCGGCACGCTGCCCACCGGTCTGGACGTGGAGCCGATCCTGGCCCGGGCCCGGCATGCCTGAGCAGCACACCGGAGCCTGTCATCCGGAGGTGGCCGAGGTCGCGCCCGCGACCTCGGCCGAGGTGGGGGAAGTCCGGGCGTTCTGGGGCGGGTTGGGGCTGCCCGGGCTGGTGGACGTGCACACCCACTTCATGCCCGAGCGGGTGCTGGCCAAGGTCTGGGCGTACTTCGACTCGGCCGGGCCGCTGATCGGGCGGCCCTGGCCGATCGCCTACCGCGAGGAGGAGGGCCGGCGGTTGGAGCGGCTGCGGGCCTTCGGCCTGCGGGCGTTCACCTCGATGCTCTACCCGCACAAGCCCGGGATGGCGGCCTGGCTCAACTCCTGGGCGGCGGACTTCGCGGCCCGTACCCCGGACTGCCTGCACACCGCGACCTTCTACCCCGAGCCGGACGCCTTGGCGTACGTGACCCGGGCGGTGGAGCAGGGTGCGCGGGTCTTCAAGTCCCATGTCCAGGTGGGTGGTTACGACCCGGCGGACCCGCTCCTTGACGGGGTCTGGGCGCTGCTGGCCGAGCGCGGCATCCCGGTGGTCACCCACTGCGGCTCCGGCCCGGCGCCCGGCAAGCACACCGGGCCCGGCCCGATCGCCGCGGTGCTGGAGCGCCACCCGGGCCTGCGGCTGGTGGTCGCCCACCTCGGCCTGCCCGAGTACACCGACTTCCTCGACCTCGCCGAGCGCCACCCCGAGCTGCGGCTCGACACCACGATGGCCTTCACCCGCTTCACCGAGGAGCAGTCGCCCTTCCCGAAGGACCAACTGCCCCGGCTGGTAGAGCTGGAGAGCCGGATCCTGTTCGGCTCCGACTACCCCAACATCCCCTACCCGTACCTGGAGTCGCTGCAGGCACTGGAGCGGCTCGGCCTGGGGGAGGGGTGGCTGCGGGCGGTCTGCCACGACAACGCGGCCCGGCTGTTCGGGCTGGACTGAAGCAATCGGGCCGGGTTCAGGCAGGGGCGTGGGTGTGGGGTGGCTCAGGCGCCGGTGGTGGAGCCGGGGCGGACGACCATCATCACGGTGACCACGGCCCAGAGCAGGTTGAAGATGCCGGCCGTCATCGGCAGCCGCTTGAGGCCGCCGGTGGCGCGGGTGAGCAGGTCGGCGGCGGGCGCCTCCTCGGCGAGGGCGTCTACCACGTTCTGCTGGGCCGGGTTGACCAGGACGAGCAGGACGCCCGCCGCGAGCACGGTCAGCACGGTGGCCACGATCAGCCAGGTCTGGCTCATGATGCCCATGATCTGCGCGGTGCCGACGCCCATCACCGGCACGGCGATGCCGAGCATCGCGTAGACCTGGGTGATCCGGTGCAGCAGCCGCACGGAGGCGGTGGCCGAGGCCTGGTCCGGGCCGCCGGCCAGTGCGGCCTTGGCGCGGGCGGGGAACATGCTGACGGCGACGGCGACGGGGCCGATGAACAGCACGGCGGCCAGGACGTGCAGGCTCAGCAGGAGCTTGGCCATGGGTGATCCTTCGCGAAGGGGGCGGAACGGGCGGCAGGAAGGGGCCGACCGGGTGGCTCCCGCCCACGGCACGCTAACACCAGCCCCGAGCAGGCCCGAAAGCCGGGTACGGGTGGCCTCCGGCCGGTGCGGATCGGCCGGTCGGGTGGTGCTCGGGGGGCGTCGGGCGTGGAGGCGGCCGGGGACGGGTCAGGTCAGCCTCTAATAGCACGGTCCCTGTCCGCCGGCCCGAATCCGCCACGGAGGGTTTTCCTTGTCTCGCGCCGTCCCGTCCAACCTCGTCCGTCAGGGCACTCACGCCCCCGACCGGGCGCCCGCCCGCCGGGGGGTGACCACCTTCGCCCGGGGCGCGGCGATCGCTGCCCTGGCTCTCGCCCCCGTGGCGTTGGGCCTGTCCGGCAGTGCCGCGCCACTGGCACCCCCGCTCGGCCCCTGCTCCGGCCCGAACTGCCCGAGCAGCTATGAGCCGCCGAACAACGGCGACTTCGCCGGCCGCGACGCCTCGATCAACATCTTCGTCGGTGGCAACTACCTGGCCCAGGGGCGTGCGGCCGAGGCTGAGGGCAAGATCGTGACGCTCGGCGACTTCACCCTGAACAAGGACGGCGGCGGCATCTACAACATGGGCGTGGTCGGGGTCGGCTCCCGGGTGCCCCCACCGAACGGCACCGACTGGGTGACCGTCGGTGGCAATGTCACCGCCCGCTCCGGCAACAGCGTCCTGATCGGTGGATCCGACTCGAAGGGTCCGGCCTTCGGCAACCTCCGCTACGGCGGCACGCTGAGCGGCACGGTGACCATCGATCCGACCGGTCAGTCGATCAAGGACGCGAATGCAGCGGACCAGTACAAACCGCTGCGCACCCAGATCGAGACACTCTCCTCCTGTGCGGCCAAGCAGACCGCGACCGGCACGGTGGCCGTCAGCAACAGTGAAGCGACCTTCACCGGCGACGGCACCAGTACCCGGCAGATCTTCAACGTCCCGGGCAACCTCGCCAGTCCGACCGGCGGTCAGATCGGCCTGGTCTTCGCCAACATTCCGGCCGGGGCGACGGTCATCGTCAACATGCTGGCCGACGACGCCCTGATCAACACCTACACCGGCACCGGCCTGGCCGGTGACCAGACCACCGACATGCGGCCCAAGCTGGCCTGGAACTTCCCGACCACCACTGCCGGCGCCATCCGGGGCTCGGCCCAGTTCCAGGGCACAGTGATGAGCGGCAACCCGGCGGGAACCATCACCATCTCCGAGCCCGGTACCAACGGTCGGCTCTACCTCGCGGGCAACTACGTACACGAGGGCAGCGGCGGCTACGAGGCGCACGCCTATCCGTTCACCGGTGACTGGCCCGAGTGCGAGACGCCGACCCCGACGCCGACCCCGACGCCCACGCCGACCCCGACGCCCACGCCGACCCCGACGCCCACTCCCACGCCGACCCCGACCCCGACGCCCACTCCCACGCCGACGCCGACGCCGACGCCGACGCCGACGCCGACGCCGACGCCCACGCCGACCCCGACCCCGACCCCGACGCCCACTCCCACGCCGACGCCCACGCCGACCCCGACCCCGACGCCCACTCCCACGCCGACCGAGTCCCGGACGACACCGGCTCCTACCGAGTCCGTGGCGACTCCCAAGCCCACCGCAGCCAAGCCGACGGCGTCCGGCGGCTCTTCCGGGGGTGGGGCCGTGCTGCCTGTCACCGGCAGTGATCTCGGCCTGCCCGTCGCCCTGTCGGCCACCGGGCTGCTCGCGGCCGGCGCGGTCGCGCTCCGGATCGCCCACCGCCGTCGCGGTCGTCACGACTGACCGGTACCTGGCGGAGCAAGGACGAGCCGCCCGGCGCCGGGCCATCGGGGGATGGTCGGGTGCCGGGCGGCAGTACGTGGGGCCGCTTACCGGCCCATGACGTAGCGGACGGTCGGGCCGGTGGTCCAGCCGCCGTCCACGGCCAGTTCGGCGCCGGTCACGTAGGAGGCCGCGTCGGAGAGCAGGAGGACCACCGCGCCGGCGGTCTTCTCGGCCTCGCCGACCCGGGCCATTGGGGCGCCGATGAAGACGCCGGTCAGGTTGATGTCCACCACCGTGCGGAAGTGCTCGACGCTCTCCTGCTTTAGGAAGGCGCCGGAGTCGATCGCCAGGCTGGCCGCGGCGGCGCTGAGGCCGCGCGCCGCCGGTGATCAGCACGGTCTTGCCGGTGAGGTCGTTCATGGGGGTGCTCCAGTTCGCGAGAGCCCGGGGCGCGTTCACGTCACGGGGTCGTAAGGCGGGCCCCGGGGATCAGGGCAGGTCCGGTCCCGGCGCGCAGAGCAGCGCGCACGCCGCCCCGGCCAGGTCGGCCAGGTCGGCCAGGAAGAGCGGTTCGGCGGTGAGGGGGGTGGCGCCGTCGAGGTACTGCTGGGCGGCTCGGTCGGCGTGGGCGGCGCCGAGCAGGGTGAGGCCAGGTCGAGCCGCTCCAGGCGCAGCGCCTCCGACAGGGCGGGCAGCCGTTCGGCGACCCGGGCCTCGATCAGTCCGATCACCCGCCGGGAGCCGCTGCCCGCGAGGGTGGGGCGAGCAGCCGCTCGAGGGGGAGCCGGAGGGGGAGCCGGAGGCGCGGGGGAGCCGATGGGTGCGATCGACGGTGACTCCCGGAGACGATCCGGATACGGACCGGCCGGAACCGGTGCGCTGCGCGCCCTCCCGTGCGACCATCGGCTGAGCTTTCGTCAGACCGTCCGAAGGGCTGGTGGAGTCATGCCGGAGTACCCGGAGTACGCCGAATTCGTGACCGCCCGGGGTGCGGTGGTCCGGGTGGAGGGGGCCGCGCCCGGGGCGGCGGAGTACGAGGGCATGCAGCCGGTGGGCCGGGGAGCGGCGGGCGCGGCGGCCGGGGTGGCCCGGGCGGCGGAGAGCTTCGAGCAGGCGCTGGACGGTGCCCGGGCCGCCGCCGAATCGGCGCTGGCCGTCTTCCGGGGCGGGGTGCTCGCGCCGGACGAGGTGGAGATCGAGTTCGGCGTCAAACTCTCCGCCGAGGCGGGCGCGTTGATCGCCCGCACCGCCGCCGACGCGCACCTGACGGTGAGACTCACCTGGGCACCGGCACGGGAGAGCCCCCACCTCGACCGCCCCTGACGGCGGCCGCCGATGCGGGACGTCTCCTGGCTGGCCCGGATCACCACCGGCGGCCCCACCCCGACCACCGGCGCGGGGGTGCTGGTCACCGACCGCTGGGTGCTCACCTGTGCCCACGTGGTGGCCGGCACCGCCCGGGCCACCGTGACCCTGGTCAACCGCCCGGCGTTTCCGCCGCTCGGCGCCACCGTGCTGCGCCGGGGCCCGTGGCGCGGCGACGGCACCGGCGACCTCGCGGTGCTCGCGCTGGACGAGCCGCTGCCCGGGTACGCGGCGGCGCCCGCGCGGTTCGCGCCGCTGCACGACTGGGCCGGGCTGCGCGCTCCGCAGCTCGCGGCCTACGGGTTCCCGGCCGGTCACGAGGTCGGTCTGAGTAGTGAAGTACGGCCCACCAGGGGCGGGTTCAGGATCGCGGGGGAGTTGGTCCAGTTGGAGCACGAGGGCACCGGCATGCCGCTCTCGCCGGGCTTCAGCGGCGGGCCGGTGGTGATCGCCGCCACCGGCGAGGTGGTGGGCCTGGTCACCGCCGCCCAGGACACCCTCTGGCGCGGGCCCGGCGACCGGGGGCGTCCGGCCGTCCGGCTCGGCCACATGCTGCCCGCCGAGGCGCTGGCCCGGTACGTGCCGGAGCTCGCCGATCTGCTGCCCGGCGCGGCCGTGCACCCCGAGGCGGTGGCCGAGCTGCGCCGGCTGCTGACCGGGCTCGAGCCGCCCGCCGATCCGCTGGAGCTCTACCGGGCGGCCGTCGGCGCGCTCGGCTGCCCGGATCCGCCGCAGCGGCCCGAGACGCTCTGGGACGCCGCCTGGTACCTGTTGGCCGAGGTGCCGCACCCGCCCGAAGGCCCGCACCCCGTCCGGGAGTTCGCTGCCCGGGTGGCCGTCGCGAGCGGGCCCGGCCCGCTGCGCGAGGCGCTGCGCCGCTGGCCGGACGGCGAACCGGCCCGGCGGCCCGCCCCGCCGGTCGGGCGGTGGCGCCCGGTGCTGGTGGAGATCACGCCGAGCGGGGCCGGGCCGGGGATGTGCCACGTCACGGTGGCCACCGTCCGGGACGGCGTGCTCGGCGAACCGCACTCGGGCACGGTGCCCAGGCCCCGGCTGCCTGGGTACGTCCGGGACCAGATCGACCAGGAGATCGGCCGGCTCGACCAGGACGCCACCGAGCTGGTCATCTTCGCCCTGCCGCGCAAGTGGCTCACCCTGCCGGTGCACGACTGGTCGCGCCGCCGGGGCGATTTCGGCCCGCTCGGCGCCGACCACGCCGTGGTGGTGGCCGACCAGCAGCGCCGGGCCGCCCCGGCCGACCGCCGCCAGCTGGAGCTCAAGTGGGCCGCCCTGCGCGGCAGTCAGGGCACCGAGCTGCACCCGGTGCCCTGCGAGGAGTCGCCGGACAGCCGGCGGTTCTACCAGCAGCTGCGCCCGCCCGAGCGGCTCCCGCTGCCCGCCCTGGGCGGCCCGCCCAAGGGCAGCCCGTACGAGGAGCTGCTGGCCGCCGCGCTCAAGGCCGGTGCCCCGGCGGTGATCTGGCCGGTACAGCCCTGTCCGGACGACCACGCCCGGGTCGACACCTGCCGCAGCGGCCGGTTCCTTGCCAGACTGGCGGAGGAGCTGGCCGACGTAGCCCCGGCCGATCTGCCCAGCAGGGTCCGGGAGTTGCGCCACCAGGCGGCGGAGAGCGAGGCTCCGCACTGGGCGGACGGCCTCGTGCTGCTCTGGGAGGACCCGGAGGTGCTGCCCAGCCCGCACCGCCCCTACCGGACCGTCCCCACCGCCCGCCGCCCGGCCGCCGACTCCGGCGGGCCGGACCCCGGCCGCCCGCACCCGGGCCGACCGGAATCCGGCCCACCCGGCTGGCCCACCGTCGACCCGGCCGACCTCTGACCGCTCGACCCGGAGCCACCGCTCAACGGAATCCGCCCGGCCACCCCGGCTGCAGGCACCGCCCAGCCGACCAGCACCAGCCCAGCCGACCAGCACCAGCCAGCCGACCAGCACCAGGCCCGCCGACCAGCAGCCGACCAGCATCAGGCCCGCCGAACAGCATCAGGAGAGTGCGCACCATGCCCCTGACCCGGATCTACCGGGGCACCGACGAGCCCCACCACGGCCTGGACGCGCTCCCGGCACCCCCACCCTGGCGCAGCTTCGACGGCGGCCCGCCGCTGAGCACCCCGGTCGACGAGGAGGGCTGCGCGGCCCCCTCGGCGCACCGCGCGGGCACCTTCCGCCCCACCCCGGAGACGGTGGAGCTGGTCAATGCCGCGCTCTACCTGCGCCGCCCGCTGCTGGTGACCGGACCGCCCGGCAGCGGCAAGTCCAGCCTGCCGTACGCGGTGGCCCGCGAGCTGGGCCTCGGGCCGGTGCTGCGGTGGAACGTCACCAGCCGCTCCACGCTGCGCGACGGGCTCTACCAGTACGACCCGCTCTCCCGGCTGTACGCCGCCAACCAGGCCACCGGGCAGGCCGGTTCGCCCGGGGCCGGGCTGGACGAGCACCTGCGGCTCGGCCCGCTGGGCACCGCACTGCTGCCGTACGCCCGGCCCCGGGTGCTCTTGATCGACGAGATCGACAAGGGCGACCTGGACCTGCCCAACGACCTGCTGCACGTGCTGGAGGACGGCCAGTACGAGATCGACGAGCTGGTGCGGGCCGCCCCGCAGCAGCCCGAGGCCCAGGTGTTGACCGCCGACGGGCGCGGGCGGGCGCCGGTGCGCGGCGGGCGGGTGCGCTGCCGGGCCTTCCCGTTCACCGTGCTGACCAGCAACGCCGAGCGGGAGTTCCCCGCCGCCTTCCTGCGCCGCTGTGTGGTGCTGGAGCTGCGGCGGCCCGAGGGCAGCGAGCTGGAGTCCATCGTCAAGGCCCATCTGCCGGGTACCGACGCCGAGTTGGTGGACGAGATCCTGCGGGTCTTCCTGGCCCGCCGGGAGGAGGGGGAGCTGGCCACCGACCAGCTGCTGAACGCGATCTACCTCACCTCCCGCCCCGAACTCACCGATGTGGCCGACCGGGCGGCGCTGGCGGCCCAGGTGATGCCCTACCTCAGCCGGGGGCAGGAGGACGATGTGTTCTGACCAGGAGCGGCAGCCCGGGGCGCCGTTCGACCCGTCGCCCGGCCGGGCGTTGGACCGACTGGTGGGCCTGCTGGCCGAGCTCGGCCGGGAGGGGCCGGAGCCGGTCGAACTCGCCGAGCTGCTCTGGCTGGCCGCCCGCTCGACCCCCGACGAGGAGGGCGGGCTCGGCGGCGGCGCCGGGCTGGCCCGGGGTGGGCGCGGCCGGGCCGGCGGGCGGGGCGGCTATGCGGAGGGAGAGGCCGCCGGCGCCCGCGGGCGGGCCGGTGGCCGGGAGTCGCGGACGGCCCTGCACCTGCCCTCGGACGATCCGGCGGACGCCCTGGGCGCCGCCGCCCCCGTGCCCACCCCGAGCGCCCCGATGCTGGCCCGCCCGCTCGCCCTGCAGCGCGCCCTGCGCCCGCTCAAGCGCCAAGTGCCCGACCCCCGGCGGAAGCTGCTCGACGAGGCCGCCACCGCGCACCGGCTGGCGGAGGCCCTGCGCGGCTCCCCGGCCGGCGGCGCGGTGCCCTGGCTGCCGGTGCTGCGCCCCGGCCGGGAGCGCTGGCTGGACCTGCGGCTGGTGCTCGACACCGGCCCCACCATGCGGCTCTGGCGCCCGCTCGCGCTCGAACTGCGCACCCTGCTGCGGCAGACCGGCGCCTTCCGGCAGGTGGAGCTCTCCGCCCTCTCCGCTCACGGCAGACTGACGGACCGTCAGATCGGCGCGGAGCGCGGTGCGGTGCTGGTGCTCAGTGACTGCATGGGCCCGCAGTGGCGGCCCGGCCCGGCGGGGGAGCGCTGGCGCCGTACCCTGCACCGGCTCACCCGGCGCTGCCCGGTGGCCGTGGTGCAGCCGCTGCCCGAGCGGCTCTGGCGGCTCGCCGCCGCGCCGGTGCTGCCCGGCCTGCTGACCGCCCCCGACGCCGGGGTGCCCAACGCCGCGTACGGGTTCAGTCCGTTCGCCGAGGCCCCGCCCGGCCCGGGCGAGCTGGTGCTGCCGGTGCTCGAACCCGGGGCCGGCTGGCTCGCCAACTGGGCCCGGCTGGTGGGCAGTCAGGGAGGTGGCCAGGTGGTCGGCTCGGCCCTGCTGCTAGGCCCCGCCCGGCCCGGGGGCGAGCCCGACGGCGAGCCCGAGGCGCTCGATCCGGCCGAACTCGATCCGGCCGAGCTGCTGCTCCGGTTCCGCGCGGTGGCCTCCCGGGAGGCGTTCGCGCTGGCCGGGCTGACCGCGCTGACCACGCCCGCACTGCCGGTGATGCGACTGCTCCAGGCCGCCAGCTTCGCCCACCCGCAGCCGCAGCACCTCGCCGAGGTGGTGGTCAGCGGGCTGCTGGCCGAACGCGAGGGGCGCCCGGACCAGTTCGAGTTCCGGCCCGGGGTGCGGGAGTTGCTGCTGCACACGCTGCCCCGGTCGACCACCCGCCGCACCGTCGGCCTGCTGGCCCGGGTCGGCGAGCAGATCGCCGCCCGGGCCGGCCGGGTGCCGAGCGAGATCGCCGCGCTGGCCGCGATCGAGGAGCCCGGCGCGGCGGTGGCCGTCGAGCAGCACGCCTTCGCGCTGATCAGCCCGGCCGCGCTGCGGGTGCTCGACGGCCCCCGCTCACCGCTGCGCCAGCCCGTCCGCACGGCCGGGCCCGGCCGTCGGCTGCCCGATCCGGCGCAGTCCCGGGCGGTGGTGCTGTTCGCCCCCGGCGACCCCTACGGCCCGCTGGACCGGGACGAGTTGGCCGCCCGCGCCGACCTGGACGCGCTGCTCGCCGCGCTCGGCGACCGGGCGCTGATCGGCCTGCAGCAGCACCGGGTGCGCACCGGCAGCGACAAGCTGCCGGGCTTCCTCGCCGATCTGCGGCTCGCGGCCGAGGAGGTCCGCGACACGCTGGTGGTCTACGTCGGCGGCGAGGTGGGCGCCGATCCGGCCGGGGGGCTGATGCTGAAGCTGCCGCGCCGCTCGCTGCGCTGGCCCGACCTGCTCGACCTGGTCACCGGCAGCCGGGCCGCCAACCGGGTGCTGGTGCTGGACGGTTGGCTCGGCTTCGGCAGCCCGGTGCCCACCGAGCCGGCCGGTCTGGGCTCCCCGGTGCACCAACTGATCGGGCTGCGCCCGCACGGCGGCCGCTCGCTGGCCGCCCGGCTGCACCAACTGCTGCGCGAGGGCGAGCCGGACGGGCGCACCGAGTTGACGGCCCGCCACCTGCTCCGCGCGGTCAAGGCCCAGGCCGAGCCCGACCACCTGATCTGGGCCCGCTCGCCGGGCGACTCCTTCCCGCTGGTGCGCAACGCGGCGCTCGCCTCGCCCCGGCCCGCCCCGGTCAGCACCCCGTACTTCTACCTCAGCCACGCCGCCGCCCCCGGCGACCGGGAGCTGGTGCGGCAGCTCTTCGAGGACCTCTGCGAGGCGGTGTACGAGGCCAGTTACCTGCCCTCCCCGGAGGCGGCGGGCTTCCTGGACCTGCCGGAGTGGGACTCCCCGGCCGGCCGGCCGCAGGTGCCGGTGGACGCCGACCACTCGGCGGCCGTGGCGGCGCTGGCCGGCTGCCGGGTCTTCGTGCCGCTCTACGCCCCGGCCTACTTCCGCCGGGCGCACTGCGGCCGGGAGTGGACGGCCTTCAGCCGCCGCCCGCGCGGCCCCGGCTGGTCCGACGGGATCCTGCCGGTGCTCTGGGAGCCGCTCCGCCCGCAGGAACTCCCAGCGGTGGCAGCCCGGTTGCACTACACCGACAGCGGGTCCGAGTCCTACGCCCGGGACGGCCTACGGGCGCTGACGGCCTCGCCGGACCGCCGGGCGCAGTACGAGCTCGTGGTGCACCGCCTGGCCGCCCGGATCGTGGACCTGGCCCACCACGCCCGGATACCGCCGGGCACCCCGCAGGGCTGGGCCGACCTGCCGGATGCCTTCACCGCGGGAGGGTGAAGGCATCCGGCGAGTCGGCCTCAAGCGACCTGAGCCTCAAGCGACCTGAGCCTCAAGTGGCCACGGCCTCAGGTGACTTCGCCGCGCCGGTTGAACCGCTCGTCCCGCCACTCGCCGCTCTCCAGCACCTCGGCGAGGTGGCGGGCGGCGTCCCAGACCTCGGTGTAGGAGAGGTAGAGGGGGGTGAAGCCGAAGCGCATCAGGTCCGGCGCGCGGAAGTCGCCGACCACGCCGCGCGCGATCAGGGCCTGGACGACGGGGTAGCCGTCGCTGTGCCGCAGGGCGATCTGGCTGCCGCGCCGCTCGTGCTCGCGCGGGGTGACCACCTCGATGCCGTCCAGCTGCTCCACCAGGGAGACGAACAGGTCGGTCAGTGCCAGGCTCTTGGCCCGCACCGTCGCCAGGTCGGCCTTCTCCCACACGTCCAGGCTGGCGCCGAGGGCGGCCTGGCCCAGCATCGAGGGCGAGCTGGTGAGGAACCGGCCGATGCCGTCCAGCGGTTCGTAGCCGGGCTCGAAGGCGAACGGCCGGGCGTGACCGAACCAGCCGCTCAACGGCTGGGCGGCGGTGGCCAGGTGGCGCTCGGCCACGTACAGGAAGGCGGGGGAGCCCGGGCCGCCGTTGAGGTACTTGTAGGTGCAGCCGACCGCGAAGTCCACGCCCGAGGCGTCGAGTTCGATCGGCAGCGCAGCGACCGAGTGGCAGACGTCCCAGATCATCAGGGCGCCGGCCGCCTGCACCCGCCGGGTGATGCCCGGCATGTCGAGCAGCTCGCCGGTGCGGTAGTCCACGTGGCTGAGCACCACGGCCGCCACGCCCTCGTCCAGCAGATCGTCCAACCGGTCGGCGTGGTCGAGCAGTTCGAGCCGCGAACCCTTGGCCAGCGAGGTCACGCCCTCGACGATGTACAGGTCGGTGGGGAAGGCGGCCCGCTCGGCCAGCACCGTGCCGCGGCCGGGCCGCAGCCGCAGCGCGGCGGACAGCACCTTGAAGAGGTTGACCGAGGTGGTGTCGCAGACCACCAGCTGCCCCGGTGCCGCGCCCAGCAGCGGGGCGACCCGGGCGCCGAGGGTGTGCGGCAGCCGGAACCAGCCGGCGTCGTTCCAGCTCTTGATCAGCTCCTGGCCCCACTCCACCTCGACCAGCTCGCGGACCCGCGCCGAGGTGCGGACGGGCAGCGCGCCCAGCGAGTTGCCGTCCAGGTAGATCAGGCCCTCGGGGAGGGTGAACTCGGCCCGGAAGTGGGCCAGCGGATCGGCGGCGTCGAGCGCCAGGCACTCCTCGCGGGTCAGCGGGTGAACGCTCACAGCTCGTTCCTCACGTTCCACAGTTCGGGGAAGACGTCCTGGTCGGCCGACTGCTTGAGCCAGCTGATGCCGCTGGAGCCGCCGGTGCCGGGCTTGGCGCCCATCGAGCGCTTGACGGCAGAGTAGTGCCGCTGGCGCCAGCGGGTGACCCGTTCGGCGGTATCGAGCAGGGCCTCGCCGAGGCGGGCCAGGTCGGCCAGCTCGGGCTCGGTGTAGACCCGCTGCCAGGCGGCCTCGACCTCGGGCAGCGCCTTGTGCCGGGCGGTGGTCGCCGCGTGCGGGGTGCTCACCCCGCGCCGGTCGAGCATCGCGAGGGCCTCGTCGTACAGGCTGGGCGCCTGCAGCGCGGTGGTGAGCTCGGCGAGCACGGCCGGCACGCCCTGGTACATCTTCAGCAGGTGCTCGGCCTTGTTGCCGAGCATGAACTCCAGCCGCAGGAAGGCCGAGGACTGGAAGCCGGAGGCCTCGCCGAGCACCGGGCGGAAGGCGTTGAACTCGGCCGGCGTCATGGTGGCCAGCAGGTCCCAGGAGCTGACCAGCACGTCCTGGACGTGCTGGCCGCGGCGCAGCGCGGCGAGGGCGGCGGTCAGGTCGTCCTCGCGCAGGGCGTGCTGCGCGGTGGTCCACTCGTGCCGCAGCAGGTCGAAGAGCAGCTCCATCACCTGGGTGGTGATGATGAAGGACAGCTCGGCGTCCACCTTGCTGCGCGGGTGCTGGAGGCTGTGCAGGGTGTCCAGGCGGACGTACTGGGCGTACGGGGTGCCGGTCTCGGGCTCGTCCTCCGGGCCGAACGACAGTTTCGGTGTACTGACACTGGCCTGGACCATGGTGATTCCTCCCGGGGCACCCGCTGTGCACGGCCCATCACGTTCGTGGGACCGGGCTCCATTGTGCGGCGGTGGCCGGGGCGGCTTGAATGGGCAGTGAACACCTGATCGGGGCCACCGCTTTCCGATCGGAAGGTCTTGGGCCGATCCGGCCTGCCGAACCGAAACCAGCCACCGGGAGCCCGTCGTGGACGCCGTTGACCGACTCCTGCTCGCCGAGCTCCAGGCCGACGCCCGGCTCTCCTACAACGAGCTCTCCCGCCGGGTGAACCTCTCCTCGCCCGCCGTCGCCGAGCGGGTCCGCCGCCTGGAGTCGGACGGCGTGATCAGCGGCTACCACGCCCACGTCGACCCCGCCCGGGCCGGCCTGACCGTCACGGCCCTGGTGCAGATCCAGTGCTACGGCCCCCGCTGCGTGCTGCGCGATCCCGAGGTGGCCGGCTGGCCCGAGGTGCTCCAGCTCCACCGCGTCACCGGCGGCGCCTGCTGCGCCCTCCTGGTCGCCGTCCGAGGCATGCCCGAGTTCGAGCGCCTGATCGACCGCCTCGGTGCCTACGGGCAGCCCGCCAGCTCGATGATCCTCTCCAGCCCCGTGCCCTGGCGCCCGGTCACCCCGGCGGAGTAGCGGGTCAGTACTTGGCCTGGGCGAAGTGGACGCCGAGCCCTTCCAGGCCGGTGAGGAAGAGTTCGGCGCCGACGGCCGCGAGCAGCAGGCCGAGCAGGCGGGAGAGCACCTCGAGCGAGGTCTGGTGGGTGCGGCGCAGGATCTGGGAGAGGGCGAGCACGCAGAGGCAGTTGATGGCGGCCACCGCCAGGTAGGCGCTGGCGATGGTCAGGTGCCAGGAGAAGGTGTCCTTCTCCAGGGACTCGACCAGCACGGCGGTGATCGCCAGCGGGCTGGCCACGTAGGGCAGCAGCAGCTCGCGCAGCCCGGCGGCGAGCGGGCCGGACTCGTCCTCCTCGTCCGGGTCGGAGCCGCCGCCGAGGTGGATGCCCAGCACCAGGGCGACGGCGTAGATGAAGAAGATGACCCCGCCCGCCAGCTGCAGCGACTGGTCGCTGATGTGGAAGAACGAGGTCAGCGGGTCCGCAGCGAAGGCCATCGCCACGCCGACCACCGCCGCCACCAGGGTGGAGACGGCGGTCAGCTGGCGCAGCTCGGCCGGTTCGCGGGTCTTGGCGGTGTGCGCGAAGGCGAGCAGCACCTTGGGCGGGCCCACCACCGCGAAGAAGGTGATGAACGCGCTACTGAGGTTGAAAGCGGACATAGCGCCCATCATGCCCCAGTGGGCGCCCGGGGGATGGCGCGGCGTCAGCCGATCACGGCCTGGGCGTCGATCTCGACCAGCATCGCCTCGTGCGGCAGCTCGACGAAGACGGTGGTGCGGCAGGGCTTGACCCCGCCCGCCACGTGCTTGTCGATGAACTCGCCGTACACCTCGTTCATCGCCGCGAAGTCCGCGCGCTTGGTCAGGTAGACCCGGAACATCACCACGTCCTCGACGGTCGCCCCGCCGGCCTCCAGCACGGCCAGCACGTTCTCCAGCGTCCGCCGGGTCTGCGCCTTCACGTCCCCGGGGTACAGGTACTCCGAGGTGGCCGGATCCTGCGGGCCCTGGCCGGAGACCTGGAGGATCGGGCCCTTGCGGACGCCCTGGGAGAACACCCAGGCCGGGGCCGGGGCGCCTTCGGTGCGGATCTCGAACTTCATCGCTGTTCCTTCACTGGGTGGAAGCCGCAGTCGGCCGAGACGGCCGCGGCGGTGGTCTGCAGCCGGGGCAGCAGGGCGAGCACCTGGCGGTGGTCGAGCAGCACGTCCGGCACCGAGACCGAGACGGCGGCCACCACCCGCCGGGTGGCGTCGTGGACGGGCACGGCCAGGCAGTTGACGAAGGGCTCGTGCTCGGCGTGGTCCTGGGCCCAGCCCTGCGCGGCCACCGTCTCCAGCTCGGCGAGCAGCGCCTCGGGCGTGGTGAGCGTGTTGGCGGTGAACGGGGTGTACTCGATCGAGGCGGCGACCTCCCGCCGCGCCGTCGGCGGCAGCGCGGCGAGCAGCACCTTGGCCACGGCCGCGCTGTGCAGCGCGGCCCGCAGGCCGACCCGGGAGTACATCCGCACCGGCTGCCGCGACTCGTACTTGTCGATGTAGATCACCTCGCCGCCCTCGTAGGCGGCCAGGTGCACCGTCTGCCCGGTGGCGGCGTTCAGCTCGGCCAGGTGCGGGGCGGCCACCGTGCGGATGCCGCGCTGTTCCAGGGCCTGCCCGGCCAGCGCGAACAGCTGCGGGCCGAGCCGGTAGCGGTGGGTCTCGTCGTGCTGGACGATCCGCTCCTGCGCCATCGGCTGGAGCAGCCGCAGCACGGTGGACTTGTGCACCCCGAGCGCGGTGGCCAGCTGCTCCAAGGTCCGCTCGCCCTGGCCGAGTTCGGCCAGCAGCTGCATCGCGCGGGCCACGGTGGAGCTGCTCACGCGGCGCCCGGGTGGTAGCCCTCGGCGTCCACCGTGGTGGCGGCCCAGGCGTCCGGGCCGGCGGCGAGCAGCCGGTCGCGGAGCTCGGCGGGCGGCGGGGTGCCCAGATCCCCCCGGGAGGTCAGGGCGGCGGCCGCCGCGAGGTGGCCCAGGCGCAGCCGGGCCGGCTCGGGCAGGCCGCGCAGGGTGCCGGCCAGGTAGCCCGCCGCGAAGGCGTCCCCGGCGCCGGTGGGCTCCACCACCTCGACCCGTAGCGCCGGCTCGGTGGTCACCGTGCCGTCGGGTGCGATCGAACTCGCCTGCCGGGCGTCGTCCTTGAGCACCAGCACGGCCGGCCGGGGCAGCAGCTTGCGCAGCGCCACGGGCTCGTCGGTGCCCAGCACCTCGCGCGCCTCGTCGGCGCCGAACAGCACCACGTCGGCCGCGTTCATCAGGAACCGCAGCGCCTGCCTGTCCCGCCCGGCCCAGAGCGCGGGCCGCCAGTTGAGGTCGAAGCTGACCAGCCGGCCGGGCACCGCCAGCAGGGTGCGCACCAGCCGGTGGCAGCTGTCCGAGAGGGCGGGAGTTATCCCGGTCAGGTGCACCAACTCGGCTGCGGCGAGCAGCGGTTCGGCGGCCGGGTCGGTGAGCAGATCGGGCCCCATCGCCGAGGCGGCCGAACCGCGCCGGTAGTAGTGCAGGCGGCTGCGCCCGGCGCCGAGATCGTACGGGTGGTCGGCGCCGGAGCCGGTCTCCTTGACGTACAGGCCGGTCGGCCGGGCCGGGTCGGCGACCACCCCGGAGGTGTCCACCCCGTGCGCGGCGATCCGCTCCACCAGCCGCCGGCCGAAGCCGTCCGCGCCGACCCGGCTCACCCAGGCGGCGGGCACGCCGAGGGCGGCCAGCGTGCAGGCGGTGTTGGACTCCGCGCCGCCGTAGCTGTGCCGGAAGCCCTCGGCCAGCTCCAGCGGGCCGGCCGGCTCGGGGATGAGCATGGCCATCGACTCGCCGAGGCAGACGGCGGCGGGCGCGGTGGCCTCGCCGGGTGCGGCGAGGCCGGCCTGGTCGGCGGCGGGAGGGGTCACCTGGGGCGCTCCAGTGCGGGGGCGGCGGGGGTCGTTGACCAGTGGTCTGGACCTGAGGTTAGATCAGCGCCGACGGCAGTGCAACGACCGTTGCGAATAGCGCAACGCGACCCTCGGCAGGAGGCTGGTCCCGGTGCAGCTGATGGATCGTGCGAAGGTGAGGGCCCTCGCCGAGGAGCGGCTCGACTGGCGGTTCAAGGCCGTGCCGGCCGCCGGCTGGGGCCGCACCGTGGCCGAGTACCTGGCCACCGGGCCCACCCTGGACGACCTGGGCACCCCGCTGGTCACCCTCGACGCCGGCGCGCTGGAGCACAACCTCGCCACCATGGCCGCCTGGTGCGCGAAGGCCGGCGTGGGCCTGGCCCCGCACGGCAAGACCACCATGGCCCCCGCCCTCTGGCAGCGCCAGCTCGACGCCGGGGCGCTCGCGATCACCCTCGCCAACCTCCCGCAGCTGCACGTGGCCCGGGCCTTCGGCCTGCGCCGGATCCACCTGGCCAACACCCTGCTCGACCCGGCCGGCCTGCGCTGGCTGGCCGCCGAACTGGCCGCCGACCCCGAGCTGCGGTTCGCCTCCTGGGTCGACTCCGTCCGCTCCGTCGAGCTGATGGCCGAGGCGCTGCGCGGCGCCCCGGCCCCGGTGGCCGTCTGCGTGGAGCTCGGCGCGCCTGGCGCGCGCACCGGCTGCCGCACCCCGGCCGAGGCCCAGGCGGTGGCCCGCGCCGTGCACGCCGCCCCCGAACTGCGGCTGGCCGGCGTCAGCGGCTACGAGGGCGCCGTCGCCCACGACGCCACCCCGGCCTCGCTCGCCGCCGTGGCCGGCTACCTGGACGCCATGGCCGAACTGCACCGACTTCTCCTCGCCGAGGGGCTGTTCGAGACCGAGGAGGTCTGGCTCACGGCCGGCGGCAGCGCCTACTTCGACACCGTGGTCGAGCGCCTCGCCCCGCTGGGCGACCACCGCACCACGGTGGTGCTGCGCTCCGGCGCCTACCTCGCCCACGACGACGGCTTCTACCGGGGCATCTCCCCGCTGGCCCGCCCCGGCGCGGACGCCACCCCCTTCCGCTCCGCCCTGCACGGCTGGGCCCGGGTGGTCTCCCGGCCCGAGCCCGGACTGGCCCTGCTGGACGGCGGCAAGCGCGACTTCTCCTTCGACGAGGGCTTCCCCGAGCCGCAACTCGTCCGTGGCCGTGGTCGCTTGGCCGGCGGGCGGATCACGGCGCTGAACGACCAGCACGCCTTCCTGCGGCAGGCCGAGGTGCGGGTCGGCGAGGTGGTCCGGCTGGGCCTCTCGCACCCCTGCACCGTCTTCGACCGCTGGACGCTGATCCCCGTGCTCGACTCGGCCGAGGCCGAACTCCCGCGCGTGGTCGACCTGGTGAGAACGTACTTCTGATCCCCGGGAGAGCTCATGCAGGACCTGCTGATCCGGGGCGCCTGGGTGGTCGACGGCACCGGCGCCCCGCGCCGCCGAGCCGACCTCGGCGTCACCGCCGGAGTGATCACCCCGCCCGAGGGCCGGGCCCGCCGGGTGATCGAGGCCGACGGCCTGGTGCTCGCCCCCGGCTTCATCGACATGCACGCCCACTCCGACCTGGCCGTGCTCACCGACCCGGCCCACCCGGCCAAGGTGAGCCAGGGCGTCACCTGCGAGGTGCTCGGCCAGGACGGCCTCTCCTACGCTCCGGTGGACGACAGCACCCTGCCGCTGCTACGCCGCCAACTCGCGGGCTGGAACGGCGATCCGGCGGGCTTCGACTGGAGCTGGCGCACCGTCGGCCAGTACCTCGACCGGCTCGACCGGGACGGGCTGGCCGCCCACGCCTGCTACCTGGTGCCGCACGGCACCCTGCGCGCGCTGGTGGTCGGCTGGGCCGACCGTCCGGCCGGCGCGGCCGAACTCGACCGGATGGGCGAGCTGTTGGCCCGGGGCCTGCGCGAGGGGGCGGTCGGCCTCTCCACCGGGCTCACCTACACCCCGGGCATGTACGCCGACCGGGCCGAACTCGCCCACCTCTGCCGGGTACTGGCCGAGCACGGCGCCTACCACTGCCCGCACACCCGCAGTTACGGCGCCGGGGCGCTGGAGGCGTACGCCGAGGTGATCGGGCTGGCCCGGGAGACCGGCTGCGCGCTCCACCTGACCCACGCCACCATGAACTTCGGCGTCAACGAGGGCCGGGCCGGCGAGTTTCTGGCCCTGGTCGACGCCGCCCGCGCCGACGGGGTCGACCTGACCCTGGACAGCTACCCATACCTGCCCGGCTCCACCACCCTGGCCGCCCTGCTGCCCTCCTGGGCCACGGCCGGCGGCCCGGCCGAGACGCTGGCCCGGCTGCGCGACCCGGCCGCCCGGGAGGCGATCCGGGTGGCCGTCGAGGAGACCGGCAGCGACGGCTGCCACGGCGTGGTGACCGACTGGACCACCATCCAGCTCTCCGGCAGCGCCACTGCCGAAGTCGGCTGCACGATAGCGGAGTTGGCGCAGCGCGGCGGGGTGGGCGGCACCACGGCGGTGAGCGGCACCACGGCCTTCCTCGACCTGCTGCTCGCCGACGAGCTGCGCACCATGATCCTCCAGCACGTGGGGCACGAGGCGAACGTCCGGGCGATCATGCGGCACCCGGCCCACACCGTCGGCAGCGACGGCCTGCTCACCGGGGCCCGGCCGCACCCGCGCGCCTGGGGCACCTTCCCGCGCTACCTGGGCCATTACAGCCGGGAGTTGGGCGTGCTCTCGCTGGAGGAGGCGGTGGCCCGGATGACCGGTCGCCCGGCCCGCCGGCTCGGCCTGCGCGGCCGGGGCCTGATCCGCACCGGCTACGCCGCCGACCTGGTCCTCTTCGATCCGGCCGCCGTCCGCGACACGGCCACCTTCGAACACCCCCGCCGCCCGCCCGAGGGCATCCCGTACGTCCTGGTCGCCGGCACGCCGGTGATCGACGACCACCACCCCACCGAGGCCCGCCCGGGCCGCACCCTGCGCCGCCGCACCCGAGGAGCCGTCCTGTGAGCGCTCACTCCGCCCCTTCCCCTGCCCCTTCCCCTGCCCCCGCCCCGCTCCTCGCCGAGCTCGCCGCCGACCGGGTGATCGCCGTGGTCCGGGCGCCCGTCATACCCGACGCGGCGGCGCTCTGTGTGGCGCTCGCCGAAGGGGGCATCCGCTGGGTCGAGTTCACCTTCACCACGCCGGAGGCGACCGAGCACCTCCGCCGGGCCGTCGCCGCCCGGACGGGCTGCCGGATCGGGTTGGGCACCGTGCTGACCGGCGGGCAGGCCGCCGAGGCGGTGGCGGCGGGCGCGGAGTACCTGGTCACCCCCGGGGTGCGGCCCGAGGTGGCCGCCGCCCCCGTACCGGTGGTCCTCGGCGCGCTCACCCCCACCGAGGTGGCCGCCGCGGTCGACCTCGGGGCCGCCGCCGTCAAGGTCTTCCCGGCCCGGGCCTTCGGTCCCGGCTACCTGCGCGATCTCCACGGCCCGTACCCGGCCGTGCCGTTGGTCGCCTCCGGTGGGGTCAACGCGGCCAACGCGGCGGATTTCCTGACGGCCGGCGCGACCGCCGTCTGCGCGGGCAGCGAGGTGGTCGCCCCGGCGCTGGTCGCGGCCGGCGACTGGGCCGAAATCACCCGCCGGGCCCGGGAGTTCACCGCTGCCCTCGGCTGACCGCCGCCACTTCCCGGCCCCGGCCCCGGCTACGGCTTCGGCTCGGTGAGCAGCAGGGCGCTGGTGGCCAGCACCAGGGCGGCGGTGGCGGCGTGGACGCCGAGGGCGGTGGCGACCGGGCCGTGGTGGCTCAGCACGATGACGGCGTCCCCGAGCGGGGTGAAGGCGGTGGCGAGCAGGGCCCAGCCGAGGGCCCGGCGGTGGCCGGTGAGCAGTAGTGCCAGCGGCACCAGCCCGGAGGTGATGTCGCGGACGCCCTTGATGTCGAAGTAGCCGGTGCCGCCCTGCGGTACGGGTATGCCGAAGCCGGGCGCGAACCCGGCCGGGGCGAGGATGAAGAACAGGCCGACGACGATGATGAACGCCGCCAGGACGGCGGCCAGTGCGGTGGCCAGACGCGTGCGGAACATGGCAGGTCCCCCCGGGGTGGTCGGGCGCTCGAGCGCCGTTTTCTAGCAGTGCTAGATGACGTGTCGACGCTAGCATGGCCTGTGCTCGATTTTCTAGCGCTGCTAGGATTCGATCCATGTCCACCCAAGAGCGCCGTGAGCGCCTCCGTGCCGAACGCCACCAGCTGATCCTGCGGGCCGCCCGGGAGCTGGCCGAGACCGAGGGCTGGGAGGCCGTCACCACCCGTCGACTGGCCGACCGGATCGAGTACAGCCAGCCCGTGCTCTACAGTCACTTCGCCGGGAAGGGCGCCATCGTCGACGCGGTCGCGCTGGTGGGCTTCGGCGAGCTTGCCGAGGTGCTGGCCGGGGCCGGCTCGGTGCGGGAGGCGGCCCGGGCCTACCTGGACTTCGCCGAGGCCCACCCCGCGCTCTACGAGGCGATGTTCACCCTTGCCACCTCGCTCTCCTTCGGCACCGAGGAGACCCCGGCCGAACTGCGCCGCGCCTTCGCCGGCTTCGTTGCGGTGCTCGCGCCCTCGGCCGGTCCGGACGACCCGGAGACCTTCGTCGAGACGGTCTGGAGCGCGCTGCACGGCCTGGCCATGCTCACCCGGGGCGGCAGGCTCCGCCCGGACCACCGGGAGCAGCGGCTGGACCTGCTGCTCACCCGGCTGGTGGGGGCTTCCTGACCCTCCGATGGCGGTGCGGCCCGGGGTGGGTTGGGATGGGCGGAGGACCCGGCACCGACGGGCCGTCACCAGCCGGCACGACACGAGGGCGCAGCAACATGACCTGTCTGAACCGCAAGGACCTGGGGCTGTTCGCCCTCCGAGCCGCCGTCGGCGGCGTACTCGTCGCCCACGGCACCCAGAAGCTGTTCGGCTGGTTCGGCGGCGGCGGGCTCGAGGGCACCGCCGCCGCGATGGAGCACATGGGCTTCGTCCCCGGCCGGGAGAGCGCGCTGGCGGCGGGCCTCGGCGAGGCGGGCGGCGGCGCCCTGCTCATCGCGGGCCTGGCCACCCCGGCCGCCGGGGCGATCGTGGCCGGCACCATGGCGGGCGCGATCTCCGTGCACGCCCCCAGCGGCTTCTTCGCCACCTCCGGCGGCTTCGAGTACCCGGCCTTCCTCGGCGCCTGCGGCGTGGCCCTCGCCGTCTCCGGCGCCGGCCGCTACTCCCTCGACCACCTGGCCGGCCACCGCCTCGACCGCCCCTGGATCGGCCTGCTCGCCTTCGCCGCCAGCGCCGTCTCCGCCGCGAGCGTGGTCACCCGCCGCCAGGAGGTGGTCCGCCGCCGCGCGGCCCGCGCCGCCGACGAGGCCGACACCCAGGACGGCGCCGGCCTCTCCTGACCCGGCCCCACTGGCCTGCGGCCACCCCCACCGCGGCCCGTTCACCCCGACCCCTCCCCAGGGAGCCCGCCATGCACCGTCCTTCCCGCCGCCCCACGGTCGCCGCCGCCGTCGCCCTCGCCGGGGCGGCCCTGCTGCTGACGGGCTGTTCCTCCGGCAGCAGCGGCAACGCCGGCTCGGCCGTCTCCTCGGCGGCGGCCGCCGCGCAGTCCGCCGCCTCCGCCGCCGCTTCGGCCGCCAACGGCCTGGCCTCCTCCGCGGCTTCGGCGGCGGCCGGCGCCCAGTCGGCGGTGGCCTCGCTCGCGGGCGGCGCCGAGTCGGCGGCCGCCTCGGCCCAGTCGGCGGCGGCCTCCGCGCTCGCGGGAGTGAAGGACGGCGTGGACGCCAAGGCGGACGTCACGCTGGGGCCCGTGGTGACCGGCTCGGACGGCCGCTCGGACGCACCGGTCACCGTCACCAACCACGCCACCAAGGGATACCGCTACAGCATCGAGGTCACCTTCAAGGACAGCTCCGGCTCGGTGGTCGACGCCGTCGTGGTCACCGTCCCCGAGGTCGCCCCCGCCGCCGTCGCCCAGGCCTCCGCCCGCAGCAACCGCACCCTCGACGGCACGGTCACGGCCACCCTCGGCGCAGCGGTCCGCTACTGAGACCGGCCCGCTGCTCGGGCGGCCGTCACAGAATGTCACCCGGAGGGCTGAAATCGGGCCGCACCGGGTGGGTACGCTGGCAGTGTCGGCGAAAATCGCGCCCATGGGAGCAACGATGACGGCCGTTCCAGAGTGGCTCATCCCGCCGGTCGGCGGATTCACCGCCGCCGATCTCGACGACATGCCCGGCCTCCCGCCGCACACCGAGCTGCTCGACGGGAGCCTCGTCTTCATGAGCCCGCAGAAGTACTTCCACTCGCTGGCGCTCTACCTGCTGGAGCGGGGCCTGCGCATGCACTGCCCGCCCGAGCTCCGCGTGGTGCGCGAGATGAGCGTGGTGCTGGGCAAGCGCGACCGTCCCGAGCCGGACGTGTCGGTGCTTCGGGCCGAGGCGGTGACCATGCGGGCGGAGGAGACGAGCTACCGGCCGGAGGACGTGGTGCTGGCGGTCGAGGTGGTCTCGCCGGATTCGATCGAGCGGGATCGCGAGCTCAAGCCCCGCAAGTACGCGCAGGCCGGCATCCCGTACTTCTGGCGGGTCGAGCAGAGCGAGGAGAGCCGCCGGCCGGTGGTGTACGCGTACGAGCTGGACGCCGAGGCGGGGGCGTACCGGGCCACCGGGGAGTACCGGGATCAGCTCAAGCTCGACCTGCCGTTCCAGGTGGAGATCGATCTGACGGAGATCGATCACCTCTGAGTCATCCGGACACGACCTTCGCGCTTCCAGCACCGGCCCGCCGCCCTGGCGGGCCGGTGTTCTGCTGGTCAGGGCAGTGCAGGTCAGGCGGGGGTGCCCGAAGGGGGAACCTTAACGGGGGCTCAAGGGGCAACCGTGGCTCTTGACGGGGGAGTTGGTCTAGTCCATTTTTATGCCAGGTGCAGGGAGCCCCTGAAACGGCACCGGTGGTCCAGACCGTGGTCCAGTCCACCGGTGCCGAATCGGCCCTGTTCGCCGCAGTGCCAAGCGTCAGATCGTGTCCGTCAGACCCCGGTCCATGCTCGATTCCCAGCTGTCATGCCCCTGGCCATACGGCCCCACCCCGTGTGTCCCACCCCGACGAGGTACGGCAGTTCCCCCACAACCAGGAGTCATGCACCCATGAATCGTGCTGTCTTCGCTCCCCGAGCGAGCGCGCCCACGCGGCGTCGCCCCAAGAGCCTGGCCGCGCTCGCGGCAGGCACCGCCGCCTCGCTGCTGCTCGGTGCGGGCCTCGCGCTCACCGGCGGCGGCACCGCCCAGGCCGCCGCCACCAACTCGACCGGTGCGCCCGCGACCAGCGGCGGCATCAAGGTCGCGTACTTCGACCAGTGGTCGGTGTACGGCAACGCCTACTACCCGAAGACCATCCAGGACACCGGTGTCGCGGGCAAACTCGACTACCTCATCTACGACTTCGCGAACATCAACCCGACTTCGCTGAAGTGTTTCGAGGCCACCAAGGCCGCCTCCCAGAACGAGGACGACCCGAACGCCGGTGACGGCGCGGCAGACGCCTTCGCGGACTACCAGAAGTCCTTCGGCGCGGACATCAGCGTGGACGGCGTGGCCGACACCTGGAACCAGCCGATCACCGGCAACTTCAACCAGCTGAAGAAGCTGAAGGCGAAGAACCCGAAGCTCAAGATCCTGATGTCGATCGGCGGTTGGACCTACTCGAAGTACTTCTCGGACGTGGCCTCCTCGGATGCCAACCGGAAGGCCTTCGTCTCCTCCTGCATCGACATGTTCATCAAGGGCAACCTCCCGGTGGACGCCGGCTTCGGCGGCCCGGGCTCGGCGGCCGGCATCTTCGACGGCTTCGACATCGACTGGGAGTACCCGGGCGGCGGCGGCCACACCGGTAACCACGCCTCGACGGCCGACAAGCAGAACTACACGCTGCTGATGGCCGAGCTGCGCTCGCAGCTCGACGCCCAGGGCAAGACCGACGGCAAGACCTACGCCCTCTCGGCGGCGGTCGGCGCGGGCCAGGACAAGATCCAGAACGTGGAGACCGACAAGCTCGGCCAGTACCTCACGTTCCTGGACGTCATGACCTACGACATGCACGGTGCGTGGGACGCCACCGGCCCGACCAACCACCAGGCGCCGCTCTACTCGGGCCCGAACGACCCGATGACGCCGGTGAAGCCGGGCAACGGCAAGTACTCGATCGACAACGCCATCAAGGCCTGGACGGTCGGCGACTCGCAGTACGGGATCAAGGGCGGCTTCCCCGCCAACAAGATCAACATGGGTGTGCCGTTCTACTACCGCGGCTGGACGGGCGTGCCCGCCGGTGCCAACCACGGCCTCTTCCAGAGCGCGACCGGCCCGGCCACGGGTGCGGCGATGTCCGGGAACGTCAACGGCATCCGGATGTACAAGGAGCTGAACGGCTTCGTCGACAACGCGGCCGACACCTACTGGGACGACACCGCGAAGGCCGCGTACTTCTACGACGGCACCACCTTCTGGACCGGTGAGAACGCCCAGTCGATCCAGGCCAAGCTCGACTACGCGCACTGCAACGGCCTCGGCGGCTCCTTCGCCTTCTCGCTCTACGACATGGGCACCCAGACCGCGCTCTTCGACAAGATGGCCAGCGCCACCGACGGCTCCGCCGCCGCCTGCCCGGCCCCGCCGACCTCCTCCTCGCCGAGCCCGTCCAGCAGCCCGACCTCCTCGCCGAGTTCGAGCCCGAGCTCCAGCCCGAGCTCCAGCCCGTCCTCTTCGCCGAGCTCCTCCCCCTCCAGCTCGCCGTCGACCTCCCCGTCGAGCAGCCCCTCCTCCAGCCCGTCCTCCTCGACCGGTGCCTGCACCGCCCCGAGCTGGAACTCCGCCACCGTCTACGCGACGGCCGGCACCAAGGTCTCCTGGAAGGGCCACAACTACACCAACAAGTGGTGGACCCAGGGCGAGGACCCGTCCGCCAGCGGCCAGTGGGGCGTCTGGGCCGACAACGGCGCCTGCTGACCCACCCCTCGCCTGACCCCGGGTACTGACGGACCCGACTGACCGAAGCACTCCGGCCCCGGACGAGCTCCCTCGTCCGGGGCCGGAGCCATGTCCGGAGCCATGTCCGGGGGTGTCGGTCAGCCCGCCGAGCCCGGCTGCGCCGAGGCCATGGCGGCGGAGGAGGCCGGGGCGAAGGAGGTGAGCAGCGAGACGGCGGTCGGTCCGACGCGCACCGGCGCACCCGGTGCCAGCAGGACGTGCTCGGTGCCGGGCCCGGCGGAGGTGTCGCACCGGAAGGAGAGCGGGGTGTCGGCCGGGACCGGCCGGTCGGTCACCAGTGCACCGAAGGCATCCCGGTGCCAGGAGACCGGGGCGCCGGCCGGGGCGGTGCTGAGCCGCGGTTGCCCGGCGCAGGGCGGGGCCAGCACCTCGACCGTCCGAGGGGCCGGCTGGCCGGGGGCGGCCGAGACCGCGAGGGCGAACGGAGCTTGGGGCTGCGGGGGCTGTGCGGGGTGCGGGTACTCCCGCAGCAGCCGCAGGCTGCTGTCGGGGACCGAGCCGTCGGGCTCGCGCACCCCGCTGAGCAGCGCGACGGTGGCGGTGCCGTCGGTACGTCGGCCCGCCAGCGTGTACAGCACCTGCGGCCCGAAGTCCTGGTGCAGCAACCGCACTTCACGGTGCGCCCCGGGCCCGCCCTGGCCGTGGGCGTCCCAGTACCGGGTGACGGCGGTCGGCGGCGCCTGCGCGGCGGCGGGGTCGGTGAGCCACCAGGGCTCGGCCGCCGAGTCGGGCGCGGTGGTCGGCGCTCCGGCGGGGGTGAGCACCTGGGCCGGGGCCGGGCCGCCCACGGCGGTGAGCGCGACCGCCAGCACGCCCGCCGTGCAGGCTGCGGCGGCGGTGCCCAGCGCGGTCCGGCGGCGGCGCCGCTGTCGGAGGATGCGGGCACGCACCCCTTGGTGGAAGCCGGGGGCGGGCCCCTCGCTCTCCTCCGCCAGGGCCGCCAGCCCCGCGTCCAGCTCGTGTTCGAACAGCCCGTCCTCGAACCGGGGGGTCATCGTGCGGCCTCGCAGACTCGTCGGGGTGCGGTGGGAAGGGCGTCGGTCGGTGGTGGCTGGCGTTCCATGGCCTGGCGCAGCTGGTCCAGCCCCCGGGAGGTGAGCCGTTTGACGTTGCCCACCGAGCAGCCCATGTTCTGGGCCGCCTCGATCTCGGACAGCCCCAGGTAGTGGCGCAGCACCACCGCCGAGCGGGTCCGCGGGGCCAGCGCGGCCAGGGCCCGGCGCAGCAGGTCGCGTTCCTCGACGCTGTGGTCCGGCGCCGCGCCGCCGTGTTCGGGCAGTTGGAAGGTCAGGATCTCCTTGAGCCGGCGCTTGCGGACGCTGCTGATGTGGGTGTTGACGATCGCGGTGCGAACGTAACCCTCCTCGTAGCCCTGCTCGCTCACCCGGTCCCAGTGGCGGTAGCACTTCGCCAGCGCGGTCTGCAGCAGGTCCTCGGCCAGGCCCCGGTCGTTGGTGAGCAGGTGGCACATCCGCAGCAGCGCGCTCGACCGCGCCAGGACGAACTCCTCGAACCTGGCCTCCTTCTCACTGTGCCGCACGCTGCTCCTCCGGGGTTCCCTGCGGAGCCTGCTTGCCGCCGCACCCCTTATGAACAGGCATGATGCCGCCCGGGTTGCCTCCACCGGGAGTGACGGTCGTCACGCCGGAGGAGGTCAACCCGGCGGCGCGCCGCCGAGTTCTGGATTCGCGTGACAACACCTTCGCATCGCAAGTCCGGCGGCCGTCCGGGCCGCGGTCCGCGCCGCCGTCGGGGTCCGACCGGAGCGGTCTGGGCAGTGGCCCTGCTGACCGTGCTGAGTACGGGCGGCGTGCTGGCCTGCGGCGAGCGGGCGGCGCGGCCGGCGCCGGGCCTGCCGCCGGCGGGCCTGCCCTCGGCGGGCGCGGCCGAACCCGCTGCGGGCCTGACCCGAGTGGCGGCCCCCGGTGGTGGCCCGACCGCTCCGGCCGCCACTGCTGCTCCGGCCGCCACTGCAGCCCCCGTCGCCAGCGCCGCCCTGCCGCCCGGGATCGGGCCGACCCTGGGTGCGAAGGTCCCCGCCGGGACGGGGCAGCTGCTGCTGGCGGTCGGCGCCGGGCGCGAGTCCTCCGACTCCACCGTG
The DNA here is from genome assembly GCF_002943525.1 of Kitasatospora sp. MMS16-BH015. Classification (NCBI taxonomy): domain Bacteria; kingdom Bacillati; phylum Actinomycetota; class Actinomycetes; order Kitasatosporales; family Streptomycetaceae; genus Kitasatospora; species Kitasatospora sp. MMS16-BH015. The sequence continues at coordinate 2,518,947 of NZ_CP025394.1, read as the reverse complement.
GTGCTCTACCAGCGTGCGGGCGACGGGAGTTGGCAAGAGGCCGGCCGCTGGCCCGCGCACAACGCGTTGCACGGCTGGACCACCGACCACCGTGCGGGTGACCTGCGCTCCCCGATCGGCGTGTTCACCCTCTCCGATGCCGGCGGCCGGCTGGCCGACCCCGGCGCACGGCTGCCCTACCACCGCTCGCCCCGGTTCGTGGACGAGGAACGGGGGTTCAACGGTGAGTCGCTGGCCGGGGTGTTCGACTACGTGATCGCCGTCGACTACAACCGCGTCCCCGGCACCTCCCCGCTCGACGGGCAGCACCCCGAGGGCGCGGCGAGGGGCGGCGGCATCTGGCTCCACGTCGACCACAACGGGCCCAGCCACGCCTGCATCACCCTGCCGAAGGGGGCGATGCGCACGCTGCTCACCACCCTCGACCCCGCCCGCCACCCCGTGATCGCCATGGGCGACCAGGCCTCCCTGGCCGACTGATCCACCTACCGACGACCCTGGAGGATTTTCATGACCCTGCTGGAGACCGCCCCGACCGCCCCGACCGCCCCGACCGCCCCGACCGCCCCGACCACCCAGGCCATCACGCCGATGACCGAGGAGCAGCGCGCACGCTTCGAGCGCGACGGCTACCTGGTGCTGCCCGGAGTGCTCGAGGCTCGGGAGGTGGCGTACTACTCGGAGGCGCTGGACGAGGTCCACGCGCGGGAGCGGGCCGCCGGGCGGCTCTCGCCGGAGGGGGCGATGCACCGGCTGAGCGCGGTGGCCGCACTGCCGGCGGCGGTCGGACTGATCGACCACCCGGCGACCTTTCCGCTGGTCTGGTCGGTGCTCGGCTGGAACGTGCACGTCTACCACTCGCACCTGGACGTGCACCCGCCGATCCGGGTGCCCAAGCCGTACCGGTTCGAGTGGCACCAGGACGGCGGGCGGCAGAACCGGGAGATCGAGACCGCGCCGCGCCCGCGCCTCTCGGTGAAGATGGCCTACTGGCTCTCCGACCTCTCCCGGCCCGGGCGCGGCAACTTCAAGGTCGTGCCGGGCAGTCACCTGCTGGACCGGATCGACGGGCCGCCGCGCCGCGACCTCCGGTGGCCGGAGCCGCCGGGGGCCGTCGAGGTCACCGCGAACGCCGGGGACGCGGTGTTCTTCGACCGCCGGCTCTGGCACACCCGGACGGACAACCACTCCGAGCACACCCGCAAGGGCATGTTCTTCGCGTACTCGCACCGCTGGTCGCACAACCGGGACCAGAACGAGGCGCTGCTCGCCTCTCCGGCCGCTGCCGGCTTCTCGCCGGTGCAGCGCCAGCTCCTCGGGGCCCCGCTGGCCGCCGAGGGGGAGGTGCCCGGTGATCACCAGTGGGGCCACCACCCGGCCACCACCCCGCTGTACGGACACCTGGCCCGGCACGGTCTGCTCGACCCGCGGTACCCGCCGCTCCGCCCCTGACGGGCGGTGCCTACTGCTGCTCCCACCGGTCCTTGGTGATCTCGTACCGCACGCCGCCGTGCTCGGCACCCTCGATGTCCGCCATGTCCTCGGGTACGGCGATGGTCTCCGTGTGCGTCATGGCGAGCTTCTCCATGACGTGCCGCGAGCCCTGGTTCACGGTCATCGTGTCGGCCCAGACCATGCGCACGCCGAGGTCCGTGAAGGCCTTGCCCAGCAGGGCCCGCGAGCCCTCGGTGGCGTAGCCCTTGCCCCAGGCGGCCTGGCGCAGCCGGTAGCCGAGCTCGACCTCGTCCAGCGGGCCCTGCGCTGCGGGGCGCAGGATGAACCAGCCGATGAAGGCGCCGCCGTCCTTCTCGTGGGCGGCGAACAGCCCGAGGCGGCCGCCCCATTTCTCGTAGCCGGCCAGGATGTTCGGCAGGTAGCGCTCCCGGACGATCTCCGGTGCGGTCGGGACCCCGCCGCTCAGGTAGCGCATCACCGCCGGGTCGCTGTCCAGTTCGATCAGCAGGTCCGCGTCCTCGGCGGTGAAGTGGCGCAGAGTCAGGCGCTCGGTCTCGAGATAGGTGTCCACCAGCCGATCATGCCCGACGCGGACCGGACCGCCCAGCGATTTTGTGTCGCGACAGCGAGGCCCGACGCACCTCGGTGCGCCGGGCCTCGCTGTCGTCGGGGGTGTGGCTCAGACCGAGTTCTTGACGATCACCACGTCGCCGATCATCGAGTCGGCGTAGAACTTCCCCGCCACCGAGTCGTCCTCGCCCTCCTCGGTGTCCGGCAGGCCGATGCAGCCGTGGCTGATGTTCCGGTGGCCGGCGGCCTCCTCGGCTTTGGGGTTGCCGTGGACGTACGAGCCGGAGTCGGTGATCTTCATGGCGTGCGGCTCGTCCACGCTGTAGGCCGCCCCCTTGATCGTGGTGGTGGAGGAGTCCATGTGCACCATCCGGGCCTTCTCGAAGACCACCATGGTGCCGTTGTAGGAGGGGTTGTCGTCGGCGCCCGCCGTGATCGCTATGGTGCGGGGCGCGGCGCCGTCCTCGGCGACGGTCATCTGGTGCGCGGCGGCGTCCACCGTGCTGATCTTCGAGCGGCCGATGGTGAAGCTCTCGTCGCGGTCGGAGTTGCCGTAGACCCCGGGGGAGAGCTCGACGTTGCTGGTGCGGAAGTGGACGGTCACCTTGGTGCCGGGCTTCCAGTAGGTCTCCGGACGCAGGTCCAGCCAGTTGTCGGCGTCGAACCAGTGGCCCTTGACCTTGGTGCCGTCGGAGGCCTCGACGGTGATCGCCTGCTCGGCCGCGGCCTTGTTCTTGACGGCCTGGTGGAAGTCGACCCGGACGACCATGCCGACGCCGTAGGTCTGACCGGTGATCACGTTGTCCTGGGTACGGGCCGTCTTCGTCGGGGTGAGCGTGGTGAAGCTGCCGGCCGTGCCTGTGGTGGTGCCGGCGGCGTCGACGGCCTCGGCGTTCACCTGGTACCGGGTGCCGACGGCGAGGGGCGCCGAGGGCAGCCAGCTCAGGCCGTCGGCGGCCACCGCCCCGGCGACCGGCTTGCCGTCCGGGCCGGCCACCGCCACCCGGGTCAGCTTGCCGCCGGTCACGGACACCTTCAGCGCCCCGCTGGGTGCCACGTCCCGGGCGCCGTCCTTCGGTCGTACGTCCAGGGCGGCCGTCGAGGGCTTGGCCGTGGTCGGGGCGGCGGAGCGGGTTGCGGCATCCCCGCCGTTCCCACCGCTCCCGGCGGCGCTGGTGCCGCCGGCGCCTCCAGCACCGCCGCAGGCGGTGGCCAGCGCCAGCACACCGGTCAGCGCCAGCGCGGCCCCGGCCCGGTGGGCGGCCCGCGCCGACCGCGCGCGCTTCGGCTGGATTCGTATCAGGTCCACAGGTCTTCTCCCGGCTCGGTACGGTGCCGGACGTGCCGGGCGAGCACGTCCGAGCCGGGGTGGGTGCCGGTGACGCCGAGGTCACCGGTTACCGGCTCACCCATCTCCACGCGATGTCCCGCCCGGGAGGGGACACACCCGAGCCGGCTGTCACAGGATCAGGACATTTGCCTGGGCGGACCGGCGGCCCACGGATCTCACTCCACGCAGGACGCCTCGTCCAGCACCGGGGACGAGGGCGGCGCGGTCGCCGGGCCGGTCAGCAGGCCCTCGGCCCGGGTCTGGTCCACCACCAGATCCGGGCCCTTCGCCAGGACGGGGAGGGTGGTGGCCGTCGTGCGCCCATCGGCGAAGGCCGGCACCTGGCGGAGGAAGTCGACCGGGCTCCAGCCCTGGTCGACCACCAGATCCTCCTTGAGTGCGCCGTAGAGGGCGCCCAGCTTGGCCGCGTCCGCCAACACCCCGCCGGCGCGCAGCTTCTGCAGCACTCCGGCCAGCAGGGCCTGCGCCCGGTGCGTCCGCACCAGGTCGGAGCCGTCGCCTACCCCGTGCCGTTGGCGGACGAAGGCGAGGGCCTGCGCGGGGTCGAGCTCCGAGCGGCCGGCGGGCAGGTGGGCCCCGCTCCACTGGTCGTCCACGGCGCGGACCAGGCAGACGGGGACGGGGCCGACCGCCTGGGCCACCCGGTAGAACCCGGCCATCGAGAGCTCCGCGAAGTGGTCCACCGGTACCCCGGCCAGCTGCTGGACCGCCCGGATCAGTGCCGTCCGCCCGGCCTCCCGGCCGCGCCAGACCAGATCCGCCCCGGTGACCCCCTGGCTGCGCAGCCGTGCCGCCTCCGCCGTCTCGGCCCGCAGGTACACCTGGCCGATGCGCACCTGCTCGCCGCCACCGGCATCCACCAGTACATCGCGGGGGATGGAGAGTTGGCGGACCGTTCCGCCGCCTGCCGGGATGTGCACCAGCATCAGGGTGTCCGCCACGTCTCCCTCGGCCCGTACTCCCGCGTGCAGCGCCCCGCGGCGCAGCTCGTCGGGGGCCGGACGGCCGTGGGTGTCCGTGGTCGAGTCCAGGCCGATCAGCAGGACGGTCACCCCGTGGTCCAGCGGCGCCGGTGCCCCGCTGGAGGCGCCGACCAGGGCCTCCGAGGTTCGCCCCGGCACCCCGGCGGGCAGGCTCAGTGCGCTCGCCCCCGCCGCGACCAGCAGGGTCAGCGCCCCGGCCAGCAGCACGGCGCGCCGCCGGCCGCGCCTGCGCCGGCGCCCGGCCGCGATCGCGCCGTCCACCAGCCGGACCGGCCCGTCCGGGGTGAGGCCGACGGCGGCCCGCCCGAACGCTGCGGTCAGTCGATCCTCGAACTCATCTTCCTCACCGGTCACTTCACCACTCCGCTCGCCGAATTGCCGCCCCTGGTCACCGATTTCGTCGGCCCCGCTCATGACCGCACCAACTCCGCCAGCTCGGAGCCGAGTTGCGCACGCAGTCGGGCCAGTGCCCGGGTGCACCTGGAGCGGACGGCCGCCGAGCTGTCCTTGACGATCGCCGCGGTCTCCTCGACGCTGCGGTCCTCCCAGTACCGGAGCACCACCACCGCCCGGTCCCGGGGCGGCAGTTCGGCCAGCGCATCGACCAGGACGAGCCGCAGCGTCTGGTCCTGTTCCCGCGGCGGCGGCTCCGGCAGTACCTGGCTCGGCCGCTCGGTGGAGCTGCGTCGGCGCTGGTGGGTCAGGAAGGCCCGGACCAGGACGGTCTGCGCGTAGCCGGCCGCGTTCTCGATCCCGCCCGCCCAACCCGGCCGGTGGAGGCGGTGCCACTGCGCGTACATCCTCGCCAGGGTGTCCTGCACCAGATCCTCGGCCAGGTGCGCGTCACCCCCGGTCAGGAAGTACGCCGATCGGTAAAGCTGCCCGGAGCGGGCCGCCGCGAACGCGGCGAACTCCTCCTCGGCGGCAGCCCGCCGTCGAGCTGTGACCACTGGCCCCTCCCGTCCCCTCGTCGTTGTCCGCCCTATGACGGCCCGAGGGCACCGGGATGTTTCAAACGAATTCTCGGGAGCTGTCCGGTCGGCGTTCCGGCCCGGTCACTGTTCCGGCCCGGTCGGCCTCCCGACTCCCCTCAGCCCTCCTGGCCGGTGGCGGCCAGCACGATCTCGCGGACGCAGACGTTCGGCGGCTGGCGGTAGGCGTAGGCGATGGCCTCGGCCACGGCCTCCGGGGCCAGGGCGCCGCCGGCGGCCTCCTTCCAGGCCTGGTAGCCCTGCTTGATCTGCTCGTCGCTGGTGTGCGAGAGCAGCTCGGTCTCCACCGCCCCGGGGGCGATGGTGACCACCCGGACCCCCTGGGCGGCCACCTCCTCGCGCAGGTTCTCCGACATCGCGTGGACGGCGAACTTGGTGCCCACGTAGGCGGCGTGGTTCGGGAAGGTCTTGCGGCCGGCCACCGAGCTGACATTGAGGATGGTGCCGCGACCCCGCTCGACCATGCCGGGGAGCACCGCCCGGACGCCGTACAGCACGCCCTTCACGTTCAGGTCGATCATCCGCTCCCACTCGTCCACGGGCTGGTCCGCGAGTCGGCCGAGCAGCATCACCCCCGCGTTGTTGACGATCGCGTCAGCCGGGCCGTACAGCTCCTCGGCCTCGCGGACGGCGGCCTCCACCGCCGCCCGGTCGGTCACGTCGACCTTGCGACAGAGGGCCTGCGGCAGGCCGAGGGCCTCCAGTCGGTCGAGCCGCCGGGCCAGCAGCAGAAGCGGGTGGCCCTCGGCGGAGAGCAGGCGGGCGGTGGCGGCGCCGATCCCGGAGCTGGCGCCGGTGATGACGATCAGGGGCTTGGGCACGGCGGTGTCCCTCTCGGACGGGGGCGGACGGTCTGTCACCGTCCAGCAGACCACCGGGGCCGGCACGCCGCGCCCCGGTCGCGCCGGGTGGGGGAGAGGGGGAAATCGCCTGGGCTCAGGCCAGGTCGTCGGTGCGGCCGAGGGCGTCGGGCTGGGACTGCTCGATCCGGCGGAGCATCCGGCCGAGCAGGGTGGAGAGGCCGGGGCGCTCCTCGGGGGAGACGTCCTGGAGGAGCTCCTCCTCGAAGACGGCGGCCATCCGCATGGACTCCAGCCACTTGTCGCGGCCGGTCTCGGTGAGCTCGATGATCACCCGGACCCGGTTGGCCTCGTCGCGCTCCCGGGTGACCAGGCCCTCGGTGACCATCCGGTCGATCCGGTGGGTCATCGCGGCCGGGGTGAGGCCGAGCCGCTTGGCCAGGTCGCCGGGGCCGAGCTGGTAGGGGCTGCCCGCGATGACCAGGGCCTTGAGCACCTCCCACTCGGCCGGGGTGATCCCCAGCACAGTCAGCTGCCGGCCGTAGGCCACGCTCATCCGCCGGGCGACCCGGGACAGGGTGGAGACGATCGTCTCCACCTGGGGGTCGACATCGGGGAATTCCCGCTGGTAGACGGCCACCTGCTCGGCGACGCCGAGCTCGCCGCAGGTGGCCGGCTCGGCGGTCGGGGCAGGTCTGCGTGCGCTCATGGGGCCATTGTCCCATGTGGACCTGCAGAGGTTAAGCCTTTGACTTCTGAAGCTACGAACCCTTAACCTTCATGAGCTAAGACTTTAGGTCTTAAATCTTCCAGATCGAAGAGTGTCTGGTCGAAGAGTATGCAGTGGAAGATCGAATCGAAGGGATGTGCACGGTGACCGGCACGGTGAAGCAGCAGAGGCAGCAGCGGCACGGGGCGGGCGGCCCGCTGCGCCGCGTCCAGATCGGCAATGCGCTCAGCGCGTTCGGCAGCGGGTTCACGATGCCGTACATGTTCGTCTACGTGGACCAGGTGCGGGGCCTGGGCTCGTTCGCGGCCGGGATGGTGTTCACCGTCTTCGCGCTCGCGGCGCTGGCCGTGCTCCCCTTCACCGGCCGCGGGATAGACCGGTACGGCCCGCGACCGGTGCTGCTCGCGGGGGCGGGGCTCGCCGCCACCGGTGCGTTCGCCTTCGGTCACGCCACCAGCACACCGCTGCTGCTGGTCTCCGCCTTCCTCTTCGGCGGCGGTGTCACCACCTGCCAGCCGGCGCTGGCCACGATGATCGTCCGCTGCTCCACCAAGGCGACCCGCTCGCGGGCCTTCGCGCTCCAGTTCACCCTGGTCAACCTGGGCATGAGCATCGGCGCGCTGGTCGGCGGCCAGATCGTCGACGTGGCCGACCCGGCCAGCATGACCCGGCTCTTCACCATCGAGGCGCTCACCTTCCTCGGCCTGGCCGCCGTCACCGGCCTGGCCCGCATCCCGGCCGCCGCGCCGGTGCTGGTCGCCGAGCCCGTCGCTGCCGCCGGCCGCGAGGCCAAGGGGCTGCGCGCGCTGGTGGCCGACAGGGCGATGCTGCGGCTCTGCCTGCTCGCCGGGCTGATCTTCTTCACCTGCTACGGGCAGTTCGAGTCCGGCGTCGCGGCCTTCGCCACCGACACCGTGGGCACCGCGCCCTCCGTGCTCGGCCTGGCCATCGGCGTGAACGGCCTGACCATCGTGGTGCTGCAGATGTTCGTCGTGAAGATCACCGAGCGCCGCCGCCGCACCACCGCGATGGCCGCGGCCGGCGTGGTCTGGCTGGGTGCCTGGGCCATGGCGCTGGTCGCCGGCCTGGTGCGCGGCGAGGCGATGCTCGCCACCGTCGCGATCGTCTCGGTCTACGCGCTGTTCGGCGTCGGCGAGTCGCTGCTCGCGCCGACCATGGGCCCGATCGTGGCGGAGCTGGCTCCGGCCCGGCTGCTGGGCACCTACAACTCCGGCTACGCGATGGTGAAGCAGATCGCCATCGCGGTGGGCCCGGCGGTGGGCGTGCTGCTGGTCGGCTCGGGCACCTGGCCGCTCTACCTGGCCGCGATGGCCGGCTGCACCGTGCTGGTCGTGGTGATGGCCCTGCGCCTGCGCCCGTACCTCACCCCGGCCCAGGACAACGCCCCGGCCGGGCAGGCTCCGGCCGCCGCCCCGGCCGAGGAGCACGCCCCGCTGGCGGCCCCGGCCCGCGGCCTGCAGATCGCGGCCTGACGGCCCACCCCGCACCGGCGTCCGGCTCCCCCCACCCCCGTGGGAGGGAGCCGGACGCACGTCCGGGCCCGGGCGGCCCGGAGCGCCGGGCCTTGCCGGGGCTCCGGGCTCAGCCCGCCGTCGGCGGGAGGCGGTCACCCGCGCCGACCGCCCTGCGCAGCCGGTTCGCGGCCGGCACGGCGGCGGCGACCACGGCGAGCAGCACCAGGGCGGTCGGGAGGAAGTCCTTCCAGAGCTGGTTGGCCGCCAGCGCGAGCACCAGCGACAGCACCGGCGCACCCGCGAGCGCGGCCCCCGCCGGGCCGTACCGGCCCTGCCGGAGGGCGGCCGGGGCGGCGAGGAGCAGGGCCAGCTCCACGGTGCATAGCACCAAGGCGAACGCCGGGCCGTCGAGCACCGGGCGCAGACTCAGGAAGGGCCAGAAGCCGCTGGTCTGCCAGAACAGCAGGCTGCCGGTCGCCGCTCCGGCGAGCACGGTGAGCGCACTGCGCCAGGAACGCCTCAGCAGGTCGCGCGGGGCGGCGAGCAGGATCAGCAGCCAGAGCAGGCGTGGCCCGTAGTTGCTGGCGACGAAGACGAGCCCGTGGGGTGTCCAGTCGCGGAAGTCGTTGAACACGAAGTTCCACAGCAGGGCGAGCACGGCGACCGGGGCCAGCAGCCGGGCCGCCGTCCACCGACCAGACAGGGCCGCCAGCAGGGCGAGCAGGCCGAGCAAGCCGCTGTACTGCTCCTGTCCGCCCGAGGACATGGGGTGGGTGAGCGCGAAGTCCATGCCCTCCCAGCCCCAGCGCCAGCCACTCACCAGGGAGGCCACCTCGGCCGCCAGCGCCCCCGCCGCGAACGGCGCGGCCAGGCCCGCCGCGTGGGCCGGCGCACCGGAGGAGCCGAGCCCGAGGCGCAGCCGCAGCCCGTGGGCGGCCAGGTCGAGCAGTTCCCGGCCGGTGGCCCAGCGGCCGGCCCCGGCGGTGGCGTCGGCGAACACCGCGCTGAGCTCCGCGCCCATCTCCCGCCGGTAGGCGGTCGGATGCAGTCGCAGGGTGATCCTTAACGCGCTGCCGGTCATGGCGCTGCCGTTCGTGGCGTTGCCGTTCATGTGGAGTAGGCCCCCCTCAGCCTGGGCATGGACAGTCGGCGTTCGGCCTCGGCCGCGACGGTGCGCAGCCGCTCGGCCTCGGCGGTCAGGGTCTCCCGGCCGGGCCGGGTGAGCGCGTAGGTGCGGCGGGCCCGGCCGTCCACGATCTCCTCGCCGACCACCTCGATCAGGCCCTGGCCGAGCAGGCGGTCGAGCGCGCCGTAGAGCGTGCCGGTCCGCATCTTCACCCGGCCGCCCGAGATCGCGGAGACCTCCTGGAGCAGCGCGTAGCCGTGCCGTGGCGCGTCGGCCAGGGCGGTGAGCAGGAGCAGCGTGGGCTCCTGCATCGGACGTTCCGTCATGTCGATTAGATATACCGTTCACCGGCATATACCGTCCAGGGGAAACGGGGTGTCAGTTCCCCCGGTTCGACTCGCAGCGCATAGGGTCGACGGGGGTTGCCGCACCGTCAGCAAGCGCTCCGGCCCGCCCCGCACCAAGAGCACGGCCGGCACGGCAGCATGGCCGGCACCAGCAGCACGGACGGATCGGCGAGGTCATGGCGTACGCAGTCACCGACAGACCGGACACGGCCGGTGGCCCGGCCCCGGGCTCGGCCCTGGCGGCCCTGCGGGCCCGGGCGCCGTTCGGCTGGCCGCCGGTGGCCTGGGCGCTGCGGCACGCCGGCTGGACCGGGCCGGTCGCGGTGGCGCTGTTCGCCGGGCTGCTGCGGTTCTGGGACCTGGGGCACCCGAACGCCTTCGTCTTCGACGAGACGTACTACCCGAAGGACGCCTGGTCGCTGCTCCAGCAGGGGTACGAGGGGGTCTGGCCGGAGAACGCCAACGGGCAGATCCTCGGGGTGCCGCAGCAGATCCCGCTGACCTCCGCGCCGGAGTTCATCGCGCACCCGCCGCTCGGCAAGTGGGTGATCTCGCTGGGGGAGTGGGTCTTCGGGCTGCACCCCCTCGGCTGGCGGGTGATGGTCGCGCTGCTGGGCACCGTCACGGTGCTGATGCTCTGCCGGATCGGGCGGCGGCTGTTCTCCTCCACGCTGCTCGGCTGCCTGGCCGGGCTGCTGATGGCGGTGGACGGCCTCCAGTTCGTGATGAGCCGGGTCGGGCTGCTCGACGGCGTGCTGATGTTCTTCGTGCTCGGCGCCTTCGGCAGCCTGCTGGTCGACCGCGACCAGGCCCGCGCCCGGCTGGCAGCCGCTGCGGATCCGGGGGCCGTCCGGCTGGGGCCGCGCCCCTGGCGGCTGACCGCCGGGCTGCTGCTCGGGGCGGCCTGCTCGGTGAAGTGGAACGGCGCCCAGGTGCTGGCCGTCTTCGGGCTGCTCACCGTGGTCTGGGACTGGGGCGGCCGCCGCCGGTACGGGGCCCGCCGGCCGCTGCGGTCGATGCTGCGGCGCGACGCGCTGCCCGCCTTCGGCTCGCTGGTCGGGGTGGCGGCGCTGGTGTACCTGCTCTCCTGGACCGGCTGGTTCGCGAGCTCGGGCGGCTACGACCGGCGGTGGGCCGAGGGCCGGGCCGGGCTCTCCCCGCCGCGCACGCCCGTCCTCGACCTCCCGCTGCCGCAGCTGCCGATGAGCTGGGTGCCCGAGTCGCTGCGCAGCTGGTGGCACTATCAGGCTCAGATGTACGACTTCAACACCGGCCTGAGCACCCCGCACACCTACCAGTCCAACCCGTGGAGCTGGCTGGTCCAGGGCCGCCCGGTCAGCATGTACTGGCAGCAGGTGCCGGCCGGGCAGCAGGGCTGTCACTCCTCCGGCGGCTGCGCCAGCCAGATCCTCGCGCTCGGCACCCCGCTGCTCTGGTGGACGGCCTGCGCGGCGCTGGTCTACCTGCTCTGGCGCTGGGCGCTGCGCCGCGACTGGCGCTCGGGCGCGGTGCTGGCCGGGGTGGCGGCCACCTACCTGCCTTGGTTCCAGTACCAGCACCGGACGATCTTCTCGTTCTACATGGTGGTGCTGGTGCCCTTCCTCTGCCTGGCGGTGGCGCAGCTGCTCGGCGCGGTGCTGGGCCCGCCCGGCTGCTCGGCCCGGCGGCGGCAGTACGGCGCGCTGGCGGCGGGGGCCGTGGTGCTGTCGATCATGGCCTGCTTCCTCTTCTTCTACCCGCTGTACACGGCGGAGGTGATCCCGATGACGGACTGGCAGGCCCGGATGTGGTTCACCAGCTGGATCTGACCCGAGTGGCCGCGCGCCCGCCCGTCGGCCTGGCTGCCCCGGCCGGCCAGCTGCTGCCGGTGACCCCGCTGCTCGGGGTGCTCACCGGCCTGCTGCTGCTCGGCGCCGTGGCGGCGGCCGGCTGGGGGCTGCTCGGGCACGGGCGGGACGTGCTGCGGGCGGGTGTCCGCGCGGTGGTGCAGCTCGCCGCCGTGGCGCTGGTGATCGCCTGGGTGGTGGGCTCGCTCTGGACCTCGGCGCTCTTCGTGCTGCTGATGTTCACCGTGGCGGTGCGCACGGCCGGGCGGCGGATGACCGCCGGGCCCGAGTGGTGGTGGGCGGCGGCCCCGATCGGGCTCGGGGTGCTGCCGGTACTGGCGCTGTTGCTCGGCACCGGCCTGCTGCCCCGGCAGGGGCTGTCGGTCATCCCGGTGGCGGGCATCCTGATCGGCGGCGGGCTCACCGCCACCTCGCTGGCCGGCCGCCGGGCGCTGGACGAGCTGCGCCAGCGGCGCGGCGAGGTGGAGGCGGCGCTCGCGCTCGGCTTCGAGGAGCGGGACGCCCGGCTGGAGATCTGCCGCACGGCCGCCGCCACCTCGCTGGTGCCGGCCCTGGACCAGACCCGCACCGTGGGCCTGGTCACGCTGCCGGGGGCCTTCGTCGGCATGCTGCTGGGCGGGGCGAGTCCCGTCCAGGCGGGCGCGGTGCAGCTGTTCGTCTTGGTGGCGCTGCTCGCGGTGGAGTCGGTGGCGATCGTGGTGGTGCTGGAACTGGTCGGGCGCGGGTACGTGGTCGGGTAGGCTTGCCCGCGTTGAAGGGGAGTAGCCCTCCACCGGCTCGTCGACATACTGGCCCATCCGTGGGCCCGGCGCCCGGGACATCCCGCTCCACCGGGGTGTTGGCGAGACCTTCGGCCGCAGTGCTGTGACCATGACCAGTGCTGGCGGGCCGAGGCGTCCCCTGACGGAGCACCGGTTCGCCAGCCCTTGACCTGAGGGATTCAAGCGACCGATGAGCCTGACCGTAGCCGTCCTGACCTTCGGCATCATCTTCCTGGCCGAACTGCCCGACAAGACCGCGCTGGCCAGCCTGGTGCTCGGCACCCGCTACCGCGCGAGCTTCGTCTTCGCCGGCATCGCCGCCGCCTTCGCCCTGCAGGTGGGCCTCGCGCTGGTGGCCGGCAGCCTGCTCTCGATGCTCCCGCAGCGCTGGGTGGAGGGCGTCACCGGCGTGCTCTTCCTGCTCGGCGCGCTGATGCTGCTCTGGCACAAGGAGGACGAGGAGGAGGACGGCCACGAGGCCAAGGAGCCCGCCTCGCCGAGCTTCTGGCGGGTCGCCGGGGCCAGCTTCATGGTGGTGGCGGTGGCCGAGTTCGGTGACCTGACCCAGATCATGACCGCCAACCTGGCAGCCAAGTACGCCGACCCGCTCGCGGTGGGTCTGGGCGCCTGGCTGGCCCTGTGCGCGGTGGGCGGCATCGCCATCGTCGGCGGGCAGAAGCTGCTGCAGTACGTGCCGATGAAGGTGATCGTCAGGGTGGCCGCCGCGATCATGCTGGCCATGGCGGCCTTCAGCATCTTCGAGGCGATCAAGGGCTGAGGCCGGGGCGGCCCCTGAGGGTCAGCCTGCGTGGTCAGCCCGCGTAGTTGGCCAGCGAGGCGCGGGTGTACGGGCCGTACACCCCGGAGGGGTCGCCGGTGACGGCGGCCATCCGCTGGAAGTACTTGACGGCCCGCTGGGTGTCGGCGTCGAAGGTGCCGGTGACCAGCGAGTCGTCGTACTTCCAGAACAGCACGTCGGCTAGCTGCTGCTGCATCGAGCTCACGTCCGAGCCGGACATCCCGTACGAGAGGGAGCGCGGGCCCTCGCTGGTGGGCGTGGGGGTGGGGGTCGGCGTCGGCGTCGGGGTGGCGCTCGGGGTCGGGGTCGGGGTCGGCGTCGGCGTCGGGACGGCCGAGTGGCTCGGGGTGGCGCTCGGGGTCGGCGTGGGGGTGGCCGAGCGGCTGGGCGAGGCGCTGGGGGAGGGCTTGCGGCTCGGGGTGGCCTTGGTGGCCGAGGGGCTGGCGCTCTGCGCGACCGGCTTGGGCGAGAAGCTGGGGTAGGGCACGCCCGCGTCCGGCTGGTAGTCGGGCGCCCCGACGGTGGTGCGGCCCTGGTCCGAGGAGGGCAGCACGAAGGCCAGCCCGGCACCCACCGCGGCTATCCCGGCGCCGGCGGCCAGGATGACGGCGCGTCTGCGTCCGGTGCGGCTGCGCTGCTGCTGTCTGCGCTCGGCCCGCCCGCCCTGGTGGGCACCGCCCTGGTGGGTGCCGCCTTGATAGGTGTACGCGGCGCCGGTCGGTCGGGCCGGCGGGTGGTGGGGCTGCGGCGGGGCCGAGGGGGCGGGAGGCAGCAGCGCGGTGCCCGGGTCCTGGTCCGGCACCGAGGCGGCGCCGCCCGCGACGTACGGGCGGACCAGCGGCGGGCCCTCGGTGAACGGGAGGATGGCGGTGTCCTCGAAGTCCGGGTTGCCCGGGTGCTCCTGGGGTGCCGGATGCTGTTCCGGCATGGGCCGGTCCTCCTCGGTCGGGGTGGCGGACGCGCCTGATTATGCAGCAGGTGCCCGAGCCCGGGACAGCGAAGGTCGTGCACCGACCGGGTACCCGGCCCGTCCCGCCTGCCCGCTCGGGCTAACGAAACCTCCTGAACCCGGGCAAACCGCGCCATGATGGTCGTCGGACTGAATGATCATCAGCTCGCACGGCGAACGGTGCGGGCGGACAGTGCGACGGACAGTGCGGCGACCCGCACGGCGGACAGCACGGAGGAGCGGCGATGGCGGACGCGGCGGCCGAGCGCACGGCGACCCCCGAGGGCGGCCCCCCGGGCGGCCCGCCCGAAGTGACGGTGCACCGGCTCTGGGTGCCCATCGGTGCGCTGCTGCTGGCCATGCTGCTGGCCGCGCTCGACCAGACCATCGTCTCCACCGCGCTGCCCACCATCGTCAGCGACCTCGGCGGCCTCGACCACCTCTCCTGGGTGGTCACGGCCTACATGCTCGCTTCCACCGCCGCCACCCCGCTCTGGGGCAAGCTCGGCGACATGTATGGCCGCAAGCGCTTCTTCCAGGCCTCCATCGTGATCTTCCTGGTCGGCTCGGCGCTCTGCGGCATCGCCCAGAACATGGGCGAGCTGATCGCCTTCCGCGCTCTCCAGGGCCTGGGCGGCGGCGGCCTGATGGTGCTCTCCCAGGCCATCGTCGGCGACCTGGTCTCGCCCCGGGACCGCGGCAAGTACCAGGGCCTGTTCGGCGCGGTGTTCGGCGTCACCAGCGTGCTCGGCCCGCTGCTCGGCGGGCTCTTCGTCGACCACCTGAGCTGGCGCTGGGTCTTCTACATCAACCTGCCGATCGGCGCGGTGGCCCTGGTGGTGATCGCCGCCGTGCTGCACACCGCCGAGGTCAAGCGCCGGCACAAGATCGACTACCTGGGTACCTTCCTGATCGCCTCGGTGGCCACCTGCCTGGTGCTGATGACCTCGCTCGGCGGCACCACCTGGGCCTGGGGCTCCTGGCAGGTGATCGGCCTCGGCGTGCTGGGCGTCGTGCTGCTGGTCGCCTTCGTCGCGGTCGAGCGGACGGCCGCCGAGCCGGTGCTGCCGCTGCGGCTGTTCCGCTCCACCACCTTCAGCCTGGTCTCGGTGGTCTCCTTCGTCATCGGCTTCGCGATGTTCGGCGCGCTCACCTACCTGCCGACCTTCCTCCAGGTCGTCATGCAGGTCTCGCCGACCATGTCCGGCATCCACATGCTGCCGATGGTGCTCGGCATGCTGCTCACCTCGATCGGCTCCGGCCAGATCGTGGCCCGCACCGGCCACTACCGGATCTTCCCGATCCTGGGCACCGCGATCACCACCGTCGGCCTGCTGCTGCTCTCCCGGCTCACCGAGCACACCGGCACCACCGAGATGAGCCTCTACTTCCTGGTCTTCGGCCTCGGTCTCGGCCTGGTCATGCAGGTGCTGGTGCTGATCGTGCAGAACTCGGTCGGCTACGAGGACCTGGGCGTGGCCACCGCCGGGGCCACCTTCTTCCGCTCGATCGGGGCCTCCTTCGGCGTCTCGATCTTCGGCACCATCTTCGCCGGCGGCCTCAAGGACAAGCTGGCCGACGCCCTGGCCGGCCAGCCGCTGCCGCCCGGTTTCAGCCCCGAGGCCGTCTCCTCGGACCCCCGGGTGATCTCCTCCCTTCCGGCGGCCCTGCAGGCCGGCATCTACCACGCCTACGCCAAGTCGATCACCGAGGTCTTCCTCTACGCGGTGCCGGTGGCGGTGGTCGCCTTCGTGCTCTCCCTCTTCATCCGGGAGCAGAAGCTGCGCTCCACCGTCACCGCCCCCGACCTCAGCGAGTCGATCGGCCTCAACCCGGTCGAGCGCTCCTCGCTGGACGAGATCGCCCGGGCGATGTCCGTGCTCAGCAGCCGCAGCGCCCGCCGCGACCTGTTCCGCCGGATCACCGCCGAGGCCGGGCTCGACCTGCACCCCGCCTCCAGCTGGCTCATCCTCCAGATGCACCAGCACGGTTACGCGGAGCCCGCCGAGCTCGCCGAGAAGCGGGTCGTCCCGATGAAGGTGATCGAGGAGGCCGCCCGCGAGGTGGAGAGCCGCGGCCTGGCCGTCCGCAACGGCCTCCCGCTCCGGCTGACCGAATCCGGCGCCGAGGCCGCCCAGCAGCTGGTCGCCGCCCGCCGCACCCAACTCTCCCGACTCCTCGGCGACTACGACGAGAAGCAGTTCGACGACCTGGCCGTGCTGCTCACCCGCCTCTCCGCCTCGCTCGGCCACGACCAGCCCGACCGCACGGTGGAGCAGCCCCACCCGCACTCCGAGGGCCGCTCGTTCTGATCCTCGGCTCGTTCCGACCCTCCGCTCGTCCGGGGCCGCCGTTCGTTCTAAGCTGCCGTTCGGCCTGGGCACTGCGCCCGGCCGGACGGGGGTGCACGATGGCGGTGGGCACGGTCTCACGCCGGTACGGATTCGTCCTGCTGGTGCACGGGTTGGCGCTGGCCTTCGCGCTGCCGCTCTACCTGCGGCCGGGGTACCAGTGCCTGCCCGGCAGCGAGTGCGGGGTGCCGATCGAGTCGCCCGAGGGGATCCTCGGGGCCTACGACCTCGAACGCCCGGGCCTGCTCCAGGTGTACTGGGTGCTGCTGCTCGTGCTCCAGACCGTGGCGGTGGCCTGGTGGTACCGCCGGCACGGCCGACTCGGCCGCGCCGTACCGGCCCTGGCCACCGCCGTCGCGCTCGCCGCGCTCACCACGGCGCTGACCGCCGCCGACTGGCACGGCATCCGCACCACCAGTGCCGTGGTCGAGACCGTGTACCTGCTGCGCTTCAACGGGGCCACCCCGCTGGTCGTTTCGGCCCTGACCCTGCTCGTCCTCGCGCTCACCGAACGCAGCGCGGCCTGGACGCCCTTCGCCCTGGGCTTCGCCTTCCTCGCGTACCTCGCCGCCACCTACGACTCGCTCTACCTGCTCGGCGGCCTCGGGCTGCCGGTTGACGCGTTGGCCGATCCGGCCGGGGTGCGGCAGCTGCTCAACCTGGCCGGGCCCGCCGCCGCCCTGCTGGTCGGCGGCGGACTGGCCCTGCTTTCAACCGAGTTGACGGTGCGTCAGAGGTCGAAGGCGCGGACCTCCTCCAGCACCGCGTAACCGGCGGTGGTGTAGAGGTTGATGGCCACGGCATTGCCGCCGAACACGTTGAACATCAGGGCCTGGTCGCCGCCGGCCAGGGTGGCCTGCTCGCCGACGGCCATCGCGTCCCGGCCGTAGCCCTTGCCCCGGTGCTCGGGGTGGACGCGCAGCGAGTAGCCGTAGCTGACGCCCGGCAGGTAGCCGTGCTTCAGCCACGCCGTACCGACCGGCTCGCCCTCGGCGCCGTCGGTGCCCCCGACTCCCTTGTCGAGGAGCAGTAGTACGGAGTTCTCGGGGGTGTGCAGGCCCTGCGGGAGCAGCTCGGCGAAGTCCTTGTCGCTCTTTGTGCGGGCTTCGGCCTCCGTCCAGGTGCCGGCGCCGAGCATCCCGCCGACGTACGCCTCCTTCTCCTCCGCCAGCCAGATCTCGTACTCGGCCTCGGTCATCGGCCGGTAGGTGAGCCGCTCAGCATCGCGGGCCGGCTCGGCTGGGCGGATCCGGGTCTGGCCGCCGACGGCCCAGTCGGCGTACAGCTCGTCCGGTTCGAGGGCCCGGATCCGGATCTGCCGCGCACCGTGCTCGGCGCACCAGCCCTCCGCCCACTGCCGGGCGGCGAGCCGGTGCCGCTCGGCCCCGGGGCGGACCCGGATCTCCAGCAGCCGCCCGGTGGGTGTCCCGAACGGCTGTGGCTCCAGCGCCACGGCCACGTACCCGACCGCCTCGCCCGCCTGCCCGATCTCCGCCACGGTGGCCTCCGCCAGCCGCTCCTGCGCCAGGGCCAGCCACTTCTCGACCGCAGCCGCTCCGAGCCCGCCCGCCGCGAGGCGGGCCCGCAGCCGCTCCTCGTACCCGCGCTGCCACTCGGACCGGTCGTCGATGATCGTAAAATCAGTCACGCGGTCACGGTAATCGGCGGCCGCCCCGCCGTCATCGGCAATAGGTCGTAGGCCGTTCGGGCCCCGACGGTGCTTTCCTGGCGGTGCTCTCTTGGCGGCGCTTCCTTGACGGTGCTCAGCAGGGCAGGGCGCGGAGCGTGAGGCCGTCCGGCTCCACGGTGGCGAGCATCGCGAAGTCGAAGGTGTCCGGGGTCAGGCAGAGCGAGACGTCCTCGGGGTGGATGCCCGGGTAGCCCTTGCGGACGCCCTCGGCGAGGTGGGCGGCGTGCTGGGAGGCGGCGGCGCGGCGCAGGTGTTCGGCCGGGTCGGCGGGGCCGCCCGCCGTGAGCTGGGTCAAGTACTCGGCGCAGGCGCGGTCCTCCTCGGCCCGCCCCTCGTCGCCGGTCACCACGTAGGTGACCTCGGCCGGCCCGCGCTCGCTCAGCAGTCGGGCCGTCGCGCCCGCCACCACGAAGCTCGCGCAGAGCAACAGCCCTGCCTCGCGGGCGGCTTGGGCGCCGACCGTGCCGAAGGTGGTGCGCTGCACCAGGGTTCGACCGGTCAGGTCCAACTCCCGGATCATCGCAGGGGAGTTGACGGTATCGAAACCCTCGGTCGGAGCGCCGTCCTTGACCGCCAGCCAGCCGGGGTTGGCCGCCTTGAGGGCGAGCGCCTCGGGGGTGGAGTCGGTCAGCACGATCCGCTCGGCACCCCGGGCGAAGGCCCAGGCGGCGGCGGTGAAGGCCCGCAGCACGTCGATCACGACGGCGGCCTCGGGGGCGGTGGTCGACTGCTGGAGTGCCGGGATGCCGACGAAGTGTGAGCGCATCCCTTGATCATCCACCGGCAATGCCCGGTGGTGTCCAGCGATTTCGGGGCATGGTGGCGCCATGCCCCGACTCGTCGACCACCCGGACACCCTGGGCGACCGCCGCCGCTGCGCCGTCCCGACCGCTGCGCCGTCCTGACCGGGGCGCCGCAGCCGGCCTGAGGTCGGTCAGCCGGTCGCCCGGTTCTCGATGGCGTCGGCGGCGAGTTGGGTGCGGAGCAGGTCCTTGCGGACCTTGCCCATGGCGTTGCGGGGGAGTGCGGTGACCAGTTCGAGGCGGCTGGGCTGGTACCAGTCGGTCATGCCGCGGGCGGTGAGGAAGGCGCGGAGCTCGGCGAGGGTGGGGGCCGCGGCGGTCGGGACGACCACCGCGCAGGCGAGTTCCTCGTCCTCGCGGGGGCGGTAGCCGACCAGGGCCACGTCGTGGACGCCGGGGTGGGCGAGGAGTTCGGTCTCCACGTCGGCGACCGGGATCATGAAGGAGCCGCCGATCCGGTCCGCAGCGCGGCCGAACAGCCGCATGCCGCCACGGCCGTCCGGGGCGGCGAGGTCGCCGGTGTCGTACCAGCCGCCGTCGTGCTCGGCGAGGACGCGGAGTGCGCCGGTGTCGCGGCCGAAGGTGGCCAGGCAGAGGCCGCCGCCCCGGACGAAGAGCCGGCCGGGCTGCTCGGCGGTGGGGGCGGCGCCGTCCTCGGTGCGGAACTCCAACTCCAGGGCCGCGCCCGGGCGGCCGTCGCTCTGCGAGCCCCAGAGCGGCGGGTCGTCGTGCCTGGTCCAGGTGTGACCGGGCACCTCGGTCATGGCCCAGGAGGTGCGCAGCGGCTGGCCCCAGACCCGGAGCACCCCGGCGATCAGCGGGCCGGGCACGGTGGTGGCGCCGGTCAACACCATGCGCAGGGAGGGCAGTTCGGTGCCGACCCGCTCCGACTCGGCGAGCACCGCGGCGACGAACGGCGGCGCCCCGGCGAGCATGGTGACCCCAGCCTCCGCGATCAGGTCGAGCGCGGCGGCCGGCTCGAAGCGGTCGAGCAGCACCGAACTGCCACCGGAGAGCACCGGGTTGAAGACACAGCACTGCATGCCGAAGATGTGCGTCACGGCCTGGGTGACGAACCAGCGGTCGGCCGGGCCGAAGCCCTCCGCCTCGATCAGGGCGGCGGAGCCCGCGTAGAGCGTGTTGGCGGTGTGCAGCACGCCCTTGGGCTCGCCCGAGGTGCCGGAGGTGAAGAGCACCACGCTGACCCGGTCGGGGTCCTCGGCGGGGGCGTCGGCCAGCAGCTCGGTGCGGCCGGGCCGCTCGAAGTGCGCGGCGAAGTCGACGGCCCCTTCGGGCGCCGGCCCGCCCGCCGGGTCCAGTACCACCCGGTGCCGCAGCTTCGGCAGCCGAGGCGCCATCTCGGCCACGCCCTCGGCGTACCGGACCCCGGCCCACTCGCCCACCGTGACGACGACCCCGGCCTCCAGCCGGGCCAGCACCCGCTCCACCTCGCGTGGGCCGAGCGTCATCATCAGCGGCGCGACCACCGCGCCGACCCGCGCGCAGGCCAGCATCAGCGCCCCCACCTGCCAGAGGTTCGGCAGCTGGACCACCACCACCTGGCCCGGCTCGACGCCGAGCTCCACCAGGGCCTCGCCGAAGGCCTCGACCCGGCCAGCTAGTTGGCGGTAGGTCAGGGTCTCGGTGCCACGGTCGTGCCGGGCCGTCACCGCCACCGCCTCGGGCGTCTCGTCCCGCCACCGCCACAGGTCGCTGATCGGCCCCTCGGCCCGCCAGACTCCGGCGGCACGGTAGCGCTCCACGAGATGCGGGGCCGGGCGTAGTGCGGTGATGTCCATCGGGTGTCCCCTTCGTGCCGCCGGCTCCCCTGCCGGTCGTGGTGGTCGTGGCATCGTAGGCGAGGGGTCGGCCCGCCGGGAGTGGGCGGTAGGTGGTGGCCCTCACCCGCGCCGCCACCAGGTGGACGCAGTCCGCCCGGGCACCTTCGAGGCACCCGGGCGGACTGCAGAGGGAAAACGGTCAGTTCATCGGGATCATGATGTTGGCCGCATTCCAGCTGTTGGTGAGACTGGGCTTTACCTCAGGTTGTGGACACTTCTGAGAAGCGGATCTTCGGGTCCGTGGAGAGGATGTCCTCATGGGTACTGCGAGGTACTCGGGGGAGTTCAAGCGGGACGCGGTTGCTTTGGTGGAGTCCAGCGGGCGCCGGGTCTCGGCGGTGGCGCGGGAGCTGGGTGTCAACCCGGAGTCGCTGCGCCAGTGGGTTGCACGCTCACGCGCACAAGCGCCTTCTGGTGCGGGCGGTGAGGGCCCGTTGACCCCCGCCGAGCGCGAGGAACTGCGCCGGCTGCGCAGGCAGGTCCGTGAGTTGGAGCTGGAGAAGGAGATCCTGCGGAAGGCGGCTCAGTATTTTGCCAAGGAGATGGGCCGATGACCGGCCGCTGGCGGTTCATCTCCGACCATCGTGACCTGTACGGAGTACAGCGGCTGTGCCGGGTGCTGAGCGTCTCGGCGTCCGGTTTCTACCGGTGGATACGCGCCACCCCTGTCCGTGTGGCCCGCAAGGCGGCCGACGAGGTGCTGGCCGGGCGGATCGAGGAGATCCACGGCGAGTCGAACGGCGCCTACGGCGTCCCCAGAATCACCCGCGAGCTGCGCGAGCGGCACGGCGCGGTGAACCACAAGCGGGTTGCCCGGCTGATGCGCGAGCGCGGCCTGGCCGGGCGGCGCCTGCGGCGCACGGTCCGCACGACGATCGCTGACCGGACCGTGCCCCCGGCGCCGGACCTGGTCGGGCGGGTGTTCGCCGCCCCGGCACCGGACGTGCGCTGGTGCGGCGACATCACGTACCTGCCGGTCGGTGGGTCGTGGATGTACCTGGCGACGGTGATCGACATGCACTCGCGGCGGGTCGTGGGCTGGTCGCTCGCGGAGCACATGCGTGCCGGCCTGGTCGTCGACGCCGTCCGGTCAGCGGTCGCCGCCCGGGGCGGCGATGTGCGCGGTGTGCTGTTTCACTCCGATCGCGGGGCGCAATATACGTCGGCGGCCTTCGCCGAGGTCTGTCGGGCGTACGGGATACGGCGCTCGATGGGCCGGGTCGGCTCGAGTTACGACAATGCGATGGCGGAGTCGTTCTTCGCCACGCTCAAGCGCGAACTGCTCTATGGTTCCCGATGGTTGACCCGGCCCCAGGCACGCATGGCGGTCTTCGCCTGGATGGCCTGGTACAACCATCGCCGACGGCACTCCGCCCTCGGCTACCGAAGCCCCGTCGACTACGAACGGCAGCACGCCAGGCCTGTTACTAACCTGGACTTGGTCGCATAACAGGCAAGTGTCTACGAAATAGGGCAAAGCCCGCACCATCCTCGGCGCCCGCAACTACGACCCGGCACTCGGTCGCTTCATCTCCGTTGACCCGGTCTATGAGCCAGGTGACCCTGGTTAGGCTGGTGGCTACACTTACGCTGGTAGTAATCCAGTGTCCTCTAGTGACCCGACCGGCCTGATGGCTTACGATCCGATCACGGGAGACGCGGCGGGGACGACTCATCAGCTTCAGGAGACCGTGAACAAGACTCGCTCCGGCAATGGCTACAGCGACTCGGACGCTGCTGTCAGCGTAGAGGATGCGGAACGTGATGCGGGGGCCGGAGCCGGAGACATTCCTGGCACTTCGTTCTCCCGTGGTGGGAACCTTGGCGACGTGAACCCGGCCAATTCCAACGGTCAATTGTCGAACAAGTATATCAACTTTCCTTCTCTTGTCTCCTGGGCGACAAGGTATGGTACGGAGGAAAATGATTGGACCGCCGGCGACAATTGCACAAACTTTGTCTCGGATGCCCTCCTTGCTGCGGGCGTGCCGATGAAATGGGATGGAAAATCGCCATTTCGCAACGGTGCGAGCGATCAAGTCGATCAGTGGTGGAATGGTTACTATGATACGCCAAATTCTCCAGTGAATACGATAAGCGAGGAGTATCGAGCGCACACGCGATCGCGCTCCTGGACAACCGCAGGTGGGCTTTACTCCTTTCTTGAAAATACCGGAAGTTATGAGGATCCGGTATCCAGGGCCGCCCCGGGTGATCTGATGTTCTGGTCCTATGCGAACGGTGCAACGGCAGGGCAGGTGCACCATGCTGCTGTCATAACCGGGCTCAATGACGGCGATATTCGATATTCGCAACACAGTGGGCTTCAGAGTAACGCATCTCTCAAGGAGCGAGAGCCGTTGTTCACCAGTGCAAATGGATCTCAGATAATCCATATCATCCATGTTGTTCCATGGCCCTGTGGAGTCGGTGCGCAGGGATGCTGAAAGCGAAGCGCTGGAAATACTTTGCCGGTGGAGCCTCTCTCGTATTGATCCTGGCGGCCTTGTGGATGGGATTGGGGCGAGCTGATGGCCCCCGGGCCCATTCGGTTGCTACGTCAGTAGTGCTCGAGTCTGGTGTGGTCGAGGGAAGTCCATGGACACTCGTGGGATGGATGCAGGATGAGCACCTGTGTCTGGCCATTGCTGGAGCTTCCGGTGGAGATGGTCCGATATATTCCTCCTCGTGCGGATTCGAGAGGGATATGAAGAATATGTCGATGTGGGGCTGCGGCACTGGCCCGGGAAGGGATTCGAATTTCGCTTGCGGGCCTGCCCCTCTGGATGTGGATCATGCTGTGAGTTCAGACTCCATGGGTAAGAAGGTCTCCCGCGCAAAAAAATTCCCGGCTGGCTACGGATTTCCGAATGCTAAATTTTACGTCTTTGGATACAGTGGCGAGCAGGGATCGGGGTATTCGATTTCACTGTACTCTGAAAATGGTGAAACGGTTCCATTTGGAAGTTATTAAACCCATCTGACGACCGACTGTCGAAGATGGGCGGAACTCCGTCGGGGTGGTTCCCGAGCCTTTGCTGGCTTGGGAACCACCCCGACGGGTTTGACGGGTGAGCGTGTGTGGTGGGGCGCCCCCCAGTGCTCGACCGCCGAGCCAGTTTTGCAGCGGCTGGTGGTCCTCGGGGCGTCCCGCTTCGCTGCCGGCATCGCGACTGGAAGGCGCGCTTGCCGGGATTTCTTGACAGGTGGTAGTAGCGGAGTCCGTAGGCTGGCGGGGTGGCCGGGTCCGTGGGGGCCTGGGACGAGAGCGTAGGGAGAGGTGGGCGTGGTGGCCAGTGTGGTGAAGATCAACGTGCTGACGGTGCCGGCGGAGCAGCGGGAGATGCTGGAGAAGCGGTTCGCTTCGCGGGCCGGGTCGGTCGAGGGCTCGGACGGATTCGAGTGGTTCGAGCTGCTGCGGCCGGTGGAGGGCACAGACCAGTACCTGGTCTACACCCGCTGGCGGGACGAGGCTTCGTTCCAGGCCTGGATGGAGGGCCCGATGAAGCAGGCCCACCAGGGTGGCGGCACCGATGGCGAGAGCGGTGGCCAGGCTCCGCAGCGGCCGGCCGCGAGCGGGTCGACGCTCTGGTCGTTCGAGGTCGTGCAGTCGGCCGGTCCGAAGGGCTGAAGTAGTTGGAAGCTGAGGCGGGGTGCCCGGGTGGGTGCCCCGCCTCCGGCGTTCACTGCGGGGGAGTGGAGTCGGAGTCGGTGGGGGGCGGTGGAGTGGCGGACTTGCGGCGTCGGTTGAGGCTGAGCAGCAGGCCGCCGCCGATGCCGACCACCAGGCCGATGCCGATCAGCCAGATCGGGGAGAAGCCGCCGTTGTCGTCGGCCTCGGTGATGCCGGAGCCCGGGGCGCCGGTGCCGTCGGGGTTCTCGGCGAGGGCCGAAGCGGCGCTGCCGGGAACGGACTTGGGCTTGGGCCCGGCGTCGATCAGCAGTTGGAGGACGTTTGTGCCGCCGAAGTTGTACGGGTCCAGCCGGCTCGCCTCGGCGGTGAGCAGCACCAGTGCGGTGTTGGCGACGTCGGTGCCGGCCGGGCCCTTGGCGTACCAGGAGTAGGAGTTGCCCCCGAGCCAGTCGGCGGCGGAGGCCGCCTGGTGCGGGTGGCCGGACTGGATCAGGGCCAGGACGGCCCAGGCGGTGGCCGCGTAGTCCGGGGTGGGGTCGGCTGCGCTGTGCACCAAGTGCTGCCCGTTGGCGGCGAGTTGGGTGTTGAGCCAGGCGGCGGCGGATTCCCCGGAGTCGGCGTGGGGGACGGCCGGGTCGGTGGCGGTGGGGCAGGCGAGGGGCTTGGGGGCGGCGTCCACCCGGTTGGTGTTGGTGACCGGGAGCCTGCCGCCCGCCGCCGCGAGGGCTGCCTGGGCGGTGGCCTGAGTGGCCGGGATGGCCGGGGTTGCCGGGGTGGAAGCAGCGGTGGCGGTGGACTGGGTGAAGGCGCCGCGCTGGTCGGCGGGGGCCGCGCAGCCGAGTTGGAAGCCGGCCAGGCCGTCGTAGGCGCTCCTGCCGCCAGAGGCGGTGGTGGTGGCGGGGTCGAGGCCGGTGGCGAGGAGGGCGTTGATCGCGAGGGCGGTGGAGGTGGCGTCGCCGGGGAGGCCCGGGGTGCGGGCCCAGCTGCCGTCCGGGCGCTGGACGGACTTGAGCCAGTCGGTGCCCTTGGCGACGGCCTCCTGGTGGCCGCCGAGCTTGGCCAGGGCCTGGAGGGCCGCGGCGGTGGCGTTGCTGTCCTCGGCCTTGGGCTCGCAGGGGGCGCCAGGGTCGGCGCGGTAGGCCGTCCAGCCGCCGTCGGCGCACTGCTGCCCGGTCAGCCAGTCGACGGCCGAGTCGGCCGGGGTGACCTGCCCGGTGGCGAGGGCGGTGAGGGTGAGGGACTGGCGCCAGACGCCGTCCTGGGCCGGGTCGCCCTTGCCGTAGAGGGCAGTGGGGGTGGCAGCCGCGGCGGCGGGGGTGGCGGCCAGGGTGAGCAGGGCGGCTAGGAGGGCGGAGCCGCGCGAGAGGTGACGGGCGGGGTGCTGGGTGGGGCGGCGCATGGCGGTGGGGTACTGCCTCTCGGTACAGCGGGCCTGGGGGCGGGCCCTCCGTAGAGCTCGACGGTGCTGACGACTCTATCCGGCCGACCGCCGCCGACCCGGCGACCGGCCGTCGGGGGCACTGGCGCGGCGGGCCGCCGACGCACTAGAACTGGTACCAGTTTTTCGGACTCCCGAGTAACACCGGTGCGAGTAGGAGGAACGGCGATGGGTGGCGGCCAGGGGTCGGGCGAGGGGCAGCAGCCGGGCGGCGGGGTGGGGCAGCCGGGTGGCGGGGTGCTGGAGTACGACGAGCTGTTCATCGGTGGGGTGTACACCGCCCCCGCCGGGTCGGAGACCATCGAGGTGGTCTCGCCGCACACCGAGCGGGTGATCGGCCGGGTGCCGCACGCCTCCCGCGAGGACGTGGACCGCGCGGTGACGGCCGCCCGGCGGGCCTTCGACGAGGGCCCCTGGCCCCGGCTGAGCCTGGCCGAGCGGGCGGCGTTGGTGGGGCGGATCCGGGACGGGATCAAGGCCCGCGCCGAGGAGTTCGCCCGGCTGATCGGCGCGCAGAACGGTTCGCCGTACTCCTGGGGCATCCGGGCCCAGGCGCTGGGCGCCGCCGCGATCTGGACCGCGTATCTGAGGACGGCCGAGGGGCACCCCTTCGAGGAGCGGCGCCAGGGCCAGTTCGGCCTGCTGGTGGTGCGGCGCGAACCGGTCGGGGTGGTGGCGGCCGTGGCGCCGTGGAACGTGCCGCAGTTCGTGGCCGCGGCGAAGCTCGCCCCGGCGCTGCTGGCCGGCTGCACGGTGGTGCTCAAGCCCTCCCCGGAGACCCCGCTGGACTCCTACCTGCTGGCCGAGGTGGTCCGCGAGGCCGGCCTGCCCGAGGGCGTGCTCAGCATCCTGCCCGCCGACCGCGATGTGAGCGCTCACCTGGTCGCCCACCCCGGCGTGGACAAGGTCTCCTTCACCGGTTCGGTCGCCGCCGGGCAGCAGATCATGGCCTCCGCCGCCCGCACCCTCAAGCGCGTCACCCTGGAGCTCGGCGGCAAGTCCGCGGCGATCGTCCTGCCGGACGCCGACCTGGACACCGCGGTGAAGGGCCTGCTGGCCTCGGCGTTCATGAACAACGGTCAGGCCTGCGTCGCGCAGACCCGCGTGCTGCTGCCGCGCGAACGCTACGAGGAGATCGCCGACCGCCTCACCAGCGAGGTCGCGGCGTTCAAGGTCGGCGACCCGCTGGACCCGGCGACGGAGATCGGCCCGCTGGTGACGCGGCGCCAGCAGCAGCGCAGCCTCGACTACATCGCCCTCGGTGAGCGGGAGGGCGCCAAGCTGCTCACCGGCGGCGGACGCCCGGCCGGGCAGGCCACCGGCTGGTACGTGGAGCCGACGCTGTTCGGGGAGGTGGACAACGGCATGCGGATCGCCCAGGAGGAGATCTTCGGCCCGGTGGTCTGCCTGATCCCCTACGAGGGGGAGGCGGAAGCCGTCCGGCTGGCCAACGACTCGGTGTACGGCCTCTCCGGCAGCGTCTGGACGGCCGACCCGGACCGCGGCCTCGACCTGGCCCGCCGGGTCCGCACCGGCACCTTCTCCGTCAACACCTTCTCGATCGACTACCTCGGCCCGTTCGGCGGCTACAAGCAGTCGGGACTGGGGCGGGAGTTCGGCCCGGAGGGCCTGGACGAGTACCTCGAGTCGAAGACCATTTCGCTCCCACGGTAACCACCAGGGGCGCGGGGAACTGCGCGCCCGGCCAGTGAGCTCGCCTGAAGATCGCAGAGATGCCCGGTTGCACTGTCAACGGATAGTGCAAGTGGGCATCTGCGTAAGACGGGATCAGAGTGCAGGGTGGGCCGCGCCGTTCCCCGCGCCCCTGGTGGTTACCGAAGCATCAGAAGTTTCGCCGCCGTATGGAGATCGGCCCGGACCTCGGTCAGTGAGGAACGGCCCGAGAGCCACGCCAGCAGAGTCGCGTGCCAGGTGTGAGCGATCACGCGGAGCGCGGCCTGCTGGTCGGCGTCGGGGACGCCGCCGAGGCGGGCTGCGTCCAGGACGATGGCCGCGGTCAGGTGGCTGACCCGGTCGACCTCGGTGGAGACCGAGCGGTCGGCGAAGGAGAGGGCGCGGACCATCGCCTCGGCGAGGCGGGGCTCGCGCTGGAGGGCCTGGAAGGCGAGGGTGAGGGTCTCGGCGACCCTGGCGGCGGGGGTGTCGCCGGTGGGCGGGTGGCGGCGGACCTGGTCGAGCAGCTGTTGGAGCTGCTCCTGCATGACGGCCACCAGCAGGTGCACCTTGGAGGGGAAGTACCGGTAGAGGGTGCCGAGGGCCACCTCGGCACCCTCGGCGACCTCCCGCATCTGCACCGCCTCGTACCCGCCCCGGGCGGCCAGTGCGGTGGAGGCCCGCAGGATGCGGCGGCGGCGCTCGACCTGGCGCGGGGTGAGCTGGGGCCCGGGCGGGGTGACGGTGGTCAAGGGAGCTCCAGTCGGTGCGGGCCGGGGGTGCCGTGGAGGCGGTCAGCGTGGCGTGAATCACCAGCCCTGGCTCCGAACACGAAGCTACGGGCCGGTATCTTCGAGGTCTCTCGTCGTTCACCAGCCCGACGGCGACCTCTCCGCACCACCACTTGAAACGTGATCTACTTTACCGCTGCGCATCGGGCGCTGTGAGGTAGGGAATAGGGGCCCAGGATGACCGCGCTGCCGCCACCGCTGCGGATCGCCCTGCTCTCCTACCGGGGTGACCCGTTCTGCGGTGGGCAGGGTGTGTACGTGCGCCACCTCTCCCGCGAGCTGGCCCGCCTCGGTCACCACGTGGACGTGATCGGCTCCCAGCCCTTCCCGGTGCTCGACGAGGTCGAGGGCCCCGGCTCGGTCCGGCTGGTGGAGCTGCCCAGCCTCGACCTGTACCGCGCCGACGACCCGTTCCGCACCCCCGCCCTGGCCGAGTACCGGGGTCTGGTGGACGTGCTGGAGGTCGCCACGATGCGTACCGGCGGCTTCCCCGAGCCGCTCACCTTCTCGCTGCGGGCCCGCCAGTACCTGGCGGCGCACAAGGGCCGCTACGACGTGGTGCACGACAACCAGACCCTCGGCTACGGCCTGCTCGGCCTGGCCCGGCACGGCTTCCCGCTGGTCACCACGGTGCACCACCCGGTCACCGTGGACCGGCAGCTGGAGCTGGACGCGGCGCCCACCAAGCTCAAGCGGCTTAGCCTGCGCCGCTGGTACGGCTTCACCCGGATGCAGCAGCGGGTGGCCCGGCGGCTGGCGCACATCATCACCGTCTCGGGCAGCTCGAAGGCCGAGATCGCCGAGCACCTCGGCGCGGCGCCGGGCGCGATCTCGGTGGTGCCGATCGGCGCCGACACCCGGCTCTGGTCGCCCAGCGAGGAGGTCGCCGTGGTGCCGGGCCGGATCGTGGCCACCTCCAGCGCGGACGTCCCGCTCAAGGGCCTGGTCCACCTGGTCGAGGCGCTCGCCAAGGTCCGCACCGAGCGGGACGCGCACCTGGTCGTGGTCTGCAAGCAGAAGGCCGACGGGCCGGTGGCCGAGGCGGTGCGCCGGTTCGGCCTGGAGTCGGCGATCGAGTTCCGCAGCGGGCTGACCGACCAGGAGCTGGTGGACCTCTACCGCTCGGCCGAGGTGGCCTGCGTGCCCTCCCTGTACGAGGGCTTCTCGCTGCCCGCCGCCGAGGCGATGGCCACCGGCACGCCGCTGGTCGCCACCACCGGCGGGGCGATCCCCGAGGTGGCCGGCCCGGACGGCGAGACCTGCCTGGCGGTGCCGCCGGGCGACGCGGGCGCGCTGGCCGCCGCCCTCGGCCGCCTGCTGGACGACCCCGAGCTGCGGGCCGCCCTCGGCGCGGCCGGCCGCGAGCGGGTGCTGGCCGGCTTCACCTGGGAGCGGGCCGCCGAGCTGACCGTCGAGCGCTACCGCGCGGCCATCGCCACCGGGGTCGGGCAGCGGGCCCGATCCGGGGCCGGCTGGCGCTACGTCGCCTGACCCTCTGTTTCATCTGACGCATCGTCAACTGCCCCACCGCTACTGAGAATGGGAGCACACCAGTGCTGACCGTCGATTTCTCCCGCTTCCCGCTCGCCCCCGGCGACCGGGTGCTCGACCTCGGCTGCGGTGGCGGCAGGCACGCCTTCGAGTGTTACCGGCGCGGGGCCAATGTGGTGGCGCTGGACCAGAACGCCGAGGAGATCGCCGAGGTCCGCAAGTGGTTCGCGGCCATGGAGCAGGCCGGTGAGGCCCCGGCCGGCGCCTCGGCCGTGGCGATGGAGGGCAACGCGCTGGAGCTCCCGTTCGAGGACGAGAGCTTCGACAAGATCATCATCTCCGAGGTGATGGAGCACATCCCGGACGACAAGGGCGTGCTCGCCGAGATGGTCCGGGTGCTCAAGCCGGGCGGCGTGCTGGCCGTCACGGTGCCGCGCTGGCTGCCCGAGAAGATCTGCTGGGCGCTCTCCGACGAGTACCACGCCAACGAGGGCGGCCACATCCGGATCTACCGGGGCGACGAGCTGCTCGACAAGCTCCGCGAGGCCGGGCTCGACCCGTACGGCACCCACCACGCGCACGCGCTGCACTCGCCGTACTGGTGGATCAAGTGCGCGGTGGGCGTCGACAACGACAAGGCACTGCCGGTCCGCGCGTACCACCAGCTGCTGGTCTGGGACATCGTCGGCACCCCGGTGATCGGCAAGCTCACCCGGGCTGCCGAGAAGGCGCTCAACCCGGCGATCGGCAAGAGCTTCGTCGCGTACGCCACCAAGCCGAACCGGCCCGGCGCGTGACCGCCGCCGTCCCGGAGGTGCTGCTGCTCGACGGCGTGCTGGACGCCGAGCAGGCCGCCGCGACCGTGCGGAGCATCCTCGCCGACCAGCAGCCCGACGGCGCCATCCCGTGGTTCCGGGGCGGTCACCTCGACCCCTGGGACCACACCGAGGCCGCGATGGCCCTCGACACGGCCGGCGAACACGCCGCCGCCGAGGCCGCCTACCGCTGGCTGATCGCCTCCCAGAACGCCGACGGCTCCTGGTACGCCGGCTACACCGAGGGCGAGGTCAGCAACGCGTCCAAGGAGACCAACTTCTGCGCGTACATAGCGGTCGGCGCCTGGCACCACCACCTCAGCACCGGGGACGACGCCTTCCTGGAGCTGCTCTGGCCGGCCGTCCGGCGGGCGCTGGACTTCACCGTGGGCCTGCGGCTGCCCGGCGGGCCGATCGCCTGGCGCCTGGACGAGGACGGGACGGCGGTGCCGGAGGCACTGCTGACCGGCTCGTGCAGCATCCTGCACGCGCTGCGCTGTGGTCTGGCCATCGCCGACTACCTCGAAGAGCCCCAGCCCGACTGGGAGTTGGCGGCCGGCCGCCTGCGGCACGCGATCGCCCACCACCCCGAGCGGTTCCTCGACAAGGACCGCTACTCGATGGACTGGTACTACCCCGTCCTGGGCACCGCCTTGCGCGGGGCCGAGGCCGCCGCGCGGATCTCGGGCGAGTGGGAGCGGTTCGTGGTGCCGGAGTTGGGCGTGCGGTGCGTCAGTGACCGGCCGTGGGTGACGGGCGGTGAGAGCGCCGAACTCGCGCTCGCCCTCTGGGCGGTGGGGCAGTCCGACCGCGCCGTGGAGATCCTCCGCTGGATCCAGCACCTGCGGCACACCGACGGGTCGTACTGGACCGGGTACGTCTTCGAGGACGAGGCCATCTGGCCCGAGGAGCGCACCACTTGGACGGCGGGAGCACTGCTGCTCGCCGTGGCGGCGCTCGGGGGAGACCCGGCGACGGTGGCGGTCTTCGGCGGCGAGCAGTTGCCGGCGGGGCTCGTCGTCAACGACTGCTGCTGACTCTTCATCGGGCCGGTAGTTGCACTATCAGGGGCGCGGGGAACTGCGCGAGTACGGAAGAAGCGGTGCGAATCGCTTCCGCTGAGAGCCAGTTGCACCATCAAAGCGGCGCGGGGAACTACGCGGTCCTAAGACTCAAGGTCTGAGCCTTCCGGACTCGCGCAGTTCCCCGCGCCCCTATGTAGTGCAACGTCCCCTGGGGAGGATGGTTCAGCCTCGCTGGATACCTGAGACGTCCACCAGCAGGCCGTGGCTGCCGTCGGGGAGCTGGGCGACCAGTGCGGTGCCGCGCTGCTCGACCGCCAGGTACCAGGTGCCGGGGAGGAGTTCGCCGACCGGTGCGCCGGCCGGGTTGTCCTTGGGGGCGAGCTGGCGGGGGACCGGGACGGCGAACCAGAACGGGGCGAAGTCCACGGCGGGGGCGGCCGGGGCCGGGGTGGGCTCCGGGGCGGCGGGCTGCTGCGGGGGGAGGGCCTGGGTCGGCGGGGCCGGGTCGTGGGCCGCCTGGCCGGGGGCCGGGTAGCCGTAGCCGCCGGCCTGGGGCTGGGGCTGGCCGCCGAAGGCCGGGGGCTGCTGCTGGGCGCCGCCCTGGAAGCCGTAGTCGTACTGACCGGGCTGACCGGGCTGGGTGGTGCCGGGGCCCTGGTAGCCGAGCGGGGCGCCCTGGAAGCCCTGCGGGGCCGGGGCGGGCTTGTCGGAGAGCAGCGGGGCCTTCAGGGCGGGCACCAGCGGGCCGGCCGCGGCCGCACCGGCGAGCACCAGCAGGGCCAGCACCGCGAGCCAGGCGCCGAAGCCGTTGCTGACGGCGGAGCCGCCGCCGGCCAGCGAGGTCAGGCCGGACCAGAGCGCGGCCAGCGAGAGCGCGGTGCCCCACTGGTCGAGCCGCAGGCCGAGGATCTGGCGGCCGGTGGCCGCCTCGCCCTGCGAGCGGTGCAGCAGCACCAGCACGGCGGCGGCGATCCCGAGCAGGAAGACCGAGGGCAGTACGGGGAAGAGGTCCGTCGACCACGCGCTGGTCGAGTTGGTCCTGCACGTCTTCAGGACGCAGAAGCTGAAGGAACGGTACGGCAGGAAGGAGGCGATGAGCAGCAGGAGCGCCGCACCTGCGACGGCGGCGTCTCCCCTGGTGAGAGCGCGCAGATTCACGTACGTTCCCCTCGTTGGTCTGTCTTCGGTCGGTCCTGGACGGCGGTGCCGCCGGCTGGCTGCCGGAGGCATACGGGGCAAAAGCCTAGAGGTACGGCATTTGGCCCCGCACAGCGCCCTCCGCGATCACGGTCCCCGGCCCCTGCGGCGGGGCTCGGTCAGCCCGTCCCGCCGGGGGTGTCGGTGGTGGTCAGGAAGGCCGTCAGGGCATCGGCGATCCCCTGGGCGGCCTGCTGACGCCACTGGGGGTCCGTCATCCGCTGGGCATCGCCCGAGTTTCGCATGTTGCCGCACTCGATGAACACCTTCGGCACCTTCGACAGGTTGAGCCCGCCCAGATCGGCGCGGGTGTCGAGGCCCTGCTGGGCGATGTAGTCGGCGTAGGGCTCGCCGGTGGCGGCCTTGAAGTCCTGACGCAGCAGCAGGCCGAGCCGGCGGGAGGGGTCGACGATCGCGGAGGTGTCGGCCCGGCCCGCGACCACCTTGGCGGGCAGGATCACGTGGAAGCCGCTGCCGGAGGCGGGGGCGCCGTCGCCGTGCACGGAGATCGCGGCGTCGGCGTGGGCGTCGTTGCCGATCTTCGCCCGTTCGTCGATGCAGGGGCCCCAGGGGCGGTCGCCGTCCTGGGTGAAGACCACGGTGGCGCCGCGGGTCTGGAGGATGGCCCGGGCCCGGCGGGAGACGTCCAGGGTGTACTCGGCCTCGGAGTAGCCGGCGTTGGTCTCGGTGCCGGTGGTGTCGCACTCCTTCTGCTCGTTGCCGATGTCCACCTGGCGGTTGATCTCGGTGGTGTGCTTGCCGTTGCCGGTGTTGTGGCCGGCGTCGAGCAGCACCGTCCGGCCGGTCAGCGGGCCCCGGTTCGGGTCCGGGGCGGCGGGGGAGCCGCTGCCCGGTGCGGGCGGGGCGGCCGGGGTGCCCTGGGGCGGGGTGCCGGTCGGGGCCGCGGCGCCCGGGGCTGCGGTGCCGGTCGGGATGGTGGGCACCAGCTCGTCCTGGCTGGCCGGCGGGGCGTGCGCGGCGGTCGGCGCGGGGTGGTGGTCGCTGCCGGCCA